>NZ_BAAJMB010000005.1:0-353722 GCF_057553355.1 Colwellia sp. SU-HH01172 | reverse complement strand
ATTTGCAGAAACAAGTTTGTTTGCTTTTTATTTGTACAAAATGGAGCAGAGCTTACATAAATAGCATAGTTTTAATTAAAATATGTTAGAAACGATACCAATAAAGAAAAATCTAATCACTTATTCGCTGAGTAAAATCTAATCACTTATTCGCTGAGTAAAATCTAATCACTTATTCGCTGAGTAATGAATACTATTTATTGGAACTACATTTTGAATTTTACTTAACTAGCCATTACTTTAAATACCTAAATATGTAATAGCCTAGCAAAATAGATTAGATACAAAAAAGCCGCTAACACAGTAGCGGCTTTTAATTATATAACTATTATAAAGTAGTTATACGCAATATGGCGGTGAGGGAGGGATTCGAACCCTCGAAGGCTTGCGCCTTACACACTTTCCAGGCGTGCTCCTTCGGCCACTCGGACACCTCACCATATAAATAATTCAGATATGTTAACGTGCTTTCTACACGATTTAGCTCTCTGTCATAAGCTGCGCTATGGTATGGAAATATTCTTAGCAGCGCAACCTAATTTAAGTAAAGTTAAAGTAGTTGCTCATTTTACAAGCAACAAACTCAATTCTTACTTATTTTTATTAAGTTTTGCGTTAAAACTTAGCATGCGATCTAACGATCTTAATGCGCCATCGCGTAATGACATATCAACAAATACTTCACGGCCTTGAGGATTTAATAATGCTTGCTCGATTTCGTGTAGCCCATTCATCGCCATCCAAGGACAATGCGCACAACTACGGCATGTTGCGCCTTCACCTGCAGTAGGCGCTTCAAAAAACTCTTTATCAGGACATAATTGTTGCATTTTGTAGAAAATACCACGATCAGTTGCCACAACAAATTTTTTGTTTGGTAATTCTTGAGCTGCTTTAATTAACTGGCTAGTTGAGCCAACCGCATCTGCTAATTCAACAATTTCGTATGGTGATTCAGGGTGAACAAGAACGGCAGCATCAGGATGGAGATGCTTCATATCTTTTAGTGCTTTGGTTTTAAACTCGTCATGAACAATACAAGCCCCTTGCCACATGATCATATCGGCACCGGTTTGCTTTTCTATATAAGCGCCTAAATGACGATCCGGTCCCCAAAGAATTTTTTCGCCTTGTTCATCTAAGTGTTCAACAATTTCTAATGCACAGGAAGAAGTCACAATCCAGTCCGCACGAGCTTTTACCGCAGTCGATGTATTCGCATAAACAACCACAGTTCTATCTGGGTGTTGATCGCAAAAAGCATTAAACTCTTCAATTGGACAACCCAGATCTAACGAGCAGGTTGCTTCTAATGTCGGCATCACAACGGTTTTTTCTGGCGTTAGCACTTTTGCAGTTTCCCCCATAAAGCGCACACCAGCCACGATCAAAGTTTCTGCGGGGTGGTTATTACCAAATCTTGCCATTTCGAGAGAGTCAGCGACACAACCGCCAGTCTCTTCAGCCAATGCCTGAATCTCTGGATCAGTGTAATAATGTGAAACAAGCACAGCATTCTTTTCTTTCAATAAAGCTTTAATACGTGTTTTATATTCTTCACGCTCTGCAGCACTTAATGTTGCTGGTTTTTGCGGAAATTGAAAATCAAAGTCTACGGCTAAATTTGCTTGTGTCATGTGTAATCTCGATGAGTACCTAAAAATCGCGTGAATTATAAAATAAAGAAGCTTAAATGTGTACTAAGAATATATCCTAGTTAAGATCAGATTAAGATAAGAATAGAATAGAAGTAGAATAAATTTTTCAGATAAGGAACTAAGAGTTGTTCAAGATAATCAAAAGTGGTCGGTCGTGAAGGATTTGAACCTTCGACAAATTGGTTAAAAGCCAACTGCTCTACCAACTGAGCTAACGACCGATAAACTACTTTCAATTTTTTAGATGAATTTATAAGAAATAAATTCATTGTCACTTTAACTTAAAATAAGAAAAGTGGTCGGTCGTGAAGGATTTGAACCTTCGACAAATTGGTTAAAAGCCAACTGCTCTACCAACTGAGCTAACGACCGATATATACTCTAAAACAAATGCCAAACACTTACCTTGGTAAAGAAAGTGGTCGGTCGTGAAGGATTTGAACCTTCGACAAATTGGTTAAAAGCCAACTGCTCTACCAACTGAGCTAACGACCGACATTTGTTCACGTTGAGCTACTCGTCCAACGCGGGGCATATAATACTCATAAAAATTTTAAGTGCAACAACAATTTTAAGCTTTTTTAAACTTTATTAACCGTTCGAACAAAAAGACAGCAAAACGGATAACATAGCAGCAACTTTTACTGTTTTAAGCTTTTTAATCTAGGTTGTGCTAGTTTAGCCGCACTTGAATTAGGGTATTCCGCTAATAGCTTCTGATAAATGGCTATCGCTTTAGCAGAGTTATTTTCTTTTTGTTCAACCATGGCAAGCTTTAACATAGCATCACTACGTTTACTTGAATCTGGAAATTGAGTTACCACCACATCAAACTCTTGACGAGCTTTGGCTAACTCTCCCTTATTGAACAATAACTGCCCTAACCAATAATGTGCATTCGCAGCATAACTTGAATTAGGATACTTTTGATTAAACGCTTCAAACTCAGGGATCGCCTGTTCGTAACGCTTATCTTTAAGTACCATATTAACGGCGCGATCATAAGCTTCATTTTCAGTTAAATTGCTACTGTAATTTACCCCACCAGCATTATCTGAAGGAGCAACTAAAGCCGCGGGAACTTGATTAGCGGGTTTTAATGCTTCGGATACACGTCGGTCAAGTTCTTGATATAACTCACGCTGACGATCTAATACTTGGCTTAATTGATAAGTGTGAAGTTCGGTAATACCGCGCAATTCATTCACTTCATTTTGCAGTTCATCAAGTTGGCGTTGAACATTAACTTGTGCTCGATTACGCGCGTCTAACTTACGTTCGAGGCTGCCAAGCTGTTCGCTTAAGCTTGAAGTTGTACCACTTACGGTAGAACCGGCGGTAACTTCAATAACAGGAGCGGGTTCTGCCGCTACTGCAATATTTGCAGCAACAGCAAAGGACATCCCGAATAGAATGCTATTGGGTTTCATTGTATTACCTGATTAGTAAACCAATACTGCACGACGGTTTTTAGCAAACGCGCCTTCACTACGATCTTTAACCATAGGCTTTTCTTCACCGTAGCTTACTGTGCTAAGTTGTGAAGCTGAAACGCCCATGTTCTCTAAGAAGGTTTCAACCGCTTTTGCACGACGTTCGCCTAAGGCAATATTGTATTCTGGCGTACCACGTTCGTCGGCATGACCTTCAATTAATACGTTTACATTTGAATTTTCGTTTAAGAATTTAGCATGCGCTTCCAAAACAGCGGCAAATTCACCACTTACAGATGATTTATCAAAATCGAAATAAACGATATGCTCTGAGCGTAAACGCTCAATTTCACGTTCTTTCTGAGCTTTGATTTCTTCAGCTTTTTGCATTGCGGCTACTTTTACACGTTCAGCTTCTTCACGAGCTTTTTGCTCAGCCATTGCTGCTTCGTTAGTTTGCACCGCACTAGCATCTTCGCTAGCTGAGTCAGATGAACTACAAGCCGATAAAGCCATAATAGGTAAAACAACCGCTAGGGCCTTTACTGTTTTATTCAAGCGCATTTTATGTGTCCTTATTATTTACAAATTAAATTACTAATAATTATTATAAAAACGGTGACCATGAAGGTGACTTCACTTCACCATTTAAAGCTGGCAATCTAGCCTTAAATCTTCCATCTACAGAAACTAAACTCAATACCTGACGGTTATTGTGTAACGTACTATAAATTATCATCCCACCATTTGGCGAAATGCTTGGAGACTCATCCAAGCGTGTTTTCGTTAACACTTGGAAAGTCCCTGAATCAAATTCTTGTTTAGCTAAATGGTACTGACCGCGGGTGCGATTAACCATAACTAACTGTCTTCCGTCTGGCGTTAATGAACCCCCTAGGTTCATTTCGCCATCAAAAGTTAACCTTCTAACTTTACCATCGACTAAATTTACGCGATATAGCTGCGCTTTTCCACCCCGTTCTGAACTAAATACTAATGAATTTCCGTCTGGAGTCCAACTTGGCTCAGTATCAATAGCACGATGACGAGTAATTCGACGTAATTTCTTACTGGCAACATCCATCACATATAACTCTGGATTACCGTCTTTAGATAACACCATAGCCAGTTGCTTTCCGTTAGGTGACCACCGCGGCGCACTATTTATTCCCTCAAATGAACTAATTAAATTACGTTGTCCAGAATAAATATCGATAACATGTATCTGGGCTTGACGATTTTCAAAGGTCACATAAGCTAACTGGTTACCATTAGGGTGCCAAGCTGGCGACATTAGTGGTTCTCTTGAGCTCAATAGCACATGTTCATTAAAGCCGTCATAGTCGGCAATAACAAGCTGATAAGGGTATTCTCCTTGATCTCGAACAATAACATAAGCAATTTTAGTTAAAAATGCACCACGAGTGCCGGTTAATTTCTCATAAACAACATCACTAATTCGATGCGCGTATCGGCGAAACTGATCAGCACCTATTTCAACCGTGCTTTCATCTAGGACATGATCAGAAGTACGAACCAGTTCACCATTACTTAGCATCTGTGTTTGTCCGCCGGTTACTTGACCGCGAATAACATCAACTAATTGATACTTTACTTGGTAACGACCTATTGATGATTCACTTATCTCACCAATAACAATTGCCTCAACCCCCTCACCAGCCCATGCTGCATAATCAATCTCACTATCATCATGAGGTGATTGAGGAAAGCGTAACTCGTTAATTGGGCTAAACTTACCGCTGCGTAATAAGTCATCACTAATGACTTTAGATAAACGTTCTGGCATTTGCCCTGTGCCTGTCCATTTAAACGGTACAACTGCTATTGGTCTTGCGCCGTCAACACCTTCGGTAATTACAATCTCTAAAGTGGCCATTGCTTGCTTCGATATCAAAGCGACGAAGAGTAGTACAAATAAGGTTACTTTTTTCATAGGGTTCGTTATGTTCCTAATAAATACAAAACTTAATTAAATTTGTCTGGTGCTACCGTTAAGCTGATAGTTCTCATTTCTTTAAACACTTCTGGGTCTTTTGACACAGGTAAAGTTCCCGCTTTGTAAACGGCATTTTTAGCCGCTTCACAAACCGTTCTGTCACCCTGACCTGTTACAACATTAGTGACGAAGCCTGATGGTGCAAGACTAATACTCAATTTACAAGACTTACCTTCCATGGTACTGCGATCAGTTATTAAATTTCGCTTTATGGTTTGCGTGATTAACGCAGTGAATCGACCAATTTCGCTCATCATTTGTTGTCGTCGAGCTTTTTGGCGACTGGCCATCTCTTCTGCCATTTGTTGTTCTAGCAACTTTTGTTCTGCCGCTCGTTCACGGGCTTCTTGCTCTTTACGTTTGCGTTCAGCCGCTTTCTTTTTCCGCAATTGCTCTGCCTTTTTCGCCGCTTGCTCTTCTTTTAAACGCTTAGCTTTAGCATCAGCCGCAGCTTTGTCAGCCTGTTTTTTCTCTCGCTCTTTTTGCTTACGCAACTTATCAGCGGCATTAGCTTTCGCTTTAGCTTTCTTAGCCGCAGTATCAGCAGCTTTTTTCTCTTGTTCTTTTTTCTTACGCTGCTTTTCAAGGTTCTTTATACGTTGCTCTTCTTTTAGACGCTTATTTTTTGCCGCAGCAACACGCTTTTCAAGATCTTTAACTTTTTTAGCGTCGTCTGCTTTTTGTTTTTTAATCTTATTGATCTGTGCTTCAACTTTACTTTTGTCAATTGCTACCGCTTGAATAGGCTCCATTTGCACAGCAGTTGGTGTTGGTTTAGGCGATGAAGAAAAATCACCAAACAACAACACCATAGCTAAGGCAACATGCATAACTAAACTTAACGCAATAGGAATAGAGTACTTCGATGACACTTATTTATTCTCCGGCGTATCTGTCATTAACCCCACAGAAGGGACACCTGCAACTTGCTGTAACAACACCATCAATTGAATGACCGCATCATAAGAAACCGCACCATCGCCATTAACCACTACAGGTGTTTCTGGCTCAACTTTTAAATGAGCCGCTACCAGTGTCGCGACTTCTTCTGCCGACATAGGCTCATTTTTACTAGTACCAACCGCCAAATAATAATTTCCTTCGGCATCAACAGATGCAACCAATGGCGGTTTACTATCTTTACTTAATGGCTCCGCATCCGCTTGCGGTAAGTCCACTTTAACCCCTTGTGTGATCAAAGGGGCGGTAACCATAAAAATGATCAACAGAACTAACATAACGTCGATATACGGAACGACATTTATCTCAGCGACTTTTCGACGCCTAACTCGATTATACATAAGCTAATTCCAACCTTACGCTTGTTGTTCCGCTGTTGTTTGTCTTTGTAAGATGCTTGAAAACTCTTCCATAAAGTTGCCATAGCTATTTTCAAGCTTTTCTACATTATGGCTAAAACGGTTAAATGCCATAACCGCTGGAATTGCTGCAAATAAGCCCATTGCGGTAGCAATCAAGGCCTCGGCAATACCGGGAGCAACCATGGCAAGTGTTGCCTGTTCAACGGCTCCTAAAGCAATAAATGAATTCATAATACCCCAAACTGTGCCGAACAAACCGATATAAGGGCTAATAGAACCAACCGTGGCCATAAATGGTAAATGGGTTTCTAAACTATCAACTTCTCGTGACAAAGCAACTCGCATTGCACGATGTGTTCCGTCAACAATGATTTGTGGTGAATAAGCATGGCTTTTACGAAGGCGAGCAAATTCACGAAAACCTGCGACAAAAAGATTTTCAATACCGTCAACCTGTTCTTTAGCTGAAACTTCACTATATAGCTTGCTTAAATCTGCACCACTCCAAAATTTATCTTCAAAACTTTGTAATTGTTCACGGGCGGCATTTAACACTTTACGACGTTGAAAGATCATTGCCCAGCAGACAATGGAAAAACCTAATAAGGTCAACATCACCAGTTTAACTAAAAGACTAGCTTCAATAAATAAATCAAAAAATGAAAGTTCAGCTGACACGTTTTAATGCTCCTAATATGCTTTTGGGGATAATACAGGGTTTAGCAATAGACAAATTGACACAAGCAACTTTGATAACAGCAGTACATAAAATTTGCTGATGTTGATTAACAAGTTGTTGAGAAAATACCAAACTAGCGGACTTTAATCGGCTTATTATTGTGGTAATTGTCAACAAATCATCGAGTTTCGCCGATGCCTTATTATCCATTTCTACCTTTGTGACCACAAAGCCTATGTTTTGTTCTAAAAATATTGATTGATTAATACCAAGCGCCCGCAACCATTCTGTTCGAGCACGTTCAAAAAACTTTAAATAATTAGCATAATACACTATGCCGCCAGCATCGGTATCTTCGTAATAAACGCGAATCGCGTGCTGGTGACTACTTAACGACATTAATCTCTTCGAATATGTTAATCAAAAATTTATGAGCCTATCTTAATAGATAAAGCTCACGTGCCACAAGGCTTTAGCGGCATTCTTTGTAACAATTTCTGCAATATTTACGAATTAATTTAATCTGCTTAATATATTTCATTATTTGTCACCAAATGGCGACGCTATAAGCAAGTCAAACTATGATTATTGCCATTATGCCTTCGCATTAGTTTTTCTAATGATTAATATAAATTTATTTCGTTTGTCCATTTTTACTCATCGGACTAGAATACTCTTGTTTTCTGAGCTAGCGCAGAATATTTATTTCGCTGATAAATATTCCCCAATAGCCCATTAATTTTGAATAGGTAATTTACCTTTCTCTCTGACATATTTCCTGGGAACTAATTTCCTTCTATCAACTTACATTCTAAGTTGGCCCACATAGTTTTATGTGGGCTTTTTTTTTGCCTAAAATTTACCAATAGGAAAACTAGCTAAGCTTTTTTAATAAAAATCTAGCCAATAATTTTGTCGGAAACAACCACCACTCGTCCATCGAGGTACAAGTTCTTACATGGATGTCTTTCTTGAGGTTAATACCGGAACGTCGAGATCTACTCTTTTTTGAAGAAAAATGTTTGATAAAGGCATAAACATAAAAGCACCAGAAGATGCTTTAGCGTTAATGACTAACTAGCTACTTATCGGGAAAGTCCAAACCGAAATGCAAATAGGCTCTAT
Source organism: Colwellia sp. SU-HH01172 (assembly GCF_057553355.1). Lineage (NCBI taxonomy): Bacteria > Pseudomonadati > Pseudomonadota > Gammaproteobacteria > Alteromonadales > Colwelliaceae > Colwellia > Colwellia sp. SU-HH01172. The sequence continues at coordinate 345,488 of NZ_BAAJMB010000005.1, read as the reverse complement.
TGGTCGCTATTCGGCCTCTTGGCGTTCTTTGTAAAAAACCTTGCTGAATTAGAAACGGCTCTAAAACATCTTCAATGGTTTCACGCTCTTCACCAATAGCTGCCGCGACATTATCTAAGCCAACAGGACCACCGCCAAATTTATCAATAATGGCTTCAAGTAACTTGCGATCCATTAAGTCAAAACCTTCATTATCAACTTCTAACATATCTAACGCTTTTGCTGCGGTTGACTTACTAACGATACCGCCAGTTTTTACATCGGCATAATCTCTGACACGACGTAATAACCGATTTGCTATTCGAGGCGTACCACGTGAGCGCTTAGCCACTTCAAACGCGCCTTCTTGGTCAATTTCCAAGTTCAAAAAGTGCGCAGAGCGTACCACTATTTCCGTTAAGTCTTTGGTACTATAAAACTCTAATCGCTGTACAATACCAAAACGATCACGCAATGGTGATGTTAATGCGCCAGCGCGTGTAGTCGCACCAATTAAGGTAAAAGGCGGTAAATCAAGTTTGATGGAACGAGCTGCAGGTCCTTCTCCAATCATAATATCAAGTTGATAATCTTCCATTGCCGGATAGAGTATTTCTTCAACAACAGGACTTAAGCGGTGAATTTCATCAATAAACAAGACATCATTTTCTTCAAGATTTGTCAGTAATGCCGCTAAATCACCAGCTTTTTCTAGCACGGGTCCAGAAGTAGTTCGAATACTAACACCCATTTCATTGGCAACAATATTAGCTAATGTGGTTTTACCTAAACCCGGTGGACCAAAAATAAGTAAGTGATCAAGTGGCTCTTCACGTTTCAATGCCGCGGCAATGAAAATTTCCATTTGTGACTTTACATGCTCCTGACCAGTATAATCAGACAACATTTTTGGTCTGATAGCTCTATCAACCGTTTCGTCTTCGCGGCTTGCTACAGGCTCAATTAATCGATCAGCTTCTATCATGGTTTACTCTTTGGACAATCATACTTTGGAAAGTTACGCTTTATATTTAAATATTGCTCACAGTTCATTCTAAAAATAATGCATAAGTAAATACTTATAACATCGCCTTTAGGGCATCTCGAATTAAATCTTCGCTACTTTTTTCAGCACTAAATATTGCTTTAACAGCTTTATCAGCTTGCTGTTGACTATACCCTAAAGACACTAACGCGTTAATAGCATCACCTTTAGAATCATTAACAAAAGCATTTTCTTGTTTAACATCCATTGGCATCATATGAGATAAAGCATCGCTGCTATCAGTTTGCCAATCTTTTAATCTATCACGCATTTCAACCAATAAACGCTCGGCCGTTTTTTTACCAACACCTGGAATTTTCACTATGGTTGTTAGGTCGTCATGAATAACACAACTGACAAATTGCTCTGCCGACATTCCTGACAGTATCGCTAATGCTAACTTGGGCCCTACGCCGTTAACCTTGATTAACAGTCGAAATAACTTACGCTCAACCTTATTGGCAAAACCATACAGTAACTGTGCGTCTTCTCGCACGACAAAGTGAGTATATAGTGTAGCTTCCTGATTTAGCTCAGGTAGCGCATAAATACTAGTCATTGGCATGGTCACTTCGTAGCCAATACCATGACATTCAATTAAAATTTCAGGAGCTGTTTTTTCAATTAAAATACCGCGTAAACGTCCTATCACTGCAGAAACCTTTGACTTAGAGAGATAATGTCGCCACCATACCACTAGATATTTATACAGTAAAGTTTATCGAAGATATTTTTATAACAATATCTGCAACCCGCCTAGATATAAATACTGCTAACGTAAACGTCCACGCACGGTTTTACTGGCTTGACCTGACATTTTAGTAATGGAATCGTGACTGTGGGCATGGCACAAAGCGACGGCTAATGCATCTGCGGCATCGGCCTGCGGTGTCCCTGGCAGCTTTAGAATAGTTTTCACCATATGTTGCACTTGCGCTTTATCGGCGGCGCCTGTGCCAACAACTGACTGCTTTATTTGTCTCGCGGAATATTCAGCTATACTAAGGCCGGTATTGGTTGCCGCAACAATAGCTGCACCTCGTGCTTGCCCCAACTTTAATGCTCCGCCAGGGTTTACGCCCATAAACACTTGTTCAATGGCAAACATATCCGGTTGAAATTGCAAAATAAGTTCACTAACGCCAGCAAATATGGTTTGTAGTCGAAGCGCTAAATCATCACCAGCAGCAATGGCTTTAATACAGCCGCTGCCTAAATAGGTAAAATTTCGACCATTTTGTTTAATAACACCGTAGCCCGTTAGCCGAGATCCGGGATCTATCCCTAAAATTATGCTCACAAATAGTTTGCCTTTTAAATGCCTGAAATAATTCTAATGAAAAAAAACGCACCGATAAAGCTAATAGAGCATTTATAGGTGCGTTTTTATTTCTCTGCTATCAGCTAGTTGCTGATATGCATGTTTTTCAAAAGATTATTCTGCTTGTTCGTCTGCTGCTGGCTCTTCTTGCAAGCGGGTAATACCTAGCTCAGTTAGCTGCGCTGGATTTGCTTGGCCTGGCGCATTGGTTAATGGACATGCCGCAGTCGTTGTTTTCGGGAATGCCATCACATCGCGAATTGAACTTGCCCCGGTCATCAGCATCACTAAACGGTCTAAACCAAATGCTAAACCTGCATGTGGTGGCGCACCATACTGCAATGCTTCGAGTAAGAAGCCAAACTTCTCTTCTGCTTCTTCGTCACTGATACCTAAAATTCTAAATACTGCTGCTTGCATGTCTTGGTTATGAATACGAACCGAGCCACCGCCTAATTCACAGCCGTTTAATACCATGTCGTATGCGTCAGACAAGGCGCCAACTGGATTTGCTTCTAACTCTTCAGCGGTTAAATTGGTTGGTGCCGTAAACGGGTGGTGAATGGCATGCATGTGGCCATCAACTTCTTCAAACATTGGGAAGTCAACTACCCATAGTGGTTTCCAATCACCTTGTAATAAATCTAGGTCTTCACCTAATTTAAGACGTAATGCACCAAGTGATTCGCTTACTACATTGTACTGATCAGCACCAAAGAAAATAATATCACCAGTTTTAGCGTTTGTTCGCTCAAGTAATGCTTTAGCCGCATCTTCAGATAAGAATTTTAAGATTGGTGACTGTAGTCCGTCCATACCCGCGTCGATGTCATTCACTTTTAACCACGGCATGCCTTTAGCACCGTAAATGCCAACATACTTAGTTAATTCATCAAGACCTTTACGTGAGAATTTAGACGCGCCTTGTGGTACACAAATAACCGCAACACGACCTTTTTCATCGTTTGCAGGCCCTGAGAAAACTTTAAACTCAACATCTTTTAAGATGTCAGCCACATCAACAATTTCTAGTGGGTTACGTAAGTCTGGCTTATCGCTGCCAAAACGAGACATAGCCTCAGAATATGGCATACGTGGAAACTCACCTAAATCAACATCAAGCATAGTTTGAAATAATTCACGGATCATAGTTTCAGTAACTTGCATTACTTGATCTGAGCTCATGAATGACGTTTCAATATCAATTTGCGTGAATTCAGGCTGACGATCAGCACGTAAATCTTCATCGCGGAAACATTTTACAATTTGGTAGTAACGTTCCATACCTGACATCATTAACAATTGCTTAAATAATTGTGGTGATTGTGGCAATGCGAAAAACTGACCTTTATGTGTGCGGCTTGGCACTAAGTAGTCACGAGCACCTTCAGGTGTTGCTGCCGTTAGAATTGGCGTTTCAATATCTAAGAAACCTTGTGTTTCTAACGATGCACGAACCGCTGATGTTACTTTCGCACGAAAACGCATACGCTCTGTCATTTCTGGACGGCGTAAGTCTAAGTAACGATACTTTAAGCGTTGCTCTTCTGAGTTTTTCTGGTTTGAATCTAATGGTAATGGCGCTGCTTTATTTAAAATCGTCAGCTCTAAACCTAATACTTCGATACCGCCAGTAGCCATGTCTTTATTAACTTGGCCTTCAGGGCGAGCACGAACTTTACCTTTAATTTGTACACAAAACTCATTACGTAGTGTATTAGCTTTTTTCAATACATCTTGTAAATCAGGATCATAAACAACTTGCACAATACCTTCACGGTCACGTAAATCTAAAAATATAACAGCGCCTAAATCACGACGTTTGTTCACCCAACCACATAAAGTTATTTCTTGACCAATGTGAGACTCATTCACCTCACCACAATAAAGATCGCGCATGTATTTACCTTGAAATTCAGATTATCAGCAGAGTATTGATTCAATATTGAGCCAATTCTACCGTTTGTAATGATAAAAAATTGCCGACATTATAAAGCAATGTCAGGCAAAGTCACCTGACAATAAAAGATTAACTGGCTTTATGATTAAAGACGTAATTATTTTTTCCTGAGGCTTTCACTTTGTACATTAACGAGTCAGCAACTTTTAATAAATCATTGTCTGATTCACCATCATCAGGATACATAGCGATACCTATGCTACAGCCTATGGTGGCAGTAATAGCAGAAGATAATTCAATCGGTTGTTGAATAAGTTTTAATACTTTTTCAGCAACATATGCCGCTTCATCTTGGTTATGAAGACCAGTAAGCAAGAGGACAAATTCATCACCTCCAAAACGCACAACGGTATCAGAGTCACGCACACAACCATTTAAACGTGTGGCTACTTCAATCAATAATTCGTCGCCAATATCATGACCATAGTTATCATTAATATTTTTAAAACCGTCAAGGTCAATAAACAGTACAGCAATAGATAATTGCTGACGTTGATGAAATGAAATAGCTTTGCTGAGGCGGTCTTTTAATAAAACTCGATTAGCCAGCCCAGTTAAATCATCATGAGTCGCCATATATTTCATTTGCTCTTCAAGGCGTTTTCGGTTTTTAATTTCCAAATATAACCGACGATTCCACACCATAATAATAATGATGATAATGATAATTAGCACACCAACTTGTGCTGCCACACGCACAACAACATTCTTGTCCAAGCCAGTTTCAATACTGATATCAAACCACTTTTCATAAATTTGTTGGCTTTCAGTATCAGTAATGGTTAACACCGCTTTATTTAAAACACTGGCTAATATTGGTAAATTTTTATTAACCGCAATATGGTTACCATTTCGGTCAACTTCATCTAGCACCGACATCCCGAGGCTGATCATACTTTCGCGTTTTAATAATTCGGTACCCGAAGACAAACTATCAATAAAGCCATCAACCATACCTTTTTGAACCGCAAGTAAACCTTCCTCTGTTTCATCAACCAATTTTAAGGAAATAGTTGGAAATTCTTTCCTTAATGTAGAGACTAAGTAATAACCTTTAGTAATTGCTAGCGACTTACCTTTAAAGTCTTCTAAATTTAACTGATTGCCCAACTCTCTCGGGTGAACAATAACCCAAGGCATGCTCCAATAAGAATTGGTAAAGAGTACCTGTTGTTGTCGTTCTTCTGTAGCCATAATGCTGCCGACAGCATCGATATCACCTGCAAGCAATGCTTGGTAAAGCTCCTCAAAATTATTATAAGGAGTAAATTTAAAATCAACATTTAAGCGCTGAGAAACTAATTCAAAAATATCAATATTAATACCTCTAAATTCGCCATAGTTATCGACAAACTCAACCGGCAGCCAATTTTTTGTAATACCAAATTTTACCGTGCCATGGTTCTCAAGCCACAGTGACTCGCTTTTGGTTAGCTTTAACATGGCTAATTGACGCTTATAAAAACCCGAAGAATTATCCAAATTCCATTTTTTTTCTAACTCCACTAACGCCTCTAGTGGAATCTCATCAAAACCTTCTTTAACCAATTGTGCTAATTCTGGCTGTGACGGATTTAATACCGCGCGAATATGTCGAGAAAACTTATAGGAGTCAAAATGGGTAAATAAAGACTGAAGATTATTTTGCACTAAATAATGCTCAACTAAATCTCTTTGGCCAGCAATAACATCTATCTCACCCTGTTCCGCTGCCTCAAATAGTGACTTGTAATCCTGAAATTGCCGGATATCAACATTACCGATATTTTCTTGAATATCACTGATAAACTTGGAATTGGCCAAAACACCAACAACTTTGTTCGACAATGTCGAAATATGTTCTATATGCTCAATGTCATTTGCTAGAAAAAGTCCATAATTGACACTGTAAACAATAGGCCCCTGCAGCGCGTCGGTATCGCTAACTTTACCGTTAACATTATCAATATATATATCAGCCGCACCTTGAGTCAGTTGGTTAAGCTCTGGCGAGTCATCAACAAGGAATTCAACTTCAAGACCATTAGTTTGTGCCCACAACTTCCATAGTTCAATTAAAAATCCTTGCGCACTCCCCGTCACCGAAGTATTTGAAAATGGCGCTTGTTTATCAGAATAAGATAAAGTAATCATGTTGTCGGATTTATCAATACCTAGCCATTTTCGTTCAATTGCCGACTTTTCTTCCGCTGTTATTTTGTTGATGCCCTGCTGAACAAATGCAAGTAGCTGCTTGCGCTCTTTCGCTACCGCAGTACTATAATCATTGGTGTGATAAGAGATTCGAGCAAAGGCAGGGAAGTTTTGATTTAGCAAGGCATAATCTTTGAAATTCTTTGATAGCTTCTCCACACCAGCAATAATTAATATTTCATTTGCCATTGCCGCATCATATAAGGCATGACGATTGACAAATTTTCGTACCGTTAAGTAAGGATATTTTTTCTTAATCGTTAATTCATGACTTGAGCCGGCAACAACACCAACGGCATACGGCGAGAGTTGCTCAAGTTGGCGAATATGAGCAATGGAGCGATGTAAAAATAAATGTCGACTTTGCGGAAAAAATGCCTCGCTAAAGTCCAAAATACTCTCACGTGCAACATTTTTAGATAAGCCCGCATGAATATCAATGGCAGCATCTTTGACTTGATTAATCGTTTGCTCCCAAGTCATCGGCACAAAAACAACCTCTACTCCTTGTTTTTTTGCCCATAATTTCCACATATCTATCATCAAGCCATTGGGTTGGGAGTTTTCATCAATAAAATGATAAGGATAAGAGGTTTTATTAATGGCAATTGTATACGAGGGCTTAATGTCTTGTGCTGATGGTGACGTAGCATAAAAAACACCACACAACGCCGTCATTATCATTAATTGCTGAATAGTACGAAATAGCAAATTATATACTCATTGTTGTTTTTCTAATTAAATTTGTTACTCAACGAAACCTTCAAAATCATCACAAATACCATAAAAATAGATAATTTACCGGTTAACCTTTTTTAGCGTATTTATCATTAAAAATATCAGGTAAAATACCGCTTTAATTTAAACGTTAGTATAGTTTCGACATCATGCAAGAATCAGATACCGATTTAATTTTCTCTAGCAAAAAAAGTAAAATCAAAGACTTTGCATTTGACGCACAAGTCGTTGAAGTTTTTCCTGATATGATCAGTCGCTCAGTACCAGGTTATAATACTATTATTGATACCATTGGTCGACTAAGCCAACGCTTTGTTACTGATAATAGCAATGTTTATGATCTAGGTTGCTCTTTAGGCGCGGCAACATTAGCCATGCGTAAAGCCATTACAGCAAAAAATTGCAATATCATCGGCATTGATAGTTCAAGTGCTATGGTTGAACGCTGTAAAATGCACGTAAATGCTTTTAAGGGTGAGACTCCGGTCGAAATAATAGAAGACAATATTCTTGATGTAGAAATCAAAAATGCCTCTATGGTCGTTCTTAATTTCACCTTACAATTTATTGCCCCTGAGCAACGCCAGCAGCTGCTAACAAAAATAGCTCAGGGCCTAAAACCTGGTGGTTTATTATTGCTTTCAGAAAAAATAGCGCATAGTGAGCAAGTTTGTAATGAGTTACTAGTCGACTTGCATCACGATTTTAAGCGGGCAAATGGTTATAGCGAATTAGAAATCGCGCAAAAGCGCACGGCCTTGGAAAATGTGATGCGCACTGACACCTTAGATACCCACTTAGCTCGCTTGAAGCAGGCAGGACTCAATCATAATGCCCCTTGGTTTCAATGTTTTAATTTCTTCTCTCTGATCGCCATAAAGTAGTTACCCATCGTATGATTTCATTTAATAAGTTTTACCAAAAAATAGCCGGCAACCGTTTAAATCATTGGCTAAACACTTTGCCTGCTCAGTTAACGCAATGGCAAGAACATCATTTACATGGCGAATTCGCCCAATGGCAAAAAACACTTGCTGCGCTACCTCAGACTTCACCGTCAAGCATTGATATTAGCTCAACGGTTCGAGCCGGTGAACGCTACGATATTAATGATGGTGAATATAAACGTATCGAAAACCTACTGAAAAAATTCAAACCTTGGCGCAAAGGCCCTTATCATATTCATGGTTTACATATAGATACCGAATGGCGTTCAGATTTTAAGTGGGATCGTTTAGCGCCACACATAAGTGATTTAAACAACCGTTATGTTCTTGATATTGGCTGTGGTAGTGGTTATCACTTATGGCGCATGCGTGGTGCAGGCGCTAAATTTGTTGTTGGGATTGACCCAACACAGTTATTTTTAACACAATTTCAAGCGGTTCAGCACTTCGTTCAAGACGATAACGTTAATTTATTACCGTTAGGCGTTGAACAACTTCCAGAACTGAATGCCTTTGATACAGTATTTGCCATGGGCGTTCTATATCACCGTCGCTCACCTATCGACTTTATTTATCAATTAAAGGCGCAGTTAGCACCAGGTGGTGAATTAGTGCTTGAAACTTTAGTGGTTGATGGCGATGAAAATACCGTGTTAGTACCAGGTGAACGCTACGCTAAAATGCGTAATGTTTGGTTTTTACCTAGTTGTGATGCAATGTGTGCCTGGCTTGAACGCTGTGGTTTCAAAAATATTCGCGTAGTAAATACCGATATTACCGCCCTAGATGAGCAGCGTAAAACCGACTGGATAGACACTGAGTCGTTACAAGACTTTCTTGACCCTAATGATGCGAGCAAAACAATTGAAGGCTACCCCGCGCCAAAACGTGCGATATTTATTGCCAATAAATAACTAAGCTCTCAGCTAATCAGAGAACTTTAGCGTATCAGTAGCTTAATGCTGATACGCCCTTATTTTCATCTTCCTTACTGCAAGTATCTATCTAACACTAACTGATAAACACCTTGCTCCTTAATTAAAGCAATACCTTGGTCAAATATATCTCGATGTTGTTTAGTATTAAAACCCGCAGCATACTCACGCTCACCAAATATCGGGTGAACAGTAAAACTTTGATTATATCGACCACCAACATGGGTTTTAACAAAATGCCTGAAGATATTGATATCGAGTATGATCACTTCAGTACGACGCGAAAATAACATTTCAATTTGCTGCACTTGGTCGGCTATCTCACGATACTCGGTCGACAAGCTGATACTGGCATTATAATCATCGCCCAAAAACTTTTTCGCATTTTGAAAAGCGATAACACTCTTACCTGAAAGCTCATTAATAGATTTAATTGATAAATTTCCATCGGTCAAACTCACGGCGACATTTTGGTAGGTGATATAAGGCTTTGAAACAAATACACTCGGATGTTGATAATCTATTGGCAAGGTTGCAATACCATCAGCATTAAAGCGTTTAAAACCACTAATACTTCTTCCTAGCGGAACATGAGTAAAATGAACTTTGTGATTAACACTAAGAAAAGCTTCGCGAATTATATCTAACTGCAAGCCAGTACCATTTTCTTCTACGATAAAAGGAGGCTTAGGTAAACCCGCGAGCATTTCGATATTATGTTTTATTTCTTGATGGCTAGCTAAGGTAACATTGTGGTTTGCTATAACAACATTTAAAGGCAAAAGAAAAAGAACGAATAAGAAAAATCGATATGTTTTAAAAGCAACTATCACTTAAGTCATGCTCCATTATTGCGCTACTTTCGTGCGATAAAAACACGCTAGCTATTGCGCTTAGCTGAGAAAATTGGGTAATGTACTCATATCGCCATAAGAATACAATTATCTTTACTTAAACGCTAATTAAGCCGCTGTAAATAATAATAAACTATATGTAGCGATACTGTTAATAAACATTGAAAGTAGAGGTATTATGGATAACCCTTGGTTAGCAAGACGAGTAGAGCGAGTCGCAAAACGACATCAAGATCACCGTAGCCCCTTTCAACGAGACCGTGCAAGAATACTGCACTCAGCGGCATTTCGGCGACTACAATCTAAAACTCAAGTGATGGGCAGTGGCCAAAGTGACTTCTATCGAACACGCTTAACCCATTCCTTAGAAGCCTCACAAATCGGCTCAGGTATTATTGCGCAACTTCGTAATAAGTATCCCCAGCAATGCCAGCAACTTTTTCCAAACGACGACAGTTTAATTGAATCCCTGTGTTTAGCGCATGATATTGGTCACCCACCCTTTGGCCATGGTGGTGAAGTTGCTCTACATTATATGATGCGTGAACACGGCGGCTTTGAAGGCAATGGCCAAACCTTTCGTATCGTCGCCCACTTAGAGCCTTTTAGCGAAAATTTTGGCATGAATTTAACCCGTCGAACTTTACTTGGCTTAATAAAATACCCGCAAGTATTGAATAACTTACAATGTCAGCCATTGCCGGAGCAACCTAAGTCAAAAAGGCAACTAAAAGCAGAAAATTGGCATCCGCCAAAAGGCTTATATCAAGACGACATTGAAATGATAGATTGGGTACTTTTACCACTCTCAGAGCATGACCGAAGACAATTTCAAACGACGGTGACAAAAATGAAAGGTCACCAGAAAACTATTTATAAATCATTAGATTGCTCAGTAATGGAGCTGGCAGATGACATAGCTTATGGTATTCACGACTTAGAAGACGCCATAGTCACAGGAGTAGTATCACAACAAGACTTTTATCAGCACGTCATTAAAAAGCTACAACAACTTGATGAGCCATGGATACAATCATACAGCGAAACACTAACGGATAAATTATTTGATAGCCAACGTTTCATCCAAAAAGAAGCCATTGGCGGCTTAGTGAATTACTTAATCACCGCTGTCGAACTGACTGACGTTAACGAAACAAAAAATACCAATTTTCACGAACCATTACTCAAAAATAACGCTGTCCATCCGCCGATTGCTGCACAAACCTTACAAATATTTAAAGATTTTGTTTATCAATATGTTATAAAGCAAACCTCGATTCAACAATTAGAATATCGTGGTCAGCAAATTGTCATGGAATTATTTGAAGCATTAGCCTCTGATCCCGAGCGTTTATTACCCAAAAGCACGGTTGTACGTTGGCAACATGCCAAACAAAATGATCAAAATTCTTACCGTATTATTGCCGATTATGTCGCAGGCATGACCGATGAATATGCCACTCGACTATACCAAACGTTATTTTTACCGATCGGCCAAACTGGTTTTGGTAAACACGATTATTAGTAGCGTAAATAAAAAATTAACATCAAATCAATAGAGAAGTTATCTACCAATGGCAAACATGCTAGATATTTATTGTGGCAGCAATGCCTTAAAAACCATCCAACAACGCGGTTTTAAACAAGAACTTTTTACTACTATGTTAGGCGCCAGTGGTGGCCCTAAATGGTTTACCTTATTTGGGTTAGATAAGTTTTTGTTCGGCGAATATTTCAAAGACCGGACAGCTGAATTAAATTTAGTCGGTTCGTCTGCCGGTGCCTTTCGCTTTGCCGCCCTGAGTCAGAAAGATCCGGTCGCCGCCATTACTCGTTTAGCCACCTTGTATTCTCAAACAACTTATTCGCAAACTGCTGACGCAAATGAAATTACCGACAAAGCGGTAGCGCTACTCGATGACGTATTAGGAGATAACGGCTGTGAAGAAATAATCAACAACCCAATATTTAAAGCGCATTTTATTGTCGCTAAATGTCGTGGCTTAACGACTTTTGAACATAAATTACCGCTCATGTTTGGCTTAGCTGCCAGTATGGCGTTCAATCAAGTTGACCGTGGTCTATTGGCCAAGCAATATCAACGTTACATTTATCATCACCCTAAAAGCCAATTAACCATCAAAGATAACTATAATTTCAACACTCAGTATCAGCCACTTAATAAGCAAAACTTAGCCTCTGCCTTGCTAGCTTCTGGCTCTATACCTATAGTAATGAAAGGAATTAAAAATATTGTAGGCTCAGCTAAAGGCATGTATCGCGACGGCGGTATTATTGATTATCATTTTGATGTCGACATTACGCCTACTTCGGGTTTAACACTTTACCCGCATTTTTCTTCAACACCAAAAGCCGGATGGTTTGATAAGAACTTAGCCCGTAAGGTTAGTGCCAAGCATTATGAAAATACCGTAATGTTAGTACCATCAGAAGAATTTATTGCTCGCCTACCATTTGCAAAAATTCCCGACCGGAAAGACTTTACAGACTTAGATGCTAAAACACGGTTAAGGTATTGGCAAACAGTATTAACCGAATCAGAAGTTTTAGCTGACGAATTTGCCAATACAGTGGCTACATCAAATACCGACAATATTAAGTTGATAGAATGCCGCTAAGATAAAACACTATACACTAATGGACTAGTTATAATATGACCAATAAGCCTTTAATCGTTTGGGATAAAAGTACTTTTGAGATAGGTATAGAAAGTATTGATACTCAACACAAAAAGTTAGTTGGCTATATTAATGAATTAGCTTGGGCTATTGATAATGACCAAGAAAAATGCGTTATTTCACTATTATTTAACAAACTCTACGATTACACCCAATTTCACTTTAAAGCCGAAGAAAGCTACATTTTAACGCTCAGTAAAAATGATTGTTTATTGCATCAGTTACAACACAAACATTTTATTGAGGAATTAGATAGGATCGTAAAATTAGACGAGACGGAAAACATATCCGAAGAGCTACTATATTTTTTAACTGACTGGCTACTACACCATATTCAAGTTGAAGATAAAAAGTTCTTCCAACAACTTAAAAAATAAGCGCTAACAGCACTTATTTTTTATTATCTTTAAAGCTAAAAGCGCTTCCAAGCATGGCATTAGCAAGGCTCGCCTAAACGTCAAACAATAAGTCGTATTCTGTTACTTAGCGATTTTTTGATAAATAGCACAAACTGCACCGGCGGGATCTTTAATGACCGCATATTTATCACTTCCCATTGACTTAATTTTCGTCACTAGTTCCCCGCCTTTTGCTTGCACCGCAGCAATAGATGCGTCAATATCAGCCACTAAAAAATATGGTAACCAAGCTGGTGGTAGGTCCTTATTTACGCCTTGTGCATGGCAAACCCCAGCAACTGCTTCGTTGTTATTCGGCTCAAGCATAGCGTAATCATCATAATCTCCCATAGAAATGTTTTCAGTCTTCCAGCCTATAACGTCTTGATAGAATGATTTAACGTTAGCTGCGTCACCGACAGACAAGTCCAGCCAAGCCATAGTCCCTATTTTATTGTCGCTCATAGCTTATCTCCATTTATATTTTTGAATTTTTGGGATTTTTCGGATAAAACTTATCCGGTAACGCATTTATATGTTCAAAAAATCGCGTGTCTTTATAAGGTAGCTTCATAAAGCCAGAAATGCCAAAGCCGGTAATAGTCGGCAATAATTGCAATATTTCCACTAAGCATTGCTTAAATTCGGCTTCTTTATCATGGTTTAATAGCATTAGGTAACTGTGAATTTTTAAATGTTTAGGTAGCACTTCAAAAATAATACAACCGGTATGATGAATTTGGTTCATTCTTGCCAATACAGCCATAATTTCATCAGGTAAATACAGATATTCATCGGGGTCTTTACCGTCTTCAAAATAAGAATGTAAACGGGTTACATCATCAATATCGGCAACGTCACTAACATCATATTTTATCACTTGCTCTGGGCTCGTCTGAAAAGGTAAGGTTTCGCTCTCTCGTTCAACATGCAAGGTATTTTTGGCGTCAAACAAACAACTCTTAAAAACACCGACTCTAAAAATTCCTTGCGCGAGACGAACCATATTATTGACCGCACTTTGAAACGATGCTTTTAATTTAGGATCGAACAACGATAAATTTGAATCAATATAAATACCCTCTTTTTCCCAGCGAATCGCTAAGCCGCCAACCACGGGGAAATTAGCTAATCGACTAACCGCCGCGATAAACGCTTTTTCAGTATCCCCCATGCCCATCAGAAAGTTCTTATAGTATTTTTCTAATTGCACATCATCAATATCACTTAACTGCTCTCTATCCGACGACTCTCGTAAAAATGACTTACGCGAGCCATAAACCACAGTATCAATATCTTTGTTATAATTTTTACACCAAACAGGCACCAGTGGAGCAATATTAATTGGCAGTGGCGGCTCTGCTAATACGGTATTTTTTAATAAGTTGAGATGTTGAAAAAAATAATCGCCTGCCTTATTACGGGTTGTTCTTTCGTTACTCAACATGCCCGCTAATATTTGCGCAAGCAACTTAGGTAGCCCCAACGATGCTGGCGTAATTACCGAACTACCATAACGACAAGACTGCCCCGAGGCGATGGCATATAGTGTTGCTGCTAAACCTTGTTCATCAAAACGTGGCGACGACATTTCACCACTAATTTGTTCATGACCAATAAAATAAACATCGCCCAAACGAGCATTACTATTTTGTAAGTCACTGCTCATTAAATCCATAATATTGTTGGCGGTTGTTTGCCCGTGTACATCAAGCTGTGCGGTTACCGCAGAGCCCCAGTCAACCAAATAAACTTTTTCAGTTTCTGGATCGAAAACCACATTTGACGGTTTAATATCGCCATGGACATATGGTTTGCCTTTAGCATGCTGGCTGGCATCACGTAAATAACTCAATATATCGGCCAGCTGTAAAGCTATTTTCACTACAAGCTCTGCAGGTAATGGCCCGCGTTTGTGCGATAACTGCTCTAGGTCGATACCCGGTGCGCGTTGCATATGGACAATAGATTGGCGTTTAATTTTATAGTATTCGACAATTTTAGGGATGCGGCTATGGGCCAATTGCGCTTGAATTTCAGCTTCTTCAGCTAAACGGTCTTGTACATGTTGCGGTAAGTTAATACGAGAAAACTTAAAAACGTGCGATTGGGCATGCTCATCTTCACCGCCAAATACAAAACCATAAGCGCCCTTGCCAATGAGAGAAATATTTTGATAGCCCAACAGACTCAATTGCTGCTGACAAAGTTCGACCCATTGTTTTAACTTAGTTGCATCTTCATGATTAAGAAGGTAAATCGATTGTTCTTCAGCAATATAGAAATGCTGGAGCTTCTTTTCTGCCACACTCACCCTCTTGATTCTGTTATTTCAGGCACATTAATATTTTATAGACCTAGAAAATATTAATGCCGTAGATACTTTAACAAAATCATATCATAAATTAATCAGCCCTTTGCTAAATATCCTTGGCAATGTATTGTTTTTGGCGGGCCTGTAAGGCAGTAAATTTAGGTAAGATATCGGTATTATTTACTAAGGTTCTTCGATTATTTCCTGTGACTTTCCAAACCGACTCTTCATTAAAAATATAATTCAAATGGAAGCCTTTAAGGCTACGAAGGTACTTAATACGATCTGTGGTATTGTCTAAAATAAGCGGGTTACTAGCACTTTCATCAGCATAGTAAGCTAAAACAATGTGAGGAATGCTTTGCTGTTTCTCGTTAACAACTTTCTCAAAGCTATCAACATCTGCTTGTAGCAACTTAAGTTTTTGTTTTGGCACACCAATGCGAATCAACAATTCGCGCTTTAAAAAAGCATAATCTTCACAATCACCCTTACCACTTTCTAGTGCCTCTATTGGCGCCGCCCAATAATCTGATAAGCCATATTGTTGCTGATCTAATTGATATTCCAAACGATGGTTAATGGTGAAGTTTATCTGATTTAATAGCTGCCGAGTGGTAGATAAATTAGTGAATGATTGTCGAGTATCATCTTGCGTCGATAATTGAGAACAACCAGCCAATAACAATACCAAGCCAATAAAAAAGCGGAATTTACAATATTTCATAATACGTTACTACGCTAACCATAACAGTAAAACTCTGTTGGCTAACTAAAAATAAATAACGACTATTTTAAAGGCTTTGTTTTAAGGTGACTGTTATAAGATGCAACATTAAGCAGCAAGTTGTATAACAAATATTGCAAATAAACATCTAAAATTATTACGTTTAATTTTGCTAATTTAAATTGAAACAAAATAGTGGTCACTTATGCCTGTCCTTGTAACAAAAGCGTCACATCAGGCATGTAGAATAATCATATTGGTTATTTTTATTGACCCTCTCTAGCATAAACATTGACAGCTTCCCTATGTCGTTCGCCCTAAATCAATAATATTGTTTAGGGCTTTTTTATTGCTTAAAACGTCTAGAAGTGTGCTGATGCATTGTAGCCATGGATAACTTTGAAAGGCCAGGTGTTCGAGGCATTGCCTACATGGTATCGAGATACTGAGTTTTCGTCTGGAACTTAAAAACTGACCATTCGTCCTGAATACAAAAAAGCCTGCATAAAGCAGGCTTTTCAACGTCAAAATATCAGTTAAGACTAAGACATGTGTACTAACATATTACTTGGTTCTTCAAGGAACGACTTCCACAAGTTACAAAAACGAGCAATGGTGCCACCATCAATAATGCGGTGATCGCCAGACCAACTAACTTGCATAATTGAACGCGCTTCAACTTCACCTTTGTCATTAAAACGTGGTAATTTTTGAAGTTTACCTAAGGCTACAATTGCAGACTCTGGCTTGTTGATAATAGGCGTTGCCACCGTACCACCAATTGCACCAATATTTGAAATAGTGATAGTACCACCTTTCAAATCAGCCGCTGGAACACGACCTGAACGGGCATCATTAGTTAATCGGGTAATATCGCCTGCTAAGTCTAAAATAGATTTAGTTTGCACTTGTTTAACATTAGGTACTAATAAACCAACTTTCGAGTCAACCGCCATACCAATGTTATGGTCATCAAAATAAGTTATTTCTGTGCAGTCTTCATTAACTTGCGTATTCACTAACGGGAATTGCTTCAGCGCTAACGACATAGCTTTCATAAAGAATGGCATCATGGTTAATTTGATATCTTGCTTAGCGTAAACTTCTTTAAGTTCGCCACGCAATTTAATCAAATTAGTCATATCAATTTCTTCACAGTAGGTAAAGTGAGGAATGGTTGATACAGAATTCACCATAGCTTTTGCCATTGCCGCTTTAACGCCGCGAATTGGCTCAACACGAGCACCACCTGAAACCGCGTCAGCAACTACCGCAGCGGTTGCTGAAATCGCTGGCGCTTCATTAAAAGCAACCACGTCTTCTTTATAAACACGGCCTTTTTTACCACTACCAGGAACTTGATGAATATTAACATTAAGTTCACGAGCAACACGGCGTACTGCTGGGCTTGCAACTGCTTTTTCATTTACAACTTTTGTTGTTGCAGTATTAGCAGGTGCCACTGGCGCTTTAGTCGCAGCAGCTTTTGGCGCAGAAGCTTGAGCAACAGGTGCTGCGTTAGGCGTTTCAACAACAGTAGCTGCAGCTTGCCCTGTCGCGGCAATTTCAACGGCAAATAAAGGCGAGTGTACTTTGGCAATTTCACCTTTAGCATAATAAAGTTTAACAACCGTCCCCTTATGCATGGCAGGAATTTGCACTAAAGCTTTATCCGTCATTACATCGGCAATGGGTTGATCTTCTTCAATCACATCGCCTTCAGCCACTAACCATTCAACTAATTCACACTCAACAATTCCTTCACCAATATCTGGCAAAATAAAGTCTTCTACTTGTGTACCTGAAGCAGCTGGGGCACTTTCAACAACCGTTTGAGCAACGGGTACTTCAGCAACGGTTTCAGCGACAACTGGCGCACTCTCACCTTCAGGTGTCATGGCAAACAATGGCGAGTGAACTTTAGCAATATCGCCTTTGGCATAATAAAGCTTATCAACAACACCTGAATGCATTGCTGGAATTTGTACTAAAGCTTTGTCTGTCATTACGTCAGCAACGGGCTGATCTTCAACAATCACATCGCCTTCTGCTACTAGCCATTCAACCAGTTCACATTCAACGATACCTTCACCAATGTCTGGTAATATAAAATCAATGCTCATGCTCTAAAATCCTAGTAAGTCATACTGTTTTTAATTGCTTCGTAGATCTTCAAGTGATCTGCAACATATTCTTTTTCAAGTGCTAATGGATATGGCGTGTCCATACCACAAACACGAGCAATCGGCGCTTCTAAATGTAAGAAACATTCTTGTTGAATAGTTGCGGCAATTTCACTAGCAAAACCTGCTGTTAACGGTGCTTCTTGGCTGACAACAAAGCGACCTGTTTTTGTTACAGAATTCGCTACTGTTTCTACATCCCAAGGTAAAATAGTACGTAAGTCGATAATTTCACATGAAATACCGTCAGCAGCAGCTAATTCAGCCGCTTTTTCAACGATTTCCATTTGTGCGCCCCATGCCAATAACGTGATGTCGCTACCTTGTTGCACAACTTCAGCTTTACCTAATGGTAATTGGTAATCTTCTTCAGGTACTTCACCAACCGAGGCACGGTATAAACGTTTCGGTTCGAAAAATATCACTGGGTTGTCGTCACGAATTGACGCCAATAACAAACCTTTAGCTTGATATGGGTTACGTGGCACAACTAATTTTAAACCTGGCGTATGAGCAAAGTAAGCTTCTGGTGATTGGCTGTGATATAAACCACCGGCAATACCGCCGCCGTATGGCGTACGAATGGTTAACTTACCGACATCAAATTCATTACCACTACGGTAACGAAATTTTGCTGACTCATTTACGATTTGGTCAAAGGCTGGAAAAATATAGTCCGCGAATTGAATTTCAGCAATTGGCGTGCTGCCTTGAGCCGCTAAGCCATTGGCAAAACCAATAACACCTTGCTCAACTAAAGGGGTATTAAAACAACGGTTTTTACCGTACTTTTCTTGTAAACCACTGGTTGCACGGAATACGCCACCAAAGTGACCAACATCTTCACCGAAGCAAACTGCACGATCGTTCTCAGCCATTACCGTATCAAGCGCGTTGTTAATCGCTTGTAATAAGTTCATTTGCGCCATTACTTAATTCTCCCCGCAGTAAATGGATAAGCATCGGGATACTTCTTAATATGTTCTTTTAATTGTTCAAACTGACTTTGCAACAATGGTGGTGCTTGGTCGTAAACATCAGTAATTAAATCTTCAACCGGTGGTTTATCAATTTTTTCTGATACTTTAACCGCCGCTAAAACGTCATCACGTAGCTTTTCAAATAACTCAGTTTCTTGAGCTTCGTCCCACCAACCTTGCGCCAACATCCAGTTCTTCATACGAAGAATTGGGTCATGTTCTTGCCATTTTGCTTCTTCTTCACGGGTACGGTAACCTGAAGGATCATCAGAAGTTGAGTGAGCACCTAAACGATAAGACATAGCTTCAATCAGCACAGGCTTACCTTCTTTAACGGCATATTCACGCGCTAATTGCACAGCAGCAATTACCGCTAAAATATCGTTACCGTCAATACGAAGTGTTTTCATGCCGTAACCAACACCGCGAGAAGCAATGCCATTACCCATGTATTGCTCGTCTGATGGTGTTGAAATAGCGTAGCCATTGTTACGACAGAAGAAAATAACAGGAGACTGATGAACAGCGGCCATATTTAAACCGGCATGGAAATCACCTTCAGAGGCAGCACCTTCACCGAAATAACAAATAGTTACGGCGTCTAAGCCTTGCATTTTTTGCCCGTAAGCATAACCTGCGGCTTGTGGAATTTGTGTGCCTAGCGGTGATGAAATCGTCATATAGTTCAATTCATTACTACCGTAATGGATTGGCATTTGACGACCTTTACCTAAATCTTTTTCATTGCTGAACATTTGGTTCATAAAGTTTTCAAGGCTAAAACCTCGAAACATTAATGCACCTTGTTCACGATACTGCGCCATGATCATATCTTGATCTTTCAGGCCTGCAGCACCACCAACACTTGCGGCTTCTTCGCCAAGTGCTGCCATATAGAAACTGATGCGACCTTGACGTTGCGCTGCCACCATACGTTCATCTAATACACGATGAAAAGCGAGAGTTTTGTAAGTTTTGGTGGCAAGTTCTTGATCAATTTCCGGCATGATAGCATTTTCATAAATGCTGCCATCTTGCTTCAATATTTTAAGGATTGGAATTTCAACTGAATGACCATCAATAAAAGCTGGTTGGTGTACTACCGGGCTTTCGTTATATATGTCAGTGTTCATAGCCTTCTCTTTTTTATTAACCTTGAATGACAAGGTGACATTTTATATTCACTCATTATTTACCACCAAAAGTATAGAAGCTTTCACGGCAAGATGAATATTTATGTCAATGTTATGAATTGTTGGTTGTAATAATCGCAAGCACTTTACCTTTACGTAAACTGAAAAACAAGTTTAGTGATTAAAGTTAGCGCTTTTATTTGCATAACGGCGAGCATAATTCTTTACAGTATTGCTCGCCGCTAAATAGTTGACCAGTTGCTTAGTTATGCAAGGGTTGTTGGGGTAACTGTTAGCATTGCTCGTTGACCAACAGCAACATTAGCATTTGGGAAAATAATCGCTTCCCCATCTTGTTGGGTTTTCACCTCAACACCACCATCAATGGCTAAAACATGGCCTTGTGGAAAGTCGGTAAAGTTTTCAACATCATCAGCAAAAGTTAGTGAGAAATCTTCATGGTGGCGATCAATAACTTGCGAAATTTCATACAGGTTAAAATCTTCTGCTTGATACGGCGTTAATTCAAGATCTTGGCCTGAAACAAACTTAGTTAAGGTTTCACGCACTTGGTTAAATTGGCTCATATCATTTTCACCAAACGGGCGAACTTTTCCTAATTCAACCGTAAATGCATCCGCGCCAAATTCATTCGACGAAAAATAGCTAAAAGTTGTTGTTGGTGAATGCGATAACAAAACAGTGCTAACACCACAGGCATTTAAAAACTGTAGCTGACTTTTCTTACGTGGTGCGCCGTGTAAAAATGGGTAAACAGCGAATTTATCACATTTAGAACCACGAATAGCGGTATGTAAATCGTAATGGCTACGTTGACGTTCGCCGCCATTGGCGCTTGATAATTCACTTCCGGCTTCAAAGAATGCTCTAACTGTATTTTCTAATAACAAAGCACGATGGCGTTCTTTGTTAATCAAGCCGGCACCATTGCCTTGGTCTTGTGAATGACCACCTGAGAACAAGCGATTCATGTTTTCTTCAACAAAACGCTCAGCAATATTCATTGATGCCGGGTTACCAAAAATAAATAATACCCGTTCGGCTAGCATTAATTCACCACGAATTAACTCGCCAATAATATCACTACAAATTTCAATTGGCGCAGTCTCGTTACCATGCACGGCGCTCGATAAAACAATATCGTGATTACTGGCGCGATCAATCGGTTCAAAGGTAATTAAGCCGGTTTCTAAAACCGACACTTTACTTTTTGTTTGCGACGCTTGATGAATAACTTCAAAGCTAAAAGCACCGCCAGGCAGTGACCATTCATTGGCACGTGTTATTGATAAAAAATCACCGCTTTGTTGTAAAGCAGATGCGAAGGCACTGGTTGAATTAGATAAGTCACTCACGCGGTTTCACCTATTTGTTTGTCGAATGAAATTGTCGACTGTAGTTATAGAATATTAATGAGCCGCACAGAAAAACTGCAACCGACCTCATTAATTAATGCGCGCTATTATACCGATTGAATGAGTGAATTCACTAGTTAGTAAAAATTAAACACTTCAGCAAGAAAGATCACCCATCAAGATTAAAGCAATACCGTAGCGTGCAACTGCTAAATTAGTACTGGCTGATTTTAACTATAGACAATCTATTAAAATCTTAGCTTAATGAAATAATTAAAGGATTTAATTGAAGGGATGTCATTTCGGCTAATAAAGGGGATTTTCTCAAACTTGAACTGACACGTTGAATTATTAAACTTTATATAGAGGTACCTTAATTTGAGACATTTAATTAATCTAAATTATAGGAACTTGAGCTATCTAAATTTTATGCTTCTATAATTCTAAAAATAGCTGTAAAAACTTTGCTGCTAACTGCTTTTGCTTTATTCAAGTTTGATAGTGACTCACTTTAAAATATGTGGTGTTGCCTCATAAAAAATCAAAAGATGTCTTGATAAGCTTTTGGTATCTTATGTGATTATATTACTGATCCAGACCGTTTGATAAGGGGCTAAGATTAGATCCTGCGTTAACTCTTTGATTTCACTTTGGCTAATAAGCTCAAACCACGACTCTGTCATAATTAAATTTAACTCACTTAAGGGCAATGACCTGGCTTGGTCAGAAACATTACTCACACAAAATATACTTTGTTTTCTGTCTTGGCTTTGACGCCAAAAACCAAAAAGCTGTAAACCTAAATGAAGCGTAAACTGCGTTGCATTCGGATGGAAGGCCGCTTGCTCAATACGAGTATTTAATAATGACGTTAATGTCGATAGTACTTTCGCATGATGTAAGTTTTTGTCTGCAAGTACCTCATTCAGAACATCCCTTTGCCAACGGCGGCGATTAATAGAGCGATTGTGATGAGTATTTGCTAACTTTTGATAATCATTTTGAGTGCCTAGTAGACTATGAATATAAAGCCCAGGTATGCCCTCAAGGGAAAACATAATGGCATGGGCACAAATGAAACGTTCAAAGTTCCATTCATCTTTACCATCGACAGTGCCTTGCAGTGCATCATAAAGTGAAATATTCATCTCATAGGCTTTTTGTTCACCATTATCCGCTGTTCGCCATGAAATTTTACCGCCAAAGCTCTCCACGGTCTGTACTAATTTATCAAGCTCAGTTTCATTTAATAAACCTTCAGCGGGCCGCAGGCCTATTCCGTCGTGAGAAGCAATAAAGTTAAAATACATAGTGCCATCTTGTGAAGGTGGCATACTCATTAACCAACGTTTTAAATACAAGCAATTCCCTGTTAATAACGTATTTAAGAGTAAAGGCGGTAATGAAAAATTATATATACCGTGTGCTTCATTAGCATTACCAAAATAGGTTAAGTTTTGAGTATTAGGGATATTAGTTTCAGTAATAATAATCGCATTAGGCTCTGCCGATGCTATCAATCCCCTTAAAAGCCTTACTATTTCATGTGTTTGCGGTAAATTTATGCTTTTTGTAGCCACGACTTTCCACAAAAATGCGATAGCATCTAAACGAAATATTTTAACGCCGGCATCGAGATATTGCCTGATGATTGAAATAAATGCTTTTAAAACCTCAGGGTTACGAAAATCAAAGTCAACTTGGTCATGACTAAAAGTGCACCAAACAAATTTTTTGCCATTACCCGTTTCAACTTCTTTGAGTAATGGCGAGGCACGTGGGCGCACTACTGCAGATAAGTCATCATCAGGTAGCGCAGTAAAAAAATAATCGCTACCTTGACCACTACCTTTAACAAAGTTATCAAACCATGCACTTCTACTTGAGCAATGATTAATCACCAGATCAGACATCAGATGATAATCTTTACTTATCTCTTTTATGTCTTGCCATGATCCCAACGCTTCATTCACCGAAGAGTAATCGATAACTGAAAATCCATCGTCCGAGCTGTAAGGGAAAAAAGGTAAAATGTGTACGCTGTTAATCGTGTTTTCAATGGTGGAGTCTAAAAAATGCTTTAAGGTTTGTAATGGCGGTTGACTAGGTGTGACAACGCTATCACCGTATGTGATCAAAACAACATCTTTTTCTGACCAGTGATTAGTGAACGGCTCTACAACAGCCGTATCCGCCGATAACAGCATAATATTAACCAGCTCTAGCGCAAGTTCTTCATAGCTTTGCTCAATCACAACATCTTGATAAATAATTGAAAGCTGTTGAGCTATTTTGCTTTTTAGTTGATTAAGCTGTGTTTGCATCGCTTCACATTCCTTCCTTGCTGACTACTTTATTGCCTGAGAAAATTCTTCGTTGTCTAACTCCACGGCTGTTTTTAATTGCAACAAAATATCAGGGATAGCACTAACAACTCGGTTCCATGAAGGTATAAAAGGTGTATCCATTGGCTGTTCTAAGAAGGTATTTCCTGCGGTTAATATATTTTGGGCAAACATTTCTACCGCTTTTTCTTCATTATGAATATCAAGCTTAAGTCCGTTCATCATGGCGTCATTGCGATAGGTTTCCACATAATCTAAAGCAATACGATAATACGTTGCCTTTAATGTTCTAAATTTTTCAGAGGTGAATGTTTCACCTTGTGTGGCGAGTTTACGAATGAAAGCTTTACTGATATCAATCGACATTTTTGACAAGCCACCACTGGTATTATCTAAAGATAAGTCTTGATGCTTATGATCATACGTTGCGGCTATATCGACTTGGCATATGCGGTTTGAAGAGTAATTACGATACATTTCAGATAAAACACCAATTTCTAAGCCCCAATCACTTGGGATCCTAATGTCGTTTAATACGTCACGGCGAAAGGAAAATTCACCCGCTAATGGGTACAAAAAACTGTCCATATATTCAAGGTAATCACAATGACCTACGGTTTTTTTCAATGCTTTAATTAGCGGTGTAACTAATAAGCGTGATACCCGACCATTAATTTTGCCTCCGGCAACACGCGCATAAAAGCCTTTAGAGAATTCATAGTTAAATAACGGGTTAGCAACAGGATAAAGTAATCGGTCAAGTAATTCTTTTTCGTAAGTTAAAATATCGCAATCATGCAACGCAATAGACTCAGCTTTACCTGAGGCCAAAATATACCCCATGCAATACCAAACATTACGACCTTTACCTAGTTCTTTAGGCGCTAAACCCAAGGCTTGTAATTTGCTATCTAATGCTTGTAGCCTTGGGCCATCATTCCATAAAACTCGATGATGCTGAGGCAGTTGACCAAAAAACGATAACGCGTACTTGTATTGTTCAAGGTCGGCTCTGTCTAAGCCAATAACAATTTCAGATAAATACTTTACCTGTTTAATTTTATTAATAATATCAGGTAAAGCCTTACCTTCTAATTCAGAAAACAAAGAAGGTAGAATGAGCCCTAATGAACGTTTTCTGGAAAACTCCAGTAATTCAGCTGCCATATCAGCAGGTTCACGTTGAGCCAAATGATGTAACGTTGTTACTGTGCCATTTTGATAAAAATCAGCCATGGTTTACCTCTGAGTTATTTGATTGTGAAAGTAGCTGGTTCACTAAAAGTGTTTCTATTGCTTGCGCCCAACCTTCTGGACCATTTAATTGCGTTTTTATAGTTTTGTATTGTCGAGATAATATTGGATATTCATGGACTGGAGAACGAACTTGAACCGCGATGTCTGCTGCTTCTAACATGGCGATATCGTTTTCTCCATCTCCTAAGGCAATAGTAGAGATAGCGCTATTTTGAAATTGCTCACGATATCGCTCAGCTAACCAAATAAGTGCTTGGCCTTTATCGCAATAGTCGCCAATATGCATAAACCGTCCTCCCTGCACAACGTTGGCTCCTAAGCTAACCAAACGATCGACAAAGGCTTGCTTCGTGGGTTCATCTCCCAACCAATTTAGCGGTTCAGCAAATTGTCTTTGCTTGGCACGTTTCGCTTCTGCTTCAGTCAAGCCTGTAACTTGGCACAACGCTGGTACGGATAAGGTTGAAAAGCCCTGATAATAACGACTAAATTCAAAAGTATGCTCTGACAACAAATCTAGCCAATACTGCCTAGGTAAACTGAATGACTTCAGCCAATAATCGCCAATAATAACTGTATCGGTAGGCTGCCTATCGAAGGTGTTGATGGGGATGTATATCGCTGCACCATTCTCTATAATAAACGGAGTATTTAACTTGAGATTTCGGTGAATAATTTCTAATTCGGCAAGTGTTTTACTGGTATTTAAAATGACCGGAATTTCAGCATGCTGCAACCGTTGAAGTGTTTGCTTGGCTGCTGTTGCCTGATAGGTGTAATGATCAAGCAGCGTTCCGTCCAGATCACTAAAGATAAGCGTTTTCAAATTATTCATTCCTTTCTGCAATAGGAAGGTCTGAAATATTTCGCTCGTTATCTAAGTAGAAAATAGCATCAGCAGATTGTGAAATAGTATTACATCCCTGAACACTCAGTCTTTGGAAGTATTGAGTGAACTCAATAACTTCTTCCGCAGACATAATTTTAGAGCTTGCTAAGCCAATGTTTCTATTTTCTAATTTTTGTTCTTGTTCTAAACGCCACTTATAAACACAATCGAATGATGGAGCTTGTAAGGCTAGCCAAAAATCCATTTGTTCATACAGTGGCTCGTAAAAGCATTTAAGCTTTTGATTAACATAGTTTCGCCATTCCCCCGTTTTATCATGTTGAGATTCAAGTTCATTGACTGGCGCTTCTAACTGCTCTGCCGTTTGTGACTTAACGCCCCAGCACCAACCTTCTAAGATAACAATATCTGTAGGCTGTTCAATTCTCGCCCATTGTTCTTCAGGAAAAGGGTCATCAGTAGCTTTATTGAATTTTGGAATAGAAAAAGCTGTTTTCCTATTTTTGAGCTCAGTCAAAATACGCTTAAGTGCAACAACATCATGAGTACCGGGCACGCCCCGCGTTGCTAAAAGTGGATGTACGTCTTCTGCTAGTTGTTTACGTTTCTCGCTAGTTAAGTAAAAATCATCTAACGACATGACAACAACATTAATTTGGTACTGCGAGGCTAAATAATTAGCAATATAATCAGTTAATGTTGATTTACCACTTCCTTGGCATCCGTTGATACCAACAAAGTAAGTCTCATTTTTCTTAGTAAATTGGTAAAATAGTCGCTCAGCGAGTGGTTGATAATACTGCGCTACGGTAGATTCAAAATCTTCAGGTAAATTGTGTTGTTGAATAAAAGCAGAAATCATAATTGTCATCCTGAAAAACAAGTTATGGTTATGCTTTCAAGTCTTATACCATTTCATAAATAACTCAACAACAATAACTAAAGCATTGTTATTTAATGATTATTGATAAATACATTATAAGAAATTATTCATTTCTAGCTAATGAAAGTGCACCGACTTAAGCTATTGCTTTATATTGGTGCAACCTTAACTCTTAAATAAATGATTCAATAACTCAATGCTGTGGCGAGCACAAAAAAGCCCTAAGCAAAGTTAGGGCTACTTGTCTCAAAAATAAGAAAGAATATCGTATAAATAAAAAACACAAATACGGGATAATAAACGACTAAAACTTAGCGTTTAGCCATAACCAAACTTTATCAGTATCGACTTTTCC
Organism: Colwellia sp. SU-HH01172; assembly: GCF_057553355.1. Lineage (NCBI taxonomy): Bacteria > Pseudomonadati > Pseudomonadota > Gammaproteobacteria > Alteromonadales > Colwelliaceae > Colwellia > Colwellia sp. SU-HH01172. Next base: position 318,016 of record NZ_BAAJMB010000005.1, on the reverse strand, counting down.
AGCGCTTGCATCGCCAGCTGAGTATGATGCTAATTTAACACCAACTGAATAATGCTTAGTGATGCTTCTTGTGTATACAGCGTCTATTTCTGAGCCTAAATCATCAACGGTTGCTGACGCTTCATCGGCATCAAATTTGTGATAGATAATGGCCCACTTTCCGCCAGCGGCCTTCCCGCCAATACTGGCATATAGATCACTTAATCCTTCTTTTGGAGTGCCTAAGAATTGATCAGACCAACCATTAAACTTATGCAGCGTTGCTAATGGTGTTGAAAAGCCGTACATGCCATCATCGGAGCCTAATAATTCATAACCAACTTTTATGCTGATGTCAGAAAATTTAGTCCCTAATTCAGCAAAAATATAATCGGCTGAATATGAAGTTGTTGCCGTTTCTGCATCTTGATTGCCGTATTCAAAAGTATATGATAATTTTTGTTTGCCCATTACTGATGACCCGTTAAAGCGGAGGCCATAGGTATCGAGAGAATTTTCAGTATTGTTATCAACTTCTAATAAATATCCATAAGCGGCAATGGTACCGACATCCATTTTGTATGCTGCATTAATTAAATGATCCTTTGAGTCAATATCTTTTGCTTGTGCAAAAATTCTATTTCTTTGTGAAATATAACCATACTTCACGTTTAAATTTTCAATCGCTTGGTAGGCAAATGTGACCCCATCAAACGTTTGTCTGTCTTGACGCCAGCCAACATGGCCGACAAAACGATGATTATCCATAGTGATCACCTGTCGCCCGGCTTTAATGGCAAAAGACTTTTGTTGGTATTGCACTAACATTTGATCGAGCTCTGTTGTTTCTGGATCGGCAATCACCGAATAATCGATATTTTCACCAAGGGTAGTATTGTAGTCATCAACGCCAAGCACTGAACGTGAGTCTTCAAATTCAACGAGAGAAGAAAAACCATTAACACTACCTGTCGCGTAGGTTAAACGAGTACGTATGGTAAGTGCATCAGCATCTTTAAGTGCATTGTCTTGGTCAACGTTTTCATATCGTAAATTAAGGTTAACGCTGGATTTTCCGTTAATTAACGCATCAGTTATCGAGCCGCCAAATGCCATTGAAGAACAACTACCTGATAAAGCTACGGATAAAAACATAGCTATTTTTTTAAGATCCATGGGGTATTTTTCCTTATATTTTTTATTGCTAAGTTTGTAAAAAGAATGTGTTTTATTACTGTTATTTAAGGCTATTTTTCATTAACACACTTTATTGATGCTGATTTTTCTGAGATAACTTTTTGCTTTATATTTTCAACTTTTCTTTGTTTTTCATAAAGGAAAGTCAAAACCTCTGAACGAAGTCGGTTATATTCAAGGTCTTTGGCTAGAGATAAGCGATTACGGGGATGTTCAAGTTTTACCTCTAGAATTTCACCAATAGTGGCTTCAGGTCCGTTGGTCATCATAACAATGCGATCTGATAATAAAACTGCTTCATCAACATCGTGTGTGATCATAATCACCGTATTGTTAAGCTCCTTTTGAATCTCCATTAACGAGTCTTGCATGTGCGCACGCGTCAGCGCATCAAGTGCGCCAAAAGGCTCATCCATTAATAAAACTTCAGGTTGCATAGCTAACGCGCGAGCAATACCAACACGCTGCTTCATACCACCAGAAATTTCATTAGGCCTTTTATGCATGGCGTGATCCATGTGAACCAGCTTTAAGTTATAGTCAATCCACTCTTTCATTTTGGCTTTTGATTTGCTTTTCTTAAAAACTTGTTTTACTGCCAGTTCTACATTTTGGTATGCGGTTAACCAAGGTAATAGTGAATGGTTCTGAAAAACCACAGCACGTTCTGGCCCAGGTTCATTCACTTCTTTGTTATTTAATAACACACCGCCATTAGTTGCTTGGTAGAGGCCGGCAACAATATTGAGTACCGTCGATTTACCACAACCGGAATGGCCAATGAGCGAAATAAACTCACCTTTTTTAATTTGAAGGTCGACATCTTTTAGCGCGGTAAAGCTGCCTGTTGGCGTTGCAAAATCCATATCGATATGACTGATATCTAAAAATGATTTTTTAGTACTGTTTGTTGGTATATCTGATTTCATAATAAAGCCCTTAAACGCTTACGCTTGATTTGTCCCAAGACACTTTTCGTTGTAGTTGCAACATTGCTCGGTCTAATAAAAAGCCGATAAAGCCAATAACCACAACCGCAGCCATTATTCTTGCAAGTGAATCTGAACTGCCGTTTTGGAATTCATCCCAAACGAACTTCCCTAAACCCGGGTTTTGGGCCAGCATTTCTGCCGCAATAAGTACCATCCAAGCGACGCCAAATGATAAGCGCATACCGGTAAAAATCATTGGAATGGAGGCTGGTAACACTATTTTTTGAATGTGTGTTAATGCAGGTAATCGCAAAACTTTGCTGACATTGAGTAAATCATTATCAATTGTAGATACACCAATAGAGGTATTAATTACCATAGGCCACAAACTACAAAGGCTAACTGTGATCATCGATGTTAAAAATGATTTGGACACCATAGGATCATCAGTGACATAAAGCGCACTTACCACCATAGTGACTAGGGGTAACCATGCTAATGGCGATACTGGCTTAAAGACTTGCACAATGGGATTTAACGCAGAATTTAGCCGTTGACTTAAGCCCATCCAAATACCTAAGGGAATGGCGATAATAGCCGCGACTAAAAAGCCACTAGTGACTGTTATTAAGCTGGTAAATATTTGGTCTAAAAATGTTTCTTTTCCTGTATATTGTCGTATTTTCACCACATAGTTTGGGTTTTTCTCAAGCTTAGCGGCATTACGAACATCTTGTCGCTGATAAAACAAAACAGCCTTTTCTTGCTCCACTTGATGCTCTTCATACAATGACTGAAATTGTTCAACAACAGCCCCAGGGCCTGGAAATTCTCCTAACGATGTATGGATATTTTTTGCAACTATCCCCCAAAAAAATATAAATATGCTGATGCCTAAACAGGGTAACAAAATCGCCTTAGTGGCTTTTTTAAAAACAGTCTGAACAGATTTCATCAGTTGTTCGCCTTCCGTATTACTAGCTATACTTACTGTTGTTGAACTCATTTTTTATTCCTTTTCAATACTATGAGTGAATCGCGCCTAAAGCTTTTCACCGCTTTTAAGACCAATAACAAATTTTTCTAAATAAGCATTTGGCTGGCTTCCGTCATAAACAATATTGTCAATAAAATGCTTTTTCGGCGCTTTAAATCCGGTTTCTTTAGCAAAATCTGGAAATTCATTTGCCGAAATTAATTTATCAGCAATTAAAGATTTTGCGGCTTTAACGTAAATATCTGGACGATAAACTTTCGATGCTAAATTTTTGTACCACTGGTCACTTTTATCCTCAGAAATTTGCCCCCAACGACGCATTTGCGTTAAATACCAAATAGCGTCTGAAAAATATGGATAAGTCGCGTTGTATCTGAAAAACACATTGAAGTCGGGTACTTCACGGACATCACCTTTTTCATACTCAAAAGTCCCCGTCATTGAATTAGCAATAACATTGTAATCAGCGCCAACATAGTTAGATTGAGACAATATTTTTACTGCCGCTGGACGGTTCGCATTGTTATTATCATCTAACCATTTCGCTGCTCGAATTAGCGCACGAGTTAGGCGTATAGTGGTATTAGGGTATTTTTCTGCAAACTTGGCCGTGATACCAAAAACTTTCTCAGGGTTGTTTTTCCAAATTTCATAGTCAGTGACTATTGGCACACCAATATTCTTAAATACCGCTTGTTGGTTCCAAGGTTCACCAACACAGTAGCCATGTATGGTGCCAGATTCCATGGTTGACGGCATTTGTGGCGGAGGGGTAACCGACAGTAAGGCATCGGCGCTAATTTGCCCTGAAGAATCGCCTTTATGCGGCGCATAAAAACCCGGGTGTATTCCACCAGCGGCTAGCCAATAGCGTAATTCATAGTTATGAGTTGAAACAGGAAACACCATGCCCATTTTAAACGGTTTACCTTCATCGTTTAGTTTTTCAATAACAGGTTTTAATGAGTCGGCTTTAATTGGGTGAACAGGCCTGCCGTCTGCCATTTTAGGAATATTCGGCTTCATTTGCTGCCAAATTTCGTTAGAAACGGTAATGGCGTTACCGTTTAAATCCATTGAAAATGGAGTAATAATATGTGCTTTAGTGCCATAGCCCATCGTAGCTGCAATCGGCTGCCCTGCCAGCATATGCGCACCATCTAAACTGCCATCGATAACACCGTTTAGCAACACTTTCCAGTTTGCTTGAGCTTCAATGGTGACATATAAGCCTTCATCTTCGAAATAACCATTTTCATAGGCAATAGCAATTGGAGCCATGTCGGTCAGTTTAATAAAGCCAAATTTTAGTTCTTCTTTTTCAGGCTCACCGAGCTCTTCACCAAAGGCGAGATTACTGCCTGAAAGTACCATAGCAACGCTAAACGAAATCAGTTTCAAGGTAGCACTTATTGATTTTTTCCAGTTCATTATCAAATCCTTCAAGTTACGTTAGTAAAAATTAAAAAAAACGCTCACCCATAAATAACCATGATGATTATTTATGGGTGAGCGCCATTGCTCATTAAATTTAAAAATATTTTTTATATCATTCTGTAGCACCGTTGCTATCAGACTTTATACATCTATTTTTATCGCCGTTGATAAAAATAAAAATTGTTAATTAACTATTTACTCTTATTACACAGCAAGTTACTTGCCACTATATAAATACATGATTTTAAATAACTTAAATTAAAACTTATAAATATCATGAGCTATTTTTGCACTAAAAAAGGGAAATGCACTAAAACGATTCAGGCGTTAGGTGTCGCTAATAACTCATAAACATCAATAATATTTTTAGCCACCATCGAGATAGGACGACTTTGATCCATCGCCATTTTTCTCAAAGTGTCATAAGCTTCTTTTTCAGTCATTTTTTTCATCTGCATTAGGTGCCCTTTTGCTCTTTCAATAAGTTTCCTGCTTTCTAATTGCATTTTGGCGAGTTTTAATTCATTTCGAAGCGCCTGAACTTCCTTAAATCGTTCGTTAGCCACTGAAATAATACTGTGAATTCGTTGCGGAGAAATTTCATGAGCCACGTAGGCACTAACCCCTGCTTTTATCGAGCGTTGAATTACATTGGGAGAATCATTTTCAGCAAATATAATAATGGGTAAAGGTAAGATGTTATTTATTGCTGCCAGCTCTTTAAGCATTACATCACTGAGTCTTTCTGTGGATAATATTAAAATATCAGGCTGACATAATTCAATATGCTCAATAATACTATCATTTAAAGAGATGGATTTAGTGACATTATAATCAAAATCCATTAGTGCATTTTTTAAAATTGATTTAGAAGAAGGATGTTCTTCCAACAAAAGCACCGATAGGCTTTTATTGTCAGATACTTTTGTTTGCTTAGGTTGAACATGCGTTTTATTAATCAATTTATTCGTAAATTTCATTGTCTATCAACCTTTTCACAACGGTTTATTGGTAAAATCAACAATACAATTTCCGAGCCAAACAATTATTTTCTTTTTTATCAAAATCTTAGAGATTTCATTGCCGTTTAACCAGTTAAGCTTGCACCACAAAAGAATTATTTTGATAGAAAAATAACCTGCAGTGCATTTTAGAGATCGATTTATTTAATAGAGAAATATGTCAACAAATAATTTTTTTGTGATGAAACGTAGATAGGTTTGCTATTCAAAATTTTAGGGCCCCTTAGTTGCTGTATAGAACTTATTGCGGCAAGTCAGAATGCTTAGCCTCAGGCATTAAAAATCTTCAAATCCAGCTTCAGCTGCGACAAATAAAATCATAGTCTTCCTCATCTAAATGGCCAATCACTTTATTGGCAATCGCATATGAAAAACCTTTGGCAATCAAATGCCGTAATGCTTTTTGTTTTAGCTTTAGTCTTCAATAGGTTCAGCACCAAATTTTCTTATTTTTAGTGTAAGTGCTTTATCAAAGTAGTCATTGTATGTATTTTCTATCGCGCTAATACATTCATTGAACACTTGAGATGAAAGCCTTTATATAGCACTAAATCAGCACACGCTGATTTTAACTGCGGATAATCAATTGGGGTTTTAACTAAAGGTTTGGCACAGCATTACCGAGGAGAACTTCACATACTAGGATTCTACTCAAAATTTACTAAAAGTTTTTACGTTAATTTATCAAGAAAATGTAATAAAAATAAATAACTCGAGACTATGTGATTGTAGTGGGCATTCAGCCAATTGAATTTAGCGGTAATTCTCGTCATAAATTTAGCTATTTCGCCCATATAAAATCAGCTGATTATCAGCACAATGAATAGGAGCTTCACATGACAAACTTAGAAATTACTTTACTTATGAGCGTTGTTTTTTCACTCTATATTTTTGGACTTTATATTGATAAGCAATATAACCTTCGTGTAATTGACTGGCTAAATGGTAACAGTGATACACCTTTTGCAAAGCAGGAAAAAGCACAGTTAATAAGCTCAGAAAGAGCGCAAAAAACAGAAGAAATCACAGCGTTAAAAGCTCGAATTGAAGTGCTCGAAAAAATAGTCACCGAGCCTGCGTTTGAGTTAAACCAAAAAATTAACGCACTAAAGTAGTGCTAATTTTCAATCGGCTTTATTTACATAGCACTCTCTTTAGTTGTTGCTGTTCTAACCATAAAATAGAACAGCTTAACTGAACAGGTATATTGCTATTGTGATAACTCTCGCTAATACTCTTCCTCAGCGGAATAACCAATCGCTTTATTGGCAATAGCATATGAAAAGCCTTTGGTGATCAAATGCCGTAATGCTTTTTGTTTTAACTTCAAGTCATCAATTGGTTCAGCGCCAAACTTGCGAATTTTTAGTGTGAGCGCCTTAGCAAAATAGTCATCGTCACTTGTCTCTATTGCACTGATACATTCGTTAATCACTTGTGAGGTAAAGCCTTTTACATAAAGTTTTTCTTTTATTTTATTTGGTCCGATATTTTTTTCTGACAAGCTCATGGTTAAGCGCTGTGCGTAACGCAGATCATTAACAATATCGCGCTCAATTAAATAGGCTAAAGCAGGCTCATTAAATTGCGTGTCGTCTTTAAACAGTAAGTTTGCCTTTTGCAGCAGTTTTTTAGCCGAGTAATCACCATAGCGCTCTATCAACCAAAGCATATATGATTTTACCCGTTCATAAGAAATCACTTGTGGCTTGGTGTCTCGCTTTTTTCCATACATAAAAAATACCTTGTACTGTTATGCAATCAACAAACTAATTTATAGATGAAATAATAGCTGAACTATAACATAGCTTAAACTCAGAAAAGTCATAGCTGATAAGCAATTATTAACCACAACTAAAAGTATGAAACAGTTAAACTAATTCTTACGTTTTTATGCATAACCCAACATTAAACGCTACGAAAATTCAATTTATGACAGAAAAAAAGCGCCAATGATGGCGCTCTTTACTAGCTAAAGTTAACTGCCGTATTTTTGTTATTATAAACCAGCAGTAACAAAAGCAGCACTGACTAACTTTTGTGCATCGCTAATAATAAGCTGTAAATGTGCGTCATCAATAAAGCTTTCTGCGTATATTTTGTAAATATCTTCAGTGCCTGACGGACGAGCAGCAAACCAACCATTTTCAGTGCACACTTTAATACCGCCAATAGCGGCGTTGTTACCTGGGGCGTGCGACAATATTTGTGTTATTTTCTCACCCGCTAAAATATCGGTGGTAATTGCATCAGGTGTTAATGAGGTTAGTACTTGCTTTTGTCGTAAGTTAGCTACTGCTTCAACACGGCCATAGCATGGCTCGCCTAGCTGTTGTGCCAGTTCTTGATATAACTGATAAGGGTCTTTACCGGTTACTGCAATCATTTCAGCGGCAAGTAAGGTCATGACAAAACCGTCTTTATCGGTCGTCCAACAACTGCCATCACGGGCGATAAAAGAAGCACCTGCGCTTTCTTCACCACCAAAGGCGTAACTTGAGTCATGCAGGCCATCAACAAACCATTTAAAACCGACTGGCACTTCTGAAAGTGGACGGTCAATATGTTTTGCTACTCGATCAATTAACGAACTTGAAACTAAGGTTTTGCCTATTTTTGATGTTGCTGGCCAGTTTCTGTGGGTCATTAAATAGTGAATAGACACAGCTAAATAATGATTCGGGTTCATCAAGCCGCCTGATTTAGTGACAATGCCGTGGCGGTCAAAGTCAGGATCATTCCCCACTGCAACATCAAATTTATCTTTTAGTGCGATCAAACCCGACATAGCATACGGCGACGAGCAATCCATACGAATTTTACCGTCTTTATCTAGTGGCATAAAAGCAAAGCTGGCATCAACAACTGGATTAACGACATCGAGTTTTAAACCGTATTTTTTTGCAATTACCGGCCAGTAATGAATACCTGAACCACCAAGTGGGTCAACACCAATATGTACGCCTGCTTTTGCAATGGCTTCCATATCAATTACTTGGCTAAGCTCATTTACATAAAATTCAATAAAGTCTTCACGAAATAGTAACGGCGATTGTAATGCCTGAGTATAATCAGTACGTTTAACATCGACCATTTCATTCGCAATAATGTCGTTGGCGCGTTGCTCAATAACTTTCGTTATGTCGCCTTCCGCAGGGCCACCATGCGGCGGATTATATTTAATGCCACCATCGGTTGGTGGATTATGCGATGGCGTAATAATCAAACCGTCAGCTTGTGATGACTGAGTTTTATTATGCACAATGATCAAACGAGAAATAACGGGTGTTGGGGTAAAACCGTCATCCGCTTGAATAACAACAGGAACATTATTAGCAATTAACACCGAAATGGCAGAAGCAAATGCTGGCTCTGATAAAGCATGGGTATCTTTGCCTAAGTATAAAGGCCCCTGAAATCCCTGCGCTTGACGATATTCAGCCACCGCCTGACAAATCGCTTCAATATGATTTTCATTAAAGCTTAAGTTGCTGGCATTTCCACGGTGCCCAGAAGTGCCAAAAGTAACTTTTTGCTCTGCAACATTAATATCAGGCGTTTGTAAAAAGTAATCACTGACTAAACGACCAATATTAATTCGGTCTTCTGGTCTTACTGGTTTGCCTGCATGATGGTGAATTGTCATTTAATTTCCTTGTCTGTTACTAAGCTTGAGCTATCTAGCTAACTTACCAACAACTACAGTAAGTCACGAATATCTTCAATATCTTGTTCGTTATAACCTAACGCTCGACCTACTTCGGTCAGCATCATCTTTTTACGTGTAGTGTTTGAATTCGTGATCACCCAATATGGACTATCAGGAATTTGCCGTGGTTTCGTGCTACTGCCACTGGCAGCTAATTCTGCTTCACTGGCAGCAAAATACAAACGGTCGCGACCACGAATTTGGCATACTGATGAAAACTGCTGGTTATGCACACGGTATAATGCGGCAAGAATAAGTAAAAAACGACCAACAGCGCCACGCTGCATTGCCAATTCTTCTTTATTAATATAGTTAAATACGGTGCCATCAACATCTGTTGTTGCTACAGGTGTTTGCGTTTCAACCGTTTTGGCTGCTTGGGCTTCAACAACTACAGGTGTTGGTTCAGCAACAAAATCTGTTGCTGCTTCGTCTGGTAAATTAATAAGACGACGTAAAATCGACGAGGCACTTTCGCCAATATACTGAGTATTCGAGGCAATGTGCTGATAAAGTTCTTCATCTATTTCGATGTTTTTCATTGATGACCCTAGGAAAATTATTATAGATCGCGGCAAGATTATACTTACGTTAATAGCAAGTCTCTATAGTGGATTAACAATTGATAGAATTTTTTTTCAAATACCGTTCGAATAATTTTTTAAAAATCGACATATTATAAAAAGTTCAGCTAGATTTAATGGCAATTCATTAACTCAAGTTATTGCATCAAAAACTAAAAACAAGCACAATTTCGCCCTTTTATAACTGCGGCAATTTTCCCCCTGGCAACACTGAGAAATAAATGACTAAGTTACTACACTATCAACAACTCGGCAGCGGTAAAGACATTATACTGATACATGGCTTATTTGGTCGTTTAGAAAACCTAAATATGGTGGCGAAAGCACTCTCTGAAAATTATCGAGTCACCAGTGTTGATGTCCGTAATCATGGCGATTCATTTCACGATAGCGTGATGGACTACCCCACTATGGCACAAGATGTTATTGACGTAATGCAGCACCTTAATATCGACAGCGCCGTGATACTTGGCCATTCTATGGGTGGAAAAATAGCCATGGAATTAGCACTAACTTCGCCTGAGCGTGTTGAAAAATTAATTGTTGCCGATATTGCGCCGGTGGAATATCCAGCGCATCATCAGCAAATTATTGCCGGTTTAAAAGCAATTGACTTAACCATGGTAAAGCAACGTAAAGATGCTGATAAGCAATTATCGCAATACGTCGATAACATTGGCGTTCGTCAATTCTTACTGCGCAATTTAAGCAGTGAAAACAATCAATTTTCGTTTAAATGTAGTATTGAAAATATCGATAATAACTACCCTAACATTATGAAAACCTATCAAGGTAGCAATATCTACACCGATCCAACCTTGTTTATTAAAGGTGCAGATTCTGACTATATATTGCCTGAGCACAGAGCTGAAATAGTACGATTATTTCCGCAAAGTCGTGCGCGCATTATTCAAGGCGCTGGTCATTGGTTGCATGCTGAGAAAACGGTTGCCTTTAATCGCAGTGTCGAAAGCTTTTTGGGCAGTAATTGATCTAGTTCTAATTTTGCCCAAACAAAGTTTGTATAATCAAAGCAATGAAAACACTTTGTACACAGTCTATTAGAAGCGAAATAGCAAACAAATTAGTGCCCTGAGATACAAAATTAATGTGTTTAAAAGCAACGGTATGCTATAGTGCGCCCTGAAAATTTTAGGGTTGATTATGTTAGCAGAACACTTTGAATTAGTTGAAGCCATAGGGCTAAATTTATTTTTTGCTTTTATCTTTATTTTCATTGGGTTATCAATCCATGATGTAATGAAGAAAAACAATGTCCCAAAAATGGGGAAGATGGTTGTTTATTTTGTATTATTTTTAGGATGTGCTGGATTTATCGCCAAAGGCGTAATTCAGTTTGTTTGGGAAAGCCAAGGTGTTGGATAAGTAAGTAATAAGATGGCAAAAGAAGTAGCAGATTTAACCACCATTGACTTATTTAGCAATGAAAAGCGTCCGGGGCGACCAAAAACGAATCCCCACTCACGCAGCGTGCAAGTTAAAATTAACAAACGCAATCAAGTTAAGCGTGATAAGAACAATGGCCTAAAGCGCGTAGAGTTTAAATTACACCAAGATGTATTTGAACGTTTAGACGCTTTAGCAAAAGATAAAGGTGTAAGCCGCGGTGAGTTAATAGAAACGCTATTAATTCAAGCGCTTGATACCAAGGATTTTAAAGTTTAGTTAGATATAAAAGGTTAGATTCATGGCAATTGTAGGTTTATTTTTCGGAAGTGACACAGGAAACACCGAAGCCGTAGGCAAAATGATCCAAAAGAAATTGGGTAAAAAGCTTGTCGATGTTAAAGATATCGCCAAAAGTACCAAAGAAGAAATCGCAGAATTTGATTTATTGATCTTAGGTATTCCAACTTGGTACTACGGTGAAAACCAATGTGACTGGGATGACTTTCTACCAGAACTGGAAGAAATTGATTTCACTGATAAATTAGTGGCAATTTTTGGCTTAGGCGACCAAGAAGATTACGCTGAGTACTTCTGTGATGCAATGGAGCCTTTACGCGATATCGTAGAATCAAAAGGCGCTATTGTTGTTGGTAACTGGTCAACAGAAGGTTATGAGTTTGAAGCATCAAAAGCCTTAATCGATGAAAATACGTTTATTGGTTTATGTGTTGATGAAGACCGTCAACCAGAATTAACCGAAGCGCGAGTTGATGCTTGGGTTAAACAAATTTATGACGAACTTTGCTTAGCAGAATTAGAAGACTAATTTATCGCTAATCAAACGATAGCATGATTAAATAAGCCAGCAGTTAGCTGGCTTTTTTGTGCCTAAATTTTTAAAATTCAAATGTTTAAAACGTTTAACCTTCTTAACTACCATTACAGTTAAATTTGTCGACGCCTTGCATCAAGGAACTAACCTGAATTCGGGGTAATGAGAATAAAAACATAACCATTTCAAAACATTGCTACATAACCGACAGTGGTGGCATTTACGTCTAATTCAAGGCGTTTAAGTGTTGCCAATAACGAGTTATTGGCAACTTGAACATGTAGAAATGGACTTTAATAGTACTGCTGTAGCATTTGCTTATCCCGAGCTCAGGTTAACTAGGCATATTGCTCACACCAAAATAAAAAGCGCTTCACGCCAATAAATTTAATACAGAAAAGAGCACCACTCCCTAATATCTATGCTACGTTTTAAGAATACATCGAGGAGTCAATATGCTGATAAATTGCTACGATTGTAAAAAGGAAGTGTCCAGCAGTGCAGAAGTATGCCCAAATTGTGGCTGCCCTGTTGCCAAACACACGGCAGAGCAAGCTAAAAGACAGCTAGAAGTTGAAAAAGAAAATAATCAAACGAAATTGCTGTTTAGAATTATTGCGCTGGTTTCTTTTTTAGCATTTTTTTACTCGCTGTATTTATCTTACTTTTCGGCGGCTGGCTTTGAACTTACCCTAAAAAGATGGAATTTACCGAATTTTATCTTCGAACGAACTTTTTTCATCCCTTACTTTTTCTTGGTAAGCGCCATTTCTGCACTCGCTCGCATTTCTAAAACTGGAAAATACAATAGTGATAGCGACTCGTATACGGGCTCGATGATCTATTTTTCGCTGCCGTTTGTTTTATTCTGGATAGTTAGTTGGGTATTTTCCAACTTATAGCATTGCCAATGCGATGAAAAAGATATTTTCGACACTTCACTATTTTCTTCACGGTAATGTAACCTTGTGACAAATCATAAAAGTCATAAATGACTCTAATTAATAAACTTACACATGCCATTGCCCAAAGACTCACTTGGCCTTTGCAAATAGCCAAAACGACGGTAGAAGGCTTCCTTATTTTTAGCGGCTAATAACCCTATGGTCGCCCCCTTCTTGGCAGCTTGTGCCAAATAAGCTTCTATCTCTGTCATCAACAATTTACCAATACCTTGGCCTTGGACATTCGCAGCGACAACAACATCTTGTATGTAAAAGTACATGGCACCATCTCCAACAACGCGGCCCATGCCAACTAATTCATCTGCGTCTTTTGCTTTATTTTTCTGGTAAATCGTCACATGAAATAATGAATTAGCTAAACTGGCGGTAACCATATCAACACCTGTTTTTCCCCAACCTATCGACGCTCTAAGTGCAATAAAGTCTGCGGCAGAGGGAGCTGCATATTTAATCCAGTAACCATTGTTATTTATCATATCTGTTCGAAATATCTCTAATTATATTAGTCAGTTAATATTCAAGGTTCATAACTTTAGCGCTAGTTTCTCATTCATTTTAATATAAAAAAAGGCCATGCGATTCACATGACCTTTTTAGTATCCAATTAAACTTAAATTTTAGAGTTTAAATTTAGATAGCTGACTATTTAACTCGTAAGCCAACTCCAAAAGCTCTTCACTGATTTGCTTGCCTTTAATGGCGTCTTCACTCGACTGCTCAGCAACGTTGCTAATATCAACGACATTTTTATTAATTTCATCGGCAGCAATATTTTGCTGTTTCGCAGCATCAGAAATTTGGCAATTGAGTTCGTCAAGTTCACGTATTTGGCTTGCGATACCTTCAAGTAAACTGGCAACGTCAGTAACATCTTGTGCTTTAGCGCTAGCTTGCTCGCTTACCTCATTCATCGAGGTTACCGCTTGTTTAGCATCAACTTGTAAGCTCCCAATAGTGCTTTGAATTTGATCAATAGATTCACGTGTACGAGTCGCTAAGCTTCGCACTTCATCAGCAACAACAGCAAAGCCGCGACCTTGTTCACCGGCACGTGCTGCTTCAATTGCGGCATTAAGTGCCAGTAAATTCGTTTGCTCGGCAATACCTGTGATAACTTCAAGCACACTGCCCACTTCATTAGTTTTATTGCTTAATTCAGTGATCATTGAGGTGTTTTCAACAACCTGATCACGCAATTGGTTGATGCCGGCTTTTGCACTATCGACTAGCTCTAAACCTTGTGAAGCACTCTCGCTAGCATGCACTGACTTCTCAGCGGCCAGAGTAGTGTTACTTTGCACTTCATCAGCCGAAGCATCCAGCTCATTAATAGCGGCGGCAACCGAGTCAGTACCATTTTTCTGACTAAGCACAGCTTCACGAGTTAAGGTAGAAATTTCATCTACATTTTTAGCAGAGCCAATTAGCTGCTCTGTGGCACTAGAAAAAGAAAGAAAGCTGACTTTGAATTTGTCCATCATACTATTTAAGGCAATGCTAACCGCTCCTAGCTCATCATCATAATTTACCTTAATGGTTTTATTTAAATCTAAGTTAGCTTCAACATCGTTGATGGTACGTTTTAAACGACGCAAACGTGAAATAACCAGTTTGCTAAACATAAAACTTAATAAGCCAAAACAGATAACGGTGATAATTAATTGCAGTATGCCCGCTTGCAAAATTGATTCATTAATTTCCTTATCTACTGTGGTTAAGTCATAAGTAATCTTTACCGCGCCAAGAATTTCATTTTCAGGCACTTGATGGCAAGTTAAGCAGTTAGTGCCACGGTAATCGCTTTTCGCATGGATAGGCATAATGAAGGTCATCATATTTTTGCCGTCTTGCACTATATGCTTAAATTCTTTATTTCCTGACAAACCGCTGCGCTCAAAGTCATTGTTCGCTGCTTGGTCATCAAAGCCGTTACCAAACGTTTTATTTAATGCTGGTGCTCGGATGATACGCGCTTCGACTATCTCTTCTTGACTTAAGGCTTTTTGTTGAGCAATTTTTCGATTTGCCGCCGTGCCCGTTAACATCATGGTATTAACTGAGTCAAAATAATTTAGTGCGAGATTCTCAAGATTATGTTTTACAAATTTTTCACTTAAGGCTTTTTCATCAAACCAGAAAAATATCACTGTGGTGCTTAGAAAAATAATGGCAAAAAGTACGAGAAAGACATTAATTTTTTTTGCTAAAGATAATTGTACGAACATACGGCTATCGTCCTGATTAAGGTAAAAAACGAGTATATGAAAAATTGCCTGATTAATAAATAAAACAATATTAATCTTTGTTCTATTTCAACAATTAAGCAGATTTCTTTTTGCGAATATACAATTTTCGATTTAATTTTGCCACGACTTCACCTTGTGCGTTTTTAACATAAACAGGTAATTCAGGTAAGTACTTTTCACCATGCGCGGTATGAGCCAGAATATCTGTAATTAAGGCATCAGTAATTAGGAAGTCAGCTGTTACAATTCCTCTTCCTGGTTTGATAAAATCGATATCAGCCGATTTATCCCAAACAATATATTCATCCCCTAAGCATGCTAACAACATTAGCATGTAAAAAGGATCTGTCATCGCAAATAACGAACCTCCAAAATGTACTCCAACAGCATTTCTATTAAGAAAATTCAGCTTTAAGCGCACTTGTGCCGAACGAAAATCAGCGGAAAGATTGTTCACTTTAATGCCACTAAACCGAAATGGCGGCCAAATATTTAGTAATAATTTCAATAGCCAAGCTTTTTTAAACATAAAAACCTTTATAAACGTCAATTAAAAAAATGAGTACCCATAGACACAGTGTGTGTTTATACTAGCAAACTCATCAGACCAGCACAGTTATTATTACCATCTAAGGTAATAAAACCAGTAAAATTCAGAATCAATTGCAACTATCGCTTTCAACCTCGGTCATAACACCCTATAATTTTCCATAAATTGAAAGCCCAATACAGAGATTTAAATTAATGCCTGAACAAAATGAAGAATTAAAAAGAGCCGGATTAAAAATTACTCTGCCACGCATTAAAATATTGGCGATTTTACAAGATCCGAATAACCAACACATCAGCGCTGAAGATGTTTATAAGATTTTATTAGAGCAACATGAAGAGATTGGCTTAGCGACCGTTTACCGTGTTTTAAACCAATTTGATGATGCGGGTATTGTTACACGCCACCATTTTGAAGGTGGTAAATCGGTATTTGAATTGAGTCATAAAAAACATCACGATCATTTGGTTTGCCTTAATTGTGGCAAAGTTGTTGAATTTGAAGATGATGTTATCGAACAACGCCAAGAAGATATTGCCAAGTTACATAAAATTAAGCTCACCAACCACAGCTTATATTTATACGGCGAATGTGAAGACGAAGAAGCGTGTGAAAAATACCGTAAGTCACAGTTTTAAATACTGAGTTTACCGCCCGCAGCAGGAATAGATTGAAGCCCTAGTTATTAATTTAACTGGGGCTTTTTCATAAGTAGTTAACCTGAACTCGGGATAAGCAAAATGCTACAGCAACGCTATTGATAAAGCACGCCATGATGCTTTATCCAACCGGCTTTATGTTCGTCTTGCGCTGATGATTTGGGCTTATGGGTCCAGTGCACTAAACCACCAAAGCGATTCCATTGGTAAACACCATAAAATTCCACTACATCACCTAACTTTAGAGCATTAATACGCTTACAAACATCAATATTGTGAACCACTAAAACAGACTTATTATCTGTTAATTTAACGGTGAACTTTTGATGACGACTACCTTTATTGTCATCAGCAAAAATTTTTTCAACAATGCCCTTGCCATGCAAATATTTAATCGTCATATAAAAATTCGCTATCAAAGTAGGATCAGCTATCAATTTACCGATATTGTTGCTGTTTATAAATTAGCGACTTTTTAACCACCGGCCACTCGCTACTAATAATTGAAAACACTACTGTGTCGCGCAACTCACCACTAGGATGAATGCTATGATTGCGCAGCACGCCGTCTTGTTTGGCGCCAAGCCTTGCAATAGCGGCACGAGATTTGTGATTATGCCAATGAGTTCTAAACTCAACCGCGATGGCATTGAGACTTTCAAAGGCATATCCTAAAAGTAATAATTTACACTCAGTATTAACTGCCGTGCGTTGATATACTTCGCCATACCAGGTGTAACCAATTTCAAAGCGGCGATGGGTAAAATCAGCATGACAATAACGTGTTGTGCCAACTAATTTTCCGGTCTTATTTTCAATAACCGCAAACGGCAGCGCACTACCGGTATTTTTTTGCTCCATCGCTACCGACATATAATCAACAATGGTGTCTTTGCTCGGTACTTGAGAAAACCAGATTGAAAACATGTTATGTGCAGCCGCTAACGCGACTAACTCATCAGCATGACTTTCCTGTAATGGTACTAAAGTCACAGTATTTGCTGATAATTCAATATCAGAAAAAGCTAATTGAACGCTCATTGATAATCCTTTTTTAAATGGCAATTAGGCACTACTCTAAGCCATTTCATTGTCCTATTTAAAGTGTAAAATTTCAGAATTAAAGCCAAATACCTAACAATTTAACCGTGACATAAAGCAAAGCTAAGGTCATCAAAAAAAATAGCACTACGGTCAATGAAAACAAGCCCTTCGCCAACTTATAGCGAACATTTGCCAACCAGCTTTTTTTGCCTTGATTTTTTTCGGGTGAATTGACTAGCAAACCAAGCAAAGCACTAAATAACATACTCCAAGCCGCAAGTATTAAACTCGGTAAAGCATATTGATTTTGCATGGCAATAGTTGAAAAAAGAAAGAGAAAAACAATAAAGCCTAGGCAACTGATACAGGTAAGGTTTAGCAGCGGCTTTAAAAAAATCAATCGATGCACCACTAACTTAAGTGCCATCCGTTATTCCTTATCGGAGAAATTATTTGATAGTAACACTATGATGAATAAAGTCATTATTCGTCAGACAAAAAACGTTTGATAACATCTCGATAATTACGACTAACTTTAACTTGATCATATTCCCCCAGTTTAAGGAAAAACTCACCCTTCGTATGCGGGATTACTTTTTGAATATAGTTCAAATTAACAATTGTTGAACGATGAACACGTTTAAAAATGCTCGGGTCAAGATCCGCTAGCAAGCATTTTAACGTACTGCGTTTGATATGAGTTACACCATCAACGTGCAAGCAAACATAATCACCAGCAGCATCTATCCATTCAATATCAGCCTGCTTAAGTAAGGTGATATCATCACGATCTCGAACGACAATTTTTTTATCAACATTTCTTTCTTGCAAGCTTTGTGCTTGTGACTCGGTTAGGTTTGCATTCAAGCCATACTCTGAATTAGCCTGCTGATTCATGCTATGAATGGCATTAATGATTTGCGGCTTATTGCCGGCCTCAATACCATTTTGTTGTAATTTTATCGCCCTGCTAACAGCTCTTTGAATTCTTTCATTGTCTACAGGCTTTAAAATGTAATCAACCGCATGAACATCAAAAGCATCTAAAGCATATTGTTCAAAAGCGGTTGTAAAAACTATCAATGGTACGACTTCATTTTGTAACTTTTTAATCACACCAAAACCGTCAATGCCTGGCATTTGAATATCAAGGAAAATTAAATCTGGGCCAAGTTCTAAGGTTTTTTCTATTGCTTCCCGACCATTTTTGCATTCAGCAATAATCTCTACCTCAGCAACATCGGCGAGTTTAGAGCGCAATAAACTTAAAGCGAGAGGTTCATCATCAACCAAAATAGTGCGTAATTTATTCATAAATACAACTCTTAACCGATAGAATTATTACGGTTATTGCTAATTATTATTGGCTCGAATGGAATTTTGATCGTCGTTTTCAAACCACCCGACGGCATAATATTTAAATCAAAGATATAGTTATCACGATATAGTACTTTTAATCGTTCATCAATATTTCTCAAGCCAATACCTCGGCCATTGGAACGCTTAATTTTTCCCTGTTCGAAACTAGCGCCGCTTCCAGTATCACTTAATTCAATCACTAACCAGTACTCTTTAACATAGGCATTAAGGCTTATGGTACCGCCATTTTCATTTTGTGCGATAACATGCTTCATTGAGTTTTCAATAATAGGCTGTAGCAGTAAGCTTGGAATATAAGCACTTTGTGCTTGCTCATCGACAGAAAAGTCCAGCTTTAAACGCTCGCCAAAACGAGTTTTCTCTATCTCTAAATAAAGGTTTAGGGCATTAATTTCATGTGCTAACGTTATTTTAGTGTCTGGGTTATTATCGAGTGAATAGCGTAAAAACTTACTCAATTGTACGGTCATTTTTTGCGCTTTTTCAGATTCTTTTGCTTCAATAAGTGAGTTAACTGCATTTAGGGTATTACAAAGAAAGTGTGGATTAAGCTGATACCGCAACATTTTTATTTTTGCATCACGAGCAACAGCCTGTGCTTGTAAGCGCTTTAATTGTTCACCTCGCGCTTCACTTTCTGCCTTTAGCATGATGCGATGTTCATGTTGGAGGAGTTGATAGTAACGGATACCATGAAATAGTCCTGTCCAGCATAAGTAAATGAATATGCTACCAAAATACCAACCGCCCAAATCTCCCCAGAGCTTTTCAAACCCAGTCATTTGAATGTATGCCGCAAGGCGAGCTAAGGTCCAAACCAAGGAAACGACAAGTGCCAAGCCAATACTAGCAATGGCTCGTATCATTAACGGCATATGCCATATTTTCATTAATAGCCAAAATAGCGGTAATGAAAACAATAATCCCAAAGCAGATTGAAGAAAGGTATGCGCAATATGAAGAAGGTTTATTTGCCCATACCATAAGGTAAGGGTAAATAAACTGACAATACCGATAAAAAGCCAAAAGCCGGTCTGCAGGGCCCAAAACTGGTATTTTGCATTCTGACTTACTTGCATCGCAATGCGGCTAAGTAGTGGCATTTCCGAAGATTTCGACATGTATTTTCCTACTAGGTCAATACTTTATCTTACTATTAACAAGCTAGTTCGGCCAGCTAGTGCGTCCATATTATCGCACACACGGCCCAACTCACCGCATATGGTAAGTTGAGCAAACAATATAATGCCCTATAACTAGGCTAGTTTTTTACGGTCGTACTGATTTTGTAGTACTTTTTTAGGTTGCCTATTTTCAAAATATAAGCCCCAGTGCTTTTCAGGCTCTTGTGGATGATCTGAGCCCTTCCAAGGCTCATCAAACGCTTCAAAAATAAAAGTTAAAATTTGTTCTTGATTTGTCCACGCCATAAGTTCTTGGTAATACTGAGCTTGGTGTTCTTCACTTGCATTCCAAGTTTCTATACCTCGACCATTTGATTGCGTTGTCCAGCCTGCTTCTGTAATCACGGTCTGTTTATCAGGATAAGCATTAGCAACCGAATAATAGTTTTCTTTGGTGTATGCCAAAGCCGACTCTAATGATTGATACTCCCACGCGGGATAAGTATGAATAGAAATAAAATCAAGCTCTGCCACTAGTGGCGCCAACTTAGTTGTCCACGGCACGTAATTTTCACAAAAGGTCACCGGCTGTGCAATCACCGCCTTAATTTTTTTAACATAGTAAATTAAACGCTCAACAGGTACTAAATGATCCGTCCAATCAACGCTCGCTTCATTACCGATAGAAACAGAAGAGATAATATTTGGATATTTATTAGCAAATTCGATTAGTTTTTCAATTTGTTGCTCGTTGCCCAAGCTATTTTCTCTTAGCTTTTGCTCTGAAAATTCAGCGCCCCAAGGGCAATTAGGGTTTGAAACCTCAGCGCCAATATCAGCACCTAGCATAATGTTAAAGCTTAACTGTTCTTGCTCAATAACGCTTAAAACCAATTCAGCGTGGGGACCACAATCATATAACCTTAATAATTGCCAATCGTCAGCCAACAGCAATAAATCTTCTTTAACTTGCTGATAACTTGGGTAAACGCCAGCCCTTGGACACTGGCCTTCACGATAACCGGAATAGCAAATTGCATTTGCGTGTTTCAACATCATTTTTTTATTCTCATTTATTATATGTGAAATTATTCACACCATGATTTATATATATAGATAATTTTAATCTTCAACTTAGACATACTTTAGTTGCCCATGTTTATCCCAAAGCCCCCAATATGCGCCAACATCTCCCTCATCAGCAATTTTCCAGCTTTCGTCAAAAGACGAAAAATAGAACACTTCTATACCTTCTTCTTCTGCCCATAAATAGGTATTGATAAAATATTTAATGGCATTATCAAATGATGGAATAGCGCCACGCTCAGAGGTTCCTTGATTTGGCCAACCGGTTTCAGTGATGATCACGCGTTTACCCTTGCCTGCTTTTACCGCTCGGCGGTACATATCTTTCATGTATAATAAGGAGTAGTCTGCCGGACAACCTTCCCAAAAAGGGTAACAGTTGGCGAGAATAACATCGCATGCATCAGCAACGTTTGGGTAGTCTTCAAATTCAAAATAAGCATCAACATAGCCCACTTCGATATTCGGTAAGGCTTGTTTGGCGCGGTATATATAGTTAATTAACTGTGCTTCGGTTAAATCACCACGAAGTAGTACTTCATTGCCAACAGCCAAAATATCAACATGACCTTGTTTGGCAACTTCA
Source organism: Colwellia sp. SU-HH01172 (assembly GCF_057553355.1). Lineage (NCBI taxonomy): Bacteria > Pseudomonadati > Pseudomonadota > Gammaproteobacteria > Alteromonadales > Colwelliaceae > Colwellia > Colwellia sp. SU-HH01172. The sequence goes on along the minus strand of NZ_BAAJMB010000005.1, from coordinate 296,277 downwards.
ATGGCATTCGCAAGTTCTTTCTCATTATTTTCAAGATCATCATCAAGCCAAACACCAATAAGTGTATTAAGGCCCCTTTGCTTTGCAACTTTGGCAATACTCTCATTACCCTCAGTACAAGAAAATGAGCGAATCCATTGAGTATTTGATTCAATAAGCGACAAACGCTGCTGAATTTGTTGTTCACTTATTTCTGTGCCAGGCCCTTGCCCTTCAATATAAGGGCTAAAAGAAATGCCATGGATTTTTTCAGACAATATGCCAGCCGCTAAGCTGCGTAATTTTTCAGCGGAATAATTTGAAAAATTAATTCCGGCTAACGACATGTATTTATTATATTTACTCGACACTTTTATCTCCAATTTTTGCCACTGCTTAAGCCTGTATTTAAGCTGACAAGTGTTTCGGGTTGATCATTAATTGCAATTGTTTAATTTCACCATTGCGTTGAAAGATACTGCGACTTTGTTGCGTTGTGAGTTCTGCTTTCTCAACTAGTTTCTCTCGACCATCACGAAAAATAATACGTAATGTCGTTTCAATTGTGTCAGCTAACTGATAAATAATTGGCACTTGGCACCAAGTAAAGGCTAAACCGTCACTTGGGGTTTCGATAACCTGCCACTGATTATCAACATCTAAGTAACGGAACTGGCTCGATTCAACGTTAAATTCATCTTCACGCAATAAATTTGGCAAAAAAGCGGCTTGCCCTGCTTTTACTCGAATACCGAGTTCAGCAAAACGAGTTAATATTTCTTCTTTAACTTGTCCTGTCATCCCGGGTTGCTGAGCACCCGCATGTTTAGGGGTATGGGAATAAGGGTCGCAAGGAAATGCACCATATTCTTTTGGCGTTTTATTAAAACCTATGCCATCACGGATCTGATAATAATAACTGGCTATTTGTTGGCATTGCTCGACAGAAACATTATTTTCTATGGCTAAGTAATAATTTTCAGCAACCGCAAGTAAGAGTTTTGATACCATATGCCAATAGATACAGCCTAATCCTTCAAAACCAAACATGCCCCCAGAACGACCGGTAAAAGCCTGATGATTAAAAACTTTTTCATATAAAGCCATTACTTCAATCTGATCTTTACTAACCAGATCGCTATACCTTTGCGGTAATTGGGCAAGCTGTGCGGTTAAATCACCAACATTGCTAATGGCGCAGTTAAAGCGTAAGACCCCGTTTTTATCATATGAAAGGATTTGGTCATTTTTATCTGCTAATAGTTGCTTAACAAGTGTAATAGCATTGGCAGCACTTTTTGCGATAACATTTTTTTCTAAAAAGCTAGGTAATTTCCGGTCAGGGTAAAGCATAAAGCTTTGTTGATCTTTACGATAAACATCACTAGCAAACAAAGCTTGTAAGGTTTTTAATGTTTGCTCGACATTGAGTGCCCCTGAACTTAGCGCTGAGACTTGCCCTTCCAGCATTGGATATAATTCGGCAATGGTTGCGCTTAGTTGCTGCTTCTCATCCGTTTTTATCGCTAACAAATTGTATGCTTGGTATAAACTATCGGGCCTTTGATTAATTTCAATGGTGCGCTCAATAGCCACCATAGCATCCGCTAAGAGTAATTGAATAGAAGGAATTGTTTGCACAACTTTACTTGCAAATGACTCTTGGCGATAAACAGTTTCTCGATATTGGCTTGCCGCTTGCCCTAGTGCTGCAACACTTTGGAAGCGTGCTTGCGCATCAAAACTATCATCAGCTATTTTTTCCTTTAAAATTGCTAATGCTTTAGCTGTTCCGTCGAGCCAGGTTGAAACCTCAATCGAAAGTGCGAATGAGGCGTTCTCATCTGCTAATAGCTTTTGTAAAAAACAAATATAACGTCGTAAATAGTAAAGCGTAACTACAGACAGTCCTTGGCCAACTATGGCGTTATTAGCATCGTTCCACTCAGGTCTTTGGGTGTTTAACCAAATTCCGCCATCAGGCACAAAGTTACCGAGTTTAGCTAATAAAGGAACCAGTAATTTTTCAAGTAAATTAACTTGGTAAACCTCTGACTCCGCATTCAGAATTAATTTACCATCAGCACCAAGTGCTGCAACACGCCGCTCTATTTTGTCGGCAGATGCTTGATCATAAAGCACGGTGCTTTTTGCGTTTTCAACGATCTCATTAAAGGGCTTGATGCGATAAGGAACATTAGCATAACTAAAAACCGGTTTACGCAACAATTCACCCAACTGCTCAGGATGAAACTGAGCCGATAATTCTAGCATTTTTTGCAAGTAAATTATTTGATGATCCCCCCAATAACCAATATAACTCCAAGGGTCATCTTCATCTTCTACTTCCCAATCAATACCTTGCTTAGTTATTCGGTATGGGTTGTAGCCATCCATTGTTGATGCATTGACAAACTTCGCGATAATATTTTCAATGAACTCTGGGTAGCTAAAGGTGAGTGCCTCCCAGTTTTGAAAAATATCTCGCCAATTGCCTTGATAAGACAACAAACGTTTATTATTTTCATCGACTAAATTAATGGCAAATTGATTCCACGGTCGACTTGGATCGCCATGACGTCGACCAAAAGTAATAGGCAAATATTCACCACATAATCGCTCAAGCTGAGCATCATTTTGTTGCTTTACCTGCTGTTGAAGTAGCTGATAATTTTGCCTTTCTGGCAATTGTTGTAAAAATGCTTGATGCTTTTTAAATACCGTCGAATTAAACAAAGCGATTGTTTTGGCAAAGTCTTGTCCTGATATTTGATATTGGTCATCAAACGCACCGCCACGCAGTATATTAAATAGTACATTGGCGTAATGATGCACACTCACTTGTTCTTGCGCGGTTGATTGTAAGCCATCACCGCCCGCCATAATGCGTTCAAGTTCGTCACTGCCATACTCTATCGATTGATATATATCTTTGCTTAATCGCTCTTCATTACTTAACTGCTCAGACAAAGCCACACATTGTTGCTGCGTTTGTTCAACATTGGCAACAATGTTCCAGGCTTTTGTTTCTTTTGCATCAAGAGAAACAAAACTATGCAATAAATAGGCTCCGCGAATACCGCGTTTGTGGTTTTCTTGCTGAATCATTTGGCCGCGTTTAAATGCTGTTAATTGCTCTGACGAAAGCAAAATTTGTTTATTGTCGAGACCTAAGCTAAAAACCGTATTAGCTAACAAAGATTCACATGGCTCTGCGCGATCGGTGATCCCCGAATAAAGTATGAAGAATGCTAGCCCGGTATTTTGTTCGAGCTCACTCCATTTATACGCATCAACCAAGTTACTTGAATTAGTTTGAGTAAAACGGGGCGTACCGGCAGGTAATATATTTTGCAGGCCATCAATTAATTCGATCGTTTGCAATTTGTCAGATAAGTTTTGTAGTTGGCATTGGCGAACAAAGCCATACTTTTCACTTGTCATCCAGGTATAACGAAAGCTCAAACCGAGCTCATGATTAACTTCCTCAAAGCACAACTTATTGCCCAAGATATTTTTATACAAATTACGAGTCAGTCGATAGCGACCGTCATGCTCTAAGTTAAAAGGTTCCCAGTGCTGATAGCCATAGCCATTTTCAATTCTCACTAAGGTTTTTGGGCCAGTATGAAGTGAACTTTCATGAATTTTGTCAACGGTAACATAGGGAAATAGTGCCGTTTCAGGTGAAACGCGCCCTGCGGTAATTCCCCCCGTAGAGGAAGCAAATAGCCAATGATCACTATTAGAAACAACGCTGATAAAAAATGCCGGTATTTGATCAGCATTTTCAATACGATAAAAACGCTCATCTGCGATAGTTACGAAATTACCTCTGGCTTCCGTATTCATGAGTTTGGCCTTTTCAATATAAATATTCATAATAAATCTCGCCTATAATTCAGGCTGTTACTTTTAAAAATGGTTATTTCTTAATGACGTAATGTCATGGTTTAAGCTTATATATCCGCACATAGTCAACTAACATTTGCACGGGAAAAATATCATCATCAATAGGCCCACCTGCTCTCCCCCATGCGCCACCAATGGCAAGGTTCAAAATTAAGTGGTATGGGTGATCAAATGGCCAAGAACGCCAATCTTTTCCCTCATTTCGATAGAAGAAATACGGTACATTATCGAGATAAACTGTAATATTTTCTGGAGACCACTCTACGGCATAGGTATGAAAAGCTTTATCTACATTTTGTCCTTCAATACTTGCTTTGCGCTGCTGCCAATTAATCCAATAGTATGCTTTATTGTGTACGGTGCCATGTATGGTATGCATGTCATAGCCGACATGTTCCATGATGTCGATTTCACCAGAATTAGGCCAAGCGTCACATGTTTCGCTGCCCTGCCAATCTTCATTTTTTTTACAGGTCGTCGCATATTGATATGGGTTCGATGGCAGCATCCAAATGGCTGACCATGTACCTTGCCCTGCGGGTATTTTTGCACGCACTTCTGCACGACCATATAGAAAATCGCCTTTGCCTTGAGCGTTTAAGCGAGCAGAGGTGTATTTGGCATTGCCATAATCTTCTTTGTGGGCTTCTATCACTAACAGACCATCTTCAACACGAGCATTTTTAGCACGATTGGTGTAAGCCTGATCTTCACCATTGACTTTCTTCGCTGGCCATTGATCAAAATTCCACTTACTTGCATCAGGTCGCCCATTGCGATTGAACTCATCTTGCCAGACGAGCTGCCAGTTACGGGGGTCTTGGAACTGCTTGCGAACAACAATGGCACTCAACACCGGCGCTCCTTGCAAGGCATTAAAGCTAATGGTCAGTTCACCATCTTCAACACGAATACCGGTCGCTGTGCGCACAAGTGCCGCCCGAGACTTACCATCTCGAGCCAAACGTATATCTAAGTTCTCAATAACCACCTTATTCTCTGCCACTACATCGAATACTCGGGATCCAACACCAATATCATTAGGCTCAGCAAATTTAAAGGTAATATCGTAAATGCCGTTTGGCAGTGTTTTTGTTACGTTGAAATTACCCTGCTGAAAAGACTTAAAGATTTCACTGTCTTGGCTACCATCAACATTGGAAATCGTTCCTGAGGAGCCAGCCAAGGCCAAATTATCTTCTTGATATAAAATGCCGTCTTTACCCTGATACTCTCCGCCAGCAATATTTATCGCCCAAACCACAGCATCGTTGTGCTCTACTTTCTTGGTCGCAAGGAATTCACCGGTAATATGCTTTGCATCGTCAGGATTGGTTCTATCGATTTCAGGACTAGCTTCATCGCTAACATTTAAGCTAACAGCCTTATTTGGAGAAGTTAATGACAAAGTACTGTCAATGTTTTCGCTAATGCCACCAGCGATAGACGCTGTGACATTAAGGCTGCTGACAAGAATGACTACAATTGAATAACTAAATAAATGCGGCTTATAGCCAGTAACTTGCTGCATAGCAACTAATCTCCAATATCTTAACTTTCAACATTATTATTACGCTTGACGACACGCTAACAATACCGTTTGATCATTTGTCAATGTCAGCTGTTTATCAGCCAAACAATAATTGAAGCGCCATTTAACGCAATTAAAACAAGTTAAAACGGACTAGGGCTGCGACCAACTAGACAAAGCGAGATCGAGAGAAAATGCGCCATTTAGCATTCTATAGCGTGATGATAAAAAAATAGGCCAGTCAATTTCTTTAGGCAAATAAGACAAATTGGACAAATAATCCATTCCACCTCTTTATGATCCCATCTGAGCGCATTTTCATACGAGGATGAAAAAGTTTGTGCTACATCTCATTACAGAAAGCAACTTTTTTTAACATAGTTTCGTATTACGTCTTGTTGGTGTTGTTTGTTTTGCTTATAAAAGGTTAAAACAGTCAGCCAACTAGGATTATAGAAATCTAGGGGGAGTGAAGAATGATAATAATAACTAACGCTAAAAAAGCAGCGTTTGGCCTGTCCACTTCGGTAGCCATCGCCATTGCAACAGGTTTATCCGGTTGCGGCGGTAGTAGCGTTGAAACTGAAACCAACGTCAACGCTATCGATCCACAACAACCGGTTAGTGATTGGTTAATGGTGTGGAATGATGAATTTGATGGTACATCAATTGATGCTAACAAATGGACTCATGAAGTTGATTGTGGTGGTGGCGGTAATAATGAAGAACAGTGTTATACCGATGATGCTGCAAACTCTTTTGTTGCCGACGGCATGCTTAACATTGTCGCTCTTCCAGCTGCTGAAGGTGCTGCCAAGCCTTATACTTCTGCTCGATTAAACACTAAAGGCAATCAAAGCTGGACTTATGGTCGCTTTGAAATGCGTGCTAAGTTACCCGCAGGGCAAGGCGCATGGCCAGCATTTTGGATGCTACCTACCGACGAAGTTTATGGCGGCTGGCCTCGTTCCGGTGAAATCGACATTATTGAGGCGGTTAACTTAAAAGCCGGCACGAACGAAGGTGGCAGTGAAGCTAACGTTTATGGCACCTTACATTATGGTAAAGAATGGCCGGATAACAGTTCCTCAGGACAAGCTTATTTATTACCTGATGATATCAACCCAGCCGATGACTTTCACACCTATGCAATAGAATGGCAAGAAGGCGAAATTCGCTGGTATGTCGATGACTATTTATATGCAACGCAGCGTAAATCTACCGTACGTTATAACAGTAAAGATGAACCTGTTGGTTTGTCTCATCGTGGTTGGTTTACTGAAAACTTTAATATTGTTTCCGGTGAACTTGAAACACAATGGGAAAATGCGCCTTATGACCAACGCTTTCATTTATTGCTAAATTTTGCGGTTGGTGGAGACTGGCCATCGGCAGTAAATGATACGGGTATCGACGCTAGCGCCTTTGAAAATGGTAACTCATACATCATAGATTACGTGCGAGTATACCAATGTCAACAAGACACATTAACCGGTAAGGGTTGTGAAACCGTTCGTCCTGGTTACGATAGCTTTGACGATGCTATGGTTGAAGGTAAAGCGCCAATTCCGTCGCCGCCATCTACTGGGGTTCCGCAAAATTTAACCATTTTCTCGGGCACGATTAATCCGAATTGGCCAGCATGGGACTGTTGTGGTGGTTCAACACCTGCAGTCGTTACAGATGCTGATAAAGGAGATGTGGTTGAATTTGTTGTTGGCGCTGAACCAACAGTGATGGGCTTTATTTCTCGTGAAGCTTTTATTGATGACCCCGCAGGGCAACCGTCTCCATTTGATGCATCGCCGTTAATTGATTCTGGCACCTTGAAATTTGACATGAGGGTTGTCACAGCTCCTAGTAATGCCGACTCAACTTGGATACTAAAAGTTGAAAGTCAAGAAGGTACTACCGCCGTTGAAATGCCGCTAACGGCAAGCTCGGAAGGTGCAGCCCCTGAAACGGGCGCATGGCAAACCTATACATTTCCTTTACAAACATTAGCTGACGCCGGCTTAGATTTAAGTGCTATCGACGTGGTGATGATTTTCCCAGCTTGGGGCACAGGTGAAGGTGCTGTTTATCATGTTACTAACCTATCTATTGCAGGAGACGCGGTTGCTTCGCCTCAGGTAACCATATTTGAAGACGCAGAAAACACCAGCTGGCCAATGTGGGATTGTTGTGGTGGTTCAACGCCAACCGTAGAAACTGACGATGATGCACATGGCGCGGTAGCACAATTTAGTATTGGCGCCGAGCCAACCGTAATGGGCTTTATTTCAAGAGCAGCAAATACTGACACTCCGTCACCATTTGATGCTACTAGTATTTTAGCTAACGGTGTTGTGCAATTTGACATGAAAGTTGTCACTATGCCAACTGATGCCAGTGCAACTTGGACATTCAAAATTGAAGCCGATAACGCAGAAACTGCCGTTGAATTGCCGTTATCAGATAGTGTTGAAGGAGTTACACCTGTTGCCGACCAATGGCAAACCTATACCTTCAATTTAGCTGACCTTGCCAATGCCGGATTAGATGCAAGCGCAATTGACGTGCTAATGATATTCCCGGCCTGGGGTACTGGTGACGGTGCTGTTTACCGTGTCGACAATGTAAAAATCTATGATTCAAATGCCTCTACTGACTTTACTGGTCACATTTTATTTGCAGATGACGCCAAAGAGCAATGGAGTATTTGGGATTGTTGCGGTGGCTCAACACCTACGCTTGAAAATGATGACACAGACCATGGTATGACAGCAGAATTTGTCATTGGAGCAACACCAACGGTAATGGGTTTATTAGCTGATGATGATGTTTACTTGGACGCTTCGAGCTTGCTAAGTTCTGGCGTAATGCAATTTGAAATGAAAGTAATTAATGCGCCAAATGATGCCAACGCGGTATGGAAATTTAAAATTGAAGCTGGTGATACATCGTCTGCTGTCGAATTAGACCTAACGGCTAGCCAAGAAGGTGCAGCTCCTGTTGTTGGTCAATGGCAAACTTACACTTATTCGCTACAGAGTTTATTTGACGCAGGTTTAGACCTAAGTGCGATTGACGTGGTGATGGTTTTCCCAACATGGGGAACGGGTGAAGGTGCGGTTTACCGTTTAGACAACGTGATGATATTTGATCCAACTAGTGTGCCAACGGCTCAAGGCTTAACTTTATACGACAACGCACAAAATGCCGAATGGCCAATTTGGGATTGTTGTGCAGGCTCAACACCAACTGAAGAAGAAGATGATGCAGCACATGGCATGGTAGCGGAATTTGTTATTGGTGCAACGCCAACAGTAATGGGCTTCTTGGCAAACGATAATGTTTATTATGATGCAAGCGCATTACTACAAAACGGTGTTGTGAAGTTTGATATGAAAATGGTAAGTGCGCCAAATGATGCGAGTGCGGAGTGGAAGTTTAAAATTGAATCTGGCGATACCACATCGGCTGTTGAATTAGATTTAACCGCAAGCCAAGAAGGTGCAGCGCCAGTTTTAGGCCAATGGCAAACATACACTTATACACTTTCAGACCTATTTGATGCTGGCTTAGATGTTAGTGAAATTGATGTAATTATGGTTTTCCCTGCTTGGGGAACGGGTGACGGAGCAGTTTATCGACTTGATAATGTCGCAATAACAGCCCCGTAACACGTCATTTTAAAAACCTAATTTTAAATGTGCGGTTATTGATACTTAGCCGCCATAAATAAAACTAATTTTAACTAAGTAGGGTTAACATGAAACATTTAACATTCTCAAAAAAACATTTAGCTGTATGTATATCAGCAATTATTAGCTCGGGCTTTAGCCAACAAGTTTTTGCTGCGGAAGAAGACGCCGCATTAACAGAAAAAGAAGAAAACATTGAAGTGATCACAGTATCGGGTATTCGCGGTAGTTTAGTGCGTTCAATGAATATTAAACGTGATATGTCGGGTGTCGTTGATGCCATTTCCGCCGAAGAAATGGGTAAATTTCCTGATACCAACTTGGCGGAGTCTTTACAACGTATTACTGGTATTACGATTAGCCGTGAAAATGGTGAAGGTAGCCAAATTACTGCTCGTGGTTTTGGCCCAGAGTTTAACTTAGTCACTTTAAACGGTCGCCAAATGGCGAGCACAGGTTTTACCCGTTCATTCAATTTTGAAAACCTGTCGTCTGAAGGGGTTAGTGAGCTACAAACCATTAAAACCGCACGTGCCGATATGCCTACCGGTGGTTTAGGGGCAACGGTCAACATTGTTACCTCAAAGCCGTTGCAAAACCCAGGGCAAAAATTCTCTTTTATGGCAAAAGGCATTCATGACAGTTCGGTAGAAGCAGGTGATGATGTAACGCCGGAAATTGCCGGTATTTATAGTAATACCTTTGATGATGATCGTTTTGGTGTGTCGGCTAATTTTTCTTATCATCGTCGTGACTTTCAACGACAATCAGCCAATGTACGTTCATGGATCAGAAATCATAATATCAGTTTAGATCCTGAAAATGTCATTGATAACCGCCCTCTTGACGCTGAAGGTAATGTTGTTGAACAGTATACGATACTTGATGAGAACGGGAATGTTTCACCTATTGCCGCTTCATTCTTTCCGCAAGAAATAAGCTATGCACGTGATGACGTTCAACGTGAACGTACCAATGCCCAAGTGACTTTTCAGTTTGCGCCGACTGATGATTTAGTGTTCACCCTTGATCACACCATATCGAATGCAGTAACCGGCAATAACTCGCTTTCTTGGGGGGTATGGAACGGCTCATTTGGCGGCAATGCTAATTCTTATGAGTTAGATGAGAATGGCACCGCTATTTATTACAACTCTGCGGGTGATGATGGTTCGTTTACGTCGTTTCGCGAAACAACTGAAGTTGACTCAAAAGCCACAGGTATTAATGTTGAGTGGTATGCCAATGATAATTTAAGTTTTACTTTAGATGCCCATACCTCAAAAACTACAACCGATAACGGTAAAGATAAGGGCTTAGGCGCCAATGCTCGCGTTATTTTAGGCTCAGCCGACTTATCAAGCAAAGAATACTTCTTTAGAGAAGGTGATATTCCTGGTTTTAACATTAACTGGAATAATGGCACGCAAGAAATTAATCCGAACCAAATTGGCTCTAACTTTAGTATTTTTACCCGCACGCCGGCCGAGTCTGAAGTATCTCAAGTGCAGTTAGACGGTAAGTTAATCGTCGACACTGACTTTGGCTTAGAAACCATTAAATTTGGTACCGCCTACACCAAACAAACATTGACCGGTTGGGGCGGCTCGAACAATGCCAATGCTCCGGGTTTCAACAACGGAACTTTTGCTGAAATATTCCCTGATAGTATGTTTGAAAGAGTTGATTTAAGTGATTTTCTTGACGAGTTTTCTTTTGGCTCAGGTGGTGTTTCACCTGGTTACGCTTACACATTTGACCTTGATGAAGCCTATACCAGACAAGCCCTATTTCTAACCGAAGATGTAGTTGGTAGTGACGTTTATCAAATTGGCACTTTTGATAACTTCCCAATCAAGAAAGTTGAAGAAGAAACTATCAGCTTATATGTTGCTACCGATTGGGCATTTGAAATCAGTGGTTATGACGTGCAAGTGAACCTTGGTTTACGTTATGAACAAACTGACGCTGTTAGCCCAGCAAAAAGTCGCGTGGCGGAGCAAGTATACTGGGCCGGTGGCTCAGAATGGATCACTGAATTTGCTAGTGGCGGCGAAGTTGAAGTTGAATTTGAGGGTGAATACGACTTTTTACTACCTATGCTAGACATTAAAGTTGACCTAAGTGACGACCTAGTAGCACGGGCATCTATAGGTCAAACCATTACTCGACCTTCTTTAGGCGATATGTTGGGTAACCTAGATTTAACCCCTTCACCTAAAGTCGGTTCAAGAAGTGGTAGTCGCGGTAACACTAACTTGCAACCATTTAAATCAACCAACTTAGATCTGTCGCTTGAGTATTACTACGATGATGCAAGCTATGCTTCTGTTGGCTTATTCTGGAAAGATGTTGATGACTGGATTGCCGGCTCTTCAGTAAAGACAACTTATGAAGGTTTACATGACGTTTACTTAGGTCAGCGTTGGAATAATGCCGTATCTGCTATTGAAGGACGTGGTGAACAAGCTACTGATGCTGCTATTTACAATGAAATTGTTGCAAATGGTGTTGGTATTGGTGAGAACAATCGAGTATTACCCGACTCTGCAACTGACCCTTTAATCGAGTGGACTATTGATTCACCAGAGAATGTTGAAGCGCGTAAAGTTAATGGTATTGAGCTTGCTGTTCAACATCTATTTGGTGAAACTGGTTTTGGTGTTGGTGTTAATGCCACCTTTGTTGGCGGTGATGTTGATGTCGATAATTACTTCATTGGTCGTCAAAAGGTACTAGAAGGACTAAGTGATTCTGCCAACTTACAAATGTTCTATGAAAAGGACGGCTTGTCTGTCAAAGTCACTGGCGCATGGCGTGATGAATACTTAGTGGGTTTAGGCCTGCCTGATACAGGTGGTGACTCAGCACCTCTATATGCTGAAGAATTCCTGCAATGGGACCTAAGTGTTAACTATGAAGTCACTGACAATATGACGGTGTTTTTTGATGGTGTTAACTTGACCAACGAAACTGAACGCAAATATAGCCGTTTCGAAAATCAATTTGTCAGTGCCGCACAATATGGCCCAAGGTATGTGCTTGGATTTAGATACACTATGGGTGACTAAGCATTAGTGACTTAAGGGCTGCTTATTAAAGTAAACAGCCCGCGAACATTTGATGCGGTAGCTAAGGTTGTTATGCGTAGTAATACTTATTTTCTTGGCAAACTAATCTTCGTTATATCTTAGATGTTCGTGATAGCGTTAACTAAATCATCGTATTAATATTAAATTTAAAAATCGCAGTCAATTAGGCTGCGATTTTTTTATGCGCTCATTTATTTTATTTACAGTTTACGGCAAATAGCAACCAACCTTAATACCGGCAGTTATTAAGCACACAAGTTGTTAATGCTGACCTAAGAGCACTTTCAATCCCTTGTTATATCAATCATCATTATCAACAACTATGTCACAAATTTTCTTTTATTATCTAATAGCTATAAAGGCCAGAACACCGTTCCGGGTAATTTGATGCGATGAGTTATTTATATGCTTCATTTGCCTAAAGCGGCTGTAACTGATTGGTGATGCTGAACTATTAGTTACCCCTTAAACAAAGAACTTTAGGGACTATACTTGCCAAAGCACCAAGCTAAGCATAACTTTTAAGAACTAAAACAAGTTCTAATGATGATATTAAAATATGCTTTCGATTAGGCGAGGTAAAGATTATATATTTAGGAAAACCACTATCAGCAGTTATTCAAAGAAGAAAAAAGCACTCAAGGTTTATGAGTAATACCATAGTCGCTAACTTTCTGCGCTATACCGTCATAAAACTTGAGTGCAACCATCAGTACAGGGAGGTCTGATTGGAAACTGAAACTTAACGTATAAAGACTTAACTTTGCTCGGCGACAGAAAGTTCAGCATCAGCATCTGATGCCGGTACTGGGTTACTTTTACCCCGCCTAGCTTCTAGTTGCTGGCGAATATCAAGCGCCCTATCTTCCGTTATCGGATATTTAACGATCATCCAAATCGCTATACCTGAACTCAACATTGGGATCAAGACATCAAAAAGACGCATCATATATAGGGTATCAGCCGACTGTGCGCCTCCAAGCGCAACATCAAACCCGGTAGCATTTAATAAAAATCCGCCAACAGCTAACGCCAGCGCCATTCCAAGTTTGACCACCCACCAATATATTGACCCAAACATTCCTTCTCGGCGCTGACGCGTTTTCAGCTCATCAAAATCACAAACATCAGCAACCATAGAGCCCATTAAGGTAAACAAGCCACCTAAGCCAAATGCAATAAACACGGGAGGCACAAGTAGCAGCAATGGGTAGTCTGGGTTATAGCAAAACCACTTTAAGCCATAACCAAAAATCGACACGCTGGTTACAATAAAAAAAGCTTTTCTCTTGCCGACGGCTGCCGACAGCTTAGTCACTAAAAAAATGACGCAAAACGTCGATATGGCGGAGACAGTGCCAGACCAGCCGGCATACTCAGCACCTAAGGCCTGATCACCGGAAAAAACGTAATAAATAATGACATAGGTTTGAAATGACGCGACTAACATAAAGCCGTTAAAGACTAAAAATGTTGCTGCGCAAAGTCGTAAAAACGGAGAGAATTTAATCGTAGCAATAAAGCCCTTAAAGAAATCAGCCAGGCCACTAGGAAACTCTTCCTGAGCTGCAACACCTTCAGGTTTCTCTGCGTTATGCTTATTATCAATTTTTTCGAGCGTTTTTTCACTAGACAAAGTGAACCGTTCTTTTAAAAATATTGCTGGCAGTACACCAACTACGATAGCGAAAATACCTATGATTATCGCTAACCAACTGGCACCTTCCATCATATCGTCAAACATAACATCGGACTGCATAAACCATAAAAACCAAGGCGCAACTAACCATGCCATTTGCCCCATAAAGTTTTGAACAGCCATTAAACTCGTACGTTCATGATAATCAGGCGTTAGTTCATACCCTAATGCCACCCAAGGTGTGGCAAACACCGTATAGGCTAAATAAAAGATGATAGAGCCAATTAGAAAAAACCAAAAATAAAAGTTCTCGCTTTGTGCCAAAGGTACTTGCCATAGTAAAGCAAAAACAACACCTGAAAATATTGCACCAAAGAATATATATGGACGACGACGGCCCCATTTTGAACGAGTATTATCAGAAATATAGCCCATTAAAGGGTCGGTAATTGCATCGGTCAAACGAGGCAATGCACCAATGAGTCCAACTAAAGCAGGATTCATACCTAGGCCTAAATTCAACACGATTAGCATCGAGCCAATAGCCGCACCAAGCAAATTATTGGTTAATCCCCCTAGGCCATAAATAAACTTCTTAGTAAAAGAAATTCTATCTTCTGCTGCAGTTTGGCACTTTTGCGCTGAACTCATAACAAGGTATTCCATTGGCTGATTTAGCCTCTAAAACAGTGACATTAAAAGCATGAACGGCACTTGTTTGTTGTGACTAAATTTATAAATGTTACTTTGACCTTATCTGGAAATGTAAACGGCACAATAGAAATACGATGAGATGGTCATCTGTACACGATGAAGTGGTCCATCACAATATTTACATTGAATACCAATTGCGATGAGAGCAATCATAAATATAGCAACAAGGAATCTTTAGCAATTAAGAAATAGCTTATATAATCAACAACTTTTTATTTAGTGAAATTTCATACATTGCAACTAACGACTGCCCGCATCACCTCAACATTAGTCCACTTCAACGCGTTTTACTTGCAACAGTGCGCATAAATTCTAGAGTAAAGATAAAATTAAATAAAAATACGATAAAAATGCCAACTGCATCAATTAGTGAATCCAGAAAAACTAATTCAATTCAATATCAGTCACAAATAACTGCGCTGATAGCGCAAATGACGCTGCAAGAAAAAATAGGCCAGATGAGTCAGCTATCAGGATTAGCAGGGTATATTAATGATGAGTTAGCAGGCGCAATTCAAGCGGGACACGTTGGCTCAATATTAAACGAGGTTGACCTAAACACCGTTAATGAACTGCAACGTATTGCTATAGAAGAGAGTCGACTAGGAATTCCATTACTGATCGGTAGAGATGTCATTCATGGCTGCAAAACAATATTTCCAATTCCATTAGGCCAGGCGGCAACCTGGTCGCCTGAGCTAGTAACAAAAGCAGCGCAAGTTAGCGCCAAGGAAGCTTCAAGTTTAGGAGTTAATTGGACATTTGCTCCTATGATAGATATTAGTCGTGATCCTCGTTGGGGAAGAATCGCAGAAAGCCTAGGCGAAGATCCATATCTGTGTTCCACACTAGGCGTCGCCATGATAAACGGATTTCAAGGAAATTCGCTTGCAAGTGACGATAGTATTGCCGCGTGTGCAAAACATTTTGTTGGCTATGGGGCTTCAGAAAGTGGTCGTGATTACGCCAGTGTTAACTTAAGTGAGCATGAACTACGCAATGTTTACTTACCGCCGTTTAAAGCGGCAGCAGAAGCCGGTGTCGCGACATTTATGGCGGCGTTTAGTGACTTGAATGGCGTTCCTGCATCTGGAAACCGTTGGCTTATGAATGATGTTCTACGTGAAGAGTGGCAATATCAAGGCTTTGTCGTTAGTGACTGGGATTCCATTTCACAATTAAGCACTCATGGCTTTACTGAAAATGATAAAAGCGCCGCATACCAAGCAATAGATGCTGGCATAGATATGGAAATGGTTAGTCGCACCTATGCAGAAAATGTCGAGCAGCTAATTACTGACGGCAAAATAGACGAAGCAAACATCAATACCATGGTTGCTCGCATTCTCACCTTAAAATTTCAATTAAATCTTTTTAACTGTCCATATACCTCGGCAGAAAAACAACTAAGTTTGCTTTGCCAAGAGCATCTCGCCTTAGCGCAAAAAACCGCCGAGCAAAGCTGCGTACTATTAAAAAATGAACAAAACCTTCTGCCACTAGCAGCTAAGCGAATAAAGCGCGCTGCTATTATTGGCCCGCTAGCAAACGACGGTTATGAGCAATTAGGCACCTGGATATTTGACGGAGAAGAAAAACACAGCGTTACCTGCCTAGAGGCAATACAAAATTATGTCGATAGCCAAGTAGAAATCGACTATTGCCGTGCCTTAGAAACATCACGAGCAACATCACAAGAAGGTTTTAACGACGCGATATTATCGGCGCAACAGGCCGACGTGGCGATATTGTTTTTAGGTGAAGAGTCAATATTGTCAGGAGAAGCTCATTGCCGATCCTCAATCGACTTACCTGGCTGCCAAGAAGAACTGATCAGCGAAATTGCAAAAACAGCGACGCCCATTGTGTTAGTTATCATGGCCGGTCGTCCCCTAACATTAACTAAGGTGCTACCTCAGGTTGATGCCCTATTATATGCATGGCACCCTGGCACAATGGCTGGCCCGGCTATTTGCAATTTAATTTTTGGTGCAGCAATACCCTCAGGAAAGCTACCAGTAACATTTCCGAGAAATGTCGGCCAAATCCCATTATATTACGCCCAAAAGAACACAGGGAAACCCATTACTGATCACGAATTCGTTCACATGAATGATATACCCGCGCGGTCTCCCCAAACTTCATTGGGTATGGTTGCTGGCCACCTAGATACACATTTTTCTGCGCTTTTTCCATTTGGTTTCGGCTTGTCATATACTGATTTTAGTTACCAAAACATTCAGCTAAGTAAAGAAGTGCTCGGCTTTGATGACACTCTCACTGTTACCGTCGAAGTGCAAAATATCGGTAACCTTGCCGGTGAAGATGTTGCGCAACTATATGTTCGTGACTTAGTTGCAAATGTAACCCGCCCAGTCAAAGAACTTAAAGGTTTTCAACGAATAGCACTTAAAGCAAAAGAGAGAAAAACCATCTCATTTTCGCTAACAAAATCAGACTTAGCTTTCTATGATCGGAAGATGCAATTTGGCGCGGAAACTGGACAGTTTCAACTTTGGCTTGGTAATAGCTCTGACGCTACATTAAGCCGTTTTTTCACTTTAAGCAAATAAAGTAAACTTTTGAGTTGCACTTTGGATTATAACCTAATGATTTTTGAATTTAGTAGACAAGAAAATCACTTATCTTTAATAGCTGTAGAGATACCACTATGACCCTATTGTTGCAACAGTCCGAAATTATCGCCCAAGTAGATAATTTGCTATCTCAAATGACACTCGCACAGAAAATTGGCCAAATGACCCAAGTAGAGCGACTTACCTGCACACCAGATGAGGTTAAAAATTATCATATTGGCTCGATACTTAGTGCTGCAGGTTCATTTCCCGCTAACAACCGACCCAAAGACTGGTTAGCAATGCTCGATGAATATTGGCTAGCATCCCGAGACAGCGACAAGCAATACTTAGGAATACCGGTTATGTATGGTGTCGATGCCATACATGGACACAACAACGTATCTGGCGCGACAATTTTCCCTCATAATATTGCACTTGGTGCTAGCCGGAACCCAACATTACTTAACAACATTGCTCAAGTAACGGCCAAAGAGGTCATGACAACCGGTATAGATTGGGTGTTTGCACCAAACCTAGCTGTAGCACAAGACTGCCACTGGGGGCGAAGCTATGAAAGCTATTCAGAAGACCCTGCACTAGTTAGTCAATATGCTCCCTATGTAGTAACGGGGTTACAGCAAGAACAAAGTGGGCAACAACTTGTCGCCTGTATAAAGCACTGGGTTGGCGATGGTGGCACGCAACACGGCATAGATCAGGGAAATACTAAGTTATCTTTTCAAGAGCTAAAAAACACCCACATGCGACCATATTTTAGTGCTCTGGAGGCCGGTGCTCTTTCAGTAATGGTGTCATTTAGCAGTTGGAATGGAGACAAGTGCCATGGCAGTTACCAACTGATCACTGAAACACTCAAAGAAGATATGAGCTTCTCGGGGATTGTAATTTCGGATATGGAAGGAATAGATGACCTTAGCACTGATTTTTACCTCGCGGTCAGTAAAGGAATAAACGCTGGTATTGATGTTTTTATGGTGCCGCAAAACTGGCGTACCTTTATTGATCATGTTCATAGTCATGTTGAACTTGGGACGATTTCAATAAACCGCATCAATGATGCTGTTGCACGCATCCTCTCTGTCAAATTTGCCTTAGGGTTATTTGTCCAGTCACAACCCTCAAAGCGCACGTGGGCTAATCACCAAAGTTTTGGCTGTAAAATGCATAGAGATCTTGCTCAAGATGCTGTACGACAATCTTTAGTGCTACTAAAAAATGACAACAACCTGCTTCCGCTCAGTAAAAAGGCTCGCATACTTGTTGCTGGTAAAAATGCGCATAATATAGGTCACCAATGTGGCGGCTTTACCCTCGATTGGCAAGGGACTTCAAATAGTGATGATATAGAAGGCGGTACATCAATTTGGCAAGGTATTAAAAAAGTAGCCGCCAATGCGGTACTTTCTTCTGCGGACTTTGCCCAAGATGCAAATGCCAGCTTATATGATGTAGCTATCGTTGTAATTGGTGAAAAGCCTTATGCCGAAGGACTTGGCGATATTAGAGATGGTGAAAACACCTTGGTAGAGACAGGCTCACAAATGGACGGGCAAATGAAGCTATTAAAACCTTACGGTAACTCTCTTGAACTAGCGCTACTGCACCCAGAAGATTTGGCAACCATCATTAACATAAAAGCCAATGGCATCCCTGTTATTGTAGTGCTTATATCTGGCCGCACATTAATCATCAATAAGGAACTATCTAGTGCAAATGCGTTTATCGCTGCTTGGTTGCCAGGCTCAGAAGGACAAGGTATCGCAGATGTGATTTTTGGTGATTACAACTTTACCGGCAAACTGCCTTTTAGCTGGCCAGATCAAACATACACAAGCAATAAGCAAAGTGATATTTTATACAAGCCCCTCTTTCCATATGGTTTTGGCTTACGCTATCAACACAACTAGACGAGTTTTAGTTTTTAAATCAACAACAAGAAACAGAGGTAAAAATGCTCAGTATCAAAGAAAAAATATCATATGGTTTAGGGGATACAGCTAGTAATATTATATTTCAAACCGTAATGATGTTTCTCCTCATTTTCTATACTGATGTTGTCGGTTTATCTCCGGCTTGGGTTGGCAGTTTATTTTTAGCGGTGAGAGTCATTGATGCGATAACAGACCCTCTGATGGGATCTTGGGCTGATAGAACTCAAACTCGTTGGGGACAATTCCGCCCTTACCTATTATGGTTAGCCATTCCTTTCGGCATCGTCAGTGTGATCACCTTTATCGCACCAGACTTTTCAGCTAACGGTAAACTACTGTACGCCGCCGTTACCTATATTCTGTTAATGTTGGTATATACCGCAATAAACATACCTTATTCTGCACTTGGTGGCGTGATTACTGCTTCACCAAGCGAACGAGTTTCTGTGCAATCTTATCGCTTTGTTTTCGGAATGTTAGGTGGTCTTATTGTTGCAGCTTTAACTTTGCCACTAGTCGAATATTTTGGTCAAGGTGATACGGCGAAAGGCTATCAATTAACCATGACAGCCATGAGTGCTTTCGGGGTTATTCTATTTTTACTCTGTTTTTACGGTACTCGAGAACGAGTACATCAACCTAGAGCCAAGCAGGCTCCACTTAAAGAAGACATCAAGCTGCTATGGCAAAATGATCAATGGCGTATTTTATCACTTGCGGGGCTATTTTTACTGACTGGCCAAGTACTGCGAGCAACATTGGCTGTTTACTATGTAAAATATTACCTTAGCGTGCCTGAGCAAATTACCAACTTTATGACCTTAGGTATGATTGGCAGTATTCTTGGTTGTGCTTTATCTCAACAACTAGCCAAGCGAATGTGCAAAATTAGAGCTTATATTTGCCTGCAGTTTATTGCCGCCTGTATTTGTGTGGTTAGTTATTGGGTAAGACCAGAGCAATTAGAACTAGCATTTACACTATTCTTTTTATGGAGTTTCTTTTTGCAAATGGCAACGCCACTGCT
Organism: Colwellia sp. SU-HH01172; assembly: GCF_057553355.1. Classification (NCBI taxonomy): domain Bacteria; kingdom Pseudomonadati; phylum Pseudomonadota; class Gammaproteobacteria; order Alteromonadales; family Colwelliaceae; genus Colwellia; species Colwellia sp. SU-HH01172. Next base: position 276,166 of record NZ_BAAJMB010000005.1, on the reverse strand, counting down.
GTGGGCAAAAATGGTCGATACCATAGATTATGGTCATTGGAAAACGGGGATAAGATTAAACGGATTAGTTTTTTCATCCGTGGTATTTTTCATCAAGCTAGGTGTGGCATTTGGCGGAGCATTTGCAGGCTGGCTATTGGCCTATTATGGCTACCAAGCCGATGTCGAACAAAGCAACACAGCAAAGCATGGTATTCAAATATCGTTTACGCTATTTCCCGCCATTGGTTCATTTCTGGTTGCTTGGGTCATGCGCTGGTATATTTTAGATAATAAAAAGGTTATCGATATACATCTAGAACTGAAAACAAGTCATTAATTATTTTTAAGCGATATCCGTACTTATTTATTCACCTTAAGAAGTACGGATTAGTTTGATAACACGTAAAGCTAAACCTTTTAAACACCCTTTCAGTTTCGGTTTCAGTTGGCATGTAAAGTCACGCCATAAAAACCAAGTTATTTTTAAGCAATTTATCTTATAAAATAATAGTTTAACAATTCCTCTGGAACTAAAGTACCATTCAATAATTACCATAGTTACGCCATGCTCTGGTCTATAACTTTTATCTTATTTAACATGGAAACTGGTCATGTATAAACATATCTGTACTTTTATCGCAGTTGTATCAACATTATTTTGCACTTTCAGCCACGCCAACTTTTTACCACTAAATAACTTCGGCACTAACCCCGGAGAACTAAGCGCGAGCTACTTGAAAGGTGCAAAAGACAATACAAACCTTATTGTCTTGCTCCATGGTTGCGTTCAACAAGGTGAAGTACTTGCAAAACAAAGTGGTTTATACGCTTTAGCAAGCAAAAAACAGTTTTCCCTGCTCATTCCACAGCAGAGCCAAAGTAACAACATTAAAGGCTGTTTTAATTGGTTTTCCAAACAAGATATTGAAAAAAACCAAGGTGAAAGCCTGTCGATAAAAAACATGATTTCAACGCTGAATACTCAGCAAAATATCACTAATATCTACATCATAGGCTTGTCTGCTGGCGGTGCTATGGCAAGTTCGATGTTGGTCAATTATCCTGAAATTTTTACTGCTGGTGCAATTGTTGCTGGCATACCTTACCCTTGTGCGGATAATTTAATCACCGCCATCGCTTGTATGCGCAGCGGCCCATCGCAACAATCATCGCAATTAACCCAGTTAGTAAAACAAAAAAACAGCTCAAACAACAATTGGCCGCCATTGTCAATTTGGACCGGCACTCAAGACTCAGTGGTAAATCCTATTAACGCGCAACAATTAGCCATACATTGGGCGGAGTTAAGCCAATCGTCACCACAACCAAAGGTATCAAACCATCCTGGTTATAAAGTCAGTCAATGGCAAGGACAAAATAAACTACCCGATGTCGAACTCATTGAAATTGAAAATATGACTCACGGTATCGCGATAACACCTGATATAGCCAATGGCGGCAGTGAGGCTCCTTTTGTTATTAAAGCGCCAATTAGCACAGTTCAGTATTTACTGAATGCTTGGGAAATTTAGCCGTAGCAATATAAAAACTACAATTACTATTTAAAAAATCAATATAAAACAATGATTACAATGACTTAACAACTAATACGAACAGCATACTACTATAGTACAAATTATCTTCTTGCAAATTTACTATAGAGTTTTATGCACACTAATGAAAACAATAAAGTGCGTAAATTAGCTATTTATTAGATATAAAAATACGGGGAAAAATTATGAAACGTTATGCAGGTAGGTTGAGTTATTTAGCCTTAACAATTTCAGCGGCACTCACCAGCCAAAACACTATGGCTGCGCAAGCTAATGAGCAATTAGCTGATGATCCAACATTAGAACGTATTGAAGTCACCGCGCGAAAATCGGTTGAAAGCTTACAAGAAGTTCCGGTGGCAATAACATCATTAAGCGCCGATGAACTTGCAGAGAAAGGTATCGAAATAATCACCGAAGTTCAGCAATTTTCCCCGAACACGACATTACAACGTAGCCGCGGCACTAACTCTACCATCACCGCATTTATTCGTGGTGTCGGTCAACAAGATCCATTATGGGGTTATGAAGCCGGCGTTGGAATTTATATTGATGATGTCTATATTGCCAGACCGCAAGGTGCAGTACTCGATTTACTCGACATTGAACGAGTTGAAGTATTACGCGGACCACAAGGGACACTTTATGGTAAAAATACTATAGGTGGTGCGATTAAGTATGTCACCAAAGAAATGTCTGGTGACGCTGAGTTAAAAATTCAAGGTACCGTTGGCCAATACAATCAAAAAGACATAAAGCTAACCGGTCAATACCCGATCATTGCCGACAAACTTTATGTCGGTTTTGGTTTAGCCAGCTTACAACGTGACGGGTTCGGCGACTATTTAAGCTCTGATCTCGATAATCAAAATAAAGAAAACTACAATAAAGACGTTGTCGCAAGCAGAGTTAGTCTTGAATATCACGCCAGCGATAATTTACTTTTTAGTTTCAACTGGGATAAAACCCAAGACGACTCAAATGCCAAAGGCGGTTATCGATTACTGCCCAGTATACTCACTGATGCGCCGGTGCCAGACAGTTTTTATGATTCCTACACCAGTTTGCCAACATGGAATGAAGTCGAACTAGAAGGCATCAGCTTTAGCGCTAAGTGGGACGTTAGTGATGCTACAACATTAAAATATGTTTTTTCATCGCGCGACAGCTACTCACCAACAAATATCGACTTTGACAACACCTCTTTGAGAATTTTTGATGTTCCTGCGATATATGACGACGAACAGAAAACGCATGAAATTCAGCTCAATAACATCGGCGAAAATTATAAACTTGTTTCTGGTTTATATTATTACGATGGTGAATCATGTGGGCAATTTGAAGCCATTTTAGAAGTATTAGGGCAAAGCGCTTTTGGCGCTCCCGGTTTAACACGAGAAGTCAGTGGTTGCAGCAATTCCACCAGTAAAGCTGTTTATGCGCAATTAAGCTACGACCTATCAGAGAAATGGTCTGTTACCGCTGGAGCACGTTACACTAAAGATGAAAAAGCAGCCTTAGTACGCAACGGGTTAATATTTGACACTGTCTATCCTGAGTCGGGCTGGATTGATGGCTATATTCGACCTGAGGGAGACTTAGTTCCCATTGTGCTTGACGATGAAGATGACTGGTCTAAATTTACGCCTCGTATTGGCCTTGAATATCAAGCTAATAGTGATTTAATGTTCTTTACCAGTTTCTCGCAAGGTTTCAAATCAGGTACATTCAACCCGCGTGCAACCACAGCAGAGCCCGCGGCAAATCCTGAAGAAGTTGATTCATTTGAAATAGGTATGAAAAGCGAATGGCTAGATAATCGCTTACGTGCCAATATCACACTTTTCTCGCTTGATCACAAAGACCGTCAATACATCTCAGTGCTACCAAGTGAAGATGCAACTGAACTCAATCAAAGGCTGGGAAATATTGGTACTTCAGATGCAACCGGCGTTGAAGCTGAATTTACTTACTTAGCTACTGAAAGCCTAATGTTATCCGCAAGTTTTGGCTTTATCGACACTGACTTTAAAGAAGTCATCGATACCGACCCAGACACAGGTGAAGAATTTGACAAGTCAGACTCATTCTCAATTTCAAATACCCCAGACTACACCTTTAATCTTGGTGTGAATTACACCATAGAATCAACGGTTGGCGATTTTATTGTTAACGCGAGCTACTACTATCGTGACGATTATGTTTTGTTTGAAGAAAATAGCTTACTGACTCAAGATGGTTATGGGTTAACCAACGTCAGCGTTGTTTGGTACAGTGATGACGGTAATTGGAACGCAGGATTACATGTTAAAAACTTAACAGATGAAGATTATATGGTCGGTGGTTATCAGTTCGTTGCACCATTAGACGATGGTGGTTATGCTCCAGGCTTAGGCGGAGATAATACCTTAATCGGCTATTATGGTGATCCCAGAACAGTATCCTTCACTGTCGGATATCAATTTTAATTGATTATGTTATTGTCTGAATATCAGAGCTGAATAATTCAGCTCTTTCATTAAGACCGAGAACTGGAGTTTTTTATGTCAGCAGCAAAAGTTATTATCGCCGACGACCACCCGTTATTTCGCACGGCGTTAAAGCAAGCGATAGCGGAGTGTATTGATGATGACGAAACATTGGAAGTAGATAACTTTCACGATTTGCTCACCGCGGTTACCAGCAATAACAGTTTAGAAATTGTTTTTCTCGATTTGCATATGCCGGGCAACGACGGTTTTACCGGTTTAACTCAGCTACAAAACCACTTTCCAGATATCGTCGTGATCATGGTTTCGTCAGACGACAACTCTGAAACCATGCAAAAAGCGATAAACTTTGGCGCCGCGGCATTTATTCCCAAATCAGCCGATTTAACCACCATTGCCCAAGCCATTGATACGGTATTAGAAGGTGATATTTGGTTACCAAAACATATAGAGTTTAATGCCGACCAACAAACTGATTTGGCACATCAAAAACTCGCAAAACAATTAAGTCAGCTAACCCCACAACAGTACATAGTGTTAACCCAGATAGCAGATGGACAATTAAATAAACAAATCGCCTACGATCTCGAGATCAAAGAAACCACAGTCAAAAAACATGTTTCCGCGATATTATTAAAATTAGAAGTGAACAATCGCACACTAGCCGGACTCGCCTACCAGCAGTTAATGTTAAGCCCAACACAACACCTAAATGTCTCTTAAGCTTAACCAACCTAGACGCTTTTTTATTATTTTGGAAGGTGCTAACTACACTCAGAAAATGGATATTAAGCAACTAGCACTAAAGGAGTATCAAGTGCGATATTAGTTTGCTAACACGCTATCAAGAGCTGAAGTTGCTGGTCAAAATATTGAAGAGATGACCATTAAAGTGGGGATGGCATTATCCTTTTGAATGATTGTTATATGTTTTACTCAGCATGACAAACAGCAACCAATTTGTTGCCAAAAGGATCTCGGACATACGCAGCATAAAAATTTGGATGAACTTCGCCCCTTATTCCTGGTGCACCTTCATCTTGCCCGCCATTATTTATTGCCATTGCGTGAAATTTGTTAACTTGCTCTCTTGTCTCAGCAAGCAGCGCAATATTAACACCATTTCCTGGGCTGGCCGGTTTACCATTAAAAGGATTCCCAATCCAAAGACAGTTAACGCCAATTCCTATATTCTCTTTCTTTCCATAACCCGCAAACGTATCCCCAGTATCTTCCCTTGCATAGCCGAGTACAGACATTACTTGATCATAGAATTCTATAGACTCGGAAAGATTATTTGTACCTAGCATCACATGACTAAACATTCTCATAGCCTCAAATTAAACACATAACTCCCAAATAACCACCAACTGTTATTTGTCATACTGCAAAGTTGATACTAAGAGTATAAGTGCTGCTGACCTGCGAGTGCATCATTTTCTAGCGCTTTTATGTCCCCTTAATAACAATGCTTTTCCTAGCTCAGTTTACTTAAGCAATTGGCGCATCATGCGCTTTAACGCTAATGACTTAACCGGTTTACGTAAAAATAAAAATTCAGCATCGCTAGTGTGTTGCCTAACTCCCTCTGAAGGATCGGCAGAACAAATGATCACCGGTTGCAAACATTGTTGTATTTTCATCATCGCCAGCACCAAATCAACACCATTTTGGCCATAATCTAAATGGTAATCAGCAATAATGATATTGGGCAAACAATCAATATTAGCCAGCTTTTGTTGACATGATTGCTGATCATGGCCGGTAATCACAATACAGCCCCAATCGGTAAGTTGCGAGGCCATAGCTGTTAACATTAGCTCATCATTATCTATCAATAATACAATAACGTTATTAAATGGCTTATCCAGCGATACTTCTGCTAAGGCCCCTAAGCCATTATTTAACTTGGTTTTAGTACTTTGAGTCATTACTTTCTTTTCATGACAAGGATTAACTCTTGGTATAGCAATGCTAAAGCATGTACCTTTGCCCAGTTGGGATTTCACCCCAATTGAAAGGCCGAGTAATTGGGCCATCCGCTCCGATATTGCCAGCCCTAGGCCTAATCCTGGTATTTCACGATTTTGTGCTAAGCGCTCAAACTCACGAAAAATGGCCTTTTGCTTCAGCAATGGAATTCCCGGACCATTGTCCCAAACTTCGACACGAATAGAGGTTTTTGTGCGTCGTACTCCCAATAAAATACGATTTTCAATGCCAGCTTTATCTCCCTGTTTATCATTGCAATAATGCACAGCGTTCGACAAAAAATTTTGTATTATTCGTCTTAACATGCGCTTGTCTGAGTGCACAAAACATTGGCTTAATTGAGATGAGAAATGAATACCCGCTTGCTCAGTTAGTACTGCAAATTCATTGTTAAGTGGGTTTAATAAATCATCGAGTGCGAATTGACTTTTTTCTACTTTCTCAGAGCTATTATCTAATCGCGAAATCTCGACTAAGTCTGACAACAATGCTTCAACTACGTTAAGAGAGTCGTCAATATGTTCAGCGAGTGCGGTTAACTCTTGTCCTTGAACTTTCTTTTTTAACATTGAGGTAAACAAAGATAATGCATTAAATGGCTGCATAAGGTCGTGACTTGCAGCGGCTAAAAATCGACTTTTACTACTATTTGCCGCTTCAGCTTCTGCTTTTGCTTTTTGTAATTCTTGCGTTCTATTTGCAACACGCTTTTCAAGACTTTCATTAGCCTTTTGTAATGATTTTTCTGCTTCAATATGTGCGGTTATATCAGAGAAGGTACTGACAAAGCCGCCACCGGGCATTGATTGCCCACGTATTTCTAATACGATGCCGTTAGGCATTGTTCGCTGGAAGTGATGACTATCACCATTGCGCATATGAGCAATACGTTTAGTGATCATCTGCTCATTATTCTGTTGGCCCGCTATAATACCTCTGGCGATATTGTGTTTAAGTAATGTTTCAATCGGTAATCCCGCTTGAACAAATCCTTCAGGATAATCCAATAACTGAATATAGCGTTGGTTCCACGCGACCAGCCTCATATCGGCATCAACGACACTAATACCTTGTTCTATATTTTCAACACCTGATTGCAGTAGTTCCCGATTAAAGCGGAACATTTGACTTGCTTCATCAACAATACTAACAACATCTTCTAATGGTACTTCATCTGCTGTCGATGCTGCTTTCATTACCATACGGGTAGAAGCTGAGCCTAAAACACCAGACAGCTGCAAACGTGTAAATTCAACAAGATTTACCGGCACTGTTTTCGTTTGATTAGATTTTGCTATTTGCATTAAAGCGTCGGCAGAGTCTTTGTCTATAAAACGCATCAATAAACTGTAGAGATCTTCAGTGCTAAGATTTCGCTCAAATTTACTCTGACTTTTATTAATGAAAATATCCGCTTGCAATTTTTCACCAACGCTGCGATGAGTTAATAAAGAAACCAAGACAAAACAGACAATATTGCTCAATAAACTGTAGAAAACGCCATGACTCGTGACATCTAAAAAGTCTATACCCAACAGTGCTGTGGGCTTTAACCAAGTAAGTCCAAAAACTCCACTTTCTATCCAAATTAAGTTAGGCGCAATAATAGGTAGTAATAAAGTAAAAAACCACACCAGGCTGCCAACAATTAAGCCGGTTAATGCCCCTTTTGCATTGGCTTTACGCCAATACAGTGCACCAATAATTGCTGGGGCAAACTGCGATAGCAACACAAAAGAGAGTAAGCCAATACTGGCCAAATGACTTTGCTGATTAATACTACGTTCAAATGCAAAGGCAAATAGCAATATTGCAGCAATAGCGAGTCGGCGCTGTTTTAGCAACACGCCGGCAAATTGCGGGGTAGCAGCTTTTGTGAACCATTTAAATTTTAAGGTTATCGGGGTAATCACTTCCGTTGAAATCATAGTGCTTAGCACGATAGCTGAGACAATAACCATGCTAGTTGCCGCTGCTAGGCCACCTATATATACCACAACGCCCAACCAAGCTTGTTGAAAAAATAAAGGTAAAGTCAGTACATAGGTATCAGCATCAACACTGCCACCAGGGAAAGTAATCAACCCCGCAATGGCTATCGGTAAAACAAAAATATTGATTAAAATGAAATAAAGTGGAAACAACCAACGGGCTGTTTTTAATTCTTGTGGGTGATGATTCTCGATCATCATCATATGAAATTGTTGCGGCAACACAAAAATAGTTATTGCGCCTAAAATTGCTTGGGCAATAGCGAGGTAAACAGAATTATTTTCGCTGAATAGCGCGCGACTTTGCTGCTGAGTAATAAGATCAGCAAAGCCATCAAAAATAAAGAACGTTGCAAATATACCAACAGTCGTTAAGGCTAATAATTTCACGATAGAGCTAAAAGCTATGGCGAGCACTAAACCTTGGTTTTGCTTACTGGCGGCAATTTGGCGAGTACCAAATATAATGCTAAAAATAATTAATACTACAGTGACCACAAATGCCGTACTGATGCCCGATTGAAAGGTGCCGGTCAGTAAATCAAAGCTGGTGCTAATTGCCCGTAATTGCAAGGCAATATAAGGAATGGTGCCGGCCAGTGCTATCAAGACCACGGTTATGGCTATTTTAGGAGAACGGTCATATCGAAAGGCAATAAAATCAGCTATTGAAGTTAAGTTTTGCTGTTTGATAATATTCAGCATTTTCAACAGCATTGGCCAAGCCAATACTAAACAAAGCATAGAGCCAATATAAATAGGCGCTAGCCATGCCCCTGTGGTTGCTGCCTGCCCTACCGTGCCGTAAAAAGCCCAAGATGTACAACTAACGGCCAAAGATAAGCTATATACCCATGGCTTACAGCGCCATTGTTCTGGTGATTGGTTCTGACCTTTATAAGCAACTAAAAAAAGTAGGCAGAGATAACCAATAGAAAGAATGGTGACTAACCATGTGTCAATAGATAACCAAGCTAACAAGTTTATTCCTTTGTTTAATATCGTTATGCACGCAGCATGGGCAATTTATGATTTAGCATATCATGCTCGCCAGTACGTTGTAGTGCACTAAGGTAGTACTTATTTTCCTAATTCCCTAGGGTAGTCTAGCCATTCGTTACTTATCAGTTTAAAAATTATCATAGATGAAAATCACAAACAAATATTTAGTAGAAGCTATTGTTTTCTTTAGTTATGTATTATTTGCAATGGCCTGGGTTGGTGGCACCGCTAGCATGCAAAGTATCATGCTTTCTCTTGATGTTCACAGCCTAGCCTCAGCAAGCTTTATCAGCGGTGCAGTCACTTTAGCTAAAATAGTCGGCACCTTCGTAGCTGCCTGGATCGCAATAAAACTCGGTATTAAGTATGCTTTTTTTATTTCCAGCCTCTTCATCACCATAGGTTTGTTAACCCCCTACGCAGCAAATTATGAATTGCTACTACTGAGTCGATTTTTGATGGGACTTGGTGGTGCCTTTATGGTGGTGTACTTTAACCCTATCGTTTTACGCTTTTTTAAAACAGAAGAGCGGGCCACTATTAATGGCATAAACGCGGTGGCTTTTAATATAGGTACAGCAATAATTTTGTGGCAAATGGAAAGTATTAATCAACTCACCGGTAGCTGGCGTAATAGTTTGGCACTATTTTCTATCATCAGTTTAGCACTTGCCCTGCTATGGCTTTTTGTAAAAATTGAGCAGCCTGAGAAATTAGCACAAAGCCAAAATCAAATAGCAGAAAACTATAGCTACCGCCAAGGATTAAAAGATGCTTTCAATTGGCTATACGGTTTAGCCTATTCAGGCATTTTAGCTTTTTACATTTGCTTGTTCACGTTTTACCCCAAAGCCGGTATTGTGCAAAGTAAGTGGGTTATTGGCTTTGGTATTGTTGGCACTATATTCGGTATTATTTACAGTAAAAAAGTACCTTTTCGCTTACCTGTTATACGTTGGTCTGGTTTAGTTGTTGTGATCAGCACCGCAATTTTTTCCTTTAGCGAGTTATATTGGCTGCAAACTTTTGCTGCCATGGCGTTAGGTTTTTTTATCTTCCTGCCAGTAACCGCGTTAGTTTCAATACCACACGAACTTCCTAAGATGACAGCTGCTCGCATCACCATCGTCTTTAGCATGTTTTATTCCATCAGTTACTTAATCTCGACACTAATTTTGTGGTTTTTCGGACGTTTGGTCGATATCAATCAAGGTGACTATACCTGGTCATTTGTGCTTATCACCGCACTTAGTTCGACACTCTTTATTGGTAGTTACTTTTTGCCAGAAACTGGTAGAACAAATAAACTAAAATTAGAAGGAAACTAACATGCGCGGTGTTGTATCAACTAATTTAAAACCTTTCCTCAAGCAGGTTAATGAAGCAATTGCACAAGCAGCAAAAGCAAACGCTCTTTTTGAGGTAAGTACTGTAAGAAAAAATTTAGAAAACTTATCCAACTACATGATAAAAGGACCTGACATTGCAACAATAAAAGATGTCAGCTTCACTAATCAAGGAGCAATAATTGCAGCACGAATTTATAATCCAGCTCCGACACAAAGTCTACCAGTATTACTGCATTTTCATGGTGGTGGCCATATGTGTGGCAGTATTGAGTTGTATGATCCTATCAGTCGAGAGCTCGCGATAACAGCCAATGCTATTGTTATTTGTATCAACTATCGCTTAGCACCTGAACATCCTTTTCCTTGTGGTTTAGATGACTGCCAATACTTACTAGAAAACTACCAAACCTTATTAAAAGGTTATCCGCATAGTGACGAACTTTATATTGCAGGCGACAGTGCCGGTGGCGCCATTTGTACGAGTTTAGTGATGAATAACCTCGACAATTCTATGGTTGAGATTAATAAACAAATTCTAATTTACCCAAGTGTTGATTACACCATGAGCTGCCCTTCAATCAAAGAAAATGGTCATGGCTTTCTCTTAGAAATTCATAAAATACGTTGGTATTTTCAACAATACTTTAATATTGAAGGTAAAAATTTCTCAGAAACGTTATCAAATGAAGCATTAGAAATAGTAAGAAAAAACTCACCGCTATTTGGCCGGTTTGATCATCGTATACCCAAAACCTTGGTTATCACTGCCGGTTGTGATCCTTTGCGAGATGAGGGAGCTCTTTACGCTGATAAAGCCATACAAGCGGGTGTGAGTGTTGACCATTATCAATTTAACGAACTGATCCATGCCTATATGTTGCTATCAAAATTGATACCTGAACAGTATCAGCAAACATACATGATCATTAAAAAGTTTATTAACAGTGAATAAAGGCTTAAATGGCCAACGCCGAGCAATAAGTTATCCACTTCCTATATGGGCTCCTCAGTAATTTTGAGACAGCCCTTTTTTATCAAGTTTGATTCTGTTTAATAAGTTATTGGGCGGTCCAAGCGCCGTCCATAGGTAACGCTGCACCTGTAATACTTCGAGCGCTGTCACGACAAAGAAAAAGAATAAATTCGCCAATTTGCTCGGGCGCCATCATTTCAGGTAACGGTTGTTTTGCCGTCACTAATTGATATTTAGCCTGTTCAAAAGTCGTTCTTTGTTGCTGCGCAACCGCAGATATTTGGTCATTAATCAGTGGCGTATCGACCCAGCCAGGACAAATGGCGTTAACCGTAACACCTGATTCAGCACACTCTAAGGCCAGTACTTTTGTCAGGCCAACTAAACCATGTTTGGCTGCACAATACGCGGATTTATTGACCGAGCCCACTAGTCCATGAACAGAGGCAACGTTAATAATTCTTCCCCAGCCCTTGCTTTTCATCATAGGAAGTGAATTTTGAATGGTATGAAATGCCGCAGATAAGTTTATCGCAATAATTGCATTCCACTTATCAAGCGGAAAATTTTCGGCTACTTCTGTGTGTTGTATACCGGCATTATTCACTAAAATATCGATACTACCCATATGGTCAATTGCACTAACAATAAGACGTTCAATACTTTCAACACTTCTTAAATCAGCATTATCAAACAACACATTTATGCCATATTGACCGGAAAATTTACCAGCTAACTTTTCGCCTTCAGTTTCCGACATTAAACCATGCAGAACTAAGTTTATTCCTTGAGCTGCTAATACATGTGCGGTTGCTAGGCCGATGCCACTTGTCGAACCGGTAATTAAAGCAACTTTCCCCTTAAGCATAATTAATCCTTACATTATTAAATATGTATAAGATTATCGTATTTCACCTGGCGAATATTTGGCACCTTAGTACCATAAAGGCTAGATAAAGCCTCGGAAAATACATAGGTTTGTATGCTGTCGGAAGATATTCAGCTCTAAAGCCGCCAACATCGCCAGATTTTATATTGAAGAGAGATAATTCAAGTAACTTTAACGAATTAAAATACTATCAATAATGAGACAATAGACACTATAAACCAGAATAAATAGTCCCATATAGCGCATAGAATAACGAAGAAAATTACTTGGTTTAAAAGTTAAATTGAGGGTGTCTAAACATTCGCGCAACGAGAGTAACAACAATAAGATGCCAAATAGCACCATCATCAAGTACTTGCCCCAATAGACTATATCCATATTGCCTCCTTAATCCCTATTTATCAGGGCATGTCGACCGAGTCACGTTAGGTAAAGCCAGATTATTACAGAGCTAACTGTTGACATTATTCAGGCATAACGCCTATTACACACTGTAAACAAACCGGTTATTTTTTGACCACACCTTAATATTAGCAGCTATGCTTTTTTTCGGGTAAAAATTCGTTTCAAAAATGCGGCAATTGCAATAACAAATATAACGCCAAACTTTTTAAGGAAAATAATGGCGGCAGCGATAAAGCCTGTTTTAGCAATTACTTTACCTGCAACTAGTGCACCTAAACCATAAGCGGCAACTTCATCAAGCTCAGGATCAAAATCACTATACTTTGCACCTTGGTCAAAATCAGCAATCGCTAGCACTGAATCTAACTCAGCGGCAATAAGATCTTTTTGATCAATTTGAGCGATAAAGTTCAGAACTAAAACGCCTTTGCGGCCGAGAACTCGAATATTATAATTGAGGGTATTAACTTGGTTTTGACCGAATTTAAGCTCTTTCGCCCAATGCAACTTATGAGTTTCCTTCTCATAAAAGGGTTGCGAAGCCCAGCCAACAAGAGCTATTTCAGCATAACCCTGTTGCACTCTTTCCTGACTTACAACTGCAGTATCTTCTTTCATTTGCTCTAATAATTCGTCGTAATCAATTTCTTCAGCGTCGGCATCTGAAACATAACCATCTTCTTCATATTCAATGGTTACCGCCCATGAATCTGCATCAAACGGCGTCATACTAGCGGGAAACAGCATGCCTAATGTTTTTTGCCCGGGAGGATTTCCCCAAACATCAACCAATACTTTTTCAGCATCACCCGGAGATAAATAATAAAAACTTTCCGGCACATTTAACGTGGCAACCGCATTATCAAGTTTAATTTCACCCGTTAAACGATTCAGTGAATCCCAAACTTGTTGCGCCCACTGCTTATATTTTTCCTCTTCGCTTAGTTCTGTTTGAGTAGTAACTTGCTCTTGCGCAAATAAAAATAACGGCACAAACGTTAATATTGTCAATAATTGTTTTATCGCTTTCATTTCATATCCTTTGATGAATACATCCTTTTAATGATCATATGCTTAATAATAAACTGTACTCTGAGCGTAAACCTTACCTCAGAGCAAACTAGAGTTCTACTGTAGATAAATTACTAAGAAAATACAATTAAGCGTTTGATTTTAAATGTTAACATGAAAAATATAGCATGTTGATGATATGCACTTAAAACCTGAAAATCTATGTTCTAATAGCGGTTAGTTAACTTTGTTCGCTATTATCAAGTCTTTCATTTAGTGCTGCCATCACTGCCGCTAAGCGTTGCTTTACGGTAAGATCACCATCAATTGTTAGCACCTTTGCTTTTTTATTAGCTAACCAGTTAAGATGTTTAACGCGATTGCGACTATTAAAATTGGGGTTTTCATATTCTTTTGCCCAAGCTATAAATTCTTCATCAACGAAGCCTAGCTCTTCTTGCTCTCTAGCTCTTAATCGACGTAATCTTATTTCCGTGTCTAAAGATAAAAATGCAATTAAATCAAAACACTCTTCTAATACATCACCCCAACCTAAAACAGAGCCAGCAATAACGCAGGAATTAGATTTTTTTGCTTGTAATATTAACGCTAGCCTTGAATCCGTATCACGCTTTTTCTGATAGGCGGGTATTGTTGGTAGCCAATAAAAGTCATCGGCATCGAAAAACGTAAACGCTAGTTTATGCGCTAGCGCTTTTCCTAACGTTGTTTGCCCAGAGCCAGAGGCTCCGATAATAAGAATATTCACTTAAGCCATACAATCAATTGACGCTGACTTTATTCAGCAATAATTTAAAGCTCTAGATCAAAAACAACATTCACCGAGGCAGAAAAAACAATATTTTCCTGTAAATAACGGCCAGGTTTGGCGCTACTGCTGCCCATTCGAGCACTTACAGCATAGGTTTCAGCATCACTATTAGCGCCGTATCTATGATGAATACGATTACTATTAGAATTAATACTATAGATAGCGCCCAATTTTGCGTCAAAAGCATTCGCCAGCACTTTACCTTGGGCTTTAGCATTTTTAACCGCCAGCGCATTTGCCTCAGCTTTTAAGGCTTCTTCTTGAGAAGATTTCAACTCGATATTTCTAATAGCATCAATTTTGACACTTAACGCAAAGTCCATAAAAGCATTTAACTTTGCTATGTCATTCAAGGTGATTTTCAACGCTCGTCTTGCGATATAGCCTTCAATTTTATTACGCTCACCACGATCGTATGCATAGCGAACCTCAGTGGAAATATTAGAAGCAGAAACATTGGCTTCATCAATATTAAATTGCGCCAAACCGTCTAATAAATTATTTACCCGTTCATCAACATTTTGTTTAGCGTCTAAACTGGTTTTCTTGGTACTTTCAACATTCAAATGCACAATAGCGATATCGGGCATAGCCATCATTTCTGCCGTCCCTGTTACGGCAATATGGCGATTACTTGGCAAACTATTATTGGCAAAAGAGAAAGTCGAAATAGAAAGGGTTGAAATTGCGATCAAGGCAATGGCAGTAAATCGTTTCATATGCGTTCCTAGTAAAACAGTTGATAAATTTGCATAACTAATGCAATAAATTGAAATAAACTATTATCTGATAAACAAGAGTAGGTTTATTCAGCCTAAATTTGACTACTCAACAAAGATTAAGTTTCTCAATTAGCTATATTTTCTAATAGATAGGTTAAGCATAAACCATTGAATATTAATCTTAGCTGAACAGCCCTTAGTATAAAAATATATTTTTGAATAGTTAGCTACTTGACAATATAACGCTCGATTTGTTGAAGAAAATCATCTACCGTTCAGCTTTCATTGCGCACAACAATTAAATTAAAATATTTATACTTGGCTTAACGTGAGAACCAGCAAGCATGTACTTAATTGAGACCTTATTACAGAATAAAACCATTATAACTGTGGTGTTAGCTTTCCTCATCATTACGCTTAAATTGCTTATTACTCGCTTTATTAAGCGTCGGGCGAAAAAGAAAAAAATCGATAAACGTTTTACGGTAAATTTACTCAATAATATATTTAACTTTGCTTTGATTTTCATGATCTTTAATATTTGGTCAGTGGAAATTCAAAAGTTTGCCTTCTCTATTGCGGCCTTTATTGTCGCAATTGTTTTAGCTACTCGCGAATTTATTCAATGCTTTATTGGTTTTATCTATGTGATTTCCAATCGCCCATTTCGCATTGGCGACTGGATCCAAGTAGGTAAACATTATGGCGAAGTTAACTCTATCGACTGGGCAAATTTAACCATTCTCGAATTAAATATCGACAACTATCAATTTACCGGTAAAACGGTATATATTCCCAATAGTCAGTTAGTAACCTCTGCCATTAAAAATTTAAACTTCTTAAAACGTTATGCCGTCCATAATTTCACCATTACACGAGATGGTAGCGTCAATCCGTTTGATTTTATTGATGCTTTAAAAGAAAAAGCCAACAACTACTGTGCTGACTTTAATGACGTTGCGGTAAGGTACAACCAAGTCATTGAAAATCGGCTAGACATTAATATTGCAGGGCCTGAGCCTAGCATTGAAGTGGCAACTTCCAATTTAGGTGATACCCAAGTTATATTTACCATTTTTTGCCCAACAGAGCGGGCAATGGAAATAGAAAATAAACTTACCGCTGATTTTATGAACTTTTGGTTTAGTGCCAAAAGCCACCCGTAACTCTTGGCAAAACTAGCTTCGCGACTGCTCTGTAACGGTATAATTTAACTAGAGACTTTGTTAGAGGTAAAATACCATTAACTAACGAGGTCAAAATGCCAAAGAAAACATTAACAGCAGAATTTAAACGTGAGTGTGCTGAGCTAGTCATTGTTCACGGTTATAAACATAAAGATGCGGCAGCAGCAATGGATGTTGGATTATCGTCAATTCAGCGCTGGGTAAGCCAATATAGAAAAGAGCAAAAAGGTTATACACCCAAAGCTAGCGCATTAACGCTAGAGCAAATCCGCATCCAAGAACTAGAGAAACAAGTTAAGCAGCTACAAAGTAACAATGCGCTGTTAAAAAAGCTTCAGCCTTTTTCGCTATGGAAATGAGCAACGGCAGCAAGTAGCTGCCAAGCTGAAAAAGGCAGGAAGTAAAGTTAGGCAAATATGCCGTTGTCTATCGATTCCGTTTAGCTCATTTTATTATCGAGCCAAGCCTAAGCCTATCTGTCCTGAGCGTGTGAAGCTTGATGCTGCGATGAAGCAAATCCATGTTGATATGGATGCCACTTACGGTAAAGTACGTATGCACGGTGAGTTGCAAGCATTAGGCTTTGATATTGGTCTTCACCGTGTGCGTACATCGATGAAACGATTAGGGTTAGTCGCTAAACGACCTAAACAGCATAAATATCCGGCTGGAGGTAGGCCATCGGTGATTGCACCTAATTATTTAAATCGTCAGTTTAATCCGCAAAGCCTCAACAAGTTGTGGTCGGGTGATATTACATATATACGCACACAGCAAGGCTGGTTGTACCTAGCAGTGATTATGGATTTATGCTCTCGTAAGGTAATTAGCTGGGCGTTCTCGGATAAGCCCAATAGCGAACTAACAACACGTGCTTTACGGTTAGCCGTGAATAAACGACAGCCAACTGATGGCGTGCTATTCCATTCAGATCAGGGTGTGCAATATACGTGTGAGGCATTTCAGCGTTCCCTGAAAGAACATGGTTTAGTCTCAAGTATGAGTAGAGCAGGAAATTGCTTGGATAATGCGGTTACCGAGCGATTTTTCCGCAGCTTAAAATCAGAGCGAGTTAACTATCGTCGTTATCAGACAAGGCGTGAAGCAATGGCTGATATTATTGATTACATCGAGCCATTTTATAATCAGAGACGGCGACATTATAAATTGGGGAATGTCTCTCCAGCAGAATATGAGATGAAATTAAGAAAAAGTGCCTAACAAAGTCTCCAAGTTTATTTGACCGTTACACATTAAAAAATCTCACAATTTTGAACAAAATAAGAAGCGACTATATCCGCAGCATCTTTACTTTTGGTATGTGTTTGAACCATTACCCAATCAACCATGTTCTCATAAATCTTTTGCTGACTATCTTCCATTTGCCTCTGGATAAGGTAATAAGTATTAATTTGCTGAGCAATAATTAATGAGGTTGTAGGAGACATTTTCTCAATAGAAGCTAGCTTAGCTTTTACATGAGGAAAATAATCTCTTACGTTGTTTTTGATTCGATTTTTAGTTAATGGAAGCAAAGTATCATCTGCTTTTTCTTCTACTTTTTTGGGTTCATACTTAGTATCACCATCTTCAGTATCTAAAGCACCTGTAGCCAACGAATCAATCAACACATTAATTTCTGACTGGATGGAGTGTTGCCTCCATAGCTCAGCTTGCTTAGCTTTACTGATCAGCCCTTTTTTGACCTGATACAAATGATTGTACTCATCAACGGTACGGGGTTTATCAAATTTATTATGGCAGCTTGTACAAAGTGGTATTAAGTTATCATCATGCTCAGGATCTTCGTGGAGGCGTTTTACATCCTTTAAAAGAACTTCCTCTTCAGGTTTAGGATGTAACGGGTAGATATGAGCTATTTCATAGTCTTTATAATTCACCTCACTTTTTTTGTAAAATAGTGGGGTACTAGATAATGGACATAAGCCATTAACCTGACTAATTAATATTTCCTTTCTGTTTGGCGTAATACTTTTTCTATCTTTTGCCATACATCCTCGATTAGCAATACTGCAATTCCATTATTATTTCCTGTTATCAGACGAAAACCAGCTCCCGCTGGTTTTCGTCTGTGTTATTTCCTTTGCTCCCAAAGAAGCCAAACCTTCGGGCAACTAGTCATGGGGATTTTAAACCAAGATATAGGGAGTAGCTTGTCAATTTCTATTATTTAACCTGTTAAATAAATCAATTGCTTTCTGATTTCCAAATTTAGCAGCTAAAGTAAGATGCTTTTTCATTTTAACTACATTTTTCTCACCTTGATAAATCATGGCTAAATTATAATGAGCACGATTTGAATTATTCTTAGCTGCTTGATTGTAATAGGTTTTAGCTAGCTCAAGGCTTTGATTAACCTTTTGACTTGTTGCATAGATGTCACCTAACAACATTATGGCATCTATATTCCCTGAAATTGCAGCCAAATTAAGCAACTCTAACGACTTATTAATGTTATCTGATTCAAACTCGTGAAACCCCATAAAGTAATATGAAGTTCCACTATCATCATTAGTTTTAATCTCATTAAACAAGCCTAATGCTCTCTTTTTATCAGCTTTACTTGCTTCATTGAGAAATAAAATTTGAGCATATAACCTTGCCCAATTTACATATTTGTATGAAGGAAATTCATGTCCCTGTTTTTCTACAATTAGGAGATACTTTAAACTAGAATTATGATCATCCATTGTAAAATATAATTCAGCTAAATTTTGGGCTGCCGACTCTACTCCTGCTTTAAATGCAATAACTAGCTTTTCTTCCGCCTGCTTTAGGCTTTCATCATCTCTCTTTAACATCAAAAGAACTCCAAGAGCATTATTTTTCCAGTTATCACTTAGCTTAGATGTATTGACTACTCTAATAGCATTGTCAATAACCAATGATATTGGGTTGCTAATTGCATAATCAACTTGAGCTTGAAAGCATTCAATGTTCTCATCACTGCATACTTCAATATAGTCTAAGCAAACATGCTCTTCTATTAACGATGTTTCAGCCAAAGCACCAATACTGATAGCATAAGTACATATAAAAATAAAACTAAATCGTTTCACTTAACGCATACCTCCAAAATCTAACTTACCAAGTTGCCTTTCAAGCCACGATGAATAATTACCTGTTGATGGATTCTGAACAGGAGTCATTGCTTTATATATATTATTACTCACAGCTTTGGCAGCAGGACTAGATATTTTAGCTGATGCTCCTGCACACAAACCAGAATTGCCATGTGTACAGCCTTCTACAGCAACAGTTACATCTGCATTCTGATCTACTTTTAGTGCCACAACTCCCGGAGTTGATACACTTGCACCTTCCGAGCTGATGGAAACGCCATCTTTGCTTAATTCTGGCCCAGATACATTTCCATCACTATCAAGCCCGACTAGCTTTTGCCCTGCAACTTTAATAGAACCATCAATTTTTCCATCACTTAATTGGAGTATATCTTTATCTGATACTGATTCAAAATTCGGAGCATCATCATTGAGCAACCTAGAGAACGCACCTGTCATAGCACCATTCGCAAATTTACCTCCTGTTATAACAGAAGCTGTGCCACCGATAACAGCGGCTTTAACTGCATTACCTATTCGAGCCATACCTTGAGGAGCATTAGTAAACAATCCTTTTACATTTCCCATTGCTTGAGTAAAACCAGCAGACAAGAACCCATGCCCAAACTTACCTCCATTGAGAACACTACCGATTCCACCAGCCACACCATGCGCAACGACTTTCCCTGCTCCTGCTGCCATATTATGGAGTTGTCCGAACATCGCCCCCGTAAATGCACCTACTAACGCACCTCGTAATGAGCCTGTGGCTATTCCGCCAGCAACAAATCCTGCTACAGCTCCACCGGCAACCGTGCTACCAAAAAATGCACTAGCTGCTGGTCCCAAGTATACTGTTACAACAATTGCCGCGATTGTCCGCCAATACTTCTTAATAAATTTACCAAGCTTCTTAAAGAAGTATCCACTAGGGTCGGTATAAGAAAGCGGATTATTCAGCACGTAACTATAGCGGTTATAATTTTGACTATTCATCGGTGCTTGAATATTAGGATCAGCCTGTAAGAATCTACCTAAAGTTGGATCGTAGATCCGACCGTTCATATGAATAATATCCACATCAGCAATGGATTCATGCCCCGTAAATTCACGATTGGTTGGCGGCATAATACTGGCTAATGAAATATCAGAAGCTAAATAAACATCGTGACCTTTACCCCAAGGATCATAAATTTTATGCTGAATTACCTCGCCGTTCTTATTGGTGATAGACAGCGGTGAGCCCAAATGATCTTTGTGTAAATAACTTTCTTCCGTCGCGCTACTGCCAAGTGCGTTGGTACGCTCAGTAATAACCGTATTGCCAACATAGAATTTATATTCTATTAAGTCATCATTTTTACCGGTACGAAAAACCTTTTCATGGCTGCCTAAATAAGCCGTATGGGTATTAACAGTGGCATCACCATTTAGGCGTTGATCATGACGATAAAAACGTTTATGCCCCATGCCATAAATAAAGTCAGTTTGAATATCACCTTGCATTATCTGCACAACTTTATCAAAGCTGCTGTACACTATGGTACGATTGCCATCGGTAGTAATATTACCGTTATTGTCGTAATCAAAACTATAGTTTTTACCCGCTAGCGAGGCACTGTTTAAGCGCTTAGTACTGCTATTGTAACTATAACTACTGTTCGCTCCTTTACTGGTAAAGTTACCGAAACCATCATAGCCATAGTTTTCACTCATAGTGAACAGCGCTGGCGCATTACCTTGTGTGGTAATATCAATATTACGCTCAGTTAACCTATTAAGCGCGTCGTAAACATAGTCAACCGAGTAGTCAGAGCTGCTGGCTAAGTTGCCGAATTGATGCTGTCGAAATGCCAGGTTGCCATTACTTTCATATTTATAATTTAGCGCATGATGTGAGGTATTACCTTGACTAACAACATGGCTACTGACCAAGCCTGTACTATCATAATAACCAATACTTTCAGAGGTGCCATTGGCATAATCTACCTGTGTGGTTTGCCCACTTGCATTCATTGAAATAATTTCTTGGTAAACTTTGTTATTAGCCGTATTTACCAAGCGATAAGGGTAGCCATTAGTGTTGTATTCGTGGCGTATCGTCAAACCCAAACTCGGATAGCTTTGCGTATCGAGTTTGCCATTGCTTGCCAAAAAAGTTGAATAACTATGGTATTCGCCATTCAGTGGATTTATTAAGCCGTTGATTATTTTTTTGCTGTGAAATGCTCTACCGGCACTGTCGTACTCAACTTCAGTTCCTTGTATAAAGTCCTCACTTGTACATTCTGCACCTTGTTCACCATCAAAGTACTTGGTGGCCTGCACTTTATTTTTACTGAATTTTGACGTGTCTGTACCGTATATCCAGCATTGGGTGTAGTCGTAGCTAGATTGTCGAACTTTACGACCCGTACTATCAAACTCAGTGGTTACGCTGTCATCATTGGCATTTTCTTGCCAAATAAGCTTACCAAAAGCATTGTAACGATAATTCCAAGTGCCTTTATCAACATCAACCATTCGAGTTTTGACACCATAGGAAGAGTAAGTATTTGTTACCTGAACAATGTTGATACTGTCAGCAGATTTTGTGACAGTTTTTAAATTGCCGTAGGCATCATATTCATAAACTAAACTACCTTCAATGGCATCTTGTACCGAAATAACTTGCCCTAGCGCATTCACCGTTTGGGTGGTGGTATTACCTTTACTGTCTGACTTGTCAGTAATAAACCCGCGGTAGGTGCTCGTTGGGTTTATCAGTTCCCCTTCATATTCACTGCTAACATTAGGAATACTGATGCTTGCTACTCGACCATAAATGTCGTAATTGTATTGCGAAAATTCCGTGCTACTGCTATTACTCGAGTTGCTCGCTAAATATTGCTTAAATATCCGCCCTTGTGCGTCATACTCTTTAAATGTGTAATTATAACCACTGCCAAATGCTTTAACTTTAGTGACTATTTCTCGACCAAACTTATCAAACACAACGCGTTGTGTTGGTGTTCCAATCTGTTGAGTTTCAACATAATAGTACCCCGTACTAACTCCATCAGTAGAGCAATTCGAAACACAATAATTGCTAATGGTATATTTATACGCTGATGCTGACGATTTTTCAGCAATAGTGTTCCCCCAAACATCAAGGTGTTTAATAGCGCTAACACCGTTTTCATCCGTTATCGTAATCGAATTAATGCGGCCTGAAAGCTGATCGGCACTATTTCCATTATAGTTATACGTGGTGGTCATGTTTGGAGATGATTGGCTGACTACAACTCGACCGTCGGCACTGTAAACGGTTGTTGATACAATAGTAACGCTTTCATCGTCTCCGTCATTAAGCAAGCCGGATTTACTGATCGAGTTTTTATGCCCAAAGCTGTCATAACCTAAGGTGGTAGTTAAACCATTTACGGTTGATGTGTGCAATAAGCCATTGGCAGTATAGGTAAACCCTGAACTACGACAGATATAATTTGTTCCCGAGCATTGGCTTGTAACATCACTAAATGCTTTTGTTACTTGTGAACTTGATAAGCGTCCTTTTTCAGCACCACCACCACTGCCATTATATACATTGATGGTTAGCGTTGAATGAACTAACGTGCCCCCGGTTTTTTCGTCATTACTATCAAACGTAGCGCTTTCATATATGTTCACTTTACTTTCAGTAAGATTACCCCAATTGTCGTTATATTCATTGTTAGTAACAGTTGTAGATAACTGGTAATAACCACCATCCGTGCCCATTTGATAAGAGGTTTCTTCACTCGTTGCAACATAAGGAAAAACTCGACCATTTTCACTGGTTGTTGTTGCTAACATATTGACGGAATGACTTAACCTTGACACACCGTCTGGAGCTATTTGAATAGTTTTTTCCGGCATTCCGATAGTGGCAAAACTATCGGTATTTTGGCTATAGTAGGTTTGAGTCACGATACCTGTTTGCTCATCGGTGGTTCTCAATGCTCTAAAACCTAACGCACCCAGTCCTTTACGGTGTAATAGGTAGCCGCCGTACTGATAACTTATCGCAACATGACTGTCGTTGTTGCTATCACTAACAACCCTTTTAACTACCGTCATTGGCGAATTTAATGCTAATGTATCGCTGGATTCGTAGGGCGATTTTATTCCGAGATTCACACTGTCATTGAGCATGTTGTCGTATTCAATGCTGGTATTAACCCCCCAACCATTGTCAATACCGGTAATAACATGCTCGAAAACCTCCATATTTTCACCGTACTGCACGTCCCAGCCGTTGCTATCATCAGTGGTTAAAAGATCGAGTTTGCCATCACCATTAACATCACCAAATCGCACAGCGTCGTCATTATCTCTAGCTAGAGAACCTCGATATTGCCACGCAATACTCTCTGCATTGGTATATGGTGTAGATAACAAAAGGCTCCAACTGGTATTGCTGGTGGGTTTTAAAATATCAGCTCGACCATCTCGATTAAGATCGACAAAGTAAATTTCATTAACTTCATCATCTGGACTGGTATGGTTCGTTTGATGTTCAAAACCAAAATCTATGCCATTAGATAACACGTAGTACCAAGTGTCGTTGCTGTCTAGGCGATAAACCACATCCGTTAAACCATCGCCGTTTAAGTCAGTTACTCTTAGGTCATCACCGCTATAACTTAAGGTATCACTATAAGTCAGTGTTGGGGCTGCTCTGGTCCCCGATGATAAGTATAACTTCCAATTTTTAACCGTTGATGACGAACTATAAGCCCCCCAGTTCATACCAAATAAATCTCCGCAATCTTCACCTGCAATAATACTTCGTGTTTCACCGGTACGTGAATTTCGGCACCCTACGAATGTGGTGGTGGTAGAAACTTTAGTTAGTAAGTCACTACGCCCATCACCATTCATATCAATGGCTGAGGAGCTTTTCATATGAGGGCTATGCGCAACCGTTTTATTATCAAACGTTAAATCTGTCACCGTTGCGGGAATGCTAATAGCCTTAGCATTGCTAAAGTCACCACCAAAACCATCATTATTATCATCATTAAAATAAACTTTTAAATTGCCATCTTTAAATACAATATCTTGTAAACCATCGCCATCAACATCAAGTACTTTGGCGTCACCCTCAAAGCCTTTTGCAACTATACCTAGATCAACTGTAGAGTATGTACGTTCATATGGTATTTGTTCACAAAACCCTTCCTCACAAAACTCTCTAGTAGATGTATGAGGTTTATATGTGAGCACATGCCAATTAGCACTATCGCCATTAGCAACGAGAAAATCTTGCTTGCCATCACCATTGTAATCAATAGTTAACGCGTACGGGCGATCGCTATCACCAGAGCCAATTGTTGACAAAGAATCAGGAGCATTATTAAAGCTAGGTCCGTAGAATGCTTTCCAGCCATTATCTTCATAGATAATATCGCTATAGCCATCTGCGTTTATATCTAGAACACGTACATAGTCTCTATTTTTTGAGGTCGATGTTAAACTTGAAACTTTCGAATGAAAAGGACTATAGTCTGTTGATGTTGCTACGGAAAATGTGTGACAATCTGTGGTGCCATTGCCACTGGGTTCACATTCTTGCTGTTCCTCAGTACTTGTTACAACAGCTGCAGGACGTTGCCAAGTAAACGACAATGGAGCCAAACAATTTTGGTTGGCTGATATACATTCCGTAATGCTATCTAGATAGGTTTTCTCGTCGATGACGTCAGTACCAAAATACTCAAGGTCATAGTATCGATGTGCATCACCATCAGAAGTAATGACGACACTTTCGAGTAAATCATTTAATAGAATTGGGCTACCCGATGTGTAGCCCGCTTTGGGTTTATAGTGCCCCTCAGTACGGTAATTAAACATAATTTGATTAAAATGAGATGAAGCGCTGACATTTTCATTTTTGCCATATTCTATCGAGGCTAAAATATGCTTGCCACTCGTTGTATCTTCACTGTAGTGATACTCAATGAGATTACCTGCAACGTCTATAATTTTTGCCAATGCCCAAAATTTAGCCAGTTCATTGTCACCTGACGCCCTATTTGGCTCAACAAATGAATCTTCGGTACTACCGTAATAATAAGTATCACCAGACTTAGTTTCGACGGTAAAATACTCTGGTCCTGCATCAACAGCACTGCCAATGGCAGTAATAGTTGAAAAACTGGCAACGCGCGTAGCATAAGTAGAATTGGCGCCACCATAATTACCTGAAAGCAATACTAGCTGTTGACCGTTTAAACAGTACAAATCGTTATCGTTATACTCTACTCCAGCAATCTCCCCATTATGTTCCATATTTTTGGGACAACGAGTTATTGCACCACCAGCCCCTAAAGACCAACCATGTCCAAGCAGCCCAGAACCACCTTGGCTATTGTAATTTAAAGAAACCTCAGGCTTAACACCAGCAACGCCGGCAGGGAGATTAAGGGGAACATTGTAGGTCGCTGCACCAGACTCATTAACACGAAATTGCCCACCGGTTAGTCCTACGTTATTACTGAGACCTGTCGCGTTAAATGTGTCGTCTATAGAAGCACTGCCATTAAATTCGATGACATCAAAATATGCGGATTCTTTATAGTCTGAATAAGCACCATTTTGTAAGCTTCTGACACGATACTTATATCGTCCACTTGAAAGGCTTTCATCTAAATAAAAATTGCTGTTTGAAATAGTTTGTGTGTTCCCCCAGCTAGCATCGCCTAATTTTCGTTGTAGTTCAAAATCAGCATTGACATAATTAGTTTTCCATACAACTTTTACACTTAAATTAATCAAGTCTAGGTTACTTACGTCAACAGCTAATACATCCGCTTTAACAATGTTCACGCTATTTGACCAACTCCCCGTATTAACACAAGAGTTATAGGTACAGGCAACAACCCGTATACTGACATAACCCGCAAAGCGCTCATCAAGAACCGTAGTTAACAGTTCGGTGGTAAGTATACTAACCCACTCACCCGCTTCGTTTAATGCTTGTATTTCATACTGGCTTGCATGCTCAACATTATTCCAAGACAACATTGATACATCATCGTTTATAGATATCTGAACATTTGTTGGAGTTGCTAAGCTTTCTGCTGGAACATAAGGCACAAACGTTGTGATGTCGCCAACGCTTATTGGTACCCACGTTGTATCCGCTTGGCTTAACGAAGAGAAAAATATAGTAATACAAACAAGTATATGGCGAGTTATAACGTTCATGTTATGCAGTCCTTGGCAAATAATGCTACCGGCAAGTGTGATGTTTTTAAATTCTTAAAATATTATTTTTCACTGGAAGGTCAATTAAAACGAAGGAAATAAGGAGCTAGATGATAAGGCAGCTATTTCCTTGCTCTTTAATAAATTCCATTTTGTATAATTTCAATCCAACACAGTATTAATTATTAAACAACTTCATTCAAGAATTTGTTCAATAATCAATCTATAAATATAATGTTATTTCGAGTTAAAATAACTAATGGCACTGCTAATCCATGTTGTTCTATATGATTTTGCCAAAAAGTTGGATAAATCATTTTTCAATGAATTACCAATTTTTTTAACGCCAAAATTTATAAAGCCACTTACGACTAATTCTTACTCACCACTATGCCGTAGCCAGTTTTAACAATATCGCAAGCCGTTGTGCCGTCAAAGTAACTAATATTTGAAATTCTTATACTTTGGTTTTTAGCAAGTGCTGATGTCACTAAACCATAATAATACGGATATGATGGCTCTGATTCCAAAATATAAAGGTTAAATCCTTACCAGCCGGGCTTGCAGTATGTGTCGAACGCAGAACTTGTCATTTTAAGCTAGAGCTTGCCATCACTTTTTAGTTGTATCCGTTCTATAGTTGAAGATAAATCAACTCCCGCAAAACAAAAACTAGAAAAGAATAAACTAATAAAAAACATTCTAAATATCATTATCGATACCCTACGTCATTGTCATATTATTTTTTAACCGTTCCGATATAAAGAGGCGCGGGAGTAGAGTTATATGTTGGAAGTGTTGAGCACGCCCCTGTACTATCATAGTAAAAAATAGCTTTTACATCATTGTTCTGAGCATTTTGTAACATACTGGTCCACATTGCACAGGTGGTGATACTAACCCCTTGGCGTTCATCCTTCAGGTTACATATAACGGTATAATCCCCTCGCCCCGTATGTAAAATATTGACACTTCCACTGTTGTATATCAGCACTCTTGAAACGTCGACTTCACAGTGAAAAGCAGCAAAAGCTTGCAACGGTAAAATCAAAATAAGAAAAGTTATAAGTTTAGTTCTCATAGTCGTCCTTTATGAATAAATTATTGGAAACAAAACTTGCAAATATGCTGGCTCCTATATCAGTTTTTAACTTGCAGAAAGAACACATAATATGCGTACTAGAATATCTGAATAAGAAATTAATCACTTATTTTAGGCCCGAAATACCAACCTGTTAATAAGGTCCATGGTTTATGGCTATCGACCGAACAATCATTACCGTTATTAAACCAAAGGGTTATGGTTTTACCTGCCATTTGCGCAGTGAGTAGTGTTGAAAATATCGCCTTACAGGCTTCTGCAGAAACCCCGGAAGTTTCAGTGTTGACAGAGCAAAGTGCCGGCCATACCAGCGGCCCTATTCGCTCAGCTTGAACCCAGCCATTTTTGGGGTGAATTGCAACACCTTGAACTTTCCCTGAACAAGTATAATTTGCAAATGCACTTGGTGAAGCTAGCAACAATGCTAACAAAATATATTTATACATTATAAATCCTTTTATTTAATTACATTAAAATCGCGTTTTCACAGATTACATTGTGGTTACTGCTTTGACCACGACATAACCATTGGCATCAATTTCAGCTCTATCATAGTGAATAATCACTTGACTACCGGCATGCTTTGCCGCAAGTAGTATAGAAAGTAACTGTTGTTGTGAGGTATCAGACGAACGAATACCGAAATAATGAACACCTGCAGCAGTTGTATCTAACTGGAACAACATGCCATTTTTCCATGATGTCGACCAGTTGCCGCCATAAAAGTTAATCAACTTTACTTTACCCGTTAAACGCTCGGCGTGTGCACCGTAGCTTAAAAGCAAAAGGCTAAATATAAGTAATATAGTCCATTTAATTTTCATTTTTAAAATCCCTCTAGTTAAGTAGGCCTAATTTACCGCAACAGACATTGCCTCTATACGTAAAACCCAAATGGATAAGTGATCAAATATTGGGGGTGCCACACTAGAAAATAGCTTCTTTAGGTAAAACACGTACAGCTAGCAACAAGATTAGCCGCCAATGACAAAATAGCCGATAAGCCTTTTGTTGTGATCCCAGCCATTTACACAAGTCGTAATATCTTCTACTTGCCACCTAATGCTTACAGTTTCCTTTGATGCAAATGCCATTAACGCCATGCTTTCGTCAGACTTAGTGGGTAGACTGATATAATTACTCATACCACCACCGTCTAGGTTAAGACGAATAGAAATGGTTTCGAAATGATCCCACTTATAAATATTTCTAATGGTACCAGTACAATTAGCCACAGCATGTGCCATATTTGATAGCATTAATAAACTAATGACAATAAAGATCCGTTTCATTTTCTTCTCCTTACACCCTATGTTCTTTTTAAATTATTCTGCTAATAGACCGGTAGCGTAAGCTTTAGGTATGGTTTTTCCCCACGGTGATGAATCACAACTACGTAGCCAAAGCTGAATTTTATTACCTGTAGTTAAAGCAGTTAATACTGCGCTATACATGTGGTCAAAGCCAGCATCGGTAGGCACTAACTTAATTGGGCTTGCCAAGTCGCAGCCCAAAGGGTTATTAGGTGACGTCGTTAAATACAAATACACCATACCACTCTCAACCCTGACTTCTTTTAATGTCACTGCCCCTAAACCTGGGCCAGCGTTTGTATGTGCAGATACAAAAACGGCAATTAAAAATAAAGATATTCTTAACATTTGTACATCCTTGTTGGTTATAAATTAAAAAACATTCATTTCACGCTTAAAAAGCGTTAATTCTGTGCAACTTATGAGAAAGGTAGCCGCCAATATTATTTTCAACAGCGTGACAATGAACACTAACTTTCTTTTGTGCCATATATAGCGAAAGAATAAAGGAATACAACTCTTTTTCCTTAAGAGGTACATAGCAGCTAACATTGCTTTCTAGCTTTATAACTGCGTAACCACTACCGTCGTTTGCTTCCCATTGCACAAATTCTTTAATAGTTGTATTTGCTGATTGCACCCAGGTAGCCCAAGCAAACACACCGTTTGAAATAAGCAATAAGCAAATAAAAGGTAATAACTTTTTCATTTATCTTAATTTCCTATGTTTTATCTAACTTGCGTAGAATAATTTGCTATATCGACTTTGTACTTTATCTCACACAATCAATTAAAGGTTGTAACTGCAAAAGTAACAATCAAGTCATTTTTACCGATTAGTTGATAAGTGCACTTCTCTCACTACCTGCCCTGGTTGGCCAATATTGCAACCGTTTTCAGCGCCAGTTATTATATCAACCCTATGTTGCGAGGCTTTAGCGGCCATTAAAACGGCTAGCGCTTGCTTTTTTGCATCTTCATTCCAGCCAGTAAAAAACACCCAATATGAACCGCTACTATTGTCTGGATGAGCCATAAGCACTACCTTATCAAGCCCGTATTGGTAATGAACGCTAATGCGCCCTACATATACTCCCATGCAATTGTCATACGCTGCTTGCGCCTTATGACTTAGCAATAAGATCAACAATACTAAAATTAATTTCTTCATAATATTCTTTCCTTACTCTTACCCATTACTCAACTAATTTAGCTCAGCCCAACACGCGCTAAATTAGCTCAATTCGTCTCAACGTTTCGATATTAGGATATAAGCTGCAACTTGATGTTCCTTTTAAATGAATAGTTTTACCTGCAGCATAGCTAGTGAGCAAATTTGAATACAGTGTTTTACCAAGATCATCGCTAATATCTAACACGAACTGCCAGTTATTAGCGTGACAACTGATAGGCGTAGGATGCGTTTTATCCAGCTTAATAAACACTTTTTCGCCATGCGCTCTATCAACCATTAGTGTGTCAATTTTTGCCGATCGTATTTCGCCAGCAAATGCTTAAATAGTAAACAAACTCAAGAGAAAAATAGCATTAATAAACTTCATTGTTTTATCGTCCTTTTAATATATATTGGTAGGCAAGTTAACTGCTTTTGTTTTTTACGTAAAAGTAAATAGTCATTTCTTTACGAGGAAGTTAATTTACCATAAATACCTAATACATTTAGCAGCCATTTAAGGGGCAAATTTCTATCCACCTAACGTCTTCAGAGTTTCCCCATAAACTGCAAGTGCCTAACCCTCTATCATTTGCGAGCGTCTTTCCTGTGGCAAATGCTGTTAACACTATAGATGCATGTACGCTGTCTTTATGAACTGAAACGCGAAATAGTCGTCACCGAACTGGCTTCGGCGGCTTCAACAAGGTTTGCTGCAAACAGCAAAGCCACTAGTAAAATAATTCTTTTCATATTTATTGCAAAATATCCATATCAGTTTCATTCAAAAGAAGAGTCGTTTGTTTTTAAAACGACGCTCCTTTTATTTTTATAAGACCAATTTAGGGCTGTTTCTTTTTTATTTCTTACATGCGAATTTGCCACACTAATGGCCTATCACCGGTACAATGTAAAAATGTAAATGAAATGGCTTGGTCTGCCATTTTCGCAGCAAGCACCATGGCATAAATCGACTGACCTTTTTCTGTAGAGAGGTCAATGGTGGTATAAATTGAAGGGCAACTACTCGGTTTAAAGCCACTATCAATAGCACTCGCAAATACCACAATGGCACGCGGACTATCTTCTGCCCCTTCAATAAATAGGTTTTGAATTTTGCTTGCCGGTGTCCATTGCCCTGGTGCAGCTGCAAAGCATGAAAAGACAATAAAACTCAAGCACGCCAAAATAGTTTTTTTAACTAACATCATTTAAATTCCTTTTTTGTTATGTCCTAGATTTTCCGGTTGAAATTATTCTGGGTACTCGATTGCATATAACTTGCACCAAAAGTTACCGCTACCAGACCATTTTTGATCGGTAAGCCCATACACTTTCACTTTGGTTTTTGCGTGATACGCAGCAACAATAGCGCTTAAATTGGCATTAAAACCAGCGTCTTCTTTGGTTATCCAATAGCCATAACAACTGCTCGTTGGGTTAGCAACACGAAACACCACATCACCACCGCCGTATTGATTGTATGAAATGAAGCGAGAGATGGTGGTCACGGAACTGGCTTCAGCTGCTTCAGCAAGATTTGCTGCAAACAGCAAACCTATTAATAAAATAATTTTCTTCATATCTATTTCAAAATATCCATATCTATTTTCATTCAAAAAAGAGAATCGTTTAATTGTTTTTAAAACGACTCTCCTTTTATTTTTTATAAAACCAATTTAGGGGTGTCCCTTTTATTAACTAGGGTGTTCTTTTTATTTATTATTCTTTTTATTTTTTTTAGGCACATTTGTAAATGCAATCACTACACCTATCGAATCTATTAAATATATTTCTTTATGCTCAAAATACCTTTTCATCTCCCCTGTTTTAATCAAGTCTGACCAAGGTATAAATAACTTTCTCAACCAAAACCTCAATAATGTAGGCTGTATATAAATCCCCTTATCATCTGAATATATGTACATCCCATTGATATAATCCTTTTTTGATGGGAAGTCGATACTCCAAAAATAAAACAGTTGCCTATCTACTCGATCTGTAGCCAAAGTATCATTTGTTATATAACGCGAAAATAATTTGTTGAGTATAATATTACCTTTGTCTGCCCTATAATTATCTAACTTAAAAAGAATAACAATTACAACAAATAAGAAAAAAACTACCAAAACCTATCCTCCGATATTTTTGTACCAACTCCCTCAGTTAAACTACCACTTATAGATTTACCACTAGACCAACCAAATTCTACAATAGGATAAGTAACATGGTTCAGGTCATTTATAAACTGCCCATCTACAAAGGTTGCCGTTTGTGGAATAGTAACAGACCAGCTATTCTTTGCCCCAGACCCACTAATAGATAAAGCAGGCCCCTCTAGATCATCAACAGTATTATTCATTCCAATAACAAACCTAAAATACATCTCATCACCTTTGGTCGGCAATTGCGCTCCCGCTTCAACGTTCAAAGTTGTAGCTGTTCTTCCGTCAGTGCCAAGCACATGTGTCGCAGATCCAGTACCATTTACCCCATATTCGCCACCAGAATAGCCGTAAGAAACTCCAATAATTGCCCCTCGCCATTTAGAGTTAGCAATTTCAAATAATCTATCCCTTACAGTACCATCTAATGTTCTATTCCACATATAGCCCATGAAATTATCTTCATTAGCTTTAGGTATTTGAGGAAGACTAAACGATGCTTCACTCTCTCGATAAGAAGAAACACCACTAACCCCACTAGTAACACTTCCACCATCAACTCGTGCTTCAGCCTTAGCTTGCTCAACCCCTTTTGAGCCTTGTTCACCGAGCTCAAAACTGTCAAACATTTGCGATTCAATGGACTGCATTTGGCCCTCACCGACAGAAAAGCCACTAGCACTGCTATAGGTAAATTGTACGTCACCTGTTGCATAGCTGGCGGCGGCAATTTCTAGCGACTGCTCAACACTTGCGCCTGATAAATAGGCTAGCACACCGTTAACTATTGAATTCCAAAAATAACCGGTTGGATCGGTGGCATTTAATGGGTTATTGAGTACATAACTATAACGATTTAAGTTTTGTAAGTTTTCTACTTGTTGTACAACCGGGTCAGCATTTAAAAAGCGCGCAATACGTGGGTCATAAATACGGCCGTTCATATGGATTAAACCAGCTTCGTCCATATGCTCGTGACCCGTATACCCCTTATTATAGTAATTTAACGATAAGGCTACTGCATCAGTTATACCGAAGGTAGTGTTGTAGTTATCAACACTGCGGCGCTGCCCCCAAGGGTCAAAACTAAAGTGTTTAATACCAACACTTTCACCATTAGTGATTAACTCAGCAGAGCCTAAATGGTCAAAATGCAAGTACTCTATGCGAGTTTCATTGGTGGCGATAAAGCGCGTTTCAATAGCAATACCTTCAATGGTGCGTTGTATACGCGACAGTTTGCCTTTTTTACGCACAAACTCAACATTATCAAGATACAAAGTTGAAGTTTCATCTTTACTGTCAAAACGTTTAACACGGCTACCACCTATGCTATAAACAAACTCCGTGGTATGGCTGCCAGCTTTAATGTAAGTTGGTTTGTTATTAACATTGTAAGTAATTTGGCTTCTGCCACCACCGCTAGTCATATTGCCGTTAGCATCGTAAGCAAAACTACCGGCTAAATTTCCGTTAGAAATTCGGCTAACCGCATGCGGACGATAACTTGAATAATGATAAGTGCCAATACCCGTTTTACTGGTTACATTACCTAAATGGTCATAATTTATATCGATAGTACCACTGGCACCCGCGCCTGACTTGGTCCAGTCATCAAGTCTATTTAAACTATCGTAACTAAATTGTTCATCAAAATTATTAATGTGGTTTTTACGAAATGTTAAATTACCGATAACATCAAAGTTGTATTCACTATGCTGTATTGCACCGCCATAACGGTCGGTAGCTAAAATAGAGTCAAAGGTACCATCGTAAGCATCGTACGTATTGGTGGTGGTTACGCCATTACCATAGCGGTATTGTGTGGCGTTGCCCCAAGCATCGGTTTTTAGCAACTGCCAAATAGTGGCATTGGTAGCGATATCAGTTTTATGAGTTAAATAGTCATTGTCGTTGTAATGATATTCAATACCGCTATTGCCACGGCTAGCGTCATATGTCTTTTTGACACGGAATTCATTGTCATTATCGTAAATGGTGTCTTGATAATAAGCTTTATTGTCAATTGTTGTTTTTACACGATGAACAAGGGATAACTCGTTATAAGAATACTCTTTCATGATATTGTTTACGTGATCATGTGCATAGCTCAATAAGCCTGCACCATTAATATTTTGATCGTAAAAATACTCGGTATGCGTATCAACAGAACTGGTAACTGCACAACTTTGGGCCTTAACATGAATTTCTTGTGTCGTTCTAGCTAAGCCGTCGTAAGTATTACACTTGCGATAACCTTTGTTATCTTCTTGCCATAATAAATTACCTAAACCATCGTAACGATATTTTATGGTGCCAAAGTCAGGGTCTATTAAGCGCACTTTTCGGCCTAAGTGATCAAAGTTCACGACAGTGTCAATGTTACCGTAGTTTCCAGCTCGACGAACCAAGCGCATATTACCTAAAGCATCATAGGAATAATTAACCGTTTGGCTATTTGCGTCAGTTGTTGATACCGTTTCACCCAGTACGTTCTTAACTGTTGTTGTACTGTAGTTATTTGGATTGGTAATGGTGGAAGATAAACCATCGTAACTCGTTGTCCATAAACCTTGATCAGGCTTATATTGCGAAGTTACTCGGTGGTAGTCATCATAAATTGAATAGCTATACCCCAAAGATGGCATACCACTACCTGAATATACTGATAAATCACCTGAAAAATGCGGCACAGACTCAGCAATTAAACGATTAAGTTCGTCGTAATAATAACGTTTATCAACCCACTTTACTTGGTTACTTTCTGCATTGGCTAAGGTTTGAGTTTGCGCTAATAGTTTTAAGCCTTTATTGTCGAAATAAACTTTAGTATTTGGGCCATTAGACACTTCTGTTGTTTCAACATAATACGCGCCAGTTGGGCATCCACTAGCGTTGCTACACTGTGCTTGCTGCACCGTAATATAGCTACCATCCGGATTAAAGGTGTAATTTAAGCGACCTAACGAATTGTAACCATTAGTGGTAACTTGCCCATTTGCTGAGGTAATTGTTATTGGTAAACCTAAAACATCATCGTAATCTGTATACGTAGTAAGGCTAAATAAATCAGCTGTTTGGCTACTATCGGAACCTGCTTGATAATCTAGATATTGATGTTCTTCTTCAACAAAACGACCATAATCATCATAAACAAAGCCCGTTGCCTGTGTTGGTGCTCCAGCCGCCGCTTTAACGAGTAAGGTAATATTACCAAAGTCATCTCGCTTATATGTTTCTGAAGCAAAAAAGTTTGCAGATAAAGAATCAAATGATGCATTACCGGTATCACCTGATTTATCAACCGTTTTACTTTCGGTTAAATAGTTTTGATTGGCATCATGGGTATAATTAATAATTTGAGAGATATCTGACTCATTTGGTCGAGAATAAGTAACTTGCTCTCGCTCTAATCGGCCACCGTATGCATTACCGCTATAGTCATTAAAACGTTTATTGCTGGTTATAGTAGAAACAACGTCTGAAGCGTTGCTTGTTTCAGTAACCGTAGTGCCAATATTACCGTAGCTGTCAGCATCACTATTGGTGGTAACTTTAGTACTTAATACCCCACTTGCATCAACATTATAATTGGTTTCAGTGATGACTTTAGGATAAACATAACCCGCAGCTGGCGCAAAGCAATATTGCTGACCATCAGTTGAACAGATTGAATCTCTACTATATTGGGCATAGTTAATTTCGGTTGCATTTAACAGCTGTTCAGTCGGCGTAACTATAGTATTACAAATAAATTCTTCACCATTTGGTAAGAGGCGACAATCTTCCTCTTCAATAGTGCTAAGGTATTTAGTTGAAGTTTTATATAACTTCCCTGTGAATGGGAATAATTGATGATAGTTTGAGGTTACTTTTATTTTAGTTTTAGTTTCTATTGCTTTAACTTCATTAAAACCTAATAACCCGACACCAAACTGTGCTTTTAAGCCTTTATATTGGTAATTGGTATTTGACTTGTTCGCCACGATAACATTTTGAACTACGTTAATCGGTTGCTGAAAATCAATAATTGACGCGCAATAATCACCGTTTGCTAAACAACGACTATCGGTTAAATCTTGAGCGTCAGCTTCTCGAGTATAAAAGCCATAGTTATTTACGTCAGATAAGCTTTTATAGCTTATGGTAGTATTTTGGCCAACACCATTGGTAATGCCTGTGAGCAAATCTCTTTTCTTACTTTCCGATAATTGATAATTAATTCGCCCCTTAAAACTAATAAAATCAGCAACACCATTACCGTCTACTTCTCCAAAAACAGTGGTATCACCGCTATTGACTGTATATTTGATATTGGTTAAATCATCATCATATTTATTGCCGTATAAAGAGTGAATAGACCACACATCACGAGTATTAGATGACTCATCATAATAGAGTAACTCTACATCACCATCTCCATCATAGTCAGTGAATAGGTAGTTGATATCGTCATTATAATTGTCTTTATTGCCATAATAAAGACCAATAATGCGATCTCCTAACCCGTCATTAAAGCCGTCCTTTATATTTATATCAATAGAAAATTTCTCTGGTGAACGTGTTCCATTACTGTTTGTAATGTTTAAATAGGCAACTTCACTAAGACCATCAAAATTAGTATCAATAGGGAATAGACTAATCAATACTTTGTTACTACTTCTATAGTAGGTATCAGCTCTATCTTTACTTTTTACAAAGTTTATAGACTCCCACTTGCCAAGCGAAGAACCGTATTTACTATTTAAACCATTTTCCGTAATTTCAAACCGTATCCAACGCCCCTTATACTGGTCATAATTTTCATGTAATGAAAAAGATAACGTTTCTTTTTGTTCAGGTACTACGAACACCACTTCGCTAATACCATCACCATCAAAGTCAGCAACACGCATTGTGTCATCTATAATGTCTTTATCCTTGATATACTCAAGACGTTCTTCAATGGTAAGGTCGCCACTATAATGACTATAATCACTTATTTCAGTTAGCTCATCCGGTGTAACATCTGTCGCTATAGAGAATGGAGCCTCATTATCTCGTTGGTTAAAGTTAATATAAATTTTATCATTAAAATAGTAGATGATATCTGGATAACCATCACCATTAAAGTCGGCTATTTTTATGTCTTGCACTTTGCCATCAATATTGACGGGAATCGTATTACTAAAATCATAATTAATGGATGAGGCGTTATCATTAATCACTGTAGAACGAATAATCTTCCAGCTATCACCACTTTCATGAATAATGTCGTCTCGGCCATCGTTGTCAAAATCAATGACTTCCCACGATGCTCTAAAACCTTTACCTGCAAGATTATCTCTTGTTTGCACTACCTTAGGAGTGATCCCACCTTGAACAACACGAATATGATCTGAATGACCACTATCATCTCGAACAAGCCAAAAATCAGTAATACCATCACCATTAGCGTCTAATGCTTTATTGCCGCCTTTGTTGTCGCCATTATCATGCATTTTGGTATGCACGTTATCGGCAAAGTTTAAACTTCCTTCCTGCCATTCAAACTCTGTTGCTTTTAAACAGGTATTGCCATTACATGAGCTAATACTTTCAATTAGGCTTCGTTCTGAAATATCCGCTTTTTTATAGGTAATATCATATGTACGTAGTTCGTCACCGTTACTTTCTGAAGTTGAATTTACTTTTGAAACGATAGACTCTAACCTTTGTGTAATATAAGTAAACCGTGTTCTTACCGAGTCAGAACGAGATTCGTAGTTAAAATAAATAGCATTGTAGGGCTCTACGCCAGAGTTTTTATTACCCGTGTAACGAACCTCTGTTAGACGATTACTTGAATATTTAAACAAAATGTAATTACTAGCTGCATCTTGCTGCTCTATCAATGGCCAACTGATTTTTCCATTTCTATGGTATATATCACCACCACCATAAATATAAGAGGTGCCATCAGTCTTAATTACTGTATAGGTATCAACTCTGTCTATATCTTCGATAGTTGTAGATGAGCTACCTGCAACAATTTTTATTGGTGACTTATCAGCCAATTGATACTCGGTACCTGCTCCCCAGTAATCGCCACTTATTGCGAATAAGCGTTTGCCGTCTAGGCACAAGCGTGATTCTTCAATATCTGCTTCATTATCATGAACAATGGTTTTTGAACACGTTTGCAGCATAGAAATGCCGTTTATAGACCAACCTACGCCCAGCGCCCCGTTGTTTGAGCCACTGTCATAACTTAAGGAAATGTCAGGTACTAAACCAGCTGAACCAGGTGCAGTAGCTATTGGCATAATGTACTGTGCATTCCCCATAGCACCAACCGAAAAGTTAGCGGGTATTGCTCCAACTACAGTAGCGGGCTCATTTACTGGGTTCGAGATTGCGGTAGGTAAAGTAAGTGTTGGTTGATCGAGTAGGATTAGTTCATCTGAATATGTTTTACCATTACAAATAATCGATTTTTTTAAATTACTAGATGGACTAATAGCAATACTGCCATGCGCTTGCACGACATTCCCTTGTTCATTTTTACAAGATGAACCACCAGAAATACTCCAAGAAAATATTGCTTCGTTTCCTCCGATAACTCGGTTAGGGCTCCATTCTGCTCCTTCAACATTACCAGAAGGTTTAATAAAGTAGCCATTAACACTACCTGCTCGTTCAACCAGGTAAGTTAAAGTCCCTGTAGAGTTTAACAACTTAAAATCTTCATATGAGTCGCCAGTAAACTCTCCGTAATTAATTGAAAAATCGCTAATTGTTAACGAAATATTACGCCATTCTTCTGGCGTTAATTCTGTAATAATGCCTCCACCATTGCTAGCTGGAGTGAATTTCAGGTATTTACTACCGTGTGCAGAGTTTACTTTGACATACAAATTGCCTGACTCATCCTCATAAACAATCGACTCTGGGGTATGAGGCACCATAATAGTGATATCAGAGACACTAATTGGTATCCAAGTAAAGCTAGGTATATTACTCTTGGGCCATGATACCAAGACTTCGGTCGATGTATTCCAACTGTCACCACACGCTAAGTTGGTACACGTTTTAATACGATACTGATAACGACCATTATGAGGAATAGCTCGGGTGTAACTAGTATTCGTAACATGTGAGCCTCCGTTAAGAGTTAAAGCCGTCCAGGTGCCATCATTTATTCGTTCTTCTAATGCATAGTAAGTTGCTTTCTCGTGAGCTGCCCAGCTAATAGTAATAGTTTTAGATGTAACGGTTGCTGTTGGCACACTAATAGTTGCAGGGGCCGAGTACTTTCTGATTACATTTATATAATGTAAATTTGTATAATTACTGTAAAAATATTTTCCACTTTGTAATTCAGCAGCTTTCAATCGATAGGCATAAATATTAGATTCTTTATTTCTTACATAATGTGACTTATTGCTTCCTGAATATACAACGCTGAAATCAACACCATTTTCGGACTCTTCTAAAGTATACTGATACTCTCGAACACATCCACCAGCACATA
Organism: Colwellia sp. SU-HH01172; assembly: GCF_057553355.1. NCBI lineage: Bacteria > Pseudomonadati > Pseudomonadota > Gammaproteobacteria > Alteromonadales > Colwelliaceae > Colwellia > Colwellia sp. SU-HH01172. The sequence goes on along the minus strand of NZ_BAAJMB010000005.1, from coordinate 236,230 downwards.
TTGGTGGCTCGATAGCAAGACTAGTCGCAACATCATCATTGCTAACACTGCTTGCCGCCATTACAGAATTATCATCGCCACCACTCCACTGGATAAAATAGTTACCCGACGAGTTACTTGTAGGTACGATGAAATTTGTCGGCACGGGGACTGGAAATAAGCTACCGCCAATAATCACGGGGTCAACAGGTTCGGGGGTTAACGTTTCAACAAATGCTATTGCGTTAAAACTAAATACTGAAAAGCACGACAATAATGCGCCCCAGAGCAGTGAATAAATTCTTTTAGACATAACCCTACCTGATGATAGTTAAATTGAGAGTAAATATAAGAATAAAATTGAGGATATAACGACGTTCAAACTAGCTTTAGTAATTAACTTTACTAAAGAACGGTGTTGGACTTCCATATCTTAAAGATTTCCATATACTTTTTAAGCGGAGAAATGTAGCACAAAATTAAGCCTATATCAGCAATTTTGTAACAAGAAATTAATTTTATTTATCATTGAAAATTTATCGTTATTTTAAAACTCTTCAGCATCATTCACATCTTTATCCATTGCGTTAATAATGCCTTTTATACCAAGAAAAGCATGATTAAAAAGCCCATTAATAATCTCGCTATCAACCTTTACGTTTTCTAAGGTATCGGTTTTGATTTCTTTTCGCTGCAATTCGATAGGTTGTTCGGGGTACTTTATGGTTAACCAATGTTGATCATTCAAATTAATGTTCATATGCAGTTGTGGGGTAACAAGGTCATCTCCGCCCGGTTGAATGACAAAACCATAACGCAAGATATTGATTGTAATTACATTAGCTAACTTTTCTTCATTTATTCCTGCTTGTGCCTTAGCTTTTAGTGTAGAAGATAGTTTCTGTAAAATTAACGTTTCGATATTAAACCCTGACGCTTTCGCAGTTTTATCAATATCATTTGCGATGCCTTCGTCAATAGCCACTCCTATCGCAACTCCCATAGGTCCCATTGATGACATTAACATCATGCCCGCGCCGGCCCCTTTTCCCGAAAAACGCATTTTATTGGGTTCAGTTACATAAGTTTTTACATCAAAACTATCTTTATTAATCTTATTTGAACTACAGCTTGTTAAACTGACAATAACTAACATAAAGATAGATAATAATTTAATAGGCATTTTCATTTCTTTTTTTAAGTTTAAGTTGAGGATGAGCCATATCAAAATTATTTATGCTATTGCACTAACAAATATCGGATATGCCTTTATAGAAATAAAAATAATGGGAGGAGAATAAGCTAGACTTCCATGCCACGTTTTTTTTAATCCCTTTTATAACAATCTATTGTAAATAGTTTATTTGCGGCATTTTAAATCAAAAATAAAATAAAATAAAATACACACGTAGCTTGCAAGTTTTATCACTGACATTTTTACGGTATAGCCTACCCATTTCTGCGTAAATAATATTTTAAATAGCGCTGACTTTTCTGGTCAATTTCACATTGATTTCACAAGCCCGCTTTTAAGCTGATCAGTAATTTCTATTAAATAGCGTAAAAGTGAGCACTGCTATGCCCTGCTACATTGAACTTAAAAACATCAGTCAGTCGTTTCAAACAATCGAGTCAAACGTTACCTTATTTGAAAATCTCGACTTAACGATATCGCGCGGTAAATCATACGCAATTACTGGCCCTTCTGGCGCGGGTAAATCAAGTTTACTAATGTTGATGTCTGGCCTTGAACAACCAACAACAGGCCAAGGTACTTATGTCAACGGCGAACATGAGAAACCATTATCAGAATTAAGAAGCGATATCGGCTTTATATTCCAACAGTTTCACCTGTTACCTGAATTAACGGCGTTAAATAACGTTGCCTTACCACTAAAGTTAAGAGGTGATAAAAATGCGTTATCAAAAGCAAAACATTGGCTAGAGAAAGTGGGTTTACAACATCGATTCGATCATAAGCCCAGTGAGCTTAGTGGCGGCGAACAACAACGTGTAGCAATAGCGAGAGCCCTAGTGTTCGAGCCAAAATTCATATTCGCAGATGAACCCACAGGTAATTTAGACCAAAAAAGTGCCAGCGAAATCGCCGACATTCTGTTTACCTGCTGCCAAGAAAATAATGCTGGTTTAGTGGTGGTGACTCACAGTGAAGTACTGGCCGAGCGAGCACAGCACAGGTTTTCCCTTGCTCAAGGAGAGCTTAGTCTAAAAGAAAATAATATTTTAAAGGTGGCATCATGTTAATTAGCAACAGCAAACTTGCCTGGCATTTTTATCAACAAGAGTTTAGCTCACCTCATCAACGATTATTACGTTGGACTCAAGGTATTTTATTGTTATTCATTTTAACCTTAGGCCAAACCAGCCAAAGCATACAAGGGTATTTAAACGATAATTTACAAAGCTTGTTAGGTGCTGATGCGGTGCTAAGCCAAGCGAGCGCCTTAACCACAAAGCAGCACAACGAGCTAGCAGCAATTACCAGCAACATTGTGCAAACTCAAGATATAAAAACAACATTAACCCATAACGGGCAATGGCAACGCGTCAAATTAAAAGCGGTTGACGCTCAATATCCGCTGCAAGGTCAGTTACTAACATCAAAGTCATTAAATGATGAAGAAGTTGCAACCTTTTCTGGCCCCGAGCAAGGGCATATTTGGCTCGACGCTAGACTACTGGCTGGCTTATCAATCAATATTGGTGATTATTTACAAATAGCAAATCAAACATTTTTAGTTGCTCGGGTATTACATCACGAGCCCGACAGGCTAATGGAAGGTCATAATGTTGACATGCGAGCGATGATTAATAGTGCTGACATAAAGTCATTGGCGTTTGCGCCTGAGCTTATCCATTACCGTTACTTAATTGCAGCATCTAACAGCCAAATTGATACATTAATAACTTGGCAACAAACAAACCTGCCTGCGGCGCAAATACACCACAAACAAGGTAATCATCCATTAGCGCTGTTTTGGCAAAGAACCGAAAACTTTATGGGCTTGGCATCAATTCTTTTGTTCTTTATGGCAGCCATTGCTATTAACCAATTAACCCAAGTGCACATCAAAAAAGACCAATACTTCTCAGCAATTTGCATGAGCTTTGGCGCAACAAAAAGTAACGGCATTCAAGTGTCAATTTTAAAGTGGTTATTTGGTTTGCTGTTGATAATGCCTGTTGTCATTGCCCTATCAGCAATAAGCCATTGGCTGATCATCAACTGGTTAAACGACACCTTTGCAAACATAGTCTGGCAATGGCACTTAACATCAATGGTTAACTCAATACTTGCGGTAACCGCCATCTTCGCTATTTTCCACGCCCCTGTTTGGCTTTCACTGCGCAATAACTCAGTTGCAAAATTATTTACCAACAACAAACAAGGCTTAAGCCACTGGTTAAGCAAGCTAAGTAGCTTAGTCGTATTATCTTTGGTTGTTGTAAGTTACTCAGACAATGCCCTGTTAACCTTGATGATGGTCGCAGCAATCGCATTTACCATTATCATAATGATAGTGATCAGCTGGAGTTCCTTAACGTTTGGCGAAAAGCTCAGCCAAAACTTTTCCGGTTTAATGCCATTTTCATTATTTATGATGAAGCAACGTTTGATCAGCAAAAGTACGCAAATTCTAGGGGTCGGCTTATGCGCATTTTTACTGCTATTTACCTTAATGCTGTTAAAAGATTTAGGTGCCACCATGACCTCATATCAGCGCCAGCACGATGGCAATATTATTGTTTCGCAAGCAACACAACCGCAAATGCAATTTATCGAGAATTGGGCCGACGAGCACGCCATCGACATTCGTCAAGCTAAGCCATATATGTACGCCAAATTAATCGCGGTGAATAATCAGTCGCTGGCGGAATTTAGCGATAAACCTAGCGACAGTATGGCAACCTTTAGCAACGCCATTCGCTTGCATTGGAGCGAAACTGTGCCGACAAATAACAAGGTTATTGACGGGCAATGGTGGCAAGCCGATAGCGAAAACTGGCAACAAATATCGATTGAAGAAGAAGTGATGACTGACTTAGGTTTAGCCCTTGATGACTGGCTAACCTTTTTTATCGGCCAACAACAAGTAAAACTGCAGATAGTAGCGAGTCACGTATTTAAACCCGGCGCGGGCTCTATTACCTTTTGGGTGCAAATGCCGCCAACCGCCCTCGCTCATATTCAATCAGCACATTACAGCATGGCAAGTATCGAGTTAAATCAGCAGCAAGAAACATTACTGCCAGCGCTATGGCAAAAGTTTCCTACCTTACGCATGGTATCGCTAAAAGAAGTCACCGAACGCTTTGATAGCATGCTAGCGATGATCACCAAAGTGATCAGCGGCTTTTCGTTGATGATCATTATTCTAGCCAGCGTGGTAATTCTCGCTTCTATTAGCGCTTTAGAATCGCAAGAAAAGAAAAAGAACAGCATTATTATGAGCTTTGGCTTTACTCGCGCCACTTGCTTAAAACTCAACATCATTGAATGGTTAGTTACCGCCAGTATTACCGCCATTGGTGCTATTTTAGGTACTTACTTTTCCGGTGTGCTCATTTATCAATCTCAATTTTCATTAACTTATCAGCCCGACTTCATTTGGTTAGGCACCACCTTAGTGATTATTTTGTCGTTAGTAACAGGCTTAGGTATATATGCCAGCAGACACAGCTTACAAAGTTCGGTTAAGCAATTAATGGCTGACACCTAAACTAAATTTCAGCCCATATTTCACATCTGTTTCACAGCACACACGGCATTATTGGCATAAATGATAAGGAGAATATCAATGACAAGTTTAGTAAAAACGATAAATAAACTCTTAGCGTTAATAGTTTTATTAACGCTATCAATTCATGCTTATGCAGCAGAGCCGAAAAAAGTGGTTATGGTGGTTAGCGGCTACGGCGAACAACAAGGCGAAGAAAAACCCGGTTATGAATTCGATGAATTTGCCAAAGCTTATTTGGTATTTAAAGCCAATAGCATTACGGTAGATATTGCCAGCCCAAACGGCGGAAAAGTACAAGCTGATAAATACGACGCCAAAAAGTCATACAATGCCGCAGTATTAGCCGACCAAGCTATTATGGCTAAGTTAAACAATACCTTATCAACAGCTGATTTAGACGCCAGCAATTACGATGCAATATTTATTGTTGGTGGTAAAGGTGCCATGTTTGACTTACCAAAAGACACGGCCCTACAAGCTTTTATTGCCGATGTTTATCAAAGCAAAGGCACTGTTGCCGCAGTATGTCATGGCCCTGCGGCTTTAGTTGATGTAAAACTAAAAGACGGCAGCTACTTAGTCGCCAACAAAGCTGTTAATGGTTTTACCAATCAAGAAGAAAAGTTATTTGGTAAAAAGTGGTTAAGCAAATTCGAGTTTATGTTAGAAGATAAACTCACCGAGCGTGGCGCTAAATTTCAATCTAGCGAAATAATGCTAAGCCATGTTGCCGTTGACGAGCGTTTAATAACCGGACAAAATCCAACATCAACGGTTGATGTGGCAACAGCACTGGTGAAAACGTTAGGCCTAACACCAGCCGCAAAAGAAAAAGATAATGAAGACAACACCATGGCGGTTATTGCAAGCTTTCTCGCTGGTGATAAAACCGCGTTAAATATTATGACTGATACGCCTGAGCAATATCACCTTGCCCTCGCTGGCATGTACGGTTTTTATTATTTAAAAGTTGCAGAAAACAACCCGCAGTTTGAGCAAGCATTATCGTTAATGAGCATTGCACAAAAAGCCATTAACAACCCAATGTTGGATATGAAAATTGCCTCAACACAACATAAATTAGGACGCGTTCTTGAGGCAAAAAACACCTTAAATCAACTACTCGTAGCAAAACCTGATTACAAACCCGCATTAGACATGTTAAAAACGTTATAGGAAATTAAATCATCAAACAACACCGCAATAAAATAATTGTGGTGTTGTTTGTCATTTGGTAGTTATATGAAAACAAAAGCGACTTCACTCAATGTTCTGCTCGTTGAAGACCAACAAAGCATTGCTAAAAATATTGCCGAATACATGGAAAGCAAAGGCCATACCTTCGACTTTGCCAGCCAAGGAAAGCAAGGGCTTGAGCTTGCGCTAGAAAACCACTTCGACTTGATCATACTCGACCTGAACTTACCGAAAATGGACGGGCTTGAGGTTTGTCAGCAAATACGAAAATTATCGAGCCGCCATATTCCAATATTAATGCTGACCGCGCGCGACAGCATTGAAGACAAAGTTTCTGGTTTCACCGCCGGCGCTGACGATTACCTCACTAAACCGTTTTCACTACAAGAACTAGAAGTACGCTGTTTGGCATTATCAAGACGTCATTTATTGCAAACATCTGATGTGTTAACTATTGGCCCGTTAGCTATTGATAGACAACGAAAGCAAGTTTCTCGAGATAACATGCCGCTGGAATTACATGCCATGGGCGTGCGCATCATAACCATTCTTGCCGAAGCCTATCCGCAAGTGGTGAGTCGCTCAATGCTTACACAAAAAATTTGGGGTGATGAACCGACAGAATCTGACGCGATGCGCTCTCATATTTATCAGCTACGTAATATTTTAGACAAACCATTTGATTACCCAATATTAAAAACCGTACATGGCGTTGGCTTTACCCTAGAGGTTAAAAATGAACAATAAAAACAGTAAGCCGCACAGTTTGAGCCGACGTATTGTCGCGCAATTTTGTATTTTCACCTTAGTCATTTCAGCCATATATTGTTTTTTCTGTCTGATCCTTTTATATAACCTAGAAGACAGTTTTATTGAACGTGAAGTAGCACACGAAGCAGAATATTTGCGCGCACAGTTTAAAGAAAACGGTCAATGGCCAAATGCCCGCCCGTCACATATGTCGGTGTATTTTTCAAAAAATACCTTACCTGAAGATATGCAACAACAGTTTTTAGAAGAGCCGCAACGTATAGAGTTTTATGGCGCAGAAGGTCGGCATTATCATTTGTACACGCTGTCTAAAAGCGACAACATTTATTTAATTGCCGAAGTGAGTCAAAACCTACTGGTTCGTCCAATAAGAAATGGCGTAATTCAGTTCTTTTTAATCTGTGGCGGCATACTTTCACTGGTGGCATTTTTTATCGCTTGGCGACTTGGTAGAAAAACCGCGACACCACTTAAACAACTAGCCGACTTAGTCGACGGAGTCGCGCCGGAAAATATCCCCAACACCTTTGCCCATAACTTCCCCAATAACGAAATAGGCGTATTAGCACGCACACTCGAAAACTCCATGCAGCAAATTAGCAAAGCACTTGAGCGAGAGAAATGCTTTACCCGCGATACCAGCCATGAATTACGAACGCCTGTCGCCATCATTAAAAATGCCGTTGAGGTCTATCACAGTAAAAATACCGAGGATGATGACAACAACCAATTAATTAGCCGTATTTCAGACGCCGCTATGCAAATGGAACAAACGGTAAATACACTGTTAATTCTCGCGAGAGAAGAACATAACAGTGAGAACAAAGCCCAAATTCAACTTTTGCCCTTGGTTGAACAATCAATATTAGATCACAGCTATATGCTTAACGGCAAAGCGGTAGAAGTCGACGTTACCAACAACTGCAACACGCAAATACATGCACAATCTGGCATGTTAAAAGTGTTGCTTGATAACCTACTCAGCAATGCTTTTCAATACACCGACATTGGCGAAGTTAACGTCGACTTCCTCAACAATCAATTAGTGATCAGTGACACAGGTCCAGGTATTGAACAAGATATTTCTTCATGTATTACTGCGCCAGCAGTAAAAGGTAGCCAAAGTACCGGCTATGGTTTTGGTTTATCGATAGTTAAACGATTATGCGAACACCAAGGTTGGCAACTGACGGTGGAAAGCAACAAGGGCACAGTGGTTTCAATTTCTTTTGGTGCATAACTAATAGTTAATTATGCACCAAATAGCTTGGCCTTGCGATACAGCACGTGCCTAGCTATCAATACACATTTTTTGTTGCTGAGTATCTTGCCCTGTAAACATTGACTTTACACTCGAATTCAACTTTTTGAAAAAGTCATCAACAGCTTTGGTATAACAAGCGTCTTTGCCAAGCTCTAAATTAATTTCTCGATGCGACATATCCACCGGCATCACGTACGCATAACCACCAAAACTTTTCGCTTTTTCAATAAAATTTTCAGCTTGTGTACATGCGTCATTACTTCGTAGTGAACATATTGCTAGAAATGGCGGTATCTTATCCGTCAAGGCATGAAACGGAGATGCTTTTTGCAATTGCAAAAGGTTTTCACCAAACTTTTCAATATAGAATTCAGATGGCTTTGCTCCGGTGACCTTTTTCACAATATCGTAGCCAGAAATATCCAACGAAACAGTACCGATCCAAGGTATAGCACCATTTTTGACGATAGTCTGATAGTTAGAAGATACTAGGGAAATCAAGTGCGCTCCCGAAGAATGCCCCATCAAAATAAATTGTTCTGGCGAGCCTCCCCATTCACGCACGATTTTTTGAGAAAAAATCAATGCGGTTTCTAAATCTTTTGTTTGCTCAACCGGTCTAACTTTCGGTAACGTGCGGTAATTAATCGATATAAAGATAAACCCTTTAGTCACCCAATGCGCCACCTTATTTTTAAATTCGGCTTTATTGGCTTTATCTCCGCCGCTCCACGCACCGCCGTGTACCATAAATATTACTGGGGCATTTTTTACATCAATAGGAGCATAAACATCTAGCGTCTGATCTGCATCTTTACCATACGATATATCAGATAATATTTTCATTTCTGTAGCATGTGCATAGCCATTTGAGGCAATTATAATTAACAATAGTAAAATGAGTGATTTAGTATAATAAAACATAATTATCTTCCGGTATGTTAAAGCCGAGTTGGCTTGTTGTTATATGAGTACTTTATGAATAGCGGCGCTAAGTTTCAGCGCCAGACAATAATACTGAACTAGCTTTGCCGTAATCCTTCGCTCGGCTCTTCCTTGGTTATTTTATGACTTGGGATATACGTTGCGACTAACACCATCGCCGTAATAAATGTTGGTATCCCAAGCAGGCCAACAACATAACTACTACCATTTATTATCAAAGATTGTGATAACTGATTAACAACCCAAAGCGACAAAACAATGCCCAAAGAGAGGCCAACAAATAGCTGTACACTCGCTTGACTCAAAAATAATTTAATTACTTGGCCATCTCTGGCTCCCAAAGCACGCCTCATTGCAATCTCGTGACTGCGTATGGCAATGCTATTAGCCGACACCGCATAAATGCCACTGGCAGCTAGAAATAAGGCAATCAGGCCACACCATAGAAATATCTTGTTAACGGCATTGACTAACATCATTGGCTGCTCAATCAAATTATCGTAACTTTGAATATGATGAATAGTCGCATCTGCATTCATATTATTGATGGTTTGCTGTAACAGGGTTTCAGCTTGAGACTGAGTACCAGAGTAATGCATAACGATATTTACCCGCCAATTGCGCCTATCCATCAAACCATAGCCAGTGTGCTGAGCACTGGTGGATTGCATCGTTGAACCATGAACGCTATCAGAAACAATCCCGACTATAGTGCGCCATTCCGTTTGCCAGCCTTCACCATCAACAGTGCGCACGCGCTGACCAATAGCATCGCCATTAGGAAAAAGATCGCTAGCCATGGCAGCATTGATAATCACAGGAGAAGCAGTGTCAGCAAGCTCTCTAGAATCACTGCCAGTATCTCTTAGATCAAAATTTCGCCCTTCAATCAGCTTCATACCAACGGCAGACCAAGCATCTCGACTAACAACATCAAAATTCCACACGGGGTTTTCATTAAATACTTCAGCCGCTTTACCTTGAATTTCAAAATGAGAGCTACCACCGCCAGTGCCAGGTAAACTACTAAAATAGGCGACGCTATGAATATTAGGTAATTGTTCCAGTTCGTCCTTTAATTGGTAGTAAAAGTCATTGCGCTTTTTTCTTGCCTCTGGTTCACCATTGTTCCAAGGATAACTCCCCCAAGCGAGGCGCACGGCAGCTGTTAGTCTGCTGTCGGTATCGACACCATAATCTGCATTGTCCGCAGAGTAACTGGTACTCAGTAGCATGGTAGCAATCACTAATACCACACAAGATAAGGCGATTTCAGATACAATAAGCGCTTTATTTGCTCGAGCTGATTTTTCCCCTAGCGCGCCACGGGTGCCATCTCTCAACACACTATTCAACTCGCCTGACAGTGCCCGCCACGCAGGAATGAACCCTGTGATTAACACCATAAAAACAACGGTAATCAACAGCACAACAATGGCATCTTGATCGACACTAAGCAGCCACCAAAATGGTCGTTCTCCGTTTACTGAAAAAATTTGCTCGAAAACATTATTCGTAATGACAACACCCCAGCTGGCGAGAAAGAAAGCCACCACACCGCCGAGACAACAAATGAATATACTTTCCCATAACATCTGCAATACCAGTCGCTTTCTCGGGATACCTAATGCAATGCGAATCGCAACTTCTTTAATGCGCTCATTGACTCTAGCCAAAAGCAAGTTGCCAACATTAATGCAGGTCAATAGTAAGATCAGCAGCACAACAATAAGCATGGCGACAAAAACCGCGTAGTGATGAAATACAGCATCACTGGTTAACTTAAATGGGAAAGCTCGAATATAGCCATCAGGAGATGACGCACGCCAAGCAAACTCCTGAGGTAAGTCTTGAAAATGTTTTTGCAATATTCCCCGTATCTCACGTTGAAATTGCGCGAGTGATACACCTTGTTTTAAACGTCCAACGCCATACATCGCATTGCTATTTGACGGCTGAGTCGGTGTTATTCTTTCTTCCGATATACTTTGCCAAACCTGTGTTATCGCAGGAAAAGCAAAACCTTCCGGCATAATACCAACAACTCGTTTGGGAATTGTTTCAACGCGAAGCACTTTTCCAATTATATCCTGTGCACCAGAAAATTGGTTTTGCCATACTTCGTAACTTAATACGATAACAGATTCAGCCCCTACCGCTTGATCTTGTGGTGTAAACCCTCGACCCAATATTGGCTGAACACCAGCGACTTCAAATAAATTCCATTGGCTATAAGTAAGATGAACTTTTCTCGAAGCCGCGCCCAATTCACCACTACTTATAGTTCTTACTTCTGGCTGATATAAACTCATATTTTGTAAAAGTTCTGTTTCAGCGCTGATTTGATTCAGGTGGTACGGATCCGCACGTTGTCCACGACCATAAGATTCTCTATATTCACCTTCAATGGCAATTATTGGCGTATCACCATTCAGGGTAAGTGGTTTAAAAATTAGTTGGTTAAGTAACGCATAAGTATAAATGGTTAGTCCTAAGCCAATAGCAACAATCAACACCGACGCCAAGGTAAATAATGGTTTTTTCAATAACAGCCGAGCGGCATATTTTATATCAATCCAAAAATACATAAATTTTCCTTAACTTATACCGCAATGGCTGAGGTTGCTAAAGATTCGCCAACATCAGTTAACTTATCCGAGACCACCTGCCCGTCAAACACTTCTATCACTCGCTGGCTACGAACGGCGGAAGCGGGATCATGAGTCACCATGCAGATAGTTACGCCTTCCTGATGTAGCTCATCCAGCAATAACATCACTGATTGGGCGTTTTTAGAATCTAAGTTTCCTGTCGGCTCATCGGCAAGAATAATGGCAGGCTTGCCCGCAATGGCGCGAGCAACGGCAACCCGTTGTTGCTGTCCACCAGAAAGCTGAGATGGGTAATGATTAATGCGATGAACCAAGTCAACTTTTTCCAGTGCCGAACGCACTAGCGCTTGTCGTTGGCTGTGGTTTATATCGTCGCGGTAAGTCAAAGGCAGCTCAATATTTTCTGCCACGGTTAAATCACTGATCAAATTAAACGATTGAAAAACAAAACCAATCTCTTTATTTCTGATCCTAGCGCGTTCATCACGATTAATATTCGAGGCATTATGACCAGCCAGCTGATACATGCCACCGCTAGGTGTATCTAACAGCCCGAGCAAAGCAAGCAAAGTGGATTTACCACAGCCAGAAGGCCCAGTAATGGCTAAGTATTCTCCTTCAACTATGGTTAAGTTGATATTATGTAGCGCCTTAGTTTCAACTTCATCAGTGAGAAAAACCTTATCTACATTTTTTAACTCTACCAACACCTGTCGTTTAGTGGCCTTAACAGATATTTTATTGTTAGTATTCTCATTCATGTTGTGCTCCTAATTAATACGAATTTGCTGATGGTTTTCCCAGCTTGAGGTATCCGAAATAATAATGCTGTCGCCTTCCTCCAAACCTTGTTCAATCTCAATATACTGGCTAGACATATGGCCAAACGTTAAGCTTTGTTTATTGGCATTGCTGCCCTCGGGATCTAGCAGGTAGACACTGGACTGGCTAAAGCTGCTAGCAAACATAGGGCGTTTAACAAATAATGTATTGGCAAGGGTCGCAATCTCGATAACGCCATCAACAGTTAACTCAGGGCGAACTTCTTTTGGTAAAGCACCAAGTAATTCAACATCAACTTGTACAGAACTATTAACAACTGCCGGATCAATACGCTGAATAACGCCTAATATTTTACTACTGCGGGTATCGAGTATTACTTTTTGCCCTATCATCACATCTTTGATTTGTTTTTCTGGAATTCTCAGCTCAGCGATATATAAATCACTTCTAGCAAGCATAGCTAAATTAGTACCGGCACTGACCTGTTGCCCCAATTCCAGCGGCATTTCTTGCACTATGCTGTCCATTGTTGCCATAACTTTTAAACTAGCGACTTGTTGCTGAATACGCTGTACGCTTTTGCGCATGCTAATCAGCCGGGCTTCGTTAGCCTCTATCTGGGCAGTAAGATTTTCCCGTCTTTTTTCTAAACGTTTTTCTTCTAGTTGCCAACGTCGCTTATACTGTTGGACATCAATTTTTACTTCTTCAAAGTCAATTTTAGATACCGCAACTATGCCCTGATTTAGCAGCTCCTTTTGGGCGTTTAGTGTTAATTGGCTGCGCTCAAAGTTGAGTTTTTCATTAATCACGGCAATTTCTTGATCTAATAAATCAGACTCTAAAGATATTTTCCTTGCTCGCGTTTCTGCTGCTAGTGCTTGTAGCTCCCACTGAGCTTCAGTTAACTCCTGTTGTAATTGAGGGTTACTTAACTCCAGCAGCAAGTCGCCCTTTTTTACTTTTGCCCCCGCTTTTTTTAACACCTGCTCAACCCGACCAGAGACATTAGTCGCTATCCAGCGAATATCGCTAGGCGCCAAAACCCCCGTACCACGAACAGAAATATGAAGTTCGCCACGCTGCACGGTATCAACTAAAATATTGTTCTTATTTGCCAAAAATGAGGCACTACTTTTATTAAATAACAAGAATAAAACCAGCGCTAAAATAACTATAAAACTAACTATTAGCTTGTTTTTGGTAGTTAATTTTTTTTTCTTATTCGCTCGAACTATATCCATAAACGACTCAATGCATTAATATTTATGCTTGTGGTTAAGCGGTGAGTTTGTATGACTAATATAGAAATCTGTTGAACATTAAAATAGGCATCTTAAGTAAAAATAACCGACGAAAATTTTACAAAAGTTTACATGCGATTTTGCGGTAATCCTGTATCGTGAGTATGGCGAAAAAATTACTTTCAACTCGAAACAGAACACATAAATAAGCACACTAAGGTAGAAAAATTGACTATCAAACCTAAGCTTCTTCTAGTAGAAGACGAGCCTGCAATTTTAAGAGGGCTAACAGATTTATTTATATTTCATGGTTACGACGTTGACAGCGAAAGCGATGGAAAAAAAGGCTTAGACCAAGCCTTAAATGGACGATACACCTGTATAATTTTAGATGTTATGCTGCCTTCGCTAAATGGTTTTGAAATTTGCAACTTACTAAGGCAACAGTCTCGTAGCCAGCCTATTATGATGCTAACCGCTAAAAACGCAGAAGAAGATATTATTAATGGCTTAACACTTGGAGCAGACGACTATGTCGCTAAACCATTTTCTACCTCTGAACTTGTACTGCGCGTCAATGCTTTGATCAGACGCTCTGGCTGGACAGGCACAGATAGCAAAATTGTATTAAGTGACGATGTTTCTATTTGCACGCAAACCTTAACCGGAAGCTCTTACCAACAGAAAACCAAATACACACGCCGTGAAGTAGAAATTTTGAGTTATTTGCAGCGGCAAAATAAACCCGTTTCACGAAATGAATTGCTTAGTAAAGTTTGGGGATATCAGCAAAGCAGCGAATTAGATACTCGTACGGTTGATATACATATTGCAAAAATTCGCAAGAAAATCGAAATAGAGCCTAAACTGCCTAAGCATTTAGTGACTTATCGCGGAGAAGGATATCAGCTCCATGCGATTTAGTTTTTATGGTCACGAGTGTTAAATATGCAATTCTCAGATAAAGGTTTATTAAATTACGCTCAGCGTTTGCAGCAATTACGCTATTTAGCCATAGGTTTCTTGTTGTGCTTATTAATCCCTCTAGCAACAGTGTTATATTTCGGTTTTCAACAAATAGAAAAGAATTTACTGATTGAATACCAACGTGAAGCAAACAACCTAGTGCAAACCATTGATAAAAATTTATTCAAAAGGCGATTATTAACCAACGCATTATCGGCTGACGCATTTAGCTATTATCAACACCGGCATAACCCGATCACCGGCCAGTCACAACAAGTGCTCTCGCCTCTTTCTCAAATAGACTTCGCGCTGCCTAAAATATCTCAGCAAGTACAAGGGTTAGTTGGCTTCTTTCAATATAATAGCCAAGGGCATTTTAACAGTCCTATTTGGCCGTCCCCTTTAACTGACAGTGGCGATACAGCCAAACAACTTACTGAAAACGCTCAGCAAGAGTTTTCAGCTCAGAGCAATATGCCTGACATAGCATCAGAACTTGAGATCCGAAAAAAAACCGCACTTAAAATCAAGCAACTTTTGTCACAATCAAAATCAATACAACAATTAATTAAGCAAGGCTTCAAAGAAAAGAAACATTTATTCAGCGTTGTTTTTGATGTCTCTGATCACCTCATTTTTTATCGAATTGCCACTGTCGGTAAAAACAACCACCTACAAGGCTATCTGGTAGAGCGAAATGCTTACCTATCAAAATTACTCTCAGAATCATTAGCACAAAGGCACTTTGACAGCCCGATTCTAATGACCTTAGAACAGCTAAATGGTGCTAATCACAAGGAATATTTTTTCTACCAAAAGCTTCCTGATGGTCAGGTACAAGTAAGCCAACCGCCAACATTAAATACACTTTTTCAACAGCAAGCTATTTACCAAACAAAACTTCAATGGCCTTTTGATGGTTATTCCGTATCACTGACAACAGACTCACTACCTATGACGCCAGCAATGCTGTATAGCGCCATACTTATGCTAGTTTTAATTGCCGCAATACTATCGGCTTGCTATGGTTTTTATCGCTTAGGAGTTAAACAGTTAGTATTGGGAGAACAAAGACTTAACTTTGTTTCATCAGTCAGTCATGAGCTAAAAACACCATTAACGTCAATTCGAATGTATTCACAAATGCTCAAAGAAGGCACGGTCATCTCTAAAGACTATCAGCAAGAATATTACGAATTTATTTTTGGTGAAAGTGAACGCCTAACACGACTGATCAATAATATTTTGCAGTTAGCCAAACTTGGCAATCAACAACAAAATGTCCAGTCGGAATGTGTACCACTAAGCGTTTTACTCGACATCATTCGTTCGAAAACATCGTCGATAATTGATAAAAATAATTTTGTGCAAAATATAGTTTTAGAAATTTCGGACGCCGGGAACACGCTTATTTGGGTTGAGAAAGATGCCTTTTCCCAAGTAGTTATTAATATTGTAGACAATGCTGTGAAATTTTTTGATTCAGCAAAAATCAACAATATTAACCGACAAAAAATTGATTTTATATTTCGCCAGCATCCCAAGCACAAACATATGATCCAAATGGAAATTCGTGATTATGGTGAAGGGATAACGCCAGAGCAAGAAAGTAAAATTTTTGAGCTGTTCTACCGTGGCGGTAATGAATTAACCCGTACCACCCAAGGTACAGGCATAGGATTAGCCTTAGTTAATGAACTTATGTTGGCGCAAAAAGGAACAATAGCAGTACAAAGGCGAGACCCTGGTCTCTCGATGCTGCTGTCATTTAAAACTAAAGACTAAACCTCACACCGGAAAAGCATACTTTAGCTAAGCTAAAGGGACTCATTTCATCAACCTTGTTAGCTTAGCCGACATTTATTCTTCAAGTGGCTGATATGGGTAATTTGAACAAGTGTCGATAGCGTTTTCATCTATCTCAACAAATATTGCAAAACGACCTTTCATTGCTAATGTTTGTTCGCGAAACAAAATAGCATTACCAATGGTGATAAAGCTAAAGGTTAATAACAGTTCACTAATCAAAGCACTAAACATGGGCTGTAAATTGCCCAATACTACTGGTAATATCGCACCCTTAATTTCGTCCTTATATTATTAAGTAGTTATGAAAATTGTTGCAGGTTTTTGGTATACCTTCCTTGTCGTTGTATTATCGATAGGCTTCTTAACAGGAACCATTCAGCAATTCTATTATGTCGGTGGCTGGAACAACGCGCCATTGTTGGCAAAAATTGGCATTCCGCTAACCTTTATTACCTTCATTGGTTTTTGGATAATGATGTTAGAAGACTTTATTGAAAACAAAACTAAACAGCACCGCATATTAATCGGTCTGAGTTTATTTTTTCTGCATTGGATAGCGATTTTAGTCTACTTTTGGGCGGTGGTTTATCGTCGAGAAAAGCAAGAAAGCTAAAATTAATTAGGACAAGTTAACAACCTACCTTTTTCAATATTGTCAGCACCAGTTTATGAAAATGAAGCTGGTAACAATCAACTAAAACATACTGAAAGCCGCGCTTAAAGAAATACTAAGCCAAGTGTTTCTGTTTCATTATGTAACTTATAAAACTAGTGTCCTAAAGTGACATTCCCTTATGTGGCAACTTGCAGTTGAAGTGAATAAAACCTTGCTTGCAATTAAGAAGTTATTTCATGATTTTGCGCAAGCTTGTTTCAATTCTGTAACACTAATTATTTGATGACTCTGGTATATTTCAGTGACGTGATAAAAATAAAGCTCACAGATGGACATAATCTACATTTAAACATAGGTTATTCCCTCGTAATGAGTTGTTGTGCAAATACTTAAATATAGTATATCCCAGCATAAATCTGGAGAAAAATAAGTGTTACAAATAGAACAAATTGAGCTAATTGAAAATGAGATATACGAAGAGAAAAAAACTGTAGACTTTGATACAAAAGAATTTACGATCGAGCACTTGGTTCAAAAGTATGTAAATGGTATTGAAAAAGATGAAAATGACATTTATGTACCTGATTATCAGAGAGAATTCGTATGGGATGATATCAGACAATCAACATTAATTGAATCCATAGTTTTAGGCTTACCTATCCCAGTTATTTTTCTAGCCGAGGATAGTGAGGGAAGATTAGAAATAGTGGATGGCTCTCAAAGGATTAGAACAATAGTAGCCTTTGTTGAAGACAAATTAACTTTAAAAGGGCTTGAAAAATTAAAAAATATGAATGAAGTAAAATTCTCATATTTACCTAAGGCCAGACAGAGAAAAATAGTCAATACTTCTATAAGAACAATAGTTCTATCAGAATCAGCAACAGAAAAAGTAAAAAATGATTTATTTGAAAGAATCAATAAAGGCAGTGACCTATTAAGGAATATGGAAAAAAGAAAGGGGATCTATTCAGGTAGTTTTACTGACTTCATTTATTCGTACACATTAGAAAATAAAGAATTATTGAATAAAATTGCACCATTATCAAAAACCGTGGCTAAACGGCAAGAGCATGAGGAGTTGGTCTTAAGGTTTTTTGCTTTATTCGATGCATTTCCACAATATCAGGGCTTCAGTTCAGGAATAATTTCGATTCTAGATCAGTATATGGCAGAAAAAAACGAGGATTTTCCAGATGAGGAAATGGCGCTTAAAAAACAGCAATTAGATAGTGTTTTGAACTTTGTAGAAAATAATTTTATAAATGGATTCTGCAAAAAGGCTAATCAAGGCGTTTCTCGAATGTTCTTTGAAGCCTTATCTGTAGGCGTTGCAAAGGCTTTATGTGAAAATGATAAGCTGAAATTATCAAAGAAAGCAAACCCAGGATTATGGTTAAGAAACTATGAATTTAAAACTCTTATATCTGGAAAATATCGAAGCCACAATCCAGATAAAGTAAGGCAACGTATAGAGTTTGTCAAAAACAAGGTGTTGGAGCTTTAATTATGCTATCAGTAAAGTCAGCCTTTCGAGATAGAAATGATGAGGCTAAAAAACTGTTAGAGCATATTGCCTTACTTTCCGAAAACGGTGGGGTTATTGAATCTTCAATCTTAAAGTCTAGCTATACGTTATTACTCTATAACAATCTAGAAGCAACAGTATCTTCATCAATAACTAACATTCATGACAGAGCTTCCCATTGTAAGTATGAGGAACTATCTGAAGAGTTTAAAAAGTTGTATGCAAGTTTTTATCACTTTGATATTTCTAAGCGAAAAGTAAAAGACCATTTAGACAGCACCGTTAGCGGTGAGTTTAAATTCCCTAATTTTGAGGAATATTGTAAGCGAATTACAGTATTCTCTGGAAATATTGACCTTAGATCATTAAACGATATTAGTAAAAACTATGGAATTGGTAAGGTTGATCTTAGAGGAAGGAATCCTGAAAATATTCTAACTATAAAAAATAAAAGAAATAAACTAGCCCATGGTGAAGAGTCATTTAGAGATTCTTGCCGACAATATACTCTATCAGAGTTGCAAGAGTTAGGTGATAGTTTAGAAAGGATGCTTGAAAAGTTCATTGAACTTGTTGATGCTTTTTTGAGAGAACGTAGATACATGATTGAAACCTAAATGAAAAACTTCATTGTTAGTGTCTAGGCTGAATAAAATACAGTTAATTATCTCTTCACGATTATAACCAACTTTTTAATCCATTTGATGAGCAGCCGCGCTGCCCAAATTTATAATCAAAATAAGTATCTTTAGACACTTCATCTATCTCAACAAAATAAGCAAAAGTGCCTTTCATTTGCAAGGCATGTTCACTAAACAAAATAGCGTCATCAATTTGTGCAAAGCTAAAGGTTAAGTGCAATTCATTAATCGACGCGCTAAACATCGGCGAAAATGGCGCATTGTTGGTGATGGTGATGGTTTCAATAAATGCGCCTTGTTTGTTGTACGACAATAAGCCGTCTAGCTTGCCTTTGGTTTCATCACCAAATTGGCTTAAGGTAACCTGAAAGCTTATTTGAATATGGCTGCTAGTTTCAGATTGAAAGGCCAGTGTGTTTAGATTAATGATTTCCCTTAGTTTAACGGTATAGCTGTTGCTGCCCTTAGCTTGCTCACGCTTGGTTTTAAGGAATTTCTCTTGCTGTTTTTTTGTCGCTTTTTCACCATTAGCGCTGATCAATAACCATCGTTTATTGATATCAGTATTTGGGGTAAATTGCTCAATACTTTCGGTAATATCGCCTTCTTCATTCTCGAAACGATTGACAGTAAAGCCCCAATGTTTTCGTTCGGTTTGTTCAAACTTAACAATTGCCTGATGGACTTTCTCTTTCAATATGTTGTGCTTTTCAACGCTGTTACCATTGGCAAAGGCACTGGAAACAGCAAATATAAAAACAGCAATAGCCAAACTACACTTAGTATTCATCATAAACTCTCACGGTATTTCTCAATATTTTGCAGTATTTTTTAGTAATTAACTGCCGGATTAATGCTGAGAGCTTATCGCTGCTGCTGTGAAAACTTTGTGAAACCCTGCTTTATCTGTAGCACTTATCACCAATAAAAAAACCAGTGAGTTTCCTCACTGGCTTTTAAAATTTGACTTTTAAGGTTTTAAAGCAAGAGCGCTTAGTTAAAGCACTTAACTTTTAACACTCAATTAGAAATCATAGGTGTAGCTAACACTGAAGATAGTACCCACTTCTTTTGAACGTACGGTAATATCAGACTGAGTAACTTCTTGGTCTTCACCGAGTAAGTTCTTCACCTTCACTTTTACTTTCGAGTTGAAGTCTGGATAATAAGTATAAACCGCATCAAGAGAGTGGAATGGTTGCTCTAGCGCGTCTTCCCTGCCGCCAACACCTGAGGCGATAATACGTTCACCAAATACGTTATAAACTAATGAGCTACTATGATTGCCGTTGGCAGAGTCATAATTTAGCTGTAAGTTAACTACGTATTCTGAATGCCCTGTCATGCGTTTTTTCGGATTGGTTAAGTTGCCGGCAAAGGCTGGGTCAATCGAGACTTCAGAATCACTTAAGGTAATGTTACCTGAGGTAAAGAAGCCATCGGCTAACCAGGTTAAGTCGTGCAACCATTCTGCTTCAATACCATAAACTTCTGCCGTTTCACCATTAACAAACGATAAGGTGTAGTCTTCATCACCAATTGATAATACTGACTCGATTGGTTTTTCGATATCTTTGTAGAATAAGCCGACTGAGTAGTTGTCGCCATTGCTAGCGTAATACTCGTAACGGGCATCGTAGTTTTTAATTGGGCTACTTTCTAAACCCACACGACCTATGGTGCGAATATCCGTTAATGGGTCGTAGTATGCAACAGGTACCACTTCACGTAAGTCAGGTCGTACTACGGTTTCACCGTAACCGAAACGAATTTGGTAATCGTCACCACCAATATAGGTAAACGATAACGCGCTGAAGAAGTCATCTGCTATGATGCTGCCGTCTTTAATTTTATCTTCTGAAAAGAATACATCTAAGTCTTCTTTTTTGAAAATTAAGCTAGAAGTGGCTAATGAAGTTTGTTTGAATTCTTCATAACGTACACCACCACTAACACGCCACTTTCCTTGATAAATTAAGTCGAAAGCACCGTAACCAGCATCAATTTTCTGCCCTGCTAAGTAATCGTCGGCGTCTGGTGCTGTTGGTTCGTTAAAATCAACTAAAATGCTGTTGTTATCAAGCAATTCATCGGTTAAATAACTAGTTACACCTAGCACTGAATCAGCACCTGAATTCACTGGAATTTTCACGCCACTGTCGTTGTTAACGGTAAAACTTGAGGTGGTGTAGTAACGGCCTTTATCAGAGAAGTCGTAACCAGCTTTAAATTCAAGTTCGATGTCTTTGAAATAAAGCGGTAGTGTTACGTTACCACTGTAAGACTTCACGTTATCTTCAAGCGCTAAGTATGAATAAACCACACGGTTGTCATCACCTGTAATGTCAGATTTTTGATAAGCGCCATCAACATAGGTGTCGATAAACTTATATTTAACATCGGTTGGAATTTCTGTTTCTGCGGTTGATTCCGTATATTGCCAGTCAACCCCTAAACCTGCGTAGTCAGTAAAGGTATGCTTACCCATAAACTGCATAATTTCTAGGCTGCGCTCTTCGTAATTAAATTCATGTGAACGCTGTGCTTGGCCGTTTCCGAAAATAGTGTCAACGGTACTGCCGTTCGGGCTTTCGATTATGCCGATAACACTTTCGTCTTCGTTGTCTTCAAGGTAAATATTTGTCCAAGCTAGTTCGTGATTATCAAGCTGATAACCAAGGTTAAATACTGCGCTTAGGCGTTCGTTTTCGGTAGTAACTTGTGAAGACTTTACCGTGTTGTAACAGGCATTGGCGATTTGCTCGTCGTTCAGTAACGTTTCACTACAATCGTCAGAGAAGTTTTCGCTTACCACCGCTGATTTTTTATTAGCAAACTGCCATTTGTTATCGTAAGAAACCGCTGCTAAGAAACCTATTTGGCCGCCAAAGTAGTTTTCGTCAAATGAATTACCTATGCTCGCTTTGATGTTATACGTCGGGTCGAGCGATTCATCTTTCATCACCATATTGCGCGGTAATGATTTTAGTAAACCTTGGTTAATGGCAGTGGCTTGTTCACCACGTGTTGCACTGTCGTTGTCAGTTAAGTTATCGGTTAAGATAATATTACGCAGCGAAAAGTCACCTTTGTATTGTACTATGGCGTTTTGTAATTCGCTTGGTAAACCATTGCCTTGGCGGTTGTAGGTGTAGCCGTCTTGTGAGTTTTCATCAAAAGCTAAGCCCACTTCAACACTGGCAACAAAGTCTTTAGGAACTGACTTAGTTCGAATGTCGATTGCGCCACCACCGAATGCCGCTGGCATGGACGGAGAATATGACTTTTGCACTGACAAACTTTCGATAATGCTGGCGGGGAAAATATCAAGCGGTACCACATTTCGGGTTAAATCAGGGCTTGGAATATTGGCGCCGTTTAAACGGGCACTTGAATAACGCTCACCTAAACCACGCACATAAATAAATTTACCGTCGACTAATGTTAAACCAGTAACTCGTCGTAATGCCGATGCAGCATCACTATCACCAGTTTTTGAAATTTGTTGTGAACCTAAAATATCAGCAACAAACGCTTGATTACGACGTTCTTCAATAACTGCCGCGGCACTACCTTGTAATCGGGTTGCTTTAACTACAACCTCTTCCATTACGTCGCTCTCTTCTGGTGTGCCTTGTGCTAATACACTTGGGACATTGGCTAATAACCCCAGACCAACGGCAAGAGAAACTCTTTTAAGTCTATGTTGAGTTGTCATGTTTAAATCCTGCTTTCAAATCAAGTTAAAAAAAGACGCAGCACTCACTGCGTCTAAACTGGTTTTAAACCGTTAATTAATCTTGATCTGCTGCTGTAACAGCCGCTTCAACCCACTTGTACCAGTCTGAGTTAGTATCGTTTTCTGATACTGCGCCGATGTAGTTACCCGCTTGGAAGAAAGCACCTAAGCCTGATAAGTCGTTAGCCGTTACTGTAATGTCGGCTGAATCAACATCGGTTGCGAAAGCATTTGCCAATACATTTGAAGTGCTAGCAATACGTTGGTTTGCGCCACTGTTGTCGAACCAATCAGCTTTTGCTGTGCCTGTTAATGCTGTTGGCTCTTTGCCTGAAACAAAGGTTTGTTCGCCTTTAAACTCATTTACACAGGCCATTACTGAGTTAGAGAATGAAACTTCATCAACGTTGATTTCACCGTCTGACTTATGTTCGATACAGTTAGTACCGTTAGTGCCATCAGTTTTAACGATAAGGGTGTTGTAGTACATTGATTTAATGGCATCATCGAATTTGAATGCTTGTGATGGGTCATCATCACGTACTGAGCTACCGTCGGTAGTTATCACAGTTACGTTAGCAAACGTTGGGTTTGAAGTTGGTGCTTCAGAATATTCTGCACCGCCGTTTTTCTCACCGTCAGTTTCGAAACCATTGTTACCCATGAATACGTCTGAGCCAGCAGGAATTATTCTTTCAGCTTCTACAACCACACCATTTTCAATTACGGCAGGGATCACAACTTCCTTCTTTGTTTGCACAGTGCCGTGTTTAACAAAAATGTATTGGCCGTTACCTTGCCAACCTGCATCAATATCAATGGCGTCATCTTGAGTATCGGTTACCACAATGTGGCTAATGTCTGCTGCGCCACCGAAGAATTCAATGCCGTCATCAAAACCTTGGTGAATGTGAATGTAGTCAAATGCTGAGCCTGAACCTACAGCGTTCAATGTGAGTGAGTTAAGGTCATCACCTTCGCCACCTGAACGTGGGCCAGAGCCTGCGTACCAAATGTTGGCAAATTGAATAGTACCGCTGTTGTCAGCGTTGTTGTTACCACCAAAGTAGCTAGTAACACCTTCAGTGGTTACGTTACACGTGCTTGCTGCGCGTTGTGCGTCGGTACATTGGTTAGTAATACCAAAACCGTTAATGATAATTCCGCCCCAGTCAGCAAACTGTGCGCCGTTACCTACTACATCTAAACGCTCGTAAGCATTAGCAGAAGTGAAAGTAATTGGTTTTTCTAGGGTACCAATAGCGTTAATTTTAGCACCACGACCAATGCGAATAATCGCTTCACCAGACGTAAACGCTAAGTTAGCACCTTCAACAACGGTTAATGTTGGGCCGTTAGCTACCACTGCACAACCGGTTGTGGTATCACAATCTTTACCCATCAACAGTGCGCCGTTAAATACATGAACGCCGTCGTCAGGTAATTCGGTGAAGGTTAAGTCAGTTTCTATTTCAATATTCTTACTGGCAAATGCTGCTGTGTAATTACAATCGCGGCCGTCATACGAGCCTTGTAAGTCGCCACGAGTAGCACAAGGGTTTGTATCACCCGTGTTACCACCGCCATCAGTGTTATTTGAGTTATTGGTACTATTATCAACACTATTGTCATTTACGGTTGGCTTAATTTTAATGTCACCACCACAACCAACTAAAGCCATAGCACTTACAATTACACTTACTTTAAATAGATTTTTGATACTCATTACAGTTCTGCTCCGCAGATTTATTATTAAAAAATTTGCGATAATAGTACGGAGCAAAAATGACAAAATTGTTGAAATAATGTGTAGTTTTTATTTCGTTAATTTGACGAAGAGATGACAAAAACAAGTCAGGAGTATGACAAAGCATGTAAGCCTTATACACATACTAAACTTGAGAAATTCAACAAATGATAAAGAGAGTAGACGACAGCGCTAAGCGTGGTTAGTTATGTCATATAGATAACATTGCTAATTTAAAAAATAAAAAACCGAGCATTACCGCTCGGTTTTAAAGTTCAATCAGCTTTATTTACATAAAGATTATTGAATAAATATTAAGGTCTCATTTCTTCCTGATCAGCACCTTCTTTTTCGATAACTTCAGGAATTAAGTCTTCTTTCGAAATACCTAAGGCTAAAGCAACCGAGCTGGCAACGTAAACTGAAGAGTATGTACCAACAAAAACACCTAACAGTAATGCAGTAGCAAAACCGTGAATTAGCGCTCCACCTTTAAAGAACAAGGCTGCTAATACTAGTAAGGTAGTAATTGAGGTTATAAAGGTACGCGATAGTGTTTGTGTTAAAGAAATATTAATTACTTCTTCTGGGCCACCAACACGTACTTTTCTAAAGTTCTCACGAATACGGTCAGAAACAACAATAGTATCGTTGAGTGAGTACCCTATAACCGCGAGTATCGCCGCTAATACCGTTAAATCGAATTCAAGTTGCAATACCGAGAATAAACCTAAGGTTAACAAAACATCGTGGAAAAGTGCGATAACTGAACCGAGTGCAAAGCGCCATTCAAAGCGAAAGGCAACATACACTAGAATACAAATAAGCGCTGTTAGCATAGCTAAACCGCCTTGCTCTGCTAGTTCATCACCAACACTGGCACCAACAAACTCAATACGGCGCATATCGATAGCTTGTCCGGTACCTGACTGGAGAACGTCGAGCACTTGGTTACCTAGCATTTCGGCTTTCACATCTTCACGGGTTGCTAAACGAATAACCACATCGCGGCTTGAGCCGTATAGCTGCACAACAGCATCATCAAAACCATTCGAGTCCATTATGCTACGAATTTGGTTCAAGTCAGCCGCTTGTTCAAAACCGACTTCGATTAAGGTACCGCCAGTAAAGTCTAAACCAAAATTTAGCTTATTAGTTGCTAATGAAAAGATAGAACCCGCCATCAACAAAATACTGAATAACATGGCTACCTTGCGGTAGCTCATAAAGGCAACAGTTTCTTTTAATTTTAAAATTTGCATAGTCTTGAAGCCTTACTATATAGACAATTTGTCGAGACGCTTACCGCCCCAAACAGCATTAACAACGGTACGAGTACCAACAACAGCAGTAAACATTGACGTAATGATACCGATTGATAACGTCACAGCGAAGCCTTTGATTGGGCCAGTGCCGACTGCAAATAGAATTAATGCAGCAATTAAGGTGGTAATGTTGGCATCAATAATAGTTGAAAACGCAGCGTCATAACCTTGGTGAATTGATTGCTGAATTGATTTACCTTCTCGCATTTCTTCACGAATACGCTCAAATATAAGTACGTTCGCATCAACCGCCATACCAACGGTTAATACAATACCTGCCATACCAGGTAAAGTTAAAGTTGCACCTGGGATCATCGACATAACGCCAATAATCAACACTAAGTTTGCCCCTAGCGCTAAGTTGGCAACAACACCGAAAGCACGGTAGTAAACTAGCATAAATAAGAACACTAAGCCGAAGCCCATCATAATTGCTTGAAAGCCTAACTGTACGTTTTCAGCACCTAAGGTTGGGCCAACAGTACGTTCTTCTACAATTTGAATTGGTGCTATTAATGCACCTGCACGTAACAATAACGCTAAATTATGTGCTTCTGCTTGGCTACCCGCCCCCGTAATACGGAAGGTTTTACCTAAACGGGCTTGAATGGTAGCAACACTGATCACTTCTTCAATTTTCTCAAAGATAGTATTGCCTTGTGCATCAACACGATCAGTTGGCTTGTACTCTATGAATACGGTTGCCATTGGCTTACCAATACTGTTTTTAGTGCCGTTTGACATTTTGCTGCCACCAGCAGAGTCTAAGGTAATATTAACTTGTGGGCGGCTGTATTCATCAAAGCTAGAACCCGCATCAACAATATGATCACCGGTTAGCATTACGCGTTTTTTCAATAATACTGGTTGGCCATTGCGCTCTTTCAACAATTGTGAGCTGCCAGGAACACGACCATTAAGTGCCGCACTTAAATCGCCATCTGTATCAACTAAACGAAACTCAATAGTTGCCGTGGCGTTTAAAATCTCTTTCGCTTTAGCGGTATCTTGAACACCCGGTAATTCGATAACAATGTGCTTTTTACCTTGACGCTGCACTAGCGGCTCGGCAACACCAAGTTCATTAACACGGTTACGAATAATAGTAATGTTCTGTTGCAGTGCATATTCACGTGTTTCTTTTAACTTTTGCTCGGTCATTTTTGCCGATAAAGTTAGTGTGCTTTCATCCGTTTCGATTAATAAATCACGATTTTGCTTTTCAAGAAACGACTCTGCTTTATCTAAGTCTTCAGCATTACGAAATTGAACATTAATTGAATCATTGGATTTTTTCACTGAGCGATAACGAATTTTTTCACCACGTAAGCCGCTACGAAAATCATCAACTAAACTATCTTGTGCTTTAACAATAGCTTCGTTCATGTTCACTTCCATTAAGAAGCTAACACCGCCACTTAAATCTAAACCTAACTTCATTGGCGTGCCGCCAAGGCTTGCTAGCCATTCAGGCGTTGCAGGAGTCAAGTTTAACGCCACTGAATACTCGTCACCAATGCTTTCGTCAAGCAAATCACGCGCACGTAATTGTTGTTCAGTGTCATTGAATCGAGCCAAAATTTGGCCTTTTTCTAAGACAATGCTAGCGTATGAAATACTTTCACTATCTAATTGCGACTTTACATTATCTAATGTTGTCATGGTGGTTTCTACACCACGCAAGCCCGAAATTTGTACCGCGGGGTCTTCACCATAAAGGTTTGGAGACGCATACAAAGCACCAATAGCAACTATAAATAGCACCATTAGTGACTTCCACAATGGATATTTGTTTAACACAAGTTCATCCTATCTTCTTTTTGAATCGCTCTAATATATTGCAATAATATCGGAACAAAGTTTATGAGTATTTCATTGCTCTAGTTACGCAAAAGTGCCAATTGATGATCTACCAATTAAGCACTTTTAATATAACTACAGCTTAAAACAACAAAATCTCGTTATAGAGACTTCATTGTGCCTTTTGGCAATACCGCATTAATAGCACCTTTTTGTACTGTCACTTCTGTACCTTCAGCTATGCTTACTACGATAAAGTCTTTTTCGTCAGAAACTTTCACAATTTTCCCAACAATGCCGCCTTGCGTTAATACTTCATCACCTTTTGATAATTCAGCCATTAAGCTTTTATGCTCTTTTACACGCTTAGCTTGTGGGCGGTAAATCATAAAATAAAACACTAAACCAAATACTGCTAACATGATTAACATTGACGTACCGTCAGCTTGTTGAGCAGGTGCTGCAGCAGCGTGGGCTTGGCTAATAAATAAACTCATAAATTCCTCTTATTATTTTTTCTAATTAATGCTTGGTGAATTTAAACCGGTTAAAGTTTTAATTTGTTTCATTGCCTGTTGGTGAGCCAGCTAATGGCGGTACAGGTAAATCGCGTAATGCATAGAATTCGGTAACAAACTCATCTAGTTTGCCTTGCTCTATAGCATCGCGCAATCCTTTCATAACACGTTGATAAAAACGTAGGTTATGCATAGTATTCAATTGCGAGCCTAAAATCTCATTACACTTGTCTAAATGATGCAAATAAGCACGCGAATAGTTTTTACAAGTATAACAATCACAGTCAGGATCTAATGGCCCTGTATCCGTTTTATGACGAGCATTTCTAATTTTTATCACACCATTGGTGACAAATAAATGTCCATTTCGAGCGTTACGCGTTGGCATCACACAATCAAACATATCAATACCACGACGCACACCTTCAACTAAGTCTTCAGGCTTGCCTACTCCCATAAGATATCGGGGTTTATTTTCTGGGATCAAGGGGGTGGTATGATCTAATATGCGAATCATATCTTCTTTCGGCTCACCTACTGATAATCCGCCAATAGCATAACCATCAAAGTCGATACTAGTTAGGCCGTTGACCGAGACTTCACGTAAGTCTTCATACATGCCACCTTGAACAATGCCAAACAGCGCATTGGGGTTACCTTGGTGAGCATCTTTAGAGCGCTGAGCCCAACGTAACGACAATTCCATCGACACTTTTGATTCTTCATGACTAGCAGGATACGGCGTACATTCGTCAAATATCATCACAATATCTGAGCCTAAGCTGCGTTGCACTTCCATTGAACGTTCAGGTGTTAACATGATTTTTTCACCGTTAACCGGCGAGCTAAACTTCACGCCTTCTTCAGTGATTTTTCGCATTTTACCTAAACTAAATACTTGGAAGCCGCCTGAGTCGGTAAGAATTGGCTTATCCCAATTGATAAAATCATGTAAGTCACCGTGTTGCTCTATAATTTCAGTGCCCGGACGTAACATTAAGTGAAAGGTGTTACCTAAAAGGATTTCTGCACCAGTATCAGCTACTTCTTCGGTTTTCATACCTTTTACTGTGCCGTAGGTACCAACCGGCATAAATGCTGGAGTTTCCACTGTGCCACGGGCAAATGTTAAACGGCCACGTCGTGCTTTACCGTCAGTTGTTAACAGTTCGTACTGCATGGCTTTTTTTTCTGTTTTGTCTGTCATTTTACTTCCTTCACCTACTAGCGAAACAGGCTAGCGGTTTTCTGTTTTAGCTGCTAGAGGTTCTAGCTAACTATAATGTTTTACTCTTTAAGGTTAATTATCGGTGTGTAGTTTTTTCGTTAAAAACATCGCATCACCATAACTAAAAAATCGATATTGCTCAGCCACGGCATGTTGGTACGCCGCAATAATATTATCGTAGCCAGCAAAAGCGCTAACTAACATCAACAAGGTTGATTCTGATAAGTGAAAATTAGTGACTAAGGCATCAACTATTTGAAATTCATAGCCTGGGGTAATAAAAATATCAGTGTCGCCATAAAACTCGCCAAATGCTTTGCCCTGCTCTTTTGCGGCTTTTGCAGCGCTTTCTAAGGAACGTACCGAGGTAGTGCCAACCGCGATCACTTTACCGCCATTAGCTTTAGTTTGATTAATTTGTTCGACAACCTTTGTTGGCACTTCAACATATTCTGCATGCATAATATGGTCAGCTATTTCATCAACTTTAACTGGCTGAAAGGTACCGGCGCCAACATGTAAAGTGACAAAAGCAAAATCAACTCCTTTGGCTTTAAGCTTTGCCATTAATTCATCATCAAAATGCAAACCTGCCGTTGGCGCGGCAACCGCCCCAGGCTTTTCATTGTAGACTGTTTGATAACGTTCGCGATCGCTGTCTTCATCTGGGCGGTCAATATACGGCGGCAATGGCATATGGCCTATTTCTTCAAGTACCGTTAGTACCGAATCTTCACCCGCAAACTCAAGCTCAAATAGCGCATCGTGCCTTGCTACCATAGTCGCCTTTACTTTACCTTCAAGTAGTATTTCACTACCTGGCTTTGGCGACTTACTACAACGAATATGAGCTAGCACACGCTGTTCATCTAATAATCGTTCAACCAAAACTTCTAGCTTGCCACCGCTGGCCTTTTGGCCAAACATACGCGCTGGGATCACTCGGGTATTGTTAAATACCAGTAAATCACCTGCGTTAACATGATCAATTAAATCAGTAAAAGTTTCATCCGCGAGTTCGCCACTATTACCGTTAAGCGTCATTAAACGACTGGCTGAACGATCGGCTTTAGGATATCGAGCTATTAGCTCTTCAGGTAAATCAAATGAAAAATCGGCAACACGCATGATAAATTAACTAGTTTAAAGATGAAAAAACGCGTAATTTTAGTGCTGCACGCCATGAATAGCAAGTAAAATAGCACTTTGCTTGTGCTAATAATCTAATTCAAAAAGGTAACAACAGATAGCACTTGTGTTTACCTTTTTGAAACTAAGTAATTAAGTTAAAAATGAGAGTTTTTGATCACTCACATTCCACTAATTCAACACTTGGTTCATCTAAACCAACCATGCTCATGGTGTATTTTACATAACAAAAATTATTCAATAGTTTATTAGTCGACGAATCAACATTGTCAGCAACGGTAATTTCAGCACTATAATTATCACTACCATTATCAGTAAATGTTGTGACGACAAAATCATCTTCAAAGCTAAGGCCGATGCCATCAACTAAAACCGATAAGGTTTTATTATCGGGTGCCGGATAGCCAAAGCCAAAGGTACAACCTGCGCAACCGGTAATAATGTCTTCCGCTTTTGGTGTTGTGCCAGAGTTTAATATTTGCTTATCAACACCTTTAACCAACAATTTTGCATGTGTTGTACTTATGGCCGATTCTAAGGCTCCTTTTAATCCCTGTAATGCTGCCGTCTGAGCCTCCGATTGCAAGTTAACAAAACGCGGAGCAGCAACAGCAGCAAGAATTCCAAGGATAACAATAACAACAACAAGCTCGATCAGAGTAAAACCTTTGTTTTTAACCATCTTCTTTAACTACCTATATTTAAAACTGGTTGCCGAAACTTAGTTCATATTTTTGGCAACAATAGGTTGCTATTTTAACGTATTAACCGCGACATCAAAGCAAAATTCCCTCAAGATAACAATTTCACACAATCCATTAACACTAAGCGGTAAGCCTATTGCTGAAAAAATTCACGGCACCAACATAACAGCTAATATTTAACCTTTCATCGCAGTCAGCAAGAATATAGCCATTAATACCAAGGCGCTATCACCAAAATTAATAGTGACTATAATTTAAAAATAATCACCTAAAACCATCATTTTAACGTATGCTGAAACTATACGACTCTGTTAGGTAAGCCCATGAAAAATCTTGCTTTCGCGATAGCTAAAACCATCATTAACGGCTTCGAACGCCATATTTATCTTTATAGCGAAATCACCCAAACGGCAAAACAACGTTTTGAACAGTACCAGTGGTCTCAAGTACAGGAAGCGGCAAAAGCCCGCACCGACTTTTATGAACTGCGGGTTGAAGAAACTTTAGATACCATCAAACAAGATTTTTTTATCGCTGAACTCGACGACGAACTTTGGCAATATGTTAAAAATTGCTATATCGAATTGTTAAACCAACATCCGCAACCTGAGTTAGCAGAAAGTTTTTATAACTCAGTTTTTTGTCATTTGTTTGAGCGTAAGTACTACCACAACGCATACATTTTCGTGCAATCAACCGCAACACGATTAGATGCTTTACCAACGCCGAAAATATTCACCAGTTATCATCCGGCAGAAAATGGGCTTTTTCAAACCATTAGCCACATCATGAAAAAGCAAAATTTTTCCGTGCCATTTACGCATTTGAAAAAAGACGTTAATACCCTAATTGCAAAATTTCGTCAGCAAGCCCATAAAACTCGTTATCAACTATCAGACTTGCAATTTGATATTTTAGATTCTGTGTTTTATCGCAATAAAGGTGCCTACATTATTGGCCGAGTCATTTCTCCTGCTGGTGAAACGCCGTTTATTATTTCACTGCTCAATAATGAAAAAGACGGCCTATTTATAGATGCGTTAATCACTGAAGGTGAGCATATGGCGGTAGTGTTTGGTTTTGCCCGCGCCTATTTCTTTGTTGATTGTCAGCATCCTCATGCCTTGGTTGAATTTCTAAATCGCTTAATTCCTCACAAAACTCAAGCGGATTTGTATTCCGCTATTGGTTTTCACAAGCAAGGCAAAACTCAATTCTACCGTGATTTTTTAAATCACTTAGACAACAGTGAAGACAAGCTAGATCTCGCTCCGGGCATCAAGGGCATGGTAATGTCAGTATTTACCTTACCTTCTTACCCTTATGTATTTAAAATTATTAAAGATAAATTTTCGCCCAGTAAGAACATGACCCGCGCAGATGTAAAGGGAAAATATCGCTTAGTAAAACTCCATGATCGCGTTGGTCGCATGGCAGATACTATGGAGTATTCAGAAGTTGCCTTCCCTAAAGACAGGTTCAGTGAAGAACTACTAACCGAACTTAATACCGTAGCACCTTCACTGCTGCGCTTTGAAAATGGTTTAGTGATCATCAAGCACATGTATATTGAACGCAAAATGACACCGCTAAACTTATATCTTGCCAAAGCCAGCGATGAAGAAGTTGATAATGCTATGTATGGCTACGGTAAAGCGATTAAGCAATTGATTGCCGCCGATATATTTCCCGGTGATATGCTGTTAAAAAATTTCGGTGTTACCCGTCATGGTCGAGTCATATTTTATGATTACGATGAAATTACCTATATGAACGAGGTGAATTTTCGTGTTAAACCTGAGCCTATGACGGAAGAGCAAATTTATGCGTCTGAGCCATGGTATTCGGTCGATCCCGGCGATGTTTTTCCTGAAGAAATTGCGACCTTCGCGTTAGCAAACAAACGTTATCGGGAAGCATTTTTGCGCCATCATGCAAACTTATTAGAAGCAAAATATTGGCAAGCATGTCAAAGTGATGTTGCCAAAGGGATTGTCGCCGATGTTTACCCTTACCCTGAACAATCACGATTTTGCCATTGGCAAAATAATTAAAGCTTTGCATTGCTATAACAACATGATGTAAAAGAGCAAAAAATGAGTTAATTGCTTTAAAAACGACTGATCCGCTGTTTATTTAAGCGAACAGTCATTTTTTTTTAAATTAGTCTTTACCTTTGGCTTTGCATCAGTATAATTCGAATCCGTTGCAGGGGTGTAGTTCCAATTGGTAGAACAGCGGTCTCCAAAACCGACGGTTGGGAGTTCGAATCTCTCCACCCCTGCCATTTTCCTTTCTTGTGTTATTGTTTATTTTTAGCAAACTTTTCAATTTTCTAGTTTTTCCTAGCTTTAAATTCTGTCATGATATCTATGATTTTTAAGATGCCTAGAACCATATGAGTATTACCAAAAGACAATTTGATTTATTAAAAGCGATGGATATTACCGTTTGGCAAAGACGTGAGTTATCGACTCTTGCCCAACAATCTGAGCAGTCAGGTATTGCAAGCATTGCACCTACTCAACAGGCTATTGAAAATAATGCTAAAGCACAGGCAATGGCGACAGACGAAGCTCATCAACCCTCACCAAATAAGAGCATTAACCTCAATCTGACAGAGTTATTAAATCAACAATTGTTCAATGACGTGTTGCTTTGTATTGGGGCAAGCCGAGCAGATTTATCTGTGCAAAGTGATCAAGTTGATTTAGGGCTGATTAATTGGCAATTCACTGACAATGAACAAATTGAGTTTGGGCATAATTGTCTAAAAACGCCAAATTTAAAAACCTTAGCCAAATCAGTACAGTTAAAAAAAGCACTTTGGCAATCAATAGGACCATTAAGCTCATCATGACTCAGAATTTAAATCATATTTTTACGCCTATTAGCCAAGACAGTGTTGATGAACTGATGCCTATCGAGCTTGCATGTCATGTTCATCCTTGGAGTGAAAAAACATTTAAAAGTTGTATTGGTGGCCGTTACTTTGGTGAATATTTAACCGTCGACAAAACCATTGTCGGGTTTTACGTTGGCGAGCATGTTGCGGGTGAATCAACGCTAATGGACATTTGTGTTGCACCTGAGCAACAAGGGAAAGGCTTAGGTAAAGTTTTATTATTGCAGTTTTTTCAACACTGTAAACAGCTATCAACCGAAAGCATTTTTCTAGAAGTGCGAGCAAAAAACATCAGTGCGCAAATGCTGTACATCAATCAAGGTTTTAGCGAAATTTCACGCAGAACCGGCTACTACCCTAGTAACACTGGCTTTGGCTATGAAGATGCCATTGTAATGTCAAAAAAACTCTAGCAACTATTACTGTAATAACACTTAACTACATAATATTACCTAGCCAAGCTATTTCTTTGTCGCAAACAAAATTACACTTTAATTATCCTTTACTATTACGCTGTTCATTATGCAAAGTAGTCAAACACACACGGATAACTGTGTTAGTCATTATTTTTCTGCGGGAGCCAATATGGCCGTTATCGACACCAACAATATTATTGATCAAGTGATGACTGATGCGCTACAGCAGCTTAGTGCCCTTACGGGTTTAGAACAAAACCAAGTGATAGAGTTACTAGCCAATAAGTACGCCAGTCAAATCGAGAAACCTCGACAAAATAATCATAGCCCTTTGCTAAACAATGATGAGAGCCAATTTATTGGACAGCTATTCAACTAACAACTTCCTTTGCAATCTATAAATCAGTACGCATGATACACAATGGCGTAAAGCGTCAATATATTATCCTCCCAACACCTCTTGACATATTATGTCTTCACCTCTAAGTTAGTAGCGCGTGTTTTCTTTAATGTGTTGTTCTAGAAATTCGTTAAGTTCCTTGTTTGCACCCACCGAATAGGTAGTGGCTTTGTCGCTGCCTTAATTTAAGTTTTGGAGTACATATGAATAAAGTAAATTACGTTCTAGCTATCATCCCATTGGCTTTAACGCTATCTGCTGTGGCAAAGTCTAACCAATTAACCGCTGTTGATGACGACGTTATTGCCAAACAACGAGCTGCTCTCGCTGCTAACACAAAAGGTAAAGGTTTCGGCCCACAATCACCACGTAATATCGATGTTAAAGCTGGCACTAACCCCCGAATTTTTAACGCAGCACCAGCATCTAATCGTATGAACTTGTGCAACATACACTTTCATAAAAATGCCGAGCATGCCGGTGGACAATTTGCAAAATATGCCGGTAATGGCGACGGCCATGGCTTTCAAAGTGGCTATGTTTATTCAGGCTCGCTAACGGTAAAAGAAAGCCAACCTATTGCAGCGCCAGCTTGCCCTAGCAAACATGGTGGCTTGCAAGCTGGTGATACCATAGAAGTTCATTACGTGCACTCTTCAGCTCAAGTAACACCAGGGGCAACTTTAGGTGCATGTTTAAGTGAGTCGATTAAAAATCCACAATTACGTGTTGAAGCCCAAGTCTATGTTTTAGTCAACAACAGCGATGCGTTAAATTTCGACGCCCTAACGTCATTTTCTAAACAAGGTAACTATTACCAAGCGACTAATATTCCTAGCAATACCGGCAATCCGGTAAGTTACAGCGGTTCAACAACAGGCCCGAGTTACAATGAAGCAGGCTCACCATTGCAGGTCACTTGGAATGTACGCCCAGAAGTAGCAAAGGTTGATATCAATTCCGTTGCTAACTGGTGTCAAGGCAATGAATTTAATGAAGATCACGCCCATGGTGTTCGGAACTTAGTCACCAATACAGAGCTGCTTTCAGTAATCAAATAGTCGCTTTGTTTCTAGTAAAATGACAATAGCCTTATATTTCGCTTAACCTCAAAACGAAAGCTGAAATAAGGGCACAAAAAAGGCCAGACGCGAACGCGTCTGGCCTTTCAATTTAACGAGCAACAACTTAATTCAATCTCGCTACTACCAGTTTTCAACACCTTTCATGTCAGGTAATTCATGAGCAATACCTTTATGACAATCAATACAGGTTTTTTCACCTGATGCCAGAGCATCGGAGTGCATTTTAACACTACGGTTACCTTGCTCAGAGAAATCCATGTATTCAAAGTTATGGCAGTTACGACATTCTAATGAATCATTATCTTTCATGCGTTTCCATTCGCGTTCAGCCATAGAACGACGGTGTTCAACGAACTCTTCACGAGTGTCAATTAAACCGGTCAGCGCGCCCCAAACCTCTTTGCTGGCAGCAATTTTACGAACAATTTTGTCAGTCCACTTTTTCGGAACATGACAATCTGGACACGTAGCACGTACACCGGAACGGTTCGAATAATGAATAGTTTCTTTATACTCTTCATAAACATTGTCTTGCATTTCGTGACAGCTAATACAAAACTCTTCCGTGTTGGTTACCTCTAACGCGGTGTTAAAGCCACCCCAGAAAATAATCCCACCAGCAAAACCGATTGCCAGAATAAACCACATAGCGGCACTACTTGGCGATTTTAAAAACGTCCACATACTCTTTAGCATTTTATACCCCTTCGCGTGATAGCGGCTTATTCATTACCCAATGATTCAACCGGTTTAAAGGTATTCTCAACCAAAGGAGCGGCATCAGCTTGTGTTACATGGCACTGTGAACAAAAGTAACGACGCGGAGAAACATCCGATAGTGTTTTACCGTCACGCGTTTCAAAATGCGTTAAACTAATTTTTGTTGCGCCTGTTTCAGCCGCATGTTTCCAGCTGTGACAACTCAAGCATTTGTTACTATTTAAATCAACACGATAACCACGCGTTTGATGCGGAACCATAGGGGGTTGATGAACATAATTACGCGCTATAGGATTTAAATCTTTTGGTACACGTTTCAGGTTTTCTGCTTTACGGGTTTCATCTAGGGTTGCAGCCCCACGAATGGTCGCTAAACCGCCGGGGTTAACTTCTTCAGCTAATGATGAGCCCGTTAAGAATGTAGCTAATGCCATCACTATAATCGGTAATATTCTCATTGTTTTACCTCCGCCTTAATAGGCAATCTTGTCGTTATTTTAAAAACATCTTGCGAACACACGTCAATACAACGCGCACAATTTGTA
Organism: Colwellia sp. SU-HH01172; assembly: GCF_057553355.1. Taxonomy (NCBI): domain Bacteria; kingdom Pseudomonadati; phylum Pseudomonadota; class Gammaproteobacteria; order Alteromonadales; family Colwelliaceae; genus Colwellia; species Colwellia sp. SU-HH01172. Next base: position 198,831 of record NZ_BAAJMB010000005.1, on the reverse strand, counting down.
CAATCAGCTGAGGTGATCATCGGGCCATAACCCTTATTTTCGCCAAACAGTGGCATTTTCAATACTTGCGGCTCAGTACATACGGTAAAGCAATCCATGCACTTATCACACTTTTCACGTTGATAAGCAGAAACTTTAACCGGACTATAACGACCTAAAATATTGTAAAATGCGCCTAATGGGCAAACATGACCACACCAACCGTGCTCTACGAGCAATAAATCAAAGAAGAAAATGCCAATTAATACTATCCAACTAAAGCCCATACCAAAAATCACACCGCGGTGAAACATTGATACTGGGTTTATCAGTTCCCATGCCATAGTACCGAGTATAATTGGTAGCACTAATGACATAGCTAACACCCAGAAACGGGTTTTACGAGATAGCTTAGTTGACGTTCTAATTTTTAACTTTCTACGCAACCAATGCGCACTATCAGTAATCAAATTGACCGGACAAACCCAAGCACAGAAAAAGCGCCCACCGACAAAAAAGTAAAAAGCGGCAACAATAACAGCACCAATAATTGCCGTTAGCTCTGGAATATGACCTGCTGCAAATGATTGCAACAACATAAAAGGGTCGGTCATGGGCACAGTGTCCAATAAAACACTTGCGCTCAAATTCCCTTTTAAAATCCAGATCCCAGCCAGAGGACCTAATAAAAACAGGGCAAGTATGCCGAGTTGACTAAGTCTTCGTAGCAGCAAAAATTTATGCGCACCAAACCAACCTTTTAACTCAATAGCTTCTTGTCCGACTGAGGCTTTCATTATGAACCTCCGCCAGGTAAGCGATCAGGCAAATCAAGCACTTCATCTATTAATGAACCACCGGCTTTGTCTTTTTCAATCCAACCCCAACGGTAATGATGGCCTAATTCACCTTTAGCTATTTCTCGTGGTAGTACTTTTATCGCAGCATCTTCTAGCGGGCAAGCATGTTCACATTTACCACAACCAGTACACAAATCTGAATGCACGGTCGGAATAAACATCGCATGATGGCCGGTGCGGGTATTACGCTCAATTTCCAACGTAATGGCTTCATCAATCAAGGGGCAAACCCGATGACAGATATCACAACGTAAGCCCTGCGTATTAAGACATGTTTCCCTATCGATAAGGACGGCAAGCCCCATTTTTGCATCGTTAATTGATTCCAACTCAGGCGAAATTGCCCCGGTTGGACATGCGGTTTGGCAAGGAATATCCTCACACATTTCGCACGGAATTAAACTCGCATCAAAATAAGGTGTTCCAGTGGTTACTGGTTCAAACATCTTGCCTAACTTTAACGTATCGTAAGGACAGGCTTCTACACATAAGCCACAACGTACACACGCGGCTAGAAAATCTTCTTCTGTTAATGCTCCTGGCGGACGTAAACATTGTGCTGATAAACTTTGTGATTGCTTGGCATAGCCAGCCAACCCTAGCCCTAAAAGGCTAGTGCCACAAACACCACGGCCAGCGTCAGTTATAAACTGGCGTCTAGACATTTTCCTTGGTTGGTGGCGTTTATCAGCAGTCATGTTACGTCTCTGTTATCCGATTAAAATGATTCGTTAAACATCAAAGTAATTAAGCTTTGATAATTTTAACGGCACACTTTTTAAAGTCCGTTTCTTTTGAAAGCGGATCAGTTGCATCAAGTGTTAATTTATTGGTTAGCTGCTTAGCGTCAAACCAAGGCATAAATACTAAGCCTTTAGGCGGACGGTTACGGCCTCGGGTTTCAACACGTGTTCGTACTTCACCACGACGAGATTGAATAATACATTCTTGACCACGGCGTAAATCACGTTTTTTAGCATCCTCTGGGTGCATAAATATCACCGCATCAGGGAAGGCTTTATGCAGCTCAGGTACACGAGCAGTCATTGAACCTGAATGCCAATGTTCAAGCACACGACCGGTACTTAACCACAAGTCAAATTCTTCATCTGGAGACTCAGCTGGTGGCTCATAAGGTAAGGCAAAGATATTCGCTTTATTATCTTTTTTACCATAAAACTGCACTTCACTGCCTTTAGCCACATATGGATCATATCCTTCACGGAAACGCCATAATGTTTCTTTACCATCAACTACCGGCCAACGTAAGCCACGTGCTTCATGATAGACGTCAAAATCAGCTAAATCATGAGCATGGCCACGACCAAAGCTAGCATATTCTTCAAATAAACCTTTTTGAATATAAAAACCAAAATGGTCAGCTTCTTGGTTGCTATCACCTTTACAGTCAGACGTTGGGAACTTATCAACACTACCGTTAGCGTATAGTACGTCATACATGGTTTTACCACGTACTTCTGGTTGCTTAGCAATTAACTCTTCAGGCCAAACATCTTCAATTTTAAAGCGTTTAGAGAATTCTACTAACTGCCATAAATCAGAACGAGCTTCGCCTGGCGCACTAACTTGTTGATGCCAAAATTGCGTACGACGCTCGGCATTACCGTAAGCACCTTCTTTTTCTACCCACATTGCTGTTGGTAAAATCAGATCAGCTGCTTGTGCAGTAACGGTTGGGTATGGGTCAGAAACCACAATGAAGTTTTCAGGATTACGATAGCCCGGCAAAGTTTCTTCATTCATGTTTGCCGCAGCTTGCACGTTGTTGTTACATTGCACCCAATAAGCATTCAACTTACCGTCTTTAAGCATACGGTTTTGTAATACCGCGTGATAACCTGGTTTTGGTGGAATAGTACCTTCTGGAAGTTTCCAAATTTTCTCAGCCGTTGCTCTGTGCTTAGGGTTTTTAACCACTAAATCAGCCGGTAAACGGTGTGAGAAGGTCCCTACTTCACGCGCGGTACCACACGCTGACGGTTGACCGGTTAATGAGAACGGGCTATTACCTGGCTCAGAAATTTTACCGGTTAACAAATGCACGTTATACATTAGGTTATTGGCCCAAACACCACGAGTATGCTGGTTGAAGCCCATAGTCCAGAAAGACGTGACTTTTACTTTTGGATCAGCGTAAAGTTTCGCCATTTCAATTAAGTTAGCTTCAGGTACACCCGATAGTTTTGAGGCATACTCAACCGTATAGGTGCTAACAAATTTAGCATAAGCTTCAAAGCTCATCGGCTTAGAACCACCCTTACCTGGGTTTTTCGCAGCTTGCTCTAATGGATGCGTTGGACGTAAACCATAACCAATATCGGTAACACCTTCACGAATATTGACATGCTTTTTCAAGAAGTCTTCGTTAACGGCATTATTTTGAATAATGTAGTTAGCTATAAAGTTTAGAATGGCCAAGTCGGTTTGTGGCGTAAATACCATACCGTTATCAGCAAGTTCAAAACTACGATGTTTAAAGGTAGATAATACATGTACTTTGACATGCGGTGCACTTAAACGACGATCAGTTAAACGTGACCATAGAATAGGATGCATTTCTGCCATATTTGAGCCCCAAAGCACAAATGCGTCAGCATGTTCTAAATCGTCATAACAGCCCATAGGCTCGTCGATACCAAAGGTACGCATAAAGCCACCAACAGCAGACGCCATACAGTGACGGGCATTGGGATCGATGTTATTTGAACGGAAACCTGCTTTCATTAATTTAGAAGCAGCATAGCCTTCCCACACTGTCCATTGGCCTGAGCCAAACATGCCAACGGAAGTAGGGCCTTTTTTCTTGATCGCCGCTTTAAATTTATCCGCCATGACATCAAAGGCTTTATCCCAGCTCACTGGGGTAAAATCACCTTCTTTATCAAACTCACCATCGGTCATTCTTAATAACGGTTGAGTTAAACGGTCTTTACCGTACATAATTTTTGATAAGAAATAACCTTTAATACAGTTAAGGCCTTTGTTTACTGGCGCATCTGGGTCACCTTGTGTAGCAACTACTTTGCCTTGTTGCGTCCCCACTAAGACACTACAACCGGTACCACAGAATCGACACGGTGCTTTATCCCATTTGATGGCACTGTCTGAAGATTTTGTGATCAGATTCGATGCCGAAGCTGGAATCGCAACACCTGCCGCAACAGCTGTCGCTGCAACCGCATTTGCTTTGATAAAATCACGTCTTGTTAAAGTCATTGTTTTTCCCCCTGATGCTGAGGTAAGCCAGCGTCATTGTGATGAAATATTAATGATGATGAAATAACACCAGGTACATTACCCATGTCAGTAATCGTCTCAATAATACGTTGTGCTTGATTTTTCTCGCCTTCAATCGATTCAACAGTAACCACTAAGCTACCATTCTCCCCTTTGACATGAACTTCTGCGCCAGGGAACTCGCCCAAATCAGCAGCCACTTTCTCTGCCTTCTCTGGATGAGCCATAAACATAACTCCTGCTATATTTACGGGGCTTTCTTCTAAAAGATTAATCACATTATTCGCCCTCTTTATTTAAATTCTATTCTGTTAGGTTTATCAAAAACCTAGATAAACTGTGTTACTCGGTTGGCTTGGCACCAAACATTTTCAAAATAATTACTGCAACAATCGCCGTGGCAATAAAACCAAATAAGAAAATAAATGGCATTGAGGAGTACCCCAATACATTCCATATTAGTTGTTCTAATTCACTCATTTTGTGCTCCTAAAGAAGACGTTGATAGTTTGATTGCAGACTCGGGACATACCGAAACACAAGCGCCACAGCCATTGCAGTCATTTAAAATAATATTGGGTTGAGGCACCGAGGCCTGAAGGTATTTAAAAACGATAGCTTCTGTTTCGCAGCTATCTTGGCAGATTTGACAATGTATTTGCTTCGTTGCTAGGCAACCTGAGCTAATTTCTATATTAAGTTGCCAAGGAGAGGTATCGAAAGCGTTAAATAATGGCTCATCACAAGCTAAAACACATTGTTGACAAAAGGTACATTCACCAGCGTTAAAGTTTATTTCTGGAAAGCCGCCATCACCTTTGATAATAATATTTTCTTCGCAAGCAGTTTGGCATTTACCACATTGCGTACAACCGCGAGTAAATAAAGCTTCGTCAGCTGTCCAAGGCAGCCTAATTGCAGGAGGAGTTGAAACTTTTTTTGCTCGCATAAAGTTGCGACGACGTAAATCAACCATGGAAACCTATTACTACATTTGCCTGTAAGGCTTTTATCCTTACCAGAACTTATCAATGCCAAACATTATGTGACGACAATACAATATCTATTAGTCAAATAACTTGATGTAAATCAAAATACTTAAGTACGTTACAAATAAAACCCTATTTAAACTAAGGTTAACATTTAAAAACAAAAATCAATCAATATAAAGCATAGACTATCCATTGTTTTTTAATCATTTTTTGTTTTATTTAATCAAAAAGACAAAGCCGTTACTTTTTTATAGTCCAATAACAAAAAAAGACCAACTATGTGGTCTTTTTTTACCTAATTGCTAATGATTCTTATTTAGAAACTTCAATGCGTTCAATGAGATGAAAAACTTTATCAGAGTTTTTTTCCATTCGAAAATCAAGTTGCACAACCAGTCCTGATTTCGCCATGCTATTCTTCGAACCATACTGCCATTTTGCCAGTGCATCCATGGCTGCTTTATCGAAAACATTTTCAGGCTCTGCCGCAACAACACGAATGTTATTTGTCATACCATGACTATCAACATCAAACTTAAGCAGCACAGCACCTTCTACACCATCTTTTGCCGCTTGAATGGGGTACTTTGGCTCAACCCGCATAATAGGATAAACATCGTTTACCGATTTCTTATGTTTGGCACTATCTCCTGCTATGCCTTGCTGACCAACATGACCTGCATAGCTTACGCTGGTTACCAATGCTGCCATCACAACACCATAAAGGCTCAGTGCTGGCTTACCTAGTGCGTTAAGGTTTTTTATTTGCTTTATTCTTTCTAACATTACAGTTTTATCTCCATATTCATTAAACGATAAGTGAGCAAAAGCGAATCGCTGCTTTTGTTGAGCGGTAATTAACAATGCTCGACTATAGTTAATCCTGCTATCTAACTGCTTGCGCGCCAGCGTGGTTTGGTCACAGGAAAGTTCTTGGTCACGGCGAAATCTTATATAAGCTAGCCAAACCAAAGGGTGAAACCAAAATAACGCGATTAATATAAATGCGGCTAGGTTCCAATAAATGTCATTGCGATCAAAATGACAAATTTCGTGGGCAACAATAAGTTGCTGTTGTTCATGGTTATATAAATTAAGAAAGTTACTCGGTAGTACTAATTTGGCTGAAACAAAACCAACAAGCATTGGGCTTTCGACATTGTCACTTACAACTAGAGTTAATCTACGAGCACCAATAGTGGTTTTCAACGTTTTGGTAATATCAGCAGCTAAATACTTAGGTGCGGGTAATAATGTTCGTCTAAACTGCCAATGATCTATCATGGTAAGTAGTAATAAAAACACAGAGACAAAAATACTTAAAATAATCAACCAATTAACATCGTTTATCTGTGCCAATGTTTGTTTAGAAGTAACAATGACTCGGTCAATTTCACTTGCCACTAACAACGTTTCTGTTGCAGGGAATAGCATAGGAGAAAAGTGATAACTAGCCAGTGTGATTGGCACAATCAACCAAGTAAAATACATAGTATTAGCGCCTAAATACCTGAGCAATAATGGCCGCATAACTAATAAAATGCTTAACACTAGCGTTAACGGAACTAACGACTCAACAACACGACTCAATATCGATTCAATCATGTTCATTTTCCCACTGATCGATTAAGGATTTAAGGGCTTCTACATCATCTCGCTTAAGCGTTTTGTTTTTAGCAAATCCAGCGACCAAAGGAGATATTTCACCACTAAATAAGCGCTCAACTAAACTTTTGCTGGCCTGTTGCGTGTATTGTTCTCGTTCAAATAATGGCGAATACAGATAGCGTCGTTGCTCTTTAACAAAGCTTACCGCTTGCTTCTTCACTAAACGATTCAATAAGGTTTTCACCGTTTTTTCATGCCAAGTTTTTTTCTCATTTAAGCGTGTGACAATATCAGCTGCCGCCGCAGGATGTTCTTGCCATAGCACTTCCAACACTTCAAATTCTGCTTTACTGATATCGACCATTTGTTGTTCCATTAAACCTAACTCCAAAACTATATTGAGAAACAAAAAACACATTGATTACAAATGTAATCCATAGCTAAAGAATTACAGCCGTAATCATTAAAGTCAAGCTTTCATCGACTAATTTTCCATTCAGCAGAGAAAAATAGAAAATAAAGCGCATTTCTTAAGATATAGTTACTGCCCTTCGCCCTCGTTTTCGCTATAATGTTGCGCTTTAAAATTTAAGCTAATTTTTTTCATCCACTTACTAACAGGTAATTTGCATGTCTGTACAACAGCAGGAAGTCGACTTACGACGCACCTTCGCAATTATTAGTCACCCTGATGCGGGTAAAACGACGATCACTGAAAAGGTTTTACTTTTTGGTCAAGCGTTACAAAAAGCCGGTACCGTAAAAGGTAAAAAATCAGGCCAACATGCAAAATCTGATTGGATGGAAATGGAAAAAGATCGTGGTATTTCGATTACCACCTCAGTTATGCAATTTCCTTATGCCGATTGTTTAGTCAACCTACTCGACACTCCCGGCCATGAAGATTTCTCGGAAGATACTTACCGTACTTTAACGGCAGTTGACTCATGTTTGATGGTAATTGACGTGGCAAAAGGTGTAGAAGCACGAACCATTAAATTAATGGAAGTTACCCGTTTACGCGATACGCCCATTATTACCTTTATGAACAAAATGGACCGTGATGTACGTGATCCAATGGAAGTTATGGATGAGGTTGAAGACGTATTAAAAATAAAATGTGCACCTATTACTTGGCCAATTGGCATGGGTAAAGAATTTAAAGGTGTTTATAACATTTTGACCGATGAGGTATTTTTGTATCAGTCAGGCCAAGGCCATACCATTCAAGAAAAACGCGTTATTAAAGGCCTAGATAATCCAGAATTAGATGCTGAAATTGGTAACTATGCTGAAGATTTACGAGAAGAACTTGAACTTGTTGTTGGCGCGTCACACGAATTTAACCATGAAGAGTTTTTAAATGGTGAATTAACACCAGTATTTTTTGGTACGGCATTAGGTAACTTTGGCGTTGACCATATGCTTGACGGCCTAACCAAATGGGCACCAAAGCCTTTACCGCGCTTAACCGACACTCGCACAGTCAACGCAGAGGAAGAAAAATTCTCAGGTTTTGTATTTAAAATTCAAGCGAATATGGACCCAAAACATCGCGACCGTATCGCCTTTATGCGTATTTGTTCAGGCAAATACGAAAAAGGCATGAAAATGAAACAAGTTCGTATTGGTAAAGACGTAAAAATTGCCGATGCCGTAACTTTCATGGCGGGTGATCGTTCCAACGTAGAACAAGCTTACGCTGGCGATATTATTGGTTTACATAACCATGGCAGTATCCAAATTGGCGATACTTTTACTGCCGGTGAAAACATGAAATTTAGCGGCATACCAAACTTCGCACCTGAAATGTTCCGCCGTATTCGCTTACGTGATCCACTGAAAGCTAAGCAATTGCAAAAAGGCCTAATTCAATTATCTGAAGAAGGTGCAGTGCAAGTATTTAGACCGTTCAACTCAAACGATATGATTGTTGGCGCCGTTGGTGTATTGCAGTTTGAAGTGGTGGTTCAGCGTTTAAAAACTGAATACAATGTAGACGCTATTTATGAACCGATCAGCGTGGCAACTGCGCGCTGGTGTACCTGTGACGACGAACGCACTTTAGAGCAGTTCCAAAAGAAAGCTTACGATAATTTAGCACTTGATGGTGGCGATAATTTAACTTACATCGCACCAACTATGGTTAACTTAAGTTTAGCGCAAGAGCGTCACCCTGATATTGAATTTCACAAAACTCGCGAGCATTAACTGCCTAGCCGTGACAATTAAGAATCTATCAAGTAATTTATTCATAAGCGTAATCATCTAAGTTACGCTTATATTCTCAAGCTTAAAGCTAGGCTTGAGTTGACAACCTAATAAAGAGTTTATTTACATGAATATTAGTAACATCCTAAGTGAAAAAGTTAGTGCGGCCATGACGGCAGCAGGTTTACCTGAAGGGACAAACCCAGCAATTAGCTTGTCAAACCGCGCCAACTTTGGTGATTACCAAGCAAACGGTGTTATGGGTGCAGCTAAAAAGCTAAAAACTAATCCTCGAGAGTTAGCAACAAAAGTTGTTGCAGCACTTGATCTAGCAGGTATTGCGGAAAAAGTTGAACTCGCTGGCCCAGGCTTTATCAATATTCATTTAGATCAACAGTGGTTATCGAGCCAATTAAACCAAATTTCAAATGACGAAAAGCTCGGTGTAAGCCAAGCGGTTAAACCACAAAACGTGGTTGTCGATTACTCAGCGCCAAATTTAGCCAAAGAAATGCATGTCGGTCACTTACGTTCAACCATTATTGGTGACGCCGTAGTACGTGCATTAGAATTTCGCGGTGAGCATGTTATTCGCCAAAACCATATGGGCGATTGGGGTACACAATTTGGCATGTTGCTGGCGCACTTAAGCGACAAACTTGCTTCGAACGAAGTAGCAGAAACAGCCCTTGCTGATTTAGAAAACTTTTACCGTGAAGCTAAAGTTCGTTTTGATGACGAAGACGGTTTTGCTGACCGTGCCCGTGATTATGTGGTGAAACTGCAAAGCGGTGAAGCACAGTGTGCAAAACTTTGGCAGCAGTTTATTGATATTTCAATTGCTCACAGTGAAGATATTTACCAAAAATTAAATGTTACCTTAAGCCGTGATGACATTATGGGTGAAAGTGCTTACAACGACGATTTATCAAACGTTATTGATGAATTAATGGCGCAAAAAATTGCCGTTGAAGACCAAGGTGCGAAGGTAGTTTTTATTGACGAGATGGCAAATAAAGACGGCGACCCTTCGGTATTTATCGTACAAAAATCTGGCGGTGGCTACTTATACGCCACAACCGATTTATCAGCATGTCGTTACCGTAGTGGCGAGCTAAATGCAGATCGCATCATTATTTTCACCGATGCTCGTCAAGCATTACACTTTAAACAAGTAGAAATTGTTGCCCGTAAAGCTGGCTTCTTACCTGAGCACGTGGGTTACGATCATTGCCCATTTGGCATGATGATGGGCGACGACGGCAAGCCGTTTAAAACCCGCACCGGCGGCACAATTAAGCTTGCTGAGTTACTTGATGAAGCGATTGTTCGTGCGAAAGATGTTATCGCTGAGAAAAACCCGGATTACTCAGATGAAAAATTATCTGAAATTGCTGAAAAAGTGGGTATTGGCGCAGTTAAATTCGCTGACTTATCAAAAAACCGCACCAGTGACTACATCTTCAACTGGAAAACCATGTTGAGCTTTGAGGGTGCAACAGCACCTTACTTGCAATATGCTTACTCTCGTATTCAAAGTATCTTTACCAAAGCAAGTTACAGCATTACTGATAACGCGCAAACGATTGCGATTATCGAACCACAAGAAAAAGCCTTAGCATTAAAATTATTGCAATTGGAAAACGTACTAGACGCTGTTATTAGCGAATGTACGCCGAACTTGCTATGTAATTACCTATACGAGCTAGCAAGCCTATATATGAGCTTTTATGAAGCCTGCCCTATTTTAAAAGACGATATTAGCATTGAAGTAAAACAGTCTCGTTTAGCCCTTTGTCAAATTATCGCCAGTACCTTGAAACAAGGTTTAGATATTTTAGGCATCGACGTTATGGAACGCATGTAATCATAAAATAAACACTCAGGAACCAGTGTTGTAAATGAAAATTTTATTAATTGATAATTTAGCAAACCAATTGCTCGACCTTAAGCAGGAACTCCTTAAGTCACGGGCAAAATTTGCCCATGTGACTGGCCTACACGCTGCCGTTTCTGCATTATCGCAGCACCAATTCAATATTGTTGTTTGCATTGCGGAAATTGACGGAAACGATGGTAGCGCGGTACTGGAAATGGTGGCGAAAAAGTTTCCTAAAATAGTCAGAATATTAATTGATAATGACGAGCAAAAAGCGCATAGCATTGCACATTATAGTTTTGCTCAACCAATAGAGAGTAAAACCATTATCAGCACTATTGGTAAGTTGGCTAATAATAACCAATCAATCACTAAAGATATTATTGTAAAAACCGTTGCTAGTATTAAAACGCTGCCTAGTCCACCAAAAGTCTATATGCAACTTAATGCCGTGCTGAAAGAAACCAATACTGACTCAAGTAAAATTGCCAAGATAATCCAGCAAGACCCGGCATTAACGGCAAAAGTATTACAGTTTTCAAATAACACCTTTGCCACAGCCGGCAAGCCCATGCTGAACATTAGTGATGCCATCACTAAAATGGGCCTAGATACTTTATGCTGTATCGTAATGACTGCGGAGTTGTTCTCCTACAACCCTAAAATTAAAGACTTCTCGATACTTGATGAGCAGCTACATTGCTTAGCAACGGCTAAGCTTGCTGCTTCAATGGTAAAACCTGAGTTAAAGCAAGATGCCATGATCGCCGGACTTTTGCATGATCTGGGGAAAGTGGTTCTCTTTGAAGTCAATGAAAAGTCTACTGCTTTGTTTTTTAAACATCGTGTAAAAAATGGCAACAATATGGCATTGGAAAATAAAATTTTTGCCATAGATCATTGTCATGTTGGCGGCTACTTATTGCATACTTGGGGCTTTTCTTATCAAATTATTGAAGCAATTATTTTGCATCATAAACCTGAAAAGTTACTGCAGAATAATTTTGGCATAGCTCAGGCGGTATACCTCGCAAATGTCCTGATTCACAAACAAGCTCCTTCGCCAGAGTTTATTCAGCACTTTAAGCTCGAAAATGTTATTGAAGCGCTAAGTAAAAGGGCCGATAAACTCATTTAGTCAAAGCAAGAAATTCTCTTTAGATAGGAGCAGATGATGACAAAGACCTTACAATTTACCGATAGTCACTGTCATCTTGATTTTGATGCTTTTTCTAACAGCTTGCCAAATTTACTAGACCAGTGCCAGCAAGCGCATATTCATAATATTATCATTCCCACCATAGGTCCAAGCAACTGGTTAAAAGTGATTGAGCTGAGCAAACGCTATAACAATAAACCGGTTAGCTTGTATCCTTGTTTAGGCATACACCCTTGGTTTCTCGATGCATTGAAATCAGATAGTTTGGCAAGCCTAGAAGCATTAATCGTACAACATCGTAAAACTATTATTGCAGTAGGTGAGGCCGGCATTGATGGCGTTATTGATAAAGAGCAAAATAACCTAAATCAGCAACTTGATGTTTTCGAAGCGCAACTACAGTTAGCAGAAAAATATCACTTACCGATAATTATTCATAATCGTCGCTCTCATCAACATATCACGCCATTACTAAAAAAGTATCAGCTCAATAAGGCGGGAATAATCCATGCATTCTCTGGTAGTTACCAACAGGCATGCCAGTATATTGATTTAGGCTTTAAGCTCGGTGTTGGCGGCACTATTACTTACCCTCGAGCAGAAAAAACCATTAAAGCAATAAAACGATTACCACTTGAGAGCTTAGTATTGGAAACCGACGCACCTTCAATGCCGCTTTATGGTTTTCAAGGGCAAGATAATTCGCCATTACAAGTAAGTAAAGTCTTCCAAACTTTAGTCAATATTCGTAGCGAAACAACTGATTATATAGCCAGAGTACTAGAACAGAATATTCAACCGCTGTTAACACAATAGCTGCAACCTAAACTTACTTGCTGGTTTTCGGTAAACGAAAACCTTGTCGGCTAAAACGGTTCAATCCTCGGGTTAATAAAAAACCGATAATCCCCGTCACTATCATCAATAAACGCATAATATCGTATTGTGATGTGCTGTTTGCCGCTAACTCATCGGCTAATAAAGAGCGATGCAAAGACAAACGAATATAGCCCTGTAATTCCCCTAGTCGTAATTCTTGTACAAATGGCGTTATGCCTTTGGTTTGGTTTACCTTCATGGCAGATAAGCCAAACAAATCATTAATAGATTCATTATTTTCAGAAGCAGCGATTACTTGCCCTGTTTTACCATAAATATGGACACTTTTTACTAAAGGTTGTTGTGCTAAGCTATCTACGTAGTCTTGCAGCTCAGCTTGTGGTTTTGTTAAATGAGCATAAGAATTTGCCGCCGCCTGTGCTAAATACATTTTACCAATAGTATCAGCATGCTGTTGAATTTGTACTTGCTGTGCATCACGGCTAGTCACCCAAAAATTCATCACCACTATGATCAAAAAAATAGCTATAGCTAATTGCAATATTTTATTATAAATCGATGATAATTTAGGGTATAAAGGCTGTTCTATTTGCTTCATAAAATATTATGGTCCTGATACTTCTATAACTAAACTATAGAACGAGATAATGACTATTTGTCCTGACGAAAATGTTTTATAGCATGTTTTTAAATAAGTTACCCTATTTCACATAAGGCAATGCAGTGACGAGTCTAAAAGAAGTTGAATATTTAAGCACTATCCAGCAGTTTACATTAACGCAATGGTTACCTCTTGAGGCCAACTTAATCGGTTTAACGCTCGCATTTGATCAGAGCCAACAAGCATTTATTTGTTCAACAACGAATGATAACATCGCCGAAGACTTAGTGCCAAATTCGCTTGCAGAGTCGATAGAACTCGTTGTCTTTAGTGATATAAAAATAGCAAACTTCGCCAAGTTAATGACAACTTGTCAGCTCGAAAAATGTCAATTACAAGCAATAAACCAGCGCAATAATGCAATAAGTTATCGATTTTCAGTACAAGTAACTGATTTAAAACATGCCCGAAAACAACTTGCCGAATTCTCCGTCGCTAAAAATATTGAAGCAGCGTTATTGGTCAATGCACCAACATTATCCAAGCCGGGCTTGTTGGTTATGGATATGGATTCAACAACCATCAAAATTGAATGTATTGACGAAATAGCCGCACTTGCAGATGTTGGTGAAGAAGTGGCAGCGGTGACTGAACTTGCCATGCAGGGACAGTTAGATTTTAGCGAAAGCTTGCACCAACGCGTCGGAAAACTTGCTGGTGCATCGGAAGATATACTTGCTGAGGTGGCAAAAAACATCCCTCTGATGGAAGGCTTAGAAAGCTTAATAACAGAGCTTAAAAAACATCAATGGCGTGTCGCAATAGCCTCAGGTGGCTTCACCTATTTTGCCGATCATCTTAAAGCCCTGCTTAAGTTAGATGCCGCGGTTGCCAATGTTTTGGAAATCAAAAATCAAACATTAACCGGTAACGTGCTTGGTGAGGTTATCGATGCTCAAGCAAAAGCGGATTGTTTAGCCAGCTTACAACAAGAATTTAATATTGCTTCGACACAAACCGTTGCCATGGGCGATGGTGCTAATGACCTAGTGATGATGGCCGCTGCACATTTAGGCGTAGCTTTTCATGCCAAGCCATTGGTACTTGCACAAGCAGACTCTTGCATCACGACTCAAGGCTTAGATTGCCTCATCCATTGGTTGGCATAAGAAGTTAGTTAACCACCGGCGTTAGACAATTAGGCTGATTGGCTAACGCTACCTTGGCGAGTTAATTGATGGCGAAAAAGCACTTCTTGAGTTGCGTCAAATATTTGCGCTACCCCGGCAACACTCCAAATTTCTTGTTCAATTTGTTTACCCCGATGTATCGCGTATGAGCCAATATAGCTAAGTTCATGATTCAGGTGTTCCATATCAGGTTCAGCCGCTCGTGATAACTTTATCATCACACAAAAAAAGTCGCCTTTTTTCAATGCTTGGTGAATGAATATCTGCTTCAGCTTGTCTGAGCCTAACTCTGACGCTAATTTTGTTGTCACCGCTTCATCAACCATTTCAACACTGTGATTAATGGCAATGTAAAGTAGTTCAGTTTTCGCGATATCAGTACGCTGCATTTTCTTTAAACTGGCCGTGAGTCTAGTTACTACGCCAGCATGGCCAATTAACGGATATAAGTTGAGGTGCTGACTCCGGTCACTTAACCTGCGCATTTCCGCCATTAATTTTCCGCTACTTTCTCCCCCAGCAATCGCTTCAAACTTGTATCGGCTACCACTGGTTTGAATTACCATAGATGGAATTTTCGAGGAAGAGCTGTAAATATTACGTAATGCTTTGGCTAGCCCAGGACTAGACATGGCATATTCATCAGGTGTCAACTTATCACGATTTTTATCAATCAAGGCTTTGAAAAACTTACGACCAATATGTTGATGCCGTTCGACAAAAACTCGTAAATTAACAATCGTTTTACTTCGGTTAACTCGGATCACCTCATAAGGTAAAGCTTTTAACTCAAATGCCGAGGTGATTTTTTGTAGCCCAGGGAAGCTAATGTAAACAATGTCACCTTTAACTAATACGGTACTCTCATCTAATTCAACTTTAAGGCCAGAAGTAGAGAAGTCATGTGAAACCCCCTGCCATTGCACTTTATCTATCTCAACTTTGGTGGGAGTTTTATACTTAAAACGCAATTCTTGACGTTGGTTTCTGTAATTGATGCCTATTTCATCGACACTATAGGGCTTACTTAAACGTTTATGACCAAAGTTTTTCAATTTGCTGGTATTAATGCCTTCAAAAGGCAGTTTTTGATAAGCTTGCAATGATTCATTTTTAGTAACATCGCTAACAACGACTATATACGGCATATTCTCAAGTATGAGCTTGATTTCGTCTGGTACTGGCTCATTCAAATATTCATCTTTTTTGGCAATGCTATTTGATAAGGTTAACGGCGAATCTGCACGCTTAGGATAAACATCTAACAAGGACAGCTGACTAATGGAAAAATTTTCTTTTGATGCCGCAAAGCCTAAAAATTGCTGCATAAATTCTTTATCTTCAGCGAGCTGTTGCTCATCTGCGGTATAAAAATATAATTTTCCTTGGCTTTTATGAATAAAACTAAAAACCAATAGTTGTTTGCCAGAAACAGTAGCTTTTTTTAACCTTGCTAATCGCTCGGGCGAGATCAAACAATATAACGTTGAATAGCGTTTTTCATCTTGCCAATACTGATATATCGCTTGATTATTATTACATGTCAACGCGTATTTTGGGATACAACCTTCTGCACCATCCTCAATAAAAACAGGCAACTCATTAGACTTAGGCAGAATAAATTGCTCAAATCCTCTCGATTGCAGTGCGCTGATGGTGTTATCTAAATTAATTTTATAACGACGTTTATTACCTTGAATAAAGCCCTTTAAAAACTGGCTAAAGCCGTCCTTTCGTTTATCTGGTGAGTAAACTCTTTGTACACCTACTAACTGCATATTGTCTAGTACCGTTAGATTTTTTATTTCATAGGTGAAGTTACTATCGCGACCAAACTGAAACTCTTCTTCTAAGCCCGCAAAGCGTATTGTCACTTGTTGGCCAACATGAATCGGCTTAATGCTATTAATTCTAAACTTGCAGCCGGTAACACTTAGATCAGAACTAGTACAATCAAAGGGTTTCTTATTATCAATAGACACTTGTAAAGGTATCGCAAAGTTCATCCGTTCTTCATTGCGATCATGGTAAGGGCCAAAGCTATAAAATTTAGCCGGATATTGCGTTTTTTCAAAAACCTTGGAGGTACCTTCCTGGCTTATACTACTAACGGCATTTTTTTCTTTTTGATAAATAACACGAAAATTATTCTCGGTATTCATTACCGCTTCATAAACACCAAAGGTATAACTAGCGTAACGAGCAAAAGCCTCGGTAAAAACATTGATCGCCACTTCATCTAAAAAGTGCGTTCTTTCTTCATGAACAAAAGGCTTACATTCGCCATCAACATGTCCCCGCAAGTCAATTAATCGTGTGCAAGGTGCAGCAAGGCGCTTTAACTCCATTTTAAGTAAAAATCGTTCTGTTTGCGGCATATTTTTAGCAACAGCAGCAAACCGGGCTTCAAAGTCAGTATTTAAAACTTGGCCACTAAAATCATCAATAATTTTTTGGTATTTTGAAAAATCTTTATTCATTTACGCTTTAATATCTTTACAATAAAGAAAACTACTCACCGTATACAACCTTAAGTATAAATGTGTTAGTTAAAAATTAACACTAATACCACATTGAGATTATTGTCGATAAGTATACTAATTTTAGTATTTAGCTGTTTATGGAGGCAAAAACTATACCTATTTAGGTACTTCCGGTTAAGAAAATTTTTATTCATCTAGAGACTATGCCATAAAGTTATCGTCTAAAGATAGGAAAAATGAGGGCTGCACAGATGAAACCTAAAAAGGATAAGCGAATAAAATGACTCGATGTGCTTAATTACTTTGTATATTTTGTCATAATTTTGACTAGGGCTTGTTAAGCATTTAGGTTATAGTTTCGCGGCGATTGAGCACAAGCTAGAAATGCTTCCAGTAAAATACTTAGTATTTCTACCATATAACAATGTACTGGCTTTTAGGGTAGTTCCCCGCCAGCCTAGATTATGATAAAAATTCAGTTGCTCACTAATTTGCATACCAGCATTTTCAGTTATTATCGTTACAACTAATAGTTAACAAACTCCCAGCAACATATAAAGAGTAGGTAAACCAAGATGGCAAAGTCTTCAAAAATAGAGTTTGTTTGCACAGATTGTGGAATGAATTATGCGCGCTGGCAAGGCCAGTGTCGTTGCGGCGCATGGAATACATTGGCGGAGATGAAAATTTCAGCCAATCAAAAGTCAGTCAAAAAAGGAGCTATCACTTCAGGTTACGCGGGTGGCATAGGTGGTGGTTCAAAAAAAATTAATGATGTAGAAACAACAGAAGCTGAAAAACAACTAACGGGTATCGGGGAGCTTGACCGGGTGTTATGTGGAGGGGTAACAACAGGGTCTGTGAATATCATCTCTGGAGACCCCGGAGCAGGAAAAACAACATTACTTTCTGATTTAGTTGCTCGCATGTCAAAATGCACACCATCACTTTACTGTACTGCTGAAGAGTCACTCTCTCAGTTCAAAAATCGAGTACATCGCCTTAAACTAAGTTATAACCCTGATGAGCTCCACCTGTTATCTGAAACAAGTGTTGAAGCGATTATCGAAGAATTACAAAAAAATCAGATCAAGTTTGCCGTTATTGACTCAATTCAGGCGGTAGTAACTGAGCACGCTAACGGCAGCCCTGGCTCACCTTCGCAAGTAAAAAGTGCCGCACAATCGTTAACACAATACTGTAAGCAAAATAACGTCACCATGTTTATTATTGCCCACGTCAATAAAAACAATGAAATTGCCGGTCCACAAACCTTAGTGCATATCGTTGACGCCTTACTTCATATTGATACTAACGATGGGCAAATACGTACCTTAAGAGCCAACAAAAATCGCTTTGGTGACATTGACACTGTTGGCATATTTAGAATGTGCGAACGAGGCATGTTAAGTGTCGACAACCCAAGTGAGATTTTCTTATCTGGCTCAACAACTGAGTCACCTGGTTCGGCCATCACCTGCATACGCAAAGGTAACAGAAACCTGTTATTAGAAATCCAGTGCCTAACCACAGAAACAGAAGCAGAGTTTCCTCAAAGAGTCTGTGTTGGCCTCAATATGAACCGCATTAAGATGTTAACCGGCATTTTACGCAAACATACCAAAACAAAAATCTACCACGATACCTTCTTTAATATTGTCGGCGGCTTAAAAATAGATGAGTCAGAAACCTGTATTGATCTAGCACTAGTGACCGCGTTATTAAGCAGTTTAAATGACTTTGTTATCCCACGAACAACCTGCATTATGGGGGAATTAAGTTTAAATGGTGATGTTCGTCCAATTGACAGCGGTGTACCTCGAGTGAAAGAAGCCGCCCAGCATGGTTTTTCCGAGATTTTTATTCCTTTTCGAAATTACCATAAATCCATGGAAGAATTAGGCGTAAAAATTAATCCTGTTAAGACTATTCATGAATTAATAGCACTAATAAAAGCTTAGTAGTTAACGCCAATATCAACATTTAATTGTTCAACCGTTATCTAAACTATTCACTAACACGCAACACATTAAGTTTCAGCCCATCGAAAATAAAAAAGGAGCTATTAAGCTCCTTTTTTAATGACTTTAACATAACCAATTAATTTTCGCGTAATGCTCTAAAACCAACATAATTAGAACGAAAGTTAGGAGATAACTCTAAGCGAACAGAGGTTCTGGCAAGTTTTGGAGCAAAGTTCCAAGCGCCGCCACGAGCGACGATTTTTTGTCCATTGGTTAATTCCCATACATTGCCTACGGTATCGAATAAACCTAGCTTGTTTGCTCGAAATGACTTAACTGGCGCGGTACTGCGATTTGACCACTTGCTACCACAATAAGCACAATTTGCTTTTCCATTGCCAATATCATTACCCCACCAGTAATTATCAGCACTGCCGGCACGAGCAACATATTCCCACTCAATTTCACTCGGTAAGCGATACTTACGCTCAGTTCGTTTCGATAACCAAGATAAATAAGCATTACTGTCTTTTTCACTAATGCAAACAACAGGATGCTCGTCTGATTGACTAAAACCAGGGTTTCGCCAATTCAAAACACTATTATATTTTGGCTCACCATCAACAAATGCCGCACAACCATTGTCACTTTCCGCTTCAGTAACATAATTTGTTTCTTTAACGAAGTGTTTAAAGTCACCAACGGTAATTTGCGTTTGACCAATGGCAAATGCTTTTAAGATCTGCTCATCGCGAGCTGGTTTTTCATTACTTAAACCTGAGCCCTTTAAATCGCCCATTTGAAAACGGCCAGTAGGAATACCAATAAGCTCAGGACCTAATTCATCACCCGGAAGAATATCTTGTACTTTTTCACCATTAGCAAAATTAAGTGCTGCTTTTACTAATTCTGCTTTTATCAGCGTATTTTTTGATAAGCGAATAGATTCTTGATAATCCGTATAACCTGGCTTAGTTACACTGATATCGTGATGACCCGCTGACAACATGACAGAAAGTTTTGTAGAGCCATAGCTTACTCCATCAATGAAAACTTCATCATCATACTGATCAGAACGTACCGTTAACTCATACAATAAGGTGTCGTCATTCAAACCTTCATCTGTCATTGGGTTGGCATCAACATCAACTACAGAAACTTCAGGCTGCCCTTTTTGCTGGCCACAATAACGCGGAGAAAGATCTAATAACGCACAAGCTTCATTGTTAGGTAACGAAGCTTGTAACTCAACCAGAACTTTAGTGCCGTAGTTTCCTTGGCCGCTAAATTCACCTGAATTCACTTTATGTTTTACTAAGCGCACATGCGCTGCTGAATCACTTTTATTTTGATTGATTAACTTTGACTCTGTGGCCGCATTAAACAACTTATCTAAGAAAATCTTTGAGGCTTTTTGTTTCGCTAATCGATTAGCTCGTGTAATACACTTATTAAAAGTTTCCTGATTATCACATGTGACAACTTGATGTACTTCTAGCTCATCTTGCTGTTCAAACTCACTGCGTAAACGTTTCACTCGCGCTAAACGTATTCTTTCTACTAAGCCTTCTCTAGCATTGGCTAAAGTAAATAGGTCAATATTTGCTTGTGCAAATTCGGCTTTCGCTAACGATAAATTTTCAACACTATTTTTTATCGCATCTTTATTTAGCTTTTGATTTAAAATGGACTGACGATAATTATTTTGTGCTTGTGCAATATCTTGATCAGGATTATCCACCATAGCTTCATACTGCTCATTCATACTGAGTAGAGCTTCTTGACGAAGTATTTGCAGCTTTTTCCCTTGAGCACGTAAATCGCCTAAATTAGCTTCTTCATTGGCAACTTGCGAGTTCAAGTTATTTAAAGAAGCGACAAAAGCGTCATATTCAATTTCTTTATTACTTAATTCAATTTCTAAACTTTCAACAGTGGTGCTTTTTAGTGGAGTGCTTTCAAATGCATGAGTATACGAACTCATTGAAAGACAACTTATGGTAAGAGCGAGTACAGCCAAGCGCATGTGTAATATTCCCAAACAATAGAAATTAGTTTTAATTTCAGTGACCTATCAAATAAAAAAACACTGAATATATAAAGATTTATTTCAATTTATTATTAATATAATTTTAATACATTCATCATATTTGCTCAACGGTAAAATCGCAAGTGGAAAACTCGGTTTCCTAATGATTAACTTGATTAAAATCAGCTTGGGCATGTTTAAAGAGACTAGCACTGTCGATAACTACCTAAGCAAAATAAATCGACGAGCATAATATCCTAAACACAACATAATAAACATTTATCTCACCAATACGGGCCCTTTCAGCACTATTTGATGAGAATATTTATTATTTGATGAGAATATTTATTAATAAGAGAATCCCGAGGACGGTATACATTAGGCTGCATTACTACTTTCAGTGGATTCAAATGCATTCGAGACGAGATTTCATTCGCAACTAAATAGCGTGACTTCCATCAAGCCACGCTTTTTAATAACAATATACCGACTAATTAACTTGGCTCGTAATCCAAATTAGCAGACAACCAACGCTCTGCTTGTGGCATGGTCATTTCTTTACGCGCGGCATAACTCTCCACTTGATCTTCCGCTACCTTTGCCACAGCAAAATACTTAGAATCAGGATGAGCAAAATACCAACCACTAACAGCGGCACCCGGCCACATAGCAAAACTTGAGGTGAGCTCCATGCCTATATTTTCTTCAACATTGAGCAGCTCCCACAACAAGCCTTTTTCTGTATGTTCAGGGCACGCTGGATAACCTGGCGCGGGGCGAATGCCTTGGTACTTTTCTCGTATTAAATCGTCGTTATCTAAGCTTTCATCTGGCGCATAACCCCAATATTCTTTGCGAATTTGTTCATGCAAATATTCAGCGCTGGCTTCTGCTAGCCTATCAGCAACCGCTTTAATTAAAATACTATTGTAATCATCATGCTCAGCATCAAAAGCTTTTACCAAGGCTTCAACCCCAAAGCCTGCTGACACCGCAAATGCCCCAACGTAATCATTAATGCCTGAGTCTTTATCTGCCACATAGTCAGACAAACAGCGATTGAACTGCCCTGCAGGTTTTTTACTTTGCTGGCGCAACTGATGAAGTTTCATAAGCGGTTCAGTACGTGACTCATCAGTATAAAGCTGTAAATCATCTTGCTCACGGTTCGCTGGAAATAAACCAAATACCGCTTTAGCCGCTAGCTTTTTATTGTTGATAACATCATCAAGCATGGCATTAGCATCGTTAAACAATTTAGTCGCTTCTTCACCAACCACTTCATGTCGCAATATTAACGGATACTTACCTGATAACTGCCAAGTCATAAAAAATGGCGTCCAATCGATGTAATTGCGAACAATATTTAAATCAATATTGTCTAACACCGTAACACCCAATTTATTCGGTACTTTAGGGGTATAGTTGTCAAAGCTTATCGGTACTGCATTTGCTCTCGCCTCAGCTAAAGGAATTAAGCTTGAACGCGGGCCTTTTTTATAGTGACGTTCACGAACTTTCACGTATTCCGCTTTTTGGCGCTCGACAAAAGCAGCTTTGTGTTCTTCAGACAATAAGGTACTAACAACTGATACCGAGCGCGAGGCATTAGGAACATAAACAACTGGGTGCTGAAATTGTGGTTCAATTTTTACCGCAGTGTGTGCTTTTGAAGTTGTTGCACCACCAATTAGCAAAGGTAAATCAAACTCTTGTCGGGTCATTTCCTTAGCAACATGCACCATTTCATCTAAAGATGGCGTGATCAAACCTGATAGGCCAATAATATCGACGCTTTCTTCACGGGCAACCCGTAATATATCTTCACACGACACCATCACGCCTAAGTCAATAATGTCATAATTATTACACTGTAAAACTACACCAACGATATTTTTACCAATATCGTGTACATCGCCTTTTACCGTTGCTAACAACACTTTGCCGTTAGATTTTACTTCCGTTTTTTCAGCTTCAATGAATGGATTTAAATGGGCAACCGCTTGTTTCATTACCCGCGCTGATTTCACCACTTGTGGTAAGAACATTTCACCGGCGCCAAATAAATCACCGACTACGTTCATACCATCCATTAATGGCCCTTCAATAACATCGAGTGGTCGAGTTGCTTCTAGTCTTGCTGCTTCAGTATCTTCAACAATAAATTCATTAATGCCTTTTACCAGTGAATATTCTAAACGCTTATTTATCGGCAGTTCTCGCCAGCTTAAATCGGCTTTATTATTTTTACTGCCCGCTTGCCCTCGATACTCTTCAGCAACATCAAGTAAGCGTTCAGTTGCGCCATCATCCGAATTTTGAATAACGTCTTCAACGGCTAAGCGCAGGTTTTCAGGAATATCAGAGTAAATGGCGAGTTGACCCGCATTTACAATGCCCATATCCATGCCATTTTTTATTGCATGATATAAAAACACCGCGTGAATTGCTTCACGAACAGGGTTGTTACCGCGAAATGAAAATGAGACATTAGAAACGCCACCAGAGATCATAGCGTGCGGTAAATTTTGCTTAATATCAGCTACCGCTTCAATAAAGTCTACGGCATAATTATTGTGCTCATCAATACCGGTAGCGACGGCGAAAATATTCGGGTCAAAAATAATATCTTCTGCCGGATAACCTATTTCATCAACCAGAATATGGTAGGCACGCTGACAAATTTCAAATTTTCGGGCACGGGTATCAGCTTGGCCAGTTTCATCAAAAGCCATAACAATCACCGCAGCGCCATAACGACGTAACAACTCAGCTTGCTGACGAAAGTTGTCTTCGCCCTCTTTCAAACTTATCGAGTTAACAACGCCCTTGCCCTGAATACACTTTAAGCCTTCTTCTAAAATATCCCATTTAGACGAGTCCAACATGATCGGTACTTTCGCGATATCAGGCTCACCAGCAATTAAATTCAAAAATCGGATCATCGCGGCTTTTGAATCCAACATGCCTTCATCCATGTTGATATCAATAATTTGTGCTCCGTTTTCAACTTGTTGCAGCGCAACGGCTATAGCTTGGTCATAGTTTTCTTCGGTAATTAAACGCTTGAAAATAGCCGAGCCAGTAACATTAGTACGCTCACCAACATTAACAAATAAGGTATCGTCTTTAATGGTTAGCGCCTCTAAACCAGATAAACGACACACGATTTCTCTTGGTTTAATTTCACGGGGGGTTATATTAGCAACGGCATCTGCCATACCTTTAATATGCGCCGGCGTAGTACCACAACAGCCACCGATAATATTTAAAAAGCCGGCATTTGCCCACTCGGCAACATGCCTGTCCATGTCTTCAACGGTAAAGTCGTACTCGCCAAAGGCATTAGGCAAACCAGCATTTGGATGGGCAGAAACAGCAACATCTGAAATTCGGCTTAATTCTTCAACATATTGCCTAAGCTCAACTGGCCCTAAAGCACAGTTCAAACCAAAGGAAATAGGCTTGGCATGACGTAGCGAGTTATAGAAAGCTTCGGTGGTTTGCCCCGATAAGGTTCTGCCCGAAGCGTCAGTAATAGTACCTGAGATCATCACAGGCAAACGTTCACCACGTGTTTCAAATACCGTTTCAACCGCGAAAATAGCGGCTTTGGCATTTAAGGTATCAAAAATAGTTTCGATTAAAATAATATCGCTACCACCGTCAATTAAGGCGCTGGTTGACTCAATATATGCGTCTTTCAATTCATCAAAGGTGACATTACGAAATGCTGGATCATTAACATCAGGCGATATTGAACACGTGCGGTTAGTCGGTCCTAACACACCAGCAACAAAGCGCGGTTTTGCTGGGTTTTGGGCATTGAATTCATCTGCAACTTCACGGGCTAGTTGCGCTGCTTTGAAATTAATATCGGCACTATGAGCTTCCATATCATAGTCAGCCATAGCAATGGTGGTGGCATTAAAGGTATTGGTTTCAAGAATATCAGCGCCAGCTTCTAGGTATTCGCGATGAATTGCTTTAATCACCTCAGGCTGAGTCAGCACCAACATGTCATTATTACCTTTGACATCACAATGCCAATCAGCAAATTGCTCGCCGCGATAGTCTTGCTCTTCAAATTTATACGCTTGGATCATAGTGCCCATAGCACCATCTAAAATTAGAATACGCTTTTCTAGCTGAGCCTGTAACAAAGAGTAAGACGGCGATTTCAGCACCTTTGCTGATGATAAAGAATGAGAGTTTACTTGCTTAGCCACGTGATTTTCCCGGATGAATTGCTTGAATATGGTCTGCATCTAATTGATACGGCGTTATTTGATAAACGTAATAATTTAGCCAGTTGGTAAATAATAAACTGCCATGACTGCGCCAAGTGTTTGCGGCCTCTGTGTTTGGATCATCACAGGTGAAATAATTGTCAGGCAGAGAAGGATTAGCTCCTGACTCAAGATCTCGAAAATACTCTTCGCTTAACGTTGACGCATCGTATTCAGGATGGCCAGTTAAATAGACTTGTTGCTTATTTTTACTGGCAACAAGATAAACGCCCGCATCTTTTGACTCTGCCAGTATTTCTAAATTATCTAAGGTTTGATAATCAGCTTTATCAATATAGCCATAACGAGAATGAGGCACATTAAAGCTTTCGTCAAAGCCTCGGGTTAATTGCTCTTTTGGCTTTAAGCAACGATGTTGATAAACCCCGGATAGCTTTTGCTCACGTAAGTGTCGTTTCAAACCGTAATGGTGGTATAAAGCTGCATGCGCTGCCCAACAGGAAAACATGGTAGAGGTAACATTTTTCTCTGCCCAGTCAAATACTTCGCAAATTTTATCCCAAAAGGTTACTTGCTGATAATCCAACAATGCTAAAGGCGCACCAGTGATGATCAGGCCATCATATTGTTTGTCTTTAATATCATCAAACAAACGATAAAAATTATCTAAATGCGCCTGCGGGGTATTTTTTGACTCATTGGCATGAATACGAACAAATTCAACATTTATTTGCAGTGGCGTATTCGCCAACATCCGCAAAATTTGCACTTCAGTTTCAATTTTATTTGGCATCAGGTTAAGAATAGCCACTTCCATCGGACGTATTTCTTGATTTGCTGCGCGGCGTTCAGACATCACGAAAATATTTTCGTTGTCTAATACCGTTAAAGCGGGCAATTCATTGGGGATCTTAATGGGCATAGCACTAACCTAATTCCGAATATTTATTAAGTATAAAATAACGCTGTAAAACAGCCTTACTCATTACAATTTTTCTTAGGCTATAATGTGACTTGGATTTCTAGATATGTCAACCTCTAAACGTATAGACGTCTAAACATTTTAATATGAGCTATAATTTTTAGGAAGTATTGCTGAACCGGAAGGAATAAAGGAAGAAACTAAAAAGGCCGCAAACCTAAAGGTTTACGGCCATAATGTACTTACCTAACTATAAG
This sequence comes from Colwellia sp. SU-HH01172, assembly GCF_057553355.1. Taxonomy (NCBI): domain Bacteria; kingdom Pseudomonadati; phylum Pseudomonadota; class Gammaproteobacteria; order Alteromonadales; family Colwelliaceae; genus Colwellia; species Colwellia sp. SU-HH01172. The sequence continues at coordinate 172,349 of NZ_BAAJMB010000005.1, read as the reverse complement.
TATTTAAAGCTTTACCACCAAATGGTGTATAAAAAGGTCAGAATAACTACAACGCCAAGGGCGGCAATATTAAAGCTTTTCTCTGTCGAAAAGTTCACATCGGCTAAGTTAACACTAGTGTCTTTATTCTCACTTTTATCATTAAGTGAAATAAGCACCATCAAACTTAAGCATAGCAAGAACACTAAACCCATCCGATCCATAAAGGGTAATTCTGGCCACAAGGTTCTCAAGCCGAATGAGAATACCGCCGAGCCAATCGCAGCGGCAAGCGCCCCCATTGACGTCGCTTTTTTCCAAAACATACCAACTAAGAAAATCACCACAATACCGGGGGTAAATACACCGGTAAATTCTTGAATATACTGAAACGCTTGATCAAATTTACCTAATAATGGCTCAGCCATAAATAAGGCAATAATTAATGCCACTAATGTCGCAATACGGCCCACACAAACATAATGTTGCTGGCTCGCATCAGGCTTAATTGGACGGTAAATATCCATGGTAAAAATGGTTGAAATGCTGTTGGTCATTGACGCCAACGACGAAACAATTGCCGCAACTAATGCCGCAAAGACTAAACCTTTAATACCAACAGGCATCAACTCCATCATCGATGGATAAGCTTGATCTGCCGCAGCAAGGTTAGGGTATAAAATCACTGCCGCAATTCCTGGTAGAACAACAATAACTGGCATCAATAATTTCAAATAAGCGGCAAAGGCAATGCCTTTTTGCGCTTCTTGAATGTTTTTAGCAGCTAGCGCCCGTTGGATAATATACTGATTAAAGCCCCAGTATGAGATGTTCATTACCCACATACCACCAACCAAAACAGAAATACCCGGTAAATTGGTATATTGCGAGTTATCAGGCGACAAAATCATATCAAAATGACCAGGGAGTTCAGTCGTTAACTTACCAAAACCAACCAACATCCCCTGCCCTTCAGACACAGCATCTAAAGCCAGATAGCTCAACAATAAACCACCGAATATCAACAGTACCACTTGAATTATATCGGTATACGCTACCGCTTTTAGGCCACCATAAAGAGAATAAGCAATTGAGAAGGCGGCCAAAAACAACATGCCGTACCACCAGTCTACACCAGCAACTGTTTCAATAGCTAAACCACCTAACCATAGCACCGCGGTTAAATTAACAAACACATAAACTAACAGCCAAAATAAAGCTAATGTGGTTTTAACTCGATGATCAAAGCGCTGCTGCAAGTACTGCGGCATGGTAAATATTTCATTTTTTAAAAATATTGGCAGTAAATATTTACCAACCAAAATCAGAGTGATGGCCGCCATCCATTCATAGGAGGCAATTGCCATGCCCATAACAAAACCAGAGCCAGACATGCCAATAATTTGCTCAGCTGAAATATTTGACGCAATTAAAGAGGCTCCAATTGCCCACCAAGGTAATGATTTCCCTGCAAGAAAGTAGTCTTCGGTATCTGCGCCATCTTTCTTGTCACTACGTGAAATCCATAATGCGACAAATAAAAGCCCAATAACGTAAACAATAAATACGCCAATATCGAACATTTCCAGTTTCATTTCATAACCTCGCTTTAGCAATTATCATTTTGATATTGCGTATTTATTATTATTTAATAGCTATTTTGTCATTAAGCTATCGAGATAAAATGCGCTCAAGCACGTTTAGTACCTATATAGATAACCAAATATTATTTACCGTACAAATTCCTTAGGTGTTAGCGAGCACAGGTAGAATCCTGTAACCAAGCCAGCTTGCTTTCTATAATGTTGATTGACAATGTCAAAGACATTATTTAACGCGACAAATATTTTTAACCTTTGTTGATGCTCAGTGATAGCATGTCTAGCGCGTTTATACAAAATGCATTCGATTGCAGAGCGAACACTTTCAAGTTCTTGTCAACTTGCCTCACGTAAGCTTATCTTGAGCTAGGTATTTAGCCACCACACGCTCTGTGTTTCTCTTTCATTGTATATACTATCAACTAACCCTCAACTTACTTTTGAATTAGTCACTAGCACGGTTAACTACTCCGATCATATTCAATATTGACTAACGAAGCTGTTAAAAGGAACGTAACTAAACGCTTGTTAATATATCGTATTGCTGAATAAAGTAGGGACTTCAGCTAACACTACAAAATCGTTTTTAAAACAAAAGTTTTTCATTATTTGAATTTTTCCTAGTTATTTTTGGTGATCTGCATATAAAAAGTAACTGATATCATGAAAAAATGATTACATTGCTTTTGCTGTTTCATCTTGCCATAGGTGCTTTTCACGATATGAGTCAACTAGCACCTAAACAATGTTAGAAGACTAATTTGATGATGTGGGGTACTCGATAAAGTCAAATTGACTTGCTTGTGCTCTAGACCAAACTGGGGAATGTTTTGCGATTATAGCCAACCAATGTCAAAGCAAATATTTCAGATCACTTTCAAATCGTTTGGCGATAAATTTCACACAGATTAATAAACACTGACTTTTGTTAGACTATTTTTTACTCATAGAATCGGGCATCTTTACGGCGATTACTGTGCCTTTTGCACAAATAACATCCACTGCAGATAACGTGATTTCAACAACAACTTTCTTTTCTTTAATTTCAGTAAAAGTGCCAATAAGTTCAAGCTCTACACCTAGCGGCGTGGGAGCTAAATAACTAACATTCAGCGCCGCAGTAACAAAGCGAAGCGCTGCGCCCGAGCCCATTGGACGTTGCGCTTGACGATATGCCATCGCCGCCGCACTGCCCGTGCCATGGCAATCAATAAGCGATGCTATCAGCCCGCCATAAACAAAGCCTGGAATAGCGGTATGACACTGCAAAGGCATAAAGTGAGCAATAGTTTTTTCGGCTGTTTGCTCTGTCAGTTGTTCTTGCTCAGTATGCCAATAACTTTTTAGTTGATGACCATCAATATTATTTTTGCCACAGCCATAACAATGGCTAAGGTCATCTGGATAACAATCTTGAAAAGCGACTCTGCTCACGAATAATTCCCTATCTAATGTATATTTTTTGAAATGACCACTATTCTTTGAAAATCTAACCTATAACTCTTTGATCATCAATCACTTTACCGTCATCCAACAAGCTACCGACGCTAACAAACTCAACGCTACCATTGAGCCTAGTTAATTTTTTTAAATTATCAGCAAGCTCAGTTAACAGTAGTTCAACATTATTTTCAGCGCAGTTTTCTCTATCGAATTCACATTGCAGATGCATTTTATCTTGGTGTTCATGCTGAGTTACCGTTAAGCGCGCTTTCGGAAAATAATTTGTTGTCAGTCGTACACGTTCGATTTGTTCAGGATGAATAAACATACCTTTAACTTTGGTGGTTTGATCAGCACGACCTAGCCAGCCCTTAATGCGCATATTTGTTCGACCACAAGCACTTTCTCCTAGCTTAATTGCCGATAAATCGCCGGTAGCAAAGCGAATTAATGGGTAGTCTTTATTAAAGCTAGTAACAACCACTTCACCAATTTCGCCATCAGCCACTGGCGCTAAACTGCCAGGGCGAACTATTTCAACAATTAAGTCTTCGGCGATAATTAAACCATCATCAGCAATACTTTCATATCCAATCAAGCCAATATCAGCCGTAGCATAAGCTTGCAAAACATGAATACCAGCATCAGTAAATTCTTCACGCAGTGCAGGGGGCAATGCTTCACCAGTGACTAAAGCCTTTTTAACACTACTAATGTCACGGCCTTGCTGTTGTGCTTTGCTCAGTAAAATATTGAGAAAAGAAGGTGTACCGCAATAACCTTGTGGCTTTAAATCCTCTATGATGTCTAGTTGCTGCTCGGTTTGCCCTGGCCCTGCGGGAATTACCGTACAACCACAGGCTCTAGCACCAGAATCAAGAATAAAGCCACCTGGGGTTAAATGATACGACAAACAGTTTTGCACTAAATCACCTGCTCTAAAACCCGCGGCATAAAAAGCTTGGCCCATACGCCACCAGTCTTGCTGGCAATTTTCAGGATCATAAATCGGCCCTGGTGATTGGAATATTCGACTAACAGTGCCATTAGCTGTATTTACACCCGCTAGTGGTGGCTGCTGTTTTTGTAAGCGCATTAAATCTGACTTTCGAGTGATCGGCAGCTTTGCCAGTTGCCCACGAGAAGTGACATTCTCTGCATCAACACTCGCCAATAGTTCTTGGTAATAACTCGATTGTTGCTTAACCAATGCAACAAACTCAGGTAATTGGGAAAATAACGTTTGCTCTCGAACAGTTGCGGCAATATTCTCTTTTTGGTGATAAAAATGTGTCATAGTGGCTCAATAAATTTGCTAACAATTACAGTAAAAACGGACTGGCTTCTATGGAATACAAGGGTTACAACCAACGCTTACGGCGTTTGTATGACTTCAAACCTTTAAAGCTTTTTCGCTCTTCATTACCACCACCTAAGTAGAATTCTTTTACATCTTCATTACTCATCAGCTGCTCTTGCGTACCATCTAGGACAATTTTTCCTGACTCCATGATGTAACCATAATTTGCTGCCCGCAGCGCATAGTTCGCATTCTGCTCAACTAGCAGCATAGTAATGCCTTGGTCGATGTTAATTTTTTTAATAATGCCAAACACTTCTTTTACCAATAAAGGCGATAATCCCATTGACGGTTCATCAAGACAAATCATTTTCGGTCGTGCCATTAATGCTCGGCCAATCGCTAACATTTGTTGTTCACCACCCGATAAATAGCCCGCTAAACCAGTGCGCTCTTTCAGCCTTGGAAAGTAGTGATAAACCATTTCAATATCTTGATTTATTTGTGAATCTTTACGGGTAAACGCCCCTAATTTAAGATTCTCTAGCGAAGTCATATCTTCAACAATACGACGCCCTTCCATGACTTGAAATAGCCCGCTACGAACCACGTCCTCTGCATTTTTACTATCAATTCTTTCGCCCATAAAGGTGATATCACCTTTGGTTACTTCACCATTTTCAGTTTTCAATAGGCCTGATATTGCTTTTAGCGTAGTCGACTTACCCGCACCGTTGGGACCTAATAAAGTAACAACTTCACCATCAGGTACATCTAAACTCACACCTCGAAGTACTTGAATAACCTCATCGTAAACAACTTCAATATTATTCACCGTTAATATTGGTGATGCTGGTTGTAGTTTTGCAGCCGCTTGTGACATACATACTCCGTATAAATAATGTTTTACTGATAAACTTTGTTAATTAATAGCTGAGCAAAGCCATTACTTTGCTCAACAAAATAGCCTTTATGACAAGGTGTAAATTAGTAGCCTAACCAGTCATCACGACGATCTAGGGTTACTTGTGATACTTTTTCTACCGCGATATCACCACCGTTATAGTTACCTTTATAAATATTCACTTGATTGATGCCACGATGATCGTCATTGCTCCAATTAGCCGCTAAACAAACACCTTCAAGCCCTGCTGGTACCCAGTTATCACGGGCATACATGCCTTTTTTGATATTTTCACCGCTAATACCACCATTATCTTTAGCCCACTCCATTGCTTCTTTCATAAAGAAAGTTGAACAAACGCCACGAATGTAATGATGCACACGTTGCTCTTGGCCTGATTTATCTGACTGTTTAGAAATTTCTCTAACCAGCTTCATGCCAGGCACTTGATCAGTCCAAAACGGTGTCATCGTTGGGAAAACATAGTCTTTAATGCCTTCGCCAGCAGCACTAAATATTTTCTTATCACCGCCCCAAATATTTGACATAAACTGAATGTCGGTACCTACGGTATTACAAGATTTCACCAGTGAAAGTACTGAGCCACCTAAGTTACCGATGTAGCCGTAATTTGATCCTGAGCTCTTTAAACTTAAACATTGCGCTTTGAAGTCACCGGGTTTCATGGAAATAACCACTGATGGCTGAACGTCAAAACCTAGCTCGGTTGCATATTCAGCACAGGCAGCTTTTGGTGCATTAGGGAAAGGGTGATTAGCACCAATATGGGTGAATTTAGGCTTACCTTTTCCGCCTTTTTCTTGCCAGTCTTTTGCCGCCCATTGCACTAATCCACGACAAGAGTCAGAGTACGAAGCGCCATAGAAAAAGTTATAAGGTGCAGGCTTTTTAGTGTGCGGGTTTTTGCCAGTAGGGTCGGTTAAATGGCCTGAGTATGACGCTGAAAAAACCGGCGTTTTATCTCTCGCGACAAATGAAATTAGTGCTTCAGTATCAGCGGTTCCCCATCCTTGCATTGCTACCATTTTTTTACGTGAGTGCCATTTTTTATATGAGGCTATGGCTTGGGGTACTTTGTAGGCATAGTCAATTGTTTCATACTCTAATTTTGTGCCTTTAATGCCACCATTGGCGTTAATATAGGCAAGCGAATCTCGCACACCGTCGGCATAGTTTTTACCGACAAAGGCAGTTGGACCCGACATATCGGCTAAGTGGCCAACAAATACTGAATCTTCGGCGAAAGCTTGGCTGCTCATTCCCAAAGCACAGCATACGAATAGAGAACTTAATTTTGCTTTATCTTGCATGACTATTTCCTTCTTCTTTTAAATGGCTATATTGCCAATGACTTGTTGTATTAATATTTGTACTGATTTTGTTATTTTAATTTTTTAGCTTTTGGAGCCTACTAATAAGAAAACGGGTAGAACTTCCAATAGTTTTTAATTTGTCCCCAGCGATGTGCCATGCCTTCTGGCTCAAAAATAAGGAATAGAATAATCACTAACCCTATCGCCATCTCTTTGATGTAAGCTAAGCCGTCAACCACCATAGGAATATTGCCCCACTCGGTCATTTTCATTAGGCCAACGCCACCCTCCAGCGCTTCTGGTAGAAAGACCATAAACACCACGCCCATTAAGGTGCCTTTAATTGAACCTAGGCCACCGATGATGATCATGGCGAGAAACTGAATTGACATGAACAGCGTGAAACCTTCAGCCGATACGTAACCTAAATAATGCGCGTATAACGCCCCGCCAATACCGGCATAAAATGAAGAAACACCAAACGACAACAAGCGATATTTGTTGAGCTTAATGCCCATAATTTCAGCGGAAAGGTAATGGTCGCGAACAGCAATAAAGGCTCGCCCTTCACGACTTCGCATTAAATTACAACCCCAGATGTACATAAACACTAAGGCAAAAAGTGCGATATAAAAGAAGCTTTCGTCGGTATCAAATGCAAAACCAAATAAGCTAATTGGGTCAGCAGAAGAACCTGCTGAGCCGCCTGAGAACCACTCAGCACGAGCAAAAAAGTCTTCTAAAATAAACTGTGCCGCCAACGTTGCTATGGCTAAATACAAACCTTTGATTCTGGACGCTGGCAAGCCAAACATCATACCAACGGCCATGGTTAGAAAACCGGCAAGTGGGATACAAAGAAACACCGGAATACCAAATGAGATATTCAGCCATGCCGAGGCAAACGCACCAAAGCCAAAAAATGCACCATGACCTAATGAGATTTGCCCGGTATAGCCGACGAGGATATTTAAACCTAAGGCAGCAATACCTAAATAAGATATTTGAATAAATAAAGTTAAATAATATGCATCGACCAAATACGGTGCTGCACACAATAATGCGATCGCGATAATGGCAAAATGTTTAATGGTTTTTGTTTCAAAAATAGTATTATCTTGTTTATAGCTAGTGCGAAAATCACCGCACGGTCGCATCGTTAAACTCGACATAATAAACTCCTAAAATTCAATATTGTTCGCTGTTAATTGGCGCTACGTTAGCTGTTGCAGCGCCTTATAAGTTCGTAAAATGGCGAACCTTTAAATTCGTTCGATATCTTTAGTGCCGAATAAACCGTAAGGCTTAAACCAAAGAATAATCAGCAGTACATAAAATGGTGCGATGTCATACATGTTGCCAATTTGCAGGTATTGGCTATCAAAAAACTCGGCAACGTTCTCTAAAACACCGATGATCAAACCACCAACAATTGCTCCAACAATGGAATCTAAACCACCTAAAATAACCGCTGGAAAGACTTTAATGCCCATCATTGACAGTGAATTTGATACCCCACTGACCATAGCGATAACCACACCTGCGGTTGCCGAAACGGTTGCCGCTATGCCCCAACTCATGGCAAAAACTTGTTTTACTGAAATACCTAAACTTTGCGCAATTTGTTGGTCGAACGCCGTGGCACGCATCGCTAAGCCATATTTGGAGTGTTTAAAAAATAGGTAGAATGCCACCATAATAATTAAGGCGATAACGGTACTCATTAAGTAAGCAGCTTCAATATTTAAGCCCATAATTTGAATACTTTCGGTTTCAAATACTTTCGGATAACTTTGTGCTGAAACACCAAATATCCACTTCATCAATGCTTGGAAAAATATCGACAAACCTATCGTGACCATGATCACAGAAATAATCGGTTCACCTATCATCGGCCTAAGCACAATCATTTGTATCAAAATGCCAAAAACCGCCATAAACACCATGGTGAGCAGAAAACCTACGACAAAAGGTAACTCTAAATACACCAGCACAGCCCAACAAATCCAAGCACCTACTAGTAAGAATTCACCTTGAGCAAAGTTAACTATTTGTGTTGATTTATAAACCAAAACAAAACACATTCCGACCACGCCATAAAGCAAGCCAACAATTAGGCCATTAACGATAAGCTGGATTAACAATTCGAAATTCATGATGCTCTCCGTTCAATATTTGTTTGCTCAAAAGCATTTGATGGTTGACTAGGCAATAGTGATTTCACCTGAAGTTGCGTTTGAATACGGGTTTTAGTGCCGTCTTGGAAAACTACAACGGTGTCAATATCAACAAGGTCTTTGTCGTCATAAATTGATGAAATAATATCGCCATACTTATCGGCAATAACGCCACGACGAACCTTACGCGTGCGGGTTAATTCACCGTCATCAGCATCAAGTTCTTTATAAAGTAATAAGAACTTATGAATTTTCTGGGCTTCAGGTAGTGACTCATTCACGCGTGATATTTCTTCACTTAGCTTTTGATAAACTTCTGGCAAGGTAGATAAATTGGTGTAATTGGTAAATGCGTAGCCATTTTGCTCAGCCCACTTAGCCACTATGCTAAAACGAATACAAATAATGGCAGAAAGGTAAGGTTTGTCTTTGCCTAAAATAACCGCTTCACCAATAAACGAAGAAAACTTCAGTTTGTTTTCAATATACTGTGGCGAATACTGTGCGCCATTACTGGTACAGGCAAGATCCTTGATTCGATCAATAACCACTAAATGACCAGAAGGTTTAAAATAACCGGCATCACCGGTTTGCATCCAGCCATCAACCACATCTTCGTCGTAGGCTTGTTGATTATTTAAATAACCGGTAAACATACCGACAGTTTTCGAGATAATTTCACCAACACCGGCTTCATCGGTATTAATCACTTTCACTTGTGCGTTATCAAAAGCAACGCCAACACTGTCGTAGTCAACATCATCTTCTTGGTGAATAGTATAAGCACCACACATTTCTGTTTGACCGTAAAGCTGACGTAAAGGCACACCTATGGTTTGGAAGAACCTAAAAGTATCTGGCCCCATGGCGGCACCACCGGTTGCTGCAGACTTTAAAAATGAAAAACCTAAACGGTCACGCAATGCTTTCATCAGCAACACTTCCGCTAACCAAGATTTTTTACCTTCGGCCTGGCTCGCTTCAGCCAGTTTCATCGCATAATTAAAGAGCTTTCTTTTTAGCGGTGTTGAGTCCATCATCCGTGCTTGAACATCGGCTAAAATGCCTTCCCAAACTCGCGGTGCTAATAACACAAAGCTTGGCCCGATCTCACGAAGATCTGACATCAAGGTTTCTTGCTCTTCAACAAAGTTGACAATTTGACGAGCAATTAACGCTTGGCCAACCGCATAAACTTGTTCCATGATCCAAGGTAGCGGCAAAACAGAAACATAGTTATCACCTGCATTACGAGGATCGGCCCTCAAATAGGAACTACAATGTTTAACGAAATTACCGCCATTAAGTAGCGCTATTTTTGGTTTAGAAGTAGTGCCCGAAGTAGTACAATAAATGGAGATATCATCCGGTGTAGTAGCATCAAGTAATTGCTGGTAATGCTTTGGATTGGCCTTGTCAATTTCTTGCCCAAGCTTATAAAGTACATTGACGTCAACCAAGCGCGAGTCGTTATATTTACGCATGCCTCTTGGGTCGCAATAAACAATAAATTTTACTTTTGGAATGTCATCGCCAAGTTCAAGCAACTTATCGCATTGTTCTTCGTTTTCAGCAATCACTACAGTGGCGCCGCTACTATCTAGTAGATAAACCACTTCTTCATGCATTGAGTCTTGATAAATGCCTAACGAATAGCAACGCATGGCATGAGCAGCAACTTCACCCCAAACCCATTCCGGTCGATTATCACCCAGTAAGGCGACAGCGTCACCTTTGGTTATGCCCATATCTAATAAGGCGAGCGCCAACCATTTAACGCGGTTGTTGTAGTCGTGCCAAGTGAACTCATTCCAAATACCAAACTCTTTCTCGCGCATGGCAACATCATCAGGCCAATTTTCGGCATTATGCTGTAATATTTTAGGGAAAGTATTTAACTGCCCCATCTCAAAATCATTTTGCTGCTGATTATTGTGTTGAATGTGCTGAGTCATTAGCTCACCTCCTCTAATTTCACTTGAGATGTTTCAGCTTCATCAGCGTCTTCTTCAAGTCCTAAGTAAGCACGTTTAACATAAGGGTCGGCCATCACTTCATCAGGTAAACCTGAAATAAGTTTCTTACCAAAATCAAGCACCATCACCTCATGAGAAATATCCATCACCACACCCATGTCGTGTTCAATCATCACCACGGTAATGCCAAACTCTTCATTTAAATCCAGGATGTATCTGGCCATATCCTCTTTTTCTTCCAAATTCATGCCGGCCATAGGTTCATCAAGTAAAATGAGTTTCGGGTTTAGTGCCATGGCTCGAGCTAATTCAACACGCTTACGCAAACCGTATGACAAGGTGCCAGCAACTGATTTTCGAATATGGGAAATTTCAAGAAAGTCGATAACTTCTTCAACTTTGCGGCGATGGGCTAACTCTTCTTTTTGTGCGCCAGATGCCCAATATAATGGCCCTGTAAGCCAGTTATTTTTTAATAGGTGGTGGCGGCCAACCATAATGTTATCTAACACTGACATGTGACCGAACAAGGCTAAGTTTTGAAAAGTACGACCCATACCAAGGTCTGCACGATCATTAGGGCGTAAATGTGTCACGTCCTTACCGTCAAAAGAAATTTTGCCGCTATTTGGACGGTAGCGACCAGAAATGCAGTTGAGCATTGAGGTTTTACCAGCGCCATTTGGGCCGATAATGGAAAAAACTGAGCCTTTTTTGACTGAAAAGCTAACGTCGGTTAACGCTTTAACGCCACCGAAAGCCAATGATATTTGCTCTATATTGAGTATTGACGTTGTCATACTCAACCTCCTAAATTCGAATGGGAATAAAAATTCTAAAACTCATGCTTTGAAAAAAGAGAGGGGAGCAAGCCCCCTCCCAAAAACGTAACAACGATTGGGAAAGTTACGTAAATTTCAAAATTAAAGGACACTAAGGGTTTACAACATGTATCTCATGGTTGCCTGCACGTAGTTCGAGTCTTTATCTAACTCATCAATTGAAAAGTTACCCACTTCGATACCGACAGCCAGTTCTTTGGTTAGGTTTTGAAATAGGTTAACGCCCCATTGTGTGCGTTCTCGGTCAGATACATCACCTTCAACTTTGCCGTACAAAACAGTCGAACGAAGGGATTCATTCCAAAAATGACGATAAGCGACAAGTACAGAAGTCAAATCTTCCACCTCTTCGCCATAAAGATCTTTCACAGCGGCTACACCAACGTAGCGTCCTAGTTCGCCTTTATGAATTTGGAAGCGAATATCATCTTTACCGCCGGTTTTAATGCGACCAGCAATTGAGGCGCCAAATGCCGACTCGCTATTGCCTAGTGTTGTATTTAATTGACGTGCCAAACCAGAAACTGAAACACTGCCCCAGTCGCCTTTAACGTTATAACGTGCAACAACATCAGGCACACTATCGTTAGCCGTGTCGCCGCCCCAGCTTTCTGGGTTTTCTAGTGCAACTTGAAAATTACCGATGTTGTAACGCACTTGGCCTTGACGGATAAACACTAAGCCGGTTGTGGCACCAGCAAAGTCGGCAGATTCTGGAATTGCACTGGTATTCATAAAAGTTGACCAGGTTTGACCAACGGTTAAATCTTTATATTTTACAAAGGCATGACGAATACGAGGATGTGCTGAGTTGGAAACAATTTCGTTACCGCCGCCACCCCAAAAGTCCATTTCAATAAAGCCGATAACATCGCCGTGAACATACTTAGTATTAAAACGAGTTTCATTAGCAAAAATTTTAAATTGTGATGCATCTTCTGCTAGTGCTGCGCCATCTCCAATCCAAAAATCACGATAAGCCACATCACCATCAACATAACGGGCATCAATTTTAATGTAACCACCAAAGGTTAGTTTATCATTATCTGTTAAGTCGATTTCGTAGCCTGCAAACGCCGAAGTTGTCGCTGCCATTAACGAAGATGCAAAAAATACTTTTTTATAATTTGAATTGAACATCTAGCTATTTCCCCTGTGTGTTTTGTTTGATTAATACTAAGCAAGTCGAAAAAATCGACAATTGGCAATAAGACTTAGCACCTTGCGCTTAGTCCTTTAGTCTTAAGTGATGCACTATGGCTTGTCGGGAAAATTAGCAACCGCTAATATAGGGAAAATTTACGATTTAAAACATCAAGATAAGGGTGATATGTTTTCGAATTGGTTATTGGTAAGTGTTAGTATTGGCTATATAAGTTTGCTATTTCTTATCGCTTACTTGGGCGGGAAACATCGCCATAAATTAGTCGAAAAACAGCATGCTATTATTTATGCGCTTTCATTAGGGGTTTATTGTACTTCTTGGGGATTTCTAGGTACGTCAGCACAAGCAGCCAATAATTCTTTTACTTATATTTCGGTATATTTAGCGCCCATTTTATTGTTTATTTTTGCTTGGCCGTTTATCCAACGCATTATCAAAACCAGTTTAAAATTAAAAATAACCTCCATTGCCGACTTACTTTCTGCTCGCTTTGGCAAATCACAAAGTTTAGCGCTCATTGTCACCTTAGTTGCCTTAATAGGTACGCTGCCCTATATTGCCTTGCAACTTAAAGCCATTGTTTACTCGTATAAAATACTCCAGCAAAATCAAGACTTCCCGATATGGCAGTTAGGGTTAATCGTTAGCTGCATATTGGCAGGCTTTACTATTATTTTTGGCATTAGAACCATAGATGTTACTGAACGTCACCCAGGTGTGATGATAGCTATCGCCTTTGAATCTGTGGTTAAGTTGATTGCTTTTTTATTAGTTGGGGTCTTTGTTTCTTTCGTTATTTATGACTCGCCGATAGATATCTGGCAGCAATCACAAAACCAACTCACCATTGCACAACAGTTTGAAAGCGAAAACTTAATTGGTATGGTTGGTTTACTGATCATAGTCATGTCAGCGTTTCTTTGTTTACCGCGTCAATTTCAGGTGATGTTTGTTGAGATCAAAGAACAAAAAAACAGTAATATTGCACGTTGGCTTTTACCACTTTATATTCTAGTTTTCGCTTTTTTTGCTGGCCCTATCGGCCTAGCAGGTACATTAAACTATGGCCAATCTTTAGAGTCTGATGCCTATGTTTTGTTTCTCCCTGCTTATAATGGCCAAGTATGGCTGTCACTTTTTGCCTTTCTTGGCGCTGTTTCGGCAGCAAGTTCGATGGTCATAGTTTCAACAATTGCCTTGAGTACCATGTTAAGTAATGAAATTGTTTTTCCTTTAATGTTTAAATTAGCACCAAGAAAGCATCATGATTTTTTGCATTTTCAATCTCGGCTACTTTTGATCCGTAAAGCCTTAGTAGTGGCCGTGATCACCTTAAGCTATGGCATGTTATTGCTGTCACCACCCGATACCTTAGCATCATTAGGTGAAGTTGCTTTCGGTGCCATCGCCCAAATTGGCCCTGCCTTAGTTGCTGCCTTTTTCTGGCGACGTGCAACGCAAAAAGGCGTACTTTGGGGCATTGGTAGTGGCTTTTCAATTTGGGCATTATTTAATTTATTGCCTCAGTTGGGCTTTTATCCACACCCATTAGCAGATACCCGTTGGCCAGAAACCACCATAGTTACGCTGTTTGGTCTCTGTATTAATATTTTGGTGTTATACATAGTTTCTTTGCTGACACGACAAAGCATTCGTGAAGAAATGCAAAGTAAGTTCTTTTACAAGAAAGATACAAATCTTCAATCTCATTTACCAAAACAACCGAAAATTTATTTTCGCGAATTAGAATATCTAGTTGCTCGATTTATCGGGCAAGAAAAAGCAACTGAGTGCTTTAGCGAGTTTAATAGCATTCATAAAAACAAAAAGCATAAAACCTATAATGAAGCTTTGCTGTTTCATGCCGAAAATACACTGGCTAGCGTTATGGGATCGGCATCGGCAAAGTTGGTAATTTCTTTCGCTTTAGGCGGGCGAGATATTGCCTTTGATCAAGTAGCGAAAATAGTTGAAGACAATTCAACACAGCAACTTGAGTTTAGTCGTTCGGTATTACAAGGCGCGATAGAAAATACCAGTGAAGGTATTTCTGTAATTGACGGTAACCTTAACTTAGTAGCATGGAATAAACAGTATTTAGACATTTTTAATTACCCGAAAGACTTTATTTATATTGGCTGCCCAATAAGCCAATTAATTCGCTATAACCTTGGTAATCAAAAGCGTTATATTCATGATGTTGAAGCTCAGGTTGAAAAGCGTTTGCAATACATAAGGCAAGGTAGCAAGCATAAGTCAGAGCGAACCTTACCAAACGGCAAAATTATTCATATTGAGGGTAATCCAATACCGGGTGGAGGTTTTGTCATGATATTTTCCGATATTACAGAGTTCCGTCGGGCGGAAAGCTATTTAAAAGAGGAAAATACTGACCTTGAAAGTCGTGTTCTTGAGCGTACCAAAGAGTTAGAACAAGCCAATTTAGAGCTGGAAAAAGCGAACCAAAATCTCGCTAATGCACAGCTTAAGGCCGAGCAAGCACATTTAAAAAAGAGTCAATATTTACGTGCCTGCAGCCATGATTTATTGCAACCACTTTCTGCTGCTCGCTTATTCTCCTCAGCCGTTAGTTTAAGTTCAAAAGTGTCAGAACACGAACGCAGTCAAATAAAGCAAATTGATAATTCGCTTGAAATTGCCAATAATTTACTGCTCGATTTAAATGAAATAGCCCGTATTGAAAGCGGTAATATTAGTCCTGACATTTCCGCTATTCCGGTAGCACGATTATTCGATATGTTGCAGTCAGAATTCTCGGCACTGACAAACGATTATCAGGTCGAATTTCATTGCCAAACAAGCAAATTATTTATCAAAAGTGACCTAACTTTACTCGCTAGGATAGTGCAAAACTTTCTTAGCAATGCTTTTCGCTACGCCAGCCACGGCAAAGTATTACTAGGCTGCCGTCGTAGAGGCCAAAATCTATGCATACAAGTTATCGATAATGGGCCTGGGATCCCAGAAGATAAGCAACAGCAAGTATTTGAGCAATTTACTCAGCTACCAACAAAATTAGTGGGACCAAAAGGCCTAGGACTCGGCCTCAACATTGCGCAAAGCTTAGCAAATATCCTTCATCATGACCTTGATTTAACCTCTAAAGCTGGCTGTGGCTGTTTATTTAGTGTCGAAGTCCCTATTACCACTAAGCCAAAACAAATGCAGCCACGTCCGATGAAAGCCAGTGCGACTTTACAGGGCGTTGGCGTTCTTTGTATTGATAATGAGCTGGATGTTATTTCAGGCATGAATGAACTTTTATCAGCCTGGAAGTGTCGAGTTTTCACCGCAAGCAACGCACAGCAAGCGCTTAACATTTATCAAGCGCATGAAGAAGAGATTGATATTTTATTAGTAGATTATCAACTGGTTGAAGAGAAACGGCTTAGCGCTCAAGTTAAAACTAATGCGCAAACCACTACGGATTATCTAAGCGTTCACAATAACCATGACACTTTTTCCGCGTGTGAAGACAACATCAACGGTATTGAGCTGATCAATTCTTTACGAGCAAAAAGTCACTATCCGTTGCCGGCCATTTTAATTACCGCAACAACCGATGAGTCAGTGCAAGTGCAAGCACAACAAGCAGATATTGGCTATTTAAGAAAAATAATAAAACCGCTGGCATTACGGGCTTTAATGAGTTCACTGTTAACCAAGCAGTTAGAGCAAAACTATATTTCTGATAGTTTTCAATAATAAACTAGCACCAAGTCAATCAACTCACTAACTTGCTGTAAAGACATGATATTGCTATGAGGTAAAAGAAGCATTGGCCATTTGGCGTTCATTTAACAGGATGACCGCCTGAGTGCGACTTTTAACACCTAATTTTAAGAATATAGTACTAGCATGACTTTTAATTGTTGATTCCGATAAACCTAATTCGTAGGCTATTTGTTTATTGAGTAATCCATCGGCAAACATTAATAATATTTTATGCTGTTGAGGCGTTAACGTCGCTAACTTATCTTCTTGCTCGAGTATTTCATCATCGGGATTATAGCTGCCCTCCGGTGTCCACAACTCGCCTTTAATCACATCATTAATCGCTTTAATCATTTCCGGTACGGGTGTCGATTTTGGAATAAAGCCAGCGGCACCAATGTTCATCGCTTTGCCTATGGTATCGGGGTCTTCAAAGCCCGAAATCACAACCACGCCTATCTCTGGGTATAGATGTCGAAGATTACTTAAGGTGTTAAAGCCGTGAGCACCGGGAATATCAAGGTCGAGCAAAATTAGATCGATATCAGAAATATTCGCCAGCTTTTCTTCTAATTGCGGGATGGTTTCCGCTTCAAGTAAGTGTGAGCACACGAAACTAGACTTCAGCATTAATGATAACGCTTGCCTAAACAGCGGATGATCATCAGCAATAATGATCTTAGTATTTGATGTCATTTTATTTTCTAACCTAATGATCTTTTAGTTTCAAGCAAGCGATTATGCTAGCTGCTTTTAACAAGATACCGTAACAATATTATAGAAAACTTCAATGACAATTGTGACAGACTAGACTAAAGGACTAGGCCAACAAAAAATAAGCTGTTATGAATAAAGAAAACTCGCTAATGTTAACTATTAATAAACTTACCCGACAACGCCAAAGCACTGCGATTGTGCAAAACGCTGTGACACTGAGCGAGAATAGATAAAGCAATAGACTCGGGGAGCTCTCCTCCGATATCTAAACCGACAGGGCCATTAACTAAGCGTGATAACCAGGCTCTATCATCGATATGACTAAGCACTTCAACATTACTTCGCCTTTCAAGTGGCCCAAGTAAGCCAATATACTTAGCCTGATTAGTTGAATGTAATAACTTTAGCCAAGCAGCATCTAAGGTTAAGTTATGTGTCATCAAAACGGCGGCATCTAGTTGCTGAAATAACTTTACCTGCTCGGCATGCTCAGGCTTGAAAAAATCATCAGGATGAACTCGAAAAATATCAGATGCTTGTTTAAAGACACTATGACGAGCATAACTGGAACGATGGTCAACAACAGTGACACGCCAGCCAAGCTGTGCCGCCATAGAGACCAAAGGAATAACATCTGAGCCACCACCAAACAGCCATAAATTAAATGGTGCAGAAATTTTGCTCAGCGATAACTCACCCGCTTCAACAATTGTATTACTATGCTGTTTATTCAATGCCACAGTTCGAGTTAACTGCTCATTGTCAAAACCTTGGCTATGCGGGCTCGTAGTAACTAATAACTGACCTTTACTATCAAACAAAGTTAATGTATTTAATTGTTTAACCTTGCCATCTGACACTTTATAGATGTGCTGTAGGTAACTGGCAACGCCACTTTGCAAACGCTGAAATAATTGTGCAAGCAAAGAGTTATGCTCAGCCGATAAATACTGTAATAAAATACCTATTTTACCTTTACAGCCTACTCCCAGCTCCGCAGCATAGCCATCTTCTTCACGCATGTCATATTCAACATAATATGCCTGTTTATTATCGAAGACTTTCTTAGCGTGGAGAATAATATTGGCTTCTAAGCAACCGCCGCTAACTAAACCAAAAGACTGGCCAAGGCTATTAATTAACATAATAGCTCCCGGTGAGCGGTAACTTGAGCCCTCTTTGTTGACGATTGTCGCCATTACCCAGTCAAACTCATCACCTTGATTAAAGTAATGTTCGAGTAAAGCAAAATGGCCGTGGTTATTTAACAATGAAAACCTCTTTTAAATCTTGTAAAGGCAATATCATCATATCAAGTTACAGAAAATTTCACAGTAATAAGGGAAAGTAAACAACAGTAAAAGTCGCTTTGTTTTGTAAAATAATGCAACAAAAAAGCCACTGAAAAGTGGCTTTTTAATAGCGCTAAAACAAATTAATAATTATTTAGCGGGTTCTTCAATCGCTTCGGTTGGTTTGTTTTTTGTTAAAAACACTTCACGTAAACGCGTATCTATTTCTTGCGCTATTTCAGGGTTTTCTTTCAAGTATTTAGCTGCGTTAGCTTTACCTTGACCAATTTTATCGCCTTTATAGCTATACCAAGCACCAGCTTTTTCTACCATTTCGTTTTTAACACCTAAGTCAATTAATTCACCTAAGCTATTAATACCTTCACCGTATAAAATTTGGAACTCAACTTGTTTAAACGGAGGAGCTATTTTGTTTTTAACCACTTTCACACGGGTTTCGTTACCAACGATTTCATCACCGTTTTTAACAGCACCAATACGGCGAATGTCTAAACGTACTGAAGCATAAAACTTTAATGCGTTACCACCAGTTGTTGTTTCAGGATTACCAAACATGACACCAATTTTCATACGAATTTGGTTAATGAAAATCATCATGGTATTCGATTGTTTCAAATTACCAGTCAACTTACGCATGGCTTGTGAAAGCATACGAGCTTGTAAGCCCATGTGCGAGTCACCCATATCACCTTCAATTTCAGCTTTTGGTGTTAAGGCCGCAACCGAGTCAACAACAATCACGTCAACTGCCCCTGAGCGGGTTAACATGTCACAAATCTCAAGCGCTTGCTCACCGGTGTCCGGCTGAGAAACTAATAATTCGTTAATGTTTACACCTAGTTTTTCCGCATAAATCGGGTCAAGTGCATGCTCAGCATCAACAAAGGCACAAACTTTTCCGTTACGCTGTGCTTCGGCAATAACTTCTAGCGTTAGTGTTGTTTTACCACTTGATTCAGGGCCATAAATTTCAACGACACGACCTAAAGGTAAACCACCCGCACCTAGGGCAATGTCTAATCCTAATGAACCCGTTGAAATGGTTTCAACGTCCATGCTGCGATTATCACCCAACTTCATGATTGAACCTTTACCAAATTGACGTTCGATTTGGCTTAAGGCAGCTGATAATGCTTTTTCTTTATTGTCGCTCATTTATTGCTCCACAATGATTTAGGTGGTTAATTCGTTTTGATGAAGCAAAGTATACTGTATAGTCGTACAGTATCAAGGTTTTTATCAATTTATTTTATTTTACTTTAAAAATAAAAGTTGTCGTACTTTTTATCCATTGAAAAATAAGGAATTTAAATCGATTAGTAACTTTTAGAAATTTCAGCTAAAAAAGTTACTCTTACTGATTTTTGATGTTATACAGGTGTTTTCTTTTTCTGAATAACAGTTAAATTTATTAAAAATAGAAAGATCTGAAAGCATGCCTTATGGCATAATCTATTCACTTAATACCTTGATAAATTTATGAGTTACAGCATTTCGATGACCACAATACCGCAAGACCTCTCGGCCCACACGCCAATGATGCGTCAATACCTGACCATTAAAGCAGAATTTCCTCATATTTTGATTTTTTACCGTATGGGTGATTTTTATGAATTATTCTTTGATGATGCTAAAAAAGCAGCTGACTTATTAGATATTTCATTAACGGCGCGTGGCAAAACAGGTGGTAATGCCATTCCGATGGCCGGTGTACCTTATCATGCTGTCGAAGGTTACTTAGCTAAGCTAGTAAAATTAGGTGAGTCGGTCGCGATTTGCGAACAGATTGGCGATCCTGCGACCAGTAAAGGACCGGTTGAGCGAAAAGTTGTGCGTGTGGTAACCCCTGGCACTGTCAGTGATGAAGCACTATTGACGGACCGACAAGACAACTTAATTGTTGCCGTGCATCAATCCCCTCAAGGTTTTGGTTTAGCCTATTTAGATATGACCAGTGGCCGTTTTGTTCTAGTCGAGCCAAATACAGAAGAACAAGTACAAGCTGAGCTGCAACGATTATCACCAGCCGAATTACTGTACCCAGAATCACTTACTGCAACTAATATTATTGCCGGACGTAAAGGTTTGCGCAGACGTCCAGATTGGGAGTTTGATTTAGAAACCAGTAAAACTCTGTTAAACAAACAATTTGGCACTAAATCACTGTCAGGGTTTGGTGTTGACAATAAACCACTAGGTATTGCTGCGGCGGGTTGTTTATTTCAATACGTTAAAGACAGTCAGCGGACAGCGTTACCACATATCAGAGCAATTATCGCCGAAAGTGCTTCAAGCGCAGTGATCCTAGACGCGGCGACTCGACGAAATTTAGAGTTAACTCAAAACCTGCAAGGTGGCAGTGAAAATACCCTCGCAGCAATTCTAGATAAAGCCGCGACACCTATGGGATCTCGGTTGCTTAAGCGTTGGCTACATTTTCCGCTGCGCGATCTTACCATACTAAATAATCGCCAAGATGCCATTGCAGAGTTACTACAGCAAGATCTTAGCTTTGAACTTAATGGTAACTTAAAGCAATTTGGTGATGTTGAACGTATCGTCGCTCGCGTAGCTTTACGCTCTGCGCGCCCAAGGGACTTTGCTCGCTTACGTAATGCACTTATGCTTTTGCCAGATCTCCAAACATTAATGCAAGCAAGTTCACAAACCTACTTAAGCTCATTAGTCTCAAAATGTCAGCCACTACCCGAAGTTCAAACATTATTAGAGCGTGCAATTGTTGAGAATCCACCGGTATTAATTCGCGATGGTGGCGTTATCGCACCAGGCTACAATGACGAACTTGATGTACTTAGAGATTTAAGTGATGGTGCGACAGAATTTTTGGCACAGCTTGAAGAACGTGAAAAAGCCCGTACAGGTATTCAAACGTTAAAAGTTGGTTATAACAAGGTACATGGTTTCTACATTGAAATTAGCCGCAGTTCAGCTAACGAAGTGCCTGACGATTATATTCGCCGTCAAACGCTTAAAAACAATGAGCGCTTTATTACTAATGAATTAAAGCAACACGAAGAAAAAGTACTGTCAGCACAAAGTAGGTTTCTTGCGCTTGAAAAACGCTTGTACGAAGAATTGTTTGATAAAGTTTTACCTGAATTAGAGAGCTTACAAGTACTGGCACAAGCTTTATCTGAGCTCGATGTATTAAATACCTTTGCTGAACGTGCTGAAGCACTAAATTATGTTAAGCCTAAGTTACAAGAAGAAAGTGGTA
The DNA here is from genome assembly GCF_057553355.1 of Colwellia sp. SU-HH01172. Classification (NCBI taxonomy): domain Bacteria; kingdom Pseudomonadati; phylum Pseudomonadota; class Gammaproteobacteria; order Alteromonadales; family Colwelliaceae; genus Colwellia; species Colwellia sp. SU-HH01172. The sequence continues at coordinate 150,625 of NZ_BAAJMB010000005.1, read as the reverse complement.
TTAACATTGAAGCTGGTCGCCATGCCGTGGTTGAGCAAATGACGGTTGAGCCTTTTATTGCAAACCCAGTGGTTCTCACTGATAGCCGAAAAATGCTGATTATTACCGGTCCAAATATGGGCGGTAAATCAACTTATATGCGCCAAACAGCACTGATTGTTTTACTTGCGCACATTGGTTGTTACGTGCCCGCAAGTGCGGCTAATATTGGCATGGTTGATAGAATATTCACCCGTATTGGCGCTTCAGATGACTTAGCCAGTGGTCGCTCAACCTTTATGGTTGAAATGACCGAAACCGCCAATATTTTACATAATGCCACCAACAAAAGCTTAGTGCTACTTGACGAAATTGGCCGCGGTACCAGCACTTATGATGGTCTATCACTGGCATGGGCTTGCGCAGAAATGTTAGCATTAAAAACTCAAGCCTTCACACTATTTGCCAGTCACTATTTTGAATTAACCTTATTAGCAGAACAAATTGATAGCTTAGCCAATGTTCATCTTGATGCTGTTGAGCATGGCGACAGCATTGTTTTTATGCATGCAGTGCAAGAAGGTGCGGCAAGTAAAAGTTTTGGCTTGCAAGTGGCACAACTGGCTGGTGTGCCAAGAACCGTTATTCAACGGGCAAAGCAACGGCTATCTGAGCTAGAAAACATGCAAGCGCCATCGATTATGAATAATGAACCACAAGCATTTGAGCAATTGTCACTCATGGATACTAGTCATCCCATTGTGGAAACCTTGAGTGCAACCGATGTAAATGATTTAAGCCCTAAAATGGCACTTGATTTACTGTATAAATTGAAAGAATTAGTTTAATTGTTGCCTTCGCTAAAACTAAAAAACCAGCATTTGCTGGTTTTTTTTATCAACGAAATAACTATTTAACTACTGTGCCTGAAATAAGGCTTCGATAGACAAGTCTTGTTGGCTCAAAATGTCACGTAATCGTTTTAACGCCTCAACTTGAATTTGACGAACACGTTCACGGGTTAAACCAATTTCAACACCAACGTCTTCTAATGTCGCCGCTTCATAGCCTAATAAACCAAAACGTCTTGCTAGTACTTCACGCTGCTTAGAATTAAGCTCGTTTAACCAGTCAACAATACTATGTTTAATATCATTAGTTTGCAATTTAGTTTCTGGGCCACCGGACTTTTCATCAGGAATAACGTCTAGTAAAACTTTTTCACCTTCACCACCAAAGGGTGAGTCAACCGAGGCAATACGTTCATTCAAACGCAACATTTTACTGACATCTTCTACTGGCACATCAAGTTCCATAGCAATGTCTTCAGCGGTCGGTTCATGATCAAGTTTTTGCACGAGTTCACGAGCGGTACGAAGATAAATATTCAGCTCTTTTACCACATGAATAGGTAACCGAATGGTGCGAGTTTGGTTCATAATAGCGCGTTCAATGGTTTGACGTATCCACCATGTCGCATAAGTAGAAAATCTAAAGCCACGCTCGGGATCAAACTTTTCTACCGCACGAATTAAGCCTAAATTTCCTTCTTCAATAAGATCTAATAAGGGTAAACCACGATTATTATAACGACGGGCAATTTTAACAACTAAACGAAGATTGCTTTCGATCATTCGTTTACGGGATGATTCGTCACCTTTTAGGGCAAGGCGAGAATAGTACACTTCTTCTTCGGCAGTTAATAATGGCGAAAATCCGATTTCACTTAAATATATTTGTGTTGCATCTAAATTAGAGGGGGTCTCTTCAGACAATGTCGCCTTAGCATTATTTGGCTTTTCTTTTTCCGCAACATCAGAACACTCTACTTGTTTTTTTATGCCCATGTTATATCTCCCGCTATTAGCAATTGCTAAATTTACTGACTAAATATTCACGTTGGCTCCAATCTATTTCTTGATAAATTTTTATTATTATTTCGGCAAATACTTCATGGGATTGACTGATTTCCCGCGAAAGCGAACTTCAAAATGAAGCATGACTCTTTCAGCGTCAGTATCACCCATTTTAGCAATCACTTGACCGGCTTTTACAACTTGCTGTTCTTTAACTAGAATGCGATCGTTATGGGCATAGGCACTAAGGTAATCGTCGTTATGTTTAACTATGACTAACTGGCCGTATCCTTGTAACGCATCACCGGCATATACTACCTTGCCATCTGCAGTTGCTTTCACCGAATCACCGCGTCGCCCCGCAATGTCGATTCCTTTATTCCCTTGTTTTGCGGTGGAAAATTTATGAATAACTTTTCCCTTCGCAGGCCACTGCCATTTTCTTATTTTTTGTGAAAACGCAGTTTTTTGTTGCTGAGCCTTCTTGCTTGTTTTTTGCTCAGTTACATTTCCACCATACTCCTGCTTTTTCTTCTGTGCAATAGGTTTTTTTATAACTTTTTGTTTTGACGAGTTAAAGCTTTTACTCTTAGCTTTATTTTTACTTGGCTGGCTAGATTTTTTACTTAAAAATAATTTTTGATTTGGGTAAATATTATAAGGAGCTTTAATATTGTTGATATTTGCTAGGGTGCGAACATCAACATCTGCACGCCATGCTATCGAATATAAAGTTTCACCTTTTTTAACTATATATTCACTCCCAGTGACACTATTTTTTATTCGTTGACTCAACGGAAGCGAGCCTTGGACATCAACAACCGGTGCGGGTTTGGTGCGACTAGAACAGCCATTTATTGCCAACATCACAATCAATATCAGTAAGTGATTAATGTTGAATAAATAGAATTTCATCCTTTTCGCCATAAAATATTATCTTCCTCTATCTTGTTGCAATATAAGCAACAACAATAATGGCAACAACCAGCCAACCTAAGACATCAACCCATTGCCTAATTTTTTTCTCCATCGGTGCTCCCCCCCAACGAATAACACCTGCGACCAAGAAGAAACGCATACCACGACCGATAGTTGACGCTAGCATAAATGGCAGAAAAGCCATATGTAAAAAACCAGCGCTAACAGTAAACAATTTATAAGGAATAGGAGAAAAGCCAGCAATAAATACCACCCAAACACCCCACTCACTAAACCATGACATGGCTTTGTCGAAGCGTGCCTGATAACCAAACTCAGTAATAAGAGGCTGTATCCAAGGTTCAAACATTAAATACCCTAATCCATAACCAACCATACCACCAATAACGGACGCTACCGTGGTTAAGGTAGCAAGTCGCCATGCTTTTTCACGTTGCGCTAACACCATAGGAGCTAACAGTACATCAGGTGGTATTGGGAAGAATACAGACTCCGCAAAGGTGAGTATTGCTAAAATTCTTGGCGCGAACTTATGTTCAGCCCACTTTAATGTCCATTCGTACAATGCAGAAAATATTTTCACAAACTATCCTAATGAACCAGGAACTAAAGGCACAAAGCGCACGGCTTCAATTTGCTGCTCTTTAAAGTCATCACCATCTCGGGTAATTAACTTTAATATTTGGCTTTGTTCGCCAACCGGTATAATCAAACGCCCCCCATCTGCCAACTGTTCAAGCAAGGCTGCTGGCACTTCTGTTGGTGCTGCGGTAACGATAATGGCCTGAAAAGGTGCTTTACTCTGCCAACCTTGCCAGCCATCTCCGTGCTTCATTGAAACGTTATGTAAATCCATGGCTCGTAATCTTCTTTTGGCTTGCCATTGCAAAGATTTAATCCGCTCAACAGAAAATACTTTGGTTGTTAATTGCGCTAGAATTGAGGTCTGATAACCAGAGCCTGTACCTATCTCTAAAATGCTTTCCGGCACACCGTCGGCGAGCAGCAGTTCTGACATTTTCGCAACAATATATGGCTGAGAAATCGTCTGCCCTTGCCCTATCGGTAATGCGGTATTGTCATATGCTTTATGCGCTAAAATTTCAGGGACAAAAATATGGCGAGGAGAACGAGCTATGGCTTGCAGTACTTGTTGATTTTGAATGCCTTCAACCAGTAACTTTTGTGCCAGTAATTCCCCACTTCGACTCGACTTACCGCCGATACTGCTGCCTACTCTGGCATTATTTCGTTGATTCATATTGAAAGTTCATTAATCCATTCTGTCATTTGTGCCATACTTTTATATGCGGTCATATCAATAGTTAGTGGCGTAATAGAGGCATAACCATTGGCAATGGCATGAAAATCTGTGCCTTCACCTGCATCAAGCTCTTGTCCTAGTGGCCCGTACCAATAAATATCACGTTGCCAAGGATCTTGCATCTTTTTCATTGTTTCCGCTTTATGACGATGTCCTAAGCGAGTCACTTTAATACCTTTTAATTCACTTAATGGCAAATCTGGTACATTAATATTAATAATTTGATCACTTGGTAACGGGTGTAATTTTAGCCGTTCAATAAACCTAGCCGTTACCACCGCCGCGGTTTGAAAATGTTGCGGGTATTTGGCCACCAATGAAACTGCGATCGCTGGCATACCTAAATGCCGTCCTTCTGTTGCAGCAGCAACCGTGCCTGAATAAATAGTGTCATCACCTAAATTAGCGCCATGATTAATACCCGCCACCACTAAATCAGGTGCAGGTTGCATTAATTGTGTCGCGCCTAAGTGCACTGAATCAGTCGGTGTACCGTTAACTGAAATAAAGCCATTATTTAACTCTTGCGCTCGTAATGGGTTGATTAGTGTTAATGAGTGACTAGCACCACTACAATTTCTATCTGGTGCGATTACCGTAACAGCATATGCTTTTACCAGCTCATCAAAAAGTACTTTTATGCCATTGGCATGAACACCGTCATCGTTGCTCAATAAAATTCTCATGTTCAGCCTTTGTTACGTGCAGCGGTATCAACACGCTCTGTCATATCGGTGTAATTAAGTAACTCACGCATAATGGTGGTGGCATAAGCGCCAGCAGGTAAGAAAAATGACAAGGTGACAATATCATTTTTAAGCTCTATTTTCGGCTCTTTTACCACTAAGCGAATTCTACGGCGTTCTTGCTTTAAACCAAAACGTGGTAAGCCTTCACAAAACACTTGTTGATGCTTAGCAATATCTTGTTCAAGCGCCAAAGCGTCAGCGGTTGTCATTAGCTCTCCCGCTCCCCACATAGGGGCGGTAATATCTAAATCATGACTTAAGTGTCTTGCTTTTAAGCTTTCATCAATATCATTGGCTAAAAACACCGATTGTGTGCCTGACAACATCAAAACATCTCCATTGAGTAACGTGTCGAAATTTTGTTGCTTTATACGTTCGCTAATAATTTGGTTGAATATTAAAGAGCGAGCGGCCGATAAATACATGCCACGCTTTTTCTTGTCTTTAACTTTACCGCCAGAAAACAAACTTAAGGCTTTTTCTATATTACCACCGTTAATGCCAAAACGTTGCTCACCAAAATAATTTGGCACACCAAAGTTACTCACCACATGCCAGCGCCTAACCAACTCATCAACGTCAGTCACATCACGTAAAATAATTTCAAAACGATTACCATCTAAGCCACCGATACGGAGCTTTTTGTTATGGCGCTTATAAGATAAAACTTCTACGCCTTCGATATTTAAATCACTTAAATCATAAACTTGTTTACCCGGAACATGCACACCAAACCATTGTTCAGTTACAGCAAAACGATCTTTTAATCCGGCATAAGAAACTAGCGATTCTTTTACCGAGAAATATTGCGCTAATTGCTTAGCAACAAATGCCGTGTTAGCACCAGTTTTACGAATATGAATAAAAAGATGTTCACCTTGACCACAAGGTAAAAAAGGAATTTGTTCAAAAACTTTAAAATCTGCTTTGTGACTACGCAGTAAACCGGTTGATAACGGCTCACCGTATAAGTAGGCAAAATCTGGCAGTGAATTGGCCACAGGCTCTGAAACGTGTTCAGGTGATTGTTCAGACATTTAATTAAGTACTCTTACTTTCAGCTTTCATTAGCAATACGACGGCGTGCACGGAAACGCCCTCTTTACGGCCAACATAGCCCAATTTTTCGGTTGTTGTGGCTTTAACATTCACTTGTTCGATGTCCGATTGTAAATCTTCAGCTAAACGGTTGCGCATAGCTAACAGGTGCGGGGCTATTTTCGGGGCTTGAGCACAAATAGTGATATCAGCATTGCCTAAGCAATAACCTTTCGCTTGCATAAGCCCAACAACGTGACGCAATAAAATACGGCTAGATATATTTTCATATTGCCCGTCGGTATCTGGAAAATGATTACCAATATCAGCTAAGCATAATGCACCTAAAATCGCATCACATAAAGCATGAATTGCGACGTCACCATCAGAGTGGGCAATAAAACCAACATCATAAGGGATAGCAACACCCGCTAAAACCAACGGCCCTTCGCCGCCAAACTTATGTACATCGAAACCATGTCCTATTCTCATAATGCCTCTAGTTGAGATTCTTTTTCTTGTTGTTGCAAAATAAATTCAGCCAAATGCAAATCTTCAGGCTGAGTAATTTTAATATTATCGCTACTGCCAGCCACTAAACCACTGGTATAGCCGAACGCCTCCATCGCTGAGGATTCATCAGTAACGGTAATACCTTGTGCTAACGCCGAGGTAATCGCCGAGGTCAATTCCTCTGTTTTATACATTTGTGGCGTTAACGCATGCCACATTTGACTGCGATCTAAGGTTTTATCAATGACACCTGTTAATGTCGCTTGTTTCATGGTGTCGCGCACTGGCGTCGCTAAAATGCCACCATGATCATGTTCAAGGCAATAGCTTATCAGTTGCGATAAATCCTGATGTTGTACACAAGGTCTAGCCGCATCATGCACCAGCACCCAAGGTGATTTTTCAACATCTAAGCTTTGTAATCCGGCCAATACCGAATCAACACGTTCTTTACCGCCAACAACACCGGTAACACTGTCATTATTCGCTAATGAGGTGCTAGGGAAATATTCATCGTGTTCGCCCAAGGCAATAACAACATGCGCAATAGCCTGATGACTTAGCAAACGTTGCACGGTATGTTCTAAAATGGTTTTATCGTTGATCGTTAAATATTGCTTAGGACAGGATGCTTGCATACGTTTGCCAACACCGGCGGCGGGCATTACCACTATATATTGCCCCGAAGAATTGCTCATTATCGCAATCGTTCCTTTTTATTGGCATCAGAGTCACTGGGGATAACACGAAAAAATGTCTCCTCTTGTTTGATCATACCTAACTCATGACGAGCACGCTCTTCAATGGCTTCAGTACCTGATTTTAAATCATCCGTATCGGCATACAGCAATTTGTTACGCTGTTTTAATTTATCATTGTTAATTTGCTGGCGAGCAACTTCATCTTCGAGCGCAAAATAGTCAGGCACACTGTTCTTACCAAACCAAAGTCGGTATTGCAGTAATGCTAAAAAAATAACTAAAATTGCCGTGATCAGCCGCATAAACTATCTATATTCGAGATAAAACACTTATTGATAGCCATTATAAATGCGTACAGCCTGCTGTAAACACCCAAGGCGATTTAATATTACTTGTTTGCAGTTGTTGGTTGCTTAAAGTTGTGCCAATTAATTGAGCAAGAAAGCAGCAGTTCTCGTAATGAAGGAATAACAGGCTGAACTTTTCGACTATTTTGCCAGCAATGTCCAGCACATGCGGCCGTCATCACTTTTTTGTTCGGTTTAAGCAATTTCGCTTTAGCCAACGGTACTTGTGACTCAACTCCCTCTGGTGCCGATGCTAAATCAAACCAACCATAAACATTAGTGCGAAATCTTTGTTTTTCGATATCAACTCTATCGATACAGTCAAGTACAATACGGCCTTCTGTTGCTATCGGCACCACCAAGCCATGGGCTAATTGCCGGTCTTTATACCAAGGCAATACATTCCCATGATAATCAAGTAATTGGCTAGTCGATGGCATACTGGCTGTTTGTTTAGCTGACCAACTGGCATTTTGAATGTCTAACTCTAAAGGAGTATCTGCACTTAATAAGGCATGCGCCGCCCGTTTGACATAGTGCGGCAAACTTTTAATTCTTCCTTGTAGCGCCAAGACAGCGGTTATCTCAGTCGTTGCTAAAATCTGTAACTCACGCTCATATAAGGCATTGCACAATTCAGCAAAGTCGGAAGACTGCTGCTCTGTTTGCCATAATAACGATTGAGTAACCATGAAATTAACTACTACTAAAATTTACTGACGATAATTTAAGCATACTTGATTGTTGTGTAAAGATAAAATAGCGAAGTAACAATTTAGCCATTAATAATCAACTGTAGAAAATTGCTATAAATCTAAAAGAAAAGCACCTAATTACATTTCAACTGCGTTAAATTACAATAACCTAGCCACCCACTTACGTTAATCAATACACTATGCTGACTGCGAAAGAATTAATTGCATTAAAAGGTAAAACTATTTTTCAACATCCATTTAATGAACAAACATTAAAAGTCATTGAAAATTCGCAATATCGGTGGTTTACCTTAGGAGGAAACGCTGTTCAAGCGATAATGTTGAAAAGCCAGCCTAATACCTGTGTATTACCCGTGCCACAAGCATTGCTAATATTTCTGCTATGGCATAACTCTGCCAAAAGCATTTTGAATTTAGGCTTAGGAGCTGGCGGACTAGAACGAACACTGGTGCATAACCATAATTTTGATATTACTGCAGTTGAACGACAACCAGAGATAATAAACATGGCGAAGGAATATTTTGCCTTGCCTGATAATGTCAAAACAATTGCCGACTGTGCTGAATCATTTTTAGCAGCAACAAAAAATTCTTTTGATATTATTATTTGCGACCTATACCAACAGGAAATTTCACCTGAAGCACTGTTTACGATAGATTTTTATCTCAATATATCCAAAAGGCTTAATACGAAAGGATGTGCATTAGTTAGCCTTAGCGTTGACTCTCAGCAACAGTTAGTTGAGTTGTTAGCAAAATTAAAAACACTTCGCTTGAATTTAGCATTAATTGATTTTACCGATTATAAAAATATCATCCTTATTATCAGTAAAACGCCACTACCAAACAAAGAAAAATTATCGACAACTAACAAGCAAAAACTTAACCATACCAATATGGATTTTTCTCATTATATCGAGCGGATGCATATTATTCCGGCCCTTAACGCATTTATTGATCCGCAACAAAGCGAATACTGAAGAGAAGCGATAAAATTATACGGTTAATTTCTAGACTTCAGCTTATATTCGCGCACTTACATTCGAGCAGGTAAATTGTTTTTCATAATGATTAAGTACATAAGTTGATAAATCACATATAATATGGCAAATAATTTCATCAAGTTTTGGAGCAAACGATGAGCGTAATCGAAGTAAAGCACCCCTTAATTCAACACAAACTTGGCCTAATGCGCGAAGGTGATATCAGCACCAAACGTTTTCGTGAATTGGCGGCCGAAGTTGGTAGTTTGCTAACCTATGAAGCTTCAAAAGGTTTTGAACTTGAAAGTAAAACCATTAATAGCTGGAATGGCGAAATTCAAGTTGAACAAATTAAAGGTAAAAAGGTTACCGTTGTACCAATTTTACGTGCTGGCTTAGGCATGATGGACGGCGTATTAGAACTTATTCCAAGCGCTCGCATTTCGGTTGTTGGTATGTACCGTAACGAAGAAACCTTAGAGCCAGTATTTTATTTTGAAAAATTAGCAGGTCAAATTGATGAGCGTTTAGCGCTAGTTATCGACCCTATGCTAGCGACAGGTGGCTCTATGGTAGAAACCATTAACCTGTTAAAAGACCGTGGCTGTAAGAACATTAAAGCATTAGTGTTAGTTGCTGCTCCAGAAGGCATTGCAGCCTTAGAAAAAGCGCATCCTGATGTTGAATTATATACCGCCTCGGTTGATGACTGCCTAAATGACGCTGGTTACATATTACCGGGATTAGGTGATGCTGGTGATAAGATTTTCGGTACCAAATAGCATTGTTCATCTTTGTTTATAGCAAACATTAAAAACTACTTTACTGCCAGCTTGCTGGCAGTTTTATTGAGTAAAATATGAATTTAGAAAATAACTCAACTGACAATTTCAATAATAAGCAATCACTGTTTAAAGAAGTACTAACAGGCACGCAAATGCTGTTTGTCGCTTTTGGTGCTTTAGTACTAATGCCTTTATTAACTGGCTTAGACCCTAACGTTGCGCTATGTACTGCTGGTATTGGTACCCTCTTATTTCAATTAGTAACGAAGCGGCAAGTACCAGTGTTTTTAGCCTCTTCTTTTGTATTTATTGCGCCAATTATGTACGGCACACAAACTTGGGGTATTCCGGCAACTATGGGGGCTTTGGCCGTTGTTGGTGTCGTTTATGCCTGTTTTAGTGGTTTTATTAGATTACGCGGTGTTGGCTTTATTAGTAAATATCTACCACCTATTGTGACTGGCCCAATTATTATGGTAATTGGTTTATCACTTGCCCCTGTTGCAGTGCACATGGCATTAGGGCGCACGGGCGACGGTTCAGCGCAATTAATTGACCAGTCACTTGCCTTGAGCATTTCATTGCCGGCCTTGTTAACAACATTATTCGTCTCAGCCTTTAGCAAAGGTTTTATGCGCTTAATGCCGATATTAGCCGGTATTGTGGTTGGTTATTTATTGTCGCTTTATCACGGTATTATCGACTTCACGCCAGTACAAAACGCGGCTTGGTTTGCTATACCAAAATTCACCGCGCCGGAGTTTAACTGGCAAGCCATTGTCTACATGTTACCTATTGCCATTGCCCCGGCAATTGAGCATATTGGTGATGTACTTGCTATCGGCTCGGCAACAGGTAAAGACTATATTAAAAAACCAGGCTTACACCGCACCTTATTAGGTGATGGCGTAGCGACAACTGCCGCTTCAATGCTAGGCGGACCGCCAAATACAACTTATTCAGAAGTGACTGGCGCGGTAATGCTAACTAAAGCATTCAACCCTAGAATTATGACTTGGGCCGCCTGTGCCGCCATCATTATGGCATTTGTTGGTAAATTAGGCGCGCTTTTACAAACCATACCTGGTGCAGTCATGGGCGGCATTATGATGTTATTGTTTGGTTTAATCGCCAGCGTTGGTTTAGGAAGTTTAGTAAAAGCAAAAGTTGATTTTGACCAACCGAGAAACTTCATTATATTTGCCGTTGTATTAGTGTTTGGTATCGGCGGTATGGCGCTGAGTTTAGGTGGATACAGCATTCAAGGTATTAGCTTATGTGCATTGGTTGCTATTGGTTTAAATTTAATTTTACCGAAAGAAGAAGCTAAAGCCTAAGTACTTTAAGTAAGCCTAAAGTAAAAACAAAATGCCTAACTACTGTTGTAATTAGGCATTTTTGTTAGCTATAGCTTTTACTCTCTATATAGATATTAATTTTACTAACTAAGTTTTGTGATGACTAAATGATACTTTTAACGACTTTAATATCCAGCCTTTTCGCAATGCGATTTAAATTGGCTCTATCTGTAGATAATCGTCTAGCCGTTGCGGCCCAATTGCCATCTTCTTCTGTTAAAACATTTCTGATCAATTGTCGTTGAAATTGCTCAGTTTCATCACGTAGATTCAAAAGTGTTGCTTCGGTAACTTTTTCAGTGTTTTTATCAGAGCTTGCCGCTACCATATGTTGATTATTCAACTCATTAAATTGTAGGTTTACTAACGAACCACAATCTGGTTTTTCTATCGCGATAATGGCTTTATCTTTTTGTCTAGCTCGCGCTTTTAATGCTGCTCGGCTAATTACGTGCTCTAACTCACGGACATTGCCAGGCCAGTTGTATTGTTCAAGGTGAGAGACTGCCTCAGCGGTTATTTTTAATTGCCCTAACCCCAATTTCCGCCTTGTTTGCTCAACAAAATAGCCACTTAATACTTGTACATCACCGACACGCTCCTGCAGTTTAGGCACTCGAATTGGGTATACGCTTAATCTATGATACAAATCAGCACGAAAGCGACCATCTTCAGCTTCTTCTTTTAAATCTCTATTGGTCGCTGCTACTATTCGAACATCAACTTGTTCAACCTCGTCTTGCCCGACTGGCTGAATTTCATTACTTTGAATAGCGCGTAAAATTTTACTTTGTGCGGCCAATGGAAGTTCACCAATTTCATCGAGAAATAAGGTACCGCCGTTTGCTAATGAAAACTTACCGGCCCGGTCTTTATCAGCACCAGTGAACGCGCCTTTAACGTGACCAAATAACTCACTTTCAATTAAGTTTTCTGGCAAAGCAGCACAATTAACATAAACCATAGGGCCATGCTGGCGTAATGATTTATGATGTAATGTACGGGCAACTAACTCTTTACCAACCCCAGTTTCACCATAAATTAAAATATTAAAATCTGAATTTGCGACAATATTTAGTTCTTCTTTAAGTTGATACATAATTGGGCTTTCACCAATTAACTCACCACCATCACGCTTCCAAGCTTCTTCAGTTAGTTCCGCGACAACTTTTTGTGAATGATCGGCACGAGACTCTAGTTGCTCAATTAAAAAGGCGGTATTCAAGGTTGCTGCCGCCATTGCTGAAATCACTACCAGTGTGCGTTCTGGAATATCTTCAAACTCATGTGGGGTTAAGCTATCTATGGTCAATAAACCAAGTAATTTATCATCATAATATAGTGGTAAGCCCATACATGAATGCACAGGTAAGTCGCCTTCACGGTCGATTAGCAAGCCATCGTAAGGATCAGGTAATGTTGAATCAGCCGCAAAGCGAATTGGCTGGCTTGATTGACATAGCGCAGCAAAGCGTGGGTGCTCGGCAACATAGAAGCGTCGACCTAAAGTATCTCGACTCAAGCCTTGTAGTGCGATTGGTGTTAAAATATCACCATGAAACGACAGCAGTGCTACCGCATCACAAGTTATTGCTTTTCTCACCGTATCAAGCAAGCGATCAAACCTATCTTTACTGTTAAGGCTACTGGCTAAGTCTAACGCCAGTTCAATAATGGCTGTTGATGATATTTGGCTCATTTTAAATTTTCTTTTATCGAAAATGGATATTACATAAAAACAAAATAACACACACGAGTCATATTGACCACAAAATTAAAGAGTCAATACGACTACACTATATCAACATAAACACCTAAACCATTGATTAACAATTAAATTAATTATTGGCTCTAGTATTGCTAAATGAGTACATAACAATATTAATGACAACGTCAACACGTTGATTCAGGAGTTAGTGATGTACTCACAGTTTTCTATAGCCAATCCGCTACCAGAGATTGATAACGCGCTTAATTTTCAAAAGTGTCTGATTGTAGGTAACTACATGATGCTGATATCGCTCGTCATCATTTCACTAAGCATTGCAATTACTTTTGTATTCGATGATCACTTTGATATGGCAATACAAATTTCTGGTCATATCGCGACTATCATTTCTGCTGGCGCATTAAAGCTTGGTTATGTCATACGCTGCGTAGCGTTACATGCTTTTGGAAAAAGAGACTTTTAAGATGTTTAATATTCAAGATACTGAACTTATACAACTCAATCATCCGCAACACCAAAGCCCACTAAATAAAGTTCATCACCATGCGGTGCTAGACTTACCTTTTAGAAGCTATTTTCTCTCAGCAGCTTTATGTTCTATTTTCGCTCTGACAATTTGGGGCGCTTTTCTCAATGGCTATATCACTATAAGTTTAAGCAAACTTTCCCCAAGCACTTGGCACATTCATGAAATGCTGTTTGGCTTTGCCGCAACAGTTGCCGTCGGTTTTATTTTAACGGCAGCACAAACATGGACAGGTAAAGCAAGCATTAAAGGCTTAGCAGTATTAAGTTTTATCACGCTTTGGCTAATCGTGAGAGTGTGTTTGGCAATGAGCATAGTTGCCGAAAATGAAATCAATCAGTCATTATTTTTATATACGGCTATTGCCTTGCAGTTACTTTGGTGGCTTGGTTCAATTTTAGTGTTTACTAAATTAGTGCTTAGCAGTAAAAACCATCGTAACTACATTTTCATCCCTTTACTCATTGCCTTAATGCTAACAAATATTAGCTTATTAGTTTTAGATGTTAATGGCTATAAAGCGCTTAGTTTACATGTTGCAAGAACGGCTGTTTTGCTATTTTGTTTACTCATGGGCGTGCTTGGTGGCCGTGTCATTCCATTTTTCACCGTTTCAGGTGCAAAAACTTCCGCGATACAACAACCTACATGGCTTACCCCGTTAATTACCACGTTATCGTTACTGGGAATACTGGTGTTTTTCAGTGGCTACTTTATTCAACTACCTTTTACACCAGCCACTTTAATGATCAGCGTTGGTATCGCGCATTTGATCCGCCTCTGTTTTTGGCGCACAGCATCAACTCTGCAAATTTCATTACTTTGGTCTTTGCATTTATCATATTTCTCACTTGGCCTAGGGCTGATATTACTTGGTTCAAGTTACTTATTCGTTATGGGAAGTCCATTTTATATAAGCTTCTCGGATGCAATTCATGTCATCACTATTGCTGCAATGGGTTTAATGATATTTGCCATGATGTCGCGAGTATCACTAGGTCATACAGGAAGAGCTTTATTACCACATAAATTAGTAAGCTGGATATTCTTGTTAATTTTTATCAGTGCAATCACTCGTGTATTAATGCCAATGTTTCAGCACTCGCTACTTGGGTGGAATATCAGTCTATCGGCTTGGTTAGTCGCGGCAAGTCTGTTTTTAATCATTTATATTCCGGTATTAACCAAGCCCAAACGCAACCGTATTTAGTAACAATATCAACAGAGAACTTAACCTATTTCCATACAACCTATGAACATTAAACAATCAACATCATAGGCTTTACTCATTCAGTTAATTTAGGAGCAACAATGCTAACTGATAAGCACATCGACATAATTAAAAGCACTATTCCACTATTAGAGAACGCTGGTTCAGCAATGACGGCACACTTTTACCAGCGGTTATTCGCGCATAACCCAGAATTACAAGACATTTTCAATATGTCGAACCAGCATACAGGCCGCCAGCAAGTAGCATTGTTTGAAGCGATAGCTGCTTATGCAAAAAACATTGAAAATTTGAGTGTATTAACCAGTGCCGTAGAACGCATCGCGCAAAAACACACCAGCTTTAACATTCAGGCTGATCATTACGCTATTGTTGGCCATCATTTAATTGAAACCCTTCGAGAACTTGCCATTGAAGCATTTACCACAGAAGTTGAAGAAGCTTGGACTCAAGCCTACCAGTTTTTAGCGAGTATTTTTATTAACCGTGAATCAGAACTATATCAACAACGAGCTGCAGACATTGGCGGTTGGAAAGGCGCTAGAGCATTTAAAGTTATTGATAAAATTGTCGAGTCGGAACTGGTTAAAAGTTTTGTTTTTGCTCCAGTCGACCAACAAGCGGTTATTGGCTTTACGCCCGGGCAATATCTAGGGCTTGAAGTTCACCCTACCGGCAATGACTATAAAGAAATTCGCCAATATTCATTGTCAGACAAGGCAAACGGTAAAACTTACCGTATTTCAGTAAAACGAGAGCAATTAGGCGTTCCAGGTAAAGTATCTAACTACTTACACGATGCGGTTAACGTTGGCGACGAAGTACAGTTATACGCACCAGCTGGCGATTTTTTCTTTGTTGATCGTCAAACACCTACCGTGCTCATTTCTGCAGGTGTGGGTATTACTCCCATGCAAGGTATGTTAGAAACATTAGCAGATAATAATCATAATCAACCGGTGCATTTTTTACATGCCTGTGAAGGTAGCGAGCAGCATTCATTTTCACAACGTACTAGCGAATTAGTTAAGCAAAATAACTGGCAACAAAATATCTGGTATAGAAATGAAGATGCTCAGCAAGCTCATATTAGTAGTGGCATGATGGATTTAGCGGCCGTTAACTTACCTACTGAAAAAGGTAATTTCTACTTATGTGGTCCTATTGGATTTATGCAATTTGCTAAACAGCAATTGCTAAAACTAGGTGTCGGAGAAAGTAATATACATTATGAAGTATTTGGCCCTCACGCTGCGTTATAGTTGCTAGCGATTAAATTAAAAGCCAAACTTAATGTTTGGCTTTAATGAAGATATGTCGGTATAACCGACTATCAATAAGATATGAGAAGTATTATTTTTTCGCGATTTCTTTACGTTCTTTTTCATATTCTTCAAACGACTTTTTATCGCTACTTACGCAGTCATTATATTGCGGTGCAGTCCTAGACTCTTTAATACACTCACTTTTTTGATAGTCTTGCCCCACTTGATAAAGTTGCTTATTGCTACAAGCTGTTAATGCAAGTAATACGAACGCAAAAAATATAATGTTTTTCATAATATGCCTTAAGTGAACGTGATAAATAAATAATAATTAAGCCCGCTAAATATGACGGGTAAAACGCCATTAAGTTCAATTTCAGCTCAAGCCGTTATTACAGTGAAGCGTCAGTACTTATCGACAAAATAGGGAACTTATTCTCACCAAATGAAACAGTAATTGACTGTGTTTCCTGCCCTTCAAAGCTCATTTTAAATGCTAGCGGACTTTGACGTTTTCCGTCAGCAAACAAAGCCATTAAATGCTCGTGCTCAAGAATTCGGCTACCAGAGGAAGTATTATTTAAAGTAATTACTGCCCAGCGTTCACCTAAGTCGTTACTCATGACAACATAGTTCATCAATTCAAAGTCACTGGCCTTCGGCTTAATATTTTTATCGTTAGGAAAAACTAACTCCAGATTATTTGAGATAACTCTATCAACGGTTAACGCTTCAGTTTCGTCGGCATAGCTTGAAAATGACAATAATATCAATGCTAATGGTAAATACTTATACATGAGATATATCCATCGTTATTGCTGTTTAATTCGAAATTTTTTCAATTCAGTAAGCAGCCACTCTTGGCTTTTTACAACATCTGCATTAGCGCAATGAATTTTATAGTATTTACCTGACATTTTACTTTTAGTCGCAGAGTACTTAATAAAGTCTTCAGTCGATTTAATATCATCAGCGTAATATTGATATTTGTTGTTAATATGCTCTACAGCTTCTGCACCTGTATGCAAAGTGCCATTGCGTTCATATTTACATTCGGTCGTTTCGACAAACTTCAAAAGGTGAGCAATTTCATCTTGTGTAGATGCAAAGACATTAAAAGAAAGTAATGAAAGTAGAATTGTGATTGCTTTAAAGGCCAACTGATTAACTCCGTATTGCATTAATGCAAAATAATATACATAACTTAGATTACCTACTCAACAAGTCAGTAGTAACAAAAAAGCCACTCATTTGAGTGGCTTTTAAATTTCTATCATTGCTAAGTAATCAGTAAACTTGTCGCTAATTAGTTCAAGAACAATGCGGTTACACGCAGCTAACAAGTGTTAGTGAGTATAACCAAAGCCCTGTCGTAATTTATGCAGAATTTAATTAGCAAAAAAATTATGATTACTGGCCTTTCACTTCAGACAAACCATTAAATACCGCTTTATCACCTAAATACTCTTCAATACGTAGTAATTGATTGTACTTAGAAACACGATCTGAGCGACATAATGAACCAGTTTTAATTTGGCCGGCTGCCGTACCTACTGCTAAATCAGCAATGGTTGCATCTTCAGTTTCACCTGAGCGATGAGAAATAACCGCAGTAAAGCCTGCATCTTTCGCCATTTTAATCGCTGCTAAGGTTTCAGTTAATGAACCAATTTGGTTGAATTTGATCAAGATAGAGTTACCAATACCTTGCTCGATACCACGGGCTAAAATTTTCGTGTTTGTCACAAACAAGTCATCACCAACGATTTGTACTTTATCGCCAATTAAATCAGTTTGGTATTTAAAGCCATCCCAATCTGACTCATCTAAACCATCTTCAATTGAAACAATTGGGTATTGTTGACAAAGGCTAGCTAAGAAGTCAGAAAACTCATTGGCTGTAAATTGCTTACCTTCACCTGTAAGGTCGTAAATACCTTTATCAGCGTTATAGAATTCAGAAGCGGCACAATCAAGCGCTAATGTTACATCTTTACCTAGTTCGTAACCTGCAGCGGCAGTTGCTTCTTTAATTACTGCTAGTGCATCAGCATTTGACTCTAGGTTTGGCGCAAAACCACCTTCATCACCAACCGCTGTGCTCATACCTTTTGAAGATAATACTTTTTTCAAGGCGTGGAAAATTTCAGCGCCCATACGCAATGCTTCTTTAAAACTTTTTGCGCCAACAGGTTGTACCATAAATTCTTGAATATCAACGTTGTTGTCAGCATGTTCACCGCCATTGATGATGTTCATCATAGGTAATGGTAACGAGTATTGGCCTGGCGTGCCGTTAAGATCAGCAATGTGCTCAAATAATTGTACTTTCTTTTCCATTGCCGCCGCTTTAGCATTTGCTAAAGATACCGCTAGAATCGCATTAGCACCGAAAGTTTCTTTATTTTCAGTACCGTCTAAGTCAATCATGATTTGGTCAATGTTTGCTTGCTCTAAAGCATTTTTGCCTTTAAGCGCGTTAGCAATATCATTGTTTACAGCAGCAACGGCTTTTAACACGCCTTTACCTAAATAACGTGCTTTGTCGCCGTCACGTAATTCTAGTGCTTCACGAGAACCGGTTGATGCGCCAGAAGGAGCAGCAGCTCGACCCCATGCACCTGATTCTAAATATACGTCAGCTTCAACCGTTGGGTTACCGCGAGAATCCATGATTTCGCGAGCGATAATTTTACTGATATTCGACATTATGTTCCCTATTCCTTACTAACTGCGCATGGCAGGTTATTAACGATAAATTAAATTTGAAATTGTTGAGCTTTTAGTCACGATAAATCATCGCGTGACTAAAAACAAAACCGCAGCAATAAGCTACGGTTTTAATTAGTTCGATTTAACTTGATTGCTGTTTTTGATGCTCAAAAGAAGCAGCAATAAAGCCTTCAAAAAGTGGGTGACCATCGCGCGGAGTTGAATTAAACTCAGGATGGAACTGCCCAGCAATAAACCAAGGATGATCTGGATTTTCAATCACCTCAACTAAGCTTTTATCCGTAGATAATCCCGAGAACACTAAGCCAGCTTTGCCTAATTGTTCACGGTAGTTATTATTTACCTCAAAACGGTGACGGTGTCTTTCATAAATTGTTTCACTGCCGTATACGTCATACGCTTTGGTACCTTTCACAATGTGACACAATTGTGAGCCTAAACGCATAGTGCCGCCTAAGTCAGAATCGGCATTACGGTATTCAATTTTACCTTCTTCATCTAACCATTCATTGATTAAACCAACCACTGGGTGTGGTGTTTCAGGGTTAAATTCAGTGCTGTGCGCATCAGTTAAGCCAGCAACATTTCGTGCGTAGTCAATTAATGCCACTTGCATACCTAAACAAATACCTAAGTAAGGTACTTTATTTTCACGAGCATATTGTGCTGTTAAAATTTTACCTTCAACACCACGCTCACCAAATCCACCGGGCACTAGTATCGCATCTAAGTCTTTTAATACGTCTACGCCTTTGGCTTCAACATCTTGTGAGTCGACATATTGAATTTTAACTTTTACTTGGTTTTTAATACCGGCATGTTTTAATGCTTCGTTTACTGATTTATAAGCATCTGGTAATTCAGTATATTTACCCACCATACCAATAACCACTTCACCCGCTGGGTTGGCTTCTTGATAAAGCACTTTTTCCCATTCGCTTAAATCAGCTTCTGGTACATCTAAGCCAAAGCGCTTAACCACTAGTTCATCAGTACCTTGTGATTTAAGTAAGGCTGGCACTTTATAAATTGAGTCAACATCGCGCATTGAAACAACCGCTTTTTCTTCGACATTGGTAAACAATGAAATTTTAGCACGTTCATTGGCTGGAATAGCTTGTTCACTGCGACAAACTAAAATATCTGGGAAAATACCAATTGAACGTAGCTCTTTCACTGAATGCTGTGTTGGCTTGGTTTTAATTTCGCCTGCTGCAGCAATATATGGTACTAGTGTTAAATGCATGAACATAGCGCGTTCACGACCTAGTTCAACACCTAGTTGACGAATTGCTTCTAAGAAAGGTTGTGATTCGATATCACCTACTGTGCCACCAATTTCAACCATGGCAACATCGTAACCTTCAGCACCTTCAATAACACGACGCTTAATGTCGTTAGTAATATGAGGAATAACCTGAATCGTGGCACCTAAGAATTCACCTTTACGTTCACGGGCGAGAATATCTTGATAGATACGGCCAGTAGTAAAGTTATTGCGCTTAGTCATTTTGGTACGAATAAAACGTTCGTAATGACCTAGATCTAGATCTGTCTCCGCACCATCTTCAGTAACAAAAACTTCACCATGTTGAATTGGGCTCATGGTGCCCGGGTCAACATTAATATATGGGTCAAGTTTTAACATGGTAACTTTTAAACCACGTGCTTCGAGAATTGCCGCTAGTGAAGCTGCAGCAATACCTTTACCAAGAGACGATACAACGCCGCCAGTAACAAAAATATATCTAGTTGTCATGCGATACCCAGAGTCAGGAAAAACAGAAATTTTGCACTAAATTGATTTGATTTTTGGCAAACAAATGAATTTAGTAGGACGGGAAAGCATTATACCGAAAAGCCATGTTCACGACAATATGATCAAGACATCTAGTTGCACATATTTTAATTAAAATAGCCTATATTTGCCGTAAAGTATTATTGTAACTATTTAAAAACGGGGTAAACTGGCTTTTTAATTTTCTTTCACAAACAATAAATAAATACTATGACTCAATTGCAAAATGTTTTAGACGCCATCGACAACATCAATAAAGACGATATCAATACCACAGTTGTTGACGGTATTAGCCACCCAAAAGAGTTATTGTATGGGCAATATATGTCCACTTGCCTTGAACAATATTGGCCTGATGCAAATGAACATTTGCAAATCGCGGTACGGGCACAGCATGTTAAACGTTGGCACTTAAAGCGAGCTGACTATGCCCTTGGTAAACAAGGTTACCTAACTTGGCGTAGAGAACTTGGTATTTTTCATGCCGCCACAGCCAAAGCGCTTATGTTAGAACATGGCTACAGTGAAGAGGCAGCAGAAACTACCGCAGCAATTATTCGTAAAGAAAGGTTAAAATCAAATAACGATAGTCAAACATTGGAAGATGTTGCGTGTTTAGTATTCTTACAATATTACTTTGATGAGTTTTCCGCCAAGCATACTGAAGAAAAAATCATCAGAATTGTACAGTTAACTTGGCGTAAAATGTCAGCACAGGGCCAAGAAATTGCGCTATCACTAACCTTACCGCCACATCTAGCGCAACTGGTTGCTAAAGCGTTAGCTTAAAACCAGAGTTACTTATTTTCTTCTGGTTTAGTTTGTTCGGGCGCTTCAATTGCGGCTATTTCTGCATTGCCATCTGAAAGTGGTAAGCGCCATAAAAATACAAATGGCCAAGCCACTAACGCCACCACCAACACTTTTAACCATAGTGATGGCAAAATATAACAAGACCAAAGTGTCGCAATAACAATTGACGTTAAAGCGATGACTTTGGCTCTTTTTGGAATACTTCGGGACTGTTCCCAGTGATAAATCATCGGCCCGAACACTTTATTAGCTAACAGCATTTTATGTAGGCGCGGTGAAGATTTAGCAAAACATGCTGCCGCAACTAATAAAAAAGGCGTTGTTGGTAATAAAGGTAAAAACGCGCCAATAAAGGCTAAACCAACAAACAATATCCCCGTTATTTTTAACAGCATAATCCCTCTGCGCTTTAGCTATATTAATTCACTTTTTATTGCCTTTGTAGGCAAGAAAATCATTAGATAACTATTCTAGCAAAGTGATTCATCTAACACAGCCCCTATTGCGAGGCATTTATTAATAAAGGTCTCTTTTCGCCCGACATGCTACCGCGCCATTTTTCAGCACCAGATACAAAAAGCAATTCTCCTGATTGGCCATTTTTGATGCTTGAATCAATCGCAATAACTCGCCTTTGATGTCGAGTCTCGATTTGTTTTTGAGACGTATGCCCAACGATTAAATGCTCAACATCAAAATGTGTTAGCAATAAATCAATTTCAGCGCTACTGGCACCATTATCTTTAAAATAACCTCGATACCAAATAGGGCCATTACGCTTATGTAAATACTCAGCAAAGTCTGCTCGGGGCGAGGCTAATTCCGCTTTTACTAAGTTGGTTTTAAATACTCGATTAATCTCCGATAAACTACGCTTTTCTTTGGCAAGATCGGGATGAAAGCCACCATGAGTAAATAGCATGTTATTAATTTTTACCAGTACCGGTTTTGCTCTTAGCCAATCCCCTAAAACAGTACCTTTCGCATATAGCTGTTCAAAAGGGACATTTGCTAATTCTGCAACGGCAACATATTTAGAATGCAAATAACGTAAATCGCCATTAAGTACCATCACCTCATGATTCCCCAAAAGCAAATGCACTTTCCCACCCGCTTGATTTGCTTCTTGCTCAAGTCGATATAAAAACCAAAGAATTTCAGTTACTTTATCCCCTCGGTCAAAAACATCGCCAGTAATAACAAAATGTCCATTTTTAAATTGCCAGTGACCTTCTTTATCAATCACACCGTTATTGGTCAGAAGATCAATTAATATCTGGTACTGACCGTGAAAATCGCTGCTTGCAACGACATCAAATTCACCTGAATATTCAAGCAGTTCTTGCTCGTTAAAATTTAAACGATCAATCACCACATTGTAGTTGCAGTTAGGCACGGCGAGTGGCAGTGAAACATTAGCAAATTGCTTTTCGAACAATTCACTATCGCAAAACCACGAAGCTAAAATATCAGTTTCTAGCCGTTTAATATAAGGGCCGTCACTAATTTCTCGCTTTGTTAACGGGTGAATACCCTTAAATTTATTGACTAAAAGTAACCCGCCCAATGCAAACAACAAACACAGACCAACCAGCCAAACCTTTTGTTTAACCAACATCATAAAACACCAAAATTAAAGCTATAGAGGAAACCACACGTCCATGTGTCGTTAATTACCGATCAATGGGCTAGAAACTAATTTCAGCACCCGCATAAAAGAAGCGGCCTTTACCACCGCCGTAATTACTATCGTAATTACCTTTACCACCTAAGATAAATGAACCGTTATTATCAAAAATATTGTTCACACCACCAAATAAGCGCAATTCACTACCTTGTTCCAATTCCATGTTATAGGATACAGAAACGTCATTACGTACATACGAAGGTAAGAATAACTTGTAAGGGGTTTCAGGATTATCTACACAGGCACTTGCGTCGGCAGCACATGACGCTTCGTATTCTGGAATAATGCCGCCTTTGCCATTTTCATCGAGCGGGGCATAAAACTCGTCATAGCGAGATTTACTTGAAATCACACCACTTTTGTATTTCATACTCCAACGAATACGCCAGTTATCTTTATACCAAGTCGCTGATGCACTCGCTTTATCTTCAAACACATCTGCCGATAATGAGCCAGTAAAATCTGTAGTAAATTTGCCGTCTGGTGAAGTCTTGGTTTCTTCATACTTCAACACATGTGTCCAATCGGCTTTAAATTTTAAAGTACCGTAGTCATTGAGATCTAGACTATACTCCATCGCCACATCATAACCACTTGTGGAAATTTCATCTTGGTTGTATAACCGTTGCATTACACCTGTGATCTGCCCATCTGGGTCACGACTAACATCACTACAAAACGGATTCGACTCACCATATTCCAACGAAGAGTCATAGCAGAACTCTATAATATCTTCATTACCAAATGAGGTAATGGCATCTTCAATTGAAATATCATAGTAGTCTACCGCAGCCCGAAAACCTTCGATAAATGATGGTGCTAAGGTAATACCTAAAGTCACGGTTTCAGCCGTTTCCTCAAATAGATCTTTATTACCAACATTTGGCGAATAACCATTATTGTCATCTTCAAAGACGCCATCAGCAGCAATTGCTGCAGCAATACCAGCGTCTTTACGACAATTGTCATCCGCTCGACCTACAGATGTTGCCGTAACACCGTCACAAATATCATCGAATGAATCATAATCGCCACGTGGTGGTGACAAGGCTTCTGTTACGGTCGGGGCGCGTTGTGCTTTTGCCCAATTAGCACGAAGTGCATAACCTTCAATAGGTTCCCAAACGATACCTGCTTTATAACTTTCAACTAAATCAATATTGTCTAGGTCATATTCTGCTAAGCGCATTGATACTTCCGCGGTTAAATTCTTTGCGCCAGCAGCATCTTTTAATAACGGGAAAGCCGCTTCAGCAAACACTTCAGCGACACTGATATCACCTTCAAAGTCCGGAACATAATTAAAGGTAACACCACCTTCAGGCACGTTGGTACTGACCTCTTGTGAATCTTTTCGATACTCAAAACCAAAAACACTTGCAACCGAACCCGCAGGCATTTCAAAGAGGTCGCCAGCGATGTAGCCAAGAACATTCACTTGCTCTATATCTGTATTAATGCCAGGGTTAGCACGAATATAATCAGCCGCTTCAGGAGAAATAGCCCCTTCGCCAAATAAATTTACTGGCACACAACCATCAGCTCGGGCATCGGCATCAACACATTGATAGCCACCATTACCATCATCTTCCACGTTTAAAGCGTTGCGAACATTCGCAACATAAAGCTCATTAAAGCGCCTTTGTTGTTGTTCAAATTTACCAAAACCGACCGATAAGTCCCAATCCCATTCACCATCAAATATTGTGCCGGTTAAACCAGCCCAAGAGCGAATAGTTCTTCGAGTATTATCAGTAATAATATTGCCAACTTCGGCAAAATTACGATCCCACTTCACGCCTTTCGAGCTTGCATCATCACGAATTTCATCTGGCATAAACGGGTTATTGGTTGGAATTCTGCCAATACAGTCTTCGCCAAACTCACCCGTTGCAGTGTCATGCGTGACAATTAAATCACACTCATCTTCACTTTCAGGTGCTTTATCATTAATAGAACGGTTATAGCTGTATTGTATTTGCCCGTAGAACATAAGGTCATCATTTAGATCATAATCAACCTTAATAGCGGCCGATGCCTTTTCATCTGGAACATGAAGCATCACAAATTGGTTCGTATTGATACCGTATTTTTCTTCATGCCAATCACTACGTAATCCATTTTGATCATACCAAAAACCAGAATCTGGCTTAGTACTTGAAGACTCGTCAAAAACACCACCAGGAATGGAGTCACTTAAACTACGCCAGTCAGCTTGGGTAATGTCGCGCATACATTGATCACCATCTTCAGTTTGCATGACATTACACATTAAATCATTATCATAATCCCAAGAGTCTTGCTGCTGAGCGCGTTTTCGATCAGAAAACTTTAAACCATACTCTTTGTCATAACTCGATGCGAAATAGACAAAACCATCACCGCCGGCGAACTCAGTACCGTAATCAACATCGATACCAATCTCTTTTGCACCACCTTCATCAGATTCGCCTCCGCGGGCTTTAAACGAAAAGCCTTCTGAAGATTGTTTAGTAATAATATTCACAACACCGGCAATAGCATCAGAGCCATACGCCGCAGAAGCACCACCAGTTATAACTTCAACTCTATCAACCATACCTGACGGAATTGTCGATAAGCTAACATAGTTACCTGAATATGAATTTGATACGACGCGACGACCATCAATCAGAGTCAATGTACGATTCGTGCCTAATTCCCGTAAATCAATGGTCGATAGGCCAGTATTTTGCACACTTGATTGCGAATTACTATTACTACTACCTTCAGAGATTTGCGGCAATTCATTGATAAGAATATCAGACAACGAACCTATGCCGGTATCTTCAATGGCTTCTCGGTTCATAGTTGCTAATGGCGTTGCAACGCTAAAGCTATCTCGACGCAACCTTGAGCCTGTGACAGTAATTTTCTCAGTGGTGTCTTCTTTTATATTCTCCGATGCTGCACTAGTGTTTGTTTGAGGAGGCGCAATTTGCTCTAACTCTTGAGCAAAAGCATGACCCGATAGAGCTACCGCCGAGCTGATAATAGCGGATTTTACCGCTATTGTTATCCTAGACATTTTCATGTTCTCTCCGACTATTTTATAAAATTTATTATAATTATTGTTAGTTGAGTGGTGTGTTTAGCCGATGCAATTAAACCAACAATCGTTCATTTAAATGTAAACAAAGGCCAATCAACTTTATGTGGTGCAAGTTTTTTTTATCTACTCAAAGGAGTAACTACAATCTTCTAGCGCTCGTTTCTATATCTATTTAATATCTATTTACATTAATATATCTATATTTCAATACTTTAATAGAAAACTCATTATTGACTTAACATATAAATTATTGGTAATTTTAAAATCTAATAGTTCAACAATTAATTCCATTGAATGACACCATTGAACTCGCTATGATGAATACCACGTCTGTTCATATAATCAGTTAACGACATAATTTAAGGCTGCATATAGATATTTATGAAATTTAATCAAGCATTCATGGTTGGAAATTGCCAAATTATTCCTATTGAATATGCCATTAAATTTGACGGTCAGCCGAAGCAAACTATCCAACCTAAGTTTATTGAAGTGCTATGTTATTTAGCCGCTGAATTTCCTCGTATCGTGCCACGCGATGAGTTAATTAATGAGGTATGGGCTGGTAATGACTATGTTGGTGAAAAAGCCTTAACAAATGCGATTTGGCACCTGCGCCAGCACTTAAAAGATGCAGATGAAGAAAAAGAAATCATCGAAACCATTCGAAAGGTCGGTTACCGGTTATTGATTTCACCGGTGCAAATAGATAACAATAAACAAGCAACACTAGCCAAAAAACCTCATGAAAAGATAAATTATTACAGTCTACTAGTAATTTTAGTCATCTCAGCATTGATCTTTTTTACAACACAACATAGCAAATCGTCACTAAAAACAAGTACAGTAACGCAAATTACCAAATACCCTGGTGTTGAATTATTTACTTCCCCTTCGCCTGATGGCAGAAAAATAGTTTTCCAATGGCTTAATAATCAAGCAAATGGCAATTTGTACTTAAAAGATAGAAACAATCCGCAATTG
This sequence comes from Colwellia sp. SU-HH01172, assembly GCF_057553355.1. Taxonomy (NCBI): domain Bacteria; kingdom Pseudomonadati; phylum Pseudomonadota; class Gammaproteobacteria; order Alteromonadales; family Colwelliaceae; genus Colwellia; species Colwellia sp. SU-HH01172. Next base: position 123,501 of record NZ_BAAJMB010000005.1, on the reverse strand, counting down.
CCGCCACAGCAACTTACATTCGGCTCAGCCTATGTAGGACACTCGATTTGGAGTAACGATGGTAACTTTCTTTATTTTTCTCGAAAGAATCGTCGTGATAAAACCTGCCAAGTTATTCAATTAAAGGTGCAAACTCACCAAGAAAAGGTTATTACCAACTGCCCTGAAAGTGGTGGCTATTATTATTTAGACATTTCCCCTGATGACAAAACCTTAGCATTTCATGGTTATCAACCACCTGCTGACGACAGTGGTATATATTTTATCGATTTAACAGACGACCGTAGTCAACCTGTGCGCTTTTCCTGTAGTACAAATTGTGGCTATAAAGATAGAGACTTTAGCTTTTCCCCTGATGGCGAAAATATAGCCGTTACTCGCCGCGTGAATCGCTTTAATGAGAATATTTTTCTAGTTAACCTCAACACACTCAAAACAACACAATTAACCTTTGGTGAAGAGGATATTGTTGGTTTAGCTTGGCACCCAAGTGGAGAAAAGCTCGTTTACGGCGCTCAGCGTGCTGATATTAGACGTGGCTATATTATAGACCTAGATTCAAAAGAGAGTATCAATTTGCAATTAGATGGTTTTAGCTATCCTGCATTTGCAAAACAAAGCGGAGAACTATTTTATCAACAACGAACTGAGAATTATCACTTAGCCAGCCTTTCTCTCAATCGTGACGTGGCGGCAACACCTTATCCAATATTACAATCAAAATTCAGTCATCAATACCCACAATATTCGCCAAAGAGTAATAAGGTTGCGTATGTTTCAAATGAGTCAGGCTTTTATGAGCTTTGGCTTAGTGATGTTGATGGCCAAAACCGGCAACAGCTTACGTTCTTAGAGCAAGCCATTCGCTATCCTCGTTGGTCAAATAAAGGCGATAAAATCGCATTTCTAGCACCAGTAGAAGACGATAAAACCGATAAAATCTACATTTATGACCTAGCCAGTAAAATCTTATCCATTGTACCAAGTCAACACCAAGCCCATAATAGGCCAACATGGAGTTGGCACGACGATGCTATAATATCTGCTGTTTATGAAAGTGAATACGTAGATTTACATAAGATCGACATTGAAACAGGCATTAGTACTCGCATCACATCTAATGGTAGTCGCTACGGTGTTATGACATCACCAACAACACTGATTTATACGCAAGAACAAAAAGGATTATGGCAAAAAGAGCTCGCTGGCCCCTACAGCAATGCTCAACCATTACTAAAGATCAGTAGTAAAGAATTTAAAGTCACTTATTCTTGGGAGTACACAGAGCAAGGTGTTTACTATCGCCAACGAGATAATAAACACTATATCATTGCTTTTTATGACTTCTCGCAACAAAAAAGCGTGCCGTTAATCAAAATCCCTAAAAACTTGCTCGATTCAAATACCACCATGAGTAAAGTCGCGGCAACGAATGAGATCATTTTTACTATGGCAGATTCACCGCAAGCTGATATAAAGTCAATTAAACATCCGTTATTACACTAACGCTCGGTATTCCAGCTGAACAAATAAGCACCTAAAGTTAAAAACACTATGCTCATCACTACAAGAATTGATACGTGATGGCTAATATCAGCCAGTGTTGCCCCTTCAGTAATAATTTTACGAGCGCCAGCCACTAAATGCGTTAGCGGCAAAAAGTCGGCAAATACTTTCACGGCATTAGGTGCACCTTCTAAGCTAAACCACACCCCCGATAGCAACATCATCGGCCAAGAGCTTAAATTTAGTAAGCCACCGATAAGCTCTTCACTTTTACTGCGACTTGCCACTAGCAAACCTAAGGTGATCAAACTAAAGGCGCCTAGTATGGCAATAATAAATAAGTCAAAATAGCTGCCTAACATGTAGAAATCAAAAAATAGGTTACAGCCAATATAAACTACTGATGACATAAACATGACAATAAATAAACGCGATACTAACTGCGCAGAAACAAATTCTAAGGCCGATAATGGTGTCGCTTTTAAGCGTTTTAATACCGCATTTTTACGGTAGCGAACAATAACGTAGCCAACACCAAATAAGCAACTGAACATCATGTTCATGCCCAAAATGCCCGGCAGCACCCAATCAACATAACGTATTTTGCGGCCTTGCGTTTCAATACGCTGAAAATTGCTATGATCATTTAAGAATATTTTTTCTACCAAATAGCTATTCGGCGCCCCTTGATTAACCCAGTATTGTTGAGCATTAAAATCAACTAATAAATCAATACTGTGTTGCTCAAGTTTCACTTTCGCTGGTGCTATTTCTTGGTAATCGATAAAGCCGATAAACTTGGTCTCTAAAAAACTTGACTGGCTTTGAGCTAGGTTCATTACTCCAACCTTGTATACCGCTCGACCATCGCCAGAAAACACGAACGACAAGCCAACTAATAGCAATACTGGAAAAAATAAATTCCAGCCTAGTGATGAACGATCGCGAAAAAATTCAATATTTCGGGCTTTAACAACAGCAAAAAAACGTGAAAAATTCATCTGATTAATCCCTTAAAGAATGGCCGGTGAGTTTTAAAAATAAATCATCTAAATTCGGTGATTTTACATGCAAGCCCGACAACGACACGTTTTTAGCCAGCAATAACGCTATGGTTGCTTCGACATCTGTGGTAGTTATTTCAACTTGCTGATGGTGAATTTGCCAATTCGATTGCTGACACAGTTCACTGGGCACTTGTTCTGCGGGTAAGTAAATAAAAACTTCATCGAAATGCTTCGACAACAATTCTCTCGGCGTACCACGCTCGATTACTTTACCGTGATCCATAATCAACACATCATCACAAAGTTGTTGTGCTTCATCCATATAGTGTGTGGTCAGTACTACCGTTTTATCGCGTGCTTTAATATTTTTGATCAGCTGCCAAAAGTTTCTTCTCGCTTGTGGATCTAAGCCAGTGGTTGGCTCATCAAGAAAAACAATATCAGGATCATTGATCAGTGCTAATGCCAACAATAGTCGTTGGCGCTGCCCGCCTGAAAGCAAACGATTGTCACGATCTAAAAACTCACTTAAGTCACATAGTTCAATTAACTCTCGATGTGGCACCGTATTTTCGTAGAAAGAAGTAAATAAATCTAAGGTTTCTTTCACCGTTAAAAAGTCTTGCAAAGCGGTATGCTGAAATTGAATACCTATTTGTTGTGACATAGATTCATCAACGGGCTTGTCGTAATAAAAAACTTGGCCTTTCGTCGCTTTAATAATGCCTTCCATTATTTCTATTGTGGTGGTTTTACCTGCACCATTAGGGCCAAGTAAGCCAAAGCAAACACCTTTCTTAATCGAAAAATCAATATGGTCAACCGCAACAACATCTTTATAACTCTTGGTGAGATTTTCCACCCGAATAACTTCTTGCATAGCACACCTCAATAAACTTCTGCGTATCATTTTAGCGGCTAAGAAAAAATATTAATACAATAAAGACAATATTTTACAAATGATAATAATTATCATTTGCATTAAATAAAAAATTCTATTATTGTTTAAACAGCTAAGTGATAACAGGAGATAAATATGGGCATTAAACAAGTAAATGAAGGCTGCAATAACACCTCACGTGTTGAAATACCCACGGCTTTACTGGCGCATTTAATCAGCTCCGGCGCACTCGCCGGTAACGAGTGCAAATGCTTAGATAATAACGCTCGTAAAACCTTATGGCTGTCACTTTTAAATCTGAGTATTATGGAGTAACACAATGACCACTGAATTACCTATTGCTGACATAAGTTATTTAGAAGCCTGGTTAGAAAGCTTTATTAACAGCTACAGTCATTCATCAAATAAACAATTATTGGCCAAAATATGCTTAGGGGTTAACGCGGTTATGCAACATGATGACTTTGACCAACTAGCCGATCGCCATTGTAGTTATTACAAAATGAAAAACTATTGGCTATGGCGCTACCAAATCGCTTAGCCAAGTTTTAGTGAGACGCTAAACTAAATTTGGTACTTAGCAATAGTATTAATCAAATGCTGGTTAAGTGCCTTTTTGCCAGTAAAACCAAAACTCGCACAAACCAGTTCAATACTGTGCTTTTGAAAAATTCGCGTAATCAGCGGTAATACCTCGGTATTAAAGTCATTTACGCAATGGCGTAATAGCCAATGATGCAAACCATAAACACAGCTACTAAATTGTCGTTGGCCACTGATAAAATCTTCGACCGCTTGTTGATGCTCACGGCTAAGTTCAAACGAGTTGGTTTGCGAAAAAGTCCTGTGGTGTAGTACTTGCCAAACCAATTTCGCCGGCAACTCTTTAAGCTCATCTGTTAGCCAGTAGTCAAATTGCTGATAAAAACGCTGAGATATTTCTTGTTGTTTTATAATCGCATTACCGCTTAATGGTTTAAGCACTAAGCATGAATGCTCGCCACTGGCTTTGTCTTTATTAAAGCCAATACGCGCCAGTGAAAAGTCACTTTGTTGCCAGAAGCTGAGTAAAGTCGCATTACCCGCAAAGCTTGAACCTATGAAATCGCTACCTAGAACACTAAGCTGTTTCTCAATGTTAGTGAGAAAATATTGCCCAAGCCCTTGCCCTTGAAATTGTGGGTGTATCGCAATACGCATCACTCGTTGGTAGCTATATTCAAAGCTATCTTTGATACCACAGTGGGTCAGCAACGATTGTGGTAAAAATTGATCAGGTAGTCGACGCTTACCATCGCGCACCAGCTCAGCAAGCTCACCATCAATTTGTCCTTCGCAAATGAGCATAGCAACGCCAATAATCTCTTGATCATGCATAAGTACAAATAACGAGATGGCAGGGTTATCGAGTAGTAACTTCACATCACTCGGCGAGGTTTGATAGTGTGCGGTAACTAATACCGCAAACACCTGTTGCAACAGTGCTTCATCTGCCAACAACTGATTAGCACTAAGTTGTAAAACTCGACAAGCTTGTAATTGCTCATTGCTAACACTATTTTCAGGATATTTAGGTAAGCTAGCATTGAGCAGGCAACTAGAAAAAACAAACGCCTCTAGTGGATCATCCGCAGCCCAACGAATCGGTTCATGAATATGCAATTCACGCCACTGCGGCCTCAACTTATTTAAAATTAAACGAAACTTAATACTAAAGCCCCGCCCAGCACCTTCGTAGCCATGCACGGTAGAGGCAAAAACAAGGCGATGATATTGCTTTAATAGCTCATGTAAAAGATAAATTGGAAACGCCGCGGCCTCATCCACCATGACAATATTTGCAACAGGACGGTCTTTTAAAATGCTGTCAATCGGCAAAAACACTATCTCGCCATTGTCATGAGCAATAGCGTTAGCAGATAAAATTGCTCCGGGTAAATGACTCGCGACATGACTAAAAAAAATATTGACACCATCACGACTAGACGCTGTTAGCACTATTTTCAATTTTTGTTTAGCATTAAGTAGCATTTCACATGCAGCAAGAGCTAGTGCTGAAGACTTTCCACGCCCCCTGTCGGCAGTCAATACTAACGGACGATTGCGATGCCCGTATAGCACTTTTAAACTTGCTTCAACGGCAAGCACTTGTTCTTGAGTTATACCACCATATCGTAGTGACCGCAGGGCTGGTAAGTTACTATCTTGTGCAATATCACCTGCATTATTGCCTATATCGAACTTATCCTTTACTACGTCGGCTTGAACAACATTCTGCATTGGTATTAAAGATGATGGCTGATCATTTTGTCTAACAATATAACTATTACCGGCATTAAGTAATTGCCAAAAGCGTTGTAAAAAGCAATCAAATTGTGGCAGTTCTACTTCAGCGTTAGTCACAATAGTCAGAACCAATACACCACCGGAAATTATAGTGCCTGAAAGCGCAGCAAAAGCGTCAACATCGAAGTCGCTCGCAATTTCATGACCTCCTTCACATTGACTGATAGGAAAGATAACCACTTGTTGCTCAGTGCCTAAGTACTGGCCATAAGTTTTACGGCTAACCGTAATGAGGTTTTGAGCCACTAATACTGAAGATTTCCCCTGGTAGCTGAGCCCGCAGACTGGCGCTGAATTTTTCGCCTTTAACCAAGAGTCATGAGCAGAAAACACCACTTTGAGCCGTTGATTTATCCAATCACTTTCACCCGCTAAAACCACAAGGTTTCGCCAACGATTTTGTACCGCGTGTTGTTGTAATTGACTATACCAAGAAGAAAATTCGTCGTTCGACATCAATGTAACTAACCTTAAAGAATTTCAACGATAAGTCTATCAGAGCACATACAAAAGCTAAATATCTCCATCAGTGATAAATCCGAATAGAAAATAATCATTTAGTTTTTTTAGGCGACTTTTTTGTTGAAATGAAAAATTATTTAGTTGAAAATTCTGCCTGAGTTGCCTATGTTCAATTTATGAAAGTTAGCATTATTCATTATGATTATGAGTTACTGCTATTTGAGATATTCAAACGTAAAAAGTTGAGGCATGATTAGCGTAAGCCACTATTTATTGTAATTACAGCATTGCTGTAAAAGCCGTAGGTATTAAGAATGAACGATGAATTAACAAATGATATTACCCCGTCTGTAGACCAAGAGAATTATGATAAAGACTTGCCTAAAGGAGAAAAGGCAACACATAATTCCGAAGTCAGAAAGCGTATCGATGATCTTTTAGAGAAAAAACGCTTAAAAGAACTATTAGACGACTCTGATGATTGGGATATTTAAACAAGCCAACCAATGCGCAGGCAAAGCACAATATAAGTATTCAATATAGCTAATTTATCTAGGCATTTTTGAGTACAACGATTCGTTTTTTGCAAAAAACTGATATCATGGCAAAAACAATTACTTAAGCTTATCCATCCTTGATATGACGTTATTTGAAAAACTGCGCTGCTTGCTAACCTTTGGCCAAGGCGTCGCCCTAGCTCTACCCGAAATTGATAACAATGCAGAGCCCTACTCCTTATTCAAGGTCTGGTTCGAAGATGCTAATAAGTCAGGTATTTTACTCCCAGAAGCCGTATCAGTCAGCAGTGTAAGCACTGACGGACAACCAAGCTCTCGTATGGTGTTACTAAAAGAATTCAACACCGATGGTTTTGTTTTTTATACCAATTACGCTAGTCGAAAAAGTCATGAGTTGGATGAAAATGATAAAGTTGCGTTGTTATTCCACTGGAATGTTTTACAGCGCCAAGTTCGAATAGAAGGTTGCGTCGAAAAAGTCAGTGCTGAACAATCGGCGATGTACTTTCATAGCCGAGATCGAGGCAGCCAAATTGGCGCTTGGGCATCAAGGCAAAGTGATAAAATACAATCAGAAAATGAGTTAGCTAGCCGTGTTGAATACTACACTAAAAAGTTTGCCGGTAAGGAAGTACCATTACCAGAGTTTTGGGGTGGTTGGCGAGTAAAACCGCACTACATTGAGTTCTGGCAAGGTCGAGCTAACCGTCTTCATGATCGAGTTTGCTTTGAAAAAAATAATAACGATTGGCAACATTTTAAGTTGCACCCGTAACTTACCGTCGTCAATACCCTTGATATTTTAACTCAACAAAACTTAGCGAGATAGATGCAGCATTGGCATCTATCTAGCCGCATGTTATCTTGACTCCGTCTATAATAATCTAGGTAAAATAGTGAAGTTATTAGCTATTAGTTGCTTGGCTGCGTTAATTTGCACGTCACCACTGTTTGCAAAAAACATCAACGTTGGCTTTGAACCCTTTCCGCCAATGATAAATGAAAGCGGCCAAGGACATGTTATTAACATGTTGCGCGCAATTGAAAAAATTTCGAATTTTAAATTCAATATTAAAATAATGACTTATGGTCGCGCAAAGCTCGCCTTAAAAAACCATCAGCTGGACTTAATTGGGTTAACACCTCAGCGGCTAGAAACTGAAGAATTTTACCGCTATGCACAAGATTTAAATTGGAATATTGCCGCTCATGTTGATATTTTTTCACAAAAAAGCAAGCACATTGATATTGCTAACATTCCAAATGCAAGCATAGGAACCTTAATCGGCAATGCCGACTTTTTCTCAGAATTACTTGATATTCCACGAGCCAAGTTTGTTGAAGTAACCAATTTAGACCAGCTAGTTAAAATGCTAGCAAAAGGACGGCTTGAGCTGGCCACTTTTGAGCGTGTGGCAATGATGAGCACCATTAAACGCCTGCAAGTAAGCAATATACGCTATCAAAAATTTGGCGTAATTCCTGCCAGTATGGCGGTGGCAAACAGTGCTAAGGGCCTAACGTTAAAACTTCAGCTTGATGAACTATTACGCAAAGTCAGTATCGACTTAAATAACCCACAGATAAATCACCATCGTAACCTGCCAAACACCGGCATTGTTAATATTGCAGAGTAGCGCTTTCGTGATAAGTAAAAAATAAAGGGAGCAATTGCTCCCTTTATTTTATGATTGCATAATAGCATCTATCCGCTAAAGTTAGCCCACTAACGCTAGTAAAATACCAGCAGCAACCGCTGAGCCTAATACACCCGCGACATTTGGCCCCATGGCATGCATCAAAAGGAAGTTATGCGGATTTGCCTCTAAGCCAACCTTATTGGCAACGCGCGCTGCCATAGGTACTGCGGAGACACCTGCGGCACCAATTAACGGGTTAACTTGTTCTTTCGAAAGTTTATTCATTAATTTTGCCATTAACACGCCTGCTGCCGTACCAATAGAGAATGCCACGGCACCTAATGCCAAAATCCCTAGGGTTTTCGTATTTAAAAATTGTTCTGCACTTAGCTTAGAGCCAACACCTAAGCCAAGGAAGATAGTAACAATATTAATCAACTCGTTTTGTGCGGTAGAGCTTAAACGGTCAACCACGCCACATTCACGCATCAAATTACCTAAACAGAACATACCAACTAACGGTGTTGCCGCGGGTAAAAAGAATATCGTCATTAGTAACACCCCTAATGGGAATATAATTTTCTCAACACGCGTGACATGACGTAATTGCGCCATTTCAATTTTGCGTTCATCTTCAGTTGTTAAAGCGCGCATAATTGGCGGTTGAATAATTGGCACGAGTGCCATATAAGAATATGCAGCAACCGCTATTGCGCCAAGTAGATCTGGTGCGAGTTTAGATGCTAAGAATATCGCCGTTGGGCCATCTGCACCGCCAATAATAGCGATAGCAGAAGCATCCTTCATAGAAAAATCTAGGCCAACATAGTTTAACGCTATTGCACCAAACAAGGTTGCGAAGATGCCAAACTGTGCGGCAGCACCTAATAACAAGGTTTTTGGATTGGCGATCAAAGCGCCAAAATCCGTCATGGCGCCAACACCCATAAAGATCAATAGTGGGAATATCCCCGTATCGATACCAGCATAATAAATATAATGAAGTAAGCCACCTACCTCTGAAAACCCTGCAACAGGGATATTGGTTAAAATAGCACCAAAACCCATAGGGACTAACAATAAAGGCTCAAAGTTTCGAGCAATAGCTAAATACAACAAGCCACAACCCACTAACATCATGATGACTTGGCCTAACTCAAAGTTTGCTAAGCCTGTCGACATCCATAATACGTTTAATGATTCCATGGGTTATCCTACGCTAAGTCCAACAAGCTATCACCAACAGCAACTGAATCGCCCTCTCTGGTGTGAATAACCGCTATTTCACCGGCTTTTGATGCGCGAATTTCAGTTTCCATTTTCATTGCTTCCATAATGATCACAACGTCTCCCTCTTCAACTAGGTCGCCTTCATTCACTAGCACTTTAAAAATATTACCTGCCAGAGGTGCTTTTAAAGGCTCCCCGCTTGATGAACTAGCGGCTGCAGGTGCATTAGCAGCTACTTGAATATTTTCTATTGAGCCACCTGGCGCGACAACAACATCGTAAACTTTACCGTCAACACTTACCGCATAACTTTCAGGGCCGGTATTTGATGAACTGACAACAGGAGCATTGGCAACCGAGCTGCTGGCAGACGCTTTAGTCGGAGCAGGTTCAAAAGCATCAGGATTATTACGATTTTCTAAAAATTTCAACCCTATTTGTGGGAACAACGCATAAGTTAATACGTCATCAATGGTGTCTTCTGCCAACATGATATTTTTGTCATCGGCGAGCTGTTGCAATTCAACTAAAAGCTTATCCATTTCTGGATCTAGCATGTCTGCGGGTCGACAAGTAATTGCTTCAGTACCGTCTAGCACACGAGCTTGTAATTCAGGATTCACCGCATCAGCGGTCGTGCCATATTCGCCTTTCAATACACCTGCAGTTTCTTTCGTTATTGATTTATAGCGCTCCCCCGTTAATACATTGAGTACGGCCTGCGTACCGACAATTTGCGAAGTAGGTGTCACTAATGGAATATAACCAAGATCTTTTCTTACTTTTGGAATTTCTTTTAGTACTTCATCAAGCTTATCCGCTGCACATTGCTCTTTAAGCTGGCTTTCCATGTTAGTTAACATGCCACCAGGTACTTGTGCTAATAAAATACGTGCATCAATACCACGTAAGCTACCTTCAAACTGAGCATATTTTTCACGAACACCTCTAAAATAAGCGGCAACTTCCGCCAACTTAACCATATCTAAGCCAGTGTCACGTTGGGTACCTTCAACAATAGAAACTATGGTTTCAGTCGGAGAATGACCGTAAGTCATACTCATTGAAGAAATAGCGGTATCAATAACGTCAATATCGGCATCAATGGCTTTCATATGTGTTGCAACGCTTAAGCCAGTGGTGGCATGACAATGCATTGCAATCGGCAATGCCACTGTCTCTTTCAAACGGCTCACCAATTCTGCAGCATCGTAAGGCTTTAGCAAACCGGCCATATCTTTTATACATAAAGAATGCGCCCCCATGTCTTCAAGTTGCTTAGCCATAGTTAACCAACCCTCAAGGGTATGCACTGGGCTTTCGGTATAACTTAAGGTTCCTTGAGCATGTGCACCAACTTTAACCGCCGCTTTAATTGATGTTTGTAAATTACGAACATCATTCATGGCATCAAAAATTCTAAAAACATCAATACCATTAACATGAGCACGCTCAACAAATTTTTCTACCACATCATCAGCATAATGACGGTAACCTAAAATATTTTGACCACGGAATAACATTTGTTGCTTGGTTTTAGGCATGGCTTTTTTAAGGGCACGAATACGTTCCCAAGGATCTTCACCTAAATAGCGAATACAAGAATCAAATGTTGCCCCACCCCAAGATTCAATTGACCAATAGCCGATATCATCCATCTTTGCTGCAATGGGTAACATGTCCTCCAAACGCAAACGTGTGGCGAGCAATGATTGATGGCCGTCGCGTAATACGACTTCGGTAATTCCTAGGGGCTTGGTCATGATCATGTCCTATTTCTGTACAGAGTGTTGTTGACGATATTGAGTAACAGCTGAAGATATTGCTGCGACAACGGCCGGTGAAACGCCTTTACCGTCTTGTTTTTTATTGTTCTTTTTACTTTGAGTTTTATTTTCAACAACGGCATCGGGATATTTTTTTGCTAACCTTACTAAAACCATATTGATAAATATGATCAGCAAACCTAAAAAGGCAAAGACAAAAACCATTCCGGCTAACATCAAGGTACCCGCTTCAATAAATAACTGTTGAAGATTTTCCATTTTTTTACTCTCAAGCAATTTTTATATAATTAGAATAATCACTCCAATATGTAAAAAGCAAACAAAATTTTACAAATTGATTAAAAAAAGTAATGTCAAGATCAAATCGTACGAAAAAACAGCTAAATTTAATGCTATTTAGAAATTATTCCATGCAAAAGAGTATATCAACAACATTGTATACAATATCAAAGTCATGAATAACGGGTATTAGAAAACGAAAACAACAAAAAATATACAATATCCAATATTTAATAACTTAACCAGATAGTCAATTATGTTCGTATGATAAATCGACATATTAGCCACATCGAACACAGAATAATGCAAATAAAGAAGGGAAAATTACCACGCCACCATGTAATAAAGTAGCAAACTGTAAATAATCACCCCATGCACTATATAGACATCTAACCTTAGCATTAACTAAGTTAAAAACAAAAATATCAGAATTAATAGTGAAATTATTTCGAAGCAGATTAAAGCAATCTAATTGCTGTTTTACAGGCGAAAAAAAACCAGCCGATTGGCTGGTTTTCTCTGTGTGGCGGACGCGGCAGGAGTCGAACCTGCGACCGCCTGGTTCGTAGCCAGGTACTCTATCCAGCTGAGCTACGCGTCCGCGGTAAACTGTTTTTAATATCTCAAGTTTAAGAGATAGCGAACATAGTTCGTAGCCAGCATAGTTAGATAACCTATCCAACTGACCTACGCGTCCGCGGTAAACTGTTTTTTAGTATCTCAAGTTTAAGAGATAGCGAGTCTTACTCGCATACGCTTTATCACTTTAATCATAAAGCTAAAACGCTAAAGTAAAAAAACCAGCCGTGAGGCTGGTTTTTTATATGTGGCGGACGCGGCAGGAGTCGAACCTGCGACCGCCTGGTTCGTAGCCAGGTACTCTATCCAGCTGAGCTACGCGTCCGCGGTCAATCATTATTTTATATCTTGATTATAGATATATTTATTTTAACTAGCTTAATATTAGCTACTCTTTTTTATTTAACCACTTAAAGAAAAGTGGCGGACGCGGCAGGAGTCGAACCTGCGACCGCCTGGTTCGTAGCCAGGTACTCTATCCAGCTGAGCTACGCGTCCATTATAAACCGTTTATTTGTATCTCTAGTTTAAGAGATAACGAACTAAATACTACTAACTTAGGTAGACAACCTAGTAAGTACTACGTACATTCGCAACGAACAATTTCAATATCGAAGTTCAAACGATGCCAATCTAAAAGAATGGCGGAGAGGGAGGGATTCGAACCCTCGATCCGGGATAAACCAGATACTCCCTTAGCAGGGGAGCGCCTTCGGCCACTCGGCCACCTCTCCAATGGGTGCGAATAATAAGGGATTAAAAAAATAAGTCAAACTTTTTTTCAGCTTTTATTTAGCTTTTTTAACTGTTTGACGAGAATTCAAACAACACGCTCATTTTTCCAACATTATCTAGTGAAAAAGCCAATAAAACATCAGAAATAATTTGATTACCGGATCAAAAAAGCCGACAAGAGTCGGCTTTAATTATGAGAAGTTATTAGAATTTATTCCCTGAGGATTCGCCCTCACCTTTTTCCGATTGTATTCTCATATAGATTTCTTCACGATGAACTGACACTTCCTTTGGAGCATTCACACCAATACGTACTTGGTTACCTTTGACTCCTAATACTGTCACTGTGACGTCGTCTCCGATCATCAACGTTTCACCAACTCGACGAGTTAATATTAACATCCTAATTTCCTTTATGTTTAAAAACGAGATCCACTAAATATATATAAGCTAGTAACAAATTAAATTTAGTATAATTTTTGCAAAAGTGCACTAAAGATCACAATAAGTATCTAAAATACTTATTAAACATTGAATATTCCTAAGACAATGCCGAACTTCAAGTGCTTAACAGAAAACTGGTAAAAGCCAGAGTAAGCCGTATTTGCGCACATTAATGGTTATTTTAACAACCTTGATGAAACAATAAACACTAGAATGGTAATTTTTTGTAATTTAAGGCAACTTTTTATCACATTATATTAAAATCACATCCTAATTTACATATTGTTAACAACAAACCTTGATATTAGCCAACAAAACTCCCTAAGCTTCTAGTATATGACCTTATAAACCCGAAAAAATGTTGTTACATTATTTACCGCAGCTTCTATGACTAAATTAGTGCTATTAAATTAGTGCTATAAAAAAAGGGGCTAACAGCCCCTTTGTTCAACTTATCAATATCTATAATATTATCTAAGCTAATTTTTCAGTTAACCAGTTTTTCGCCGCTTTTAACGCTGCATCAATGTTCTCTGGTTGACTACCACCGGCTTGTGCCATATCAGGACGGCCACCACCTTTACCACCAACTTCTTGTGCGGCTACATTTACTAGCTCACCAGATTTCACTTGCCCGATAAGATCTTTCGTTACACCGGCAATTAAACTGACTTTATTGTCATTAGCCGTTGCTAATAAAATAATGCCTGAGCCCATTTTATTTTTAAGGTCGTCGACCATGCCACGTAAAGATTTAGCTTCAACGCCGTCTAAGTTAGCAATCAAGGCTTTTACGCCATTAAAATCGATTGCTTGATTAACTAAGTCAGCACCGGCTTGACTAGCTAATTGCTGCTTAAATTGCTCAATTTCTTTTTCAAGTTGCTTGTTACGTTGAATAACTTGCTCTACTTTGCTTGAAACATTCACGGCATCGGCTTTTACCATCGCAGCAATGTTATTTAATGTTTGCTCTTGCGCTTCAAAGTAGTTTAAGGCTGTTTCGCCGGTTACCGCTTCAATACGACGAACACCGGCAGCAATACCTGATTCTGACACGATTTTAAGTAAACCAATATCACCGGTGCGGTCAACATGAACACCACCACAAAGCTCGGTCGAGAATTCACCTAAGGTAACAACACGTACTTCATCGTCATACTTCTCACCAAATAGCGCCATAGCACCTTTAGCTTTAGCTTCATCAATTTGCATCAAATCAGTTTCGCGCGATAAGTTGCTACGAATTTGCTCATTGACCATGCGCTCAACTTTATTTAGCTCTTCTCGGGTTACCCCTTCAAAATGGGAAAAGTCAAAACGAAGCTTTTCAGCATCACACAACGATCCTTTTTGCGTAACATGTTCGCCAAGTACTTTACGAAGGCTAGCGTGTAAAATGTGCGTTGCGGTATGGTTTTTAATAATAGCGGCTCTACGCTTGGTATTAATTTCTGCTTTAACGCGACGATTCAAACCTATGTTGTGACGTGCAATACCTTTATGAGCAAAGGCATGACCTAATTTAAAAGTATCTGTAACCTCAAAAACGCCATCATCAATATGAAGTACGCCAGAATCACCCACTTGACCACCTGACTCAGCATAGAAAGGTGTTTTATCAAGTACCACAATGCCCGCTTCGCCAGCACTTAATTCAGCAACTGATGATTCACTATCAAATAGCTCAATAACCGTTGAAGACATTTCACTGCGGGTATAGCCTTTAAACTCAGTACGATGGTCCGATTTAATGGTTTCGTTATAGTCAGTACCAAACTGGCTGGCTTTTTGAGCTCGCACACGTTGTTGTGTCATAGCGGCATCAAAGCCATCGTGATCTATGCGTAATTGACGCTCGCGCGCAATATCTGCGGTTAAATCTGCTGGGAAGCCATAAGTATCATAAAGTTTAAAAACATCATCGCCAGCAATAATATCGCCTTTTAATTCTGATAAAATATCTTCTAAAAGTGCCATACCGCGATCAAGTGTGCGACCAAACTGCTCTTCTTCAATACGTAATATTTTTTCAATTACCGCTTGCTGTTGCACTAACTCAGGGTATGCTTCGCCCATTTGCTTAGCTAAAGACGCAACCAACTTATGGAAGAAGAATGATTTCGCTTCTAATTTGTGACCATGACGAATAGCACGACGAATAATGCGGCGAAGTACATAACCACGTCCTTCATTCGACGGCATCACACCGTCGGTAATTAAAAAGCTACATGAGCGAATGTGATCGGCAATAACGCGTAAAGATTTGTGCTCTAGATCGTTGCACTGAAGTAATGAGGCAGTATCACAAATCAAGCCTTGAAAAATGTCAATTTCATAGTTGCTATGTACGCCTTGCATAATTGCCGCTATACGCTCTAAGCCCATACCAGTATCAACTGACGGTTTAGGCAAAGCTTCCATAGTACCGTCAGCGTGACGGTTGTATTGCATAAAGACTAAATTCCAAATTTCGATAAAGCGATCACCGTCTTCATCTGGTGAGCCTGGAGGACCACCAAAAATTTCTTCACCGTGATCATAGAATATTTCAGAACATGGGCCACATGGTCCGGTATCACCCATTGACCAAAAGTTGTCTGATTCGTATTTTTTCTCTGGTGATTTATCACCAATACGAATAATTTTTTCCGCTGGTACGCCAATATCATTTAGCCAGAAGTTATAGGCTTCATCGTCACTTTCATAAACCGTCACTAACAGCTTTTCTTTTGGTAAGGCTAAAACTGAAGTTAAAAATTCCCACGCATAGTGAATAGCATCTTTTTTAAAGTAATCACCAAAACTAAAATTACCTAGCATTTCGAAAAAGGTATGATGACGCGCAGTGTAACCAACATTTTCTAAATCATTATGTTTACCACCCGCTCGCACACAGCGCTGTGAAGAGGTTGCACGCGTATAACTGCGAACATCGCCACCAAGAAATACATCTTTAAATGGCACCATACCGGCATTAGTAAATAGCAAGGTTGCATCATTACCCGGAACTAACGAACTACTAGCAACAATTTGGTGCTGCTTAGAAGCAAAAAAATCTAAAAATGCCTGACGCAATTGGGCACTAGTTTCAATCATGTGAATTTCCAACTCTTCGAAAAATTAAATCTGTTTACGCGTTTAATAGTGTCATGATCTCATCTGTTGAGAAACCACGCGGTTGCATAAAGCGCATTCTTTTTGCTTTATCGTTTTGATCTTTTATTAGGGACGCACCAAAACGCTTATTATACGCAAGCTCTGCTTGAAGATACCAATCTATTTCGTGGTTTCTTAACAATTTTTGCACAATTTCATCAGCAACCCCTTTATGCCCGTTCATTTTATCTATCACCAACCATCCTCGTTGCCAACTCGACTTCTTATACCACTATCAGCAAACGCGCTTCACTTAAGTAATTTTCTGCCATGCAATAAGCTCAAGTTACTTCTATACTCTCGCTCTCATAATCATGCAGCTTAACTTTTACTTAAGCTCTTTACGCGAAGTCCACTGCGTGACAATAAATCAACTGCAGTATTTAATATGGCGCTATTTAAGGGCAAATAATTAACCAGATTATATTGGTTATTATTGTCTCCGTAAAAAGTTGATAAATAATAGAACTTATCTCTTTAACCCGGCATAGAGCTAAAAAGATTGTATTATTTACATTATGTTAATAATCGCGCAAAATGAACTTAGCTTACAGTCATAAATAAAAGCTAAGTTCTAGCTATTAATAAAAACAGGGACCTGTATGAAGGGACAATTTAAGAACATGCGTTTAGCATTGGTTATTTTATTTAGCTCACTATTGTTACAAGCATGTGGCGGTTCAAGTGATAACACACCGACATTTTCTGTCAGTAGCGACGTTTCTTCAGTTGCTTTTACCAATGAATTTTTACAGGAAGAAAGCCATACTATTTCAATCAATGTGACTTTTGACGGTGATGGTTTACTCCTTGGATTTGCGCCAGATACAACGCCAGTTGCTTGGTTAAATTACCGGACTGAAAACGTCACAGCAACTTCTGCGACTATTCATATTGATGTCGTGAATGCCAATTTAATGAATGCTGATCTTTATGGCACAACATTAAGATTGAGTAGCGGTGATACATCAACAACGAACCTTGCCCATAAAGACATTAATGTTTCGTTACTAGTTTGGCAGGCTCTTACCTTCGACGATACATACGGTGTTTCAAATATAGAGGCAAAAACTCTTGCTGTAAGCTCTAGCGCCGATAACTTAACATTAACCACATCAGAGCCATGGCTTAATGTTGAAAAATCATTTCTTGATGGCGTTACTACTATTACCGCAACACCTGATGTTAGCTCGTTAACAGAAGCAGGCTTTTATACCGGGACTATTGATATTACCAGCCCGTTAGGCACCACAAAATATCCAGTAGAATTAAGTTTAGATAATATTCACCTCTTTGCTGATAAAGCAACGGTTGCACTTGTTGAAACGGCAAATATCAGCAATAGCCAAGTCACACTAAACATTAACTCCAATAGTGTTTTGCCTTGGGGATGGCAAGCGGCAACTGACGCTACTTGGTTAAACTTAACCGCAAATGCAGACACCAACCAATTAACCATTACTGCCGACGCCAGTACCTTAACGAATAACGCCACAACGACGGCAGCAATAACCCTTAGTGGTAATGAACAAACCACTGCCATTGCCGATACTATTCAAGTGAGTTTTTATAAAAGTGACGCCATCACCGAAAACAACTCCTTAGATATTGTTGCTAATAGCAATGGCGTAGTAACCGACCCGTTATTACCCCAATACTATGTTGCCACCAGTAATGAATTACGCAGCTATCACTTATATACCAATGAATTATTATCTACCACAGTTATCTCACCGGTCGATACGCTGTTGGAGCAGTTAGTGATCCATCCGGATGCCAGCATAATGCTAGCAAAAGCAGACGAAACAACGATTATTGATGAGAACACTAGTGAAACAACAACTCATAGGTATCAAATAAAACTTAGTGATATGAGTGTTGTGGAATTAACTGATGCTGACATTGCTAACGAACCGGCAAAATTTGTTCGTCTTGACGGACGCTATTTTGTTGCTACGTCAATTTTAGAGTTTGCCGATGAAAACCTAATGCGCGTTGGCTTTGATGCTGCCAATGCCTTTTTTGCGCGCGCCTTCAATGTCGCTGAGCAAAATCAAAGCATTTTTGCCTTAGATATCAGCACAGCAGATGAGTTAATGTCAATTAAAAGACTTAGCGCCAAAATCAATGACTTTGGCCGTACGCCAATTAGCACTGAAGTCACTCATAGCTATCGACCTGAATTGCTTGGTGAAGACGAGCAAATTACTGACTTCTATGTTACCGCAGATGAAAAAAATATTTACGCCATCAGCCCGACCAGTGAATGGATTAGTTTTGACGGTACAAGCTTTACGGACAACGGCGTGTTAAATTCTGATGAGGCTATTACTGATTTAGCCCTAGCTCACAGTGCAAATGACCGCCCTCATTACGCCAGATTTGAAACTAACGTCGGCTTTAAAATTGATGTCTACAACGAGCAACAAGTCATCTCCAATAGCATTCCGTTAAGTTTAAACCAACCCGACCGCTTGATAATTGCCAATGGCGATAGCAGAGCCGTACTTCCGTCTACAGCGACTAGCACGGTAAATGTTATTAATTTAACTCAGTTCGATAGCACAAGTGACAACTTAGCCTTTAAGACCAACTTAGGGGACTCGGCTATTGCTCAGCAAGAAATAACATTATCCAACATAGGTTCTGACTGGCAAGCAACAGCTAGTGCCCCGTGGTTATTAATAACGCAGCAAAGCGACGAAAATGGCGATAAGATATTAGTCGATATTGATCGCAGTTTAATTACTGGCTGGGGGCTGATGAGTGCAAACATTGCTATTTATGACCCCGCAAGTGGTACCACAAAAGTTATTACCATTGAACTAGCCGTTGATGCGATAAGATTAGCTAGCAACTACCCTTCGCTTGCATTTAACAGTTTGGCCACTCAAGCAACTTTAGTACATACCATTGATGTACTTGCCAATAGTGAAAACGCCATTGCATGGCAAGCCGCAACTGACGTGAGTTGGTTATCACTATCAGCAGACACTACGAATAATAGGCTAACAATTACCGCGATACCGGCAAATGCGACAGCTGACGGTATTCATGATGCTGTTATTACCTTGTCACCAACCACAGCAGATAGTGCATTGTCAGGCACTATCAATGTTACGCTAAATAAAGGCAACACAGATGCAGCGGATGTTGATATTAGTAGTGTCAATATTAATACCTCAGGCATTGCCCTCGATCCGATGCGCCCTTATGCTTATATCGCTGATGGCGATAAACTGAAAACTTACAACATTATTTCAGGTGCTTTGGTTAACACAACAACATCACCGTTAGTGGACGTTGATTTAACAAACTTAGTTATCCACCCTGACGGTTCAATACTATTAGCCTCTAATAGTGAAGATTATTTGGATGAAAATGAAGAGCCACAAAACCGTATTAACCACTACCTATTTGACTTAACTAGTTATCAATTTAGCCAAATTAACCCTGATGACATCACCATTGTATACCGCCCTTCTATGATAAAAATGGTTGCAGGAGCCCCTGTTGTCGTCACGCAAGGATTAGAGTATGCGAACTTAAATTTAGTACGCCAATATTGGGATCAAGAAAACACCTCGCCAACAACGACTATTGTGCAAGCGAATAGTGTCGACACCATAATGGCTTATCAGCAAGCAGCAACATCATTACAACAATTAGCATTAAGTTATAATGCTTATGCCAGCGAAATGGTTAGTGCGACAAGTGCTGCTACCTATATTAATAGCGCATTTACTTCCCTGACCAATGTTGCGTTAAGCAATGACGGTAATACTGTCTACAGCGCAAATGATACCAGTGAGTGGGCAAGCTTTGATGGCAGCACTTTTAGTGACAATGGTTTACTTCAAGGTAACGCCAACGTGCAAAGCTTTAACACAACGACTGATACCAGTGACAATAGTTACTGGTATCGCTATGATCCAGCAATATCTGCAACAGGTATTACTTATAGCAAATACAATGACTCGCAAGTAGAACTTTGGTCAGATGTTATTCCAGGTTTGATCACTGAAAGTTATTTAATGCCAGCTTATCAAAGAGTGTTAATTTATGACGCCGCATCATCAAGCTTGCAACTGCGCTCACATCAATAATAAGTAAATACTTTTGCAAATAAAAAAAACCGCAACAATGCGGTTTTTTTATTTATCATATTCGTGTGCTACTTTAAATCAGCCACTAAGGTCTTTAACCACTTTTCTTCGGTAATAAATGCCCAAGACAAATGCTGATATTTTTCACCAATACCGGCCGCAACAATTTCACTTTCTGACATTCCCGCTGCGAGCGCTTTAGTTATTTTATCAATACTAAACGCCATCATCTCAGCAAATTCTGCCAAACTTTTTTTATTGGTTAACTTACCGTGCCCTGGAATGATAATCACATCATCGGGTGTGTTATTCAGCATATATCGAACATTGGCTAAGTAGCCTTTAACACTGCCTCCAGCTTTTAAATCTACATAAGGAAAACCAACTTCAAAATATAAATCGCCGGTATGTAGCACATTCGCTTTTTTAAAATAAACAAAAGTATCACCGTCTGTATGTCCGAATGGCAAATGTGTCAATTGTACTTCTTCATTGTCTAAATGAATGGTAATACCATCTTTATAAGTGACAACGGGTAAGCTTTCGACATGATGCTCTGCTTTACTGCTTAATCGACTACGTACATTCTCATGAGCAAAAATTGGTGCTTTATGCGAGAAAAATTTATTACCGCCAGTATGATCGCCATGATAATGAGTATTGATAACATATTTAAGCGATTTATCTTCAATGCCCTTCATGGCCGCTTCAATTTTTTTTGCTAGAGGTGCAAACTTATCATCGACTAGCAATAAACCTTTATCAGTTGCTAATACACCAATATTTCCACCTGGACCTTTTAACATATAAACATCACCCGCCGCTGGTTGCACGGTAATGTCTGCGTCTGCCATTGTTTGAGCATTAGCATTTATGCTCAGCATCATGGTCAACGCCATTAATGATTTTTTAAACATAACTTCCCTCATGGTATTTTTTAGTTTTATTAAGCGAACACTTTAAGTGTACAAAAGAAAAGACCGTCGTAACACTTAAGAGTTACAAAGTCGTGAGAGTTATTTTTGCTTTAAAAGACACTATCATACTAGTATGTAACTGTTTGCTTAAACTTATTAGTGAGATTAAATGACTAAAAAAGGTACTTCATTACCTACCCGCAATTTTATATTTATAGTAATGTTAATTACTTGCGGACAAGCGTCTACTTCTTTTGCTGCTGTACCTGAATGTAAAAAAAGCCTAGTTCTCTCAACAACATCAAATTGGTTCCCTTATATTTATAAAGCTGATGGTCAAGAGTATAAAGGTGTTGATCTTCAGCTATTAAGAGATATTTTAAAAGAGATGGGGTGTGATGTCGTTGTAGCACAATATCCAGAGCGACGCTCATTATTCGAAATAAGCCAAGGGCGTTTCGATATTGGTTTAGGAGCTAGTAAAAATAAGGAGCGCTTAAAACAACATCATTACTCTAATGCTTACCGCCATGAAGTTAACCGCTTTGCCTATCGTATTAACAATAGTGATATAGCAGAAACTAGTAGCCTTCAAGATATTATCAAATTAGAAAAAATTATCGCTATAAACCTCGCAGGTTGGTACGGTTACGATATAGAAAGAGCAAAAGCTGATTACAATAACTTCATTTTTAGCGACAGCATAACTAAACGATTAAAAATGCTATATTACGAGCGCGTTGACATCGTAATAGATGATGAAATTGTACTTTGTCACGAATTAGAGCGCTCAATTTTCAACGGTATGGCAATTCATCCTCAGATTCTATATGACACTCCAATTCACTTTATTTTTAATAAGAAAAATATTTCACCCGAGTTTGTTCTGCAATTTAATCTCATATTAGAGCAAATGCGAATTGATGGCCGTCTGGTGAATCATTTCAATACCAGCGCAGCTAGTCGTTGCCTAGCATAATAAGTATTAGTGATTATATAAAAAGTTACCGCAACTTTTTACCATTACTGAATTTTACAAGTTTTACGAATCCAAAATCACTCAAATACTTACCTCTTCCCTTCGAATCAAAACAGTGGCAATTGGCTTTGTTGCTCATTACAGTCTTTGTTTGAAAAACCTAAAGAAAGCCCGATTAAGCGCACTTTTCTATTGTCAGAACGGGTCATAGCTCGTTGCAACAATTCAATAAAAACATCTTCTCGACATTCGCTAGACTGCACATCAACCGTGGTTTGTTGAAAGTCAGCAAACTTAATTTTCACGGTTTGCTTGGCAATACTGCGATCAGAATGTTTTTCTAAGCGCAGTAGCAGTTTGCTAAATAAGTTATTGAGTATTTGGCGACATTGCGCAATTGAGTCAATATCCTCTGCAAGCGTGGTCTCAATGGCTAATGATTTTCGCACTCTTTCTGTTTCAAGCGCCCTTTGGTCTATGCCAAAACTTCGCATATATAATGAATTAGCAAACTTACCAACAATAGTATGTAGCTTTGCCACTGAACTCGCCCTAACATCTGCACAAGTTTCAAACCCCGCCGCTAACAGCTTTTCACCGGTTTTAGGGCCAATTCCTGGAATTTTTCTCAGTGGCAATTCAGCAACAAAATTATCGACTTGATCAGGGGGAATAACACATTGCCCGTTAGGTTTGTTTTCATCGCTGGCAATTTTTGCTAAAAACTTGTTTGGTGCAACCCCTGCAGAAGCCGTGATACCTAATTCCTGAAATATCTCAGCACGAATTTTTTCAGCAATTAACGTCGCACTGCCAGCACAATGTTCAGAGTCTGTCACATCAAGAAAAGCTTCATCTAAAGATAGTGGCTCAATAATATCGGTATAACGCAGAAATATAGCTCTAATTTGTTGAGAGACTTGCTGGTAAACCGACATGCGGCCATCGATAATAATTAAGTCAGGACACAAGGCTTTGGCTCGACTATTAGGCATAGCAGAGCGAACACCAAACTCGCGTGCTTTATAGTTGCAAGTACACAATACACCGCGGGCACTATTGCCGCCAACAGCTATTGGAATATCACGTAACGCTGGGTTGTCACGCATTTCAACGGCAGCATAAAAACAATCCATATCAACATGAATAATTTTTCTCACCTTATTAGCTGCCAGTGCCACTATTTTATACCTTCAAAACAAAAGCTGTATATAAAAACAGTATATCATTTTTTTTGTTAGGCACAAGTTCGCAGCCAAATAGCAACGCTATTATGATATTCAGTGTAATTTATTTTACTGAGCTAATTAAATTTTGATCCAAAGTAATCGGTTTTATTGGAGAAAAGTTAAAGAGATATTGATATGAAAATTGGATGCCAACCTTTATGTAAGACATCCAACTGACAGTAACCGTAGATATATTACACCTCTTAAAGAAATACCTTGATATTAAGGGAGATGATAGTGATGTCATTAAGGCTTTAAAGCAGCTGTCTTTTCGTCAACAAAAACAGCTTTTGGATAAACTCCATAAAGAGTTATCTCAACAAACTTTAATGCATTTTTCTAATGCAAAGCAGAATGAAGAACAGCACATTAACGATTTTACTGGCTTATCACTAAGTCAATTAAAACAAATTCTCTCTACTGATGATAAAACCATCAACACACAAGCTGAAATAGCTACCAGCGGCCAGATTCCTCAAGGCATGACCTCAGAGAGTGTTCGCTTCCCTGCTCTGCTCTCAGAAGTACATTTAACCGTTGTCAGACCGCAACATCAGTTAGTATCAAAAAACAAATCCAGTGTAGCTTTCAAATTAGCGATCTTACTAACGAGCCAATAAGCCATTTTGCGCAGTCTTTTAAAGTGATAAAAGATTATATCGTGCAAGGTTTTATTCATATTCTACCGCGCGGTCTTGACCATATCCTCTTTGTGGTCGCATTATTTTTATTTGCCAAAACCTTTTCAAACCTACTTTGGCAAGTTTCCGCGTTTACACTAGCTCACACTATTACCTTAGCATTAGGTATTTATGGCCTAGTGCAACTGCCAAGTTCAATTGTTGAACCACTAATAGCCCTGTCTATTTTGTACATCGCCTTAGAAAATTGCTATCGTGCTAAATCTAACACTAAAAGTCATATGCGCATGCCGGTGATATTTGCCTTTGGTTTATTGCATGGATTAGGTTTTGCCTCAGTATTAAGTGATGTTGGCCTGCCAAAAAGCCAATATGTTTTAAGCTTAATATCATTTAACCTTGGTGTTGAGTTAGGACAACTCAGCGTAATTTTGATTGCTTTTATCTGTTTAGCGCCGGTAATGAAAAAGCCTTGGTATCATGCAAGGTTGGTAAAAGCACTCAATATAGCAATTGCCATTATGGCAGCGTATTGGTTAATTGAGCGAGTGTTATAATCCAAACTATATCGATATTTTAATACTGTGGAACCACAGATGGCTAAGAGTGGCCTGAATATGCTCGCTCTTTCACATCCATGTGACCGCGACATACCATTCATCCTGAATATAAAAAAAGGTGAGCATAGCTCACCTTTTCCTTATTACTTTATGATTATAGCCAAACGCTATTACCATAAATAATCTAAATGTTTTTTACACTAATATCGCCAACGTCTAGCTTAGCTTTACGCTCACGTTCTTGACGCTTTTCACATGGGTTATCGCAATCACACGCTTTTTCAATACCAACACTAGCTAAGCCACCACAGCTACCAGCAAGAGTTTTCTTTTGAAAAATGTACCCTACTGCCATTGCGATAACAATAACGAGAAAAAAACCTAAGGTAATTAAAAACATAGCCATAATGTATACAAACCTATTTATTACTTTTCAAAACGTGCTATTAAAATCACGTTTTCATAAATTATCTAAAAAGTGCAAACCTACTTGAGGTATTGCATGAATTTTACCGTGCTTTGCTCAACAAAGCCATGCTCTGTCTTAGCAATAATGTATACAGCAAGATCATTTTCCTCTGCAAAAGCTAATGCTTTCTTTTCTCCCATCACCATCATCGCCGTCGACAAGCCGTCTGCCGTCATAGAAGATGGGTGAATAACAGTTACAGAGACCAACTTATGGTTAATTGGCTTTCCTGTTTCTGGGTCTATGATATGCGAAAATCTTTGGCCATCAGCTTCAAAATAAATTCGATAATCGCCCGATGTTGCGACAGCATTGTCTTTTGGGATGATAATTTGATGAACCGCACGTTCAGTACTTAGTGGTTTCTCAATTGCTACATGCCAAAGCTCACCTGTGTGCTTAAAGCCTTTAAGACGCATTTCTCCGCCTATTTCAATTAAGTAGTTGCTAATACCATTGGCTTCAATAAACTCAGCGACAAGGTCAACACCATAGCCTTTAGCAATGGTTGATAAGTCAACATAAAGGTTTGGAATAGTTTTACCTAATTTGCCATCTTCAAAAACTAACTTATCTAAACCGACACGCGCTTTAGTCGTAGCTAGCAGTTCATCACTTGGTACAGTTTCTGGGCGGTATTCTGGGCCAAAGCCCCATAAGTTAACTAATGGTCCTACAGTTACATCAAGCGCGCCGTCGCTTAACTTACCTAAACGAATCGCTTCTTTAACCACGCGCGATAGGCCAGCAGAAATTTCAAGACCATCTAAAGACGTTGACTGATTAAATTTTGATAATTCAGAATCAGTAATATAGGTCGACATTTCCTGATTCAGCTGTTTTAACTCTTGGTCAATGCCTTGTTGTAATTTCTCTACATCAAGGTTCTCACCAACGACTTTAATATTATAAGTCGTCCCCATGGTATTACCTTGCAAATGATATTCCTGACGAGCAAGATCATTACTAGGGAAGCAACCACTCATTATCAGTACAACAAATGTTGCTAAAGCCAGTCTAATTCTATATTGCATAACAATATCCTTTATAAATTTAATTTAGCTAAAACAACTGGCTCCTCCGTAGGAGGCACAATAACTTTAGCTAAGTTAAATAGTGTTAATTCCCTGAATTATCCGTACAAAAATTATAAAGGCGACCGAAGTCGCCTTTTATTTTAGCTTAACAATTGACAAGCTCAGGTAGCTTTTCAGCTCGAGGCTAGTTCACTTTAGAGCAAAGCGAAGGCGCGGAGTTGACGTTAGTCAATGAGCACCTTCAATGCCGCTATTAAGGAAATAGCAAAGAGATAAAAGTTACCCTATATTAGCCGCCGAAATCATCAAGCATGATGTTCTCATCTTCAACACCAAGATCTTTCAACATATGAATAACAGCAGCATTCATCATTGGAGGACCACACATGTAGTACTCACAATCTTCCGGTGCTTCATGGTCTTTCAAGTACTGCTCGTGCAGAACGTTGTGAATAAAGCCAGTTAAACCATCCCAGTTATCTTCTGGTTGAGGGTCTGACAACGCCACATGCCATTCGAAGTTATCATTATCAGCGGCTAAGCCGTTGTAATCATCTTCATAGAACATTTCACGCTTAGAGCGAGCACCGTACCAGAATGACATTTTACGTTTAGATTTAAGACGTTTTAATTGGTCAAAAATGTGTGAACGCATTGGCGCCATACCAGCACCACCACCGATAAAGACCATTTCATTGTCAGTTTCTTTTGCGAAGAACTCACCAAATGGACCAGAAATAGTCACTTTATCACCAGCTTTTAAACTGAAGATATAAGATGACATTTTACCAGCCGGTAAATGTAAACGTCCAGGAGGCGGCGTAGCAATACGCACGTTCAGCATAATAATGCCTTCTTCTTCTGGGTAGTTTGCCATTGAGTATGCACGTAATGTGTCAGTATCAACTTTTGATTCTACGTCGAAGAAACCAAAATGATTCCAGTCGCCACGGTACTGTTCATCGATATCAAAATCGCTGTACTTAACATGGTGAGCTGGTGCTTCAATTTGAATATAACCACCGGCACGGAAAGGTACTGATTCGCCATTAGGAATTTTAAGCTTAAGTTCCTTAATGAACGTTGCTTTGTTATCGTTAGAGATAACTTCACATTCCCATTGTTGAACACCGAAGATTTCATCTTCAAGTACAATGTCCATGTCTTGTTTAACTGCCACTTGACACGCTAAGCGACAACCATCTTTCGCTTCACGCTTAGTAATATGACCTAATTCAGTAGGTAAAATATCGCCACCACCTGAATGCACGTCAACACGACACTGACCACATGTACCACCACCACCACATGCTGATGGCACGAAAATACCTTGGTCTGCTAGCGCGCCTAATAACTTACCGCCAGCTGCTGTAGTAACCGATTTTTCAGGGTCACCGTTTATTGAGATTTTTACATCACCTGATGAAACTAACTTAGATTTGGCAAATAAAATTACCAAAACAAGTGCAACAACAATTGCTGTAAACATCGATACGCCGAGAACTATTTCCATCGACTTTTCCTTAGCACTTATCTCTAGAGAGCAATAAAATTATTACTCTCTGTGTTAATCTTATTATAACGAAATACCACCGAAAGAAAGAAAGCCAAACGCCATCAATCCTGCAGTAATAAACGTAATACCCAAACCTTTAAGGCCATCTGGAACGTCAGAATATTTCATCTTTTCGCGTAGACCAGCTAGTAAAACAATAGCCAATGCCCAACCGATACCAGAACCAATACCATAAACAACTGACTCACCTAACGTATAGTTACGAGCAACCATAAATGATACCGCACCAAAAATCGCACAGTTAACTGTGATCAATGGTAAGAAAATACCAAGCGCTTGATAAAGGGCTGGGAAATATTTATCTAATACCATTTCAAGAATTTGAACTAATGCTGCAATCACACCGATAAAGGTTATGAAAGACAAAAAGCTCAAATCAATCGATTCTTTCGGGTCAGTAATACCTAACACGCTATCTAAAGCACCGGGTGCTAAAACAGCTTGGTAGATAACTTGGTTAGCTGGAACCGCAATACCTAGTACCACAATTACTGCAACACCTAAACCTATTGCTGTATCAACCTTCTTTGATACGGCTAGGAAAGTACACATACCTAAAAAGAAAGTTAGTGCGATGTTTTCGATGAAAATAGTTTTAACTAATAAACTTAAATAATGTTCCATTAGAATTAATCCTTCTCAACTTGTTCTGGTTTCCATTGGCGAATAGCCCAAATGATCAAACCAATTAAAAAGAATGAACTAAACGGTAATACTAATAAGCCGTTCGCTTGATACCAGCCACCATTTTGAATCAAAGGTAAAATTTCAATACCGAATAAAGTACCAAAACCTAATAGTTCGCGGAAAAATGCTACAGCAATTAAGATTGCACCGTAGCCTAAGCCGTTACCGATACCATCCCAAAAACTTACACCTGGCTTTTCCTTCATAGCAAAAGCTTCAGCACGGCCCATTACAATACAGTTAGTAATAATTAAGCCAATGTAAACAGAAAGCTCTTTCGATAATTGATACGAAAACGCTTTTAATACTTGGTCAACAACAATTACTAATGACGCAATAATCGCCATTTGTACAATGATTCGCACACTTGATGGTATTTGATTACGAATAATCGAAATAAACAAGTTAGAAAATGCTGTTACTAACGTTACCGCTAATGTCATAACCAATGCATTGGTCATTGAGCTGGTAACAGCTAATGCAGAACAAATACCTAATACTTGTAAAGCAATCGGGTTATTATCAACGATAGGTTTCGTTAATACTTTTTTAGCTTCTGAAGACATTAGTTAACACCTCCTGCACGATATTTAGTAACGAAAGGACCATAGCCTTCCTCACCAAACCAAAATTGTAATGTACGGGTAACACCGTTACTGGTTAGTGTTGCACCAGACAATGCATCTACGCCATGAATGTCATTAGCTTTTGCGCCACCTTTTACAAGGTTCACTTTAGCAACGCCATTATTATCGTAAATTTTCTTACCTGGCCATAAAGCTTTCCAGTTAGGGTTCATCACTTCTGCACCTAATCCTGGAGTTTCCTTATGATCAGAATAAACAACACTACGTATAGTGTTTAAGTCTGACTCAAGACCAACATAGCCATACATTAAGTCCCATAAACCTGAACCTATGATAGGTAATACAACAGTATTTACTTTACCTGCATCATTGCGTACTAAGTAAATAACCGCATCATGAGAGCGGCGATTAATACCTGCCATATCATTTTTAGGCTTATCAGATTTACTCGCATCACGAGAATTACGACGTTCGTCAAATAGCTCAGGGTCACCTTCAATGAATTCACCTGAATTAAGATCAATCATTTTCGCTTCAACAAACTTTTTAAAAGTCGCTTGCACGCTAGCTTTAGTACCGTCAGTTTCTGGTAGTAAGCCTGCAGCTTCTAAAATTTTTGTTTGTTGGTCAAGTAGCTTGTTTTCTACTTGTAGTGGTTTCAATTGCACTGCAGAAATTGACACTAATGCCGCACAAACTAGACATACTGCAACTACAAAACCAACCGTTTTGCCAAATGTTTCTTTATTACTAGACATTGCGAGCAAGCCTCCGTTTAACATTTGCTTTTACTACAAAGTAGTCAAACAATGGTGCGAATAAGTTTGCGAATAAAATGGCAAGCATCATACCTTCTGGGAACGCAGGGTTTACCACACGAACCAGTACAACCATGATACCGATTAAAGCACCAAACCAGTATTTACCCGTATTAGTGAATGACGCTGAAACAGGATCTGTTGCCATGAACATCATACCAAAGGCAAAACCACCAGTAACTAAGTGCCAGTACCAAGGCATAGCAAACATAGCATTCGTATCACTACCTATACTATTGAACAGCAGTGAAGTTAACACCATACCAGCAAACACACCCAATACGATACGCCATGAAGCAATACCTTTATAAAGAATGTAAGCACCACCAATAAAGATCATCGCTGTTGATACTTCACCCACAGAGCCAGGAATTAAGCCCCAGAATGCATTCCACCAATCAGCGTTCATTGAATATTCAATTAAACCTTGGTTAGCCGCACTTAATGCAGTTGCACCAGAGAAGCCATCAGCAGCAACCCATACCGCATCGCCTGAAATCTCACTTGGGTAAGCAAAGAATAAGAACGCACGACCCGCTAAAGCAGGGTTCAAGAAGTTTTTACCTGTACCACCGAATACTTCTTTGGCAACAACAATACCAAACGTAATACCGATAGCGGCTTGCCATAAAGGAATCGTTGCCGGTAGGATTAATGCGAAAAGAATTGAACTAACGAAGAAACCTTCGTTTACTTCATGTTTACGAACGCTCGCAAACAACACTTCCCAAAAACCACCAACAATAAATACCGTTGCATAAATAGGTAAAAAGAACATGGCACCGTATAGCATCATACTAAACCAGCCAGAGTCAGCCGTTAAACTGCCACCAACAAATTCAAATAAGCCTACTTGCCAAGTTTCAGGTAAAGAGTAACCGGCAACTAACGCTTCAGTCGCTTGGAAACCAATATTGTACATACCAAAGAACATGGCAGGGAAAACCGCTAACCATACTGTGATCATAATACGTTTAAGATCAATACTATCACGAACGTGTGTTTGACCTTTGTTTACTTGGCCTGGTGTGAATAAACCAGTTGCTACTGCTTCGTAAAGCGCGTACCAAGCTTCAAACTTACCGCCTTTTTCAAATTGCGGTTCGATATCTTCAAAAAACTTTTTCAAGCCCATGACTAACCTTCCTTCTCAATTGTGGTTAGGCAATCACGAAGGATCACACCGTAATCTGTTTTGCCTGGGCAAACAAACGTACATAATGCTAAATCTTCTTCATCCAGCTCTAAGGCACCTAACTGCTGTGCACCATCGGTATCACCAGCACATAAATCACGCAACAACATGGTTGGTAAAATATCTAGTGGCATAACACGTTCAAAGTTACCAATTGGCACCATTGCACGAGAACTACCATTGGTTGTTGTTGTCATATTGAATAACTTCTTCGGGAAGAAGTGAGACATATAGGCACGAGTCACTGAGAATTTATTAGGGCCAGGATACATGTAGCCGATAAACTCTTTCTCTCTACCTTCTAAGATAAGAGATAATTGAGTGTGGTAACGGCCTAAATAGCCATGTACACCAGAGGCAACAGAGCCTAATAACAATGAACCAGAAACAACACGTAACTCACCTTCAACGCTTTCATTAGCCGTTAACTCAGCGGCGCTTGCCCCTAATGTTGTACGAACTAAGCGCGGGTTCTTAGCAGCAGGACCAGCTAAAGAAATAACACGACTGTTATCAAGTTCACCTGTGGTGAACAACTTACCAATAGCAATTACATCTTGATAACCGGCATGCCATGCAACTTTCTCAGCACTTACTGGCTTCAAGAAATGCATGTGAGTACCTACTAAACCAGCAGGATGCTTACCAGCAAACTCATTAACTTGTGCGGTTGAAGTTACGGCAATATCAGCTCCTGGAGCTTTACTGACAAATACTTCGCCTTCAGTTAAACGAGAAAGTACGGTTAGGCCGTTAACAAATGCTTCACTTTGCTCGGCAATAATTACCGCAGGATCAGCAGCTAATGGATTGGTATCCATGGCGCTAACAAAGATAGCAATTGGCGATGCATCTACGGCTGGAACTTTACTAAATGGACGTGTACGTAATGCCGTCCACAAACCTGAATTTACAAGGTTTGCAACCACATTTTCACGAGCAATTGAGTTTAGTTCGTTTGCAGAAAAGCTGGTAAACGTTTCTTGCTCGTCGCCACCGATTTCGATAACAACGGATTGCAAAACACGCTTTTCACCACGGTTAATTTCTTTAACAACACCTGAAGCTTGAGCTGTGAATTTAACGCCAGGGTTCTTTTTATCTTCAAAAAGTACCTGACCTTTTTTTACGCTATCTCCAACCTTAATAAACATGGTTGGGCGCATACCCACAAACTCTTCACCTAATGTTGCAACGGTTTTGATGGACGGACCATCATGGATTACCTGCTGGGGGGCACCTACTACAGGAACGTCCAGACCTTTTTTTATTGTAATCATAAACACTTGCACTACTTTTGATGGGAGTATCAAAATCAATTATTTATTTACTTAACTGCGCTCAATAATTGCAAAACTCTCTCGAGTTAAGACGACTTAAAGCAGTTAAGTAACATAAATGATCGATTTCAGTGTATTTCAGCAAAAATCTTAATTTGTTATTAGCAAATTAAGCATTACTGGCTCTAGTTAAAATTTCTGGCGCGATTCTAGCACAAAATCACCTTTTTATTCTATGTTAAGCACGACAATAAATAACAATTTAGACGAATTATCTATAATTCGCGTAATTATCGAACAAAAACTTCTTGTATTGGCCGAAATATTCAACAATTTAGTATAATTGCTATCCAATATTTGCCTATTGACCAGAAATAATAAATGGTAATTTTTTTAATTAATTTGCAAAAAAGTAGCCTAAGCAGACACAAAAAAACCGACTTACTTGTCGGTTTTTAATCTTGGCTAGCTAAATGACTAGCTAACTCGCATAACGTTAACTTATAGCAAATTATTTATCGCTAACTCAGGGCTAACGTCGGCTTCATAATCCACGCCGTCCACATTAAAACCAAACAGTTTCAAAAATTCGCCGTGATAGCTTACGTAATCTGTTAACTCGTCAATGGTATCCGTATCTACCGTATTCCAAATTTCAGTAACGCGGTCTTGCACGCTGTCTTCTAATTCTTTGTAGTTTTGGAATAAGCGACCACTGTCATCTAAACGTGGTGATTCACCGTATAAGTTTTCACGGAATAAATCTTGAATTTGCTCAATACAACCTTGGTACGTGCCGTCAGACTTCATCACTTTGAACATCGCAGAAATATACAATGGCATAATTGGAATCGCAGAACTTGCTTGGGTAACAACGGCATTTAATGAGGTAACATAAGCTTCACCCGATAATGCTTTGGTACTTTCTTTAATCGCTACTGCAGCTCTGTCTAAGTCTTCTTTTGCACGACCTATCGTTGCATGACCATAAATTGGCCAAGTTAACTTTTTACCAATGTAAGTGTAAGAAGTGGTTTTAAAACCGTTAGTCAATACGCCAGCTTCTTGTAGCGCTTTGATCCAAAGTTCCCAATCAGCGCCGCCCATAACATCAATAGTACCTTGAATGTCAGCTTCAGTCGCCGCTTCAACAGAAACTGAATCAATAATACGCTTGGAGGTATTTAAGTTCTTTGTGGTAACACTTTGGCCAATAGGCTTAAGCGTCGAAGAATACACTTCACCAGTATCAGGATCAGTACGACGAGGTGATGCCAAGCTGTAGATCACTAAATCGATTTCGCCTAACTCTGCTTTAATGGTTTCAATTGCTTTTGCTTTAATCTCATGAGAAAAAGCATCACCATTAATGCTTTTCGACCAAATGCCCGCTTCATCAGCCGCGGCTTGAAATGCTGCGGTATTATACCAACCCGCAGAAGCGGTTTTCTTTTCCGTTGGTGGTTTTTCAAAGAAAATACCTAAGGTTTTAGCATTGTTACCAAAAGCAGCGGTAATACGTGATGCAAGGCCATAGCCCGTTGATGCACCAATAACCAAAACATTTTTAGGTTTAGCATTTGCTTGAGTTTGACTTTTTACATAAGCAATTTGCTCATTAACGTGAGCAGCACAACCTGCTGGGTGAGCATTAGTACAAATAAAACCACGAATTTTTGGTTTAATAACCATAACGATACCTTCTTAACATCACCCTAACAGCCACTTTTGAAAGCATATAATCTTGCCATCGAATTTCGGCTTGTTTAGTGAAAAAATTGATTTTGAAAATGAAATTGCCGACTAGTTTACTCTTGCTTTACGTCTTAAGAGGTGCGACCAGTCGGAAAATTGATAAAATTTATGAAAAACTAACGATTTTCATAGTACGACTGCAAGGTCAATTTATTAAATTCACGCATCGAACTTAAAAACTCGCTATAAGATTGCCAAACACGGGCAAAGTCTTTATCTGCCGCAACTTGTTCAGTAATCAGCGCATTTGTATGTTGCTGTAAAGCTTGCATTACTTCTGTCGGGAATTGGCGTAACTGCACTTTATGTTCTTCAAGTAAGGTTTTTAACGCGGCATTATTACGGGCATTGTATTCAGCCAAGGTTGACTCATTCACAGCATTTGCTGCAACTTCAACAATAGCTTGTAAATCTTTAGGCAAAGCATCAAACGCTTGTTGATTAATTAAAAACTCAAGCCCAGTGCCTGGTTCATGCCAAACCGAAGAATAGTAATAGTCCGCGGCTTGGTAAAAGCCAAACGCCAAATCATTATAAGGCCCTACCCATTCAGTGGCATCAATAGCGCCACTTTGCAGTGCCGAGAAAATTTCGCCGCCAGTTAAGGTGACTGGAATCGCACCTGCACTTTTTAACACTTCACCTGCCAAGCCAGGAATGCGCATTTTCAAACCTTGCAAATCAGCAACTGAGTTAATTTCTTTTTTAAACCAACCACCAAATTGCGCGCCAGAGTTACCACCGGGTAATGGCTTAATGCCAAAGGGTTGATACAACTCTTGCCAAAGCTCCATGCCGCCGCCGTAATGTAACCAAGCATTAAATTCAGTCGCCGTCATACCAAAAGGTATGGCACTAAAAATAGGTGCAGCCGGTATTTTTCCTTTCCAATAATACGAACCACTATGGCCCATTTGTACAGTGCCTTGTGACACCGCATCAAATACTTCAAAACCTGGTACTAATTCACCAGCGCCATATACTTTAACCGTTAACCGGCCATTACTCATGGCATTAACATGTTTAGCAAATTTCTCTGGTGCCATGCCTAAACCGGGAAAGTTCTTCGGCCAAGAAGTCACTAATTTCCAGACAAACTTTTCCTGCTCGGCTTGTACTTGAGTGCCCGCATCTGCTGAGGTTTTACTTTCCCCACAGCCACTGAGTGCAAACAGTGATAGGGCTAAGACTGAAAAAGAGCGTGTTAGTTTTTTTATCATAATGCTATCCGTATATTACATTGGGTAACCAAGTCACTAAACTTGGCCAATAAGCTAAGGTACACAATAATACTAACTGTATAATAATAAAAGGAATAACGCCTCTATATATTGCCGAAGTTGGAATTGACTTATCTGCAACTCCTCTTAGGTAAAACAGTGCAAAGCCAAACGGCGGCGTTAAAAATGAGGTTTGTAAATTCACTGCAATCATAATGCCTAGCCAGATAGGGTCAAGCCCCATGGCAAGCAATACCGGCGCAACAATCGGTACAACAACAAAGGTAATTTCAATAAAATCTAAGATAAAACCAAGTAAAAATATTACCAGCATCACAATAAGCGTTGCACCAACGACCCCACCCGGCATTTGTTGGAATAAGCCATGTACTAATTCTTCACCGCCAAAACCTCTAAAAACCAATGAAAACAAGCTTGCACCGATTAAGATCAAAAATACCATCGAAGTAATTTTCACTGTGGTATGCATGACCGCAGTTAAATTTTCTTTTGATAATTGCTTATTAAATAATGCTAAAAGTAATGAGCCAGTTGCACCTACTCCTGCGGCTTCTGTCGGTGTTGCATAGCCAAACAATATTGAGCCTAGCACCGCAAACATTAATAGCAGCGGCGGTAATAATGCCGATACTAAAGTTAATAACGAAAGTTTATCGTTAGCATCATCACCACTTTGTTCTGTTCGTTTAGGAATAGCTTCAGGCTGAAATATCGCAACAAAAATGCAATATAAAATATAAAACAAAACAAGAATCAACCCAGGTACAACGGCACCGGCGAACAAATCTCCTACCGAGACCGTTTTAGGGTTAAATATTCCCATGGTTAACTGCGCTTTTTGGTAAGCACTGGAAAGCACATCGCCCAATAAAACCAAAGCAATAGAAGGAGGTATTATTTGCCCAAGCGTGCCGGTCGCACAAATAATGCCAGAAGAAAATGCCGGACTATAACCACGCTTTAACATGGTTGGTAACGATAACAAGCCCATAGTGACCACAGTTGCGCCAACAATGCCGGTGCTCGCCGCCAGTAACATTCCCACTAATGTCACCGATATTGCCAAGCCAGCATTAAATCGACCAAACAATAATGCCATGGCATTTAATAAATTTTCTGCGATTTTCGAGCGCTCTAACATAGCCCCCATAAAAACAAACAATGGTACGGCTAATAAGGTTTGATTGTTGAGTACACCATAAAGACGATTCGGTAAGGCATGTAAAAACGCCACTTCAAAAACATCAACACTAATACCAATACCGGCAAAAATAAGCGCAACGCCGGCTAAAGATAGTGCTACCGGATAACCTAGTAACAACACACCACAAACAGCGGCAAACATTAATAAAGCGATATACTCCATCATTTATGCCTCTGTGTTCATGGTATCGGCCGGAGACATTAGCGTCAGTAAATTACGTAACATTTCCGCCAGCCCTTGAAAAACCAAAGTAACGGCAAGTAGAAGGATTAACGTTTTGTTTAAATACACTAATGGCAAACCGCCAGCTTCAGAAGAGCGCTCCATTATCTGCCATGCCGCTAAAACATAATCTATGCTGATCAAGAAAATAAAGATACAAACCGGCAGCAATAGCACTAAACCGCCAATAAAATTGACCCAAGCCTTTTGCCTTGTAGAAAAGCGTTGATAAAAGATGTCGACGCGCACATGCCCGTCGTGTTTTAAGGTATATGCCGCTCCCAGCATAAAAACAATACCATGAAAATACAGCACCGACTCTTGCATCGCTATCCAGCCAAGATTAAAGCCGTACCGCAATACAACAATGGCAAAGGTCAGCAAAACCATCAACAAGGTTAACCAAGAGATCACTTTACCCAGCTTTTCAGTAACTGAATCTATGGTATGCACAAATTTACTTGCCATAGTTAACAACATAGCTATTCCATCTATTTTTATTATTATTTGAGTTTATTAACGTTATATCGTCGAAAATTGTAGCGTAAATACACGCTCCTTTGCATCCATGCCCCCGCGATATTGCCTACACGGATGTAGGTACTTAGTTTTTGTCAGGAACATAAAAACTGACCATACTTCCTGTACATACTCGCTCCTGTGCATCCATGCCCCGCGATATTGCCTACACGGATGTAGGTACTTAGTTTTTGTCTGGAACATAAA
Organism: Colwellia sp. SU-HH01172; assembly: GCF_057553355.1. Taxonomy (NCBI): domain Bacteria; kingdom Pseudomonadati; phylum Pseudomonadota; class Gammaproteobacteria; order Alteromonadales; family Colwelliaceae; genus Colwellia; species Colwellia sp. SU-HH01172. The sequence continues at coordinate 85,679 of NZ_BAAJMB010000005.1, read as the reverse complement.
AACTGACCATACTTCCTGTACATACTCGCTTCTGTGCATCCATGCACCCGCGATATACCGTACTTCCTGTACATAAAATTACACCGCTAACATAACATTAACGGTGTTTAAGTAAAATAACGATAACTTTATGAGAGTGACATGAAAGAATTATCCCGTTTGTTTACTGCCTCCTAAGCAGTTTGGAGATAAAGGCGTATTGTCTGCGTAATAATTTTGCCATTCTTTTTCGGTATAAGTATGTAATGCCAAGGCATGAATTTTTTCAGCCAATTCTGCAGCAAGTATTGAGTTTATCGCACGGTGGCGTTTAATTAAGCGCTCACCTTCAAAATCTTCTGAGACAATAATCACTTTAAAGTGAGATTCACTGCCCGGCGCAACATTATGCTGATGGCTTTCATTAATGACATCTAGGTGAATGGGTGAAAAAGCAGAAAGTAATTTTTCTTCGATTACAGCTTCTATTGTCATATTATTTTCCCTGAGTTTGATCGCTTGATAGATCACTTTTAATTTTAGTCATTGTCGGCAATTATGCCATCTATCTAGAAGGCTGACTGCATAAATTTTAGATATTTATTTTTTTAATCTCTGCAAGCAACTAAATATTAAAAGAGAATTTTCCGAAAGGTCAGGTTAACTCTAGCTGTAATTTCTTTACTTCTTTTTGGAATGCAATGTTGCCAAAAGTGCTGAGTTTTACCACGCATAATAAGTAAACTCCCTGATGCCAGACGCAGGGAAAGTTTTTCATTAGTATTAATATGTTTAAGTTGAAAATCACGCGCAGCACCAAAGGACAATGAAGCAATCACAGGATTAGTGCCTAATTCAGTTTCATCATCACTATGCCAACCAACACTATCTCTTTGATTGCGGTACAAGTTAGCTAAAACCGCGTTAAATTCATCTTGGCAATAATCACTAACCTGTTCTTTAATTTTTGCCAAGGGTGACGTAAAAGGTTTTGAAGTTAGTGTCATATCAGAGTATCGATAACTTAAGTCATCGTCACTATACCAAGCTTGTAATCGCGGTATTTTCATGGTTTTACCAAACATAGTTATATCATCATGACGCCATGCTATGTTCTGCGTTAATTCATGAAAAAGCATCTCAGATTCGGCTGGCGAATAAAAGTTTTCGATATAGTCAATATCAGCATCTGGTAGTTTAACTTTCACTTAGTAAAGTCTCTTAACGAGCATTAATGCATTGTTAGACATTATTATTACTTTAAATTCACCTTTAAACTAGCTCACAACGCTAAACTTTGTCACAATATCAGCCACGCCAACCAGATTTAAACTGCCATGATCAGCCCTTTTATTGTCAACGACAAAAATCTTTTTCTCGATAGGTTTCCAACCGGCCAAGTTAACCGAAGTTTGCAAGCTTGGGATGCCGCTGACGAATATCTTATCAACTACCTGCAACAAGAGCAGTTAAGCACGACTAAAAAAAACATACTTATTTTTAATGACAACTTTGGTGCTTTAAGCTGCAACTTGTCGCAACACCAAGTGTATTGCGTTAATGACTCCTATTTAAGTCAGCAAGGTATAGCTCTTAATTTAGAGCAAAATGGCCTATCAAATGACAATTTAACCTTGTTAACTAGCTTAGATGAACTACCGACAGATATAGATATCGTGTTATTTAAGATACCTAAAAGCAAAGGTTTACTGAGTTACCAGTTAAGCCAAATTAAACAGCAGTTAGCTAATGACGTTATTTTTATTGCCGCAGATCGTGCCAAAGAAATTCATAGTTCAACATTAAAAGTATTTGAAAATTACTTAGGCACCACTAAAACCTCTTTAGCAGTAAAAAAAGCTCGTTTAGTGTTTAGCCAACTTGATAATAACAATGCCAGTACCGCAACATTCCCGACGAGCTGGCCATTGGAGAATACCGAGTTCACTATTAGCAACCATGCCAATGTTTATGCAAGAGAAAAGCTCGATATTGGTGCGCGTTACTTTATGCAAAACTTACCTAAGGTTGTCGTGAAGAGCAAAGTCATTGACTTAGGCTGTGGTAACGGTGTCATCGGGCTAAGCGTTTTAGCAGAGCAGCCCGAAGCTAATGTGCACTTTATTGACGAGTCTTTTATGGCCATAGCTTCGGCAAAAAGCAATATCAGGGCAAATTTACCTGCGGTTATCGAACAATGTCAATTCCAAGTAAATGATTGCCTGACCAGCGTAGAAGGTGGCAGTGTTGATTTAATTTTGTGTAACCCGCCTTTCCATCAACAAACAGCAACTACCGATCACATAGCTTGGCAAATGTTTAAAGATAGCCATCGCGTGCTAAAAAAAGGCGGCGAGCTACGCATAATTGGTAATCGACAGTTAGCTTATCATATTAAATTAAAAAGAATTTTCGGTAATGAAAAGCTTATTGCCAGTAATGAGAAATTCGTTACTATTTCAGCGATAAAACGTTAACATTTTCACTTGGCTTTTATAGGTATAACAATGCAATCACTAATATTGAAAGGATTTATCATAACGTTAACAGCGTTATTATTCGCCTGTAGCTCCGGCGTAAAACACGTAATCGTTAACCCAGAATTATTGACGGGTAGCAGTAATGCCTACCAGCAAAAACAAGCGCAAATTAGCTTTACTGATTTGCGCCGCGCTAATCATATTGTGCAAATATTACGAGCCAATGCCGCTGCTGAGTTATATTCACCGCAACAGCCGCTAATAGACATCATCAAAACATCCTTATCTGCAGGTCTTAAGAAAAATGGTTTACAACTGCAACCATTGGCAGCAAATCAAATCGAAGTTATTGTTGATAATGCCTTAATAAGTGTGCAACAAGAGTTAGTTAAATACCAAGCCCACAACGCCATTAGTGTGCGTGTTATAGCCAACAACGGTCAAAAAACCCTAACCAAAACTTTTAAAATTTCAGGGAATAGTAATGGACCTTTTAGCGCTGACATTGCAGTTTTAGAGCGAGACTTTAATCAGCAACTTGCTAAGCTTTTAACCCAAATTACCAATAACAAAGAGTTACAAGCGTTTCTCAACTAGTTGCTTAACTTTTGGTTAATTATTATTTTATTGGATAAAGAATATGAGAATTTTTTCAGTTTTATTACTCGTACTATCACTTGGCAGTTATGCAAAAGACTTAACGATAGATCCTGATAATTTGTTTCCACAAGTAAAATTGGAAACGTCAATGGGAGTCATCATTGTTGAATTGGATCGTGTACGAGCGCCTATTACCGTCGATAATTTTTTAACTTATGTAGTCTCTGGCGAGTATGACAAAACAATTTTTCATCGCGTCATGCCGGAGTTTATCGTGCAAGGTGGCGGCTATAACAAAGATTTCGAACTAAAAAAAGTCAACGGCAACATTATTAATGAATCAGGTAATGGCTTAAAAAACGAAATAGGCACTATCGCGATGGCAAAAGAAAATCGCCCTCATACCGCCAACCGACAATTCTTTTTTAATGTTGCTGACAATAGCAGCTTAGATCCTGGCCGCCGTTGGGGTTATGCGGTTTTCGGTGCCGTCATTGAAGGACAAGAAGTGGTTGATGCCATGGCGCTTGTCAAAACCGATTACAATGATGAAATGTCATGGGAAGATGTGCCTGTTGAGCCTGTCATGTTGATCAAAGCAAGTTTATTACCAGCGATATAAAATAACACAGATCACTATCGGTTATTGCTTATGCACACCATTTTCATGTTAAATGAAATACACGCAAACTCTCAATAACTAAATAAACTCCATTTAACCACCCTAGCCCTTTAATTTCTCAACCATGCCTTTATGCTTTGATTTGAATAACAACTTAGAGGCATCTCACCGAAAAAACATTGATTATCTTGTTACAAAAACACCAATCTAATAATGTAAATCGCAATCCACACCAATCGATAAAATAAAATATCATTTTCAGTTATCGACCAACATTAATAGCAGCGCAAGTTACAATTTGATTACAATTTTGCACAAGTTTAATTTTGACAATTTAACTATTATCAACGATAACTAAGGAAAGCCGACCAGTAGCTACAGGCGTTACGCGATAAGTTATTAAATAAAAAAATCAAATCAGAATCATGTAAAAATGAGCAAGGAAAGTCATGATAATTGAGCAGTTTATCAATGAAAAAATCACACAAATTGGGGTTTATATAACCGCAGTCTTAAATCATTCTCTCCACTATACCGAGTTAGATCGATTTGTAGAAAACACTATGGCTGAGTGGACGCTATTAGATGTAATTGATGAAACACCAAGTAATGCCAGAGAACGGGTATTTTGGCATATTATGCATGAATTAAGTTTACATAGCGCCAATACACTTGAGAGTAATCTTTATTTTAAAAGTGAAATATCGACCTGCATAGATTTTTTTTCAGGCACTGGCAGCTACCCGATTGACTGCGTTGGTTGGCGACCAATTCCGTAAAACACATAACTTAGAAGTTAAAACAAAGTAATTTATTGCCAACGACTAAGAATCTTACAATCTATTTTTCCACTCGATAAGATTAAACTTCTGTTTGCTAATACATTTTGATAGCCTAGTTGCATCGTTTTATAGCATTCATTAGGCATTATCAGCAATGCAATCTCCTACCTTTAAACAGGCCATCTTTAATCGGCGTATGCTGATTTGTATTTTCACTGGTTTTAGCTCTGGCTTACCATTATTTATCCTCTATCAACTTGTGCCTGGCTGGTTACGCTCAGAAGGAGTAAGCCTGACAGAAATCGGCTTATTCTCCTTGATCGGTATCCCTTATGTATGGAAATTTATCTGGTCGCCATTAATGGACAGATACTCTTTACCTGTTTTAGGACGAAGACGCAGCTGGATGTTGCTTACTCAAATATTGTTACTGTTCTCAATTGCCGCATTTGGCTTTGTTGACCCGGTAATGAATATTTGGAGTGTTGCTTATTTAGCAGCCGCCGTGGCCTTTTTTAGTGCTAGCCAAGACATTGTTCTCGATGCTTATCGTCGAGAATTACTACCCGAACATGAACTCGGCTTAGGTAATTCAATTCATGTGCAAGCCTATCGACTTTCAGGACTAGTACCTGGTTCATTAGCCTTTATATTGGCTGATCATATAAGTTGGCAAGCGGTTTTTATTATTGTTGCGGCCTTTATGTTAATTGGCATTGTTTTAAGTATTTCAATAAAAGAGCTGAACAACGCAGAGCAAGCGCCAAGAACATTGCAACAAGCGGTCGTATTGCCCTTCAAAGACTTCATCAATCGAAAAGGTATTAAGTCTGCGCTACAAATTTTAGTATTTTTATTCCTATACAAACTGGGAGATAGTATGGCCACAGCCCTACAAACTCCATTTTTTATCGACCTAGGCTTTAGTAAAACAGAGATTGGTGTTGTCGCAAAAACGGCATCTTTGATTGCAATGACGATTGGCTTAGCTGTTGGTGGTATCGTGATGATTAAACTTAGTATTAATCGCGCCTTATGGTTATTTGGTTTTGTTCAGATAATCAGTATATTAGGCTTTGCGGCACTTGCAGAAATTGGCCATAATACCTACGCTTTAGCTATGGCAATGGGTTTTGAATATCTTGGTGTTGGTTTAGGTACTGCAGCTTTTACGGCATTCATTGCTAGGACAACTAATCCAGCATTTGCTGCAACTCAATTTGCTCTATTTACCGCATTGACGGCTCTTCCAAGAACATTTGCTAATGCCACTACAGGGGTTATTGTCGAACAAATAGGTTGGACAAATTTTTACTTTATGTGCACGGCACTGGCGATACCTGGAATGTTAATGCTATTTAAAGTCGCTCCGTGGCGAGAACAGCCAATCCAACAAAAACAACAGGAGATAGTGTAAATATGATCCGACTCTTTTTTTTAATACCGTTATTGATGTGCGCTATTTGGTATTGGTATTTACAGCACAACAACTACACCATTAAGCAAGGCTTGAAAGGTTTTGCTTATATTTTTGCCTTTAACGGTATTATTATCGCCTTTTTTGTTTTGATGCTATTTATTACCAATTGATCATTTCAGTGACATAAATAGCAAAAAAGCCGCTTAATGCGGCTTTTTAAATTTTAATAATTAGCATTGCTAACTAACATCTTACTCAACTAAAAAATTGAACGAAAACCTGAACGGCCACTGCGGCGGCTTGAGCGACGATTTCTCATGCGGCTGTGTAGTTCTCTTCGTTTAGAGTCTAACCATTCATCGCGAGTGATGGTAGCATCGCCACTACGGCCTTCTTCGCGAGTACGGTAATTACAAAACTCTAAAAATGCTTCAATATCATCTTTAAGTTCTTCTGCAACAAGCTCAATCATAATAGCATCATCTAAAAAGCCTAATACCGGAATATGATCAGGAACGAGATCTTCTGGATCACTAAAGTAAGCTAAAGCACTTAATACGTCAGCGCGCTCTTCTTCTGGTATTTTCCATTCAGAGTCTTCAATCATAGCGACTAAAGTTTCTAGCTTTTGAATTCTTTCGCTAACAAATGCCGGAACATCGCCTTTGACATCTTGGCTTAAGTTTTTTGCATTCTCTAAAATTTCTACTTCGCTTAAACTTTTTGCACCTGATTTAGCTTGTCTCATCACATCACGAAAATGGTCTAAATCTGACTCTTTCAACTCGAAGGTAACTTCAAATGCCATTATAATTCTCCTACTATTTGGCTTGCTTTGAACAGTAACCCCTTAAATTTAACAGAACATTGACAATACAGCACTAAAGAACTACAAAATTTTAACCATTTATTGTAAATAAATACCGTTTTTAGTGATTCTTCGCCCAGCTCGCCGCTTTGTGAAACGAAATCCTTCGTAAAAATAGTATTTGCAATCACATTTGCTTGAGAAAAATTCAATGTTAATATGCTAAGTAACTGTTTTATTTACTGCAAATATTATGTCTGACAATAGCAAAATCATCGACTCAGAAATGGCAACAACAGATAACAAAACTGATAATGTCATTTGTGAAAACTGTCATGCAAACGTTAGTGGCTCGTTCTGTGGTCAATGTGGGCAATCAGTTGAATCCACACTGAAATACTTCTGGAATGTCGTTCTGCATTTGCTCGATGATATTTTTAGTTTCGATTCGCGCGCATCTAGAACCTTATGGCCTTTGCTATTTAAACCCGCATTCTTAACCAATGAGTATATTCAAGGCCGACGAATACACTACGTGCCGCCATTAAGACTTTACCTATTTGTTAGTATTATCTTTTTTATTTCGCTTAAGTTTTTCGCCTTTGATGGCACTGACTTGCTTACTCATGAACAACGAATGGCTGAGCCGATAAAGCAAATAAGCCAACATATTAAACAACTAGAAAGCACAGTCGGTGATTTACCCAGTGCGCAACAAAATAAGCAATTAGAAAAAATTCGTCAATTTAAGCAGTATCAAGTAGATTTATCTGCGATTACCGCATCAAAAGCATCAGAGTTGACGCAGAAAATTGTTGAGTATGAATTAAGCCTAGCTAATAGTTCTGAGTCGCTGTCAGAAAAAGATAGCGAAAAATTAACAAAGCTGAAAGAGCAACTGGCAGCAATAAAATCAGGTAAAGTAACATCGGCTAACACCGATGTTTTCACGATTGCCAATAATGAGGACGGTACCCTAACCTTCGATTTTTTATCTGATGAGAACAATAAACGTTTAAGTACTAAGATAAAAGCGCTAGAGAAAAAAGGGCAACAAGCTTTTAATTCTGACGCTCGGCCATTAATTCAGCAATCAATTAGCAAATTACCGCAATTAATGTTTATACTTTTGCCGTTATTTGCCCTCATTCTGAAGATATTTTATGTATTTTCAAAACGTTTATATCTTGAGCACCTAACCGTAGCACTGCACAGCCACAGTTTCATTTTCTTAATTATTCTACTAGTCAACATACTCGATAACAGCCAAGAGCATTTAGCCGCAACAATGCCAACGTTAGCCAATTGGTTTGGCTATGCCGCAACCATACTTCTTACATGGATGCCATGCTATTTGTTCTTAATGCAAAAACGAGTGTATAAACAGGGTTATATACTTAGCTTTATAAAGTTTTCAGTTATTGGCATGATTTATATGAATTTAATTGCCGTAACCGCCGCTGCTGCCTTCATTTGGGGCTTAGCAGAAATTTAGCGGCTACCAATTATCTCAAAGAAACTAGCAAAAGCCCTTAACCCGTTTGAAACTGCATAGATGGGATATTTGTTAGATGCCTGAACATCATCGCTCTTTCACATCCATGTGATCGCGATATACCATTCTTCGTGAACATAAAAAAAGCACCCTAAGGTGCTTATTTTTCATCTATGTTTCACTAACCTAACAAATGTTATTCAGCTAATGGACGCATATGAGGGAATAAAATAACGTCTTTAATAGTTGGTGAATCAGTGAATAACATCACTAATCGATCAATACCAATACCTTCACCCGCTGTTGGCGGTAAACCGTACTCAAGTGCTTGAATGTAGTCCGCATCAAAGTGCATGGCTTCATCATCACCTGCATCTTTACCTTCTACTTGGTTTTGGAAACGTGCGGCTTGGTCTTCTGCATCATTTAGCTCAGAGAAACCATTCGCTAGCTCACGACCACCAACAAAGAATTCAAAACGGTCAGTAATAAATGGGTTTTCATCATTACGACGAGCTAATGGTGAAACTTCCCACGGGTATTCTGTGATAAAAGTCGGTTGGTCAAGCATATGCTCAGCAACTTCTTCAAAAATTTCACAAATATACTTACCTGCGCCCCAAACTTTAGAGGCATCAGTTTCTTTTACGCCAACCGCTTTTGCCATTGCTTTTAGTGCATCAAAGTTTTCTTCTGGATTGCGTAATACTGCTTCATCAAGATCGTTGCCATATTTCAAGATTGCATCAACCATAGATAAACGAACAAACGGCTGGCCAAAGTCATAGAACTTCTCTTCAACAACTTCGCCTTCAGCATTTTTCACAGTATTGCGAATCACAGATGTACCCATCACATCTTCAGCTAAAGTACGTAACATATCTTCGGTTAAGTTCATTAGGTCGTTGTAATCAGCATAGGCCTGGTAGAACTCAATCATAGTGAATTCTGGGTTATGACGCGTTGATAAACCTTCATTACGGAAGTTACGGTTAATTTCGAAAACCTTTTCAAAACCACCGACAACCAAACGCTTTAAGTAAAGCTCAGGCGCGATACGCATGTACATTTGAATATCTAAGGCATTATGGAAAGTTTCAAAAGGCTTAGCTGTTGCGCCACCAGGAATAGTTTGAAGCATTGGTGTTTCAACTTCCATGAAATCACGGTCAGTTAAAAACTTGCGAATACCGTCAACAATTTTTGAGCGAACTTTAAAAGTATTACGGGTGTCTTCGTTGATAATTAAATCAACGTAACGTTGGCGATATTTCGTTTCAACATCTGATAAGCCGTGGAATTTTTCTGGTAATGGACGCAGCGACTTAGTTAATAGCTCGTACTTATCCATGTTAACGTATAAGTCACCTTTGCCCGACATATGCATAGTACCGGTTACACCGATAATATCGCCAATGTCTAACGTGCCCCAACGCTCTTTAATGTCTTTTTGCACAGTTTTGTGTGCGTAAGCCTGAATGCGCCCCGTCATATCTTGTAATACTAAGAATGGACCACGTTTCGCCATAACACGACCAGCAATGCTGTAAATGCCTGTTTCAGCTTCAAGCGTTTCTTTATCTTTCTCACCGTGTTCAGCTTGTAAATCAGCAGCATAGTGTTTTCGGTCAAACTTATTTGGGTGGCCGTTGGCCGGACAGTTTTCTCGAATTTTTACTAATTTGCCACGACGCTCGGCAATCAATTTATTTTCGTCTTGGTTTGCTTGATCAGTCATTTTATTTCTCGTGTTTAACGTAATATGCTATTTAAATTAATGAGTCTATAGGCCAGATTTTAAACTAGCTTCTAAAAATTTGTTTAAGTCGCCGTCTAATACCGCTTGGGTATTGCGATTTTCTACTCCGGTGCGCAAATCTTTGATGCGGCTGTCGTCTAATACGTAAGAGCGTATTTGACTGCCCCAACCAATATCTGATTTACCATCTTCTAATTCTTGCTTGCCTTCATTTTGCTTTTGCATTTCCATTTCATACAATTTAGCTTTCAGCAATTTCATCGCCGTCGCGCGGTTTTTATGCTGTGAACGATCGGCCTGACAAGCCACTACAGCGCCCGTTGGCTCATGGGTAATACGAATAGCAGAATCAGTTTTGTTAACATGCTGACCACCGGCACCCGAGGCGCGAAAGGTATCGATACGTAAATCAGCCGGGTTAATATCAATTTCAATGTTGTCGTCAATTTCAGGATAAATAAATGCTGACGCAAACGAGGTGTGACGACGGCCACTTGAGTCAAATGGTGACTTACGCACTAAGCGGTGCACACCGGTTTCTGTGCGTAACCAACCAAAAGCATATTCACCGGTATATTTAATGGTACAGCCTTTTATGCCTGCGACATCGCCATCAGTAACTTCAATGGCTTCGGTTTTATAGCCATTAGCTTCGCCCCAGCGTAAATACATGCGCATCAACATTTCAGCCCAATCTTGCGCTTCTGTGCCACCTGAGCCTGATTGAATATCTAAATAGCAGTTGTTGGCGTCTTGTTCGCCGGAGAACATCCGACGAAACTCTAATTTTTCCAAGCTAGCTTCTAACGCTTGCGTTTCAACACCAGCATCGTTAAAAGTTTCTTCATCGTCTTCTTCAACGGCAAGTTCGACTAAGCCTTCAATGTCTTCACAACCCGAGTCCATTTGATCTATGGTTTCAACCACAGCTTCTAATGCCGAACGCTCTCGACCTAACGCTTGTGCGCGCTCAGGTTCATTCCAAACGTCTGGGGACTCTAATTCACGAACCACTTCAACCAAACGTTCTGACTTTTGATCGTAGTCAAAGGTACCCCCGAAGCATATTAGTACGTTCGCGGATTTCTTTAATTTTATTCAGTACTGGATTAACTTCTAACATACTTTTTTAACTGTTACGCCATCATTGATAAATAAATTGGAGAATAAAGGGAAAAATAACCAAAAAACAGTCGCGCATTGTAGCCTAATTATACGGTTAAATAAATGCTTGTACGGCGAGAGAAATATCATTTTATTATATTTTTCTCGCTCATTTACGCTATTAATTATCTAAGCAAATTCTCAGGTAACAAGATTATGAAACTTTAGCCTAATTGTTCCACCATTAATTGCAACGATTGCTTACCGCGAAATTCGTTGATGTCGAGGCGATAAGCTAAATGTACTTGTTTTGCTTGATGATCTGGCCAACGCTTGATATCAACATTAAATGCAATGGCATCATAAACTTGTTGATCTTTCTCAACCACTAATTTTAAATGTTTTTCACCAACAATACGTTGTTGGACAAGCGTGAAAGTGTCATCAAATAAAGGCTCTGGAAAATTTTGCCCCCATGGCCCAGCAGCTCGTAAAAGCTCGGCAAAATTAAGCGTCATATCTTCTGACGCTAGCTGACCATCTGAAGCTAACACACCGGTTAATGCTTCTGTGCTTAACCATTGCTGAGCATATTGTTCGAATAAATCAGAAAATTGTTGAAATTTATCGGCATGAATTGATAAACCTGCCGCCATGGCATGACCGCCAAACTTTAGAATAATATCAGGATGTTGGCTGTCAATGTGTTCAAGCAAATCGCGAATATGTAATCCTGGGATCGAGCGTGCCGAACCTTTAATTTCATCAAGGCTATTTTCATCGCTATCAATTTCAACATCATCACTCGCTTTAGCAAAAACAATACTGGGTCGATGGTATTTTTCTTTTAATCGCCCAGCAACGATACCAATAACCCCTTGATGCCAATCACCATGAAATAAGCTAATGCCATGGGGAAGGTTTTCTTCACTAAACTTTAAGCTTGCTAACACTTGCTCCGCTTCAACTTGCATGCCTTGTTCGATTTCACGGCGGGCTTTATTTAAATCATCTAAATCGGCTGCCATCACTCTTGCGGTTGATAAGTCTTTTGCCAATAAACAATTAATGCCAAAGGCCATATCATCCAAGCGACCAGCAGCATTAATACGAGGGCCAAGCGCAAAACCAAAGTCGCTCGCCACCAGCTTTTGTTGGTTTTTTCCTGCGATTTCAATGAGTGCTTGAATGCCTGGGCGCGTAGCCCCAGCTCGAATTCTTTTCAAACCTTGTTCGACTAAGATACGATTGTTAGCATCAAGGGAAACCACGTCAGCCACTGTGCCTAAAGCAACTAAATCAAGTAGTTGCGCAATATTAGGTTCGCTGATGTTTTGTTGTTCAAACCAGTGCTGTTCTCGTAAATACTTTCTTAGCGCCAACATAAAATAAAACGCGACACCAACACCCGCTAACGACTTACTAGCAAAGCCACAACCGACTTGATTTGGATTAACGATGGCATCGGCTGGCGGTAATTGAGCTCCCGGCAAGTGATGATCAGTTACCACAACTTGTAAGCCCAATGCTTTCGCTCGATTAACACCGGCGATACAGCTAATACCATTATCAACAGTCACTAATACTTGCGCACCTTGTGAGGCAGCAATTTCAACAATTTCTGGCGTTAAACCATAGCCATATTTAAAGCGATTAGGCACTAAAAAATGGTGATTATTCGAGCCGAGCATGGCTAATGCTTCCATCATTAACGCGGTGCTAGTAGCGCCATCGGCGTCAAAATCCCCGATGATGGTAATATTTTTCTTTTCTTGTAATGCGGTGTGTAGCAATGCACATGCTTCTGGCAGGCCTTTTAATGAGTCAACCGCACACAAATTTGCCACGGTTAGCTCAAGCTGCTGCTCACTCGTCACACAACGGCGAGCATAAATTTGTCGAATAATCGGGTGTAGTGTTTTAGGCAGGTGCTCATCATTAACTTGATGTCGGCGAATTATCTCTTTATGCATTGAATAAGGTCTTTTTAAGTTGTACTAAATCGTTTAACAATAGATACAAAAATGGCAAGTAAACCACTTGCCATTTGTTTAAATAAACTAGATAACCTGAACTTGGGATAATGAGAATGAAAAACATAACTATTTCAAAGCATTATCAACACTCAATCTACAGTCGTGGTATTTATCTCTAGTTCAAGGCGTTTAAGTGTGCCCAATAACGAGTTATTGGCAACTTGAACAACCTAGAAATAGGCTTTAATAGCGCTGCTGTAGCATTTTGCTTATCCCGAGCTCAGGTTAGGTATATATCAACCGTTTTATTGGGCTGTTTCCAATAAAGTAAATAATTTACTTGGGTCTTGATAGCCTGGCACCATCATACCATTAGCTAACATAATAGCAGGAGTACCAGTTACACCTACTTGGCGACCAAAGTTAAACTCACCTTCGATCGGTTTATCACAAATACGCGCGGCGACATTTGAGCCACTTTTCGCTTTGGTTAATGCATCTTGTGGATCTTCATGACACCAGATTGAACGTAAGTCTTTAAAGCCCTGAGAGTATCTTCCCGCACGATCTTTCACACCAGAACGAGGATATGCTAAATAGCGTATCGTAATACCTTTATCGTTATAATCTTCAATTTGCTCGTGCATTTTACGGCAATAGCCACAAGTAATGTCGGTAAATACAGTCACAACGTGTTTCTCATTTTTCGCTGGAAACACGATCATGGCATCAGAGAATTTTGCCATACCATCAACACGAACTTGCGCTAAACTCTCTTCCGTTAAATTACTTACGTTTTCACCTAAACCATACATTTTGCCATGCAATAAGAAATTGCCATCGGCACTGGCATAAAATAACCCTTGGTCGGTGATCACCTCAACAACACCAGCCATAGGCGACGGTTTAATACTGGCAATATTGAAGCCCAACATATTACTCAATTTAGCCTTGACACCGTTTAATTCAGCTGACTGAGGACTTGGTAGCATAACGCTATTATTAGCAGGTGTTGCGGGATCAGCTAAAACCACATTTGAATAACTAAAAACACTGAATAGTGCCGCGAATAAATACTTCTTAGACATAAAAATTTCCATTAATTTGATAGCGGATAATAGCGTGTAAATTTAACATTAATGACAAAGACCGCTTATAGTGGGCTAAAATTACAGTGAAAATGTGCTAATTGCAATAACAGCCAGCGGCGTCAAGTGCCATTTATTTTCTCATATCATCATTTAGACTGGCATTAATGCTGGCTTATTTGCTAAAATCGCGCAAATTAGTTCCCGTCACCTTATGTTTAGGCTACACAAACCTCGGTAATCATTATCAATGAATATAGCATTATTTTACGGCTCAACCACTTGCTACACCGAAATGGCAGCAGAGAAGATTCAAGCAGAACTAGGGGCGGAAATCGTTACCTTATTCAATATTAAAGATACCGCACTAGCTGAAATGGCTGCGCACGATATTCTTATCTTAGGCATCTCCACATGGGACTATGGTGAAATTCAAGAAGATTGGGAAGGACATTGGCCTGAAATCAACAACATCGACTTAGAGGGCAAAATAGTTGCACTGTACGGCATGGGCGACCAAATTGGCTATACCGAATGGTTTCAAGACGCACTAGGCATGTTGCACGAACAAGTTATTGCACAAGGCGGCTATGTTATCGGTTATTGGCCTAACCAAGGCTATGAGTTTGCGGCCTCTAAAGCATTAACAGCTGATCAGCAACAATTTGTTGGTTTAGCGCTTGATGAAGACAATCAATACAACTTGAGTGACGAACGTATTACGACCTGGTGCCAACAAATCAAGCAAGAAATTAATGATATCTTAACTGATTAAGTTAAATATCATAATAAATAGACAATTTTGGCAAGATCTTTAGGATAAATCTGATTTTGCCATTATAATCCGCAGCTATAAACCTTTGAAGAAAATTATTACATGTTTAATCAGTTTGACCTAGATTCCGCGTTATTGGGCGGTATTGAAAATGCCGGTTTTAAAAAGCCTACGTCGATTCAAGAATTAGTTTTACCCGTCGCAATGACAGGTAAAGACGTACTCGCCTCTGCCCCAACGGGAACAGGAAAAACCGCCGCATTTATTTTGCCCGCAGCGCAACATTTATTAGATTACCCACGTAGTAAGCCAGGATTTCCTCGAGTATTAATACTTTCGCCAACACGTGAGTTGGCATTACAGACTCACGAACAATGTGAAAAGCTAACGGCACTAACCAAAATTAAATCAGGTGTTATTACTGGCGGCGTAAATTACGGCAGCCATAAAGAGATCCTTACGACTAATACCGATATCTTAGTCGCAACACCGGGTCGCTTAATGGAATACATTGAGACCGAGCAATTTGATACTCGCGAAGTAGAGATTTTAATTTTAGACGAAGCTGATCGCATGCTCGATATGGGTTTTGCTGAAATTATTAATCGTATCGTTGCGGAAGCCCGCTGGCGCAAGCAAACCATGTTGTTTTCAGCAACATTAGAAGGTTCCGCAGTGGTAAGGTTTTCACGTGAACTGCTTAATGAACCGGTATTTTTAGAGTCTAATCCTTCACGCAAAGAAAAAGCAAAAATTCATCAATGGTTGCACCTTGCAGATAATAAAGAGCATAAAGTTGCGCTATTAATTAACTTATTGAAACAAGAAGAGTTAGCTCGCGTTGTGGTTTTTGCTAATAAACGAGAAACTGTACAATATCTCTCTGGCAAGCTTTATGGCGACGATATTCCGTGTGTTTGGCTCGAAGGTAAAATGCTACAAGACAAACGCAACACCTCGGTTGAACGCTTACGCAATGGTACGGTAAATGTATTAGTGGCTACCGACGTTGCTGCTCGTGGTTTAGATATCGATGACATTACTCATGTGATTAATTTTGATATGCCGCGCACCGCTGATATTTACTTGCATCGCATTGGTCGTACAGGGCGTGCTGGCAACAAAGGCACGGCAATTTCGTTAGTTGAAGCACATGATATGGCGGTTATCGGCAAGATAGAACGTTATGTTGACGAACGTTTACCTCGTCGTGTTATTGAAGAATTAAGACCGAAAAATAAAGAAGCGCGCGTTGCAATTAAAAAAGCAAAAGTGAAAAAAACCGTCGCTCAGAAAAAGGCAAAAGCGAAGAAACAAGCCAAGCGTAATAAAAAATAGCTATTCATTTCTTTATTGAAATAATTAAATAGTCATTACGAATAAAACCTAAACCAAGAAGCAACTCAAAGGTTTAGGTTTTTCATTTTAACGCTATTACAAATACCAGTATTCTAGAATATTTCACTCTAAAAAGTGTAGCTTGCGCCAATAAATGCACCAGTTACTTTATCGTCGCCAATCAATGGACTATCCGTTATCGCATCATCAAGTTTGGTATACTGCGCTGAAGCAATCAAATTCCAGTTATTGTTGATTTGATAAAAAGCAGATAAACCAAAGCTATAGTTGGTTACAGAGCCCACCGTGTAGGCGGTTCTACCTACAGTTTCATCAACCTGTTTAGCTGACACACCATAAATATAATTTGCATAATCACTACTTTGCCAATGCATTGTCGCATGAGCCTGCACCATAAATTCTCTACCGATATTAAAAATTGGGACTTCAATCCCTAAATCAGCAGTTAAGCCCTTTGAATGGCCAGAAATATCTTGCTCTACGCTTAAGTTAACGAATTTCCAATAACTATCCACCTTGAAAGTGAAATCCCCCTCCGGCGAGTCATAGCCATTAAAAACTACATCGGTTGACTTCTCTGAACTCATCAACTTGTCCGTATCGTAACCGTCATTACGATAATTTACCCCCATACTTAAGCCAAAATCTTCCTCACTTAGCAAGCTATATGAAACTATGCCATCTTTACCAATTAACCAATGGCCATATTCCGCTGAAATTAGCGGCACTAAACCTTGTTTGGCATCAGTACCTTTCCACGCTTCATGCTTGGTATTAACACCAACCCCAGTGGTAATTTTCCACTCATCAGCCTGCGCTAACTGTGGTAAACTTAGCAAAGCAAAAAATGAGCTAGTTAGCGTAATCGATTTTATTTTATTGCCATTTAGCATGTTAAATATCTCCTATAATTGATGGAGATATTGTACTTGGAAGATATTTTTTAACCGTTGTTTAAGTGTTCACTAATGTATAAAAATTGTAATGAATTTCCTTTATCACTTTACGGTAAATTAAGATTGCTGCACTAACTACCCCCCTGCTTAATTTTTAAATAAATTTACATAGCACACTTTTAAAAATTCGTTTACAGTAGGGCAAGAAATTGTTTCATTATGTAATCAGTGCAGTAGAAAATAAAACACATGAAAACCAAGACGTCAAACGATAATAAATCGGTCCAAGAACAAGCAAATCTTTGGATAACACGCCTTGATAAAGGATTGTCTAGCGTTGAAAAGCAACAATTAGTTGCTTGGATTAATCAAGATAAAAGTCATTATTCTGCCTTGCGTAGAATGTCGTCATTGTGGGGAAATATTAGCACCCAACATGAATTAAATGGCTTGTTTGATACCAAACAAGATAAAAAACCGACAACTGATTACCTGATGAAAAGCTGTTTAGCCGCCAGTATTTTTTCCGTTGCCTTGCTAACAGCCAACTTATTCAATGACGTCAATAAATTGTGGCAAACGCCAACTCCTTCCAGTGCACAGCAATTGGCGTATCAAACATTTAGCACTCAATTTGGCCAACAAAAGCAAATCACCCTAACAGATGGAAGTTCGGTAATACTAAATACCAATACCGTTATTGAAGTTGCTTATAGTGATCTACAACGAAAAATTACCTTACTGCGTGGCGAAGCAAAATTCGATGTTGCCAAAGATAGAAATCGCCCGTTTACCGTGATATCAGGCCAAAACTCCTTCACCGCATTAGGAACAATTTATAACGTTCAGCGTGATAACAGCCTTAACATGGAGTTACTGGTAAAAGAAGGAAGGGTTTTAGTCAGTAAAGCAAATACTCCCAGAACAGCACTACTAGCAGCAATTAGAAACTCTCAAACAGCGGCAACAGTAAATTCGAATAATATGGTGAGTGCCGGTGAAAAACTGGCCATTGTTGACGATAGAACAACCACTAAACAAGCACTGTCGATACCTGACATTGAAAAAGAATTAGCGTGGCAGCAAGATATGTTAATTTTTGATGGCGAGTCATTGGCGCAAGTGTTGTCTGAAGTTCAAAGATACAATGCGGTTAAATTTATGCCTATCACTGATGACATTGCAAAACTTAAAGTCTCCGGTTATTTTAAAACTAACGATATTAATGGCTTATTACAGTCATTAAACTATAACTTTGCCATAAACCATCAAAAGCTTAATAACAATACTATTTCACTAAATCGAGCTTAGCTAAATCGAAAGATAGTGTAAAATGAGTAAAACTATTACGAAGTAAATTCCTTTGAATTTGCCTTGGTAGAAAAAATAATAACAAGCTTTAACGGAAATTAAGCATTGATAGCATCTATTTTTCAATTCGCTTGGCTAAATACAGTAAAACGTAGCCACCAAAGACGCAAAAAGTTGTTAATCTGTGCAACATTTTTATGTTTGCTATACCCGTATATTGCTAAATCTGCCGAACTCATTTACTTCGATATTGAACAACAAAACGCTAACCAAGCACTAATTTTGTTTGGACAACAAAGCCAACAAACCATTTTATTTTCATTTGAATTAACAAAAAGCCTACAAACTAAAAAGATTAAGGGTTATTACACCGTTGATTTTGCCATTAATAAATTACTTCGCGATTCTGGACTGAAAGTTGTTAAGAATGACGAGCAAGTTATCGCAATTGCCGCTATTGACGTTGAAAAAAATGCAGTATCAGCAGCTAGCGCTATACCTGCGCAAGAAAATAAAACACCTGATGCTGTCGCCATTGAGAAAATCGCCATTGTTGGTAGTCGCACGGCCCGTCGCTCTATAACTGATTTACCGGTTCCGGTAGATATTCTCCCTTTTAGTCGATTAAAACAGTCTGGACAAACCAATGTTGGCGATATGTTGCAAGCGATTGCCCCGTCATTTAACTTTTCAAAATCTGCGATTAGTGACGGCAGCGATGTTTTGCAACCGGCTACGTTGAGAGGACTAGGTCCAGACCAAACCTTAGTATTAATTAATGGTAAACGCCGGCACCAAGCAAGCTTAATACACATCAACAACTCCGTAGGACGTGGCACCGCAGGCACCGACTTAAATGCGCTCCCCATTGCCGCGATAAAGCGTATAGAGATATTACGAGACGGCGCAGCGGCACAGTATGGCTCAGATGCTATTGCTGGCGTTATCAATATTGTCCTTAAAGATGACACCTCAGCTAATTATGCTGAAGCTTCTTATGGCAAACATGCGCAAGGGGATGGCATAAGCCAACAAATTGAATTTTCGAGCAGTATGCCACTCTTTGAACAAGGCTACGCTAACGTTTCAGCTAGCCTAGCAGATCACCAGGCAACAAATCGGGCTGGCCAACACGGCTCATGTATCTATAGAGGCTGTGTACAACTGGGGCCGGATCAATATCAAACTTCCAACCCAAATGAAATAAATGCTGCTCGAACAAACTTTGAAATTGGTAAGCCGGAATATCTACAACAAGCATGGGCGCTCAATGCTGGCTATAGCACGAATATTGGCGAACTATATGGTTTTGCGACCTATTCAACAAGAGACAATAGCTCGGCGGCATTTTTTAGAACCGCAAAAGACCAACAAACAAACCCAATATTGCAAGATAATCAAGCAACATTAACCGATGGATACTTGCCGAGAATAGCTTCAAATATTGCCGATCATTCTTTTAATTTTGGCTATAACCTCGAGTTCGATAATGGTGTTTCCGTTGACACCTCATACACTTATGGCAAAAATAAAATAAGCTACCAGACGGAGCATGCTATTAATGCTTCCTATGCAAATTTTCTACGCTTTCAAGAAAACTGGTCAGCGCAACAAATTCGAGAAAACATTCCACAAAGTGCTCATGCCTACGACCTTGCCTTATCGCTACAAACGTTGAATGTAGATATTAGAAAAGATCTTGATTGGGCGACACTCGCCTTAGGATTAGAACTTAGGCAGGATCATTATCAAGTTAAAGCCGGAGAAAAATATAGCTACTTCGACTATGACACCCTGGCGAATAACTCATTATTCGCCAATGATGCGATCGCGGGTATTCAAGGCTTTCCGGGCATTGCTCCTAGCTCTGCCGTTGATGAAAAGCGCCACGTTCGCTCATTATATTTGGAAGTTGAACAACAACTGTTATCAGATCTCTTTGTCAATACGGCGGCAAGGTTTGATCACTACGACGGATTTGGCTCTTCATCAAATATAAAGCTTGCTGGCCATTGGCAAAGCCGTGACTGGCTAACCTATCGAGCAGCTATTAACACCGGCTTTCGCGCTCCGTCTATGCAACAGCTTTACTTCAACAATACCAGCACGCAATTTTTAGTTAACGATAACGAGCAACTTATCAGCCAAAAAGTCGCCACATTTCGTAATGACAGTCAGTTAGCGAGCGCGATAGGAATTCCTGAATTAAAAGAAGAAACTTCAACAAACTTAAGCTTGGGTGCTATTGCAAGTTTTGACAATGACCTAACGCTGACTTTTGATTATTATCATATATCGATAAAAGATCGAATAGTGCTAAGTAGCGGCATATGTACTGGCCTTAATGAGACTTTAGACCAATTACTTTTGGCTGAAAACGTTGACAAAGCACAAGTATTTTTAAATGGTGTCGACAGCAAAACTCAAGGCATTGATATTATTGCCACATGGCAAACACCATTTGCTCAAGGGCAACTCGATTTAACACTGGCAGTAAATTACACTAAAACAGAGGTACAGCGATTATTTACACCATCAACCAGTACCTTAAATAGCTTACCTGTTGACAATGTATTCTCGCAGCACGACATTGCCATTATTGAAGATTGGCAACCCGAAAGCAGAATTAATTTTAATATTAATTATCAGCTGCAACAATGGCGCTTTAATCTCACCTTAAACCATTTTGGCAAGTACAGTGTTATCGATGGAGAGCAGCAAACTTACGGTGCAAAATTACTAACCGACCTTCGTATTGAACATCAAATCACCGATAGCATTGAACTTTACTTTGGTAGCAATAACCTATTTAACGTTTACCCTGATAAAAATACCATAGGTAATTCAAGAGCAGGAAGTATTATTGATGATGCTGGAAATAGCATTGTCGATAGCGACGGTGTATTCCAATATTCACGTCGCTCAGCACCTTTTGGTTACAACGGCACCTATTTTTATACTGGTGTAGCGATCAACTTTTAACCATAAATTATGTTATTAATTTACCCTGAACTTGGGATAATGAGAATGAAAAACATAGCTATTTCAAAACATTATCAACACTCAATCTAAAATAGTGGTATTTATGTCTAGTTCAAGGCGTTTAAGTGTGGCCAATAACCGGTTATCGGCAACTTGAACAACGTAAAAATAGGCTTTAATAACGCTACTGTAGCATTTTGCTTATCCCGAGCTCCGGTTAATTTAAGCCATCGGCACGCCAAAACTTTGTGCCTTTAATCGTAGCTTGCAGTGCTAAACCACTTTCAGTAAAGGTATAAACAGTAACATCACCATAATATGCTTCACCTTCTACTGAGCCACCTTTATTGCCTGCTTTTGCTGAAGCATCGGCATTACCGCCAAACGTCCAACCACTGTTAATAAAATTCGTCATTGCTTTTCGAGTATGAAATACCATGACAATTCGATAATCTTTAACGCCTAAACCAAGCCCTACACCTCCTTCCGCCATATTCATGTAGGTATGCCTTTTGCTGCGCATATCTTTTACCACGCCATAACCAGTGCCGGCTGCCATAAAAATCAAATTAATATTAGCATTTGAAAACACCGCATAACCGGGTGCTGAATTTAATTGTTGCCGTGTATCAGGCTTTTCGGTAAAAAGCTGAGTTAGCACCGCCTCTTTCATTTGCAAAATATTGGCCTGTTTTTCAGCTTTAGTACCATTTCCCATCGTTGCACAAGCAGAGATAGCCAGGGAGATAACTAACAAGAAAATAGCGGGAAACAGTGACATTTTAGACATAATGGTAAAACCTATTGCGACATCAATTAGTTGAAGCTTAGCAGAGGATATATATATCCCCAAACCTCCCAAATCCCAATATTGGTTTAGTTCACAGTATTTACGCGGGCAGTACTTTTACTTCAAGGGCTAATGGTAACTGAAGAGTAATAACTATGGTGTTGACCTAATGTTACCTAACTAGATAACATTAGGTCTTATAAGGCCTAATAGGTTAGTTTGCTTATTGATAAAACAACCGCTTAATTTACATTTTTTTGCGGGTAAATACCCAATCATTGCCTTGACTAAATTCACTTGAATATTGATAGCCAGCAAGATCGAACGCTTTTAATTGCTCAAGTTCAGTAATTTCATTTTCAATAATATAACGTGCCATTAAGCCACGGGCTTTTTTAGCAAAGAAACTGATCATTTTATATTGACCATTTTTCCAATCTTTAAACGCCGGAGTGATCACCTGAGCTTGTAATGATTTTTTCTTCACCGATTTAAAGTATTCATTTGACGCTAAGTTAATTAATATGTCATCACCTTGCGCAGCAATTGCGGTATTTAAGTGCTCAGTAATGATATCGCCCCAAAATTGATATAAATTGCTGCCACGTTCATTTTCCAGCTTTTTGCCCATTTCTAAACGATAGGCTTGCATCAAATCTAAAGGTTTTAGCAATCCGTACAAACCGGATAAAATTCGCATATGTTGCTGTGCAAAGGCAAAATTATCTTCATTAAAAGTTTTCGCATCTAAGCCGGTATAAACATCACCATTAAAAGCTAAAATTGCTTGTCGGGCATTATCAACAGTAAAAGGAGTTGACCATTGGCCAAAACGCGCGGCATTAAGGCCTGCTAACTTATCACTTATGCCCATTAATGAACTAATATCAGCGGGGGTTAGCTTTTTGCATTGCTTTATCAGCACTTTACTATGCTCAAGCAACTCTGGTTGAGAAAACTGCTTAGTCACTAACGGGGAATCATAATCAAGGTTTTTCGCGGGAGAAACAACAAGTAACATGGCTGATCTACTCTCTAAATTAAAATGATTTTTTGCCACTATAACATAAGCAAAAATGAATATAATCGCCTTAACAGGAGTTTATTAATACAAGAAAGCATAACTAAGAAAAATATATCTGATTTCCTCTAAGTTATTCCATAAACTCACTTGCTAATTTATGAAAATTTGATACAAATATAGATGAATAAGACAGATACCTAGCAATTTCATCTATTTTGCTCGAAAAACGTTGTAATATTTCACCAAAACGTACTCAATAACTCATTTGATTCCATTATTAAATTCAAGGGACATGTTATGACAGATCAACTTTCTCAATTAAAAGCAATGACCACTGTTGTTGCCGATACCGGCGATATTGAAGCCATTGCCAAGTTTCAACCACAAGATGCGACAACGAACCCATCATTATTATTAAAAGCCGCCTCGTTATCAAATTACCAGCATTTACTAGCGGCTGCTGTCGAGTGGGCAAAATCGCAATCAAACAATACAGAGCAACAAGTGATTGACGCTGCCGATAAACTCTCGGTATTGATTGGCCTAGAAATATTAAAAATAGTCCCGGGTAGAATTTCCACCGAAGTTGATGCACGTTTATCTTTTGATAGCCAAGCCTCGATTGCCAAAGGTAAAAAATTGATCGCTATGTACAATGAAGCCGGTATTAGTAATGACCGTATTCTAATTAAAGTGGCGTCTACTTGGGAAGGTATTAAAGCTGCTGAGCAACTAGAGCAAGAAGGCATCAACTGTAACTTAACCTTGTTATTTAACTTTGCTCAAGCACAAGCTTGTGCTGAAGCAAATATTTACCTTATTTCACCATTTGTTGGCCGTATCCTTGACTGGCACAAAAAAGACAGTGGTAAAAGCGAATATTTAGCGGCAGAAGATCCTGGCGTAATTTCGGTATCTAGCATTTATAATTATTACAAAGCGAAAGGTTATAAAACCGTGGTTATGGGGGCAAGTTTCCGTAACACTGGCGAAATACTAGAATTGGCCGGCTGTGACCGACTAACCATTAGCCCTAACCTAATGGATGAATTAGCTAATTCAAACCAAGTGGTAAAACAAAAACTATTTGCTGAACAACCCGCTATCGCCGATGAAGCGCCATTAACAGAAACTCAGTTTAGATGGCAAATGAACCAAGACGCTATGGCGACAGAAAAGCTTGCTGAAGGTATTCGTAACTTTGCCATCGACCAAGCAAAATTAGAGCAACAATTACTTGCCATGCTTTAAGGCCCAGTTAACATTTTATTAAAATTGAACTTGCTAAAATTTATAGTTTTGTAACAAAAATGCAAAATAATGTTTCTATTTTTCGAATAATTATGGTATTAAAAAGCTGCAGTTGTAGAAAAAAGGAGCATACCATGGCAAAACTTCAAAAAGTGTTGGACTCTTTAACAGGACAACCTAAATCAAGTTCTAGTAATAATAAAAAAAGAAAATGGCGTGAAATTGAACAACTGAAAGAAAAATTCCAACTAGAAAAAGATCTCAAAGCATTCGATGATTCTTTAGAATATATGTTGGAAGAGTTTTAACTAGCTTAGCGCTAAGCAAAACGACTAGAAACCCGGAATTACCGGGTTTTTTATTGGAAAAAGATCATGAATGAAAAGCTAGTAGGCTTAGGCAATAAACAAGCAAGCTTATATTTTTATATTAAAAATCGACCACCTATTAATACCTATCAAAATCTATCTACGCTAAAAACACTGACATCAGGTGAGATTGCTTATATTGCTAATGAGACAGGGAACCATTGGCGAAAAATATTTAATGTTTACGCAAAACTAATGTTTGAATTACGCCCTGAGAATTTTTTGAGCTGGCAAACTTTGCGAGATGGGCAGCTGCTCCAAGCCAACCAACATTGCCTGTTATTCAGTGAGCCGGTCATAACAAGTCAAGAAAAAAATAAAATACATATCGTGCTGGGTAAAGGCTATGCACAACAACTTAACTTATTAGAACAATGTAGCTGGCTAAATAATGACTTTGCAGTGAATTTTAAAGAAAAGCTAATCATCTGTCCCTATTTTGATTATCGGCAACTATCGAATATAAAAATCACTCAGCTTGCTGCTCTTATTCTTCGTGTAAGTCACGATAGAGGGTTATCTAACGAACAGCCATCTGATGCTGACGTTGAGTGATTAAGTGCTCTGGATAAGCCCTTATCGGCTCAATTTTAGGCTTGGCAAGGTAAAATCCTTGCGCATGAACCATGCCTAGGCTTTGAAGTAATTCAAACTCCTGCTGACACTCAATGCCCTCAACCACGACCTCAGCTTCAGCTGCGGTGGCAAGGTCAAAAATGGCTTGGAGAAATTTTTGTTTAAAACAATCGCGATGGCAGTTCTCAACGAAGTAACGATCGACTTTAACAATATTCGGCAGCAATTGACTCCAAAGCTTTAAACCTGAATAACCGGCCCCTAAATCGTCAATGGCAACATTAAAGCCAAATTGGCGATACTTGGCTAAGGCATGACTTAACATTTCGTTATTGGGTAAAGGGTATTTTTCACTCAACTCAATGACAATTTGCTGACAGTTTAACCCTGCTTGCTCAACAAACTTTATCGTTTCACCTTGCGGGTGGTTTTTATTAAGCAGCACAAGCGGGCTAATATTAAGGAATAACTTCCCGGTTAACTTAAGTTCAGCAAAACGTTTTATCGCTTTATCTCGACAAAGGATTTCAAGCTCTGACAATAAATCAGCCTGTGTTGCCTGCTGAAATAATTTATCAGGAGTGTACAAAGGGCTATTTTTAGGGCCGCGGGTTAACGCCTCATAACCGGTAATACTTTGTTGTTCAATATTAAATATCGGTTGAAATACCGTATTAACCGCTTTTTCTTGAATAATTTGTTTTATATTTGCTATCACATAACTCTCCTAATTAAGAACGATTCTAGGCAAGTTTTATGACAGTTTTATGACATTAAGTGTATTTTAAAACATTAAATTCATTATAAAAAACAGAGTACTAGAGGACTAAAAGAAGCAAAGCTCGCCTTAATATGAATAACATATTAAGGCGAAAAATAACGTTAGGATTCGCTACTATCAGATTCTATAGGAGTAACATGCTCGACAACAATTCGGTCAACACGTTGCAGGCCTCTTGGTAGCTTGTTACCACGACGACCACGTTCACCACGATAATGTTCTATATCGCTAGCTTTAAGGGTTAACTTTCGCTTACCTGCATGCAGGGTAACCGCGCTATCAGGCGACAACACTTCCAGCAAGGTAACATATTCCTCTCGTGCCTTAGCCCGTGCAGACGGAATATTAATAATCTTATTACCTTTACCTTTACTCAAAATAGGTAAGTCTTTGATTGGAAATACTAACATCCGCCCTTCAGACGTCACTGAAAGCACTAACTCATTATCCAAATCGCTAATCACTTTTGGCGTCATCACTTTCGCTGCTACCGATAGGCTCAACAGCGCCTTACCATTTTTATTGCGACTGACCATATCAGCAAAACTACCAACAAAACCATAACCGGCATCACTGCTCAGTAAATATCGTTGATTGTCTTCCGCCATCAGTACTTTTTCAAAATTTTCGCCACTGGCCAAATTAAAACGTCCGGTTAACGGCTCTCCTTGGCTACGTGCTGTTGGCAAACTGTGGGCGTCAGTAGCATATGCCCTACCCGCCGAATCAATAAAGACCACAGGGCGATTACTTCGTCCTTTAGCCGCGCATAAATACTCATCGCCAGATTTATAACTTAATGCTTTCGCGTCAATATCATGTCCCTTGGCACAACGAGCCCAACCTTTTTCCGAAACCACCACAGTAACAGCTTCACTTGGCATTAAATCTTTTTCCGATAACGCCTTCGCTTCACTGCGCTCAACTAAAACTGAACGGCGCTCATCACCGTACTTTTCAGCTGCTTCGAGGATTTCTTTTTTCAATAAGGTGTTCATCCGCGCTTTAGAGCCAAGAGTTTTTTCTAAATATTCACGCTCTTTGTTTAGCTCATCTTGTTCGGCGCGAATTTTAATTTCTTCAAGCTTAGCAAGTTGGCGAAGTTTAATTTCAAGTATTGATTCCGCTTGACGCTCTGATAACTCAAAACGTGACATTAATTCCGCTTTCGGATTATCAAATGTCCTAATAATTTCAATAACTTCATCAATATTTAAATAGGCAACCAATAAGCCATCTAAAATATGTAGGCGCGCTAAAACCTTATCCAAACGATACTGTAAGCGACGGCGGACTGTTTCGCGTCGGTATTCTAACCATTCGCTTAAGATGGTTTTAATGTCTTTAACTGCTGGCTTATTGTCTAAACCAATCATGTTTAAGTTAACACGGAAGTTTTTTTCTAAGTCTGTGGTGGCAAATAAATGCTGCATCAGCTGGTCAATATCAACACGATTCGAACGCGGCACTACGACTAAACGAATAGGGTTTTCATGATCAGACTCATCGCGTAAATCGACCACCATAGGCAGCTTTTTCGCCTGCATTTGATTGGCAATTTGTTCTAGTATTTTGCCACCGGACGCTTGATGTGGTAAGGAGGTGATTACGACTTCGCCATGCAATATTTCGTAAACCGCACGCATTTTTATGCTGCCTTTACCGGTTTGATAAATTTTTTCAATATCCGCTTTTGGCGTTATAATTTCAGCGTCAGTTGGGTAATCAGGTCCCTGAACTATATCCAAAATATCAGCAAGTTCAGCTTTAGGTTGTTCAATAAGATGCACACATGCCTGAGCAACTTCACGAACATTATGTGGCGGAATATCGGTTGCCATACCTACGGCAATGCCGGTGATACCGTTAAGTAAAATATGTGGCAAACGTGCAGGTAAAGTTTTTGGCTCCTTCATGGTGCCATCAAAATTAGGCGTCCAATCTACGGTACCTTGCCCTAATTCTGCCAATAGCACTTCACTAAAGCGTGATAACCGAGCTTCGGTATAACGCATCGCCGCAAATGATTTAGGATCATCTGGTGCCCCCCAGTTACCTTGGCCATCAACCAAAGGGTAACGATAGGAAAATGGCTGTGCCATCAACACCATAGCTTCATAACAAGCAGAATCGCCATGGGGGTGGAATTTACCTAAAACATCACCAACCGTACGGGCAGACTTTTTATATTTAGCAACGGCAGATAAACCAAGCTCTGACATAGCATAAACAATTCGACGTTGCACGGGCTTTAAACCGTCACCAATATGCGGTAGCGCACGATCCATGATGACATACATAGAGTAATTTAAATAAGCTTCTTCAGTAAACTGCTTTAAAGGTCGCTGTTCAATACCGTCTAAACTAAAGTCGATTGCATCTGACATGAAGTGTTTTTCCTAAAAAGTGCGATTAACGGCTAGTTATTAATCTAATTTTTGTTGTTATGATTGCACTGCTAGCTTAGCTGATTATGGACATAGAAAAAATACTTTCACACGATTATATTTAACTAAGTGAAACTATTTATGACTCTTGCATAGAGGGGCTATAAGTACAAACACAATTGCGACCATTGCTTTTCGCTTGATACATTGCGATATCAGCAAGATGTAGTAAATGATCAAAACTTTTCGCGGCATCGGCAATATTAGCGACACCAATACTGACTGACACCGATAATTCTTTTATTCCCGGCTCCGCACTATCCTGAACTTTTTCTCGAATTCGCTCAGCAATAGCCCTCGCTTGCCCGATATTAGCATCAGGTAAAATAGCCGCAAATTCCTCACCACCAATTCGTGCAAGAATATCGCGAGCGCGCATAGTTTCACTTGCTAAATTGGCAACATGACAAATCACTTTGTCACCAATACCATGCCCTTGGTTATCATTTATCTGTTTAAAATGATCAATATCGATCATTAACACACACAGTTCACTTTGCTCTTTTAAAGCATGCTCCATATACTGGTAGCCCTTGGTAAAAAAGGCTCTGCGATTTGCTAATTTGGTTAAACTATCAGTTCGTGCAAGTATTTTTAGTGCTCGGCGAATTTTAAACTGACGTACAAGCAGAAAAATAAACAATACGCCTGCTGAGAGAATGATTGCAATATTTAAATTTTGTCTATTACGTTGCGATTCAACTCTCGCTAGCTCAAAACGTTTCAATTCACCATTTTGGCCAAGAAGCTCATTTTCTTCGTGCTTCTTTTTCATCTGATATTTTTCATTTAATCGTTTAACACGTAGTTCATTTTGTACTTTTAAATTATCTGAATTTTTTTTAATGTACTTTTTTTTACTATCAAAGGCTTTTTGATAGTTTCCTTGCTGCTGATAAACCTTGGCAAGGATTAAATAGGCATTAGCAAAGTCAGGTCTATTTAATTGCTTCTCGTTTAGATAAGGCTCCAGTTTTATCGCCTTATTTAGCCAATTAATAACTTTATGTTCTTGCCCTTTCACATTAGCAATATTCGCTCTAATAACATGTAACAAATAAAATTCCGCTTGATTAAGTGTTAAGCCTGCTTGTTGCAATTTACGTAGCTCAACTTGAGCACTGGCAGTGTCATGTTCGCTTAGCCTAGTTAACGCTCTTATTTTTTGATCAATAGGATAAATCGATGCCGGGTTTTTCGCTTGAGGTAATGAGGACGAAAACTTATCAAAAACCAATTCTTGACCGGGCACATCGTTTGCAACAGCGTTATTCGACAATAAATAAAGAAGAATCCAGCTAATAATAGATTTGCTATAAAAATGTCTCGTCATCTTAAACCACCAAATTACGACCGGTTCGTTTAGCTTGCAAAAGTTGCTCGTCGGCCGCTTTTAATAGCTCATTAAAATTATCATAATTATTTTGCTGGTATGTTGAAACACCAATACTCACCGTCAGGTGGTTTATTTCCTGCACTTGCCAGATTGCATTTTCGATGCTGTTCCTAATACGTTGTGCGACCTCAAAAGCCTCCTGGTGCTCAGTGTCAGGTAACAGTGCGATAAATTCTTCACCGCCGAAACGACCAAAAACATCACTTTCACGCATTTGTGCCTGTCCAAAAGCCGCAATTTCTTGTAAGGCACTATCGCCAACTTTATGGCCGTATTTATCATTAATTTTCTTAAAAAAATCAACATCAATCATACACACACTAAAAGTGCGTTGTTGGACTTTAGCTTCATTAAAGCCCTGTTCACCAAGCTCTAACAGCCTTCTACGATTAACAACCCCGGTTAAACTATCGATTCTTGTTGCCGTAACTAATCTTTTCTTTCCTTTTACCACACGATACAAAAACCAAGCTAAAATGAGCATAAATATTGCTAATAAAGCAGCAAGGCCTTTGCGGTTGTTTGCTTCTTGGGTTAACTTTTGCAACTGAAAGTCTTGTAGGCTTTGTTTTTGTTTCAGGATATTTTTTTGCCGCTCTGCTGCCTCACTCTCATAATGTAATCTTAACTCATCAATTTCTGATGTATTTTGTGATTCTTTATAAGCCTTTGCTTTGACAAAATATTGTTCTTGAAATCGATATGCCTGATTGTAATGCCCTAAAGCATAATGAAGTTTTGCCTTTAAATATAAAATGTTAATTTCACTAACGTCGTAAATATTCTTAGTCTTTTGCTCGAACAATTCTTGCGCCTGTTCAATATTTAGTAAAGCTTCTTGATAACGCGTCATCTTTTCCAATATATATGCTTTATCAATAAGATATTGTAATTTAACTAAATGTTGCTCAACTTCTTTAACATACTCACCAGCAAGTAAAATGTAACGATAGGCATTCTCGGTATCGGCATCTTCTTTATTAAGTAGTGCCCAAGCTAAACTGCGATAAACCCCGGCAATAAACTCGTTGCTGGTATTGGGCTGTATTTCACTTTCTAATACTCGATAAGCGGCAATAGCATCGTCATAGCGCTCTTGGTTGGAATGATTAATAGCGACATTATGCAAACTATTAAGCGCATAATTATGCTTACCGGCTTTCTTAAAGTGGTGAAAAGATTCTTGGAAAAATTGATTCGCTTGATTATCTTCTCCCAAATAGCCATATAAAATGCCAAGCTCACTGGTAATATCTCCTAGCAAAGCTTCATCTTCAATCTCATAGGCCAACTGCAATGCTTTATTGAGTGCGATTAATGATTGCTTATAGTCTTTTTGTAGATAATAAATTGCCCCGATATTAATCAAACCGCGAGCAATAAACTCCTGATTGTCCATTGAGCGCGCAATATCTAAACCATTTAAATAAAGCTGTAAAGCACTCTCAAAATCACCAAGGCTTTCAATGGCAAAGCCCTTAGTGTAGGCGAGCTCAGCAATAAAAATACTCGGGCTATTCATTTGTTTGGTAAGTTTTAAGCCAATGTCTGCTGATGCTTCACTAAGAGAATAAAGCGCTTGATCTGCATAAGCTTCAGACTGGACACGATAATAGTTAACTTGGCTAGTGAGTGGTTGTGAACTCACCTCATTTTGGTAGGCATTTAGCATCTGTAATGCCGCTTTAGGATCGCTATCAATTAACAACTCAGCTTTAGCAATAGAGCTATCAAAATCACTTTTAGCAACTGACTGCAAAGCATTTGATTTACAAGATATTAACAATAAAAAAAAGAGAGTACGGCTAAAATTTTGCAGGGTAAATTTAAAAAAAAATTTTAGCAAATCTCGCGCTCCAAAAACCTCAGCGATTTAGTACAATCTACAGTATAAAACGAATATGGATAAATATTAAACTGTTATTTTTAATGTCTTATCGACGACCTTTCAAGGTAAAAATAGGCAAGCAAAACTACTTGATATCAAACTGCCAATAACTCGCTTCAATTTTATTACCTTCGAGATCGGTAATAAAACAACCGTAATACGCCGCACCATATTCAGGCCTAGCGCCAGGCTTACCGTTACATTTTCCACCGCAAGCTAACGCCACCTGATAAAAATCATCGACTTGCTGCCGACTTAGCGCAACAAAGCCAAAATGAACACCGTTGCCACAAGTTGCAGACGCGTTGTTAAAAGGCTTTTGTAGCCAAAACTCAGGATAACCTTTGCCATATGCTATGGCACGGTCATATTCACTCACCAGCTCTATGGCTAAGGTTTTTAATACCGGAGTGTAAAAAGCTTTAGCCTGTGCTAAATCATTAGTTCCTAGTGACGCGTGACAAATACTGCGTAACTGACGATGCTCAATCATAAAGCCCCAAAAAACTGTATTAAAAAGCTATTGCGATTAACGCTATAGCTTTACTGTAAAAATTTATCTAATATCCATTTAAACAGAGAGCTAACTTCTTAGGCTAACTCGACCAAATCACCTTTCGATTGCAGCCAGTCTTTACGATCACCACTGCGTTTTTTCGATAATAACATGTCCATCAATTCCATAGTTTCACTATGCTCGTCGACCGTCAGTTGCACTAAGCGGCGGGTATTAGGATCCATAGTGGTTTCACGCAACTGTAATGGGTTCATTTCACCCAAACCTTTAAAGCGTTGAACATTGACTTTTCCGCGCTTCTTCTCGGCTTCAATACGATCTAAAATACCGTCTTTTTCACCTTCATCCAACGCATAAAAAACCTCTTTACCGACATCGATACGATATAAAGGCGGCATTGCAACATAAACATGACCGGCTTGCACTAAAGGCAAAAAGTGTTGAGTAAATAGCGCACATAACAAGGTCGCGATATGCAGCCCATCGGAGTCAGCATCCGCAAGAATACATATCTTTCCGTAACGTAATCCCGATAAATCGTCGGTATCAGGGTCAATACCTAAGGCAACAGAAATATCATGCACTTCTTGTGAAGCGAGTATTTGTCCAGACTCTACTTCCCAAGTATTTAGAATTTTACCTCGTAACGGCATAATCGCTTGAATTTCACGATCTCGTGCTTGTTTTGCACTACCACCTGCAGAATCACCCTCTACTAAAAATAATTCCGTACGGGCATTGTCTTGACTACCACAGTCGGTTAACTTGCCAGGTAATGCAGGACCTTGCGTCACTTTCTTTCGTATTATTTTCTTGCTAGCTCGTAATCTGCGTTGAGCATTTGAAATACAAAAATCAGCTAAAGCCTCGGCAATTTCCGTGTGCTCATTTAACCAAAGACTGAATGAGTCTTTAACAACGCCAGTAACAAAAGCCGCACATTGACGCGATGACAATCTTTCTTTCGTTTGCCCAGCAAACTGCGGGTCTTCCATTTTTACCGATAAGATATAAGAACATTTATCCCAAATATCATCAGGTGTTAATTTCACGCCACGTGGAATTAAATTGCGAAATTCACAAAACTCGCGCATAGACTCAAGTAAACCTTGGCGCATGCCATTAACATGAGTGCCGCCCTGAATTGTCGGGATCAAGTTTACATAACTTTCACCAACTGACTCTCCGCCTTCTGGCAACCAAGTAACAGCCCAATCGGCTGCCTCATGTTGAGACGTAAAGCTACCAACAAAGGGTTCTTCCGGTAAACTTTCTAAATCTTTTACCGACTCTTTTAAGTAATCAACTAAGCCATCTTCGTAGCACCATTGATACTTCTTATCTTCATTTTTATCATGAAACTTAATCGTCAAGCCTGGACATAATACCGCTTTAGCTTTTAATAGGTGTGCAAGGCGACGAGCAGAAAATTTTGCAGAATCAAAATAACTCGCATCTGGCCAAAACTTAACCCGAGTTCCGGTATTTCTGCGCCCTACTGTCCCGGTTTCTCTTAATTCTTCTACTTTATGACCATTCTCAAAAGCCATTTCATAGACTTTACTTTCCCGCCTGACGGCAACATCAACTCGTGTTGACAACGCGTTTACCACGGAAATGCCAACACCATGTAAACCACCAGAAAATTGATAATTTTTATTAGAAAATTTGCCGCCAGCATGCAATTTACAAAAAATTAGCTCGACACCAGAAACACCTTCTTCTGGGTGGATGTCAATTGGCATGCCTCGACCATCATCAATAACCTCTAAGGACTGATCTTTATCAAGAATAACAAGGATATTTTGCGCATGCCCTGCCAATGCCTCATCAACAGAGTTATCAATTACTTCTTGACCTAAATGATTAGGGCGGTTGGTATCGGTATACATACCCGGACGATGACGTACCGGATCAAGGCCACTGAGAACTTCAATGGAGTCTGAATTATATTGTTCGCTCATTTAACTGTTCTAATAATTATTACGCTAATTCAATTCTAAATTAAAAAATACCGCAATGTCGGGGAGCATTTTTTCATAGTTAACAAAACTATGATCGCCTTCCTCTTGCACGACCAATTGGCAATGCTGGTATTTTTCAACGGCTTGTTGGTAATCTAACACTTCATCACCAGTTTGTACCATGACCAAGTAGTTTTTTTTAGAAATATTTTCCTGATTAAGTTGTTTTAAATCGCCAATATGTTGTTCTTCAACTTGATAAACCTCTTTGGTATAAGGGTTTACTTGTTCACCAAGAAAATCAGTCATAAGCTCATAAGGCTTTACTGCTGGATTAATGAGTACTGCTGGTAATTGAAATTTTTCTGCTAAATAGTTTGAGAAATATCCCCCTAATGATGAGCCCATAAGCCGCCAAGTTGCTTTGGGTTGGCTGTTAATTATCGTTTCAAGCTGATTAATTGCGGCATTAGGAGCAGATAATAGTTGTGGACTATAGATAGTTACCTCGGGGTAATACTTAGCGAAATATGTTCTAGTCAATACCGCTTTCATCGATTGCGGCGATGAATTAAAGCCATGAATATAAAGTATATTTATCACTAGAATGAATTCCTTAAGGTCTTTTAAAGATAAAAAACATCAGTCATAATTTGTTTGTTTTCATCTAAAGTAAACTGACGAAAGCCCGGCCCTTGACCACTATTACCGACAGTTGCGCAGCTAACATCAAATTGAATAGAAGTCGCAGGACAGCTAAACAAAGAAATATCCCCTCGCTTTAGTGGAATAGGTAAGGTTAATGCTTGGTGCACATGGCCACAACCAATTGCAACAATTGACGAGCAATCATCAATAAATTGCTGAAATTGCTTTTTATTCTCTAAGCCATGTCTGTCAATAAAAAATCCAACATCAACTGGGTGATGATGCATCAATAATAACTGTGATTTTTTCGTATCAATGGCATTTGTTACGCGATGAAATTCTTGCTGGCTAACCCTTCCTGCAGGCGTCTCACTTTTACTTGCTACTAAAACTATTTGCCAGTGCGGGGTTTCGATCACCTTAGTACGACAAAAAGGTGGCGCGACTAAGTAGCGATCTAATAACTCCGGTTCATCATGGTTGCCAGCAAGATAATAAACAGGAGTCGTTATTTCAGCACGACGAAAAGCTTGGGCAAAAAGTTGATATGAAGCATCACTATGATCTTGGGTTAAATCGCCGGTAAAGACAATAGCGTCAACGTGCGGCAATTGCTTTATTCGCGTTAAGACTTGACTTAAATTTTGATAAACATTGCTATTGTGGTGTAAGCCCGAGCTTTCAGCAAAGAGATGGCTATCACTGATTTGTATTAAGATAAACTTTTCTGACATCGGCTCTAATTTAAAGTTTTATTTAGCTGCACTTGACCAAGTTGCAAGCATAACTGCAACCATTCTTTTAAAAAGAAATTAATTTGTTGTTTTTCATCTGGCAAATACATTTTTTCATTTGGATAGTCGTAACGGGGTTTAATTTGCCTGACATCTTGATTACTAACAACTTCTGCCATGCGCGCGTCGTGGTATAGTCGAACCACCATTTTAGGCTGAAATAGTGTCGTTAAATTATAGCCGCGAATATTAGCTTCTTGGCAAATGGTTAATAATGTCGTGTAGCGAGTCACTTCATTAACCACCACACGGTAATTTAAAAAGTCAGAAATAAAAAAACAACGTTGCTCCCCCACTTGCTCTTTATCAGCAAGAATACGTAATAACAACATATAATTAATATCACAAAGTGACATCAATGTTGGTAAATGTGGGCGATATTTTTTTACAACAACTGACATTATTTTCTAGTTATCCCGAAATTTATCTAAGTTTAATTGTAGCCATTGTAGCGCAATTATGGTGGCGGCATTGGGAATTTTTCCACTCGCCAATAACGTTAATGCATCTTGGCGGGACATAACATGTACCAAGATGTCTTCACCTTCACTTGCTAGTCCATAAACACCAGAAAGGTTATGACTATCAACACTCGCACAATAAAGGTGAATGCATTCACTCATGCCACCTGAGCTAGACAAATAGTTCATCACTTTCACTACGTTGTTGGCCGCTATGGTTAAATTTGCCTCTTCTTTTGCTTCACGTATTGCCACTGCAATGGGTTGTTCATCAACGTCAAACATGCCAGCTATTAACTCCAATTGCCACGGGCCCGTTTCGCTTCTTAATGCACCTGGTCGAAACTGCTCAATCAATACAATAGAATCGGTAACGGGATCATAGGGTAATAGTGCAACCGCATCGCCGCGTTCAAAGACTTCTCTTGTTAAAATTTCGCTGTAACCACCGCCATAAAGCTTATGGCGGAATTGATATTCATCAAGGGCAAAAAAACCTTGATACTTTCTTTTTTTATCAACAACTTCAACATCGTCAGAGTTAAAACGTAACAATGTCTCCTTTGCTTGTTCCATAGCTTAGTCCTTAGTGTTATTTCAAAAAATTAGCGATGATTTTCCTAGCACACTAGCACTTAACATTTTGTTACACTAGAATACTTCGGTAAACACTTATTTTATTTAGCTAATTCCTTATTCACGATAAGATGGTTACAATTAGAAAAATAATACCAAGTTCAATATTAAAGGGATCGCTCTGACATGAGAAAAACAATAACCGCATTATTTATTGGCCTTGCCTGTGCTGCAAGTAGCTCTTTAGCTAATGCCGAAGATTTATTATCAGTATACCAACAAGCACAAGCAAATGATCCAGTTGTTCTAGGAGCCCATGCTCAATATTTAGCAACAAAAGAAGGCATTGACCAAGCTCGCGCTACTTTATTACCACAACTTAGTGGTTCAGCTTCGTATTCTGATGGAGAAAGTGAAGGTTTTAACGACTTTGGGCAAGTTGTTACCACTGAAACTGAAAACTTTACTTACGGTGCATCACTTAGCATGGAGCTTTATCGCCATTCTACGTGGCTCCGCCTTGATAATGCAAAAAAGTTAGCTCATCAAAGTGATATTTCATACCAAGTGGCTAAGCAAGACTTAATAGTTCGAGTAACGGAAGCCTACTTTAATGTATTAAGTGCAAAAGACGACTTAGAATTCTCAATCGCTGAAAAAGCCGCTATTGAACGTCAATTAGAGCAAACAAAGCAGCGATTTTCCGTTGGTTTAACGGCGATTACCGATGTTCATGAAGCACAAGCGCAATATGATAACGCGGTAACGGATGAAATTAGAGCTGAAAACAATGTCTTTAACGCAGAAGAAGCCTTACGTGTTATCACCAATATATACCCTCGTGATTTAAATATTTTAAACACCGAGCGCTTTGGCACTTCACGCCCTTCTCCTGACAGTGCTAATGAATGGCAACAAACGGCAGAAGCGAAAAATCTTGATTTAATCGCCCAAAAAATCAATGTCGATATCGCCAAAGAAAACATTAATATTGCTAAGTCAGGTCACTACCCGTCGCTTGATTTAAGTGGTAGCTATAGCTCTTCTGATAGTGATGTTAATGGCGCAAACTTGCCAACATTTGACAGCCATTCAATCGGTGTCACGTTAACCGTACCAATTTATTCTGGCGGCAGTATTTCAAGTAGCGTTCGCCAAGCACAGAGTAATTATGTCGTTGCTAGTCAAGATTTGGAGCAATCTCATCGTAATGTTGTGCGTAATACCCGTAACGCTTACAACACAGTTATTGCTGCGGTTTCTGCCATTAAGTCATTAGAACAAGCGGTAGTCAGTGCGGAAAGTGCATTAAAAGCAACTGAAGCCGGCTTTGAAGTTGGTACACGTACTATTGTTGACGTGTTAAACAGTACCCGTAACCTTTATAACGCGAAAAGAAACTTATCATCGACACGTTATACCTATATTCAAAATGTTTTAGCGCTCAAGCGTGCCGGTGGTACCATTACCGAGCAAGATCTAAAAGACATTAATCAAGGTCTAATGGCCGCAAAATAAAGTTAATGAAATTTATGTTTAGATAATAAAAAAGCAGCTTTTTAGCTGCTTTTTTTCATTTAATAATTAATAATTTTAGCAACTAATCATCGTGCTTAATTGCATTGATAATTTTTGTTGTTGAAATGCCGTCTTCAAAATTAAGTACTTGCACATCACCACCTGCGGCGATAACTTCTTGCCCGCCAGCAATTTCTTCAACTTTATAATCGCCCCCTTTAACTAAGGTATTAGGTAAAATATTGGCAATTAAACGTTGTGGTGTATCTTCGCTAAATGGCACCACCCAATCTACAGCGCCTAAACCGGCAAGTACCGCCATTCTTCGATCAACCGGATTAACCGGACGACCAGGGCCTTTCAACCGAGTCACCGATGCATCATCATTGACGGCAACAATTAATCGACTACCAAGGGCTTGTGCGGTATTTAAATAAGACACATGACCAGCATGCAAAATATCAAAACACCCGTTAGTCATAACAATACTTTCACCACGTGCCTGTGCCAATTCAACGGCAATTTTCAACTGCTCTTCTGATAAAACACCAAAGCCACTTTCTTGACCAGAAGATAACTCAGCACTTAATTCGGCTTCGCTTACCGTTGACGTTCCTAGTTTTCCAACCACAATACCGGCAGCAATATTTGCTAAAGCACTCGCTTGAGCAAAACCGGCTTTTGCCGCAATTGCCAAGGCAAGGGTCGCAATTACCGTATCTCCAGCACCAGTGACATCGTAAACCTCGCGCGCTTGCGTCGGTAAATGGAACTCTTCATGATCATGGCGCAGCAAGGTCATGCCCTGTTCACTGCGGGTGACAAGCATGGCGGTCAAGTCTAATTCTTTTAATAGCGCTTGGCCCTTACTAACAATTTCAGCTTCGCTTTTGCATGGCCCAACCACAGCCTCAAACTCAGAGAGGTTAGGCGTGATTAACGTCGCACCGCGATAACGTGCAAAGTCGGTGCCTTTAGGGTCAACTAATACCGGAATACCTTGCTCATTAGCGGCCTTTATTAAGGCTTGTACATCCGAAAGCGTACCTTTGTCATAATCGGATAACAACAAAAGGTCATGCTCTGCCACTAAAGCTTTAGTCTGCTCAACTAATGGCTGTTTGTTAACATCCTCAAATGATTCTTCGAAGTCCAAACGCAACAATTGTTGATTACGGCTCAACACTCTTAATTTTGTAATGGTCGGGTGAGTTTTAGATTTTAAGAACTGACAATCAATATTCATCGCAGACAAATGCGTTTTCAAGGTACTTGATGCTTCATCTTCACCGGTAATGCCCGCCAAAGTGACTTGACCATTTAGTGATGCGATATTTAATGCCACGTTCGCCGCGCCGCCAGGGCGATCTTCATCTTGCTGAATTTTAACTACAGGCACAGGTGCCTCAGGTGAAATGCGCTGTGTAGGCCCATACCAATAGCGATCTAACATGATATCGCCAACAACTAAAACTCGCGCTTTTTCAAAAGCGGGAATATCTACTTTCATCCTGTGCCCTATAACAGATATAATAAGTAATATTGTATCACAAGCAATTCAATGAGTTGAAATCATCCCGTGAGTAAAAACAAAGTTTTACAACCAAATTTTAAAATATCGTTCCTATTACCTAAGTATTGGCTCACTTGGCTCGGGGTATTTGTTCTCTACACCATTTCTTGGCTACCTTATCGATTGCAACTTTTTTTCGGCAAAATGATCGGACGTTTATTATATAAACTCGGTTCTAGCCGTAAAAAAGTTGCCTTAAGAAACTTAGAACTTTGTTTCCCTGAAATGACTGACGCAGAGCGTCAAGTTATGTTAAAGCGTAATTTTGAAAATACTGGCATTGCTTTATTAGAAACCGGCATGGGTTGGTGGTGGCCAAACTGGCGGGTAAAGCGTAAAACAAAAGTTATCGGCTTAGAGCACATCGAAAAAGCCCAGCAAGAAGGTAAAGGTATTTTACTGCTTGCCATGCATTACCTAAGTGTTGAAATTAACTGTCGCGGTATCGGTTATGGCCACCCTATGGTGGTTTTCTACCGACCACATAATAACCAGTTAATGGAATATTTTCAGTTTCGAGGGCGTGGGCGTTCAAATAAATATATGCTTGGCAAGCGCGATGTTAAAGGCCTTATTCGTGCACTACACGATGGTGAAGCCTGTGTTTACTTACCTGATCAAGATTATGGTCGCAATCGAAGTGTCTTTGTACCATTTTTCGCTGTCCCCGAAGCGGCCTCAACAACGGGCACGCTAATATTCGCACGGCAAAAAAACACTCAAACACATATGTTAATACCTACCCGTAATGATGATGGTAGTGGTTACACCTTGGAAATCAAACCTATGTTAGAAAACTTCCCAACCGGTGACGATACTGCTGATGTATTGAGAGTTAACCAAGAATTAGAAAAAGCCATTCTAGTGAAACCTGAGCAATATATGTGGTTGCATCGTCGTTTTAAAACTAGGCCCAATGAAGACGACCCATCATTGTATAAATAAGCATTGTTGGTTAAGGTGTCTATTAAGATGTAATATAAATATGAATTACTTATGAATTTTTGGCTACGAAATATTATCTTAGGGGCGATTCTAATTGCCCTAGCAACCGCACTTTTGCTTAATCAAGATCTATTATTTTCAATCAGTCAGGAAGCGGCTGATGATATTTCTGGGTCTAATGAGCAGGTAACAGAGTCCGCCGCTAATATTGCCGAAGTAAAAAAACAAACGGTTGTTAGGCCCACTAAAAGCAAAAATGCCGCCGCTGAAGGACTTTCCCGATTTTATGCAAATTTACACGGCGATGACGAAAAAGGTCCAAAAATAAGAAATAATATTGTTTACCTACCAGAGCCTAAAGGTGATCTTGAGAAAATATTAGAAGCTCGTCGCCTTATTACTCGGCCTTTGCGAAAAAATTGGACAGGCCGAACAGATACTCACCCGTTTCGTTTAGGTGAAACTTTATTCCAAAAATTGTCAGAGTATTCCCAGGAGAATAATTTAGAAGTGATTTGGTGGCTTAACAGAGACTTTCTTGTTAAAGATGCGTTTCGTATTAATAAAGGCATATTGACCACCGCCTACCAAGTGGGTAAAGCCGTTGAAGGCCATTTTGAAAATGGCCTAAGTATTTATTTTTGCTACCAACAACGGGCAATAGTCTTAATTGAGTATCCTATTCCTTACCTAGCAAATGAATGTATGTTACTGCCTAGAACAGCCAGATAACATCTGCAAAGCCGGCTATTATTGCAGTAATTTTTCAATAATAGGCAAAACGCCTTGGTATTCATTTTCAAAGCACGTGGTTATGATCATTTGCTCTTTGTTTTGCAAAGTAGCATGGTGGCCAAAATCACGTAATTTACAATAATTTACTTCCAAGTATTGACGCTCTTGTTCATTAAGCACGGCAATATCAGCTAATTGCCTCAGCAAGCTAATATTATCTGAATAGTCAGCTAATTGCGGGTGCTGGCAACTAAACGCCAACACTAAATATTGCACTAAAAACTCAATATCAACTAAACCGCCTCGCCCTTGTTTAATATCAACCAGCAAGCTTGATGACTTGTCCAAATGTTTGCGCATTTTATCACGCATTTTCAAGACATCTTCAAGTAAAATGGTTCTATCTCGCGGCGTTGACAGTACTTGTCGTTTTACCGCATTAAATTGCTGAATTAAGCCATTGCTGCCAAAGATAACGCGCGCACGAACCAATGCTTGATGCTCCCATGTCCAAGCATCTTGAACTTGATAATGGGCAAAAGTATCAATATGTACCATAAGCAATCCCGCATTACCTGATGGTCGTAAACGCATATCTAATTCGTACAAAATACCGTTTGCCATACGAGTGTTAAATAAATGCATCATTCGTTGCGCTAACTTAAGATAAAATTGTCCGGCAGAAATTTGCTTTTCACCTGAGGTCAGCTCGGTCAAATCGGCATCATGAACAAAGACTAAATCTAAGTCTGAGCTGTAGCCTAACTCAAAACCACCTAACTTTCCGTAGCCAATAATAGCAAAACCTTTATCGTCTGAACTCATTTTGCTTAAGGGTACACCAAAGCGTTGGCTGAGTTGCTGCCAAGCCAAGTTGGCGACTTCTTCTACTGTTGCTTCAGCTAAGGCGGTTAAATGCGCGCTAACTTGAGTTATTGGCAAAATGCCAGAAATATCAGCAGCGGCAATACGTAGTTGCTTTATTTGTTTAAATTGACGCAAAGTAAGCATTTGCGCTTCTTGATCTTCTTCCGGCACTCGCAGCATAATTTCACGAAGTTCAGCAACATAAGAGTTTAATTCTGGAGCTTGGTGAAAGAGCTTAGGGTCAATAAGTTCATCCAATAATATTGGATATTTTGCAATATGTTCAGCCACCCAACTACTGTTGTGGCACAAATGAATTAAATGCTTTAATGCACCTTCATTTTCAAACAATAATTCTAAATATGCGGTACGAGTAGCCACTGTTGTTAATACCGTTAGCACTCGCGATAACGTTTGCTCAGTCAGTTTTAAATTAGCAATATGCCAAAGTAAACTAGGGATTAACTTATCAAGTACTTGCCTTCCCCTATTGCCCATGCTGCGTTTGCTCATTTCATGGCGAAAATCTTTTAGTGTTTGCCATAAATTTTCGCTATGCCAACACGGTTCTTGTTCTTGCTGAACATGTAATTGCGGTGATTGCGCAATCCAAGTAATTGACTCGTCATCACTCCATTGACTATCCCACAAGGTCGACCAATATTGATCAACCGCTTGGCGGTTCGGGCTTTCTTCACCAATGAGCTCACCAAACTGATGATGAACTCCCTGCATATGAACAATAAGTTGTTCAAGAAAACTCGACCAATCAGTGCAGCTTTCATCGGCGAGAATGGTCACTAAGCGTTGCTGATCTAACTCGGTATCGGGCAGTGTTTGCGTTTGTTGATCATTAAGTGCTTGAATAATATTTTCAACTCGTCGCAAAAATCGATAACTATTGGTTAGGACTTGCGCACTTTGCGGATTAACCTCACCATGCTTGACCAGTAACGGCAGCACCGTTAATAAATTACGATGCTGTAATTCTACCACGCGACCACCACGGATCATTTGAAAAACTTGCACAATAAACTCAACTTCACGAATGCCACCAGCGCCCAATTTTATATTATTGTTAAGCTGTTTACGTCTAACTTCTTGGGCAATCATTGCTTTCATGCGTCGCAAACTATCAATGACACTAAAGTCAATATATCGACGATAAACAAAAGGCCTAAGCATTTGCGTTAGTTGACCGTGATATTGCCCTTGTCCAATTAAGCGCGCTTTTAACATCGCGTAGCGTTCCCAGTCACGCCCTTGGTCTTGGTAATAACTTTCCATGGCGTTAAACGACAACACTAACGGACCACTTTCGCCAAAAGGTCGTAAACGCATGTCCACCCGATAGACAAAGCCATCGGCGGTTTTTTGGTGTAAGGCAGCAATCAGCTTTTGTCCTAAGCGCGTAAAAAAAGTTTGATTGTCTATACTGCGTCTTACACCTTGAGTTTCTCCTGATTCCGGATAAACAAAAATCAGATCGATATCAGATGAAAAATTTAATTCTTCGCCACCAAGTTTTCCCATGCCATAAACTAAAAGGTTTTGCTCTTCACCGGCACTGTTAACCGGCATGCCCCACTTCTCAACACAAAATCGCATTAACCATTGATTAGCGGCAATAATTAAATTATCGGCTAACAAAGATAGTCTTTTTAGGGATTCATCTAAACTAATGTTAAGTAAAAAATCGCCAACAGCAATATTGACCATTTGCAGCAAACGAAATAAGCGTAAGCTTTTATGTAGTTGCTCTTCAGTTGCACATTCGTCTAACGCTTCTACTAACATGTCGTGATAATTAGGCGTTTCTATCGAGAGTAACTGTTCACTATTAAACAGCTCAACAACTAACTCTGGCGCTTGTAACGCACTACGAAGAATAAAATCACTTAAGCCGAGTGCTTTTTTAAACAGCAGCAGCCGCTCATTTTCTAAACACACAGCTATGGTCGGATATTGCTGATTGAACTGCTGCCAACTTTTTTCTTGTTGGCGCTCAATCAATGGATGAATTGGAGACGAATAAGAATTTGACACCTTGCCCTCGATATA
Organism: Colwellia sp. SU-HH01172; assembly: GCF_057553355.1. NCBI lineage: Bacteria > Pseudomonadati > Pseudomonadota > Gammaproteobacteria > Alteromonadales > Colwelliaceae > Colwellia > Colwellia sp. SU-HH01172. The sequence continues at coordinate 41,063 of NZ_BAAJMB010000005.1, read as the reverse complement.
AGCTAGTATTGCTAAATAGCGCCATAAAACCGCGACTAAAGCAGAAAAAATAATGCTGAAAAAATTAATTTCACTGATATGCCTAAAACAATAGACATAATATGTCATAAGTGATATTAATAAATGATAACCATAGCATTTTTGAGGACACTATGGCAGAAATGCAGCCACTAAAATCAATACTCTTGTTGCTTCTTTTTTTACTCTCCGCCTGTGGAGACCCTGTTAAAGAGCAAATTACTCAACAAATACCGATTACTGAACAACGTATTGAGTTACTTGCTCAAGCGTTGAACGATGGCCAAGTACGTAATGCGAATTTGATCGGCCAATATGCACAAAGGTTAATTGCTGATAAGCCAAGCTATAAACCATTAATAGATGAGTTCGTTAAAGATGCCGGCACTCAAGGACCAATGTATCTTGCCTTAGTTGATCGCCTTAATACCGTAAAAAACCAACCACAAATGTTTGATAGCTCTCAAGCGATTTATGATGAACTATTAAACCTATATCAAGCCGCAGATCCTGTTTTATACTCTGACGCATTAAGTGACCCACTTAATGTCTTAGCCGATATGTCTGAAGGGACATTGCCACGTGTTAACTCACTGTCAAAAGCACAAAGCCTTGCGGCTAATAAAGCACAAGACTTTGGTACTGGCGAGCAACTTATTGGCAACCCCGCCTACGGTAGTTGGACTACTGGCTCTAACGGCATGTCATTCTGGGCATGGTACGGAATGTATTCAATGATGGGTGATTTATTTGGCTCCCGCCGCACCTATTATAATGACTGGGGACGGAGTCGAAATTATAGCTATTACAATGATTATGGTCGTAAGCGCTATAGCTCACCTAGTCAGCTTCGAAAGCAAACCGACATCGATAACCGCACCAGAAAATCATTTCAAAGTCGCGGACAAAAGTACACTAGTGCCTATGGAAAAAACAGAACTGGCGCTTCAAGTATTTCCAGCCAAAGTAAAAGTGCGCAAACCAGTGCCAATCGCTTTGCCAGCAAATCAACGAATAAAAGTGCTTATGCTAAATCGAGTAAAAGCGCAAAAAACGCCAGCTTTAGAAATAGCAAAAGTACAACATCACGTAGCTTTAGACGTGGAAAGTAGGGACTAATATGAATACATTTATTGAAATAACCGGCTTGAACCAAGAATTGTTGATTTTCTTAACTATCGATATTGCTATTGCCATTGTTTTACTCGGCGCTATGCGTTTTATCAGCGGCTTATCGGCACAAGTCAACTCAACCGATGAATTAGCCAAAGAAGATAATTTTGCCTTTGGCATTAGCGTTGCTGGTAGCGTTGCCGCTTTAGGTATTGTGCTAACGGGTGCTATTAGCGGCGAAAATGCCGATAGTTATCTAGGTGAAATTATTGGTATGGGCAGCTACGGCATATTTGGCTTGATCCTGATTAAAGTCGGCCGTGTTTTCCATGACCGCTTTGCCCTTAATCAAATTGATAAGAACGCGCAAATAAAAGCACGCAATATTACCGTAGGTATAGTGGACGCAGCCGGAGCTATTGCCACGGCGATTATTATTCGCGCTGTGTTGTTATGGGTATATGGCTTAGATATTAATACCTTTACGGCAATAACAGCCGGTTTTATTGTTTCACAAGCGATGTTGGTATTGGTTACTCGCATTAAAGAGCGTCAATACGCCGCAAATAATCAAAATGGCAGTATGCAAAGTGCCTTTGCCGATGGGCAAATTGCCTTAGCGATTCGCTATGCAGGACAAGTTATCAGTACCGCATTAGCCGTTACCGCGGCGAGTCACTTCTTGACCTATAGCCCTGAAACGCTAATGATAAACTTAATTGGTTGGTTAGTGTTTGGGATAGTGATGACATTGCTTGTGGCGGTATTAACCTCAGTTGCCAAGCGCTTAGTCCTGATGGGTATCAACTTAGTTGAGGAAGTTGACCAACAACATAATATCGGCGTTGCTTGTGTAGAAATGGCTATTAGCATTTCTATTGCATTAATTTTAACCGCGTTAATGTCATAAGCGACCACTGCCCTCATTGTTTAAACATTCAAGTGCAAATTATTGGGCTTGAATGTTTATCAATAAATTTAAATTTCAAACCTAATCTACCTTACTAAACGCCAGGAATAACCACAATGAGCGATAGAAGTCGTCTTTGGGATGATGTTCTCCTTATTTTAACCATGGCCGTATTGGCCGGCTGTGGGCTTATTTACGAATACTTGTTATCGCACTATGCCGGTCGTGTACTTGGTATTATGGAAAGTACCATTTACGCCATGATCGGCTTAATGATTGTTGCTATGGGCTTAGGTGCCTTTGCTGCTCGAAAAATACAATGCGCCTTTAATGGTTTCGTTTGGCTAGAACTTGCCATCGCTTTTCTCGGTAGCAGCTCAATTCTCATTATTGGTGGTTTGATCGCCCTCACCCAAACATTTCCCGAGATTTTAGGTCAAATGTTTAACTTACCGCCAGACGCTTATCCACGTGGAGGCTTGTTTAAGCAATTAAGCTTTATTGCTTTTAATAGCCCTTATTTTTTCGGCCTTATTCTTGGCTTTTTTATTGGTATGGAAATTCCATTAATAGCCAGAATACGAGAAGAGATCCATCAAAAGCACCTAAAGCATAATTTAGGCACGATTTATGGTGCTGATTATGTCGGCGCAGGCATTGGCGCGGCAATTTGGGTAATATTCTTGTTAACCATAGATATTAGTAAAGCCAGTGCATTGACCGCTGCGCTTAACCTATTAGCAGGCTGCATTTTCATTCTTTACTATTGGCAAAAACTAAATTGGCGTAAAACATTGATTTCAGCCCATGTTATTTTACTTTTTCTAATCATGGCAATTTATCAATTTGGCAATACTTGGTTAAGCCAAATGAGCAATTTACTATATTTAGATAACGTGGTTTATAGCGACAAGACGCGTTATCAACAGCTGACTTTTACCGAGCGAAATATGGGAGCAATGCAAGGTAAAATAATAAACTTTTACCTAAATGGTCGTTTACAGTTTTCATCGTCAGACGAATTTATTTATCATAGTTACCTAGTTAGCCCAGTTTTAGCTGGCTCTGCGCGCCATGATAATGTTTTAATTGTTGGCGGCGGCGATGGCCTAGCACTAAGAGATGTACTGCAGTGGCAGCCAAAAAAAGTCACTTTGGTTGACCTAGACGGTGAACTCATCAATATTTTTAAACAGCCAACAGAACAACTGTCTCCTCAGCTAGCTCAAAGTGTTACTGAATTAAACATGTCGAGCTTGCAGGATAAGCGAGTTGAAATTATTGCTGCAGACGCCTTTATTGCCATCGATACTTTATTGCAAAAAAATAATAGCTATGACGCCATTATTGTTGACTTACCTGATCCAAGTCATCCAGATCTTAATAAATTATATTCAGTAAACTTTTATGCGCGCTTAAAGCAATTGTTGGCGGGAGACGGTTTAATTGGCATTCAATCGGCAAGCCCTTATCATGCCAAAGATGCTTTTATTGCCATAGGTAAAACGGTGCAAGCAGCCGGTTTTTCATCAGTACAGCAATATCATGACAACGTACCGAGCTTTGGCGAATGGGGTTGGACTATTGCTAGCAAAGTCGGAGCCGCGCCGTTAACACGATTGAAAAAACTCAACGAACTGCCGGTGCCCCATCATTGGCTAACGTTACCTATGGTAATTAATGCCTTTGATTTTTCCCGTGACTTTTATAAAGATAAAGCGGCAATCCCCGTTAATTATTTGGGTAGTCATGCCATTTATCAGTTGCATCAGCAAGCTTGGCAAGACCAGCAAGGCTTAAACAATGCTCATTTACAATAACCTTCAGTGAGCTATGATAATAAAAATGAAAATAAGTTCTTGACATATTATGTCTTGATGCTAAATTAACCCTACGCGACATATTATGTCGTCAAGTAAGAAAACAGTTTTATTGTTTTTTTACGCTACTTATTTAAACATGAGGAAAAACATGAATATTCATAAGATAGCTGATTATTTGAATGCTTTGGCAGATGACTCACATACCGGGATGGTTTTTGATTGCCAACCAATTTCAGGTGAAGTTGATGTATTACAAATTACGGTATTGGGCCGTGAAGAGTTACCCATTTTTGTTTCGGTAACCGATGATCAAATTTTATGTATCACCTACCTTTGGGGTGAAGATGAAGTCAAATCAGACAAGTTAAATGAGATGCATGTCAGTATGTTAGAAATGAACATTCCCATGCCATTATCGTCATTTTCAAAAATTGGTGATAAGTATGTCATTTTTGGCGCGCTTGCCATTAGCTCAACCTTTGATGACATAGAACACGAGCTAGCAGTATTAAATAATAATGCGCTAGAAATTATTGACGATATGAGTGATTACTTAGTTTAAGCAGCTACTGTAGGAGTATTAATATGAGTATTTTTAAAAAAATTATGACCGCAATCCGTGGTAGCGCATCAGAAGTTGGTGAAGCTATTGTAGATTCAAATGCAACCCGTATATTCGAACAAGAAATTCGTGATGCAGAAAATCACCTAACTAAAGCTAAGCGCGACCTAACTGGCGTGATGGCTCAGCAAATGTCTTCAAACCGTGAAGTTGACCGTGTTAAACGTGAAATCACAGAACATGAAGGTTATGCGGTACAAGCGTTAGAAAAAGGCGATGAAACGTTAGCACTAGCGGTGGCGGAAAAAATTTCAGCCCTAGAAAGTGAATTGGCGACTCAGCAACAAGCATTAGATAGCTTTCAAGGCAATGCTGAACGTTTGAAAGAGTTAGTGAAAAAGAGCGAACGCCAAGTTGCTGAATACAAGCGTCAATTGTCTATGGTGAAAACCACAGAAAGCGTACAAAAAGCCACTTCTGCTATCACTGATAACTTTTCATCAAGCAATTCAAAACTGTTAAATGCTAAAGATTCATTAGAGCGAATTAAAGCGAAACAGCAGAAGTTTGATGATCAAATGAAAGCAGCAGAAGTTTTAGAGTCTGAAAATTCAGATAGCTCATTAGAAGCGAAGTTAAAAGAAGCCGGTATTGGTGCTACTGACAACAACGCGAATTCAGTATTAGAGCGTTTAAAAGCTAAACAAAAATAGTCAATTGAGCCTTAGTACCGCTTTTCATCTTTGATGTTAAGCGGTTTTTTAGCTTAAATTGCTCTGCATTTTAGCGTTAATATTTAGGAGAGTTTTGTGAGTTTTTTAAAACGTATGTTTAGTAAGTCAGTGCCAGAGCGAAAGCTTAACAATGTTAAAGAGCTTACATTGGGTGACATTATTGTGATGTCAGACAGTTTTGGCCTTCCTGAAGCCCTCAGAGCACAGGAATTTCAGGTTAGCGCGGTTAATAGCTATGAATACGAGCATAACACCCAAACTGAATGGGTTTTGCAGGGAAATAATGATCTACAGTTTTTTCTCACCCTAGATGAAGACGACAAAACCTATCTAAAATTTTCACTAAAAATATTGCATCAAGATGTTGAAAGCCTTTTTGATCTTGAGCAGTTCTCAACTGTCTTTGACGAACCAGGACAAGCTCAATTAGAACGCCAATCGGATAGCAATACAACATCAGGCTGGAGCGACGAACTCTACCGCCAGAGTGTTTTCGCGCAGGTTGGCTTTTTTCATCGTAAAGATCATCGTAAGAGCGCCTTGTCGCCATACGAAGGTAAAGACAGCGGTGAGCAATTTGAGCTTTATAGCCTGTATAACGAAGACCAAGACAAAGGCATTGATATTGAAGTATGGCAGGATGGTGATACTGAGGTTTTTCTCACTTTATTTAAACAAACGACAGATATTGTTGATATGTTTCCAGGAAGTTAATTGTGGCCCGTAAATTACCCGAAAAATGGCAATCATCCGTCAAAGCTGTGAAAGCGGTACAAGTGGCATTTGATATGGATGAAAAAATTCAGCTATCGATACGTAAGCAAGCCCTTGAAGCCGGCATTAGCCCGTCAGAGCAAATTCGAGACATTCTTGGGCTGCCAACGAACAAACGCCCTAAAAGACCAAGATTAACGGTTAGCTTATCACCAAATGATTATGAACTGCTGGCGGATAAATATGATCTATCGCCAGAGCAACAACTTGAAATTAAGAAGAAGTTGATGGATGATTTAATTCATTATGTCGGTGAGTCGTCAAAAGATTAACTACTGACCGCAATTTATTAAACTATCAATATATTAAAAGAGAAAATCATGATCGTTGTGCAAAAAGCCATGGAGAAAAGTAATTTATACCGCATTGATGAGTTTGGGGTAAAAAATTACAACTACGGTTTTATCGGTGCTATTTCTTTCGCCTTGTTTTTATTTTTGAATGTAACCTTGGGCTACGTTACCTACTCGGCAGAAATCGCCTTTGAAGCTTCGCCAGTGAAAAGTTATGCTGATGCTATTTGGCTAATGGTTATGTCTTCAACAACCATTGGTTTTGGCGATGTCTACCCCATCACGTTTGTTGGCAGAGCTTGTGTCTTTATTATGTTTATTCTTGGTATCGGTATATTAGGTGGTATGGGTGCTGTTTTTGTTAATAAAATATTTGGCTTTGCCGATACTAATATTAAGAATCGTGAACTGAGAAAGCAGAATGCACAAATAATTGAGCAAAATATGGCGATATCAGAAAAATTATCAACGCTTGAGCAGCGTATAGAAACATTGCTAAATAAAGAAAAGTAGCCCTCAGCTTTATTCACAATTTTAATTGAGCTTCACCCCTTAGATGTAGCGGTAAATTAAAGAATATTTCGCAAACGAAAATTTCAATTTTGTAGTCGAAGGTCAATTTGTGCCATACTGGAAATTATAATAAAAACTAATGGTAAAAATCAGTTTTAAGAATTGATAAATTATCAACATTATCATTTAACACAGGGATATCATTATGCAAATCAAAACAATAGCTCTAGCCTCATTAATTCTTGCCACCACAGGTTGTGCAAATAATTCAGCATTAGAAGACAATATCACTCGTTTAAACCAAAAAGTAGATAACTTAACAGAACAGGTCAATAGCTTGTCAGCACAAACCCAAGGTATATCTTCTGAAGTGACTGAACTTGGTGCAGCGCAAGATAAAACCAATGAAGTGGTAGCTGAAACTAAAATGGCAGTGGAAAAGGCCAACGAACGTATTGACAATATGGTTGCTAGTTTCAAGAAATAGTTAAAGCTCTCTTCACAAGCACTAAATGAACATGACTTTTAGTGCTTTTATTTCCCTCCTAATTATTAACTTAGTTCAATAAGGTCAACGTTGAGACTAAACCTTTAGGTTTATTTACTAAGCTCATTAATAATGCTTTGTTTTCTGCCGAATCTCCAACAAAACGCGTCACGGCATCCGTTATAGTTGATGGTGCGATACTGTTATCATCGAGAGATAACGGACTATGTACTTCAATAATTTTCTGCTCAAGCTCGTAGGACATCTTAATCGGCTGACTAACAATTCGTACCGGCGTATTACTTTTTACATTGTCATATAACCACTTAATATCTTCATCATACAGCCTAATGCAGCCAGAGCTTGCTCGCATGCCAATACCAAACCTTTGATTTGAACCATGCAACAAATAGACGCTTGTGCCAAGTCTTAAGGCATACTGGCCAAATGGGTTGTTCGGCCCCGCGGGTACGACATCAGACAAATGTTTACCGTGCTCAGCAAAGTACCTAGCTTTCATGTCTTTAGTCGGGCGCCATGTTGGATTTTTTCTTTTTTCTCCGATATAACTGATTGTTTTAGGCGTCGACAAACCTTGTCGGCCAATACCAACCGGAAAAACATGAACACGATTTTCATCTGGTGGAAAGTAGTACAAGCGTAATTCAGGTAAATTGATAATGATGCCTTCTCGTTTACCATAAGGCAGTATCATTTCACTAGGAATAATAAGTTGCTGCCCAATGGCAGGTAAAAAAGGATCAACATTAGGGTTAGCTGCCATTAACGCCAGAAAACCAACATCATACTGTTCAGCAACCTTTTGAAAGTAATCGCCCTTTTCTACTGTATGATATTGCAACTTGCCAATTAATCGAGAGTTTTCATTAGGTAAGGTATATTCTGCAGCATAACTAGCAGAGATAAAGAACAAGCCAATGATAAATAATGTGCAAGAAGGTAAGATTTTAGTGATTTTAAACAAAGCGCTTCCATAGTGACTATCAGTGTTTAGAGATACAAGCGAAATATTGCCACCGTTGAATATCGGGCTAGCATCTCGCTTGTCATTAAAAATATTAATATGGTCTTTTAATTTACCTCAAGCCAATAAGGTGTCATTGCGGTCGCCATAGCTTTAGTATTGTCTAACGCTATTAATAAGCCTTCAACTTTACTATTTTGCCACAACACCAATTTTTTAGGAGGTTCATCAAGCTTTTCAAGCTGTTGTTGAATTATCCATAATGATTGCAGCTCACTGATTCCTTGCTGTAAATCTAACCAAGGACGGCGAAAATTATCACACAATTCACTATCAAATAGTCCTGACAGCCAAGTTCCGGTTAGCAAGCTGCGATAAAGTAACTTACTTTGCGCGATATATTGCTCACAATTAAAACTTAGCGAGCTTTTCATCTCTAGGCTAATTTCACCTAAACTAAATTGAATTTTATCTTGCGCGAATTTTATAAGGGCTATGCGTTTTTCATCACTAGCCGGTGAATTAACATTTGCCCTCGATAAATAAACCTTTAGCAGAGATAGTTGTAGCATGTTAAATCGACTGCTATGCAAAAGCTCACTAATATCATCGGCATTTGGAAAGCGCCGTTTGGCAATTTTAAGTTGCTCAATAAGCTGGCAACTATAATCTAATTTTTTACGATAATTGCCGGTTTTATTGGTAAGCTCTTGCAGATGAATTGCGTTATCGACCCATGCAAGTAAATGGATAAAGTGGCTTAACTCAGTTCGCAACGATTTAATTTGTTCAGGTAAGTGTTCGTCAAATAACCAAAAGCCATGACGAAGAATAGCCAGATTAGCTTTAATGGTGGCTAACTCGGTTAAAGACTCTGTGGTCAAATATAGTGCAATATTTTGTTGTAGCTCCGTCAAGCCTTTGTTTAACCCTAAGGTAAAAGCTTGCTCAATTGAATTAGTGTCAGAGTTACAAATAAATAGCGGCGCATGAATAGCTTCTAAATGATCATTTTTCCATAATGCATAACCGCGTGCCGCCTTACTTTTAAGCCCTGGGCGCATTAATAAATCACTAAACAATACCTCCACTAGAGAAAACAATGCCTTAGCATTACCTTTAACCAGTTCAAGTTCAATTTCACAAATATGCTCAGTTTTTTCACCACTTGCGATGACGCCTTGATCAAACGCAACTTCTACTTCATTGCCTTCATGATCACTAACCAACCAAATGCAGCGCTTAAAGTCAGTACTAAAAAGCGTTATCAAACTATCTTGTATTTTTTCTACTGCCTTTGTTGAAGGCCAAATATGATTAGGAAAGAGTGATAAAACAGGGAAATTGCCTTCAATATCAACATTAAACTCAGGTCGGCTGTGTAAGCCCCCAACCACTTGCCCAGCAGTTTTAATAGTTTGTTCAATATGAAGCTGATCGCGGCGTATTCTAAGCCCCATATCTAATTTACGCAATTGCAGATCAGGGGTATCAAAATAGCAGTTAGCAAGCTGTTTTTCTTGGTAATTAAATTGAATATTTTTTCGCTTAAATATTTCACTCATTGTCTCGGCTATATTATCGCCAAGCACTAAATATTTAAGTTCTATTTCGGTCGTCATACTTTTCCAATACTATTTATAAATCAATATTATCCGCCTAAAAACTAGCAATAATAGACTAATTTGGCAAAATATTTACCTCAATCTTACATGATAAATATTTTATATCAAAAATCTCATTAATCTAAGCAATCATCACTTGCTATCATTACAGCAAAGTCCTACTATCTTTGCCATTCACTGTTTAAATGGCGCTACCGGTTACTTAATGATGAACATAAAACAAATCACCCTTACTATATTATGCTCAATTTCCTTCTTTTCTCTGGCTGAAGAAACTGAAAACACCACAACAGAAGGCTATATCTCTGAAAACTTATTTGTCTATATGCACTCTGGTGCCGGCAAAAATTATCGTATTTTAGGCACAATAAATTCCGGTGATAAAGTTCAGTTAACGGGTGAAAGTGATAACAATTACAGTCAAGTGATTACAGATAAAGACAAAACGGGCTGGATTGAAAGCCAACATGTTTCAACAAAGCCAGGCATGCGTTATATAATTGCAGATTTAAACGAAAAATTAGCTAGCTTTCAAGCGCAAAGTAGCGACGTTGATGCTCAACTTGAAAACTCTCGAAGCCAAATTGATTCCCTTAAATCCGAACGTAGTGAGTTACAAAATAGCATTGCGGCATTGAATATGGAATTAACACAAACGAAGTCTCAGCTGAAAAACCAAGACACGGATATTAAAAAGCAGTGGTTTTTTAATGGCGCCATCGTTTTAGGAATTGGCTTGCTTTTAGGCTTAATCGTTCCGCGTCTATTTTCAAGAAAGAAAAGCAATATGGAAAGTTGGGGCTAATTTTTAGTCGTTCACTTATATTTAAACTCTATGAAAATTATTTTTGATGTCTTACATTTATATTATCTACCTCAGTACTTACCTGTATACCATCGATTAATACATGAAAATGCAGGTGAAGCTACATTTGTTTTTTATCATGGAATTCATGACGAAGTAATTGAATCGATAATTTCTAACGAAAACCTTTCCTATGTTTGGGTGAATGATGCCTCAGAAGCAACTGAATTTTATATCAAAGAAAAAGCTGATTGGGTATTTTTTGCTAACTCCTTTAGTTATTTGGATAAAGTACATCAAGTAAGTAAATCAGTACAGTTAGGGCATGGCATAGGACCAAAAGCAAGTTACTATACTAAATCTAACACACCAACAACCGTCCGTTTTGTTGAGGGAAGTTACCGTACGAAGCGATTAACTTCTATGTACCCTAATGACCGCTTTGTTGATGTAGGTTTTTGTAAATTAGACCCTATCATTAACAATGATATACGAACATGCGTGCTTGCAGACTATGGATTGGATTCTAAGAAGAAAACCCTACTTTATGCACCAACCTTTTATCCTAGCAGCATAGAGCGTTTTGCCGATAATTGGCCAGAACTTTTTAGCCAATATAATATTATTATAAAACCGCATTACTTTTCTCTATCAAAAGAAGCCTATAAAGAACAACGCAAACTTTTAGAACACTGGAATCACTTTGATAACGTCTATTTAGCTAAAGTTAATGATTATTCATTAGTGCCTTTTATGGCATTAGCTGATGTGCTAATTAGTGATGCTTCATCTGCATTATTTGAATTTGTAGCTTTGAATAAACCTGTTATTTGGTGCGACTTTTTAAAACTTAGATGGAGTTATAGAGGTATTTTTTCTTACCGGTTTAAAAAGCGCATGGATCAGGACTATGGCGAATATGCCGATGTTGCAGTTCATGCAAAATCATTTAAAGATCTCGAAAAGTTAGTAGCTCAACAGTTAGACAAGCCTGAAGAATTAGAAAAAATTAGACTTAGTATGACAGAGAAGTTATGCGGAAAAGTAGATGGTCAAGCAAGTAAGAGAATCATCCAATACCTGCGTGAACAAACCTAGCACTTAGTGGTCTGAGTTTTTACGCTAACATTCATTTAATTGATTGTGTAAATTTATTTAACTTCTCTGAAAACCTAATTACTGGATATTTTATGAAAAAAATTGGCTACACTACAGGCGTATTTGACCTTTTCCATATTGGCCACTTAAATGTCCTCAAACGTGCAAAATTAGAGTGTGATTACCTAATTGTTGGTGTGACTAGTGATGAACTATCAATGTCGGTGAAAAATAAAAAGCCAGTGATCCCTTTTCAAGAACGCATGGAAATTGTTGAAGCAATTAAATTTGTTGATGAAGTTGTTCCTCAAGTAAATTACAACAAAGAAGAGGCATGGAATAACCTTAAATTCGACATGATGTTTGTTGGCGATGACTGGAAAGGGACTGATAAGTGGAATCAAATTGAAAAAGACTTCAAAGAATTTGGCGTTGAAATTATGTATTTTCCATATACATCGCACACATCTAGTACAATATTACGTAACGTTTTAAGTAAAATATAACTAAGTTCATAATCATCCAGGTTAATTCAACACATATGAAAAAAATAAATCTTTCAGTGGCAATACTTCCACTAATTTTAAGCTCTCAATTAAATGCTGAACCTTGGATAGATACCTCAAATATATTTCTTCGCTCTAATATTCAGTTATTAGCTGATACAGGGCTGATTAAGACACCTGTAAATACATTTCCTCTTATGTGGCATGATATTGTTCGCGATTTAAAAGTAATACAGTTAGAGAACTTAACTGATAAGCAAAAAAATGCCTATAGCTATGTTAATCATCAACTACGATTAGCAAAGCAAAGTCAAAAAATATTAAAAACTAATATTGCCTCAGATAACAAGCGATTTACAAGTTATGGTGATAGCTTCAGAGACAATAATTCAATAACATTTAGTTCAAGTTTCATGACAGATTCATTGGCAGTTAATATCACGTCAAACTATACAAACTCACCCAGTGATGATGATAACGTTCGATTAGATGGCAGTTACGTTGCTGCATTCATGGGGAATTGGGTGTTTTCAGCTGGAAAGCAAGATCGTTGGTGGGGCCCATCTTGGGACACTAGTTTAAGTATTACCAATAATGCTCGTCCTATGCCTGCATTAGCTATATCAAGAAAGTCCGCAATAGGGTTTGAGCTTCCTTTTACCGAACACAGCATTCCATGGACGGTAACATCTTTTATGGGCATACTGGATGATGATAGAGTAATTAATGATGCGCTCTTATGGGGATTTAGGCTTAACTTTAAACCTGCTGATAATTGGGAGCTTGGTATAACCCGCCTCGCACAATGGTCAGGAGATGGTAGGCCAAGTGATCTAGGTACATTCTGGAAAGTATTAAAAGGTGAAGACAACTGCGGCGGCAATGGGCCAACGATAGAAGAGTGTCAAAACGGAGAAGAACCCGGTAACCAATTGGCTGGCTATGATATACGTTGGTCGTCAAGCATATTACAGCAACCTTTATCAATATACTTTTCCATGTTTGCAGAAGACGGAGATCGAAAAGGCGGCTTAAGTCTTTTCGGTGAAGAACGTTATCAAATAGGTTTAGATACCTCTATAAACTTTTTAAATAACGACTGGCGTATTTACCTTGAAGGCACTGACACGTATGCGTTGTGTAGTGATGGTGTAAATGGCGACGGTACTAGTAAAATTGGCGATTGCTATTACGAGCACTCAATATATAAAACTGGAATGCGTTATAAAGGACGAAGTATTGGTAGTAGCTACGAAAATGATGCCAGCACACTTGTCTTAGGGATGATTTCTCAAGGTACTGGTGAAACAAACTATGAGTTTAAGTTTCGCTGGCTGCAGCTTAATAAAGATAATAGTGATCGAGCACCAGATAACGATCAAATAGGCAATACTGTCACCGAGATCGCAGAAAACGTTCTTATGCTATCAAGCAAAGTTCAACATAATTATAGGAACTGGCGTTTTACTATTGGAGCTGATATCAGTCAATCAGAATTTGACAACGATATAAATACTAAAAATGATATTAATGCCTACTTTAACGTCGAATATAACCTATAAATGAGCTATTTTTGCGGCGTGTACACGCCGCAAAAAAAATATAATCAATATCTATTTCCAACGATAGTATTTCAATTTTTTACGAATTTTCAATCGTCGTATTAAATTTAGCGGTTTCTTTTTCAAATGCTCTACACCGCTATCGATGAGCGACTCAATCGCTTGCAATACACGTTCGCTCGACCTTCCATCTTTGTAAGGATGAATCGCTTGACCATGCTCAATCACCTTACTTAATTGTTCGGCATTATTAAATATGGCCCGCCTAATCAAATCAGATAGTAATTCTGCTTGTTGAAAATTAAGCATCCATGATTCGGGTCTACGGTTTTTATATGCGATAGCCAATTTTCCTTGCAATGAAAATTCAGCTAAAATTGAAGAGGTATCTGAAACTATAATATCGGCGGCTTGTAAAATAGGAATAATATCTCCCGTTTCAATAAAGCGTAACTTTTCGCCAGCAAGCGCTTTATACATAGATATTTCTTCTTTCGTGGCTTTTGGGTGTAACTTAACAATCCAGTGCCAATTTTCTTCTTCTAATAGCTTCTGAATGTAGGGGTATAAAGCATATGTACTTGTTAGCTTAGGTGAGAAGGTTGGCGCATAGAGTATTAAAGGCTGTTCGCTTTGATATTTTTCAGTATCTACATGGCGTTTAAACAACGGATCTAGTTTTGACCACCCTGTTTCAATAATTTCACAAGTACCATCTGCAATATTTTTAAATGCTTTAGTAATATTCGGCCCTTGGGTGCAATACAAATCAAAAAAACCACGGATATTAAATTTATTTTTTTTTCCTGAATCAAAACCATGAAATACCTGAACTTTAATACCCGGAAAAAAGTCAGGAATAAAATTCCCGGGTGCTAATGTAGCATGAGCTCTGTAATCTTTTACCTGTTTAATATTAAGCAAACGTTGATCACTAGCTAACAGAAAATTTTCGGCTTCACTACCGCTAGGTATAAACCATGCGACATCACCGCCAACCTTTTCAATAGCTTTTTGAATAGGCCTTAGCACGCTAAAGGAGTATGATAACGTTACATAAAATAAATATCGTTTGTGGTTACTATTGTTATTTTTACTCTTCAACCGTTCAGACACTTTTTATGCTCTCTTCTCTCTACATTAAACCATTAATGATACGTCAATTTTTCTCTAGCTAGCAATAGGTTTTATACTTCCAATACCCATATATTCAATAACTTATCAACTCATGAAGCAAACACTATAACTTATTAATATGTTACCTCGATAATATTAAACGACTAAACGTTTTGCACGTCAAAAACATTCGGTTACGTACAAGGTTCAAATTACTAACAGCTAATACCGAAGTTTTTCATAATGCTATGAACAATCTGATTACGATAATTCAGCAAGGTAATAAAATATATTTCATATTATTTACAATCACTTAAGTTAAAATCATCAATTACCAATATCTCGGGATAATTACAGTTATTATGATTTGCTATTACAAATTGAAACATTGCCTAAAAGCTCCGTATGGTAAAATCATGTTTTAAAATAACAGCATCTATTATTTCAATGTCGCAAAAATTTAAGGTTTTATTTATCCCTGTTTCTGCTGCAAAAGGCTCTGGTGAATATCAGCGATCTTTATTATTAGCAAATGAGCTTAAAACGTCTTTTGGTGACAATATTGATATTCGTTTTGTCATCAATACTCAAGCTATTTACGCTGAAAAAGTGCCATTTCAAACTTATTTACTAAATGCTTCTGCAACAGTTAAACCGAAAGAATTACATAAAATACTTGCAGACTTCAAACCCGATTTGGCGTTATTTGATAGCGCAGGAAGGGTCAAAAGCTACCAATATGCCAAAAGCATAGGGTGCCAAGTTGCTCTTGTTGTTAGCCGACCTAAAAAACGTTCAAAGGCCCTTTCTATTAGAGTCGCAAAACACCTAGACTTAGTCATTTCTACATCGCACTTACCAAGCTTATGTCAGCTAACTTTAAAGGAAAAAATGATCCAAACCATATATAAAAACTTAAAAATAGTTATGGTAAATGCGCTTTTTAAATCTCCAAATCCAAAAGAGGTGAATCCCTCACTTCCTTGTTCTGAAAAGTATTGCTTTTTATTTCTTACCGGCGGAAAGTTTATTTATAATAATATAGACGTTCCTGCATTAACAAAAGAAACAGCGAAGGAAATCGCCAGCCAAAGCCAACTAAAATGTGTCATGATTAACCCTAAAGTTAACGATATCAGCATTAAAAATAATGTTATTTCGATGCCAATACAAAATAATGAAAACTTTATACGCTTAATAACACAAGCTGAAAGTTGCGTCGTTGGTACAGGCGCTGTAGCAGCACAAGTACTAGCGCTAAATAAACCTTCCGTTATGGTGGCAACATCAAAAACAGGAGAGAAATACCTTAACGACTATCAATCACTAGGTGTAACTACACCAGCTTCGTTATCTGCTAATGATATTGCTGCACAAGTTAAATACCTGCTTACTAAACCAAATAAATTGAAACAGGAAGAAAATAGGCAAAATAATACTTTTTCAAATGGTTTCGATTCTGCAACTCAAGCAATTAAAGAATTACTATTGGCTTAAGATATAAAATAATTGCATAACATTTTTCGTTGACAACAAGTAAAAAAATACGCTATTAATAACCCACTAGCTATTTATTATTCCATTTTAAGAGTTTCGCAAAATAAACATGAAGCAATTTATTAACAATATTCGAATTAACCTCCTCCTCGTATTTTCCATGCGTGGCTAGGTTTTTATTGCTTAAAATAAATAGATAACAAATAAAACACTAAACCCGCGCTAATAACCGCGGGTTTTTTTATGCCCGTAACCTAGCGTTAAAACTTTAGCAATCAGGACAACACATGGGCACACAAGACAATAATAAAGTTATTATTTTTGACACCACTTTACGTGATGGTGAACAAGCTTTGAACGCCAGTTTATCTGTGCATGAAAAGTTGCAAATTGCACACGCAATAGAGCGCTTAGGTGTAGATATCATGGAAGTCGGTTTCCCCGTTTCATCGCCGGGTGATTTTCAATCGGTGCAAGAGATTGCTCGCACGGTTAAAAATTCTCGCGTTTGTGCTCTAGCGCGCGCTGTAAAAGCCGATATTAAAGCCTGTGCTGATGCTTTGAAACCCGCCGAACAATTTCGTATTCATACCTTTATTTCCACCTCAGATGTTCACGTTCAACAAAAATTGAAAAAAGACTTTGCTGACGTTGAGGCGATGGCTATTCACGCGGTTAAATATGCTCGAAAGTTTACTGATGATGTTGAATTTTCCTGTGAAGACGCCGGCCGTACACCAATAGACAACTTATGTCGCATGGTTGAACAAGCCATCAAAGCAGGCGCAACTACCGTAAATATTCCAGATACGGTTGGTTACACCCTGCCGAATGAGTTTGGCGGTATTATCACTGATTTATTTAATCGCGTACCAAATATTGATCAGGCCGTGATCTCAGTGCATTGTCATAATGACTTGGGCTTAGCGGTGGCAAACTCTATGTCTGCAGTACAAGCAGGCGCCAGACAAATTGAATGTACCATAAACGGCATTGGTGAACGCGCTGGCAACTGTTCGCTTGAAGAAGTGGCGATGATCATGAAAACTCGTCAAGAGTTGTTAGGTGTACATACGCAAATCAATCACCAAGAAATCGCCCGCACCTCAAAGTTAGTCAGCGAACTTTGTAATATGCCAGTGCAGTTAAACAAAGCTATTGTCGGCGGAAATGCCTTTAGTCACTCTTCTGGTATCCATCAAGACGGTATGTTAAAAGCCAGTAATACCTATGAAATTATGACGCCAGAAAGTGTCGGTATCAGCAAAACTAAACTGAACTTAACCTCACGCAGTGGTCGCCATGTTATTAAACACCGCATGGAGAGTTTAGGCTACCAAGAGTCTGATTATGAACTTGAGCAACTTTACGCTGATTTCTTAGCCTTAGCGGATAAAAAAGGTCAAGTATTTGATGATGATTTAGAAGCATTATTGTTCAACATTCAACAACAAGATCAGCAAGATCATTACCACTTACAAACCTTAAATGTGCAAAGTGGTGGCAATGAATTTTCTACTTCAAGTATCAAACTTGCTATCGGCGATGAACATCAAATTATCTCTGCAACAGGTAATGGCCCTGTCGATGCCCTTTATCGCGCCATCAAAAAGGCCGTAGATATTAATTTTGAAGTCAGTGATTACAAAATTTCAAACAAAGGTGAAGGCGAAGATGGCTTAGGTAAAGCCGACATTGTCGTTTCATGGCAAGGTCGGAACTTCCATGGTTATGGCTTAGATACTGACGTTATTAAAGCCTCGGGTAACGCCTTAGTTAATGCCCTTAACGGTATTCATCGCGCAATCACTATCGCAGAGTTAAAAACTGAGCTTGAAACAGAGCGTGAAAGTGAACTAAAAAAAGAAGCCAGCACTAACCAGCCGTAATGTCAGATGACATTCAGCAAATAAAATAACTTTATAACAATTTGATCAGTAGGTTGAAGAAAATGTCGAAAATAGCAATATTAGCCGGTGACGGTATCGGGCCAGAAGTTATGGCGCAAGCAGAAAAAGTGTTGGCAACAGTAGCTGACAAGTTTGATTTTGAAATTACCACCAGTCGCTATGACGTTGGCGGCTGCGCCATTGATAACCATGACCAAGCTTTACCAGAAAGTACCATTAAAGGCTGTGAACAAGCCGATGCGATATTATTTGGCTCAGTTGGAGGCCCTAAATGGAGCGACTTACCACCAACCGAGCAACCTGAACGTGCATCATTACTAGGTTTACGGGGGCATTTTGGCTTATTTTGTAATATGCGCCCGGCACAATTACAAAGTGCTATGTCACATCTTTCGCCATTGCGCGCTGATATTTCTCAAGCTGGTTTCGACATTTTGGTGATGCGTGAATTAACCGGAGGCATTTATTTTGGTGAGCCGAAAGGACGTCAAAATCAGGGGCAAGCAGATGAAGCCGCCTTTGATACCATGATTTATTCTCGTAAGGAAATCAGTCGTATTGCCCATTTAGCTTTTCAAGCCGCACAGAAGCGTCGTAACAAGGTCATTTCAATCGATAAGGCCAATGTATTGGCATCTTCTCAACTATGGCGTGAAGTGGTTAATGATGTAGCAAAAGACTACCCCAACGTGGAACTTGAGCATATGTATGTAGATAATGCTGCCATGCAGCTTGTTCGTGACCCTGCACAATTTGATGTCATGTTATGTTCAAATTTATTTGGTGATATTTTGTCAGATATTTGCGCCATGATCACCGGTTCTATGGGCTTATTGCCATCAGCAAGTTTAAATGAAGCAGGCTTTGGTATGTACGAACCTGCTGGTGGCACAGCACCCGATATCGCAGGTAAAGGTATTGCCAACCCTATTGCACAAATTTTATCTGCAGCGCTAATGTTACGTCATAGTTTAAATCAAACTGAAGCTGCAACCGCTATCGAAAATGCTGTTGAGGCAACATTAAATGCCGGTAACTTTACCGGTGACTTATTAAGCGAAGAACAGCGCCACAATGCAAAATCGACCAACGAAATGGGCGATATTATTTGTCAATTCATCCGTGAGAACAACTCAGCACAAGGAGTAAACTAATCATGGCTAGTACCTTATATGAAAAATTATGGCAACGTCATGTCATTGAAGAAAAAGCCGATGAAACACCGTTAATTTTTGTTGATCGTCATTTGATCCACGAAGTTACATCGCCACAAGCGTTTGCAAATTTGAAATTTCATAACCGTGTTTTACGCCACCCAGAGCGCACAATCGCGACTATGGACCATAATATTTCAACGCGTTCCATCGAAATAAATGCCGCTGGTGAAGGCGCCGCTAATCAACTGCGCACTTTGGAAAAAAACTGTAAAGAGTTTGGTATCGAATTATTTGGCATGGGCCATAAAAACCAAGGTATTGTTCACGTTATGGGCCCTGAGTTGGGCTTAACCTTACCTGGTACAGTTATTGTTTGTGGTGATTCACACACTGCCACTCACGGTGCTTTTGGCGCTTTAGCTTTTGGCATAGGTACCTCCGAAGTTGAGCATGTTTTCGCTACTCAAACCTTACGTCAAACTAAAGCCAAAACCATGAAAATTGAAGTCAAGGGCCAAGTTACCGCAGGTATCAGTGCTAAAGACATCATCTTAGCCATCATAGGTAAAACTGGCAGCGCAGGCGCTACAGGATATGTAGTTGAATATTGTGGAGAAGCCATTGAACGCTTGAGCATGGAAGAGCGAATGACCATCTGTAACATGAGTATCGAATTCGGCGCTAAAGCGGGGTTAATTGCGCCAGATGAAACCACTTTTGCATATTTAAAAGGTAAAGAATACGCACCTAAAGGTGAAATTTGGCAGCAGGCAGTTAATGATTGGCAGCAACTAAAATCTGACAGCGATGCCACTTTTGATAGCTACTTAACACTTGATGCAAAAGATATTAAAACCCAAGTCACTTGGGGCACAACACCAGGGCAAGTAACTCAAGTAGATAGCGTAGTGCCTTCACCAGAAGACTTTACCGACCCTGTTGAGCGCGAGTCTTGCGTTGCAGCACTTAAATACATGGGCTTAACGGCTGGCACCAAGATTACTGACATTTCCATCAATAAAGTCTTTATCGGCTCGTGCACAAATTCACGTATTGAAGATTTACGTGCCGCCGCCGCCATCGCCAAAGGCCAACAGGTGTCGCCTAATGTCGATGCCATTGTTGTTCCTGGCTCTTACCGTGTTAAAGAGCAAGCAGAAGCAGAAGGTTTAGCACAAACTTTTATTGATGCCGGATTTGAATGGCGTTTACCTGGTTGTTCAATGTGCCTAGGCATGAATGATGATGTACTAACCGAAGGTGATCGCTGCGCATCAACGAGCAATCGAAATTTTGAAGGCCGTCAAGGCCGTGGCAGTCGCACCCACTTAGTCAGCCCTGAATTGGCTGCGGCCTCTGCTATTGCCGGACATTTTGTCGACTTAACAACTATTAGCCAAACGACTCAAGGAGCATAACATGGAAAAATTTACCCAACATAGTGGACTAGTCGTGCCTTTAGATGCGGCTAATGTCGATACCGATCAGATCATTCCAAAACAATTTTTACAAAAAACCTCAAGAGTTGGCTTCGGCCAACATTTATTTCATGACTGGCGTTATTTAGACGCGGCCGGTAAAGAAAACAATCCCGAGTTCATTTTAAACAGCCCTGAATATCAAGATGCAAGTATTTTACTTACCCGTGAAAACTTTGGTTGTGGTTCAAGCCGAGAGCATGCGCCTTGGGCATTACAGGAGTATGGTTTTAAAGTGATTATCGCCTCCAGCTTTGCCGATATTTTTTACGCCAACTGTATTAACATTGGTATTTTACCAATCACCCTATCAGAGGAAATTATTGAAACACTATTTCTGCAAAGTAAAAATGGCACTCAACAATTCACAGTAAACCTAGCCAATTGCACGGTAAATACTAAAAGTGCGGAGTATCATTTTAAGCTTGATGCTTTTCACCAATACTGCTTAGAAAATGGCGTTGATAGTGTCGGCTGGACATTGAATAAAATTGCCAAAATAAAGAGCTACGAAGCACAAATGCCAGCTTGGCAATAATGGTTTTGTCATGTACCATCAGCGATAAATTCTGATGGTACGTGAATTGGCCACAGACAGTTAATTCATGGGAAAATAACGACATGTCGGCCGATAAAACCTATACAGAAAAAAGTATTAATGTTGAACAATTAGCATTGGGCATGTATGTCAAAGCCGTTTTAAAAGGTAATGGTGAAAGAATTAATAATGAGGGCTACTTACTCTCCTCACGAAGTATAGAAAACCTACGCAATTCGGGCATAAAGGAATTGATTGTAGTACCGGAGAAAGCGAAGAAAGTAGAAAAAATAGATA
The DNA here is from genome assembly GCF_057553355.1 of Colwellia sp. SU-HH01172. Classification (NCBI taxonomy): domain Bacteria; kingdom Pseudomonadati; phylum Pseudomonadota; class Gammaproteobacteria; order Alteromonadales; family Colwelliaceae; genus Colwellia; species Colwellia sp. SU-HH01172. The sequence continues at coordinate 19,262 of NZ_BAAJMB010000005.1, read as the reverse complement.
AAGTATTTAGTGATATTACCGTGGTCCCTCCAAGCAACGAAAAGTCACGTTTCGCATCGCAAAAAAATAGTCATATTCCATTAGAGCAAGAATTACTAACCGCTAATAAGCTTTACCAAACCACAAAAACCTTGCAAGAAAAAATTATCGCCAATATTAAGCAAGAAACACAATTAAAGCTTTCAGATATCGAGCCAACCACTGATGCTATTGTCGCATCAATTTTTCGTAATCAAGATGCACTTTCTTGCCTCTCTAGAATAAGTAACAAAGGTAGCTACTTAATGGAACACTCAACTAGTGTCGCCATTTTAATGACTATTTTTGCTAAGCATCTTGCCATTGAAAAACGCGTAATTGAACAGCTAGCCCTTGGCGCTTTTTTGCATGATATAGGTAAAGTTCTGTTACCAAAAGAATTATTAACATCAAAACACCCTGTCGGTGAAAAAGAACAAAAGCTGCTCAATAGCCATGTAAAACTCGGTATTAACGTTTTACAAGCAACACCAAGTATTTCACATATCGCAGTAAAACTTGTACATGAGCATCATGAGCGCCTTGATGGCTCAGGTTTCCCTTTGGGTTTACAAGGAAAACAAATAGATTTATATAGCCGAATGATAGCCATTGTCGACAGTTACGAGGCTATGGTTTCGGGTCGACCAAATAAAAAAGCGATGTTTCCCATAAATGCGTTTAAAGCACTTATAGCGGATAGCCCTGATAAATTTGATGAAGAACTGATCGAAAAATTTATTCAGTGTATCGGTATCTACCCGGTAGGAACACTGGTTAAACTTAACAGTGGCAAAATAGGCTTAATTAGTAAACTTAACCAAAACAAGCCATTGCATCCACACGTGAAGGTTTTCTATAACGCTCGTCTAAACCAAGCTGTGGCAATTGAAGAAATAGATTTAAGCCGTTGTAAATATAAAGATCAGATCGATTGTTGTATTCGTCCAAACGAGTATAACCTCAATTTGTTAACATTCTTTAAAATGGCTTTCGGCGAATAGGAAAGCTTTTAACTGTTTTTACCAGAAAGCTTAGCTTTAACTATGCTAATTCCATGAAGATAACGCCGCCATGGTGAATTTTTCTCCGCGAAAGCTCAAAACAACTTCTTGTGGCCGTATTTCATTTAATAATAGTTCGCGGCCAATATAATCCCCTTCATAACGATCTCGGCCATTTACTCTAACCCAACCTTGGCCATCACTAGCATAAATATGCATTTCAAATTGTAATGAAGGTACGCCATCTTGCACCCAAGTAGGCATTTGCGTGAGTGAAGTTAAGTTCGCATCGGCGCTTTTTGGTCGCTGACTTGTTGATGGCTCAAATTGTTTAGTTTCTTCAATTGCTGATTGGAAGCTAGCCAAAAGCTCATCAGAAACACCGTCGGCAGCCTTAACAACGTAATCACTATTCTGTTGGTGCTTATCCCTGTTGTCAGTTGTGTTAGTTTCAACTAAATCGCTTGTAACAGCGATTTTATCTTCTTCTTGATTGAGCTCGCTATTAGTTGGAATGTCGACATCGGCCTGTTCAGCAATTGTTTGGGTTTGTTTGCTAACTATACTACTTTCTTCAAGAGTTCTTTTTTCAATATTAGTATTTTCAACCGGCTTTTCATCTGCCGCAGCAAGTTTTTCCAATTGTGGATTCACGGCTGTTTCTTGCTCAGAATTTTCTAAATTTTTCTCAATTGGCTCATTTGAACTATCTGTACTTTGCACAATATTCGTTGTCGGAGAATTAAGAGAACCTTGTGTTGTGCCCCACCATATTCCCGCCGACAAAACGATAGCTAACAAAACCGCTAAGCTACTATACTTAACCCATGCAGCTTGCCACCAAGATATTACCTGATACTCATCGCCAAGTGCGTCGTGGGCAGCCTGTAGTACAATTTTTCGATTCACGACTGCATTATTACTGTTATAAGCATTCATCAACGCTCGCTCTGCCAGTAGATTCATCAAACGCGGAATACCCTTACAGGTTTTATGAATGGCGTTCACCGCACTTTTGTCAAAAATACTGCGAAAACATTTTGCTACTGACAATCTATGTTTAAGATACTGCTCAACCTCTTGTTTATTCAAAGGTAATAAATGATATCTCGCGGTAATTCTTTGCGCTAATTGACGTAAATCGCGACGCTGCAACAGCTGTTGCAATTCCGGCTGGCCGATCAAAATAACTTGCAATAATTTCTTGGTATTAGTTTCCAAATTAGTCAGCAAACGCAGTTGCTCTAATACTTCTGGTTGCAAGTGCTGAGCTTCATCAATAATAAGCAGCGTATTTATATTTTCATTATGATTTTTAAGTAATTTTTGCTGAATCTTGTCCGTTAAGGTTTTTAAAGTTGCGCCAGTTTTACGATAGCGAATTTTTAATTCATCACACAAAGTTGCCAGCAACTCTTGGCTAGATAAGGTTGGATTAAGAATAAATGCCGCTTGAGTATTTTCCGGTAAATTTTCCATTAAACGACGGCTAATGGTGGTTTTACCTGTACCAACTTCACCAGTTAACAGTACAAAGCCGCCGGTATCACCTAAACCATAAGTCAGATGATTAAGCGCCTCGCGATGACGATCACTCATAAATAAATAATCAGGATTGGGCGCAATTGAAAATGGTTTTTCTTCTAAACCAAAATAACTTGTGTACATAGAAAATCTTAACTGATGAATCAACCCAATGAAATTAACCTGAACCCAATCATATGTCAAAAAGCAGCGGTAATTATGGTAAACTTTATCTGTAAATTTTTCTATATTATTCATTTTCAGAGGTTTATCTCCCTTAATGCAAAATATAATGCAATCTCTTAATTACTTTTTAGTTGGCGGCGCAGTGCGCGACCGGTTATTAAACCGAGATGTCGTCGATAATGATTATGTCGTTGTCGGCTCAACGGTAGAAGAAATGTTGCGATTAGGTTTTTTACAAGTAGGAAAAGACTTTCCGGTTTTTCTTCACCCTGAAAGTAAACAAGAATTTGCCTTAGCACGAACAGAGAGAAAATCAGGCCAGGGATACACTGGCTTTCAATGCGATGCTTCAACAAATGTTACACTTGAAGAGGACTTGCGGCGCAGAGATCTAACCGTTAATGCCATGGCAATGGATGAAAACGGCAAGATTATTGACCCCTATCAAGGTCAAAAAGATTTAAAAGATAAAGTGCTTCGTCACGTTTCTGAAGCTTTTATTGAAGATCCGCTACGAGTGCTGCGTGTTGCTCGCTTTGCTGCTCGTTACCATGAATACGGTTTTACTGTTGCACCAGAAACATTAGCGCTAATGACCCGGCTAAGTGAAAGTGGTGAGCTGTTAAGTCTATCTGGCGAACGAATATGGCAAGAAATGGAGCGAAGTTTAGCCGACGCCAACCCAACTGTTTTTTTTCAAGTGTTATATCAATGCCAAGCCCTTAAATCGCTTTGGCCTGACTTGCATAACTTATGGGGCATCCCAAATCCAGAGCGCTGGCACCCTGAAATTTGTACCGGCATACATACCATGATGGTATTGAAACAAGCCGTGCTATTATCGCCAAAAACGACCATTAGATTTGCCAGTGTTTGTCATGACTTAGGAAAGTCGCTCACCAAAGATGATACCTTACCCTCTCACCCAGGTCATGAAACTGCAGGGCTCCCATTAATCGAAGAACTGTGTCAACGTTTAAGAGTGCCAACCGCACACAAAAGCTTAGCACTAAAAGTTTGCCAGTTTCATTTACATGCACACAAGGCATTTGAACTTAAACCAAGCACGATTTTGAAGTTGTTTAACCAGTTAGATGTGTGGCGAAAAGCAGAGGAATTTGAAGATTTTTTATTGTGCTGTCAAGCTGACTTTACTGGTCGCTTAGGTTTTGAAAAACGAAAATATCCACAGAAGGAATTTCTTTACCAAGCCTCTGAATTATTAAAGCAAGTAACGGCAAAGCGATACGTAGAACAAGGCTTAAAGGGAATAGCAATTAAAGAAGCAATTGCCCAGCAACGACTAATTGAACTAAAAAACTTTAAACAAGGCTTTATTGAACACAACTCTATTTCCTAAAAGTGTTCATAAAATAAAACGTTAAGTTTTATTACGCTGATAAAGCTGATTTACCTTTAACAAAAAAGCCATATCAAATGATATGGCTTTTTAAATTTAACTTACTTTTAACAATTTTAGACTATTAAAAGTTGTAAGTCGCTTTAACGTAGTAGAAACCACCATTGTAATCAAATGGACCACTTTCGTAGTACTTAGCGCCTAACTGGCCAAACGACTCAGATGGTAACTTCTGAGCTTCTTGATCAAATATGTTATTCGCACCAGCTGATAGCGTAATACTGTCATTTAAGAAGTAGCTGACTTCCGCATCGACTGTTATCGCTGAATCAGCAATTTCGTTCCAACAACCAATAGCACAAGTATCATCAGCATGCGTTGCAAAATATTCACCGAAGTAGTTCACACGCACAAAGCTGGTTACACTTTCCCATGACTGAGAAACAGTAAACGTTGCACGGTGATCAGGCATACCTTCTTCTAGACGATGCACCTTACCTTCATCCGTCGTTAAAGGATTGAATTTATCAACTTCTGTTTCATTCCAGTTATAAGCTAATGACAATAAAGTATCGCCACCTAACAATTCCATAGTGTAGTTTGCAACCACATCAATACCTTGAGTGGTGGTATCGAAATCATTGGCAAAATACGTTACTGCAGAAATTAACTCAGGGTTTACAACACCTAACGCCTCAAGTGCGGCATGGTCTGAAGCTAAGACGTCGATTTGACTCGATTGTGCTAAACGGTCAGTAACTTCAATGTTGTAGTAATCAAGAGTAAAGAAGAAATCACCATCTTGATATACCACACCACCTGCAAAGCTTCTTGATTCTTCTGGTGTTAACTCTTTACCGCCATAAAATGCTGAAAGCGGATTTGTAGGTGGAGCCAAGAATGTTTGAATTAGCTCACCGTTAACTAATGATGTTTGCGTATTAACAACGTTTGCTTGACCTACAGTTGGAGCACGGAAACCAGTACTGTGTGACAAACGAACGGAAATTTCATCGTTAACTGTATATTGACCAGTTAATTTGTAGTTCGTAGTACTACCAAAAGTATTAAAGTCTTCATAACGAACCGCAGCACCTAGTAGTAAATCTTCTGTAATTTGTGCTTCCAAATCAACATAGGCAGCGATATTACGACGATCATTTCTACCTTGTGTTTCAGGGCCAAAGCCTTTAAAACCATGAGAGCCAATGTTAAAACCTTGGTCAGCATATGCGCCGGCCTTCCATGATGCTTCTTCGCCAGAAATTATCTCAAAGCTTTCTTCACGCCATTCAAGCCCCATAGCAACATTTAATGGTTCTTCTAAGCCCACTTCAACCCCTTTAACTAAATCCAAGTTAAAGGTTTTTTCCATCTGAATATAACTACCTGTTTCGAAATCAACAGGTGTTTCCAACCCTAAAGATGGATTGAGCGTATTCTTCAAATTAAATTTAGATTCGTTACGACCAACAGAGCCACTCAAATCAAAATACCAATCTTCTAAGAAGCCACTCTTAATATCACCACGTGTTCCCATGGTTAGTGAGGTATCTGTGATATTGCCACCAAATTGTGGAGTATAGCCACCAGGAAATATTTGGTTCATGGAGAAACAATTAGGATCTGCCGCCATTGCTTGATAATCAGCAGTATCTAAAACATTGCCGACATTCGAAGCAACTAACGAACTTGAGCCATCGCCATCCATCATAGTTTCAACATAAGCATTAGAGAAAGCACATGTCGCAACACCATCGGTTGCATAACCAACATCCCCCACTAATAATGTTTCGCCATCATCAATCGAGTAGACATTGCCACGATTATGTGGATTACGATAATAAAAACCACCGGTTACATCACGCTCAGAGTAGTTTCCGAACATATAAAATTCTTTATCATCACCTAAATCTAGGCCAACATTACCAAAAAAAGTGACATCATCTTCAATTTCTGGATTACCCCAAACTTGTGCTGGGTCGCTAACTGAGGTATTACCATTGTCAATTAGTCCTTGAGCATCTGGGCGTTGCACACTTCGGCTCGTTGCGTCAGCATTTTTCAGCTGAAAGCTTAAATTAACAAAACCATCGTCAGTAAATGGTAAACCTACATTGCCATCAATAACCGTGGAATCTCCGTCTCCCTCATAATATGAGCCTTGTCGAACAGAAATAGAGCCACCATCAGCATCATCTTTTAGCACGAAGTTCATGACACCGGCAATGGCATCTGAGCCATATTGTGCAGCCGCACCGTCGCGTAATACTTCAACTTGTTTCAAGGCAACAGAAGGGATAACTGAAATATCTGGACCTTGAGCACCGTCGTTAATTCCTCCACCTTGGAATGCAATAACTGACGCTCTATGACGACGCTTACCATTTAAAAGGACTAAGGTTGAATCTGATGGTAAACCACGCAGGTTAACAGGACGTATTAACGAAGCCGCGTCACTAATAGGTTGTGCCCGAGCGTTAAATGATGGAATTGCCCCAACCAACATGTCTAACATATCACTTGAAGCATTTTTACCAAGTTCATCGCCACCGATAATATCAATCGGTACCGGAGACTCAGCAACTGAGCGCGGAGCAGAACGAGAGCCTACAACGGCAATACGCTCTACATCATCGGTTTGTGCAGCTTCTTCGAAACCTGCGGCAAAGCTAGGAGCAGTTCCCAGCGCTAAGCCCACGGCAAGGGCTAACGTACCAGTACGAAATTTAGTAGACATGTTATTTCCTTCCTAATATTTGAATATGCTTTTTATATTTTTATATTTTTATATTTTTATAATGGCCAATTGTGCTTAGAACAGCGCTATCAACATACTTAATAATAGCGGGTATAAACCAAAAGGCTTGATTATTTATAAAACAGCTAAAAATGCTTTACAAGTAGGCAATTTTTCATTTCAACATGCAAAGCCCGACGAAATGAAATATTTAACAAAGATATACGAAACAAGGGTTAGACAAGACTGATAAATGTAACTATTCTGTAACCAGCACCCCATATGGCCTATATCAATTCATTCAAACACACAATGTGCGAAAAACTTCGTATTAAAATAAATATAAGCTGCATAATTAATCAACAAAAAAAAATAGAAATAATTTGAACTTTTTTTTAATGATGATAAAAATCACAATAAGTAGGGTTAAATAACCAGCAAAAAAGGTTAATAACATGTTAATTGTGGCATAACCAATTAGTCAAAAACTGATAAGATTTTGTCGTGAGTAAAATAACGAGTGTGAATTCTGGCAATAAAAAAGGCCCCTTATTTGGAGCCTTTTTCTAGCAATATAATATTAAACTAATCGGCCGCTAAAACCGTGGCATTGACTTCACCAAAACCAATACGGGCGGCGCCATCTTTTTTACACCAACCTTTCATGATCACACAATCGCCGTCTTCTAAAAATGTACGTGTTTCGCCGTTTGGCAAATTAATAGGCTCAGAGCCGGCATTAGATAATTCCAGCATAGAGCCAGCTTCTTCAGGATTAGGTCCAGATTGAGTACCACTACCAAACATATCGCCCGGCTGCAAATTACAACCATTAACGGTATGATGCGCTACCATTTGTGCCACAGTCCAATAAGAATCTTTAAAGTTTGATTGTGATAGCTGCACCGCTGATTGCTTAGCGTTACGCATAGTCTCTGTTTCGATAAGGACTTGTAAGTTGATATCGAAAGAGCCAAATTCACGGTTATGCGCAGACTCTAAGTACGGCATAGGCTGAGGGTCAGCTTCATCACGAGTCCATTGTGACTGATATGGCGCTAACGCTTCAGAAGTAACAATCCATGGAGAAATTGTTGAGGCAAAACTTTTTGATAAAAATGGCCCAAGAGGCTGATATTCCCAGCCTTGAATATCACGCGCCGACCAATCATTAAACAAACAAATACCAAAGACATGCTCTTCTGCGTTATCGATACTAATTGGCTCACCTAGCTCATTACCATTACCAATAAACACACCCACTTCTAATTCATAGTCTAAGCGTTTACATGGACCAAATGACGGCTCTGTTGCTGTTGGTGCTTTCGTTTGTCCCTTAGGACGCTTAAAGTCACTACCCGATACTTCAATCGAAGAAGACCTGCCATGGTAGCCAATAGGCACCCACTTATAGTTTGGTAATAATGGATTATCAGGACGGAATTTTTTTCCTACTGAAGTAGCATGATGAATCGAAGTATAGAAGTCGGTGTAATCACCAATTTGACATGGCAATGCATACTCAACATCTGCTTGAGCAACTAAACACTGTGCAATTTGAGCTTCTAATTCCGAACCTTGAGTCAAGGCATGAGATAACGCTTTACGTAAAGCGCTCCAGTATTGTTTGCCCATCGACATAAAGCTATTTAATTGCGTGTTACAGCAAGCTTCTAATGCTGCCTGTGCATCGCCTTCAAAAACGTTAAGCGCAAATAATGCCGCTAAATCTATAATCTGATCGCCAATGGCAACACCACCGCGATAAGCTTCAGTAGTTGATTTTCTCTTGAAGCTTGCAAATGGTAAATTTTGGATAGGAAAATCACAATTTTCATTGTTCGCCGATTCAACCCAGCTGCTTAGTGCAGGATTATGAGTTTCATTGAGTAAATTACTGTTAGACATTTGCTAAACAACTCCAGAATAAAAAAATGTAATGCGCGTTTAGGAACACGCGGATAAAAGGTTATGGCGGCAATATTACAACAAGCATCATCATAAAGGCTACGCCAACTAAATATACTTACCATTTAACTGTCAACAAATTGTTGCAGAAAAGAGTTTACAAGCATTTACTGCATAAACATCACCATTAATCCCCCCATTGCACAACAAAATGACAGGTATTGCTTTTTATTTGGCTAATTTTTGCTAAAATCCCGCCGGATTTATTTTGATATAAGTCACATTATCGTTTATTGCAAAAAATAAGCTTTTTCAATCTACAGCTCCTGATTTACTGTCAGGCTCGCTCAATGGGTCACATTATGAATAATATTACTGTTTGTGCTTTGTACAAATTTGTTCGACTAGAAAACTTCTCAGCATTAAAACCAACACTATTAAGTGTGATGGAAGAAAACCAAGTTAAAGGCACCTTGCTATTAGCACTTGAAGGTATTAATGGCACAATCGCGGGCTCTAAGGCCGGTATTGATAAAGTACTTGAATTCCTCAACGCTGATGAACGACTTGTCGGTGTATCTTATAAATGCTCTTACCATCAAGAAAACCCGTTTCAACGTACAAAAGTTAAACTGAAAAAAGAAATAGTGACTATGGGGGTTGAAGGCATTGATCCTAACCTTACCGTTGGTACCTATGTAAAACCTAAAGATTGGAATGCATTGATCTCCGATCCAGAAGTTTTACTCATAGATACTCGTAATGATTATGAAGTTGAAATTGGTACCTTTGAAAATGCCATCAACCCCAATACCGAAACCTTTCGAGAATTTCCAGAGTATGTCGCTAAAAATCTAGACAAAACTAAGCATAAGAAAGTTGCTATGTTTTGTACTGGCGGTATACGTTGTGAAAAATCAACGGCATACCTAAAAGAACAAGGTTTTGAAGATGTTTATCATCTTGAAGGTGGCGTGTTGAAGTACCTTGAAGAAGTTCCAGAACAAGAAACCATGTGGCAAGGTGAATGTTTCGTCTTTGATGGTAGAGTGGCAGTAAATCACAGCTTAGAGCGCGGCCAATATGACCAATGTTTTGCCTGTCGCTACCCGATCACCGAAGAAGAAAAAACCAGCGAACATTACGTAAAAGGTGTTAGCTGTCACCGTTGTTACGACAAATACAGTGATGAGCAACGTAGTCGTTTTCAGGAGCGCGAAAAGCAAATTAATTTAGCTAAAGCGCGTGGCGAAGAACATATTGGTGGCGAAATAAAACACGCGATTGCTGAGCGTAGAGCCGAGAAAAATGCGAGCAAAGAGGCGCAAAAAAGTTAATCTCACCTGAGCTAGCTCTTTTCATCAATCAAGTAATCAGCCTGCAAGTATGCGGGCTTTTTAATACCCCCTCAATAATGTAAAGAAACCGATTAATTATGCTTTCAGATAAAGTCATAGAGTAGAGAGCTGTGAGCGTTACGCTAATAAACTTAAGGTAATAAAAAAGCCTTAACATTTTACTGTTAAGGCTTTCTGACCTCCCTAAGGAGTAATATGGTGCCTTGACCCGGAATCGAACCAGGGACACGAGGATTTTCAATCCTCTGCTCTACCGACTGAGCTATCAAGGCATTATCTAAATCAACAAAGCACTTAAATTACTAGGCTTTTGTCTTAAAAGAGGCGACATAATATAGGGATTTGACTATGCTCGCAAGCCATTTTGTTAGTTTTTCTATAAAAATATTAACTAAAAACAAACAATAAAAAAGCCAGCTAATAAGCTGGCTTTAATCAATGATTTTATATTCTGGGTATTAGCTAAATATCGCTTTCATTATCCAGAAGAACACAATTGATAGACCTGCACCTACAGGTAAGGTAATTACCCAAGACACCACAATATTACGGACCACGCCTAAATTGATTGCGGCAATACCACGAGCCATACCAACACCCAACACAGCACCAACTAAGGTTTGTGTTGTCGAGATTGGTAAACCAGCACCTGATGCAATCACTACCGTACACGCTGCTGCTAGCTCAGCAGCAAAACCACGACTTGGCGTTAAATGAGTAATACCTTGGCCGATAGTTGCGATAACCTTATGACCAAATAATGCAAGACCCGCAACAATACCAAAGCCACCTAATGGCAGAATCCACCAAACAAGCGCTGACTTCTTCGCGATTTCGCCACCATTATCAACAATACTAACAACTGCAGCTAATGGTCCAATAGCGTTAGCAACGTCATTTGAACCGTGAGCAAATGCCATACAACATGCCGTTACTATCATCAGTATTGCAAACACTTTTTCAACATTCGCATAATGAGTCGTTTTTGCTGCTGAATCATCAAATTTCAAACGGTTAATAAAGACTTTACCTATCATTGCGACAATAACCGCAACGACAATAGCGTAAATAAAGCCATCAGCTGTTGGTACATTTAAGCCTAAATGCTTTAAGCCTTTTTTGATAGTAACTAAAGACAACACAAAACCGGCAAGGAACATATAAAGCGGTACCCAACGACGAGCCTGCTCTAGTGGTTTTTCAGTATCAAAAATTAATTTTTGTGCACTATTGAAGATTAAAAATGCAATCACGCCAGAGATAAGTGGTGTGATAATCCAACTACCGACAATACCACCTACTTTGCCCCAAGCAACAGTATCCGGGCTAACACCAATAGCGGCAAAACCTATGATAGCGCCAACAATTGAGTGAGTAGTCGATACCGGCCAGCCGAGAATGGATGCAACTAACAACCATGTTGCCGCGGCAAGCAGAGCTGAGATCATCCCGTAAACAAGGAGTTCAGGTATATCAACAAAAAGCGCTGGGTCAATAATGCCCTTACGTATCGTTGATGTTACTTCACCGCCAGCTAAATAAGCACCAGCGAATTCAAAAACCATTGCGATAATAATCGCTTGTTTAATGGTTAATGCTTTAGAGCCAACCGATGTTCCCATTGCATTTGCAACATCGTTTGCACCTATGCCCCATGCCATAAAAAAACCTACGGCAGCAGCGATCATGACTAATGTAGAGCCATTTGCGATTAAAATATCCATGGATGACCCTTATTTTCTAGCCAAAAGAATTTCTAAACGAGCACCTACTCGTTCGGCTAAGTCAGCTAAGTCGCCAACCCAATCAATGATTTGATATAAAAACATTACGTCAACACAATTCAAATCTTTCTCAATTGTGAGTAAATCTTTACGTAATTTTATTTGCATACCGTCTGTATCATCTTCAATTTCGTCAAGTTGGCTGATCATTTTATTAACCAATTCTACTTCACGACCACGAAATCCAGTTTCTAATAAGTCATCCAATTCATTAATCGCATCAGCTGCTTTTTCTGCGGCATCAACGCTACGCGCAACATAAGCAACAAACTGCTCTTGTAATTCAACAGGTATGGTTAGCTTACGTCCAAATATGCGACCGGCAATATCTTTTGCGCGGTTAGCTATTTTGTCTTGCTGAGTTAATAACTCTAATAAATCAGCACGATCGACAGGCATAAATAAACCACCTGGCAGCTCTAAACGAATTTGACGCTTTAAATCATCAGCATCTCGTTCCAATTTAGAGATTTTCGTACGAATTTTTCCTGCATTACTCCAATCTTCTTCCGTTACAGCGGCGAAGAAAGGGACTAGTTGATTACAACACTTTGTTACCATTCGAATATGTTTTTCTAATGGTTTTATTGGCGATTTTGCAAATACACCAAGTATTGAATTTCTGGCCATAATTTTTTTCCAGGAGCTTACGCTCTTTATTGTTATTCGCCGCGGATATTAAACCATTTGAAAGTTAATTCAAATGATTTAACGCAAGATCACGGCTGTTTATAGAATGATTGGTTATTATGAGTTCACTTAAAAGTATATACATTATTTGGCGATAGCAAACCATATTTCATTGCGCAAACAACTGACGTAATAGTAATGTCAGCTACTCTGCCATTTTCGTCGCTACTTTGTCGCTAAAGCTCAATATCAGCTATGATAAAGACTGCACGTCTTCGCGTGTAATATGGCGAACATCCTTGCCTTTAATGAAATAGATAATGTATTCACAAATATTTTGACAACGATCACCAATTCTTTCCAATGCTCGTGCCGACCAAATTACACTCATGACCTGTGGTATAGAGCGTGGGTCTTCCATCATATAGGTCATTAATTGACGCATTAATGCTTCATATTCTCGGTCAATTTTATCGTCACTTTTATGCACTTTCACCGCGGCGTCAAAGTCCATGCGGGTAAAAGCATCAAGTGTCGCTTGTAAAAAGGTTAAAACATGACGCCCTAAGTTGTCTAAGTTGGATAATAAATCTTTGTGCTTGCCTGATAAGCTTTCTAGCGTCACGTTAGCTATCTTGCCAGCTTCATCACCAATACGTTCTAAATCAGTAATGGTTTTAACAATTGCCATAACTAAACGCAAATCACCTGCTGCTGGCTGGCGCTTAGCAATAATGCGCGTACATTCATCATCAATGCTCACTTCGGCATTATTAATTTGATAATCATTATTCAATACTTTTTTAGCTAACTCTTCATCGGCATCACATACTGATGCCAACGCGTCGGCCAATTGTTTTTCAACTAAGCCACCCATGTGCATAACATGATTAATAATACGTTCTAAGTCTTCGTTAAATTGGCCAGAAATATGACGACCAATATTTAAATTATCCACGGTAAAATCCTCTGTCTATGGTCAGTGCAAACGGTTAATTAACCGTAACGGCCAGTTATATAATCTTCAGTCTTCTTCTTTAACGGGGTAGTAAATAAAGTGTTAGTGTCACTATATTCAATCAAATCACCCATATACATAAACGCCGTTTGATCTGAAACCCGTGCGGCTTGCTGCATGTTATGCGTCACAATAACCACAGTAAACTGTTTCTTTAAATCATTAATCAGCTCTTCAATGGTTAAGGTTGAAATTGGGTCAAGTGCTGATGTTGGTTCATCTAACAGCAATACCTCTGGCTCAATGGCTATCGCACGCGCAATAACTAAACGCTGTTGTTGACCACCAGAAAGGCCTAAAGCGCTGTCATGCAATCTATCTTTTACTTCGTTCCAAAGTGCTGCGCTACGTAATGATTTCTCAACCGCCTCATCTAATACTCGACGATTGTTTTCACCAGTAATGCGCAAGCCATAAACGACATTTTCATAAATTGATTTTGGAAATGGATTCGGACGTTGAAACACCATGCCGACTTTACGGCGTAATGCCGCAACATCAGTATGACGGTCATAAATGTTTTCACCATGAAGGTTTATTTGCCCCTCAATTTTACAGCTATCAACCAAGTCATTCATTCGGTTAATGCATCGTAATAACGTCGACTTACCACAACCACTTGGGCCGATAAATGCTGTTACCTGCCCTTTTGGGATCGACATAGAGATGTTTTGCAATGCTTGCTTATTACCATAATATAAATCTAGATTCTTAATCTCAAGCGCCACTTGTTCTGGCGAAAGGTTGTTAAGATCGAGTTTAACTTTTTGCTCTGATAAATTTTTTGGCGTAACAGAAATCATAGTGTTCTCTTTAAATCTTGCTCTGTAATTGGGCTTTAAGCCGTTAATCTTTGTCGTTGTGCTTAATCATCTATTAAGCACTTTTCATATATTTTTAAGCGCTAATTATTGCAAAGTAATAAGGCGCTAATGCTCTAACATGCGGTACTTTTCACGCAAGCGGTTACGAATTGAAACCGCGGTCATATTCAAGGCGACAATAATACTGACTAGCAATAATGCCGTGGCGTAAACCAATGGTCTTGCTGCTTCAACATTCGGGCTTTGAAAACCAACATCATAAATATGAAAACCTAAGTGCATAAACTTACGATCTAAATGCAAGAACGGGAAGTTGCCATCAAGCGGTAAATTCGGCGCCATTTTCACCACACCCACCAACATTAGTGGCGCCACTTCACCAGCAGCACGTGCTATGGCCAAAATAATTCCGGTCATAATTGCCGGACTGGCAATCGGTAAAATAATACGCCATAAGGTTTCAGCCTTTGTTGCCCCTAGTGCTAAACTGCCATGTCTCATCGCCGAAGGGATACGTGACAAGCCCTCTTCTGTCGAGACAATAACCACAGGTAAGGTCAAAATGGCTAAGGTAATAGCAGACCACATAACCCCTGGCGTACCAAACGTAGGACTTGGTAAGGTTTCAGCATAAAATAACTGATCTAAGCTGCCACCAACCATATAAACGAAGAAGCCTAAGCCAAATACGCCATAAACAATGGACGGCACACCCGCAAGGTTAATAACAGCAATACGTAATAATTTAGTTAACGCATTATTTCCTGCGTATTCATGCAAATAAATAGCAGCAACAACACCTAACGGTGAAACAATCACAGTCATTAACAAAACCATTAGCACAGTACCGAAAATGGCTGGAAATACGCCACCTTCAGTATTCGCTTCGCGCGGGTCATCGCTAATAAATGATGCTATTTGGCTGAAAAACAGCTTAATTTTACCAAACACGCTCAACTTATTGTTAAAGCTAATTTTTAAAATATTTTCAAAATTAACGGTAACTTTTTGCCCATCCATGGCACGCATAACAATTTGATCACGTGAGATTTTTTCGCGCAAGCCCATTAATGCATGCTCTAACACTTCATAATCAGCTCTTAAACTGTCAACAGTATTTTTAAACTCAAGCTGCAATTCAGCAGTAAGCGTACCGTCAAGTTTATGCTTACGCTCTTTTAGACGTATACGTTCAATTTGATAGTTTATCGCACCAATATCAACTTTTTGTAGCTCTTCCATTTGTTCTTGAAATTCACTAACGCGCTCAACCAATGCCGGCATTTTATCAACACCAACACTGCGACCATCGAGAATAATTTCTTCAATGTAGCCGTAGAAGTTGCCGTTAGTGCGACGTTCTATCACCACAACGTCTTCAGGTAATGTTCGCTTATTGATTTGAGGAACCAGTATCCAACGAAAATCTAAACTGACTAATTCGCGGTTGCCGGTTTTAATTAATAACCGTTCAATGGACTCGGCAGAAGCATCTAAGTCTAAATTTAAATGCGCTAATTGTGACGTTGGAATACTTTCACGGTCATAAATTTCACCTATCACCGTGATGTTTTTACCCTGCTCATCTGTCATTTCAAACTGATGAATATCAGCGGGCCAAAAATAACTTAAACCACGCGAGGCAATCAACCACAGTAAGCCGATGACCGAAATCAAACTAATGCTTACACCACCTGCCGATAACCAAACCCAAGGAGAGCCAGATTTAAACCAATTATTCATGTTACTGTCCCTTCTTACAACGAGCTATATTTTTCACGCAAACGCTGACGAACAAACTCAGCAAGCGTGTTAAATACAAAAGTGAATACAAACAATACAAAAGCCGCTAAAAATAGAATGCGATAATGAGAACTTCCCACTTCCGACTCTGGCATTTCTACAGCAATATTAGCGGCAAGTGTTCTCATGCCTTGGAAAATACTCCAATCAAGAATCGGTGTATTACCGGTTGCCATTAATACAATCATGGTTTCGCCTACTGCTCGTCCTAGCCCCATCATTACCGCGGAGAATATGCCAGGACTTGCTGTAAGCAATACCACTTTAATTAAGGTTTGCCATTGTGTAGCACCAAGCGCTAACGAACCGCTGGTCAAATGCTTAGGCACACTAAAAATTGCATCTTCAGCCATTGAGAAAATAGTTGGAATAACCGCAAAGCCCATGGCGATGCCGACAACGAGTGCATTTCGTTGATCAAAATTAATACCTAAACCATTAGTAATAAACTGTCGTACATCGCCACCAAACATATGCAATTCAAGCACTGGCGATAAAGCAAAAGCGGCATAGGCGGCAAGGGCAATCACCGGAATTAAAATAATCGGCGCCCATGTTTCTGGTATTAAGGTTTTCGACTCTCTCGGCAGTTTGTGCCAGGCAAATGCAGTAATAAATACTGATGTCGGTATAAAAATTAATAGCAAGAAAATCGCAGGTAAGTAAATTTCAATAATAGGCGCTAACCATAATCCCGCCAAGAAACCTAGAATAACGGTCGGCAATGCTTCCATTAACTCTATGGTTGGCTTAACTTTTCGGCGCAATCCTGGCGTCATAAAATAAGCGGTGTAAATTGCGGCAGTAAGTGCAATAGGCACAGCAAATATCATTGCGTACATTGCCGCTTTAATGGTACCAAAAGAAATAGGAACTAAAGAAAACTTCGCCTCAAAGTCATCTGAGCCTGATGTTGACTGCCAGATAAACTCGGGCTCGGGGTAACCTTCATACCAAACTTCTTGCCATAACGCTTGCCAAGTCACCTCTGGGTGTTCATTTTCTACCGAGAAAATTGCCAATGCTTGCTCTGAGAATATCACTAAGCCATCAGCGCGAGGCGCAATAGCAAATGCTTGTGCATTACCTTGATGTAGTTGGCCACGCCATAAGTCAGCTTCACTGGTGGTATAAAACATCCCCATTTCACCAGACGGTGTTTCAGTGTAAAAGCTTTTACGATATTGTTCGGTATAAATTGCCGTTACTGGCTCATTGTCGCTAACTTTAAAGTGACGAATTTTCTTAAACTCACGCCCTTGTTCCGTTGCCACTTCAAACCATTGGCTAACTTCCCCGTTGTCATCACCCAGTAAAATTGAACTGCCGCCTGACAACAACGCCATCGAGGTAATATGATTCGGCGTTGATTTATTTTGTGCTAGCTGTGGAATAATAGTCGCTTTTAATTCACTTTCTTCAGCGAGTGAATAAACAGCAACCTGATCCGCTTGACGAACAAACACCATAGCTAAATCTGGCGTCACGAGAATGTCGTCAACGCTTGTTGCTACATAGTCAATTTCTTGATATTCAGCTTCAAATTCAGGATCATAATTAAAGTCATCTTCCGCAATCAAGCTGGTTTTGATCAGTCGATTATCTTCAGTAAAAGCAACAAAAATAGCTTTTTCATCATCCATCGCAAACGAAAGTTTCTGCAATGGAACATTATTTTCATCAATAGGTAAGTATGCTTCACCTAGCGGATAACGAACGCTCGGAATAATCTCTCTTTCGCCACTATCAAAATTAGCAGTGAAGTTAGGAGCAACAAGCTGCACGTTACCGGCACTATCAAGTAAGAGTTTTTGCTCTTGGCCAATATTAATCAACTGAGTTAATTGTTCACCATCAGCAACTAATTGTTGTGAGTGAATTTTAGTGCCTGCTTTATTATGTGCACTATCAACTAATTGATAAAAGTTTATAAGCCCATGCTCAGTAATGCTATAGGCGACTTCTTTGAGTTCATCAACACCGGTTGCTAGAACTTTTTCAGATTCAGCAATAACAAATTGAGCATCAGGCTCAACCTTAGCCGATTCAAATATAGGTTTAATCACATACAGTAAGTACATGAAAATCAACACTAAGGTAAACAATACGCTAATACCACCCAGTGTAATAACCCATTTTGCTAATGAGTTTTTTACTGTCCGATAATTTGCTGATTTGGAAGCAATGGCCACTTAAAAATACCTTCAACTATGATAACTTTTATAACTGCAGCGATTATAAGACAGTTGTGTGACACTTTTGTGACAATAGAAATTAATCTAATTTTTCGCCTAGTTTTCCTACAAACATTGCTGAATTATCATAGCTATAATATGATTTATTAAATACTTAGCTTGCTTATTCAGGAAGAGATCAAGATGGCAATCAGTCAAATAATGCGTCGTAATTTAATCACATTAGACATGGATGATACCTTAAGTGATGCTAAGGGATTATTTGAACACCACGATATGCATCATATCTTGATCACTGAAGAGGGTAAATTAACCGGTGTTATCACCGATCGTGACTTACTTCAACATCTCAGTCCCACTATAGGTACGCGTAAGGAAACACCGCAAGATACTTTTATTCTTAATAAAAAAGTTCACTTAATAATGAGCCGAAATATTATTAAGGCCAGTGCTGATATCACCCTAAATGAAGCGGTACTCATTTTCTATGATCATCAAATATCTTGTATTCCTGTGGTCGATGAAAAAAACCATCCTATTGGTATTATCACCTGGCGCGATATAATTAAGGTTATTGCCGTACAATATCGCAAAAAAAATCAGCCTGATGGTAAAAACTAGTTATCTAAGCTAAAACTCAAGCTTAAAAAATGACTATTCACCATAAGAATGAGTGAACTATGGAATCGACTGACATAGCATTGAATTCAACCTTATATTTCAACCTAATGTTGTTAACCGATATTAGGGGCTGTTGATCTTTGTTTATTAATTCAGCTGAGAATTAAAATTGCCTTAATTAAGGCGAAAATGGTGCAATTTAGTCATCTAAATCAGTCATTTTCAACGCACAGTAAGGCAATTTTAGACTCAGCCCTTTGGGCAATGACTATTTTTAACGCTAGCAGCA
>NZ_BAAJMB010000004.1:0-478389 GCF_057553355.1 Colwellia sp. SU-HH01172 | reverse complement strand
AAAATTTAAAAGCACCTGCAACTCTTTACAACCCGCACCAATCACTAATTCAAGTTCAATATCTCCACCGTCAAAGCAAAATAAATAATACAGTATTAACGAATTCGGACGATTAGCTCAGTTGAGAGAGCACCTGCTACTCTTTACAACCCGCACCAATCACGGGTTCAAGTTCAGTATCGTCCAACACTTATTGATTTCACTCAATCAAGCAAATAGCAAAGCGTTTAACGCTGATCAGAAGCTATTGACCAAAATGCGACGTTACTATTATCTATTTGCCGTCGTTTTATCTAATCAATCTATCGTTCTCATAAATAACTAAGGAATATTTATGGCTTACACTAACGGTAAAACAAGTGAAAAATTTTTGCCTGGCATTGAGTAAATTTAGAAACAAAAAAAGCGGGCAATGCCCGCTTTTTAGAATTAAAACTGTTAGTTTAGTGACTAACCGTTGATGCGCTTTTGAGCCGCTGCCGTTAACTCAGGAGAAGTGATAGTGGTAAGGATGCCAGCAACTTTTGCTTTAGGTAACTTACCTAACATTAACGTGCCTGTTTTTATTGCATTGTTCTGACTTGCAAACGCAACTAGGTTTTGACCGTTACATTGCACACCATCAAAAATATTACGGATTTTCAATTTGTTCGACTTTAAGAAAGAGCGTAAACGAGATTTATCGTCAACAGAAACGTATTCACATAAGCTTTTAGCTACGTTTTGTGCTTGAACATTTGCAGAATAAGTTGTCGCAAGTAATGCAAATGAAATAGCTAATAAGATGTTTTTCATGGTGTGCCCTAATATCGGTAGAAATAAATTAATTGAAACGAACTATCGATACTAAATCGCGTTGGAAACCCCGCTGTCATAGGTATGTCCCTTAGACCGGTAGTTTTGCGTAATACTCTTTCAAGTATCTTGCCGTTTCTGCTGAGCGCGCATTATACAGAAACACTTCTGTTACACAAGGTTAAATTTTGTAATGGGTTCAAATTGTCTGGTTTAACCGCCAGGTTAAATAAATTTGTTCATTCTATATCTGGCGTAGCACAGGACATTAATAACCAACTCAGTTATAATATTTTCACTTTTCGTATCTAAAGATCTGCCATGACCACCGACACATTAACAATAGATATCTCCGTACAACCCATAGAATTATGTAAGCTATTAAAAATTGCCAATATGGTTGGTGGTGGTGGTGAAGCTAAAATCATCATTAGCGAAGGTTATGTATTGGTTAACGGTGAAGTCGAATATCAAAAGCGCAAAAAGATCTATCACAACGACATTATTGAGTTTAACGGTGAATGTATAAGGGCTAATGTGGTTGAAGAACTCGAGCAAGCCGTAGCAATTAATTATAACAAGCCGCCTACGGATACTAACGATAAAATAAAAAAAACGTCAAAAGCTAAGACTAAAACAAAATCGAAAACGGCGTCAAAACAAAAAAATGATATTGCTGTTCAGATTGAGCCAGCAAAAACAAAACGCAGGCCAATATCATTTTAACTACCACACTTATTTACTCGATAACTTGTTGATAACAGTGCTTCGCTCTCGACGAGTTTTAAAATTCGCGACAAGTGCTCCAAAAACAATCAACAGCATGGCAATTAACACTCGCTGATTAAATTGACTGTCGCTAAAAACAATTAACAGCAAGGTCGATAATAGTGGCGTAAGATAAGAGATTGTCGCAATAACTCTTGGGTCACCTTTTTTGACCGCCGCATCCCAACAGTAGAATGACAAGCCCATTGGCCCTATTCCCAGTAACAGCATTAAACTAAAGTCACGAGCTGTCATTATCGGTGTCGTTTCTAGCAATAAATGAGAAATGCCCGCTAAAAAACCTGAAAGTAAGCAAAACAATCCAACTGTTGCTGAGCCAAACTGAGCATATTTCTGTATCAATTTTTTTGATAACAGTGAATAACAGGCCCATGTTATTGCGGCCATCAAGGCCAAAACGTAACCAAGACTATCTTCAAAAGAAAATACTAAACCATTTGCTGCAACAATAAGTGCCGCGCCAGCCAAAGAAATAAACGTCCCGATAATTTGTCGTTTCGTTAAATTCACGCCTTTAAAAAATAACGGAGTAAATAACAAAATAAATAACGGCCAGAGATAATTGAGTAAGTTTGCTGCCACAGGTGGTGCAAGCCGTAAAGCCATAAATAAAAGAAAGTGATAGCCAAAAATGCCAGCAACGCCAACGAGCAACAATAAAGGGCTCAGTTGCCATTTTTTATATTGCGGCAGCGATAAACTACCACCAACAATCAAACAACAGGCCAATAATAAGAACGGCGGAATGTGAGCAAGTTCGGCAACCAATACCGCTAAGCTGCTCCAAAATATAACCGCAATTGTGGTTAGTGTTAAATAATGCATTTATATTAAACGGTAAGAATTTTTCATAATTTTTTCTGCCAAAATACCGCTTGGCCCATTTCGGGATCAAGTTCATAACTGCCAAAACCTACTTTTTTATAAGCATTTTTAGCAATGGCATTTCCTTCAAGTACTTCTAATGTCAATTTGCAGCAGCCTCTTTCAGTAGCAATGCTTTCAACATAATCAAATAGATGCCACGTTAGCCCTTGCCCTCTATAAGCCTTAAGAACAACAATGTCATGAAAATTAATTAACGGTTTGGCACTAAAAGTTGAAAAACCTTCAACACAATTAGCTAGTGCCGCAATATTACCATCAACGTAACAAAGCACACTAAAAACGTTGCTTTGTTGTTGCAATCGCGCGATTAAATTTTCCTTCACGAACTCGGTCAGCGGCTCTCCGCCACCCATGGGGTCAAGTGCGTAGGCAGATAAACATTGCATAACATCTTCTGCGTGCTGCTTATTATGATAATCAGCGGTAATTACAGATATCGCCATTGTAGTTTGTTCTCCTTGAGGTTAACGCTGCAAGATTAAAATATTTCAATCTTGCTTATCGTATGCTGTTTCGCCCATGATACCATTGAAAATTAAAACAATAACATTATTTTAGATTTGAATATTGAGGCTAATTATGGCGAAGTTCTACACAAAACAATTATCTAACATCGTCATAGCAAGCTGTTGCACTTTGCTCAGCCAAATCGCTATCGCAACTGGGCCAGTGCAAAGGCTTTTACCTAATGGCGTAACTAATAATGCCGTCGCACAAGTCAATGTTAACAACAATAATTATTTACTCTCGTTCTCCGGCCTAGCAAATAAAAAAAACTATCAAGATGTTCATAATTACACCTATGTTTACGACGTTAATGCCCAACGTTGGCAGCAAAAATCTGCCGTACCAATTAGCAAAGCTATTAATGGTTTAACTGGCCGCTTAGCCAGCGTTGCAACGGCGATTAATGATATTGCCTATGTTTTTGGCGGTTATACTGTCGCGCAAGATCACAGCGAAGTTTCAATACCCGATGTATATGCTTATCAGGTACTAACCGATAACTTTAAATCGTTAACAGCAATGCCCGTACCGGTTGATGACAGCATCGCGTTACCCTATAAAAATCGCTTTATTTACTTGATTAGTGGCTGGCATAACGACGGTAACGTAAATTTGGTTCAATTGTACGACACAAAAACAGATACTTGGCAGCAAGCCTCTCCCTTTCCAGGCAAAGCGGTTTTTGGTCATGCCGGTGGCATTGTTGATAACATGTTTTTAGTTTGCGATGGCGTGCGAATTGATGTCCACAAAACTAAGCGTCGCAGTTATAGCGCAGAGCAAGCTTGCTATCGCGGTGAAATAAATGAAAAAACACCCAGTAAAATATCTTGGTTTAAAGTTGAGCATCCAACGGGGAAATCGCGCTATCGCATGGCAGCAAAAGGTGTAGTAGATAGTCGTTCAGGAGAAAAAGAAATCATTTTTATTGGTGGCAGTCATAATCCCTATAACTACACTGGTATAGGTTACAATGGCAAGCCCTCAGCCCCTAGCAATGAAATTTGGCGATATAATATTGTTACTCGGCAATGGCGAATATCAAACAGTAACATTGCCACCATGGATCACCGAGGTTTGTTAGAGCTAGATGGCAGGTTATTAACCATTGGCGGTATGGCAGAAAATCAACAAGTGCTCAACAGTATAAATTACTATTAGCCACTCACTGGCTAATCACCAGCAAATTAAACAAGTTTTTCACAAATGGGCAATTTAAACCTTTTTTGCGTGATATTGCCCTGCTAGAATAGCGTTCATATTTATTACTCGCTTACTAATGGAATTTATTCTCAATGCGTACCAGCCAATACTTACTTTCAACATTGAAAGAAACCCCTGCTAGTGCTGAAGTTATCAGCCATCAATTAATGTTACGCGCAGGTTTAGTGCGTAATGTCGCATCAGGCTTGTATACATGGTTACCCACTGGCTTAAAAGTACTTCGTAAAGTTGAAAACATTGTTCGTGAAGAAATGGAGCGCGCAGGCTCTTTAGAAGTATTAATGCCGATGGTGCAACCTGCCGACCTATGGGAAGAGTCTGGTCGTTGGGAAGATTACGGCCCTGAACTGTTACGTTTAAATGACCGTCACAAGCGCTCATTTGTTTTAGGCCCAACTCACGAAGAAGTCATTACAAAGCTAGTTGCCAACGAAATTAGTAGTTATAAGCAATTACCACTGAATATGTTCCAAGTTCAAACAAAATTCCGTGATGAAATTCGTCCACGTTTTGGCGTAATGCGCGGTCGTGAATTCTTAATGAAAGACGCATACTCGTTCCATTTAGGACAAGAATGTTTAGCGAAAACCTATCAAGTCATGTTTGATGCTTATTGTCGCATCTTCGATCGTTTAGGATTAGATTACCGACCAGTAATTGCTGATACCGGCTCTATTGGCGGTGATGCCTCGCATGAGTTTCATGTTTTAGCGGAATCAGGCGAAGATGATATCGCTTTTAGTGACGTTAGTGACTTTGCAGCTAACGTTGAAAAAGCAGAAGCACTAGCACCAACAGGAACACGCCCTGAAGCAACTAAAGCTTTGACTGAAGTATCAACGCCGAATGTTCGCAACATTGAAGACGTTGCTGCATTCTTTAAAGTTGATGCGGCAAATACTGTTAAAACGTTATTGGTTATGGGTGTTGCAAGCGCAGATAATGAAGCACCAGTTGTCGCACTGGTTGTACGTGGTGACCATCAATTAAACGAAATTAAAGCTGAAAACTTAGTCCAAGTTGCTACGCCGTTAACTTTTGCTACTGATGAACAAATATTAGCAACGGTTAATTGTAATGCTGGTTCTATCGGCCCTGTCGGCTTAAACATTGAAGTGATAGTTGATCGTAGTGCAGCACACTTAGCAGACTTTATTTGTGGTGCAAACAAAAACGATGTGCACTTTAGCGGCGTAAACTGGGATCGTGACGCTACAAACTATAGCGTTGAAGATATCCGTAACGTGGTTGAAGGCGACCCTAGCCCATGCGGCGAAGGTAACATTGTCATTAAACGTGGTATTGAAGTCGGCCATATTTTCCAGTTAGGTGAAAAGTACGCACAAGCAATGAATTGTGGAGTATTAACCGAAGCCGGTAAAAACCAAATTTTAACTATGGGTTGTTATGGTATCGGCGTATCTCGTATTGTTGCTGCCGCTATTGAGCAAAATCATGATAAATATGGTATCAAGTGGCCAGCTGCTATCGCACCATATCAAGTCGCTGTCGTACCGATGAACATGGCAAAATCAGCACGTGTTAAAGAAACCGCTGAAGCGTTATATGAGCAGTTACAATCAGCTGGTATCGAAGTGATTTTTGACGACCGTAAAGAACGCCCGGGTGTAATGTTTGCAGATCACGAGCTAATTGGTACGCCACTATTACTAATTATTGGTGAGAGAAATTTAGACAACCAAGAAATTGAAGTGAAAAACCGTATTACCGGTGAGAAATCATTACTTGCTATTAACGAAGTTATGTCACTTTTTACTGACTAACGCTCGTAAATAGAAATATTAACTCATTATGCTTTAAACGGTTAGGTAAGAGATTACTTAACCGTTTTTATTTGCGGGTTCGCTTGAGAACGCGTGTTAAGTAAGTTTTTTAGAGAGAATAGATAGCTAGTTTCATGCTCTTCGCTAAAATCAAAAAATTCGTAGTCTGCCAATGTCTGCTTAATCAAATTCCGCTTAAACGGCAAATAATATGCCCCCTGGCTAGACTCAAAAATATCAACTACACGATGTTTTTTTCTAGGTATTATTAATTTACGTTCAATGTCATGTAGCATAACCAACGCGAATGCGCCAAGTGTGACATGTCCGCCATAAGAAACATCTATAGTTGTTAACGGCTCATCAATATCCCAATTAACACCACCAATAACGACTCGATAATTCAAATCGGCTTCTTTAACTGCTTGTTTCGCACCATAAGCCATGGCATCATTTGCCGCCCAAATTATATCAATATGCTTTCGCTGTAAAATACCTCTCACTTTCCGGTAGGCTTGTTGTTTAGACCAGTTAGCGACTGTGCTATCAACTGTTGTCACAATAGCATTTTTTCGCAAAAAACTCTCAAGGCCGGCTGCTCTGTGCATGGCCGCCGGTGTTTTATAATCTCCCTGTAGTGCTAATAAGTTGATCTGTTTTTTGATATTTCGTATCGGATCGTTCTTAAGATATAAGTTAAATAGATCATTCGCTAAATTTTCACCTGCCGCCTTATTGTTAGGTATAAGGCTACCGATTAACGTTGCTTTCTCAACGCTTGATAACGTTGCCATCTCTTGCGTGTTAAACGTATTTAACAACATAAAAATGGGAATATGATAGGGTGCTAAGGCTTTTACTAAATTCAGCCCTGTACCTTTCTCATTAACCAAAATAACGTAGTCTGGGGAATGAGTCACAACTTCATCTGCAAGCGATTTAGTTAGCACATGGTTTCGCTCACCATAAATAGTTATTAGTTCAATATTGAGATCATCTGCAGCTGATTGCATAAACAAACTCACATTCGCCCAAAAGCTCCCTGTGGTATTTTTATCAGAATGTCCAGGGTTGACGAAAATAACCTTCAAACTCTCGACAGAAGCAGCAGAAGCAGAACAATGCGAAAACAAATAGAAAAATAAAATAAAGAGGTATTTTTTACACATAAAACAACGAATGCCCACTTAAAGCAATTATTTCAGTATAGTTAAATCCTTCTAAACTAATATTACTGTTGTACATAAAGGAAATTATATTACTAGGTTAATATTAGAGTGTAAAAGTTAAATATAAATTTCACTCGCGATATTAACAATCACATAAATCCCAATAAATAACCCGATCAAATAATTGCGCAACATTCACCGACAAAGATTTAAAAGTGGTGATTTCCTTGGCATTAGGTTGAAAGCACTGCCAAATAAATTGATGACAATTATTGTCTAATAAATGATAGTCACGCTGTTGATATATTTGCTCAATAGCAAGTTCTGCAGCTTGTGCAGAAACTAACGGCTGCCCTAAAGAGTCACAGGCGATAAATATGCCTTTTCCTGAACGGTCATCAGTAAAACGACGTGGTGATACAGGTTTAACTAAACCATTACCGTCAAGCTCGATAATCGTATTTTCGCCAATCCAAATGCCGGTATGATCTAACACGCCGCCAATACCACAACAAACAATCGCGCCAACTTCAGGTGCTACTTTTTGCTCAGTTTCAAAGACATCGGTTGGGTAAGTCGCTATTGGGCTTTCATGGCTATCCAGATCTGACAAAGTTTGCACCCGAAAGCTACGCGTCCGCCTTTGTTGTTGCGCTTTTCTGTCATCTGCTAAACCTTTAACAGCTAACGCTGAGACGGCCGCAGCACCAATCCACAATAAAGGTAAAGGCATAAGAAACACTCCCAAATACGAATTAAAACATGACCAACAACGCGAACAAGCGAATAGTCGTTCGCTAGTACTAGCGCTTCATTGCTTAAGCTACATTTAACACAAACAAATATTACATAAAGCCCTAATTGCCATCTTTTTCAAATGCAGTACAGCGATAAACTGAAAGTTAAACAGCCTGCTAATAACAAGATGGTGCAAAAATGTCGAATTTACTATAAAAAATTTGCAAGTAACTGTTTCAAAGTTAAGAAATATTAGCAACAATGGTATAACGCTTTTTCAAGCCTAACATGCTTGAATTTATCAGAACGCCCTCTTAATTTTCAGTTTAACGACCGCGTTATTTAACTATTACCACTAAAAGACTGCTGCTATGAAAAATATTAATAAATCTGCCAAATTAAAAAATGTTTGTTATGAAATTCGAGGCCAAGTTGCAGCAGAGGCAAAACGATTAGAAGATGAAGGCCACAAAATTTTAAAATTAAATATTGGCAACCCAGCACCATTTGGCTTTGATGCCCCCGATGATATTTTAAAAGACGTTATCCATAACTTACCAACGGCACAAGGTTACTGTGAGTCTAAGGGCATTTACCCAGCTCGTGTAGCCGTTATGCAATATTTTCAGCAACAAGGTATTTTGGACGTTAGTGTCGATGATATTTTTATTGGCAATGGCGTAAGCGAACTTATTGTTATGGCCATGCAGGGTTTGTTAAATAATGAAGATGAAGTGTTGATACCTGCCCCAGACTATCCTCTGTGGACCGCAGCTGTCGCGCTTTCTGGCGGTAAGCCAGTACATTACGTCTGTGACGATGAAAACTTTTGGTTTCCAGACCTAAATGATATGGCAAGCAAAATTACCGATAAAACTAAAGCTATTGTACTTATCAACCCAAACAACCCCACAGGTGCAGTTTACAGTGAAGAAATTCTATTAGGCATTATTGACTTGGCTCGTCAGCATAATCTGATTATTTTTAGCGATGAGATTTATGATAAAATTCTTTATGATCAAGCCAAGCATCTGCCAACGGCAAAATTAGCAAATGATGTGCTTATTATTACCATGGGTGGCCTGTCCAAAAATTATCGTATCGCAGGATTTCGGGCCGGCTGGATGGTTATTACCGGTCCAAAACTTCATGCTGAAGATTATTTAGAAGGCCTAAACATTCTATCTTCAATGCGCTTATGCGCCAATGTCCCTTGCCAACACGCCATTCAAACCGCCCTAGGCGGTTATCAAAGTATTAATGAGTTAATTAAAGACGATGGGCGGTTATTAAAACAGCGCAACATGGCTTATGAAATGATCAATGCAATCGACGGTCTTTCCTGTCATCCAGCGATGGGGGCACTATACTTATTTGTAAAAGTTGATCAGAAAAAGTTTAATATTAAAGATGATGAAAAAATGGTTTTAGATTTACTAAAACAAGAAAAAATTCTTTTAGTGCATGGCAGAGCATTCAATATTAAACAAAAAAATTATTTTCGCTTAGTCTTTTTGCCTCATGTTGATGAATTAAAGCCGGCATTAGAAAGACTAGCCGGTTTCTTTGATAGTTATAGTCAATAGTCGTTGCAGCAATATTTCAGCGTACCAAAAGAGAAGTGAGTCATAATATGCAAAGTACATTTTTAGCTTGGATGTTTAGAATGCCGCTAATAAAACGCTGGGCATTGATGTTTTGCGTCAAACCTGAAAATGTTGCCGAGCATTCACATCAAGTTGCTATTGTGGCCCATTTATTAGCTGTTATTAAAAACAAAAAATTCAACGGCAACATCAACGCCGATAAAGTGGCGACCGTTGCGCTTTATCATGAGGCAAGTGAAACACGATTTGGCGATATTGTTAGCCCAACAAAATACGCTAATGCCGAAATTGCCAGAGAATTCAAAAAAATTGAATATTTAGCAGAAAAACAGTGCTTAGCTTCACTACCTGAGGAGTTTCAGGAAATCTTTGCCGATATTATCGTGCAAGATCATGTTGAAGAAGAATACAAAAAAATCGTCAAGGCGGCTGATATTCTCGTTGCCTATATTAAAGCTCTGGATGAGTTGAATCATCAAAATCATGAATTTGATCACGTTAAAGAACGTTTAGAACTAAAACTCGAACAGTTCAAACAAGAAATGCCTGAAGTTGAGTATTTTATGCAGATATTTTTGCAAGCGTGCTCGGCAACTGTCGACAAACTCACCGAAGAGCAGGCACAAAAATAATAATGTTAGGATAAAAAGTTAGTAAAAAACCTTAAAATCTGGCTTCGCTCGTAAGCTAAAACTGAACTCAAATTTAATTCGAACTTATAAGTTGCTCAAACATCCGCTTCACCTGCAAGTCTCCAAAACTATATAGTTGCTCTTGCTGGGAAAAGGCTCGAAATACTGTAGAAAACTCAGTGCTATTTAATTCATTCATAATCGCTACTAACCGCCGCTCCGGATAACCTAAACCCGACTCATCAGGTGCTCTTTGTCGCTGAGCTTCAATTGCAGGAAGTAAAAATGGTAATTGCATTGATAACTTTGCTGCTACCACCACCATCTCATTACAGTTATTTTGCTGATATAGCGGCCAAAGCTTTGCTAAGCCATTGACCTGCTCTGAGGTAAGTTGCTGGCGATTATCCAATGCGGTGCTCAGCGCTTGCTCACTCATATTAGCAAAGCTATATTCATTACCTTTATTTGGCCGTACTAGGTAAACATTAGTTACCTTGGCGTACCGCGCTAGCAGATAGATAACAAACCAAAAGTTAGTCTGACAAAACAAATCATCTTCAAACCAGCATATAACGTCACAAGTAGAGGCTATAGCCACTATTCTCTCTATTTCAGGCACCGTTTTTAGATAATAATCTTTCGCTTCAAAGCCGTCATATTGTGCGATAGAAGCCGCTCTATTTTGATAGAGTTCACTTAATGACTCTCCCTGCACATTGCCATCAATCAAGCACTCTCGAGCAACGATATAATCTTCTGTTAACACGTTTTGCAATTGATATTTTAATGAATCACCATTAAGGATATGGACTCTGCTCACAAATAATTACCTTTAAACTAACCAAAACATCAACCATTAGAAATAATTTAGCCAATACATGCAATAGCAATATTGGCTAAATAGGCTTAAATGCCGTCATAATTTTTAAGAGCCAAAGTCTCGTTTTAGTTATACCCTAGCACAAAACCAAATGACGCATCTTTACCGCATTCGGCAGTAGAGAGTTCCTTTAATGCACAATCAAGTGTATTACTCAAATCTTCATTGTTGCCTCGGTAGCTTGAATGATGATTTTCATTATTGTCTGCTAAGGTGTGTTTACTTTTATCATTGTTAATAGCGGCCATAATTTATTCCTCAATAATTGTTACTGTCTGCATATATTAGGGGCTATTGAGCTTTCGCGGTTAAATTTTGTTCGAGATAAAAGCGTTTTAATCGCGGCGAGTTGTGTGTAGCCTAGTCATTCTCGGCTTTATCTCCTAAGCCGCCCTACCTTCTGAGTCCATGCAACCGTAAGCAAATACGACTCACAGCTTTCGCGTCCTGCTCACGCTAAGTACCAACATCGTGCAGGCAACAAAGAGTAAAGCGCTTTTGGCCGAATCCTTCGGACAACGTTTGTTGGCCATTTTTACAGCGTTATCACCTTTTTATGTGGAATAACCACATGACAAAGCCTCTGCCTTGTATAAATAGCCAACAAAATGCTGCAAATACAATCTCGAAAGTTCAACAGTCCTTAATGCTCGCAAGTTAATAAAGCATATCTAACGCCAATACATAAAAATATGATAATTAATTGATTTAAAAGTATTAAAATATTTATTACCTTAGCAGATAACAATAAATCAAAACTAAAACTGCATTTTGCAACGCAATTTAAAAGTCATAGTTCTAATTATGCAACAGTAATAAAAATACTGCAGATTACGCAAAGTGCGCCTATTGTTTGCTCACTTCAAGCCAGCGAAAGTGCGCTAAAAACAGAGAATATTTAGCCGGTATTACGAGTCGAATAACATGGCACTTGGTTAGCAGAGCAAAATCGTTAACAATAGCAATAATCTGATCAGGGAAATTTAACAACTTATGATTAAAAAACATTTAGGCTTTCTTACCAACCTTATCGCAATCGCATTATTTATTCCGGGCATCCTATTACCGATGTTTTCACTCAATATGGCGATGACGGCAAAACTTAGTGGCGCAAAATTAACGAATACACTAATTGATAAAAACCTTTCATTATTACAAACCATTCAGGAACTTTGGCACGATGACCGACTTTTAGTGGCGAGTTTAATTTTTGCATTTTCAATTTGTATACCCGTAATAAAGTTTATGCTGGTGAGTTTTGCCTATGCCAAAAAACATTCAAAATTAGAAGCTTACATTTATCGTTTTATCAGTCAAATTGGCAAATGGTCAATGGCTGACGTTTTTGTCGTGGCGATATTTCTTGCCGTACTATCAACCAACCACGCAGAAACCTCAACGCAGCAACCCTTGACATTATTTGGCTTTAAATTAGATTTAATTGTTAGCAGTGAAACCCTTTCGGCATTAGGACCCGGGTTTTATTACTTTACTAGCTATTGCTTATTATCTTTACTGGGTACGGCAATTAGTCAAAGTAGTCTATCCTTACAATCAAAGCCTAGTAGCGCGGTAATTCCTTCGTAATTTTACCAAAATGAGCGGCAAAGCAACTATTTGCTTCTATACTAATATTATGGACAACATTGAGGCCGTTATGGATAGATCAGAGCACACCATGAAATGTTTATTTTCTCAATTAGGCATAGATAATGGCCCACAAAGCATTGAGATATTTATCACGGCAAATAAAGGTATTGCGAGAAACTTGCGACTTGCCGATGCCAATATTTGGAGCAATGCTCAAGCAGAGTTTATTAGAGAAGCGATTCAACTTGACTCTGATTGGTGCGAAATTGTCGACACCTTAGATGCAATGCTGAGATAATAATGCTCAAGAGAAAAATATAGCGATTAGAATCGATTCCCTCACTCTACCCTGTCTGATGACTATTTTTGACAATAAAAAACTTGTGCTCTCTTTTTTCAACTAAGTATGCATAGTTATATTCACTAAAAATACAGATAGGGCGACGATGTAAGGAGCAATAAACATTTCCATCTGGCCTTAATTCATCGGCACTTATATCTGCACCTTGGTGCGGACACTTTGCTGATATGGTGCGGTATTCATATTTACCATTTGCCAATTTTTGCCGATAAATCACTATTTTTTTAGTTATTTTCCCCGGTGGAATAATGGCCTCACCTAGCCAAACATCAGCTCTTTCAGTTTTAACAACATCGAAAATCTCTATCTCTTGTGTCGTTTAAGCACCAGCAGGAAAGTACTCTTTTATTGTTAACATAG
Source organism: Colwellia sp. SU-HH01172 (assembly GCF_057553355.1). Taxonomy (NCBI): domain Bacteria; kingdom Pseudomonadati; phylum Pseudomonadota; class Gammaproteobacteria; order Alteromonadales; family Colwelliaceae; genus Colwellia; species Colwellia sp. SU-HH01172. The sequence goes on along the minus strand of NZ_BAAJMB010000004.1, from coordinate 465,062 downwards.
TCATTAAATAGCCAGTAAATTCATTAATTATGCCACGACTATATGCACAACTAAACGCACCGATAGCAAAACCTCAGACAATTACGTATTAGAAATAATCTAAATCACTAAAATACGTGACATTTATCACAATATTTAAAATACCCGCTATACTCGAAATAGACTAATTCTAGTCAAATATAGAAATAGCTAGGGAAGCATAAAATTACTGGAAGTAATAATGAAATAAACATTACTTAGGTGAATTATGTTCAATAAAAAAATAAAAGCAGAATTAAAACAAAACCACGATCAATTAAACGCATTACAAGCAATTGTTAACTCCATAAAAACAAATGTTGCTACCATAGAGTTTTCACCGGATGGCATCATTCTCGAAGCTAATGAGCTATTTCTATCTATTGCCGGTTACCAAAAAACCGAAGTAATCGGAAAACATCATGCTGTGATGTGTTTAGACAACTATGCAAAGTCATCTGAATACAAAGAGTTCTGGCAAAGTCTTCGTAATGGCTCAGCTAACAAAGGAACCTTTGAAAGAAAAAATAAACAGGGGCAAACAATTTGGTTAGAAGCTACCTACTTCCCTATTGTTGAAGGTAATAAAGTCATCAAAGTGATGAAAATCGCAACCGACGTCACCACAGAAAAAAACACCGCTATAGCTCAACAATCTATTTATGATGCCTTAAATCGCTCGCTCGCGATTATTGAGTTTACACCTGACGGTGAAATTATATCGGCCAATAGTAATTTTACCGATGCGGTTAAATATGACCTAGCCAGTATTAAGGGTAAACATCATAAAATTTTTTGCCATCATGAATTTTATCAACAAAACCCATCTTTTTGGCAAGATCTAAAACAAGGCCAATTTAAAAGCGGTCAATTTCCGCGTAAAGATAAACATGGCAATGAGCTTTGGTTGGAGGCCACGTATAACCCTATATTTGATGAGCAAAACAAGGTGATAAAAGTGATTAAATTTGCCAGCGATATTACTGAAAATATAGAACGCGAAACTTTGGTCAATGAAGCGTCGGTCGTTGCATACGATACCTCAGTAGAAACGGTAAAAATTACTGAGCAAGCATCAGATTTACTTAATTCATCGGTAGAGATTTCCAATGAAATATCTGAAAAGGCCAGTGAAACGACAGAACAAATAAACAAGTTGAATCAGCAGTCTGATAACATTCAAGCAATAGTTTCTACAATTAAGGGAATTGCGGACCAAACAAACTTACTGGCATTAAATGCCGCGATAGAAGCTGCAAGAGCGGGAGAACAAGGAAGAGGGTTTGCCGTTGTTGCTGACGAAGTCAGACAACTTGCCTCTAGAACAAGTCAATCTACCAATGAAATTGCAACCGTTGTCTCAGATAATCAAGAGGTTACAACCAATGTTCAAGATGGTATGAATGCTGTTTCAAGCTTCGTCGAAAAAGGCAAAATACAGATCTCCGAAGTTGCTGAAGTAATGATTAAAATTCAATCGGGTGCCACTAACGTTTCAACAACCGTAGCTGGCTTATCAAAAGCTTAACTGACTAGAAAAAAAGGCTGAGCATAGCTATGGTTTAGCTTAGCCTTCAATCAACTATCATAACAAGTAGCGGCAAAGTCATGCCTTTAAGCGGCAATTATCGTTAGGCATTATTGATTTATTGCCAAAACCTAAGCTTTCTCTTATTAACTTTCCTGCTTATTTCATAAAATCCTACTAGCTCTTAAAGAGCTTCAACGACTAAAACCACTAATCATCAGAAAGTTAAAGCAAATTTATATATCTGGCATAACTTCTGCTTTTGCAATGTGCTTGATAGCGCTACGCAGCCTAGCAACACAAGCGCAAAGACTTAGCACTTAAAACGTCAGATAATAAAAGGACAGATATTATGATGATCAACCACAATTACGCCGACATCATTAATCAGGCGAAATTGAACAACGCGAGTAGTGCACATTTTCCGCAAACCAGTAATCATATTGTACCATCTGCGCCCCAAGACAAAGTCACCTTATCAGCTGCGGCAATGGCAAAAACCAATGGTAACGAATTTCATGAGCCTGCACCTACCTACGTAAAACCAGAGAGAGCTAACACTTTACTTTCTGCTCAAGCAGCAACAAACAATTTGAAGACAAATCAAACCGATAACACAGTGCTTGAAAAAGATGAACGCTTTACTAATATGATGCAATCAATACTCGATAAACGACTAGGCATTGACCGAGAAAAGCTCGCAGAATTAGAAGCTATGATGGAAGAAATTGCTAAAAACGAGAATTTAAGCCCAGAAGAAAAACAAAAAGCGATTGCTGAGTTAGAAAAAATGAGAGAAGAGTTGATTAAAGAAAGTATAGAAATTAAAAAATCTGCGAAACAAAGCTTTGCCGAGAGCAAAGATAGTGAACAATAAATTGGACTAAAACGTTAGTCTATTACATCATTAATTTAACTTTCAGTAGCTTAAAGGCTCATTTCGAAAAAAATTTACTACTAAATAACGGTGACAAATAGCAAAAATTATCGCTACTCATCGGCCCTTATGCCTGTGAAAAAACACTTAGTACTCGACCGACAACTTGACTTTGACTGATAGGTCCTAACTGCTCAATCGACATGCTTTGATTGTTTTCTCCTTTAACCCAGATAAAACCATGGTGATCAACTAAAGCGACTGTTTTAACAATCAAACCATAATGCTGATGCCGCACCAAAATTTTTTTTCCTTCAGCTAAAAAGAAAGTCGCAAACCAACGACAAGATAAAACATAGCTCTGATCTGGGATCTTAGGTGACATACTGTCGCCGTTAATTTTAAAAAATGTAAAGCCTAACATTTAACGCTCCCTAATAAAAAGTTACCACGATAATTTACATGCTTGCTCACCAGCTCAACAATAGGCTGATGCTGATGAAAAGCTGAAAACACCATCTAATTTATCAATCAAGTAATAAAGCATTTTTTTTCCATTATCACTACGGGCTTAAGAAGTGCCTTAAAAATAACACAACACTAAGCTTACTTCGCAAAGCCATGGCTGAGCCAAGTAAGCTCATCGCCAGAACAACCTCCCTTTAATTGCTAGTGAGCAACGTCTGATTGGCAGGTTATTGTTTGCTGCAAGTGATTGAGCTGTTGTAAGCAATGTTCGCAAGTGGGATATTTATTAGCAAAAGACAAAATGGCCTGTAAATTTGTTCCTAACGCCCCAAAAGCTAAGCTTCGTAATGAGTTACTGGCACTATCATTTTGGCTGACACTAAATGCCTCTTGATAAGCTTTGACTAAGTAACCAATAGAAAGCTCGTACTGCGCCGTGGTTTCAAACAATGTCGCTAAATTATGGCAAGCACAAATCCACGCCATTAATAGTGATTCAGACTCAAAATCTTGTAACCAACGCCCTTCCAATTGACTAAATGCGGATTTGTAATACAACTCCGCTTTTCTCCATTGCTGGTTTTCAAAGCTATTATTGCCTTTTTCCATTAAATGCTGCCAATGCATAATCAACTCCCTTACTTACACATCAAAATGATAATCATTATCATTAGCGTAAGCAAGGTTTATTTTGTACTCTTAAAAAGAGCATATCTTGAGCGGCATGTCGTCGAATGAAAATATATCGTGCTATTTAACTCGCACTAACCTTATAATGCCGAAAAACTCAAATGCTTATAATGATAGTTGTGAAAACCTCTTTGCTTAATCAATGTATGTTGGTATGCATGGCATTATTAATTTTTAGTTCCCCTGCTCTAGCCTCTCAAACGAAACTAAAGGCAAGCGTGCCGTCATTTCCCCCCTTTAATTATTTTGTCGAAAATGCACAATGCGCTGGTGCAAGTGTTGTTGCGCTTGAAATGATTTTTGAGAAACTTAATGTAGAACTTGAGTTAGTGTCGTACCCTTACGCAAGAATATTACATTCACTAAAAAATGCAGAGCTTGATTTAGCACTAATATTCAAAAACAACTCTATCAGCCATGACATTAACTATATTGGTCCGGTTGCTTATTCGAAAATCATCATTCTGAGTCAGCCCAATCACATGATTAATCAATACGATGATTTGCAAGCACTTAACCGCATTGCCGTGATTAGAAATGCTCAATTTGAGAAAAAGTTCGACCAAGATAAAAGCTTAAATAAAGTCAGCGTTGATAGTTATCAGCAAGCCATTCGCATGTTAAAACATGGTCGTGTCGATGCCGTCATTGGCTCATTAATTGGCTTAGAATACGCACTGCTCCAACAGAACATGAATCAAGATATGCTTTCAAATGCGTTTTATCTCGGTAAAAAAGAATGGGGTTTACATTTAGCCAAAAATTCAAACTTTGCAAAACTAAAACCCGACTTAATTAAAGCGGTTAAGCAAACTTTTAAAACAGATCTCATTCATCAACTTTACCAACAACAAATACAGCATTGCGTATCAACCAACTAGTTCTTTACTCCTTAAATTACGCTGAAAAAATTTAAACCTTTTCATGACAATTGGTTACCTAGATAGAAAACACTATAGGTTAACAATGAAGCAAAAATTATATTGCGTTATTTTCGCTGTACTCGTTCAGCCATGTTTTGCCACAGAGCAGGCTTTTAATCAAAAAATTAATCAATACGCTAAAAAGGTCATAACAGGTGCAGAAAAAGGGGTAACGAGCTTTATTGTGATTAAAAATAATCAGCGGCTTGTTAGCAGTTATGCGCCCAATTATACTAACGACACACAGCACGACTTGCGCTCCGTAACTAAATCAATCACGGCTTTGTTGCTGGGACAAGCAATACAAGAGCAGCTTATAGCTGACGAACAAAGTGCAATTAAGTCATTATTACCTTCAACAGCCGTTACCACTAATCCAGCCATTCAAAACTTAAGCATAATTGATTTATTAACGATGAGAACAGGCTTAGCATGTGATGATTGGGTTCCTTCTTCACTTGGCAATGAAGATAAAATGTACCTGCAAAATAACTGGCCAAAGTTTTTTTTGGCATTACCCGCAAGCCATGAAAAAGGAAAGCATTTTTCTTATTGTACTGGCGCGGCCATTGTTATCGGTCATATTCTAAATAACAAGTTAAACGGTAACTTAGCGCAATGGGCTGATCAAAGACTGTTTTCAAATCTCAACGTCACTGATTATAAATGGACAAAGACCCCTTATGGCGAAATCGATACCGGCGGCCATCTTTATATGAAAGCAGAAGATCTCGCTAAATTTGGCCAACTAGTGCTCAACCAAGGGCGTTATAATAATCAACAAGTCATTGCAAAATCGTGGATTGATAAACTTTTTACTGCGCAAACTAAAGTCTATGAAAGACCGTATTTCTATAGTTATTGGTGGTGGTTGAGTTCTGACAATACAGCAAATAACCGTAAACAAAAACCATATCTATTTGCTTGGGGAAATGGCGGACAGTACCTATTTATCATACCTGAGCACAAACTAGTTATGGTTTTTACTGGTACTAATTTTAATTCGAAAGAAATGTTAAAGCCACAACGAAAAGTTAAAGAATGGCTTGATAGCCTTTAGTAGCGGGCAATAAAAAAGGCCAGAAACTGGCCTTTACACTATTTTACTTACTCAAGTAAAAATTTACTTTGCAAGCGTCTCAGCAATATAACTATCGATGAAGCGCTCTAAAATATTTAGCGGTACAGCACCATTTTTCAATACCACATCATGAAAGTCTCGCAGATCAAATTTAGTACCTAAGGCAGTTTTTGCTTTTTCTCTCAGCTCTAGTATTTTCATCATGCCGACTTTATATGACGTTGCTTGTCCTGGCATAACTATATAGCGTTCAATTTCTGAAACGACATCAGTTTGCGCCATCCCGGTATTAGCCTTCATATAGTCAATGGCTTGCTCGCGCGTCCATTTTTTATAATGAATACCGGTATCAACAACTAAGCGTACCGCTCTAAATAACTCTGCTTGCAACCGACCTATGTTGTCAAACGGATCATCTTGAAAGCCCATTTCCCATGCGAGATACTCACTATAGAGTGCCCAACCTTCGACATATGCGGTAAATGGCGAAAACATTCTAAATAACGGCAAACCTTCCAATTCCATTGCCACGGCAATTTGAAAGTGATGTCCTGGAATACCTTCATGATAGGCTAAAGTGCGCATGGAATATTTTGGTGTTGCCTTAATATCATACAAGTTTGCGAAAAATCGTCCCGGACGACTACCATCTATTGCTGGCTGCTGATAATAAGCCCCTGGCGCAGTTTTTTCTTTAAATTCAGGAATTCGTACCACTTCCATACCGGCATTCGGGCGAATTCTAAAGGCAGAGTCTAAACCGGCATCAATTTCATCAAGAATTTTTTGATAATCCTGCAATATTTGCGCACGACCGGCATCACTGTCTTCATAATAAAAGCTTTCTTGCGCAGCCAAGTTTTCAATTGCCGCTGAAAAGCCGTGTGTTACATCATAGCTCTGGCTAGCAAGTATGGTCATTATTTCCGACTGAATGCGCTCAACTTCTTTCAGGCCAACATCATGAATATATTGAGGTGAATAATCTGTGGTAGTAAAGAACTTCAGTGAACTGGCATATGCTTGTTCACCATTAGGTAAACGCCAAAAACCATCATCATCAGTAGCTTGTGGCTTTAACGTGGTAAAGTAGTCTATCAACATTTGATATGCTGGATGTACAGAGGCGGTAATATTAACTTTAGCCTGAGCCAAAAATTCAGCTTGCTGCTGCTCAGTAATATCTTCACTTTCAGCCATTTTTTTTGCTAATGAGCTATAGAGAATATTTTCCTCAACCGGCTTATTAACAAACGTGGTCATTTCTTCTAGCACGCGGTCAATAACAAAGGCTGGCGGAATAATACCTTTTTCTGCTCTTAATCTGATACCTTCCAGCTCTTGAGTAAATTTACCTTTCACCAATGTTAAACGCGATAAATAGTTTTCAACATCATCGTCATTATGAATTTGATGCTGAGCTTCCATAAAGCTTGGGTAACCATTTTGTATGCCAAACAGCTGATTCACTGGGTAGTTATGATAACGGAATTGTTCAGCGTCTTTAGCAAAATCTAATAAATACATGGCAATTTCTTTTGATAGGCGATCAGCTTCACTCAAGCTGGCATCATCATACGACTGCATGGTTTTATGTACTGACTTAAGTTTAACGAATAATTCATCAGCTTTAGCAAGGCTGGCATCGTCGAGCTCAGCGTTATGCCCTTTAATCCCAACAGACTCGAGAAAGCCCAATGAGGTTAATGTTTCAGGACTATCAAAAGCCATTTTTAACACTTCTCGATCGACAAAAGATCGAAAACGCATCGGTTTATCTGCATTCCATTCGTAAGCGGCAAAACTGCCACCAAGGACAACCACCGTTAGCAACAGTATCCCCAGCCATTTAAATATTTTTTTAACCATAATTCCCTCGTCTGGTGTCACTTATTAAGTATTTAAATCATAAGCTTATTAGTAACACTTTATTATTATCGCATTGACGTTAACAAACTCATAACAACAAGTAAAAGGAATTAAAAAATAAAGTAAGTGATGATGGCATTTAAATATAAGTGACAGGAGAACGGAATAAAATTGTGTTTTATCGTGACATTGAAATATAGCGATTTGATATTTTCATAAAAATTATCAATAGCGTCAGCGAAAAAGAAACAATAAATAAATAATTTGCGTACATCAATGGCACAACCGCGGCAAATGCTAAGAAAAAGGAATAGATGGCTAAGGCAAGCTTATTGACTTTGGCAAACTGAAATGCCGAAACAAAATTACCCACAACACCAAAGTTTTTTACTCGTGCAATTAAACAAGGTAATAAGCCAACCACCAAGGATAAATAGGCGAACAACCAAGCTAACAATAAGTTTATCCAATAGAATTCTTTACTGAAATCGCCCTTACTGTTACTGGTGATATTAAAAGCTTTTGCTAAAAAGGAATTAGAATCGACATAAATGCTATAAATAGCGATAGCGTCGGTGATCCAGATCAGAAAAAATAATCCTTGTACCACCATCACTAAGCCGACATTCATTAACAAAGTTGATTTTTGCTTGATTTTTTGATCAACTTCGCTAAACAACAAGGGGTGTAAGGCTAAACTAACCAAAGGTATAAATAATATAAACCCGGCACAGAAGGAAACATACATAGACGACAATTCGTAGGTTAATAACGTCTTTTCTATTGTTTCAGCAATAGCAAAAATCAACAATGAAGCAATAAGCAATAATGCACCACTTATCACTCTATTTTTAACTAATTGACTCGTATTCTGCATTGTAAAACCATTCATTTATCTATAAACAATCATCATACTATTTTTTAAAATCAAAGAACTTGATTTACATTAGGCTAATAGTAATAGACTTAGTTAATCGGCATAAAGCGGCACTGATGCTCTTAACGCTTGAGGTGATATGCAACTCAAATAAAATTCAGCGTAATAACGCTTATTCATCTTCTAACAACCAATCTTGGTAACAGCGAAAAAACATTTGCCAAAATGGCTGACATGCTGAATGTTTACTTAACTGCTGCAACAATTCGCTCAATTGTGCTTCAGCAACTATGGTATTTTCACCAGCAACAAACTGGGCTTCTTTTTGTTCGCCATTCCGGTGTAATAGGTTTATACAGTCTACAAAGCCTGTTAACGATGCTGCTACTAACTCGGTTTCCCAACCGGCTTCGCCTAAAAATGCCGTATAAACAGGAAGTTCATCGACACTAGCATCGACAAAATATGGATCACCAAGCTCAGTATCTCGTGCGATGATTATCCATGAAGATTGCCAGTCACCGGTATTACTACCCGATAAATCATTACCGGACTCGTCTTTACCAAAACCATATTGCGCTTCTTTTAATGCAACTGGCGAATTTACAACAAGAAACCCTTGTGGACCGAAGAAGACCTGTTGACTATCGAGTGCGTGGAGAATATTCAATAACTTTTTATTTATCATGGTTGCCTGATCATTTTATATCAACAAAGAGAATATACGTTTTCATCACTAAATAAATGCGATTAAGAGATAACGTAAAGCAAGATAATATTATCTCATAGCCAAGGAATTAATAGGCAATAAAATAGCTAGAAGTAGTCAAAATATTCAGCGGTATAAATATGCTGGAAAAATACGAAAAATAATGAACTACTTTTCTTCACGCGTTAATGCTTGGCCTACATTTTGCTGTATTTTCAGGAATAATGACAACGTCAATTTTTTGAAAAGCATCATATGATTAATAGCTTAAGCACCTATAACTCGCTGGTAAATACCACATCAACCACAGGTAACTCAGAGGTTGACAGCATAATAGAGCAACACCAAGAGAGTAACAGCGAAAAAGTTGCAACCACCGACTCTAACCAGAGTAGCTTATACCTCTCCAATAGAGCGCAAAGAATAAACGCTATTAGTAATGAATTTTTCACCGGTGACCCACTAGATTTTAATGATGTAGAGGCATTAAAAGAGCGAGTTTATCAACTTGGATTAATTTCTAAAAATGAATACGAAAAGCTGACTAACGCTGCCGTTCAATCCGAAAATGAGTCCTCAAGTGACGAAAACTCAACCGTCAGTTTAACAAACTTTCTCGGCGATTTACTTGAGCGCCTGCAAAATGACGATAATGAAAGTGATGACGACGATGACTCAAGCTCAGAAGAAGGTATTGAAAGCAGCGCCCTAACAGCATTAATTAAAGCCTTAGAAAATGCAAAAAATATTATTTCAAATGTTGAAGAAGCAAAGCGTGAAACAGACTTTAACAGCACACTACAAGCGACATTAGCCCAGCTTAAAGAGACCATTGAAACCTCTGCCTTTGAAAAGTTACCCTTGGATGACCAAATAGGCATAAGTAAAGTTTATCAAACCTTGGACATAGTTGATCAACTTGCTCCTCAACGGCTCAATAACGAGAAAATTAATAAGTACCTTGATTTATCATTTAGCTGATAATGTATTCGCGCTATTTTCAAACTGAGTTTAGTTATGATCTATTTGTATGTCTTGAGGGAAAGGTTGTCCTTCACCGCTTTCTAACGCGTCTTTTAAACTCAATAAAAATACCGCCCACTTAGTGCTGCAATGGGCCATAAAATCTGACGATTCTTTCCAATTTGAATGACTAAAATTAACAAATGTTTGCTCTGCCTGTGGTTGAATTTCGAAGCAAATTTCTGTCGCTTGCCACGCTTGCGGCATATCGCCGTCATGTTGCCAACGCACCAAATTATTTTTTACTAAATCTATGACTTTAAAGTCAGGCCCTCCACCATTAAATCGAAACTTAATGATGGCACCAACATCACCAGCACCAGAAACATCATTGGTCCACCAAGTCATTATTCCTTCATTTGTAGTAAGCGCGTGATAAACATCTTCAGCTGAGGCTTTTATACCAACACGGTGGCTAATAGAGTACATAGCGTTTTCCTTTATGATGCCATTATTATCAGAAGGGAGAATTTAAAGATAGTTGCCCCCTAACGTAAACTAAAGTGTAGACGAAAACTATAATACTAAGATCTTATCACTGTGCTTTTTTGTCATAAAAATAACAAAATAATTACTGTGTTATAAAACGCCCAAAATCGCTTAACGATTGCTGCAGCCCATTCATAGGCACAATAATAAAATCATCAAAAATTAACTTAGTTGGCTCTGGGTGTTGCGCTAGCTGCTTGCCTAACGCCTGCAATAACTCAATCCTTAAGGGCAAAGGCGCTTCATTTGGTTGAAATGTCGTGCCAATTTCATAGTGTTCGCCGGCCATTGATTTCATTTCAATATGCGCCCCCAACACTGCACTAATCTTATTTTGCTCACTAAATTCACTTAGTGTTTGAATACTTGTTCGGTAATCTTGCCAATGTTTAACATAAACTACCCCTGGGTAAAAACTATCACCAGTTAATAACCACTGGGTTTGAGGGTCGTAAATTGTTATTGCTTCTTCTTGGTGTCCTGGGGTTGGCAGTATGATAATTTTACGTTTTCCTAACTCGACTGATATTTCTTCTGTCGCATTATTACGATTAGCGGTAAGGAATTTCGTCAGGGCTTTTTCTGTCGGTAATACCAGTGAAACATTCTCTTGGTTTAAAAACTGACTATCGCCTGCATAATGGTCGCTATGTCCATGTGAATGCAGCACCAATAGTTCAAGTTCACTAACGCCCGCCTCAGCTTGATATTGTTGTATCAGCTGATTAACTTTTTGATACAAAGGAAATTCAACGGCACTTTCAACAGCGCCAGTATCAAATAACAACGCCTTATTTTCTCCAAATAACAAATAGATAAATGGCGCTTCGAAATGCTGACACTTATTTTGTCGTAAAATATAGCTCGACGCTTGATAACGAAAAACCTCTATTGCTGGCTCAGTATTACTTTTACAGTCTTTACTACCGTGCTGCCATTTTTGTTCTGTTAAATGGCTATTGCTATCATCGCTACTAATATCAACTTTGACTCGGATGGAATCGCGATCATTACTACTACAAGCCAGCAATAAAATAACCATAAACAAACTTAAAAAATATTTCATGTTGATCCCTTTAACATTTTATAGCGGCTAGAAAAAAGCAAGCTTAAGCGCGTAACTTACTTGTTGCAGAGCGACATAAAGCTTCGGCAGACGGCCAACTATAAAGATATTCTTTCGCTTGATTATCACATGGCGTCTGCCAAAACCCTGTGGCGATATTTTCGCCGCCCAATGATGCGTAAAATCCCATAGCATTTGTATTACAAGCCAGTACTTCTAAATAAAGTGGCGCACTCTGGTAGTATTGATTTGCCCACTCTGCGGCTGCGTTCAATAATTGAGTGCCGATTCCACAGCCTTTGAAGGCAGAATCAACATGCAGGTTATCGATAATTGTGCCGTATTCTTGATGATTAGCACCGAAAACAGAAATAAAGCCAGCGAACTTACCATCAACTTTAGCGATAATGACCTGTTGATTGCTCGTTGGCTCAGTTAATCGCTTTTTCCAAACAGCGGTGCGCTCGATAAACACTTTATCTTTTAGGTAATCCTTAGACAGTACCGGATGATAATTCTCCTGCCAACTTTTCGCATGCAGTGCGGCAATGTTGTCAAGATCTTCTAATGTCGCATCTTTAAACTGAATAACCTTACAATTCATCTTATTTCCTTTTCTGTGCCATTACTTCTAGTAAAATATTGCAGTTAATAAATTGCGATAGTTTTATTTGCTAAACGGTAAATTAATAGTGCCGTTTTTTCGATATTTTTAGCTAAGCTAGTTAAGTCTGCTCGTTCATTTTTTGTGTGAGCGCCACTGCCCATTAAGCCTAAACCATCTAGTGACATTGCAACGTGATCAGCGGCAAATGAGATATCTGCCGCACCAGCATTTCTCGGGTTTGCAATACCAACCTCGTTATAACCAAGGTCTTGACTAATTTGACTGTATAACGATAGCAAACGTTTATTGCCGTCAGTCAATGCCATAGGTGGGTAGCCGTCTTCAAATACTAAAGTTGCGTCAGTTTGGTTTAAGTTGTTTGAGACAATTTTTTGCATAACTTGCTGAGCATGAGCGGCTTGGGCGTTTGACAAAGCACGTAAATCGCCTTTTACCGTTACTTGCTGCGCGATGACATTACTTTTACCAAATGCCTCACCTGTTGATTTTGCTTTATCAACCTCAACTTTTGTACCACCAACAATGAGTCCAGGATTAAAAGTTAAGTCCTTTTCATTTGCTAACTCTATGCGAAATGCTTCTAAAATTCTGGCGGTTTCATAAATCGCACCAAAGCCGATTTTTTCACTAAATATTTGCGAAGAATGTGCTGGCTTGCCAGAAACATTTAAGCTCCAACCTACATAGCCTCGGCGTGCTGCCATGCCAGTTGCGATATTGTTATCGCCATTTTCAAAACCTAACGCAACATCAGCCCATATCGCACCATCAACAATAGCTTTCTTTGATAAACTTAATGGTCTACCGCTACTTTCTTCATCACCGGTTAAAACCACTTGAATACTAACATTGTCGAGTAAGCCCAGCGTTTTTAATACTCTTAGCGCAGAAATGATAATAGTATTGCCGCCTTTCATATCGGCAACACCAGGGCCAGAAGCTTGTGTTTCACTGATGCGTTTAAACTTTTGAAAGTCATCATGCTTGGCAAAAACGGTATCTAGATGACCGATCATTAATATTTTAACGGCATCGGCGTTTAGGCTTTTATGTGTTGCAACAATATGTCCTGCACGATTAAAGGCACTGCCATCAAGCCATTTCACATCAAAACCTAAAACCGACAGTTGTTGCTCCGCCAGCTGCCCTACTTGCTTGACGCCAGCCAAGTTCATTGAACCGCTATTAATGTTTACCGCTTGTTCAATTTCTTGCAATGCCAACGGTAAATCCACTTGCACTCGTTGGACAATTTTTTCTTCATTTGAATCAAGCTTGTTAACCGAAAGGTTTTTGGCATAACTTAAATTACTGCTTAGGCTCAAAACAGCAATAACAAGTAACGAAGACAGGGATAAATCAATTAATCGCAGCATCAAATATAATCATAAAAAATAAGGTAACTTAATATCTCCTAAAACATTGAAAATTACAAACGGCAAATGTTAAGAAATATTTATAAGTTACTAAAAAATTTACTTTTTATACTTAGTGTAAGAAGTGATTTTAGTGGTTATCTCAAGCTGGCTGTAGGTCAGGGTTAATCTATCGAAACGCTGTCTAAATCAGGTTTCAATTTTTGCACTTGTTTCAATTCTTGTGCTGACAATTCACCGTAAAACCTTGGATACGACCAACCATAGCCCCAGCGAAACTTAGTTGGCAAGTAAGGCGAACCGCCTACCCTTACACCAGCAAGCATCAAGGCTGCTATTTTTGGTTGTCCAACGTTAGCCACGCAGCTTTTTAGCGCTTGATCAGAAGCAAGCCTTTGTTGATAAGTGCCGCCCTGCCAATAGTCGTAATCATGCTGAATACAGCAAGATAGCCAAAGCTCTTTTTGTTTAAATGTACCATCAGGAAAGGCACTACAGCCATCACTGGTAAAAGCTTTTAAGGTATCTGCATTTGACGATTTATGATTAAAAATCAACACTGCCATTATGACAACAACCGCTAAAGTAACAAATTTATTCATTTAGCTTTTACCTACAAGGTTTTTATTATCATTTTTGCCCAAGCGATATTTTAGCCAAAGCTTATAATAAACAGCATTACAGGTTGGGTTATCATCCATTTTCCCATCACGATCACAATCTGAGCCAGTTAGGGTTTTCACCACACCCTGACCATATTTGTCAACATCACCTTGCTCTGCGGGAACGGTAATTGTCACTTTCGGCGCATGGTCAATAAATTCACCAACGTCTTTGTATCGCAGAAATTCTTCTTTGCTAATAACCTCACTAATATCTTTAGCCATGGCTGGGAAAGCTTGTAGATTAATGAACAAGCAAAAAAGTAAGAATGTTAGTCGTTGCATAAGCTAAGATAACTCTAAATGTATTGGCAAGATTTATATAACAAAATCTAGATTATTGATAGATAATTTAACTTTGGCGGGAATTTGGCGTTATTTTTTCGTACCCGCCAGCGCATTAGATAAAGTACGATAGTCCTTCACCTTACGGAATGGCAAAGATGATTAAAAATTTACGAAAGCAAAAGTGTTTATCACAAGAGCAACTGGCCGACAAAACAGCACTAAGTTTAAGAACAATACAACGTGTGGAAAGTGGTCATCGAATTGGTTTTAAATCATTAAGAGCACTGGCTACATTCTTTGGCAAAGATGTCGATATACTTGAACAGGAACTATATTCAATGGATAAAATTGTCGAAGGGTATCAAGAGTACCCATTATGGTTAAGACTATACATTGGTAGTGGCTGGTTTTCAGCGACCAGAAAGGAATTTAAACGCATTGAACTCTTTTTTCTGATTTGCTCAGTCATCACTGCCGCCATTTGGTTTTCAGGATTTTTTTATTCTTATGGAGCAACGAGCTTACAATTACCTTTTGATCAATTAATGGGCATAAGTAGCTTTCTCCTGTTGCTTGGTGCTTACAACAACTCCATCTCAATTCGAGTAGGCGATAAATACGATATTTGGTCAAAATTAGCAGCGACGCAACCCAATACGCTATTTGGTTTTGCTAAACGTAAAAAAGGAAAAGGTTAAGCTAGGGGCTATTGAGCTTTGTTTATTTTATTGCACAAAGATCAATAACCCTTAAATATTATCAAATTTACAATGGTTGATAATCTCTATTATTTTAACTTGTGCATTAAACGATAGAATAGCAATCATAAGAGGCTAATTCTCGCTGCTCTCGTTTACGATCTTTGTAGGCTTCTATTTCACGCCACTTGCGCTTATTTTGTTTATTCGCTTTCTTTTTTTGAATTTCTAGTTGTTCGTCAAACTCTTCGAATTCTTCAATTTGCCAATATTTATTTTTCATCATAAGGACTCGTTTAAGGTGTTTGCCTTAAATTAATAAAACCATATGACAATAATTTGAAGGAAAAATGACAAGACAATGACAATTTTCCACCGCTTAATACGAAGAGATGGCGTTCATCCTCATTAAGGTGTCGAGGGAATGGTAAAAACTAGAATAATTAAACTGGGTTATCAATATACTAGCAAGAAAGTATTGCTGGTCTCCTTTGCTAATACCGTGATTAGCTTTGAGCTAGCAATATTAACCTATAAATCTATGTTATAAATTTGCAAACTTACGGTACAGATCACGGATGTTTACAACCACCGGTTTCTATCTGTAACACGCTTTCTTCGACATTAAATTGCTCTTTTAATACTTTTTCTACCTGAAAACGACAGATTTCATCGTGCTTTTCCAAGGTACATTTATGTTTTAAAACAATATGCGCACCAACAATCACAGCACCGTTGTCACTTTTAACAATTAAATTATGCACATTATCAATATGCTCAACCTCAGCCAATGCCGCTTCAATTTTCTTTAACGCAGGCAATCTAACGCCATTAAAGAACAATCCTTTAATACACTTGTAGAGTAATTTAGAGCCGGTAAAGAGTACAAATATCGAAATCAGTATGCTCGACAATGAATCGAAAATAGTCCAGCCCGTGGCATGAATCACCACACTGGTGATAAAAGTGACTATGGTCGAGAGTAAATCAAAAAAGGTGTGTAGAAAAACCGCATAAACGTTAACACTGTCTTTGCGACCTTTATAAAGTACAAATGCCGAGGCTGCGTGAAATAAGAAGCCTAATGAAGCAACAGATGACATCACAAAGGTATTAATTTCATGTTCATCATGATGCTCGTGGCCTAACAACCTTTCTGCCCCTTGCAGTAGAATCCAGCAACTGATCAGTAAATATAAAATACCGTTAATCAGGCCACCTGAAAGCTCTAATCGACGATAGCCATCACTAAAGGTTTGGCCAAACTTAATCGCTAACGTTGAGGCTATAAGCGCGATAAATAACGAACTATTATGAACAAAAAGGTGCCCCGCATCGGCATATACCGCCAAAGAGTTTGCATAAAAAGCACCTATCACTTGTATCAACATAAAGACACTCGTTATGGCAAGTGCAATAAGTAATCGTCTTTGTGATGATTTATGTGTCGTTAGTGTTGTCATCTAAGTTCTGTTTTCTCAGCTAAAGCGTTTAAAAGAAATGGCTATTATTTTTTGTTAAAACGAAAGCGCGATGGTGGTTATATTTCAACGCAATTGCCTAGTCACGAACGTATTTAAAACGCTAATTACTGAGCCCAATAAGCTTGGTCTAAGCTGTCTTCCCGTTCAGGTAAACCGCGAGATAAACGTGGCGAATGCTGCACTAATACTTCATAGCTCGCCCTATTGGCATACTTACTCATTTGCGATAATGACGAATAAGTTAATGCCGGTTGATTATGTTTACTGGAATTTGCCATAGTATTTTTATGATAAACATTGGCACTTAAATCATGCAATATTGCCGCAAGTGCCGCATCACCGGCGCCGTTAGTATTTTTAATGCTTTCAGGTCCCCCCATGTAAGGTGCTGAATGCGTATAAATACGCATCGGGTTTTGACAGTCTTTTAGCAACATAGGTCGAGAATATTCATAGCGATTAAAATCGCTGATATAGCCAGAAATTAGTGGATATTCACTTTCACGTTTAAACGTCTCATCAACGTAACCCGCCATGTACAAACCTTCTTTACCGGCGGTACATATCACCATATCAACCCAATCTAAGCATTTGTCTGCCGCCTGCAAAGGATCAGAAATGCCGGTTATTGCTAAGCCTTCTTCTTCATTCATGGTTAAGATGTTGACATATTTTTGTACGAAATCACGCCAAAATTCAGGCTCTTCTTCAATCAAAAACTTAGTCCCTAGAGTAAGAACAACAGGAACTCCCGCGGCATTAGCACATTCAACCGCTTTAATGGCGGCTTCGGTCATAGTATCACCTTCTTGCGTACGCATCAGGTATGAACTAATCACTAATGCTGAAGCACCAGCAATCAGTGATTCATCAATTGAATCTGGATGTAAGCGATTAATAAGACCGGCATTAATGCCAAAGGTACGCTCACCAGTATCGTCAATTAAAGTGAAACAACGACCAATAGGACCATCGACCGGTTGTAAATAATTCAAATCAACCCGTGACGAGGTGTTGCTAATAAAACGATAGGCATAATCGCCAACGTGAATATCTTTCGACATTACCCCTAATAATACCGAACGATCATCTGCCAGTACCGAATAATTATGCACCGTATTTCCTATCGTACCGCCGGCAAACTCATAGTTTATTAAAGATTCATTTTTCAAACGATTATAAAGGCGTTCGGTAACTTCATCAGAAATAACCTGCGACATACCACGTTGTAAATCAAACTCATCTAAAAAGGCTTGATCAACTTTAGCTTCAATATCGACCAATACCTGATCGATACCGACAATATAGTTACTGTCGTGTTGTGAACTACGATTGACCTGATTGGTTAATGGGTTTTTATTATCTACAGGGAAATAATGTTTATGCTGACGGCGTCCGGGGAACTTCATGAAGTAATACACGGTTATTTTCAAAAGAGCGATTATAGCGCAATGGGATTTGGTTTGACCAGACATCATGGTAGGAATTTAACGAGAAATGCGTGCAATGGGCTAAGTTAATATACTAACTCAATAAGTTTTCATGCTGTCTGACCCAATAAAGCACGATAGCTTTTCCCTTAATGAGTGATCGTATAAATCAAGCTAAGGTTATATTCTGGTGAGTTTTTTATCAGTCGGTATCGAAAGTTATTGATACTTGCATAATATCTACTGGCCGAGTATCTCAACAATTTGTTGGTATGAAGAGCTGGCAATATTTTCTGAGCCATCTCCGGTCGTGTTAATAAACTGAATGACAACAGCATCGATACCACTGTGATAATTTGCCACACTTTGATAGCCGGGCAACCAACCTGAATGATTAAACCAATAAACTGATCCATACAGGTCTTTTTCTTCGACACTAAGTAAAGAACCGGTATTAAGTGCTCGGATGAAAATTGCGATATCCTTTACCGTCGAAATCATCGAGCCACCTGGAATAACATAGTCTTGCGTAGACCTTTCAACATTCCCCCAGTAACCCTTTGCTAATAACGTCGGCTCTATTTCACTATATTGTAAATAAGTATCGTGCATCGCCAACGGGGTAAGAATATTTTCAGTTATATAATGTTGGTGGCTATAACCAAGTACTTTATCTAACACTTTTGCTAGCAACAAATAGTTGGTATTGGAATACTCATATTTGCTGCCTGGAGTAAAGTCAGCAGGCTTATCTAACGCATACGCTAACGTACTATCAATATCGGTATGGGCATTTTGCCAGCTAAATCCGGCTTGGCTGTCAAAGTCGGCAATACCACTACGATGCTGGATCATTTGTGAAATCGTAATGCTGCTTGAGTTTGCTATTCTATCTGCCCATTCAGGCAACCACGTAGCCAAGGTATCATTTAGCGATAATTGTTCTTGGACAATTAACTTAGTGGCACTGACGGCAATAAACAATTTACTGATACTGGCAATTTTAAATAGCGTATTAGCATCAGCTGACACCTGACCCGCCTTATCCTGCAAACCAGCAGCATAACTTTCATCAATGTTATTTGTTTGCTCGACATAAACAAAAATACCATCAATGCCTTTATCAACGGCGTCATCTAAAACAGCTTGAATAGTGGCCGGAGTTGCTGTGCTTGGGACTTGTGTATTTACCGAGTTACTTTTATTACTGCCACCTCCACAACCTAAAAGGAGTAGCATTATTGAAGTCAGTACTGTTTTCATACGAAGAGTTGTCATATTGATGTATTAAAACCGCGAGTTTCGATATTAATAAAATAACACTATCTGCTCAGCATTCCTACATTGGGCAATGGTAAAAGAAGACATCAACTTGTTAAGTTCCACATACAATATAATCAAACCTATGCTTTAACTTAAAAATAGCTCTTTTAACCATAGTTCGAGTTGTTGTACTTTACGCCAATTAAAGTGATGCTCAGGAGCAACTAAATACAATGTGCGTGAACTGGCATAGCCATAGTCTAAAATATTGATCAGCTGGCCTGATTGTAAATTTTTATTCACCAATGCCCTACTAACAAAGGCAATGCCTTGTCCTGATATTACATTTTGAACAATAGGCAGTGCATCCGTTGTTCGCAAACAACTATTCAATTTACGTTTTTCAATAGCAAATCGTAAGCAACAGTCTGCAATCGCCTCTTGAATGTCGCTACTAATATCTTCAAGTAAAGGTAAGTTAAAAATAACCTCAACATCGTTACTATCAACACCGGCTAAGAGAGGACTGCCGACCAAAATAATTTCATCATCAATAAGCTTACGACTTTCTAATCCATTGTAATTGCCTAGCCCTCTCCTGATAGCAACATCAACATTGTTTGATAAAAAAGTTTCTAAGTTATTACTCGGAGTAAATTGCACCTGTACATCACTATTTTTCTCCTGAAAATCGTGAATTTGTGGGATCAAGAGCAAGGAAGTTACTGAGTGCAATGCCGCAATTTTCAATTCACCACTATTTTGTGCCCCAGTTACCGCATCAACTCCCTGCTCTATTTGTTTAAAGGCATTTTCAATAAAAGGAAACAGTCGTGCTCCCAGAGCATTTAACCGTGTTTGTTTATTTTCCCGAATAAATAAGGGCGCAGCAAAGTATGCTTCTAATTGTCGTATTTGTTGGCTAATTGCCGCTTGTGTCACATACAGCTCTTCAGCTGCGGCTTTAAAGCTATTGTGTCGAGCAGCAGAGAGAAAAACCGGTAGTGACTTCAATGGTGGTGTTCGCATAAATCTCGCCCCTCACTTTAGAAAAACTTAAGTATGGTTAATTTTATATCGTTTGTTTGTCAAAGTTACAAGCTTTAAATTTAGCAGGCAACTTACCTTAAACCAAAGAGTAAATGATGAACATAATCAATAGAAACACTTTAATATCGCTAGCTTTATTAACTTTTACATTATTATCTAGCATAGCTCAAGCCGAACAAGAAAAGCTTAATTCAACCATGGGCTATCCTTATAAACTACTTATTAACCGTGCCAATACAGTTAAGATAATTTACAGCGAAAGTGACAATAGCATTAATTGTAAAGTTGTCGTCAACTGGGCTGAACAAGAAATTCAATCTCAATCGCAACGTGTCAGTCGAAAAGCCTTTAGCGACAAACCGTTGGCAAGTTGTTTACCAAGAGAAAAAGCGAAATCTATGCTTGCCGCAACATTTCAGTAGCAGCGCAATTACGATGCACTTAATGCAGTTGAGTAAACAATTCTATCTGATGACAGAATTGAAGTTAGTATGTTAGGAATGAAAAAGGGGCAAATCGCTTGCCCCTTTACTTGCATTGCCTTTACGTAAAATTTAAAAACGGTATGTTGCGTACACGCCAGCAGCGCGGTCAAAGTTATCATCCAGATTATAGCCATTTTCTTTGGCATCAAAATTTGAATAGCCAACAAACGCGCCAATATCTGTGCTCTTGCTATAGGCATAATTAACACCAATACTGGCTTCATGGGCATCGTCTTGCACAAAATCTTTTAAGTCACGGTAAGTGTAGCTAACGCTAGCTGTCCAATCTCTTGTTAAGTTCTTTTGTAGTCCAATTGAATAGCGAAATTCATCTTTATTTTTCAGTTTCTCTTCATCCCATTTCACATACCCTAAAGAGAAAGTCATCGCGATATCTTTATCAAAAACATATTTTCCGTTTAAGTCAGTACCATAAGCGATGGAGTCACCATTTACATTCGATTCTTGATAACCTCTAAAGCCCAAACCAATAGCAAGCTCTAAACCTTTGCCATTATTTTTACGTTCTAGTACGCGATAATTAATACCACCAAAACCTAGCGTTAAATCATCTGTTAGGCCGTATGCTGCGTTTAAGTTCAGTGCAGCTCTATCATCGTCGTCTTCTTCTACCCATGCGATAGCGCCGCCAATGGCGACTGTGCCATCGGTTAATGTTAATGGTCGTAATACTGGATTTTCCGGATATTCAGTCTCTGCAAAAACCGACGTTGATACTAATAATAATGCCATGCTAATAAGTGATTTTTTCATAATGTTATTCCCTGTGTGTAATGTTCAAATTGTTGATGGGGGAATCATAAATGGTTGTTACGTTCGATTCTTTAAGGCTTTTGTCGATGAAATGTATGATGAACGTGAGAATTTGTAAGAAAGGTACATTTTGCAAGCAATGGGGTTTTAGCCGCGAACTGAGTCTTTAGTGTGTTTTTCAGCTCAACACTGAGACCTATTACGCAGGGGCAGAAAGAGAACAATATAACACCACTTTACAAAGCTTGATATTTTTCTCGAACAGCTACTTAGTTTTACTGGTTGAACAACCAGCAGGGTCTATACTTGATCTAGGCAATATAACGTCGAGGTTACTATGGCTATTTCACCTAAACTGGACTCCTATTTAACGGAGCATAATATTTCTTATCAAATGATCGAGCACCATCACAGTACTAGTTCAATTGGCAGCGCCATAATGGCAAAAGTACCATTTAATCAAATCGCGAAAGCGGTTATTTTAAAAGACCATGAAGACAGAAAATTGATGGCAATACTACCAGCAAAAAACAAAATTAGCTTGTCGGCTTTAAATGACGAACTCTTTGCTAGCTATCATTTACTGAAAGAAAAAGAAGTCTATCGCATGTTCTCTGATTGTGAGCATGGCGCTATTCCACCTGTTGGCGAAGCGTATAATATCAACACCGTATGCGATGAAATGTTGGATAGCCTAGATGTTGTCTACATCGAAGCTGGCGATCATCAAAACTTGCTAGGCATTAGTCATGACGACTTTCAAACCATGGTTGCCGATTGCAAACACCTCAGATTTAGTCGTGAGGTATTTCATTAACAACAGTGTTTTTCTTAACGCTAGTTATCTAATAGCGCGATCAAAGTCTGGGATAAATTGCTTAGATGATTTCCAAAGGGGGACGGAGAGAAGTCTCCCTTTGGCTGCTATAGCCATCGCAATAATATCAATAACTCTTAAACTAAAATGTTTAGAGTTTGTTTAACAGCTAGGCATCGCGGTCGACTGCATGGATGCAGGAGGTAGAGCAATGCAGGGAACAATTGCCAAACCGACTACACCCAGCGAGGCGTTACACGCTGCGCATATTAAACTCGGCTTCTGAGCTCACCATGGCGCCCTGCTCAGCTAAAACTTTAATTATCCATCTGCGTAGCGTTTGAATTCTACCTGTCTATCATCCAGAACAACAACAGCCCTAATATTGCATTTACGCTTAAACTCTAAACTTGGAGTGTATTGAACAGCTTGGCGTCGGGGTGCCGACAATATTTAACATACATAAACAAATTATTTTTTGAGCTAATTTTAGTTCTAAAATTAAAAAGCTTGGAGTTTTTATAACTGTTTGGCGTCGCGGTGGCGACAACACCCAGAGGGGCGTTACACGCCAAAAGCCCCTCTGGACTCCCCTTGGCGCCCTGCTCAGCTAAAACTTTAATTATACAAGTGCGCAGAGCTCGAACTCTGCCGATTTATCATCCATGAACAACGGCAGTTCTCGACATCCATGTCTCGAATCGAGCCCTACCATTGCACTTGAATACTTAAAGCGCTGAGACGGGAATTTAGAGATCGTTAAACCAATCTCAAAAACAAAACTTTTGGAGAATTACTCAAGGCAGAAACAAACTCCCTATTCTGCTTTGAGAAAATGTCTGAATAAATAATTAATATCAGCTATTGCTGACAGGATGTCAGCAAAGTGAAGTAGCACATGGATGTGCGTTCTGAGCGTTAGCTCGAGTATTGATTATTTATGAAGAAAAACATTTTTTAGCAGCGACGGGAGAGTCCAGAGAGGGTTCGGCGTTTAACCCTCTTTGGGTGCTGTCGCCACAGCGACAATATAATAAGCAGTGAATAGCTAAACCTTAATGCACTAAATTTTTAACGCTTACCTGAACTCTCATACTTTTCAGGAGGGCTTTGTAAGATCATTCATCAATGAGGATATTGGAATATAATACAAGATAGAAAAAACAAACCAACCTATTTGAGTCCAATAAACCCAGTCAGAAATACCGACAATAAGATTAAGTGAAATATAAAGTGTTAGTGATAAAATAGAAAATAAGAATACTTGAACTTGTTTTGTCGAAAATGCACCAATTTTCCTATTTTTATCAGGGACATCCAAGGTTTTAGATAATAATTGCCCCCAAACTATCGTTGTAGCTAAAGAATAATCAGCAATGTAAATAAGAGCTTCGAAATCACCTTCCAAAACTCTGATAATAAGTAAGACTAAAAAAGGAATTAATATAAAAATAACCTCTTTTTTGGCCTGTTCATATCTAATAGAATTAGGCATTTAAATCTATCTCTGTTTGTTCCATTACCTGCTGCTCGATTACTTCCATAACCTCGATAATCTCGTTTTCAGTACTAATGGTATTGTTTATCGGGTTTCGCTTAACCTTAACTGATAGCTTAGCTCTAATACCATCACCTGGCCATAATTGAACTTCATGATTTCTCCACTTATTTAACCAGGATAAGTCCTTCATTTTAGCTGAAAAATTTTTTATTTTTCGCTTCTTATTCTCGAGATCCCAGTATAAATCAGGTACATGTGAAGCTCGTCGGATCACAACTATTTCTTCAGAATTATTGTCTTCAGTAATAATCTCAAATATTTCAGATGCGTTACGTCTACAAGAAAACCCGTCATTTATATTTACAAAGTTTTTATCTCGACCAAATTGTGCTACATCTTTTTCAGCTAAACTTTCTATCCCTTTTGATATTTTATAAAGAGCGTCTGCCACTTCGTATAAGTTAACTTCAGCGCCGCACAAGTAATTTTCAAGGTCAATTTCCGTTTCCTTAACTTTGGAAAAAACATCTTGAACAAAACGTTGAACGTCGTCTTCACTGTCAACTTTTTCGACATTTGCAATTTTATTCTTTGTACCTTCATAGAGTGCATCACAAATTCTTTCGAAGCTGACATTTCTTTTAATATCACTAACTACGTTGCCAATAGTAGCAATCAAGGAGCCTTCATGCGTTTCTCTTAGGCTAGAGGAAAATTTAACATCATTGCCAAACCCCTTTACAAATGCACTATTTAATTGATTAAACCCCTTAACCATTAATCCCATGGATTCAAAAACACGTTCAGGCTTCGATATTTCTTTATCGTACTCAATTCTTAATGAGTAAGTAGAAGACATAGTAAAAATTCCCTTTATAAAATATACATTTAAGTATAAAGAATATAAATATTTTGTCACTACTTAGAAGCGCCACGGAGCTGTATAAATATACAGCATCAAAAATATATTTCCACTTTGGAATGCTAAATTTCCGAATATTAATTAATCTAGAACTAAAAAACCCGCTAGAAGCGGGTTTTTAATAAGAATAACAGTTTGCAATCAAAAGCTGATTACCAACCCGTTTTCTCTTTAAGTGCAGAGCCAATCTCAGCTAAAGAACGAACAGTTTTAACACCAGCCGCTTCTAATGCTGCGAATTTCTCATCAGCTGTACCTTTACCACCAGCGATAATCGCGCCAGCGTGACCCATACGCTTACCTTCTGGTGCAGTAACACCAGCAATGTAAGATACAACAGGCTTAGTAACGTTAGCTTTGATGTATTCCGCCGCTTCTTCTTCAGCCGTACCACCAATTTCACCAATCATTACGATTGCTTCAGTTTGTGGATCGTTTTGGAACATTTCCAATACGTCGATGAAGTTAGTACCTGGGATAGGGTCACCACCAATACCTACACAAGTAGATTGGCCAAAACCAGCATCAGTTGTTTGTTTAACGGCTTCGTACGTAAGCGTACCAGAACGTGAAACGATACCAACTTTACCTGGTAAGTGGATGTGACCTGGCATGATACCAATCTTAGTTTCGCCCGGAGTGATAACACCTGGACAGTTAGGACCAATCATGCGAACGCCAGTTTGCTCAAGCTTAACTTTAACGTCAACCATGTCTAAAGTTGGGATACCTTCAGTGATAGTTACGATAAGTTCGATGCCAGCATCGATAGCTTCTAAGATAGCGTCTTTACAAAACGGAGCTGGAACGTAGATAACTGTCGCTGTTGCGCCAGTTGCTTCTACAGCTTCACGTACTGTGTTAAATACTGGTAAACCAAGATGAGTTTGACCACCTTTGCCTGGTGATACACCACCAACCATTTGCGTACCGTAATCGATAGCTTGTTCTGAGTGGAAAGTACCTTGACCACCTGTGAAACCTTGACAGATTACTTTAGTATCTTTGTTAATTAATACAGACATTATTTGCCCTCCGCAGCGGCAACAACTTTAAGTGCTGCGTCAGTTAATGATTCTGCAGCGATGATGTTAACATCTGAAGATGCTAATACTTCACGGCCTGCTTCAGCGTTAGTGCCTTCTAAACGTACAACTACTGGCACTTTAACGCCTACTTCTTTAACAGCAGCGATAATACCTTCAGCGATCATGTCACAACGTACGATACCACCGAAAATGTTAACTAATACTGCAGATACGTTGTCATCAGAAAGGATGATTTTGAATGCTTCAGCAACACGTTCTTTAGTAGCACCACCACCAACATCTAGGAAGTTAGCTGGCTTGCCGCCGTGTAAGTTAACGATATCCATTGTGCCCATTGCTAGGCCAGCACCGTTAACCATACAACCTACGTTTCCGTCTAATGCAACGTAGTTAAGTTCCCATTGTGCAGCGTGCGCTTCGCGCTCATCTTCTTGAGATGGATCGTGCATTTCACGGATTTTAGGTTGACGGTATAACGCGTTACCATCTACACCAATTTTGCCATCTAAACAGTGAAGATTACCTTCATCAGTGATAACAAGTGGGTTGATTTCTAATAATGCGAAATCGTGGTCGTTGAACATTTTTGCCAGACCCATGAAGATCTTAACAAATTGCTTCATTTGTACTGGGTTTAAGCCCAATTTGAAGCCTAGTTCACGTGCTTGGTATGCTTGTGGACCCACTAATGGATCAATCTCAGCTTGGTGAATTAACTCAGGCGTTTCTTCAGCAATCTTTTCAATATCAACACCGCCTTCAGTAGAAGCCATGAATACAACTTTACGTGAACCACGGTCTACAACTGCACCTAGGTACAATTCATTAGCAATATCTGTACAGCTTTCAACTAAAATTTTAGCAACTGGCTGACCATTTGCATCTGTTTGATAAGTAACTAAGTTCTTACCTAACCAGTTTTGAGCGAATTCTTTGATTTCTTCTTTCGTTTTAACTAGCTTAACACCGCCAGCCTTACCGCGGCCACCAGCGTGAACTTGAGTTTTAACAACCCACATATCACCGCCGATTTTATCAGCAGCTTCTGCAGCTTCTTGAGGGGTATCGCAAGCGAAACCTTCAGAAACTGGTAAACCATATTCAGCGAATAATTGTTTCGCTTGATACTCATGCAAATTCATGGTGTTTTTCCATTTATCTGTAGATGAAAATGGCAATAATTTTGAAGTAAATTACTACCATCGAAAAAAGTCGATCGATTATAGTACAAAAGCTCTAAGGAACCTAGTCCTTAGAGCCTAATACTATAGTCTAAATCAAATAAAAGATTTAAATATAAACCTATTAGATGTTAACTATATGTTAAGTAATAAGCGTGTTGGATCTTCTAACAATTCTTTAATTGTTACTAAGAAACCTACTGATTCTTTACCATCGATTAAACGGTGGTCGTAAGAAAGTGCTAAGTACATCATAGGTAAAATTTCAACCTTGCCGTCAACAGCCATTGGGCGGTCTTGGATTTTGTGCATACCTAAAATACCTGCTTGAGGTAAGTTAAGAATTGGAGTTGAAATTAATGAACCAAAAACGCCGCCGTTAGTGATAGTAAAGTTACCACCTTGCATTTCGTCCATGGTTAATTTGCCGTCACGACCTTTAATAGCTAAGTCTCGAATACCATTTTCGATACCGGCCATGCTTAATTGGTCAGCGTCACGTAATACTGGTGTTACTAAACCGCGAGGCGTTGATACCGCAATCGATACGTCAAAGAAGTTGTGATATACGATATCATCACCGTCAATTGAGGCATTTACTGCTGGGTAACGTTTAAGGGCTTCAGTTACTGCTTTTACGTAGAAAGACATGAAACCTAAACGGGTATCGTGTGTTTTCTCGAACACGTCTTTGTATTGCTTACGAAGATCCATAATTGGCTTCATGTTTACTTCGTTAAACGTAGTCAACATAGCGGTTGAGTTTTTCGCTTCAAGTAAACGTGTGGCAATGGTTTTACGCAAACGTGTCATAGGAACACGTTTTTGTGTGCGCTCACCTAAAGCAGCAGACGCTTGAGCAGCAGGTGCTGGCGCGGCAGCTTTCGCAGGTGCAGCTTTTGGCTTATTCGCAGCAGCTTCAACGTCTTCTTTAGAAATACGACCGCCTTTGCCTGTACCAACAACGTCATTTGCTGTTAAGCCTTTTTCTGTCATTAAGCGGCGCACTGATGGGCTAGCTAATTCGTCAGAACTAATCGCTTCTTCAGCTGATGCTGCAGGAGCGGCACTTGCTGTTGCACCGGCGCTTAGTTCACCAATTTTTTGCTCGCCTAATACGGTATCGCCTTCAACGTGGATGATTTTGCCAATCACGCCATTGTCTTGTGCTACAACTTCTAGTACGACTTTATCGGTTTCGATATCAACCAAGTTTTGGTCAACTGAAACGGTATCACCTTCAGCAACATGCCAAGTAGCAACGGTTGCATCAGCAACAGACTCAGGTAATACAGGTACGACGATATCTATTACTTTACCGCTAGCTGCTGGCGCACTTGCCGCTGGTGCAGCTGCCGGAGCTGATGCTTCAGCGCTCCCTTCAGCTAAAATAGCAATAACTTGTTCACCAAGTACTGTTGCACCTTCAGCTTCAGAGATGCTAGTAATAACACCGTCTGATGTTGCTGGTACTTCAAGTACCACTTTGTCAGTTTCGATATCAACTAATACTTGATCGCGAGATACTTTATCGCCTACTTGTACATGCCAAGTCGCTACTGTTGCATCAGCAACTGATTCAGGTAAAACGGGAACCTTAATTTCGGTTGTCATTTATATTATTCCTTACACACTCTTAATTAATCTCTTTATAAAAAAGAGGGTCTATTCTACATTAAGCGCGTCATGAACTAGCGCCTGTTGTTCTTTAACATGTACTGACATATAACCCACAGCTGGTGCTGCAGAAGCCTTACGGCCGGCATATGTCAAATAAGTACCTTCAGGGATTGCCGCTCTAAAGTGATGCTGTGAACAGTACCAAGCACCTTGGTTTTGCGGTTCTTCCTGACACCAAACGAATTGCTTAACATGGCTGTATTTTTCAATTTCAGCTTTTAGCTCTTCTTCTGGGAATGGGTATAATTGCTCGATACGAATGATCGCGACATTGGTTTGCTCATTCTTACGACGTTGTTCAAGTAATTCGTAGTAAACCTTGCCACTACAGAAAACTACGCGTTCAACACCTTTAGCATCGATATCGTCAACTTCACCAATAACATTATGGAAGACACCGGTCGACATTTCTTCTAATGAAGAAACCGCTAATGGATGACGTAATAATGATTTAGGTGACATCACCACTAATGGACGACGCATAGGACGCACCACTTGACGACGCAACATATTAAATACTTGCGCTGGTGTTGATGGTACACAAACTTGCATATTGTGATCAGCACAAAGTTGCAAGAAGCGTTCTAATCGAGCCGATGAATGTTCAGGACCTTGACCTTCATAGCCATGCGGTAACAACATAGTTAAGCCACACAAGCGGCCCCACTTTTGCTCACCCGAACTGATGAATTGGTCAAATACCACTTGTGCACAGTTAGCAAAGTCACCAAATTGCGCTTCCCAAATGGTTAAGCCTGATGGTTCAGCTGTGGTATAGCCGTATTCAAATGCCAATACCGAAACTTCAGAAAGTACCGAGTCATGAACATCAAATGGACCTTGCCCTTCACGAATGTGTTGTAGTGGTAAATGTTGGCTGCCATCATCTTGACCATGCAATACGGCATGACGATGGAAGAAAGTACCACGACCAGCATCTTGACCGGTAATACGTACTCGTTCACCTAAATCAACAATTGATGCATAAGCAATGTTTTCTGCCATGCCCCAATCAAGTAACTTCTCGCCCGTAGCCATTTTGACCCGATCGTCGTAAATTTTCTTCACGCGATTATGGACATTATGATCAGCAGGGATTTCAGCGACTTTAGCAGCAAGCTCTTTTAGCTTATCAATGGAGATTTCTTTCTGGTAGTCATCATCCCAGTCATGGCCGATATAAGGTGTCCAGTCAACAGAATGCTCTGTCATTGGGCGCCATTGTTCTACGGTGCACTGCCCTTCATCAAGCAATTTACGATAATAAGCGGTTAACTCATCAGTTTTCGCTTTATTAAGCGAGCCTTCAGCGTTTAACCGATCAGCGTATAACTGACGAGGTGTAGGATGCTTTTTAACTTTTTTGTACATCAGAGGCTGCGTGGCACTTGGCTCATCAGCTTCATTATGTCCATGACGTCGGTAACAAACTAAATCAATAACAACATCACGTTTAAATTCATTGCGGTAATCCAAAGCAATTTGCGTTGCTAAGATCACGGCTTCTGGATCATCACCATTCACATGTAAAATTGGCGCAGAAACCATTTTGGCAATTTCAGTACAGTACTCACCACTGCGGGTATCTTGTGGATTCGAAGTAGTAAAGCCCACTTGGTTATTCACCACAATGCGAATAGTACCGCCAACTTTAAATGCCCGTGCTTGCGACATATTAAAGGTTTCTTGTACCACACCTTGGCCGGCAATCGCTGAATCACCATGAATGGTAATTGGTAAGACTAAATCACCTTGGTCACAATCACGACGATCTTGTCTCGCACGCACAGAGCCGATAACCACAGGGTTAACAATTTCTAGATGCGATGGGTTAAAGGCTAATGCTAAATGAACATTACCGCCTGGCGTTACAAAGTCTGACGAGTAACCTTGGTGATATTTAACATCACCAGAAGATAATATTTCGTCGTGTTTGCCACCGAACTCATCAAACAGTTTTGATGGGTTTTTACCCATAACGTTAACAAGCACGTTTAAGCGACCACGGTGAGCCATGCCCATAACCACTTCTTTAGCACCTTGCGTACCGGCACGAGTGATTAATTGCTTTAACATAGGTACTAAGGCGTCACCACCTTCAAGAGAAAAACGCTTCGCACCTGGGAATTTAGCCCCTAAGTACTTTTCAAGACCATCAGCCGCAACTAAGCCCTTAAAAATTTCCTCTTTTTCTTCAACACTAAGCGTGGCTTGTGACTGCACTGATTCAAGACGTTGTTGTAACCAACGCTTTTCATCAGTAGAAGTAATATGCATATATTCAGCACCAATAGAACCACAATAAGTGGTTTTAAGGGCTTTATATAACTCACCTAGCTTCATGGTGTCTTGGCCAATAGCCAAAGAACCCACTTTAAATTCACGATCGAAATCATTTTCCGACAGTTCATGGTGAGATAATTGCAAATCGCGTACTTTGTCACGTTGCCATAATCCTAGTGGATCAAGGTTAGCATTTTGATGTCCGCGAAAACGAAAGGCATTAATAAGTTGTAAAACTTTAACTTGTTTAGCATCAGAGCCGCCAGAAACAACCACAGTTTTATGGGTTTGTTGCGCTAGCTCTTTAAATTCGTCACGGATTTCAGAATGCCGATATTCAACGTCAGCACCTTCAATTTTAGGAAGTTGTTGGAAAATATCACGCCACTCTGCTGAAACAGATTGCGAGTTATCCAGATAAGATTCGTATAATTCTTCAATATAAGCAGCGTTTGCACCACTTAAATGGGAAGACTCTATCCAAGCCTTCATAGCACCTTCGGGCATTGCCTGTTCCTTTATGGGATAAAAGCAATAAAAACAAATTGTTTAACGAAAAAAGCAGAGTACAATTTCTTGCACTCTGCTATTTAAATTAAACCGCTCTTGTTAGCAACATTGACTTTATATGGCCAATGGCTTTGGTTGGGTTTAATCCTTTCGGACAAACGTCAACACAGTTCATAATGCCGTGACAGCGAAATACACTGTAGGCATCTTGTAAATCATCTAAACGTTCTTCTGTTGCAGTATCACGGCTATCGATAAGGAAACGATATGCATGTAATAAACCTGCTGGACCGATAAATTTATCCGGGTTCCACCAGAAAGACGGGCAAGATGTTGAACAACAAGCACATAAAATACATTCATAAAGACCGTCTAATTTTTCACGTTCTTCAATAGATTGTAAATGTTCGCGTGCTGGCTGCTCTTTACCATCATTAATCAGGTAAGGTCTGATTTTTTCATATTGATTATAGAACTGAGTCATATCAATAATTAAATCACGCACTACCGGTAAACCTGGTAATGGACGTAAAACAATTTTATTTGCCGCAATAGCAGATAAAGGTGTGATACAAGCCAAACCATTCTTACCGTTCATGTTCAAACCGTCTGAGCCACAAACACCTTCACGACACGAACGACGGAACGACAAGCTTGAATCTTGCTCTTTCAGCAAAATTAGCGCGTCGAGTACCATCATGTCTGAGCCTTCTGGAACTTCCAGCTCATACTCTTTCATGTAAGGTTTGTTATCAACATCAGGGTTGTAACGGTAAATAGAAAAAATTTGTTTCATTACAACGCTCCTAGTAAGTTCTTGCTTTCGGTGGGAAAGCTTCGCGGTGAACAGGCGCCATGTTAACAGTACGCTTGCTCATTTCTTCGTTATCTGGTGTGTAGATTGAATGACATAACCAGTTTTCATCATCACGTTCCGTGAAATCTTGACGAGCATGAGCACCACGAGATTCAGTACGGAAGTTAGCTGCTTTTGCAGAACAGAAAGCGGTTTCCATTAGGTTGTCTAACTCTAAACATTCGATACGTTGAGTGTTGAACTCACTAGACTTATCGTCTAAGTGGGCATGTTGAAGACGTTCACGGATTTCCGTTAACTCTTTCATGCCTTGTGCCATGGCTTCACCTTCACGGAATACCGAGAAGTTAAGCTGCATACACTGTTGTAAATCTTTACGTATTTGAGTTGGACATTCACCTTTAGTAGATGACTCCCAACGGTTTGTACGTGCTAAAGACGCTTCTAAGTCAGATTCTGACGCATCTTTAGCTGATTCAGTTTCGTTAAGGTATTTACCTAAGAAGTTACCCGCTGCACGACCAAATACCACTAAATCAAGTAATGAGTTACCACCTAAGCGGTTGGCACCATGTACAGATACACAAGCAATTTCACCTACGGCGAATAAGCCTTCTACAATTGTTTCTGTGCCATCTGCCGCAACATTGATTGCTTGACCATTAACGTTACAAGGTACACCACCCATTTGGTAGTGACACGTTGGAATAACTGGAATTGGCTCTTCAGCAGGATGAACATGGGCAAAAGTTTCAGATAAATCACAAACACCTGGCAAACGTTGCATCAGCGTTTCACGACCTAAGTGATCAAGTTTTAGCTTAATATGTGGTCCGTATTGAGGGTGGTCACAACCACGACCTTCACGAATTTCCGTCATCATTGAACGAGCAACAACGTCACGACCGGCTAAATCTTTCGCATTTGGCGCATAACGCTCCATGAAACGTTCGCCATCTTTATTTAATAAGTAACCACCTTCACCACGACAACCTTCAGTTACCAGTACACCAGCACCTGCAATACCTGTAGGGTGGAACTGCCACATTTCCATGTCTTGCATTTGAATGCCAGCACGAAGTGACATACCAACACCATCACCAGTGTTGATGTGAGCATTAGTAGTAGATGCGAAGATACGACCAGCACCACCTGTAGCAAGTACGGTAGCACGGGCTTTAAAGTAAACAACTTCGCCAGTCTCGATACAAATAGCAGTACAACCAACAACGCCGCCGTCACTGTTTTTAACTAAATCTAAGGCGTACCATTCAGAATAAACGTTAGTTTTGTTTTTAACGTTTTGTTGGTACAAACAGTGCAATAATGCATGACCTGTACGGTCAGCTGCAGCAGCAGTACGAGCGGCTTGCTCGCCACCAAAGTTTTTAGATTGGCCACCGAATGGACGTTGGTAAATTTTACCTTCTTCGGTACGAGAGAATGGTAAGCCCATTTTCTCTAATTCGATAATAGACTCAGGACCGGTTTTACACATGTATTCGATTGCATCTTGGTCACCGATATAATCAGAGCCTTTAACGGTATCGTACATGTGTTGTTCCCAATGATCTTCATGGGCGTTACCTAAGGCGACAGTGATACCACCTTGGGCAGAAACCGTATGAGAACGAGTCGGAAATACTTTTGAAATCAAAGCACAAGATTTGCCTGATTCAGAGATTGCTAGAGCGGCGCGCATACCTGCACCACCGGCGCCAATTACAATGGCGTCAAATTCACGAATAGGAACGCTCACTTACACACCCCACACAGTTAGTAGGCCTGCTGCAAAATATACTAGCAACAAAACAGAAAAGAAAAATTGTAAACCACCGCGTAAAAACGCTGGTTTAATGTAATCAGAAAGTACCTGCCATACGCCAATCCATGCATGAATTAACAAAGCTACAATGGCCAAAATGGTAAATATTTTAGTGCAAATACCAGCAAAGAATGCGTGCCAGATATCAAACGTTACCTCAGGAGTGGTAACGAAGAAGCTAACAAGAAACAAGGTATACAGTGCTAAAATAATGGCACTGGCACGAAGAAGAATAAAATCATGTACGCCACTACGGCCTACTGTTGCTGCATTGTTTACCATAATCGAACTCCTACTACTACAGTAAGCACCAACCAAAGTGCGATAATAAGTTTTGCCGTAGCATTACCCGAAGCTAGCTCTTCAAAATGGCCTAAATCCATAAATAAATGACGAATACCGCCAAGTAAGTGATAGATAAGCGCAGAAAGCGTACCCAGAATAATTATTTTGAAGAATACACCACTAAGTAGCGACTCTACTTGGGCGAAACCTTCAGCAGAAGATAGAGATAAAGAAAGCGTCCACAATAAAATACCAATAGCGAATACCATGATCACACCTGAAATACGGTGCAAAATGGAAGCATTAGCTGCTGCGTGCATTTTAATTGTTGACAAATCTAGGTTTACAGGACGTTGTTTTTTCACGATTGTTGCCTAAGGAGCTCTTGGAGCCTTCAACTTATTTTTTACGTTATCTAAACTAATTATTATGCTAGATAACCCCCCTCCGATTTGAATTATATTTTTACACTTAACATACGAATGCAAAAACAGAATTCAGATCGGCTTGATTATATAGGTGAAAATCATTAATTACAATTTTCTTCACCGACAAGTTTCAGCCTATTTTCAAGGCTTTCGACTAATTATTAACCATACTTAACAAAAAGCATTCCTCACATTTGACTTTAGTCTAAGGGGTTAACAAACGAATTGACTTTTGGGGGGGGGTTTGCAGTAGAATAGCAGCAGTTTAATATTCACAAAAATTGACTAAACATTTGGTTTTGACAATTTCAAGATAAATAAATTTTAATGGGGATGAAACATATGGCTGACTCAAAAGCCTCTCTTAGTATTGACGGTAATGTAGTTGCCGACTTGCCAATTTTAAAAGGTAGTGCCGGTAACGACGTAATAGATATACGTACACTAGGCGGCGCAGGCTACTTCACATATGACCCAGGTTTTTTAGCGACAGCCTCTTGTGAGTCTGAAATTACCTTTATCGACGGCGACAAAGGTGTGTTACAACACCGTGGCTATCCAATTGATAGCCTTGCTAAACAAGCTGATTACTTAGAAGTTTGTTATATTTTATTGAACGGTAGCGCACCAACTAAAGCGCAATATGATGAATTTACTGGCATTATCACTAACCACACTATGGTGCATGAAAAGTTAGTACATTTCTTCCACGGTTTCTTACCGGATGCGCATCCAATGGCAATGCTATGTGGTGTTGTCGGTGCATTGTCTTCGTTTTATCACAGCGACTTGGACATTAACGCAGCTGACCAACGTATGCGTAGTGCACATCGCTTGATCGCGAAAATGCCAACAATCGCAGCGATGGCATACAAGTACAGCATCGGACAACCATTTGTTTACCCGCGTAACGACTTAAACTATGCGGAAAACTTCTTGCACATGTTATTTTCAGTTCCTGCTGAAGAATACGTTGTTAGCCCTACTGTTGCTCGTGCAATGGATCGTATATTTACCTTACATGCTGACCACGAACAGAATGCTTCAACGTCAACAGTACGTTTAGCAGGTTCATCAGGTGCTAACCCATATGCGTGTATCGCAGCGGGTGTTGCTTCACTTTGGGGCCCTGCTCACGGCGGTGCTAACGAAGCTTGTTTAACTATGCTTGAAGAAATTGGTTCTTTAGACCGTGTCGATGAATTTGTTGCGAAAGCGAAAGATAAATCTGACTCGTTCCGTTTAATGGGCTTTGGTCATCGTGTATACAAAAACTTCGATCCACGTGCGACTGTGATGCGTGAAACTTGTCACGAAGTATTAAATGAATTAGGTATTAAAGATCCACTACTTGATGTAGCTATGGCACTAGAAAAAGTGGCACTTGAAGACCCTTATTTCATTGAGAAAAAGCTTTACCCTAACGTCGATTTCTACTCAGGTATCATCTTAAAAGCAATCGGTATTCCAACTAACATGTTCACGGTAATTTTCGCCATGTCACGTACCGTTGGTTGGATTGCACACTGGGATGAAATGCTAGGTCAACCAGGTCAAAAAATTGGTCGTCCTCGTCAAAAATACACTGGTGAAATTGACCGTGAATTTGTGCCATTAAGTAACAGATAATTACTGCTTTTTAATCGCACATAAATAAAGGCAACCTAGTGGTTGCCTTTTTCTTATCTGTTTCTTTTATATGATAAATAAACTTCTGTACATTAACGTTACAAACACTATATCCTTATAGCATTCTTGATGAATTTAGCAGGCTTATTGCAGTGCTTGACCCGATTTTAATTATTGATGAAAGTCGATTAGTTCGTGAAGCTATCGCCAAAATCATACTATCTTGTGGGATAAATAAATCCTCTATCGCTTGTATTGAAAATAGCAATGATGCGCTAGAATTCATCGAATTTTCTCCGGTCAGTTTAATTATTTGCTCAGACAATATGGCAGATTCAAACCCCGTTTCTATACGCAGTAAATTTGTTAAGCACAAAAAAAATATAGACCTTCCTTTACTAATTTTGTCTCATCAAGAAAACACGACTCAGCAGCAAATAAAGAAAATAACAGAGCATATAGTTACTCTGGCAAAACCATTTAAACAACAACAAATACTTAACGCTTTATTTGAACTTACCCAAAATAAAAAGTTTTTAGAGACTACTGACAACAATAAGTTGCTATCACATGAACAGCAGCCTGCTCCGAGCGTAAAACCAGAGGAAAAAGCAACCATACTGGTTATAGATGATGAGAGTAGTAACATTGATGTTGCTGCCGGCAATTTACGTCAATATTACCGCGTAATTGCCGCTAAATCAGGTGAGCACGCATTAAAAATTGTTAACAATAACAAGCATAAAATCGAGTTAATATTACTTGATATTATGATGCCAGAGATGGATGGCTACCAAGTCTGCTCAGCATTAAAAAACAGTCAAAAAACCGCACACATTCCTATTATTTTTCTCAGTGCAAAGTCAGAAGTTGCCGATATTAAATATGGCTTCGAACTAGGCGCTGTTGACTATATTACCAAGCCATTGAATGGCGATTTACTGCGCGCTCGAGTAGCAACACATATTCGTTTGCAACAGCAAAAGTCGGCACTAGCCGAGCAAGTTAAAACCTTGAAAGAAAATGCCAAGCTACGTGAAGATATTGAAAAAATTACCCAGCATGATTTAAAAGGCCCACTCAATAATATTTTATTTGAAACCTTTCGTTTAGAAGACAAAAACGCTGCAAATTCAATTAATAAAGCCGTTAACAATGTCGTAAATATGATTAACAACTCACTGAATTTATACAAGATAGAACAAGGTATCTACTCATTAACGCCGCAAAGTACTAACCTAAACCAAATTATCAATGATGCCGTCAATGCGGTATCTGCAAATGCAAAAATTAAGTCTATCGCCTTTACCTTATCGGGCTTTGAGCAACGGCATCGCATTTTTGCTGAGCCTTTGTTATGTTTATCAATTTTTAATAATTTGCTGAAAAACGCCGTTGAAGCTTCACCACTGAATAGTCAAATAACGCTTACCCTAACTTCTGAAAATGACTTGGTAACCTTTCAAGTGGTAAATCAAGGCGTGATACCGCCGGCACTTAGGGCAACATTGTTTGATAAATATAGCAGCTCGAATCACAATACAGGTACCGGCTTAGGTACCTATTCAGCCAAATTAATGACTGAAGTTCAACACGGTGAAATTTACTTTGATATTGTCGATGAACAACAAACCATGTTTGTCGTCAAGTTACCTACCGCACAGTAACCTTCTCAAATATCAGCATTAAGCATATTTTTGTCGATAATCTTTCGGCGTGACGCCAGTAAAGCGTTTGAAAAGCTGTCGAAAACTACTAATATCTTCATAACCAATCGACCAAATAATTTGATTGATAGGCTCAGTGGTTTTCTCTAAGCGCTGTTTTGCATGCTCTACCCTAATTCTTTGTAGATAACTTAACGGGGTTTCTTCTGTCGCTTGTTTGAAGCGTCTTTTAAAGGTTCTTGCCCCTAAGCCAACCAGCTCAGCCAGTTCATCAATGAGTATTTCATTACTAAAATGAGACTCTATCCATTCTTGCGCTTTTAAAATAGCTTGGTCATCGTGAGATTTCTGTGCTTGAAACGAAGCATAAGGCGATTGCTTCTGTCGAACCGGATCAAAGACGATAAGTTTGGCACAATCGGAGGCGATATCTTCACCGGCATACTTATCCACTAAATATAATGCTAAATCAATGTAAGACATTGATCCTCCAGAGCAAATTATACTGCCATTATCGATGAGCATACGATCACAATCCAACCTAATGGATGGAAAAATTCGTTTAAATAAATCGGCACTACGCCAGTGTGTCGTCGCTACCTTGCCATTAAGCAATCCACATGACGCCAAAATAAAACTGCCAGTACAGTAGCTTGCAATAGTACTTCCCTGTTGATGGCACTTATTAAGCCATTGTTTTACCTTAGGCAAATTATCAACCATGACATCATCAGCACAGCAATCTATAACAGCACGCACCGAAGAAGAAACAATAATAATGTCAGGATTTTCGTTAGCGCTAATATCCGCTGTCGGTAAAATACTAATGCCGTTGTAACCGGCGACAGCTTGATTATCTATAGTGACAATTTGGCAAGATATTTCATCATTACCCTTGCTCTGATAACGCTGCTGACGGCAATATTCAGCGGCGAAAAACACGTCGACTAAACCATAAACGCCGGAAATAACACATTGATTAGAGGCTAGCACAACGACTTTCATAATTAATCGATCCTTTAATTTGACACATTCACCATCAATAATGTCAAATATGCCACCTCTATTCGTTCTCTACAAGCGCTAAAATGAATTTTCTATCGATTAATGTCTTTTAAATAGGGATTTATTTTATGAAAACTTTGATCAAAACGATAAAAACATTACATTTATTGCTGATTTTTCTATCACTAAGCATGCTTTCATTGCTGCCAGTGCTGCTAAATGTCGAAATAACCACCAGTTTTGTCTACTTACCACTCTGTTTTTTGGCGTTAGGCATCATAAGTTTTAATATTGAAAATAAATTAAATAAATACGAAGAAATGATTAAAAACAACGAGCAGCTCTTTAATAGCAATAGGTGTCGGCTTTATCGTGGTATCTGTTGCCTACATTCATAGCGTGCATGCAAGCTTGCTTTTAGTCCCAACTGTCGGCTAAATTTCAAAAACAGCCGGAATAATTGTCAGCTAATTATTTCGGCTTTTGCCATTGAATATAATCACAAATAGCTCAATTATTAGCCGTTGCAATAGCAGCGTAAAAGTCCGACTAGCCCTGATATTTAATCATTGACCCTGCTATAATGCGCGCGAATTTATAGCAAATGGTTTCTAATTTATGTCTGATTATCAATTAAGATTCGGTGGTATTGCTCGCTTGTATGGCAACAATGGGGCTGAAGCATTAAGGAAAAGTCACTTCTGTGTTATCGGTATTGGCGGTGTCGGTTCATGGGTCGCTGAAGCTTTTGCTCGTAACGGCGTTGGCCAAATAACACTGATAGATTTAGATGATTTATGCATTACTAATATTAATCGCCAAATTCATGCCTTAACCGAGACAATTGGCTTAAGCAAAGTTGATGTTATGGCGGAAAGAATTAAGCAAATTAATCCCGATTGTAAAATAAATATTATTGAAGATTTTGTTACTTTGGAAAACATCAGGGAACTGCTAACCAGCTCAATCGATTGTGTGATTGATGCCATAGATTCAGTGAATGTAAAAAGTGCAATTATTGCCCACTGTAAACGTAATAAACTACCGATCATTACCATTGGTGGTGCCGGTGGCCAAGTTGATCCAAGCAAAATTGCCATTGCAGATTTAAGCCAAACGTTTCAAGACCCGCTATTGGCCAAGGTACGAAACCAACTACGTCGAGAATATAACTTTTCACGTAATGTGAAACGAAAGTTTTCAATCGATGCCATATTTTCTAGTGAGCAACTTCGCTATCCTGATCAGGAAGGAAATGTTTGTCATGCCAAGCAAGCTAACGATGGTGCTATGCGACTTGATTGCAGCGGTGGCTTTGGCGCAGCCACGCATGTAACGGCATGTTTTGCGTTTTTCGCCGTTGGTAAAGCTATAGATAAATATTTAAAAAGAACGGTAAAGCAATAAACCGATTTGAGGCCGTGGAAAAATACCTCCAGTTCTAGCTTTTAGTCACTCAATAGGCAGTTGCTTATAACTTAATAACTTAGGCGTTGACGATATGATGAATTTTATCAACTATCGCTGTTAAGCCATTGCCTCGAGACGGACTTAAGTGCTGCACTAAGCCAATGTCATTGAAATATTCCTGCATATCAAATGCTGCTATCTGCTCACTGGTTTTATTGTTAACCGCCGCTAACACAATCGCAATTAAACCTCGGATGACTTTAGCATCGCTATCACCATTAAAATGAAAAACACCCGACATTTGTTTTTGATAAACAAGCCAAGCATTGCTTTCACAGCCTGAAATTAATGTTTGCTCATTTTTAAATTCTGCCGCCAAACCGGTTTGCTTTTTACCTAACATCATAATTTCACGATGCTTACTATCCCAACTTTTTGCCTTGCTAAATAAGGCTAAGATCTGTTTGGCGTTAAGAGCGTTCGTCCGTTCGCCAAGTAAACTACTCTGCTCGCTGGCGCTGTTTTTTTCAGCTACTAAAGTGGGGCTAATTACCGGATTGTTCACTGAATTTGCATGACCAATGGCTTTTAACGCCATGACAGCTTGATCAATTTCTTCAACACTATTGTAAGCAGCTAATGACAAACGTATACACCCGTCAATTTTTAAATATTGCATCAACGGCATAGCACAATGATGGCCTGCTCTAACCGCAATACCTAAACTGTCCAATTCAGCGGCAACATCATGGTTGTGATGCTTTGCTAAGGTAAAAGAAAAAACCGGAATATCTGGCTGGCCTTTAACAATAAACTTTAGCCCTGGCACCTGCGACAATTGCTCAAAGCAATAGTGTTTTAGCTCTGTTTCATGTTGCGCTAAAGCATTTAAATCCTGATTTTCAAGGAACATTAATGTTGCACCAAAGGCAACCACGCCAGCAATATTTGGCGTACCTGCTTCAAACTTTTGCGGTAAATCATTGAAGGTAGTTTTTTCAAAACTAACCGACTTTATCATTTCACCACCAGCTTGATAAGGTGCCATCTCCTGTAAAACTTCACGTCGTCCATAAAGTACACCAACACCGGTTGGGCCAAACATTTTATGAGCAGAAAACACATAAAAATCGCAACCTAATGCCTGTACATCGACCGGTAAATGAGCAATTGCTTGAGCACCGTCGATTAACGTTAACGCTTGGTGTTTCTTGGCAAAATTAATAACCTCTTTAATCGGATTAATACGACCTATTACATTAGATACATGGCTACAGCAAACAATTCGAGTGTTAACGCCAATAACATTGGCTAACTCAGTGGTGTCGACGATACCTTCATCTGTTAATGGTATTAGCTTAATTTTTGCCCCAGTTTGTTCAGCAACAATTTGCCAAGGCACGATATTAGCGTGGTGCTCACTATAGCTTAAAACTATTTCATCATTTGCTGTTAAATTCTCTCGTCCCCATGACTGAGCCACCAAATTAATACTTTCAGTTGTACCTTTTGTCCAAACAATTTCTTTGATATTTTTAGCATTAATAAACTGCTTCAAACGCTCACGACTTTTTTCATACATGGTTGTTGCTGAGGCGCTAAGCGCATGTGATGCACGATGAACATTTGCGTTAGATGATTGATAGTAATGTTGATAACAATCAATAACATCTGATGGTTTTTGGCTACTTGCGGCATTATCAAAATACACCAAAGGCTTACCATTGATCAGTTGTTTTAATATCGGGAATTGTTGACGAAAGTGTGGGAAAGAGAACTTTTTCATTCGATCATTCATTTAAAATAAGTGCAATACTAGGTTCATTCAATTGTCATTATTATATATTAACTTGCTAGCTAAAATCTCTTCTAGGAAATAAAACAACAACTATTTACCTAAAGTTCAGATCAAACACAGCAAAAAGAAGAAAATTGGACTATAACTTAGTAAGAGTAATACAAGGAGCCAGTAGTATGACATTATTTTCATGGTTTATTCGTGCGACAAGAGTCAAATCTCCTAAGAACAATAAAGTGTCGTTGGAACAAGAATTAACTACTTTCAATAACAATACCATGTGGCCTATTGCCAAAGTAAGAAAAAATACCGTAGTACAACAACAAGAGTATATTAACTCAGTAACGCATTTGCAGCATATCAAGGAAACTAATTCCGTTAATAAAAGCGTTTCATCAGCAGTAGAACAAGGCTGAAAATATAGCTAATTTAACTTAACACTTAAGTTTAGGTTAAATTAGCTTGTTACATACCTAAACAAAACTTAACGAAATAATGTTGCCTGTAACATCGCTTTTGCATTGTTATATTGACCTTGCGCCGCTAAATCTCGACTAACGTTATAATGATAACTGGGCATTAAAAATCGTTTCGGGGCTAGTGTCATAATATCAACATAAGCTTGTGGAAAGTCTAGTTCAAAATATTCTAATTGCGTGCGCTGATAATAAGGCTTGAAGGCCTGAACATTTGCATTTTTATCACAAGAATGCGCGCTAAAAATAC
This sequence comes from Colwellia sp. SU-HH01172, assembly GCF_057553355.1. NCBI lineage: Bacteria > Pseudomonadati > Pseudomonadota > Gammaproteobacteria > Alteromonadales > Colwelliaceae > Colwellia > Colwellia sp. SU-HH01172. The sequence goes on along the minus strand of NZ_BAAJMB010000004.1, from coordinate 421,773 downwards.
CGACGTCATTTTCAAACTCCTTTGGTGTTGCTAGCTGCCACCCCTGTCCCACCTCAGTTAAAATAGGTGTTGAGTCTTTAATTAAACTTGCCCAAGGTATTTGCGCTAATATCGTTTCTCTCAGCTCAGTTCTCTTTCCTTTATAATGCTCATTTAACGTAACCAGGTTGTGAGAAAATGCTTTTGCTTGATTGATGTGGCATTTTTTATGTTCCGTAGGTAACGGGTATTCATCAACAAAACCAACAAAATGGGCTAGTTCATGGGCAAGTACATCAATATTATCTTGCTGATCGATATACATAATACCGTTATCAACATTCGCTCCTCCGTGCTCAACGATTAGGCCAATGTAACGACTTGAAATATCTGCTCGGCTCCCCCAAACGCTGGCATCACAACTAATTCTCTCTGTAACATCCTTCTTACAGTTCACTTGTTGAGCGGAAATATACTTAGGGTATTGTAAGCATACGTAAGCCGACAACTTGTGTTGTTGAAATTGCGATAAGAGTTGTTCCCCGTGTCGTAGCCCTGCTAAATTAGTAGCAAAAAGTTGTACATCAATATCGCACTGATTATTTACTTTGTTTTTTACTGGAGCGAAAATAGAAAAGTCATTTAATTCATGATAAAAATCCACATTATCTATCAGTGCCAATTTATCTTTATATCTTGAAATAAATGCCATATCACCCTGTTGTATCGCTAACTTGTACAACAAAATTAATGCGGCTTCATTTTCTAATACAGGCAACAATAATCGCTCACTTTTACGATAATTTCGAGTATTGAAATAATATTTTGCTAATGCTATTCGGGCAGGTTGATACTGGTGGCGTATTGCTTCTTGAAACCATAATTTCGCAGGTAATTCTTGCTCTGCATTAAGGTAGTACTCAGCTAGCTGATACGCGATTAGGCCACTTTCTTTTGCGTACAATTGAGCTAAATGTCGCCAAGCTTGCTGATTGCCAGTTAACTTTAAGGCCTCAAGCCTTCCTTCCGCACTACTAAAAAATTCAATGGCATCTAAAAGCAATAGCTGTTGATGAGAGATGGTTGCTTGCTCAATTTTCTCTTTATAGTCATCAATTAAAAAAAATGAGCCTAGTAATATCATGATTACTAGGCTCATTAGTATACGGTATTTAACTAGCATCTAGATTAACCGAAAAATGTCACCGAAAAAATTAAGGTGCTTTCTGCTGTTGAATCGATTGACGCATAAGATCTAACTCAAGCTTGGCATATCTATGTTCGACAAACTCATAAACATTAGTACTCAATGCTAATTTAAAGAAGTTGATGGCTGCGTTGACATCACCTCGCATTTGACTATATTTTCCTAAGTAAAAATAAGCTTCACATAAGCGCTCAGTCAATGCCTGATTTGAACTAACATTATCGGCCAAATGATCGATAAAGGTTTCTTGGCTTATTTTACCTAGATACAAATTAATGACTTTTTTCGCCCAAACCTTTTCATCTATAAACTCAGCGTACAGTGACAAGTCTTGCACGGCTTGTTGCTGGTTGGTTTCTAAATCTGCTAAGTATTGCCATAACACGCGGTATGGATCATTTTGTTGGTATTGTCTAAACACCTTAAAATCGTCAGATGCTAAATTTGCTCGACCACCATAATATAATGCTATGCCACGATTTAAATAGGCATATTCATGATCAGGTGCTAACTCTATTGCCGAGTCAAAGGCGTCATAAGCCTGATTAAACTCTTGTAGCTGGGTAAAATGTATACCTAAGAAATTATAGGCATCTACCATATCCGGCTTTAAGTTTATCGCTTGGTTAAAATCAAATCTCGCTAAAGCGCGTAAACCTACTTTGTCATACTCAACTCCTCGTTGATAAAACAACTCGGCACGCTGACCATCGCTAATTTCGGCTCGTTGTAAAACTTGCGTTAATCGCGCTAAGGCTATTTCACTTTTATAACTAACCGCATTCGGCTCAGCAATAATAAGTTGGCCAATCACTGATGGTTTCTCAACTGGCGTGCTGACACAACCTTGAGTCAGTAATAAACCGGCAATTAGTAAGGCCTTTGTGAACATAGCTTTAGAACATAATCCTTTGGAGAGTACAGCTTTTGAAAACTGAGTTTTAGAAAGTTGTATTTTAGAAAATAAGCTTTTATAAAGTAAGTGCACGAAAAACAGAACCTTTAGTAAATTTGAACTTCTTGAGTATATAAAAAAGGGAGCCAATAAGCTCCCTTTTTATCAACACTAAAACGTTATTATTTGTTGCTCAATAACGTTAAGGTTATTTACCTATAATGTTACTCAGCAGCGTCTGCTTCTTGAGCTGGAGCCGCTGGTTTTTCAGCTGCTTCTTTCATGCTCAAACGCACACGGCCTTGACGGTCAACTTCAAGTACTTTAACCGTAACTTCTTGACCTTCTTTCAACACGTCGCTAACTGCGTTAACGCGCTCTTCAGAGATTTGAGAAATGTGAACTAAGCCGTCTTTACCTGGTAACACGTTAACAAACGCACCAAAGTCTACGATACGAACCACTTTACCGGTGTAAATTGTACCCACTTCAATTTCTGCTGTTAGCGCAGTAATACGTGCGATAGCATCTTTTGCTTGCTCGCCGTCAGTTGCGGCAATTTTAACGGTACCGTCGTCTTCAATTTCAATGGTAGTGCCAGTTTCTTCAGTTAATTGACGAATGGTTGCGCCACCTTTACCAATGATGTCACGAATCTTATCTTGTGAAACTTTCATAGTATGAATACGAGGAGCAAATTCAGAAATTTCTTCACGGTGCCCTTCAATTGCTTCGTCCATTACACTTAAGATATGAGTACGTGCAGCTTTTGCTTGGTTTAAAGCAATTTGCATGATCTCTTGTGTAATACCTTCAATTTTAATGTCCATTTGAAGTGCAGTAATACCACCTGTAGTACCTGCTACTTTAAAGTCCATATCACCTAAGTGATCTTCATCACCTAAGATATCTGAAAGAACAACAAAGTTTTCGCCTTCTTTAACAAGACCCATTGCGATACCCGCAACAGAGGCTTTAATAGGTACCCCCGCATCCATAAGTGCTAATGAAGTACCACAAACAGAAGCCATTGAAGATGAACCGTTTGATTCGGTAATTTCAGAAACAACACGTACAGCATATGGGAATTCTTCAGCTGTTGGCATAACCGCTAACATACCACGTTTTGCTAAACGACCATGGCCGATTTCGCGACGCTTAGGAGAACCAACAAAACCTGTTTCACCGACACAGTATGGAGGGAAGTTGTAATGAAGCATGAATGCATCAGTTTTCTCGCCCATAATTGTATCAAGACGTTGTGCATCACGTTGTGTACCTAAAGTAGCAGTCACTAATGCTTGCGTTTCGCCACGAGTAAACACAGCTGAGCCGTGAGTACGTGGTAATACACCAGTCATAACGTCTAATGCGCGGATCATTTCAGGGTCACGACCATCAATACGTGGAGAACCTTGAGTAATACGACCACGAACAACAGTTTTTTCTAAGTCGTGGAATAAATCTTTAGCTTCTTGAACGTCAAGTTCTTCATCAGCTTCAAGTAATTGCTCAACAACAGCGTTGCGAATTTCAGCAATTTTTTCATAACGAACAGCTTTCTCAGTAATTTGGTAAGCTTCGTTTACTTGTGCTTCTGAAAGCTCAGCAATTTTAGCAACTAGGTCAGCATTTTTAACTGGTGCTTCCCATTCCCATTTAGGGTTGTTAACTTCAGCAGCCATTTCTTTAATCGCTGTAATCGCTGTTTGCATTTGCTCATGACCGTAAACAACAGCACCAAGCATAACTTCTTCAGATAAAACATCAGCTTCAGATTCAACCATAAGTACGGCTGAGTCAGTACCAGAAACAACTAAATCTAATTGTGAAGTTTCAAGTTCTGATTGTAACGGATTTAAAATGTACTTGCCGTCAGTATAACCAACGCGTGCTGCACCAACAGGACCACTAAAAGGCATACCTGAAATTGCAAGAGCAGCAGACGTACCTAATAATGAGATAATATCAGGTGCAATTTCTGGGTTAGCAGAAACAACCGTGATAATAACTTGTACTTCGTTAGTAAACCCTTCTGGGAATAATGGACGAATTGGACGGTCAATTAAGCGTGCAATTAATGTTTCTTCTTCAGAAGGACGACCTTCACGTTTGAAGAAACCACCTGGGATTTTACCCGCTGCGTATGTACGCTCTTGATAGTTAACGGTTAATGGGAAAAAGTCTTGACCTGGCTTTGCTTCTTTTTTACCAACAACAGAGACCAATACTGACGTATCGTCCATGCTTGCCATTACAGCACATGTAGCTTGACGAGCAATAACGCCCGTTTCAAGAGTTACGGTATGTTGACCGAACTCAAATGATTTAGTAACTGGTTTGAACATTTAATTAGTTCCTTAAATATTTTTGATTTTAATCAATCTGTACAATTATTTATTCACTTAGTTATATGCTTAACTATTTATTGAAATATTAAGGCGTTAACCGAGGTAACGCACTAAGTAGAACAAAAAATTATACAGGCTGATTGATTAGTTTTTTGCAATTATAAAATTTGCACGCACATTATACTTAACGATTAGGTTTTTACTAGCGTCAAAGCATAAATGTTAAGAGGAATAGTAAAAATAGCGCACCAGAAGCTATTTTTAAACGTTTTGGCTAATTTTATCTAAACATTGTTTGTACAATCGTAAACTTCGCAGCATTAAAAATAACAACCAGCTAAACTCAGCGAACAATGCTAACGCCAACAACCAGTACAACGTGCTAACTGCTATCGTGGCAATTAAAACACTGCCGGAAAACAGATGTAAATAAAACAACCAACGGCCATGCTTTTTTAGCAGTAATTCATGCATGTGCGGTAAATGCGCCATAGCGGAAAAATCACTCAAACATAAGTTTTGTAAATGGGTGTAAGTTAAAAATGGAATGATCTTTAACAGCATCGCTTCGATTATGCTCACCAGATAAAAAAACAAAAATATCGTGCCTAGCATTAGCGACTTATTACCATTGAAGAAATGAACGAAAAAAGCATCTGGTAAAAAGTACAAGCAAACAACTGCGAGAAAGCTTCCCGCAGCCAACTGCCAAAACTGCACACTGGTATCAACAACTTTACGTTTTCTTTGTTTAAATAAGTTCAGCACAATAAGTGCAAAAGTTATATACAATGCGAGGATGGAAATAGTAATGATTTTTCCGCCAACACTGTCAGGATTGAATATAAAAAGCGATAAGAGTAGAACCACCAAACTACTGGGCAAGTACTGCCCTACCCACTTTGGAAATGCAGGAGTAACATGAAACATAGGAATGATTTGCAAACTTACTGCCAATATCAATAATCCTGCCCAACCAAAGCCACCAATGAGCGCATGAATATCGGTGTAATTTTTGTTACTCAAAAAGCGAATATCAACATAAGGTAATAGCATGTTCTGTGCTAAAAAAAGTAGCCCAAGCCCAACCACCAGCACTAACGAAAATAACGCTAATCGCATTCCAATAATGGTATAACCTTGGCTTAGTTTTTTAATCAACACATTAGCAATGGCGAAAATGTAAAATGTAAAACCAACCCCTAATGCCAATATAGCGATTATGCGTACTACCGAATTTGGCAAGATAAAACTAACCGACAGCGCCAATGTTCCCAAGGTATGCAAACTATGGGCAATTGACGCAACTGCACGGGCGTTAGGGACACCTACGCCACCAATAACGGGTAAGAATTGAAATATGGCCCCCATCATCACCATTGAAATAAAGCCTAAAGTAAATAAATGGGTGATAACCAACATATAAGGATGCCATCGGCTAAGCCAAGTCGCTTCACCTGAAAGCAAAATGAAGCCAGCGCATAACATGAGAAAAACAGCAGCGCTAATAAAATAGCGAAAAGGAACGCTAATCGGAGGTAAAGCACTAAAAGATAAGTTAGCGATATTCATAACGATTACCACAAGTCATAAATTACAGGTAAAGCTTGCTTTATAGCACGCAATATTTGCAATGTAATCATGAAATTAAATTATAAAATCTACAAATTGCTGTTTGTTTTTCTCATTAGCAATATGAATGACAACACTTTCATTGGCGATTTTTTCACTGTGATATAGCCAACCATTGGCAACTAGTCGCTCATATAGTGGAAACGGCTCTCGTCGATGGAGAACTTTGAGTACTGCACCATCAGGGAGTTTAGCGAGTGATGATAAAATGACTTGCATTGGCTCAGGAGCAGCCAATGCACTGACATCAACTTCGATGACTTCCATCAACATTTACTAGCTATTTGTTTTTGTTTGGCAGTGCTCAACAACACTGGCTAGTAAAGTGTCTGGTGCGGGTACCCGTTGCTGGGTCATTGGGTAAAGCATCATTTCTTCTTTCATATTATGCTGCTGCATTAGCACCATTAATGTTTCAGAAGCACTGATGTAAGCGTCTTTATCATCGGCGCCAAGCGCTTGTAATAAATCAGCAACTAAGGCACGCATTTGTTGATGCTCGCCGCGCATCACTTGTGTGGGTCCTTGGGTAATACCGGTTGCTTGTTCAAACTCAGGGAACAAAATAGTCTCCTCGGCTTGTAAATGTAATTCTAATTCTTGAGAGAATTGGCTAAAGGTTTGTTTAGCTAATGACCAATTATTGTCTGCAACGGCATTCTCTGCGGCAATAAAAAACTCATCACATTCGCGATGTTTTGTGGTCATAAATTCAGGGATAGATGTCATAAAATTTTCCTCATCAAACGTTAATAATATTCTAGCGCAATCAGCAAATTATTCTTTGACTTGGCGTAATAATAACGTTGACAACCACTAAAATTAATTACATTTAATTCAGGTTTATAGGCTACTTAATTCAGCTTTTCATTAGATTATGACAATCATTAACTAGCTTTAACAGCGGGCTATTGTTACCAGTAATTTTGTTGAAGCTCGGGACAATGGTTAAAATTAAGCTATAAAAAAAGGAGCCATTAGGCTCCTTTTGAAGATCTTTGCTTTTTTAAATAAAGCTCGTCTTAACGACGTAGACCTAATTTACCGATTAAAGACGTGTAACGCTCAACGTTTTTGCCTTTTAGGTAATCAAGTAATTTACGACGTTGGCTTACCATGCGTAATAAACCACGACGTGAGTGGTGATCATGGATGTGCTCTTTAAAGTGACCTTGTAAGTGGTTGATTTGTGTAGTTAACAAAGCAACTTGTACTTCTGGAGAACCAGTATCACCTTCAGCTTGTGCGTATTCAGCAACGATTGCTGCTTTTTCTGCTGCATTTAAAGACATAATATTTACCTTAATTTTAGTGTTTTAAAAATCGCGTCTAGCCGAACACTAAATCAGCAAGACGTTCTAAAGAGCGCGTATTCTAACAACAACCGCAATAATTGCAACCTATTCAAGTTGGCTTAGCAAAGGTAGTAAAAACTTATGCTACAACAGTAATGCGTTTGGGTGCGACTAAGCCGTCGTCATCGATTTGCCCGATACCGATAAACTCGCCCGTTTCAATATTGTCACCAATAAAAACTTGTACTAAACCTTCACTCGGCGCATTTGCACATTGCACAGGATTACCGTGGCGCAAAAAGTTTGCTGACATATCATCAACAAAGACTTCAGGAATACCGTCACATGCTGTAGTCATTGGCAATAACAAGAGATCTAAATAAACCGATGGTGCCACATCTTCAGTTTGTGCTTGTTCAAGTAATGCTTCCAAGTGTGCCAACGTGACCATGCGATCCGTAGGGTAGTTACCAACAGCGCTACGATGTAACTTAGCAACATGAGCTCCACACCCCAGTAATTCGCCTAAGTCATCGATAATAGTGCGAATATAAGTGCCTTTAGATACATGAATATCTAAATCGACCTCATCACCTTCAAAGCGCAATAAATCTAAACGAAACACCGTGATGTCACGAGACTCTCTCGGCACTTCAATACCTTCACGTGCGTATTTGTAAAGTGGTTGACCTTGATACTTCAATGCCGAATACATTGAAGGAATTTGTTTTGTAGTACCACGAAAACTAGCTAACGCTTGTGCTAGTTGTGCATCAGAAACATCTACGGCTTTCTCACAAACAATTTCGCCATCAATATCACTGGTGGTAGTGCGAACACCTAACTTAGCGGTTACTTGATAAGTTTTATCGGTATCGAGTAAAAATTGTGAAAACTTAGTCCCCTCACCTAAACATATCGGTAACATGCCCGTTGCAAGTGGATCTAATGCTCCGGTGTGCCCTGCTTTTTGAGCAAAGTAAATGCGCTTAACTTTTTGTAAAGCACTATTCGACGACATATCGTAAGGCTTATCAAGCAGTAAAACGCCATTAATAGCACGGCCTTTTCTTTTCTTCGCCATGGTTATTTGCTCTCTGGGCTTTCGTCGCTATCTTCTTGATGGTTTTTCACATCTTCAGCAACCGCTTTATCAACTAAGTTGCCCATACGAACACCTTCCACCATAGATTTATCATAAACAAATCTAAGCTCAGGCATAATACGCGCTTTAATGCGTTTTGCTAATAAAGTACGAATATAACTTGCTGCTTCATTCAATACTTCGATTGAGTGATCAACATTTTGACCTTCCAAGGTAAAAAAGGTTACAAAGATTTTTGCGTAGGCTAAATCACGGGTAATTTCTACCGCGTTAACCGTTACCATGCCTAAACGTGGATCTTTAACTTCGCGTTGAATAATCATCGCGATTTCTTTTTGAATTTCTTGTGCCACTCGATCGGTACGAGCAAATTCTCTTGCCATTATAAACTCCTAACAAAAACGGAGGCTAAGCCTCCATTTCTCAATATTATTCCAAATTTCTGTTGCTTTAAATTGAAGTTAGCGACTTTTAGAACAAAGAGGAAGCACGCAGTTGACGCATGTCAATGAGTACTTCCGATGCCGTTATTAAAGTTGCTAGCAAAAATATAAAGTTACAGTGAGCGTTTAACTTCCACCGTCTCAAATACTTCAATTTGGTCACCAACGCGTACATCGTTGTAGTTCTTAACACCGATACCACACTCAGTACCGTTACGAACTTCTTGTACATCATCTTTAAAGCGACGTAGTGACTCTAACTCACCTTCGTAAATTACAACGTTTTCACGTAATACACGAATTGGCGCTGAACGTTTAATAATACCTTCAGTAACCATACAACCAGCAATTGCACCGATTTTCGGTGATTTAAATACATCACGTACCTGTGCTAAACCAATAATTTCTTGTTTAAACTCTGGCGCAAGCATACCGCTCATCGCTTGTTTAACTTCATCAATCAAGGCGTAGATCACGCTGTAGTAACGTAAATCAATTTTCTCAGCTTCAATCACTTTACGGGCTGTAGCATCTGCACGTACGTTGAAACCAACAACAATGGCGTTTGAGGCGGCAGCAAGTGTTGCATCAGTTTCGGTAATCGCACCAACACCACTACCAATAATGCGAACTTTAACTTCGTCTGTTGATAATTTAACGAGTGAGTCTGAAATTGCTTCAAGTGAACCTTGAACGTCAGATTTAAGTACCACGTTAACTTCAGAAATATCACCTTCCGCCATGTTAGCAAACATGTTTTCAAGTTTAGACTTCTGTTGACGAGCTAGTTTCACATCGCGGAACTTGCCTTGACGGAATAAAGCAACTTCACGGGCTTTTTTCTCATCTTTAACAACAGTTGCTTCATCACCTGATTGTGGTACACCACTTAAACCAATGATTTCAACTGGGATAGATGGACCGGCAGACTTAATAGTACGACCATTTTCATCGCGCATTGCACGAACACGCCCGTATTCTAAACCACAAAGTACGATATCGCCTTGGTTCAAGGTACCTTCTTGAACAAGAATTGTTGCAACTGGACCACGACCTTTATCTAGTTTAGATTCAACAACAACACCGTTTGCCATTTTATCAACAACAGCGGTTAATTCTAAAACTTCAGATTGTAGTAATATTGAGTCAAGTAGCTCATCAATACCTAAACCAGTTTTTGCTGATACGTGACAGAATTGAACATCGCCACCCCAATCTTCTGGAATTACGTCATGCTGAGACAATTCAGTTTTAACACGATCTGGGTCAGCAGTTTCTTTATCCATTTTGTTAACAGCGATGATAATTGGCGCTTCAGATGCTTTAGCATGCTGAATAGCTTCAATTGTTTGTGGCATAACGCCGTCATCTGCTGCAACAACAATAATAACGATATCGGTCGCTTTCGCACCACGTGAACGCATGGCAGTAAACGCCGCGTGACCTGGAGTATCAAGGAAAGTGATCATACCGTGACCAGTTTCTACGTGATAAGCACCAATATGCTGCGTAATACCACCGGCTTCACCGTCAGCGACTTTCGCTTCACGAATGTGGTCAAGTAATGATGTTTTACCATGGTCAACGTGGCCCATAATAGTGACTACTGGTGCACGCGTAATCGCATCACCTGAATCACCACGATCAGAAAGTACCGCTTCTTCAAGAGCATTTTCTTTAACAAGTACCACTTCACGACCCATTTCTTCCGCAACTAGTGCTGCAGTTTCTTGGTCAATCACTTGGTTAATGGTTGCCATAGCCCCCATTTTGAACATAGCTTTAACAACTTCAGCGCCTTTAACCGACATTTTGTTTGCCAACTCTGCAACAGAAATAGTTTCACCAATGCGCACTTCATTAAGCTTAACTTCAACTGGCTTAGTGAAGCCATGCTTTAAACTTTGTGGTGAAGATAAGCTTAGCTTACCTTTGCCTCTTGAATTACGGCCACCGCGGGCATTGCGATCTTGCCCAGCTGGTTTTTTCTTCTTGCGACGACGACCACCTTCATCGGCAGAGTCACTTTTATCTTCCGCTTCTTGCGCATATTTAGAAGATGTTAAATGTACCACTTCTTTTTCTTTTGCTTTACGCTCAGCTTCTTGCTCTTTCCAACGGGCTTCGTTTTCTTCAGCCAATTTACGTGCTTTCTCAGCCGACAATCTCGCTTCTTCTTCAGCTTTTGCTGCTAACTCAGCTTCTTGCTGTAAACGTAGCTTTTTAGCTTCTTCTGATTCAGTTGCTGCTGGAGCAGGTTTCGCAGCTGACTCTTCAATGCTTTTAGCTTTCGCTACCGCGGCTTGCTTAGCTTTTGCTTCAGCTTCTATTTTTGCTTTCGCTGCAGCTTCGGCATCTGCTTCGGCTTTAGCCGCTGCAGCTGCACGAGCATTTTCAGCTTCTTTTGCATCCGCTTCAGCTTTTGCTTTCGCATCCGCTTCCGCTTGAATGCGTGCTTCTTCAGCTGCTTTTGCTTCTGCTTCTGCTTGTTGTTGCTCTTCTAAGTCGCTACGTTTAACGTAAGTACGCTTTTTACGAACTTCTACTTGCACTGATTTAGCTTTGCTACCGTGACCAAGTACTAAAGTTGACTTTTTCTTACGGCTAAGCGTCATTTTACTAGGGCTAGCTGTTGAGTCATCACCGTGTTGCTTTTTCAAGTGCTCAAGCAAAGTTTCTTTTTCATCTTGCGAAACAGAATCGGTTGCCGATTTGTTCACGCCCGAGTCAGCCAATTGGCTAACTAAGCGATCCACCGGTGTACCGATTTCTTTGGCAAGTTGTTCTACTGTTACGTTTGCCATCTATATAATTCTCCCGGTGAGTTATTCTTCGTTAAACCAACAAATATTACGTGCAGCCATGATTAGCTCGCCCGCTTTGGTTTCATCTAATTCTTCAATGTCAGATATTTCATCAACACCTTGTTCGGCAAGGTCTTCTAATGTTGTAATACCACGACTCGCTAATACAAACGCTAAATGGCGCTCTAAACCTTCAAGGTTTAATAAATCTTCTGCTGGCTCAGCGCCTTCAAGTGTTTCTTCACTTGCTAAGGCTTGAGTGGTAATTGCCGCTTTTGCACGTTCACGTAGTTCTTCAACAATTTCTTCATCCATGCCATCAATATCCAGCATTTCAGCAACTGGTACGTAAGCAATCTCTTCTAAAGAAGTAAAACCTTCTTCTACAAGCATCAAAGCAAAGTCTTCATCAAGATCAAGTTTCTCAGTGAATAAGGTTAATACTTTATCGTTTTCAGCTTGGTGCTTCTCGTTCATGTCTGCAACAGTCATCACGTTAAGTTCCCAGCCAGTTAACTGGCTAGCTAAACGAACGTTTTGACCACTACGACCAATCGCCATGGCTAAGTTGCCTTCTTCTACAGCAATATCCATGGTGTTTTTATCTTCATCAACGATGATAGAAGCAACTTCCGCTGGCGCCATGGCATTAATCACGTATTGTGCTGGGTTATCATCGTATAAAACGATATCAACACGTTCGCCACCAAGTTCACCAGAAACAGCTTGTACACGTGAACCACGCATACCAACACAAGCACCAACAGGATCGATACGCTTGTCGTTACTTTTTACAGAGATTTTCGCACGAGAGCCAGGGTCACGAGCCGCTCCTTTGATCTCAAGCATCTCTTCGCCAATTTCTGGCACTTCAACACGAAATAGCTCAATTAACATGTCAGGCTTAGTACGACTAACAAATAACTGTGCACCACGAGCTTCAGGTTTAATTTCATACAATAAACCACGAATACGGTCGCCTGGACGGAAGCTTTCGCGCGGTAACATATCGTCGCGGTAAACAATCGCTTCAGCGTTATTACCTAAGTCTAAAATTACGCTATCGCGGCTCGCTTTTTTCACTACACCGGTAATGATTTCACCAATTTGTTCTTGGTAAGCATCAACAATCAGTCCGCGTTCTGCTTCACGAATTTTCTGAACAATCACTTGCTTAGCAGTTTGTGTTGTTACACGGTCAAATTTAACTGATTCAATTTGCTCTTCGATAAAATCGCCAACGTTTAACTCTGGATCATCATATTGCGCCGCTGCTAAACTAATTTCAGCGTATGGGTTTTCCATTGGTGTTTCGCTTTCATCAACGATTAACCAACGACGGAAAGTATCAAATTCGCCACTTGCGCGGTCAATAGATACACGAACAACAATATCGCCTTCATATTTCTTTTTTGTTGCAGTTTCTAAAGCGGTTTCCATCGCTTCAAAAATGCTTTCTCGTGGTAATGCCTTTTCATTAGAAACAGCATCTACAACCAGTAATATTTCCTTACTCATGCTAGTTAGCCTTTCTCATTATTTTAAAATTATTTATTATGGTTATAAACAAGGTGAGCCTTGTCTATATTGCTGATCACGAGTTCATATTCCTCGTTATCAACCATGACAATTAAATTATCGTTTTCAATGGCAACTAATTTACCCTTGAATTTACGACGACCATTTAATGGCATCGAAATTTTTACTTCGACAGTTTCATCAATAACCGCTGCAAAATGCGCTTTTTCAAAAAGAGGACGATCGAGTCCTGGTGATGAAACTTCTAAGCTATATTCACTACTAATCGGGTCTTCTACATCGAGAATTGCCCCAACTTGATGGCTGACTTCTGCGCAGTCATCTACATCAATGCCATTTTCATGGTCGATAAATATTCTTAAAACCGAATGGTTACCTGCGCTAATAAATTCAACGCCTAATAATTCCTTACCCGTTTCTTCAACGGCAGGACGTAACATGTCAGTCAGTTTGTGTTCAAATTTAGCCAATCACTTTTCTCCAATTTGGAAGAGTCCAGAAACAAAAAAAGGGCATAAAGCCCAGCGATACACCTTGCTGCTATTGCACCTTTTCATGTTCTTAAGATACAAAAAAGCCCCATCACGCGGGGCTTATTTCACTGAACCCACGATGTAAACCAAGTTATAATCTTGGTTTTGTACAACAATATCTTAGATTATCTCGCCAAACTGGTTAAATTATCTACTCAGTGAAATATTGCCATATTCAAGCTGGGCAAATTATATAGAGTCACTTTAGCTTTAGCAAGCTAATTTTCAGCGCCTTTCAGACAAAATATCATCAACAATTGTCTAGACAGCTAAAAAGTACAATACAAAATTTACCTAACATTACTATAATAATTATTGCGGCATTATCAGATAGTTAGTAAATTAGATCGATTCATGTTAAAAATTTAACTATGGCTATCCATTAGCCATGACTTAGCTAGCATTTTATAAACCATATTTGGGCGTTCTAGAATTTATGTATACATATACACAATTACTGTTAAGAAATTTGCTTTTTGCGGTCAGTTTTAGCGCCATAGTCGGTTTGTCTGGCGCTGCTCTATTAGCGATAAGCATCTCTCAACAACAGCAACAGCACAAACAAGCATTATTATCTTTTGACCAAGAAAGTAATGAAACTGGCAATATTAAATCAGCTACCCTATTACCGACGCTTGTGCCATATCATTTTCTCAACATCAGCGACAGTAACGGCGCAATAGTCGTTAATCAACAATATAAAAGTATACCTTTAGCGGAATTTATTTTAGCGCCCGTTAGCCAAATAAAGCTACCTAAAACCGGCCTTACCATTCGCTATCAATTATCAGTCGATAGTGGTTTACTTTATTTACGCAACACCGTACTTGTCGTCTTGTTGTTAAGTATCATTTTTATTGTTATTGCCGCTTATTTTAGTATTGCCCGGTATCGTCGCTTAGCGGGCAAAATTAATCAGCAAATTAAACGTGATCTGGCCATGATAATAACCGGTGACGAACAACGAGAAAATCATCAAGATGACGAAATCGCCTTACCAGAAATTCAGCAACACTTAACTGAATTAAAAGAACTTATTGCTGATAAAGTATCCGCTACAACAATATTAGAACAAAGTGCTTATATAGAGCCGGTAACAAAATTAGAAAATAGAAACCGTTTTATTCAATTTTTTGAAAACGCTGATAGCCGTTCTGATTTCGGCGTGTTGTCAATCACGCGTTGCTCTGAATTACAAACCATTAACCAAATACATGGTTATCATGAAGGCGATACTTATATTCGTGATGTTGCTGAAATTATGAAAATTGCCATTAACCAATATAAAGGCGCTCAGGTTTTTCGCTTAAATAGCTCAGATTTTGCCACTCTGATACCCAACGTAACATTAAAACATGCAGAAAACTTTGCCAATAATTTAACCGGGAAGTTTAACGAATATCAACAGGCATCTGATTTAGACTCTGTTGCGTATACCGGCATGGTATATTTCGATAACGACAAACCTTTAGGCGAGCTGTTGGCACTAGCAGATACTGGTATTAGTGTTGCACAAACCCAACATGTTAATGCTTGGTTTGCGCAAACAGACGACAGTATTTTAGAAAACAGTAGCTCGAGTTACGGCAACCAAAATTGGCGCCAAGAAATTGATAGCGTCATTGAAAACCAGCGAATCAATTTGTTAGTACAGCCTATTAAGCCAAGTAGCCCCAATAGTCGGGTATACGGTGAAATTTTAGCCCGTTTTTTAACCAGTACCGGCGATATTCTGCCAACGGCATCATTTTTTGCCATGGCAGAAAAACTCGATAAAATTGTTGCTGTCGATCGCATGATCATTGAGGCGGCAATTAAAGAGATCACCGATAAAAATATGCAAAATAATTTCTTTGGCATCAATATCAGCGCCCGTTCGATAAACGATGGTCATTTCCTTATTTGGTTAGAGCGACGTTTATTGCGTGATTCAGCCATAGCATCAAAGCTGATATTTGAAATCACTGAATTTGGCTTACAACAAAATATAAAAACCAGTAAAAACTTTATTGACATGATCCACCGAGTAGGCGCGAAAATTACCGTTGAACGCTTCGGTGTTGGCTTAACCTCATTTAAATTCTTTAGAGATTTAAAGCCCGATTTCATCAAAATGGACAGCACTTATACTCGCGATATTGACGAAGATAAAAACAATCAATACTTCTTACGTTTAATGGTCGATTTAGCCCATAGGTTAAGTATAAATGTTTTAGCTGAAAGTGTTGAAAGCCAAGAAGAGAAGTTTATGCTGGAAAAACTATGTGTCGATGGTTGCCAAGGCTTTTATATTGGCAAGCCGAAAAGCTTATCGACTCTTTAGTGGCGACCTAAAATAGCGCTCGACTAGTCTTAGTTGCTCGCTATTTTAGCTAAAAACACAGCTTTTTGTGCTAAATTTTAAACATGGCATTGCTCGCTGCTTGGCTTTTTTCAGATCATAATCAAATTTACTGCGATAAAAATTAATAACCTTACGCTTCGTATGTTGTTTATTCATTGATAAACACGGATAATAGTGCGAATTTTCATTGTAAAATATTTCTTAAATGACTGATTATCTACTGCTGTTAGTTGGCACAGTATTAGTAAATAACTTTGTGCTGGTTAAGTTTCTCGGCTTGTGTCCTTTTATGGGAGTATCATCGCGTACAGAAACGGCGATTGGTATGTCGTTTGCCACGACGTTTGTGATGACATTAGCCTCGTTGCTAAGCTACATAGTTAATACTTATATTTTAGCGCCATTAGGTCTAGAGTATCTTACTACCATGACCTTTATTCTTGTTATTGCGGTCGTGGTGCAATTTACCGAAATGGTAGTACATAAAACCAGTGCTAACCTGTACCGATTATTGGGCATATTTTTACCACTGATCACAACTAACTGTGCTGTTTTAGGTGTGGCTTTACTCAATCTATATGAACAACATAACTTTTTCGAGTCGATAATATACGGCTTTGGCGCCGCAGTAGGCTTTTCACTGGTATTAATTATGTTTTCTGCGATGCGAGAAAAACTCGCCAATGCCGATGTTCCTGAACCGTTTAAAGGCTCAGCAATTGCTATGATCACCGCAGGGCTGATGTCATTGGCATTTATGGGCTTTACTGGCTTGGTTAAATTTTAATGAGCACATTTATCGCAATAATAGTTCTGGGTATCATTGCCGCATTATTTGGCGCGTTATTAGGCTTTGCCTCTGTGCGCTTTAAAGTTGAGGGTGACCCGCTTGCCGAACAGCTTGACGCCCTGCTACCACAAACTCAATGTGGTCAGTGTGGTTATCCGGGTTGTAAGCCCTACGCTGAGGCCGTAGCTAACGGCGAAGCCATTAACAAATGTGCGCCTGGCGGTGAAGATACCATCAAAAAAATCGCCGACTTAATGGGCGTTGAAGTGCAACCCTTAGATGAAAATCATGAGTCAGATAATACGCCAAAAGTGGCCTTTATTATCGAAGAAGACTGTATAGGTTGTACCAAGTGCATTCAAGCATGTCCTGTTGATGCCATTATAGGTACGACAAAACAAATGCACACCATAATTGCTGACGAATGTACCGGTTGCGATTTATGTGTTGCGCCCTGCCCAGTAGATTGTATCGAAATGATCCCAGTGGCAACAACAACACAAAACTGGCAATGGGATTTAACCACGATCCCCGTAGTACAAATAGATTAAACGAGGTTTAGGTGGAATCAGTAATCGAACGCATACAAAAAGGACACTTTTCGCATTTTCACGGTGGCATTCATCCACCGGAGCAAAAGTTTCTCACCAATACCAAACCTATAGCAAGTGCCCAAATACCTGAGCAGCTTATTATTCCTGTCCGCCAGCACATAGGTCAAGCAGGTACGATTATTGTAAATGTTGGTGATAAGGTCCTAAAAGGACAAGCATTGAGTACTAGCGACAGTCCAATGCAATTGCCTGTTCACGCACCAACGAGTGGCTCAATAACCGCGATCAAACCATCAGTCATCCCACATCCATCAGGTTTAAGTGAAAACTGTATTTTCATCACCCCTGACGGAGAGGATACTTGGTGCAAACGTACTATTTGTCCTGATTATCAGCTATTAAGCAAAGGACAAATATTAGAAAAAATCGCTAACGCAGGCATTTCCGGCATGGGTGGCGCGGGTTTTCCAACACAAGTTAAAGTTGGCACCTTAGCTAAAATAGACTATTTAATTATTAATGCCGCCGAGTGTGAACCTTATATCACCGCTGATGATTTACTGATCCAAGAACATAGTCCAACCGTTTTAGACGGCATTAAAATACTCGACCATTTATTAGCGCCGAAAAACATCTTAATTGGCATTGAAGATAATAAAACCAGGGCAATAGACACATTAAAGAAAGCCACCGCCGATATAGCTCATATTCATGTTTGTGTTATTCCAACCAAGTACCCAAGTGGCGGTGAAAAACAGCTAATAAAAATACTAACCAACCAAGAAGTTCCCAGTGGCGTTTTGCCAAGTTCATTGGGCATTGTCATGCAAAATGTTGCCACTTGCTTCGCTATCGCAGATGCGATAATTAATGACACGCCGTTGATCAAACGTGTTGTTACGGTAAGTGGACAAGCGTTAAAGAAACCACAAAACACTTGGGCACTAATTGGCACTCCGGTTGGCTTTTTGACCAATAAAAGTGGTTATCGTAATCAGCAGCACAAACATTTGATCATGGGCGGTCCTATGATGGGCTTTAGCCTACCCAGTGACCAAATACCGGTAATTAAGTCGACTAACTGTATTTTAGCACCAAGTGAAGAAGAAATAGTTTCCCCCTATTCAACCGGAACAAAAGAAGTAGAATGCATTCGTTGTGGCCAATGTGCCGACGTCTGCCCTGCTCAATTGTTACCTCAAGAGCTACAATGGAGTGCGAAGGCCAAAGACCAGCCACAACTCACTAAGCTAAATCTTTTTGACTGCATTGAATGTGGTGCTTGTGCATATGTTTGTCCAAGTCAGATCCCGTTAGTGCATTATTATCGAGTTGCTAAAGCAGAAATTCGTCAACAAAAGTTACTTGATATTAAAGCAGAAAAAGCCAAAGTTCGATTTGAAGCGCGAAAAGAACGACTTGAGCGTGAAAAAATAGCCCGTGCCGAAAAACATAAAAAGGCCGCAGAAGCTCGTAAAGCCAGAATGAACTCGGGCACCTCTGAAGCAAAAACTGAAAAGTCAGCGGTTGCAGCGGCGCTAGCACGAGTTAAGGCTAAAAAAGCACAAAGCAATATCAATAAAAATGTTGAGCCACAAGATGAAGTTATTGAGCAAGTTAGCGCGCAAAAAAGCCAAGTTGCCAATGCTATTGCCAGAGCCAAAGCGAAAAAACTTGCTCAACAAACAACAAGCGAAAAAAGTTCCCTTGCAGCTGATGAAGAAAAAAAATCAATAAATGCACAGCAAGAGAATGTTAGCCTTGATGATAAAAAAGCCAAAGTAGCAGCAACAATTGCAAAGGCGAAAGCAAAAAAATTAAAACAAGCAACTGCTGTCGACAATTCGAAAATGGAAAGCATCACCACTAAAGCTGATCTTGACGAAAAGCCCGCTAAGCCAGAAGACAGTAAAAAGGCCAAAGTAGCCGCGGCTGTCGCCAAAGCAAAAGCTAAGGCAAAAGCCAAAAAAGCAACAGACTCAGTGGAACCTGAAGAACTTGGGCCAAACAAAGATATCGTTGAACCTAAGACCAATACGCAATCAGCGTCATCTGAGCAAAACAAACAAGAGCTGAAAAAGGCAAAAATATCTAGCGCGGTGGCAAAAGCAAAAACGAAAGCAAAAGTGAATAAACCGCAAGAAAAATCACCGGTAACAAATAACAGACAAAGTATTGATGCGCCAACAACGGATGACGTTCCTGTCGCTGAGTCAACAGAAAAAGAGCTGAAAAAAGCTCGTATTGCCGCTGCTGTCGCAAAGGCGAAAGCTAAAAAGCTGGCGGCTGATTCCAATAAATTAAAACCTTCAGAGTAATTGATCACCATGGCATTTTGGATAGCAAGTTCCCCACATAATCACCAACAAAGTGAAACATCAGGCCTGATGAGATTGGTTATTTACGCCACCATTCCGGGCATATTTGCGCAATGGTATTTTTTTGGTTGGGGAAATTTAATTCATATTTCTATGGCTGTTGTCACCGCTTTAGTCGCTGAATTTGCCATTCTATCCATTCGAGAAAAAAAAATTCGCCCACAATTATTTGATGGCAGTGCCATATTAACGGCAGTATTGCTGGGTATAAGTTTACCTGCCCTAGCCCCGTGGTGGATCACGATAATCGGCAGTCTATTTGCCATCATAGTGGTTAAACAGCTTTATGGCGGCTTAGGTCATAACCCATTTAACCCGGCAATGGCCGCCTACGTTATGTTGCTCATTTCTTTTCCTGTACAAATGACCCAATGGCAGCCGCCTTTGCCGCTACTGGCAATTGATTTACAATTTAGTGATACCCTGTCATTAATTTTCTCAGGCTATACCCCTGAAGGTTATTCTGTTGAGCAACTTCGTACCCATGTTGATGGTTTTACCATGGCAACCCCGCTCGATACGGTAAAAACAAATATTACCTTAGGGTTAACCGTTGTCGAAAGCATGCAGTCTCCTATTATAGGCCAACACTTTGGTATTGGTTGGGAGTGGATAAACGCTGGCTTCTTACTTGGAGGGCTATTTTTATTAGCTAAAAAAGCCATCCACTGGACCACACCATTAAGCTTTTTAGCAAGCTTATTTATCTGTAGCTTTATTGCTTTCATTATCAGTCCTGATAGCAGTGCCTCTACCATGTTTCATTGGTTTACTGGTGCCACTATGCTTGGAGCATTTTTCATTTTAACTGATCCGGTATCAGGGGCTACCAGTGTTAAAGGACGACTCATTTTCGGCGCACTCGCCGGATTATTAGTCTACTTAATTCGAAAGTTTGGTGGCTACCCAGATGCTGTCGCATTTGCCGTTTTATTGTGCAACATGGCGGCACCGTTAATCGACCAATATACTCGTCCGCGTACTTATGGCCATAATTTGGGAGCAAAGAAATAATGTCCGCGTTAGCCCCCGCTATTAATAAAAATGCAAAAATACTGGCGCTATTTGCTGTCGCATGTACTGCTGCGGTTGGCATAGTGCATTTACTAACCAAAGATCGAATTGAGCTACAAGCTCAACAACAACTAATCAAACAATTGAATGAAATTATTGATGAAAATAATCACGACAATGAAATGTTTCGTGACTGTATTAGCGCTCCTAATGTAAGTAAAAATGACTTAGCCATAGATGTTATTTATCGAGCAAGAAAAAATGATCAACCTGTCGCAGCGGCCATTAAAACAGTGGCACCCGATGGTTACAATGGTAATATAGAACTGCTTATTGCAGTGAATAAAGATGGCAGTGTTAGTGGCGTTCGTACCTTATTGCATAAAGAAACCCCGGGCTTAGGTGATAAAATAGAATTAAGAAAAAGTGATTGGATCACTAAGTTCTCTGGCAATAAAGTACTCGGCGAAAGCGATAATCGCTGGGCGGTAATTAAAGATGGCGGTATTTTCGATCAATTTACCGGCGCAACCATTACCCCAAGAGCTGTGGTAAAAACCGTTAGAAAAACCGTTGATTTTTTTACTGCCAATCAAAATGTTATTTTTACCACAGAAAGTAATTGCGAGGCTAAGCAATGAAGATAAATGCTGAATATAAAGAATTAGCTTGGCAAGGACTCTGGAAGAATAATCCAGGGTTAGTGCAGCTACTGGGACTCTGTCCGCTATTAGCCGTAACATCTACGGTCGTGAATGCCTTAGGTTTAGGTATCGCCACTATGTTCGTATTGATTTGCTCTAATGCCACGGTTTCAGGGATTCGCCAATGGGTACCAAAAGAAATTCGTATCCCGATCTTTGTCTTGATCATTGCCGCATTTGTCACTTGTGTACAGCTACTAATGAATGCTTTTACCTACGATTTATATCAATCTTTAGGCATTTTCCTGCCCTTGATCGTAACCAATTGCGCCATTATTGGCCGTGCTGAAGCTTACGCATCTAAAAACCCTATGAAACAAGCCAGTTTCGATGGTCTAATGATGGGACTGGGCTTTTTAGCCGTTTTAATTGTTTTAGGTGGTATCAGAGAAGTATTAGGACAAGGAACGCTATTTGACGGTGCCAATTTATTATTAGGGAGTTGGGCGAGCTCATTAAGAATTGAAGTGTATCAGCTTGATAGTCAATTTTTATTAGCTATTTTACCGCCGGGCGCTTTTATTGCTATGGGCTTTTTAATTGCCGGTAAAAACTTTATCGACAATAGAATTGCCCAAGCAAAGCCGAAAAAATTAGAGCAAGCAATAGAGCGTGTGCGGGTAAATTTTGAAAATTAATGCCGTTTTAATTAAAAAATAATAATCTAAATAAAATAAATGAATAAAAATAAACGAATAGAAATGCTCACCCGCTTACGGGACGATAATCCAAACCCAACCACTGAGCTTAATTTTTCAAGCCCATTTGAGTTATTAATTGCGGTTTTGTTGTCAGCGCAAGCAACTGATGTCGGCGTCAATAAAGCCACTGATAAGCTTTACCCTGTTGCCAATACTCCACAAGCCATTTTAGATTTAGGTTTGGACGGTTTAAAGTCTTATATTAAAACCATTGGCTTATTTAATACCAAAGCGGTCAATACGCTTAAAACCTGCCAAATGTTGATCGACTTACATGGCGGCGAAGTACCCAAAGACCGAGCGGCTTTAGAAGCCCTACCCGGCGTTGGCAGAAAAACAGCCAATGTTGTACTGAACACTGCCTTTGGCCAACTTAAAGATAATGACGGTAAATATTTTTTAGCTGTCGACACCCATATTCAACGCCTTGCTAATCGTACCGGCTACGCTAAGGGCAAAACAGTTGAACAAACAGAGCAGGCCATCATCAAGAACACACCGAATAAAACCGAGTTTATGTTCAACTTACATCATTGGTTTATCTTACATGGTCGTTATACCTGCGTCGCCAGAAAACCAAGATGTGGCTCTTGCATTATCGAAGACTTGTGTGATTTTAAGGATAAAACTGAATAGCTCGTCTCAGTTTTGGAATATGACTAGCTACCTAATTTCTACTTGGCATGCAAACTTTAGTGCCGCAACGTCGACTGTTGTCATTCCAGATGGTTGTCGCGACTTGATAGTCAAAACCTTGGAAAATGAAAAACCAAATTGGTTAGTGTCCCCCCTATACGATCGCACCGAACATGTTCAAATAGAAGCAAGCTGCAATTATATTGGGTTTCGCTTAAGCCCCGGAGTAGAAATTAAAGAACGTGAGTTATTAGCCTACATTGAAACAAAACAACTTCACGCTGACGATGTGAAAGACTTTATAGGTGACTTTATTTCGACCAAAAGTTCGATTGAGGAAGCACTAAGGTGTTTTGCCAGTGAGATGGGCTCGGTAAAACAAATTTCTACTCAACTTGGCGTCAGCACCAGAACTTTGCAGCGGCTGGTTTTAAGTAAAACCCAAAGAACACCTAGCTATTGGTTGCAATTAGCCAGAATTAGAAAAGCTGCCAGAAGTTTAAGCCAAAGTGCCTGCCTAGTTGATGTCGCAGAAAACTACGGCTTTTCTGATCAGTCTCATATGAATAGAGAATTTCAGCGCTGGTTTGGCTTAACACCAGTGCAGGTATTAAACTCTCCAGCTATTATCAAGCAGCTACATGATAAAGGCTATGCCTGATAAGCGACAGGCGTACAGATCTCCACTAAGAAGCCATTGTTCTCTGTTACATAAGCTATCGTTTGACCCCAAGGCATATCCGTAGCATCTTGCACGAGTGAAGCGCCTGCCTTTAGTGCTTTAGACAGTGCCGTCTTTACATTATCAGTTTCAAAAGCTATCTCAAATGTGGGCGCTTTAAAGTTAGGTTTAGCCGGATTTTTTCCTAGTTCTTTCATCAGCTTCAGAGAAGAAAAAGAAAGTGTTGTGCTACCTGTATCTAATTCTCCATACTCTCCACTTTCATGTAGCATTTTCTTTTTAAGTCCAAATGCTTGTTCATAGAAACGAAAAGTTTTACTAACATCATCAACATAAAGTATTGTGTATTTAAATTTCAAGGTATTGTTCTCTCATTGATTAAAGTCTTAATTAGGTTATAGGCTAAAAACCGATTCGTCTTGAATAATTACGACAATATTTTAATAAACTGGCCAGCAATTGTCTTAGGTATGCAAAACAATCACGTATCTAACCACACCAAGTTTGAATACTATGCTATCAAGTGCCGTTGATATTATTGATAAATACCATCAATTGGCGCTATGAAATAAATCAATCTAATTTACCTACTTTTTCACAATCCAAATTTTTTAACCGACAAGACAAAAACATTCTCAGATTTTGCACACTTTTCAACTGTATTTTTCGGTATTCAACAAAAGATAATACCGCACCTATCGAGCCTTGTACGGCGCCGACAAACTCACTGTCTTGACGCATCGTATCAAAGTTATATGTCGTAGGTAGTTGGCTAAATCCGTTATCACCGGCAGAATATTTTTCATGTTTAAAAGCGGGTTTGATTGTATCCGTTGCCAATCTTCTGAAATTATCTAAAGAGCCCATTACGAATCGATTAGTTGCTACTTCTTCTTGCAGCAATTTTTTGAGCTTATCCTCACGTAAAATAGCTAACTTACCCGTTGCAATGAGTTCATTGTATGTGCCGTGAGATAGCTTCACACTCGCAATATCTATCGCTAACTGCATTTGAAAAACTAGGTTACTTTGGTCTTGAACCACAGCCCCTGGCTCCATTAGCACATCCAGTGCTTTTTTGGCATTTCTTGCCCGTTTTTTATGCGCCGCTATAACGTCTTTTATCTGTTGCTCATTGTAGATAGCATCATCTAGCAAACGGTGCATATATTCCTTTTCATCAATGCGGTCTTTATATTCCTGATTTAAATTATTTACTTGTAGACCAACAAATATGCCGATCACTACAATAATAAAATCTAACCCCGCCGCAAACCAATTTTGTGCTCTCAAATTATTAGAAAGTTTACGAAAAAACATGTTCAATCCTTTTAAACTATGTAGCTAAATAATAGCAGGAAATATTCAATTCAATTAGCTTTACACATGATACTAAAACTCAATTCAAGCTATTTAATAACGACCTGCAATACAAGATTTCTGCCTTATGCTATCTATCCAAATTTTCTTTTAGTTGGTCTACAATTACTGTAAATTATAGTTAGAAATGGCTTTCCTGTTATAAGCTGGACGCTAACCACTTTTTGATTTTTATTATTGTAAGTTGCTGTAAAGAATGACCGACGAGTTTTTAAAAATATTACTGATACTTAGCATTGGTCAGGGACTAACGTTTTCCATACTCCTTATTTTCAAAAAGAAAGGTGAAACTAAAGCTAACTTTTTATTAGCGCTTTTCCTTATATTAACCATCATCCCTCTTTGGAACGATTATTCGATGAATATACCGACAGAAGTTGGGCTCTTAAAGCTTGATTTTAATTGGTTATATTTACCAGCCTTTTACGGACCTTTACTTTATTTGTATACGTTGTCTTATACTCGAGCGCCGAAACCTTCAAATTTTGTTTTTGTAGTATTGCTGCTTGCACCCATTATTGGTTCTGCGCTAAAAACCACGCATTTTTATATATCACCAAATGGCTTATCAATGAATGTTTGGTTACTTTGGTATTTTATCGTTTACGCTCAAATTGGCGGCTGTATTTTTGCATCTTGGCTTCGAATAACCGAGTTTGAACACGAGATTAAACAAAACTTATCAAATATTGATCAAGCCAAAACCGACTGGCTAAAACTGGTATTTTTGTTTTATATCGTAATTCTGTTTATCGCTCTACCTCAAACTATTGCAAAATCAATGGGCGTGAATGCATTAGGAGTATATAAAACGGTCGCGAGCGTATCCGAAGCTATTTTTATATTTGCCATTGGTTTGTGGGGGCTAAATAAGTCAGACATTCACTTCAGAGATCTAGTTGTAAGAACCAAAGAAAAATACTCAAATTCAGCTTTGACTGATATTAAAGCCAGTAAAGTGGTTGACAGACTTAATGTATTAATGAAAAGCGAAGAACCCTACTTAGATAGTGACATATCTTTGGTAGCCTTGGCAGAAAAGCTACAAATTACACCACATCATTTATCACAAGTTATTAATGAGACTCTTCAACAAAACTTTTATGACTTTATAAACTCAGCTCGAATAGAACGAGCGAAAGAAATGTTAGCTACGCCTGACTTTAAAAAATTACCAATCATCAATATTGCTTACCAAGTTGGCTTTAATAATAAAACCTCGTTTAATAACTCGTTTAAAAAATATACCCAACAAACTCCTTCTCAATTTCGAGCAACAAGGCTTTAACCCAGTTAAATAATTGATAACTTTCGTCCTATTATCCATTTATTTCAATATATTTGGGTAAATCCGATAGATATTGACGCTTTGTTTATCGCAATCTGTACATTTCGTAGTTGAAACTTATCGTTATCATTTAAATGACCTAAGGTCATAAACCCTAAGAGTTAACTATATGAATAAATTTACCATTGTACGAAGTGTTATTTACACGTCCCTTTTAATGTTAGTGCAATCAGTTGCCGTTGCATCAAATGAAGTTGATCGCTTGGAAGTAAAAAGTGCTCAAATAGAAAAGAAAAAAATATCTACAACTTTGACTATTAAATCAAAAATATTATCCGAAGAACGCAAAGTAGTCGTTCATTTACCTGAGGGGTATAAAGAATCTAATAAGAAATATCCTGTATTGTATGTTTTAGATGGCAACCGGCACTTACCGCATGCCATTTTGTCATCTCAAATTTTGCAGCAAGAAAGTTTAATTCCTGAAATGATTATTGTCGCAATCACGAATAATAGAGGTACAAGAACCAGAGATTTATCTACTAATAACACAGCATTTACCAAATTCATTCAAGAAGAACTATTTCCAGTTATTCAACTTCGTTATAGAACATCTTCAATTAGAACCTTGTTTGGACATTCTATGGCTGGTTATTTTGCGACTAATATTCTGGCGGACACCCCAAGCATGTTCGATAACTATATAGCCGCAAGTCCAGTATTACAGGTGAACGATGAGCATATTGTAAAAACATATCAGCAGTTAAAAATTCCGAACATTGCAGACAGAACACTTTATTTCACGTTAACAGACGCTGTTGTTGAAGGAAAAGCGGCTGACGATGCTATGAAAAGGTTTGTAGAAAACTTAACATCTTCCGAGCCAAAGAGACTAAATTGGCAATACGACTTTATTCCCAACCAAGTACATATGACGACACCTTATATTACTTTATATGAAGGACTCGCATTTGTTTTTTCTGATTATCAAGCGCCTAAAATAGCAAGTTTTCGGCACTATAAAGCCTTTGGAGGGATGGCCGGTTTGAAAAAACATTACAAATTGAGAGCAGAGAAATATGGTGTGAGTAATGTTATACCTGAGCGTACTTTACGGCAGATTGGATTTACTATTCTTGATGAAGGTCACTCCAAAGAAGCCGTTACATTACTAGAAACAAATGCCGCTAAAAATCCAAGCTCTCTACGCGCGTTAAATGCACTTGGTACTGCTTATCAAGAGTTACAGCAAAACAAAAAAGCGATAGAGGTGTATAACAAAGCATTGGCATTAGCTAAAAGTCAATCTTCACCCGCTCAAAATCATTTTGAAAGAGAACTTAAGAAGCTAACTGGCATTTGATAACGAATGCATATGTGAAGCCTAAATAGGAGTTTAAAATACCTAGTGGTAGACCAAAGGCTGAGTGAGTATTACACATATCATAAAGTGATGCTCACTAAACAACCCCATTTAATATTTGAATCAACGACTTACCAGATATTTTTATGACGATGCGCCTTCTATCAAGGAATTTGAAAGCGTTGGTGATATTCATGCTTTTAAGAGCTGGTTTAAAAACTAGACAAAAAGTGCAGCGAAATGACACTTAAAAGAACGTAAACACTGAACTTACGCTTTTTCGTCGCTAATCTTAGCTAGGCAACTATAAAGCTTTATGTATAAGGGCCCTCTATTATGAAATAATATTTAAATATTTTCTTTGTAGTTTTTTTATATTTATTAGTTTTTTGTAGCACCAGCTTTGCTGCAGAAAAAAAAGTCCTCAAGACAAAGGCAATAGTAGCTCAATAAAGGAAAGATTTATTCCTGTTGAACTTTTTACAGGAACAAAATGGGATGGCATGCATGAATTAAAACTAAAAGAAGTTTCTACTTCTGCCTGTGCATCTTTCAGTGGAAGACCATGCGACAATTATTATATTACGTTGTACACATTTCACATCTTCGCAATTAACTTTCAATAACGTCTAGTTTACATTAGCTTTAACTTATTTAATTGAATCAATAACGAAATCTAATACCGCGTTCCCCGATGACTTATAGCTTAAATCAAATAAAGCTTGTGGCTTAGCTATCATGCCTCGTTCAACTATTTCATTGGTTATTTCAAAATCTAAAGTACCTATTTTACCCACTAATAAATTATCTATTGATTGACCCTTGGCTAAATTAAGAACATCACGAAAGCCTTTTAAATAAAGATAGTCTTTAGTGAATCCACCACCTCGATAGACCCGTGTGGTGAGCGTAAATGCAAAGTCTTTTTCAAGCATAAACTCACTCATTAGTGCATGATAGGTTTTAACAAAATCGCCATGCTCTAACATGTATTTAACGGCAATCACGCGCAAGGCAATGGTTTTTAAACGTTGGATAGTTAAACTACCAGAACAATATTCACTATAAAGTGCCAACCCTTCTTGGGTATGGGTATTGCCAGTCAAACCAAGACTAAACACTTTAAGCGGATGCTTTTTCCCGTTAATGGTTGTTAACATATGAATACCCAGCTCATGATAAGCAAATGCATGTAATTCTTTTTCGGTAAACAATGCACTTTTGTTGATAAGTAATAGTGCTTTTTCATTATTCACCATGGCTTTAGCAACCACTTTCGAGGATTTTTCAATTCTGCAATTCAATCCCCAAACTTGAGCTTGCTCTTTGAAATAACGAATGGCTTCATCAGCATTTAATGCGTTACCCTCATTTCCGTTATGATCCATGTTTAGATGCAGCAAAAAACGTGCATTAGCGATATCAACATGGCTAGGTTCACCATAATATTTCAGAGAATTGTAAACAAAATCATCTGTTCCTATGGTGGTTAATAAATCAATCTTACTCGCTAAATTGTCAATCACATGACGATATAGCTGCTGAATATCGGCATCATTAATATCGTCAACAGGTAATTTGTATAGCTGTTCCCTAAATTTATAAGGATTAATATCAAGTTGTTTGTAATTGAAGTTAGGGCAAATGTAGCTATTTTTAAAAAAAGTATTTCTTTGCGCAGCTAAATTTATAGGATTAATGAAATTTAATGTTTCAACCGTCTTACAAAGTGAATAAAGCTTTTTATCAAGGCTGATAACTTCCGCACTGATTGTTGATGAAAGCATGTCTGCTTTTTGAGTTTTTTTCTTTTTTCCATAACGTCGGACAAAAAATGCCGCCGTTTCACTGATTGCGCTTTTAAAGCCCGCTTTGAGTTCTTCCAAAACTAATGGATAAACATCACCAGATAATTCATCCATAAAAATTTTCTTAACTTCGATCGGTAGTACCAAAGTATTGTCAAAATGAGCATTGACATGGGTGATCAAATAACCTCTACCATGAAATACTTCATCAGTGGCTGCTCTTACATCTAGATTCGGTAAAGTAATAAAGTTGAGTTGCTTCTCCATTTGACTAACAATATTTCCCCACCGTTCAACATCTATTTGGCTAGAGCCGATGTTAAATGTTGGTGTATCCTCCTCAATTCGCTTGTAATTGTAGGAATGGATATCAAAAACAATGGCGTTCTTAAATTGTTTCTCAATAACTTCAATTATCGTTTCTAAAACATTGTAAAAATATTGGTGTTTACCATGGCTTTTTGCTCGTTGCTTTTGGCTTAATGGTTTTTCCCAAACCTGCTTATCCCATGCTGTTTTAAAATAGGTTGATAAGGTTTTCGCTCGGTTTAAGTCATACTCAAACCGTGAATCGTTACCTATGAGTTGTATAGGAAACGACGATATGAGTTCATCGGTATATGGGTCTTCTTCATAAAAACGTTCTTGGTCAGATAAAAGAAATGACTTTGCTAGCTCAGGACGGAGTTTATGGCCATTGTGAATTGCCGCACAGACAATAGGTGCATATTCATCTATTTTGACAATAAAAGCGCCAGACTCAACTTCAGCATGAAAGCACTCGCCTTTTTTGATGAGTGCAATACACTCTTTTTCAGATAACGTGAGCATCGTCTATCGCCTTTCTAAATTCATTTTTACGCTGAGCAAGTGCTTCTTTGGCGTTGATGACACTCTCTACAAAGTCGACAACCTTCTTTTGCAACTTTACATTGTTTAGTTTGTTTATACGCATAATGCCACCGGGGCTTTGTACATTGACTTCAATTAATTTTTCGTTAATAACATCAATGCCAACAAAATACAGACCATCTCGCACTAGTTTAGGACCAATGTGCTTACAGAGCGCTTTTTCATTTTTTGTCAGCGTATGTTTTATAACTGTGCCACCAGCATGAACATTTGAACGCACTTCGTTTGTTGCTGGAACTCGTTTCATTGCCCCTATAGGCTCACCGTTTAGCATCAAAATACGAACATCGCCAGCATCTGCGCCTTCAACATATTCCTGTAAAATAACGTAATTACCGCCTTTACCGCTGTTGATGTAAAACTCTAGCAATGAGTGAAAACTTTTTTGAGCACTTTTTTCAACTAAAATAACACCTTGGCCACCATAACCATCCAAAGGTTTCATGATCATTTTGCCTGTTTCGGATTCTCGTAATACATCAACTAAGTATTCGGGGGTTTTTGATACATGAGTAACAGGGATAAAATGATTGGTTGGATCATCAAATGACGCTGTATAAAGTTTTGTATTCGCGATGCGTAAGCCATCAATATCATTCATGATAAAAACATCTTCACGCACAGAATCAAGGAAATTCAGGGTGATAGGATCTAGCGGCGGATTGGCTCGCATGATAATAGAATCAAAACCAGCAAGTGGTAACTGTGATTTTTTAAACTCAGCCTTTTTATAAAAAGAGATAATACTTGCAGGTATCGTCACCTCTTTTTTAAAAACCTGACAAAAAGCACTCGAAACAGAATCTCGCATGGTTAAATTGTGCGGGGTTGCAATAGCGACTGTATGGTTTCTTGAAACACACTCATGAATGAGTCGCAAAGTTGAATCTGTTTCAGGATCAATCTTATCCCAAGGATACATTAAAAAAAGAATATTCATGGCGTTGCCTTAAAGGTGTATGATTCAAATCACGGTGGAGCGAGTGAAGTCTCGAATATTATGTTGAAAATACTAAAACGCTAGTTTGCTCCGTGTAAACTAGCGAACACATTGCTATATCAAATTGATGGACTTTTCTAACTAGTCCCAATCATCATAGTCATCATCGAAAAGCTTTCGTAGCTGGCGCTCTTCTTTTAATTGCTCTATTTTCTTCTTAGCAAGATAATTACGTTTGTTGTTTTGTTTAGTTGTACTTCCATCAGCAGACGAGGTATTTAAATCAAAATCAGCTACGCTATTATCAAATTCGCTAGAAGAATCATCACTATTAATATCTGAATCACCGGATGACGGTAATTCGTAATCAGAATCAATGGTCATATTGACGCCACCAAAAGACAAATCATGTTATTGCGGATAATCTATGTTTTTGGTGATGAAGAAAAGTAAAATATTTTTAAGTTAACGATAAAAAATATTTTACTTTAATAGAGAGGTATTTATTCTAGATACTCGTTAGCGTTAAATAACTGCAGACATCTAAACTATCTTGGGATCATGATAGCGGGCGCTTCAGGCTTATCTTTTCTCAGCAAGTTTTTAATTTCAATAATGCGTTCTTCGTTTTCGTTTTCCTTGTGAAAAGCACTAAATAGCTCTCGCTCAAATGACGGTAGAGCATTCATTTCAAAAAGTGTGCCTTCTTCAATAAAAGGCTTTGCCAACATATCTGGTAAATATGTGCTACCACCGCATTGCAACATAAGATCTAATGCAATTCGAGCGGTGCTGGTTCTGATTGCCGGAATAGCAATGCCTTTGACTTCTTTCGCATGCCAATTAATAAAGCTTGTTCCCCAATCAATCATAATATAACGCTTAACTTCTGACGGAGTTGTTATTTTATTTTGAAATGTTGTCACAGGTATCAATTTGAACATGTGTAATGATTCAAGCTTTAATTCTTCAACTTTAGGCGGGTCGAATAAAATAGCAACATCGAGCGTGCGCTCTAATAGCTGTCGAGTTAATTGCTCTCGTGACAATATTTCTGCGATCAAACTAATATGAGGTTGATCAATATATATTTTTGAAATCGCATCGTGAATGTAAACATCCCAAGTATTGGGGGTACCTGCAATAGATATTTGTGTCACTTGCTCTGAAGTTAGTGCCACATCCTGCTTCGCCATTCTTAACGTATTTAGCATGCTTTCTGCGTGAGGAACCAATCTCTCTCCAGCTAACGTTAGCTGAATATTATTCCTTGCTCTTTGAAACAAGGTAACGCCAAAATATCGTTCTAATTGTCTAATTCTGGTGCTTACAGCTGCTTGAGTCAGATACAGATTTTCTGCTGCTTTACCAAAATGTCGGCAATCTTTAACTTCCAAAAAGGTTTTAATTAATTCAATATCCACATTGTTATCTCTTATCGATACGATAATTATTATTTGTTGTACAGCTTGTCAACTTAGCCGCATAATCCGCCAAATTATACACACTGTCAATAGAGGTAAATATGACTTTAATACAGGGTTTTATTCAGGAAGAGTTATTTTATGACGATGCTCATTTTCCACATGGGTTTAGAAAATCTGGCGACTTCAGTATTGCCGAATCCGAACTACTGACAAATGTAGGAAGGCGCTTGTTTTCACTAGAGCAAGGTCACCGTAAGCCTGAAAATCAGGTTGAAGAACAGTTTGTAGAAATGTGTCAATCAAAAACGCCAGGACAAACAAAAGTTGAAATACTTTGGCTGAAATATAAAGCATTGACTAAATATAAACCTTTCCATGCGTTAAGTGGCCAAACATAGTTGTCGACTTTAAACTTCAATTATTAGCTAGCACCTACAATGTCGACTTAATCGTTATGGGGTCAGTGGCACGAACAGGAATTCCAGGCTTCATAATTGGTAATACCGCTGAATCAATTTTAGGACAGGTAAAATGTTCTGTTTTAGTGGTTAAGCCTGATGGCTTTATAAGTCCCGTAATTGAAAAATAAACTTTCAATGCTTAGTGTCATATTTGTGATTTTCATTCATCACACTTTAAGACATTTAAATCAAAGGGAAATTTAGTCACCAAACTTTAACATCCTTTAAAATCAACAAGATAAGTTTATTCATAGGATTACACCTTGTTCTTTAAAGTGTTTGCTTTATAAAACAGATGCTGTTTTATCACTTTAAAAAGTACAAATATAATGCATGTTCTGCATATTATCGCATGGATATTGAGCAAGTTTTTCTCTGCCGAGTAACAGCTCATTTTATTTAATTGTCAAAGTTGTCATGCTTGGCAAGGAAATCTGTTACAATACGCCGCAGGATATTCATTAACCACTGACTTTTTTTAATTAATATAATTTGGCATTCGCCCAAGGCAATATTAATTAATCGTTTACTGATGACATAAAACCTTACTCTATATTTTTACATCTCTATATTTTTACATCTCTATATTTTTACATCTCTATATTTTTAAGCTTTACAGCCCATGTGCTGACAAGAAGTACTAGCCTTTTACTCGTCAATTATATTTCAGCGAGCGATGACGCTTTGCCTTCACCATTCAATCATCGATCTATTACTTAATATTTCATGACATATTTTAGCTACTTGTTATTCACAGGTAGTGGAGAAAAGCAAATGAACAAATTTCTTTTATTTACCCCAGGTCCTGTCAATGTGGCCGATAATGTCAGGTTGGCGATTGGTCAAAAGGATATTTGCCATAGAGAGGTTGATTTTGATCTGCTATTGCAAAGCATAGAAGATAAGCTATTGAAGGTGTTTGATGTTCATGCCAAAGAGTACCGAGCGGTTGTTATTACTGGTTCGGGTACTGCAGCGAATGAATCTATGCTTTCTTCCGTCGTTGGTGACAAAAATATTCTAATTATCACCAATGGTGAGTTCGGTGAGCGCTTAGTCGAAATATCAACTATCCATAATCAAAATACTTATAGACTAGATTTCCCCTGGGGCGAAGAATTAGATCTCAACAAAATTGAACTTTACCTTAAACGTAACAAAATCGATGTAGTCGCGATGGTTCACCATGAAACTAGCTCTGGCATGCTTAACCCTATCGACAAAATTGGTAAATTAGTTCACGAGCATAATGCTGTTTTTGTTGTTGATGCCGTTAGTTCAGCGGGAGCTGAGCAAATTGATATGAAGAAAGGCCATATCGACTTTTTTTCAAGTTCAAGCTCGAAAGCAATAGGTTCGTATGCCGGGCTATCATTTGTCTTAGGTAAAACCTCTGCATTTGAAAAGCTAAAAGTACTACCTGCCAAAACTATGTATCTAAATTTATATAAGTTTTATCATTTTCTCACCAATGTTTCGCAAACGCCAAATACCCCTGCAGTGCATTTATTTTATGCCTTAGAACAAACTTTGGCCAATATGCTATACGATGGTGTTGAGCAGCATTATGCGTTATTAAAAAGCCGAGCTAAGTATTTAAGAAAAGGACTACAGGATTTAGGCCTAAAGTTCTTAATTGGTGAAAACAACATGTGTTCAGTGTTAACAACGATTCATTTACCTAAGCACATTAATGCTGGCCTTTTACGCCAAAGGTTACGTGAAAAATCAATTATCATTTATGAAGGTAAAGGTTGCTTTGCAAATAAAGTATTCCAAGTGGGTAATATTGGTGAATTATCAGAAGCGGATATTCAATTTTTCTTATTATCTTTGAGTGATGTTTTATCAAGTTTTCCACTCATCAAGGCTAAGCTCCCCGCTATCGCTCCCCCAGTGTTTCAAGGTTATAACTTATCAACAGAAAAGATGTATTCTTTTTTTCCTGTTAATGCTAAACCGCTATGAATACTCGCCTAGCCCAGTTATGGGCAACAAAAACTAAAGAAGATGAATGGTGGTCATCATTTGTTACCTCGCCTTTGGCTATCGCATTAAATTATTTAGTTGTCGATATAAAATGGTTAACCCCCAATAAAATAACCTTGATTTCTTTTATCACCGCGATCGTTGCAACTATTTTTATAGTCCTAGCTGGCTCACAAAATTTTATAATTGCTGCCGTGTTAATTAATTTAAGCCATGTATTTGATTGCATGGATGGGCAAATGGCACGTTATAGGTGCATGACCTCTATCGCAGGTGGTTACTATGACAAACTCACCGATGAAATACAGGTGGCACTTTGGTTTGGTGCAATAGGCTATACGGCCTTTAACCAAAATCAGCAATTACTGCCTATTATATTGGCTTTTGTTGGTGTAGTGGCCTATGCATTTAGGGGTTATGTAAAGTATGTCAGTTTTCATACCCAAATGAGCCACAATAATAACTACCTTAAAGAGCTCGAAGATAAAGAATCGTCTCATGAAATTGATATCGCAGGGTTGGGTTTTAGTTTCAAAGCAAATTTACGTTGGTTTATTAATGAACAAAAAAAAATCATTTACGTTAATGAAGGCGTTTTTATCTTTTTGTTATCTTGTGCGCTAGTTATAAATAGCTTTGTTCCTGACAGCTTCACAATCATGTTGTGGGTGTTTGCTATAAGCCAAGTTGTACTTGCGATAGGAAGAACATGGCATAAATGCCATGAAATTTCAGCACTTGATCAGCCAAGTATCATCGATACATCAGCGCAACAACCAAGAGAGAATGAAACATGTCATCGTTAAATGAAACTAGCTATGTGCAATCCCCCCCCAGCATATTGTCTTTTGCTAAAGATTTACCCAATTTATGCTCTTTAGCTGGACTTTTTTCGGCCTTACTGGCGTTGTACTTTTCTTTTTTATCGCTTTTTTCTGCAGCGATGATTGCACTAATATGGGCAGTTTTTTTCGATTGGTGCGATGGCATCATTGCTAGAAAAATGACCGGAAGAACAAAACAACAAGGGCAGTACGGCGCACAACTCGATTCACTCATTGATATTATCAGCTTTGGCGTTTGTCCTGCGGTCATATTATTAAGTTATGGTGATTTTGCTCCTTGGTATTTTCTTGGCGCATTTCTTATTGTTGCCGCTTGCGCATTGCGCTTAAGTTATTTCAATGTTTATGGCGTAGATGAAAAGGAACGAGGAAAGTCTACTTATCAAGGTATGGCATGCGACAACAATGCAATTATTCTCGTTTTTATTTTCCTTTTTGACGGCCTATTAGCACCCGCCCAATTCACTTACTTATTGTATGGCAGCATATTATCCATAGCCTTACTTAATGTTGCCCCTATTCGCACTCCAAAACTTAGTGGTGCTTGGTTTTATGGCCTTATTGCTTATGCCATTTTTATCTCGCTATTTTATGGCTGGAAACTCATGTCCTAAATCTCCAGGGCACATTCGTTCTAGCCAACAATCAAAGCACGAGTATAAATCCACTAATAATAAAAGATTAACCCCTCGTAACATTTAGTCTTTTTATCAACAACAAATAAGGTTTGAGTATGAATTCAATTATCGAAGCACAAGCACAGTCACAAACAACAAAAAGTACGCTAAAAGCTATTATTTTAGCGGCCGGAGTAGGCTCTAGAATTAGGCCACTAACAGATAATTGCCCAAAAAGTTTATTAAAAATTGGTAACTATACAATTTTGCAAATGATGCTGTCACACTTGCAATCCTGTGGCATTAATGATGTCGTCATTGTTTTGGGGTATTTACAGCAGCAAATTAAAGACTACATAGCGGCTAATTTTCCTGATATTAATATTCAATTTGTTGTGAATGAATATTATGAAACGACCAATACTGGTTACTCGTTAATGCTGACTGAACCGTTTGTTAAAAACTGTGACTTTATAAAATTTGATGCTGATGTCGTTTTTGAACTCACCATTCTTAACAAGCTTATCGCGAGCAAATACCGCAATGTGTTATGTATTGATAAAGATATCAATCTTGATGCAGAAGAAATTAAAGTGATTATAGATGTACAAGGAAAAGTGCTCAAAGCAAGCAAGGAAGTCGCCCCTCAAGAGGCGATAGGAGAGTCCATAGGTATAGAGAAAATTAGTCATGAAAGCGCAGAGCTATTATTTAGTGAGCTAAGGTTGATGATGAAAGATAAAAACAATCATCAAGCTTATTATGAAGCCGCTTATGAACGACTAATTGAAAAAAATACGACTTTTAATACCCTAGATATTACCGGCGATAAATGGACAGAAATTGATACGCTAGCTGACTTTGATTTGGCAAAAAGTATTTTTTGACATAAAAACAATTTGTAGAATAAAGCGAGGTCATGTTGTTAGATCTTGCTTGTTAACTTTCATTCTTAGAGAGAAGATTAACGTTGAACTTTTTCTTCTAATAAAGCTTCAAACTCCGCAGAAGTATATAAACCAAGCAGCTGTGCAGCATGTGCCAATGAAATATTTTTATTATTTGCTTCATGGACAATTTTTGTTGCAACATCGTAGCCCAGTGTCGGTGCAAGTATGGTGATCACTGACAAATTTTGACTCATATTACTGTCAATTTGTGCTTCGTTTAGTTGCAGTCCAGCAACACAGTTATCGGCAAAAGATGTCATTGCATCGCTTAATAATTCAATACTTTCCATTACATTATGAATGATCACGGGCCGATAGGTATTAAGTTGCAGTTGGCCATTCATGGCAGCTAACGAAACGGTTAAATCATTACCGAATACCTGTAAACAAACCATACTCAATGCCTCACATTGGGTAGGATTTACTTTTCCCGGCATAATTGAGCTGCCAGGTTCATTCGCAGGTAGCTGCCATTCATTAAAACCACAACGAGGCCCACTACCTAACAATTTAAAGTCATTAGCTATTTTAAACAGCACATTGGCGAGTTGTTTTAATGCGCCACTGTAGCGTAGGAGTGCATCTTCTCCTGATACAGCAGCATAACGATTACTTTTAGCTTCAAATGTTAGCTGATAGTGCTCTGCTAGCTTTAATGCGACCTTACTACCAAAATTCGCTGGCGCATTATCTCCTCCACCAACCGCAGTACCACCAATTGCCAGTTGATAAATATCGCGTAAACTTTCGCTGATCGCTAATTGAGCGTGGGTTAATTGTTCGCAATATCCTGAGAAAACCGCACTTGCTGGTAAAGGAACGGCGTCCATCAAATGTGTTCGTCCAACGGTAGTTACACCTTTAAATTCCCATTGTTTATTTCTAAGCTTTTCATATAAATGCGTCAAAGACTTAAGTAAGTGGCTTTGTGTTAAGGTGGCAACCACCACATGCATTGCACAGGGAAAGACATCATTAGATGATTGAGACATATTGACATGATCATTAGGGTGAATTGGATTGTTGATATAGTCAAGTTGATGATTCTCAAAGCACTTTTGTTCCCTAAACTCATTAGCTAATGAGCAAATCACCTCATTAACGTTCATATTAGTTTGTGTGCCCGAGCCTGTTTGCCAAATGCGCAAAGGGAATTGTTCGGGGTAATCCTTTATTAAAAGCTCGTCACATGCGTTTAAAATAGCCTGCAAATAACCATCACTTAATAACCCCTCGTCATAATTAACTTGAGCGCAAGCTCGCTTGATATTGACGAGAGCATCGATAAATTCAATCGAGAAGCAATGCTTACCAATATTAAAAAATTTTAACGATAATCGGGTTTGCTCGCCCCAAAGTACTTTAGGGGCAACATCTGGTTCTGGATTATGAGCTGTAGTGTACTTTTTCATAATGATGGATTTTCCAAATAAGACAAAATATCACGTGTTTACTTAGTTAATAGCCAATAGCCCGCAATCATATTTTCGTCATATTGGCTATTATCGATTATACAATTAGGTCGCTGTCCTGTTACGCTGCTTTATTTATCGGTCGCATGGTATCGTTCCTTTGGAACATCCTGTTCTAAAGCCGCAACATTCAACGCATCTTGAAAGTTATTGAAGCGCAATTGTTTATAGCAATAAATCGTCTTCTGCTGGCAAAAAATGCCATACTTTTCCATCAGTACTCTTTGGTCATTAACTGTGGTTATCATGGTTTCTCCAATAAACTTTATACGGGAAAAGCGCCACAAAACCCGCAAATTTAGCAAGCTACTTCACTTGTGTTATATTGCCTGAGTGATTAATGCCGTTGATAAACTTAAATAAATCACTGTCAGTTGACATAACAAGAGTGGTATTGTCAGAAATAATGTCCGGATATGCTCGCATCGTACGAGTAAACTGGTAAAGGTGTATTGCCTCAGCACTTTGGCTGTATGAGGAAGCATAAATATCAGCAGCCTGTGCATCCGCTAACCCCCTAATTATTTCAACTTCTTTATAAGCCTCAGATTGTATTTTATTGAGATCTCTAACTCGATTACCTCGTATTCTTGCCGCTTCGCCATTCCCTTCAGATAAAAAGCGCTCCGCAATTTGTCGACGTTCACTGATCATTCGATCATAAATTTTCGGCCGAACACTTTCATTATAATTAATGCGTTTAAAGCGAATATCAAGCAGCTCAATACCGAACACTTTGACTTTTTCAGCAGCGGCACTAAATATCTCTTCTTCGACCCATTTCCTGCCTTTTTTAATCGGGACTAAATTACCCATTTTTAAGTCTCTTTCGGCCTCAGTTAACATGGCATCGCGCAGTGGTTGACGATCATTAGTGGTACGAATAATTTCAATTAATTCATGTTTTGCCACGGCATTACGAGTTTCGCTGCCCAAAATATCGTCCAGCCGAGATTGCGCACTGCGTTCATCTCGTAATCTTAAAAAGTACTGGAGAGGATCGGTAATTCGCCAACGAGCAAAAAGATCTACTGAGATGTATAACTTATCCTTGGTTGGCATATCTGAGGGGGCACCATCCCATTCCAATATACGTTTATCAATGGCATTAACCGATTGAATAAAAGGCATTTTAGCGTTTAGCCCTGCATTAGTTACCGGTTCTCCAATAGGTTTACCAAACTGAGTAATAATCACCTGCTCTACTTCATCCACTGTGTATAATGTTTGCTGTAGCACAATAACAACGCCCACCAGTAATATTAAGAAAATAGCAATTTTTTTGGAGATCATCGTTTTTCTCCTACTTTTAACGTGTTGTTTGGTTGATCAAGGTTTAGCAGTGGCAATATATTATTGGTGGTTTTGTCGATGACAATTTTCGCATGAACCTGAGGTAAAACTTGCTGCATGGTTTCAATATAAATACGGCGAAGTGTCACCTCTGGTGATTTAATGTATTGGGCAAGTAAAGCATCAAACCTGGCAATATCACCCTCAGCTTCATTAATACGCTTTAATCGATAACCATCGGCTTCACGAATTCGTTGGTCTTTTTCACCTAACGCTAACGGAATAACTTTGTTGTAGTCTCTTCTAGCTTCATTGATCAGCTTTTCTTTTTCTTGCTGCGCTTGATTCACCTCATTAAAAGATTCCTGTACTGGTTTAGGTGGGTTAATATTTTTTAACTGTACTTGATCGATACTAATGCCCATAGTGTATTTGGTTGAAAGGGTTTGCATTTTCATCAATGCTTGTGACTCGATTTCTTGTCGACCGATGGTAATCACTTCGTCAACCGTTCTGTCACCTACCACTTCACGCATCACCGACTCTGAGACATACCTCAGCGTTTCACTGGGCTCCCTAACTTCAAATAAAAACTTAACCGGATCCAAAATGCGATATTGTACAACCCATTCTACAAGCGCGGCGTTAAGATCGCCTGTGACCATTTGTGTTTCACGCTGCTCATCATGGTTTAGACTATTTTGATAAGGGTCTTGCGCGCCTGACGTTGTAAAGCCAAATTCTTGTTTTAATTGACGCTTAACAGGAACAATTGTCGCTGATTCAATACCAAAGGGTAATTTAAAGTGCAGCCCTGGCGACACTTCTCTTGCATACTTGCCAAATTGTTTAACAATAGCAACTGAATCACTTGGTATAGTGTATACCGACGTCCAAACAGTAAATCCAAAGAGAATGAAAAGCAGCAGCAATAAAAAATTCAATGGCTTTCCGCCGGGCAGAAAACGCTGAAATTTAGACATTCCTTCGTTAAAGAGTTTGTCTATATCTGGTGGGATTGGTGATTTATCACTCCATGGATTTCGAGGAGGTGGGTCAACATTGGTAGGCATAGTGATGCCCTCTAAGTAAATGACCTGAATTGATCGCCTACTATTTATATATATGGTCAAAAATCAAACAATCAAGGTGTAGGCCTAATGTTGTATAATTAACAGCTTAATGTTAACTTTCATTCGTAAGACAGGATGTAGTTAAGTTTATCTCATTTGAGTTATTCTCATTGTGACACATCCTTGTTTGAATTCATTTCAAATGACCTTGTAGATCAGGGCTACAGCAATAGCCTTTATGCATGACACAAAATTTTAATCTCCCTGTTAGTACAGCATATTACCGAATTGCCAGAAGAATAGCTTAACCGAGACGGTATCGCTCGAACCAAAGTTGATACTATTTATTATATTATTCGTACTGATAAAGCTTGTTGGATAACAAATAACCACGAAGTAAGTTGTGCATGGATAAATTGAGCAAATTCATTGCAAGCATTGTTAAATAAGCGCCTATTTCTATGGTTATTTTTAAGTGAAGAGCTTTCACAAAAAGGTTATCGGCAAAGCGTACTCATGGCACAATGTTAAATTATAAGAGAAAGAGCTATTGGCGAAATTAAAAGATAAACCTCATGTAATTAGTGAGCTGTATGAAATTAATCAGAAACTTATCCCATTAAAGGAATTAGCAGATAGAGAGCTTGTTTCTATTCGTGGGCTAACGGGAATGGTTTATACTCCGTATCTAGATGACTACATGCAGATATGTATTAAAAAAGCTGAAATATTAGTTTGCTTAAAAAATCAAAAATTACTACCTTTATCTCAAGTTGAGCTGATCAGCACAGCGCTAAGCGCTTTGCACAGTAGAGCAAAAAATCGTAGTGTGGTTGAATATCAAAAAAGAAACTATCAACGTCGTTTTTTACCGTTAAAACTTAGCAAGTCTGGTAAGAACGTTCAAAAATGGGCAAAGGTTTGGCTGTTACAAGATTCTGCAGGAAATATTGACCCAAACTGGGAAAGCGACGTACGTGAGATTTGGCCAAGTTATTTTCTAATTAGAACAATTAATTTGTAGTTAAATTAGGCTATTGATTTGTAAATTATAGTTTTCTATCAATAACTAAAAGAGTTTCTCGGCAAAGTTTTTAAATATTTTACTATTGCAGGATAGATTGCGGCCAAACAATCTAAGTTTGTTGTGAATTTAAAGATAAAATGGATAAATAATTAATGAAATTTTTACATACTATGGTTCGCGTAA
The DNA here is from genome assembly GCF_057553355.1 of Colwellia sp. SU-HH01172. Classification (NCBI taxonomy): domain Bacteria; kingdom Pseudomonadati; phylum Pseudomonadota; class Gammaproteobacteria; order Alteromonadales; family Colwelliaceae; genus Colwellia; species Colwellia sp. SU-HH01172. The sequence continues at coordinate 379,159 of NZ_BAAJMB010000004.1, read as the reverse complement.
AAAACGTTGAACAATCATTAGACTTTTACATTACTAAGTTAGGCTTAGTTGAAACAAAACGTGTAGACGTACCTGCTGGGAAATTTACCTTAATTTTTTTAGCCACTGAGCCTGGCGCAGCTGAAATTGAATTAACTCACAATTGGGACTCCGAAGAAGAATATAGTGTTGGCCGAAATTTTGGCCACTTAGCCTTTGAAGTTGATGACATATATCAAACTTGTCAAAAGCTTATGGACGCTGGAGTAATTATTAATCGTCCTCCACGTTGTGGTCATATGGCTTTTGTTAAATCGCCTGACAATGTCTCTATAGAGCTACTACAAAAAGGCGAACGTTTAACGCCACAAGAACCTTGGCTGAGCATGGAAAACACGGGCAGTTGGTAAAAATTGCCATTTAAAACTAAGAACTCTGGCAACTCAGCTAAAGTTCTTAGTTTTATTAACTATCCAGTAAAAAATTCCCGTCTTATTTTAATATCGATAACAAATTACTGTGATCATCAGTCCAAACAATACGTTCCTTGCCGCTTAAGTTTTCTTTTAAACGTTCACTTGAATAAGCCTTCAATAAACTATTATCAAAAGCCGCTATATCATTTGACAATAAGATCCATTGCGCATCATTTTGCTGAGCTTGCATGGCTTTTGTTAAAAAATAGCGTGATACTTTATTTAGTTCTGCAGCCGTATCATTAACCAAACGCGCTAAATTTAAATGACTATTTGAGACATGTATGGCTAAAACACCTTCAGGCGTTAAATGCTGAAAATATAATTCAAATGCCTCCTGTGTTAATAAATGTTGAGGCACAGCATCACCTGCAAAAGCATCAATAACCAACAAATCAAATTGCTGACTACCTTGTGTTTTTAGCTGTTCGCTGAGTGTTACCCTAGCATCGCCTTGACTTATCCTCAGCTTAGCTTTCGATCCTGAAAGGTAACTAAAATAGTTATTTGCAGCCTTAATTACTGCGGGATTAAGCTCATAAAAGTGAAATTCGTCGTTTGCCTTACCATAAGCGGCAAGCGTACCTGCACCTAAGCCAACAACACCTGCCTTTATGCCAGTTAATGAGGCTTGCTTTTGTAATACCGAAATAGCAACACCTACGCCTGTATTTTTTCGGTAGTAACTTAATGGGATTAATGCTTCGTCAGTTTCTAAACTTTGCGTGCCATGAGAAGTGGTGCCATCAATCAAGCGTCGTTCCATTTTACCGTCAATTTTGACATCTTTTACGCTAATAATGCCGTAAAAGTTTCTTTCGCTATAGACATTAGTTTTAACAAACGCCTGATTAAGATAAGCATAGCTAGCGGCTAACAACACAGCAACACTAAGATTAGCTATCACTAATACAGTACTAGTTTTACCTACTAATCGCACACTACCGGCCATTAAGATAAAAACGGCAATAATGCCTAACGGATACTCACTAAATTGTTGAAAAAACTGTTGTGCAACAAAGGTAACAAACGCACTACCGATAAAGCCACCTAACGCGATCATTAAATAATAAAATGTTAATTGTTCTACTTTCGGTTGCAATTTGGCAAGTTCGCCATGACAAATCATACAACCACTAAACATAATCGCGGCATAGATGAAAATTTGCCAAACAATGCCAAACTGTGAGCCGATAAAGTACATCAACAAGCCGACGACGCCCGCAATTGCAAAAAATAAGAAACAATACCAACGCACATACCAGTGAGGACTATGAAAACAGATAATAAAGCTTAGCAAGTAAAGACATAACGGCATTACCCATAAAAATGGCACAGGCGGAAGGTTTTGGGTCATGGCATTCGTTGTCGAGATTAACAGTACAACACCAACCGCAGCCAATAACAGCCATAGTATCGGGCTAAAAGTAAACGACTTAAGGTTAATGCTTCGTTCGTTTGTTGATTTCTGCGCCGTCGTTGCCATGGTTAAATTTTCTTTAGCAATCTTAAAACACAGCATAAGTAAAAATACGCTTAGCAAAACAAACAATATCGACCAATAACTTGCCTGCTGTTTAACCGTTAACAAAGGTTCAAATATAAAAGGAAAACTAAGCAACGCCAGCAATGAGCCAGCATTTGATAAGGAGTAAAGTTTATAGGGTAGTTTTTCTAGTTCAATGACACTCAACCAACGTTGCAATAATGGCCCTGTCGTAGCGAGTAAAAAATAAGGCAGGCCAACAGAAGAGCCCAATAACACCATAATTCCTGCTAACGGCGAGTTTGCTTGAGAAACCGTAACATTTGCTAATGTAACAGGTAAAAATAGCCAGCAAAAAATTATAATAGCCATATGAATATAAGCTTGGGCTTTTACTGAATGTAGTTTAGTAAGTATGTGCGCATATAAATAGCCAACGAACAATAATGCTTGAAAAAACAACATACAAGCTGTCCACACCGCTGCACCACCGCCAAAATGTGGCAATATTTGTTTAGCGATTAATGGTTGAACTTGGAATAGTAAAAAAGCACTTAAAAAAGTAATAAATAGAAAATTCATAAATGGGAAGTTAAAGCGGCGAGTACATTGCCTATTAATCAAGAATAGGCAATGTTAACTAATATAATGATAGTTTTATAGATAAATTATCAAAACAGATCAACGATTAGAGTTATTCTATTTCATTGATAAATCAGGACGAACGCGATAAATGGTATAATCTGTCGACTTAAAATTACCACTCCACTGCTTAAAAATAGCCTTAGCTTTATCTTCATCTTTAAGATGTTTAACAATCGCTTGGTAAAAACTTTCTTCAGGTGGCGCCATATCAGCATAATTATTGTATGGAATGACTAAGCTTAGACCTTCCTTACCACCAATTTGATCGCTCCACGACCAATGATATGGCCATTTCATCGCTTTTGCATAATCACTCAAGGTTTTCTTGCCTTCCGCGATACTTCCTCGCTTGCCCATTTTTACGCGATACTGTGTAACGGCAAAGTATTTCATGCCATCATTCGATTCGGGCCAATGACTATTAGCAAAATCGAGTTCATTAAAATAATGTTCGTAATGGCTAACAAAAGGCGCAACATTTTTATTCCAATGAGCAAGTACTTTTGCTTTATCAGACCATTGCTGATAACTATCTAAATCTGCCCAGTTTAAACAGCAACTACGAACAACATAAAAACTAATGTCACGACCAACAACCGGCGTATAGGTTTTCCAAATACGCGGGTCTTGCTGTTTTTTACGAAATTTCAAATGTGCTTTAAACGCTGATTCAAATTTAGCCGACTTACCTTCATGTGGCACCATGATCCAAACATCAGCTAAGTTAGCCTTATTTTCAGCACCTTGAGATAAAGTGCTGAAAGTAAGAATGATAGAAATAATGAAACTATTGAATAATTTTACAAGATTGATTTTTTGCATTATGACTCCTCAATGTGAAGACTATGCAGAGAATTGCACCTGAAATAACGCATAAACTAGCACTCCAGTTCCCTAACACCGGAAGCTTATGGCTTTCTACTGTGTAAAAAATACGCCTGTGTAATTCGCATAAGAACGGCTAAAGCCTAGCAAAGATTAATCGGTTTGCAAGCTAGCCGTTTTATCTGTTAATCAAAAAATCAACTCTATTAACTACACAATTGAAAATCCGCTAGTTTGCTTGTATCAATGACGAAACTTATCTAACGCATCTTTAAGTGCAGCTAAACATAAAGCAACATTTTCACTCTTAGCAGCATAGCCCATTAAGCCAATGCGCCATGCCTGCCCAGCAAATTGTCCAAGGCCAGCACCAATTTCGAGGTTATACTCTTGTAAGAGATACTGACGCACTTTGGCATCATCAACTCCACTTGGAATATAGACTGAGTTTAATTGTGGTAACCTTTCATGCTCAGGCACGATAAAGTCTAAACCTAAATCGGTTAATCCTTGTGCCAACTTATCATGCTGTAATTGATGCCGTGCCCAAGAATTTTCGATACCTTCTTGTTGCAGCATCACTAACGACTCATGCAAAGCGTATAATGAGTTCACTGGCGCCGTATGATGGTACGCGCGTTTACCTTCACCTGACCAATAGCCCATTACTAACGATTGATCTAAAAACCAGCTAGGCACGGGCAAGGTTCTATTGGCAATGATATCACTAGCATGTTCGCTAAAACTTACCGGTGAAATACCCGGTACGCATGATAAACATTTTTGACTACCTGAATAAATGGCATCAATGCCCCAGTCATCAACTCGCAACTCGATACCACCCAACGAAGTTACCGCATCGACTATGGTTAAGCACTGATGTCGTTTGGCAATTTCACATAAAGTTTTAGCGTCTGAACACGCGCCTGTTGAGGTTTCTGCGTGAACAAAAGCAACAAAGTTAGCTTGAGGGGTGTTTTTCAATGCATCTTCAAGCTGTTGAGGCTCTACCGCTCTGCCCCATGGTGAATCAACAACAACTAAATTAGCTCCAATTCGTTTAACGTTTTCAATCATGCGAGCGCCAAAAACACCATTTCGACAAACAACAACCGTATCATCAGGTGTCACCAGATTAACAAAACAAGCTTCCATACCAGCAGAGCCTGGCGCCGAAATTGCCATAGTATTGCCGTTCTCGGTTTTAAAAGCATATTGCAATAGCTGCTTTAGCTCATCCATCATATTTATAAAGCTAGGGTCTAAATGACCGACGGTTGGCCTTGCCAGTGCTGATAATACCCGTTGACTAACATCTGATGGGCCGGGTCCCATTAACGTACGTTGTGGTGGAATAAACGATTGAATGGTCATAGTTGTTGCTTCCGTATAAAAAGAGTATTTTGAGCTCAAGTGATTTTCATTTTAAATGCACACTAGGCTTTAAACTGAAAAATAAACCAAACTCAGTCTAACACCAATACTTACATCACTTAAATTAATCCACATTATGCTAGCTATTCACTTAAGATATGGCAATTAATTTATTAACAGCATATAAGTTACTATCACATAAAGAAAATACGCGTTAATATGCTCAATTAATTTTCGAACCTCTTAAAAGACGCTATGGCCTTAAAATCAACGATTAATAAAGCAACAATCCATTTATCTGATATGGATCGTAACTATTACGACACTCTTCAGCTAACCGTAGCGCAACATCCATCTGAAACTGACCGTCGCATGATGATCAGACTGATGGCTTATGTACTTAATGCCCATGAAGACCTACAGTTTGGTAAAGGTGTTAGTGATGAAGATGAAGCGGCGATTTGGCAAATAAACTACAGTGAAGAAATTGAGCTTTGGATTGAATTAGGTCAGCTAGATGAAAAACGCTTGAAAAAAGCCTGCAACCGCTCTAAACAAGTAAAGCTATATTGTTACGGCACTAGTGTTGATACTTGGTGGCAACAATCTCAAAGTAAGTTAAATCAATTCAATAAGCTGAGTATAGAAAGTTTTAGTGAAGAAACCTCACAAGCATTAGCTGAATTAGCTGATCGTTCTATGGAATTTCAAGTCAGCATTCAAGACGGTCAACTGTGGTTAAGCAGTGGCGAAGAAACGCTATTAGTAGAATTAACTAAGCTGAAATAGCCACCGCGAAATTACACGTTAATCCAATGTACTAAGGTGTTGATTTCTTAATTCAAATCCTCAATAGTATTAACTCATTAATAACGATGATAATAAATATGATGAACATTTTTAATACCAAAAAGACAACACCTAGTCATTTTCAATTAAAAGCTTTAGTGGCAGCAGTCGCCATGACAAGTACATTTTCCAGTATTGCCGAAATGATTCCGTCAGAGCAAGTGATCAAGGATATTACCTATCTAGCGGGCGACGACTTAAAAGGGCGAGCCAGCTTTAGCCCTGAAATTGACAAAGCGGCAAATTACATTGCTAAACGTTTTGCCGACATTGGCTTAAAGCCCTTAGCTTCAAATAAAAACGGGAGTTTTTTACAAAGCTTTACGGTACATCAAATTAAGCCGCAAGCGCTAGCTGTTTCATTAAACAATAACGACATTAGTGATGAAAATTTAGCCATAGCATCAACAATGGCAAAGCTTAGTTGGCAGCAAGGTAGTGCTCAAACGCATATTATCGGTAAAGATGATGATATGCGTGCAACCCTAAGCAAACTGAATCAAAGTGGTGGTCAGCATTTAGTCATTATTAACACCGCTCACACAAAGTTGTTTAAAGGTTACCAAGGCTATTTCAAGCGTGGTTTAACTAAACTGTCACTTGAACACCGTGGTGCTATTGTCATGGTATTAAGTGACGAAACAAACATTGAAAGATATAGTGTCAGCGCTAGTGCAGAAATTACCAAACAAACGTTAACTAATGTAGTTGGCGTATTACCCGCTACCGGCAATGATAATAAACAAGCCGATGAAATAATCCTTTATTCTTCGCATTATGATCACTTAGGCACCACGCCTGACGGTAAGCAAATATATAATGGTGCCGATGATGACGCATCGGGTACCACAGCAGTATTAAACTTGGCGCAATATTACGCAGAAAAAGACAATAACAAACGAACCTTAATGTTTAGCGCCTTTACTGCAGAAGAAATTGGCGGCTTTGGCTCTAAGTATTTTTCACAGCAGCTTAACCCTGACGACGTTGTAGCCATGATCAATATTGAAATGATAGGTAAACCGTCAAAATTTGGCGCAGGCACGGTTTGGATGACAGGTATGGAGCGTTCAAATTTGGGTACGCTTTTAAATGAAAAACTTGCCGCTACTAACACTGAAATATTTGCCGACCCATATCCAGAACAAGGTTTGTTTTATCGTTCAGACAATGCCACGTTGGCTCGATTAGGTGTACCTGCCCATAGTTTTAGTAGCACTCAGCTCGATAAAGATCAACATTACCACCAAACATCTGATGATATTAGTAGCTTAGATTTAACCTCGATGCATAAAGTCATAGAGTCTTTAGCAACCGCAACACTATCACTGGTTAATGGTGAGGTAACGCCAACTCGGGTTGATAAAGAGCAGGTGCGTGCTTCCGGTAAAATTTACTAAGCCTCTGCCACAAACCGTGTTATCAAACATACAAAAGCCAAAGTATTTACTTTGGCTTTTGTACATAAAATGGCAGTGCTCAAACAGTCAAAACTCAGTCTAAAGTTGTCACTGGCCTTTGCCAACGCATGTTATATTCCAAAGCATTATTACCGACAACAGCAAACTCATGCCTTAAATAAAGTGTTATAGCTGGATTTTTTAACAAGACATTCAAGGTAATACTCACCTGCTTTTCAATGGCTTTACGCTTGAGCATAAGTAATATTCGACCACCTATACCTTTACCATGAAATTCAGGTAATATTTGAAATTGACGAATATGTATACGATCAGAGAACATGCCAAGTTTAAGTAAACCAATAGCCTGCTGTTGATATAAAATCAGGTGAGAATCAGCATAAAATTCTTCAATTCTTTCCATATGCTCTTGATCATTCAACACTAAACCGGCAGCATGCAAATGCTCATTCATCGACGCCTTTCGCAGAGACAATAAAAAGGCTTTATCCGCGTCATTTGCTAAGCGAAAAGAAATCATTGTGGAAATTGCACTCGTTATTACCTCGCCAAATTCACTAATTAATAGTTAGCGTTTGCTAAAACTGATTTCTGTTAGAGTCTACCGAGTAGCAGTAATTAAATAAAGCTCCTATCAAAAGAACTCACGGTAAATATTATCGTTAACGGTTTAATTATTGCGGTTAACTATCGCAATAATTAAACCGCTGAGCGTGCTTTGCTTGATCATGTGATCAGAATAACGGCAAAATAGTTTATTGTTCAAATTAGGAATCCTTTATGACCTTTAATAAATCTTTATTAGTTATCGCAATATCAGCTGCTATCTCAATTGGTTGCGCTCAAAATACTAAGCTAACATCCACAGGCAGTACGGCTACCGCGGAAAATAGCACAAGCATGCTCAGCGAAAATACCTTCACAGCATCAAAAGCCGCCAATGAATTATTCGATAAAATTTTTATGGAAGGTGTAAACCGTAACCCAGTACGCCAAACTTATTTAGGCATCAAAACTGACTACGATAAATGGCAAAACCTGTCAGAGGAAAACAGCGCTAAAGAGCTTACTTTCGCCAAACAAGCGCTAAAACGTATTCAAGTCATTGATACCAACTTGTTAGATAAGCAAACAAAATTAAGCTACCAGCTATTGTCACAAAAACTTGAGCAACAAATAGCGGATTATCAATGGCGTCATCATAACTATCCGGTCAACCAGATGTTTGGTGTCCATTCGCAAATACCATCATTATTGATAAACCAACATAGCATCAAAGATGAAAAACAAGCCCGCGATTACATTGCCCGTGTAAAAAATTCAAAGCTATTACTAGAGCAATTAATACAACAGCTTAAAATCAGAGAAGATAAAGGCATTATTGCGCCAAAATTTGTTTTTGAACACGTTATCCGAGATTCAAATAACTTACTTGTCGGTGCACCATTTGATAAAAAAGCCGATAGTACTTTGTATGCTGACTTCACCAGTAAAGTGGCAAAATTAGATATTTCTCCGGCCGCAAAAAAATCGTTAACTGCCGAACTTAGCTCAGCACTTACGACTGAATTTAAAGCGGGTTATCAACAACTGGTAACTTATTTAACTGCACTTGAGAAAAAAGCAGACAATAACGGCGGCGCATGGAAATTTCCTCAAGGTAACGACTTTTATAACAATGCCTTAAGCCGCACAACGACAACAGATTTAAGCTCAGATGAAATCCATAAAATTGGCTTAAATGAAGTAAAGCGTATTCACGATGAAATGCGGGTAATAATGACTAAAGTTGGCTTTAAAGGCTCATTAACTGAGTTTTTCCAATTTATGCGCCACGACAAGCAGTTTTATTATTCAGGCGACGATGCCGGCCGTCAGCGTTATTTAACGGAGGCAACCGCCTTAATTAATACCATGAAAGGCGAATTAGATCAGTTATTCATCACTAAACCAAAAGCTGACCTAAAAGTTAAAAGAGTTGAAGCATTTAGAGAAAAGTCTGCAGGTAAGGCATTTTATCAACAACCAGCACCTGACGGCTCAAGACCTGGCATATACTACGCTAACCTTTACGATATGGAGGCGATGCCAACGTATCAAATGGAAGCATTAGCCTACCACGAAGGTATTCCTGGTCATCATATGCAAATTGCGCTTAAACAAGAACTTGAAGGCATTCCTAAATTTAGAAAGTTTGGTGGTTATACCGCTTACAGTGAAGGCTGGGGTTTATATTCAGAAATGATCCCAAAAGAGATTGGCTTTTACCAAGACCCTTATTCTGACTTTGGTCGCTTAGCCATGGAATTATGGCGTGCTTGTCGTTTAGTTGTTGATACCGGCATTCATAATAAAAAGTGGACTCGAGCACAAGGTATTGAATACTATGTTGCCAATACGCCAAATGCTAAGTCTGACGCCGTTAAAATGGTTGAACGCCATGTGGTGATGCCTTCTCAAGCGACAGCTTATAAAATTGGCATGTTGAAAATTGTTCAGCTACGAGAAATGGCAAAGCAACAGTTAGGTGATAAGTTTGATATTCGCCAATTTCATGATGTTGTGTTAACTAATGGCGCCGTGCCGCTTAACGTACTTGAAGCTATGGTTAACGACTATATAGCCATAAACCGCTAAATAAAAACCCGATAAAAAATAATAACAAAAGGCCAAATGACTAGTCATTTGGCCTTTTTATTCAGCTCTCTACTCGACTATCTATTACCTTATCTATTCCGTTATCTATTTAGCACTAAATTTTAACTATCAATGCACTCCGTTAATGCTATGTTTTATCCCTAGCTGAACTGGCGTTATTTTACCCGTTTAACTTTGCCACTCCATTGATAAATGGCTAAACCGCACATCACTAACAGCGCACCAAACACTAAATTTAAACTCACAACTTCATCATTTAAGACTGCGCCTAAGTACAAGGCAAAAATTGGTGTCATCATAGTGATTAAGGCAACAGTACTGGCTCGTAGTTTCTGCAAAATAAAGAAATATGCTAAAAAGCCAACCAAAGAGCCAAATATGCCTAAATATAAAATTGCCCAAATAGAGCGCGCTTGCCAGTCTTGATACGGCAAAGTTCCATCGGTCAAAAACCATACTAGTGCAAATAAAGGCACACTAAAAGTTAATGCTCCCACCGTTGTTGCTAAGGGGTGAATTTCAATAGCAACACTTTTCACCATCACGCCACTAATACTAAAAAAGAACACACCGAGTAAAATAGAGGCAATGCCAAGAATACTGTTTTCATTCAATGAAATACTATCATAACACACGACCAATAAGCCTAGTAAGGCCACCGTCAATGCCAATAGTTTAGCTCGGGTAAACTTAGGCTCAGCAAGAATTTTCTGCGCTAGTAAGCCAGAAAGTATTGGTGATAATCCAAAAACCAATGACATTAAACCTGACGATAAATATCGAGCGGCAAAATAAGAAAAAAGCATACCACCAAAAATTCCGATACTTGAATAAGCATATATTTTTCGCGCTTGATTCGACCAAGGTAAATTTATATTAGCGAGTTTCAAAATGACCACCCCAGGAATTATCGCAATCAACATACGCATAAATACCGCTAATGTTGGACTAACAGATTCACTGCTCCAAACAATACCAAGCGGTGTCGTTGACCAAATAATTACCACTGCTAAATACGCCACTGAAACTGGCATTACCTTTCTCCTTTGAATAACTCGTGCACAAGTACTTTTGAATGCACACATTAATATGGTTGAAAATTACCGAGAAAAGAGACTGAAGCTTTGAAATGACAATATTAAAACCGCAGTCTGAGTATCTGCGGTTTGAAGTAGAATATAAACCTTACTTATTACCCGACAGAATGAAAACTAGCAGCCAGCGATTGACATTATTAATCTGCTGATTGGTTAGTCTATTCATCATATTTCGGATTAGTGGAAGCATTAAATTACTCTGTTATAAGTGTTTATTAAATTCATTTTCACAATGCCGAGAATTAAAATGAATGTCAATATCTATAACATTATTAAACGACACATATTGAAGTTTTATTCTCTTAATTGGCGATAAGCTCCATGCGCTATACACCACCAACCAATCAATTAACATTTTATTAACTTATTTTAATGAAAGTGTAACAGAACTTTGCTAGTATTTTGTTGACCAATTAGACAGTACTTGCTCAAGGAATAGGCAGAATGAAAATTCGTGCCTATTTTTTTGTCTGCTAATTGGCTAATAAAACAAAAACAATAAAAAGAGAGAAATAGAATGAAATCTGCAATTTTAACTCGGGCATGCCAATACGCTATTGGTTTGTCTGTCTGCCTTACTAACATAGCTCATGCAGCTGAACCTCAAAACTACTATGACTCAGTTAATACGGCTAATGCATCAGTATTGAAGCAAAGCTTACATGACATTATTGATGATCATCAACGCTTCCCCTACACCTCTTCAGCAACCGATACATGGGATATATTGGAAGCTGCAGATCAAGATCCAAACAATAACAACAACGTTATTAGCATCTATAAAAATATCTCATACGCAAAAGTTGGTGGTGGCAATAACAATTATAATCGAGAGCACAGCTGGCCGAAATCTTATGGTTTTCCAAAGGATGGCGCTAGTAATTATCCTTATACTGATGCCCATCACCTATTTATTGCCGACAGCAGCTATAACTCAAGCCGAAGCAATAAACCCTATGCAAATTGTGCCAGTGACTGCACAGAAAAAGTAACTGATTTTACTAATACTCGTGGTGGTGGCGCAGGTGAACATAACCTGACCAAAGGTTCAGGTCATACTGGAACTTGGCAAACTTGGATCGGTCGTAAAGGTGATGTTGCTCGTGCCCTAATGTATTTGGCCGTTAGATATGAAGGCGGTGTACATGGCGTAACAGGCGTAAGTGAGCCAGATTTAATTTTAACAGATGATCGCAATTTAATTGCCAGCTCAAAAACCGGGGAAAATGTTAGTATTGCTTATATGGGACTAAAATCAGTACTCATTCAATGGCATAAAGATGATCCTGTAGACGATTATGAAAGAAGACATAACGATGCGGTACATGCGCAGCAAGGAAACCGTAATCCGTTTGTCGATCGTCCTGAATATGCTGCCTGCATTTTCGAAGACGTTTGCAGTGGCACAGGTGTAACGCCACCAACGGGCAACAATAGCGATATATGGATAAATGAAATTCACTATGACAACAACAGCAGCGATATAAATGAAGCCGTTGAATTAGCAGGTGCTGCAGGTGTTAACCTTAGCGGCTGGCAACTGGTAGCGTATAATGGAACCAATGGCGCAGCTTATAAAACAGTAGCTCTTCAAGGTGTTATTCCCAATCAGTCAAACGGCTTTGGTACGCTAAATTTTGCATTTTCAGGTTTACAAAATGGCAGTGCTGACGGTGCCGCGTTGATTGATAGTAATAATCAAGTGCGCCAGTTTTTAAGTTATGAAGGACAACTTACCGCCACAGATGGCTTAGCAAATGGCGTAACCTCTACTGATATAGGCGTTTCGGAAACCTCTAATACGCAAGCTGGTTTCTCATTGCAATTGTCAGGTACAGGTAGTAAATACAGTGATTTCAATTGGCAGTCAGCTGCAATAAGCACCACAGGAAACAAAAATAATAATCAAACTTTTAGTTCTGGTGTTGAGCAAAACGTATTTGAAAATAGCACAGTTACTGCCATCCCCGATAACGCCAACGTTGTAAGTAATATTGATGTTCAGCGTTCTGGTAATGCCGGTACGATTACCGTTTCGGTCAATATAACTCACACATATCGTGGTGACATAAGCTTAAATTTAATTGCACCTGATGGTAGTTCCTACACGCTGAAAACCTTGTCAGGAAGTGATAGTGCAGATAATGTAATTGAAACCTACACGGTAAATACTTCAGGACTTGCACAAGGTCAATGGCAGTTATCTGTCAGTGATAATTACCAACAAGATACTGGCAACTTAAACCAGTGGAATATTACTTTCTAAAAGTTTATATATTAGAGTATCTTAGTGTTATGAGTGTTTTACTCATAAGTTATTGAGGCTAGCTTTCTTCATGGTCAGCTAGCCTTTTTTACATTAACGTAAAATTAAAATTCCAACCCTAACCATCAAACATGTAATTGTTAGCAATTCCCTGATAAATTAACATTAATTACTATCATCAAAAACTTAATTTAAGGACACTCAATGGAGTTAAAAGTTATTCCTGTTGTTCAGGTGATTATTGCCTTGATTCTCATGACTATTATAGAAACGACAATGCCAACTTTCGCGTATACAATGCAATTGAGTATTTATCCCGTCGCGGTTTTAACCTTAATAGGCATTATTATTGGCTTTCTGGCAATTTATAGCTTTAGAAAACATCAAACGACGGTCAATCCAAGTAAACCCGAAACATCATCTAAAGTGGTTAATAGTGGTATCTATGCTTATTCACGAAATCCAATGTATCTGGCGATGTTACTGGCACTTATCGCCTACGCCCTGCACCTAGAAAATATTATGACCTTTGCCATTTGTGGCGTTTTTATTTGGTACATAACAAAATACCAAATCATTCCTGAAGAGCGCATGCTAACAAAGCACTTTGGCCAAGAATATCTCGATTACCAACAACAAGTTCGCCGCTGGATTTAATCATTCGCTAACTGCAAATAATAAAAAGCACTGATAATAAACTAGCTATCATCAGTGCTTTTCGCCATTGTTCTAGTTAACCTGAATTCGGGCTAGTTAATATTATGCTTTCTTCAAGTACGCTGAAACTAATACAATACGCGTACCATTAACTTTACCTTCAATATGCTCAGGGTTATCGGTTAAGCTGATACCACGTACCATAGTTCCTTGCTTAGCGGTAAAATTTGCCCCTTTAACTTTCAAATCTTTAATCAAAGTCACATTATCGCCGTCTTGTAATTCAGCACCATTACTATCACGTGTCGGCCCTTCTCGCTCTGCTGCAGCAATGCCCTGCTCCGCCCACGTTTTAACGTCATCTTCCAAATAAATCATATCAAGTGCATCTTGTGCCCAGCTTTCCGTTGATACTTTATGAAGCATACGATAAGCCATTACTTGTACTGCGGGTTCTTGGTTCCACATTGCATCTGTTAAGCAACGTAAATGGTTAAGGTCAAGCTCAATGCTACCTTCCACTTGCCCTAAGCAATTACTGCATAAATAAATGCTTTGCTGTGCACTTAAGTCGCTTGTTGGTGGCACCGGATAAACGCTTAAGCCATCGGTTGATGCACAAAATTCACAGCTTGAATTACTGCGTTGCTTTACTGCTTGTTCTGTTACCATAATAATATACCCACAAAAAATTTGTCGCTATTATGCCAATGTTGCCCAAGCTATGGTAGAAGATTTAGCATTTAAATAAGGCTTATTGATTTAAAATCAAACCTAGTTGACAGGTAGATCAAAAAAGGTGGCATCGCCACCTTTTAATTTCATCAAATAATAAAAATTAGGTTTCTTTGCTGGCTTCACTTTCCGCTATTAAAGCACTACCTTCACCAGCAAATTTGTCTACCCAAATGGCAATAGCGCCATCACCGGTAACATTACACGCTGTGCCGAAGCTGTCTTGTGCTAAGTAAAGCGCAATCATTAAGGCTAGCGCGGCATCGGTAAAGCCAAGCATACTGGCTAGTAATCCTAATGCCGACATTACCGCACCGCCTGGCGCGCCAGGTGCTGCAATCATGACAACGCCAAGCATCAAAATAAAGCCCATCATGCCGCCTAAACCGGGTAGCGCAAGCTCAGGTGTTAATAACATAACGGCCGTCGCACAAGTAACTATGGTAATTGTTGAACCACTTAAATGAATAGACGCACATAGCGGTACAGTGAAATTAGCAACGCCATCACTAACATCATTGGCCTTAGTGGCACGTAAAGATACCGGAATAGTTGCGGCGCTCGACATAGTCCCTAAGGCGGTAAAGTAGGCTGGTAGCATATTTTTCAATAAAGAAGCAGGAGATTTTTTCATCGCCATTGCAGTTGCAACATATAAAATAGTGATCCAAAGCCAATGCATGATTAAGGCAAGCACCAAGACTAAACCAAAGGTTTGTAAGGTTGAAAACACAGTGCCGTCAACCGTCATTTCAGCAAATACACCAGCAATATAAAAAGGTAATGCAGGAATAATGACTTTGCTTAACAGCATTTCAATAACATCACGAGCTTCATTTAAATTAGCTCGCAATGAATTAGCATTAATTGCACTAATGCCAATACCAAAAATAAACGCTAACGCCAATGCCGTCATCACATCAAACAATGGCGGAATACTGATATCCAAAAAGCCTTTTAACTTCTCGCCTTCAGTCGCTGCTTCTAATGCATTACCTGAAATTAAGCCAGGTAAGATGTTACTGGCAACAATAAAGGCCAGTGCACCAGCAACGATAGTTGAACCGTACGCTAAACCAACCGTTTTTCCCAACAATGCCCCTGAGCCCTGCGGCAAAGAAGCAATGCCACTAGCAATATAAAATAAAATAATCAGTGGAATAGTAAACTTGATCAGTTGTCCAACAAATGATTGCACAGTAAAGGTCAGTTGCACCAGGAAATCAGGGGCAAATAGACCAATGAGTATACCCGAAACGATGCCAGCAATAAGCTTTAGCACTAAATTCATAAAAACTCCGATTGTTATAATAATATTGAGATTTATTCGCTGTAATAGCGATAATAATTCTATTCTAACCTAATTATTTATTTTCAAGCCAGACAAGCTTTAATTTGCTGCTATCTTGTTGTGGTAAATGACTTTTACAAACAAATAGCCCAAGTGCCGCAACTAAGGTTTCATCATAATAAATAAAAGGAATACGTTGGCGTTGCCATGTTGGTATTTTTGCCTCTTGTAACACTTTTTTAAGCGCACGCGATTTATCGCGAAAATGCGGTAAACATTTCGGGTTGTTATGACTAAATCGAACAGTCACGATTTGCCCAGCTTTTGGTGCAACTATTCCGGCTTCTGTGCGGCCAATATCATTACTGCCCATCTTGTTAGCGCTATCGATAACATCAAATTGAATTTTGCCTAAACCATCCGGTAGTTCTATATGAGTGCCCTCTGGCGCAATCACTACTTGTTGCTGCCAAGCACTGATATTGACAAAGTCCTCGGTCAAATACAGCTGTTGTTGATAGCGACGAAGACAATAATCGTTAATTTTCACACAGGGATTTTTATCATTCTCGGCAGATATTTGCTGAGAAATTTGTGCTAATTGAGCGCTACTTGGCATCAATTTATCATGCATTGCTAAAAAATAACGTATCACATTGTTAAATCGTAACGCAGTTAAGTTTAATAGTGCCGGAATCGACAACACTTTATCGGCTAATATGACTTTGCTAAAGTCTTCTTCTGCCACTTCGTTTAGTAACAATTGAGCGTCTTGGCAGTGGCTAACACTGCGACTTAACGTGTTATTAAAGCTTGGCCAGCGTGCGGTCAATTCAGGAATAACAGTATGGCGAAGAAAGTTACGATCAAAGACTTGATCTTGATTAGACTCATCTTCTATCCAAGATAATGCGTGTTGCTCTGCGTAGTCGACAATATCTTCTCGAGAAATATTAAGTAGCGGACGCAGCAATGTATGCTGGGCTAATTGAGTTTGGGCAGACATTGCCGAAAGGCCCTTTAAACCAGCACCACGTTTCAACGCTAACAAGAAAGTTTCCGCTTGATCATTAAGATGATGACCGGTGACAATAAAAGCAGGCTCAGGGCTAGATTCAACCAAACATAGATATCGAGCATCGCGCGCAGTTGCTTCTAAACTTTGTTGTGGCAGCTTTTTTAATGCTAGTTGATGAATGGTTAGCGGTAATGAGAATTGCTGACATTGCTGCGTTGCAAAGTCCTGCCAATTTTGAGCATTAGCACTTAAACCGTGATTAACATGGCAAACCTTAATGGTATTGCTTAGTTTTTTCTGCTGTTTTAGTTTCGATAAAGCCGCAAGTAAAACCTGTGAGTCAACGCCACCGCTATAAGCAACAATGATAGTCTGGTTAGCGAGCTTACTAAAAAACGCTAATAGCCTTGTTTCGATAATATTCACGAATTAAGTTCAGTAGGTATATTGGTCAGTTGAAACAAAAAGCGACCAATAATTTGGTCGCTTTTTTATTAGCTTAACAATAACCGAACGACATCAGTTTGTCGTAACGTTTATCAATTAACTCTTCTTTAGATAATTCATCAAGCTTAGCTAAGTCGGTTTTCAGCGCTTGTTTTAACAGTGCCGCCATCTGATCCATATCGCGATGCGCACCGCCTAATGGCTCTTCAACAACATTATCAATCAGCTCTAATTCTTTAATGCGCTTTGCGGTAATGCCCATAGCTTCAGCAGCTGTTGGCGCTTTTTCTGCCGTTTTCCACAAAATTGATGCACAACCTTCTGGAGAAATAACAGAATAAGTTGAATATTCCAACATATTCACTTTATCACCAACACCAATGGCTAGTGCGCCACCAGAGCCACCTTCACCAATAACCGTACAAATAATTGGTACATTCAAACGCGCCATCACTTTTAAGTTAGTCGCAATTGCTTCACTTTGGCCACGTTCTTCTGCACCAATACCTGGATAAGCACCCGGTGTATCAATAAAGGTAATAATAGGCATGTTAAAGCGTTCAGCCATTTTCATTAAACGTAGTGCTTTACGGTAACCTTCTGGACGTGGCATACCAAAATTGCGTTTCACTTTCTCTGTGGTTGAACGACCTTTTTGATGGCCAATAACCATGACAGGACGACCGTCTAAACGCGCAGTTCCGCCAACAATAGCGCTATCATCAGCATAGGCACGATCCCCTGCTAGTTCATCAAATTCAGTAAATATACGTGGTAAGTAATCTAACGTATATGGACGCTGTGGATGACGAGCCACACGTGCAGTCTGCCATGGATCTAAACCAGAGAATATCTTCTTCGTTAGCTCAGTGTTTTTTTCACGTAGTTGGGTGATTTGTTCTTCTAAATCAAGATCAAGCTCTTGACCATTATTGACCAACTGTAATTCTTCAATTTTTGCTTCAAGTTCCGCAATTGGCAGCTCAAAATCTAAAAAATTTAATGACATATGATTATTCTTACCTATGTTGTCTCTGAGTACCGCTCTTTGTGAGCACTACTTATTTAAACTTTAATTCGACTTGCTCATCACCCAACAGGGTTTTCAAATCGTATAATAGCATGTCGCTTGGCGATACTCGCCATTGTACGCCCAATTCTAACATACCTTGTGCTTCATCTCTTTGATAAAACACGCGAACTGGGCAAATACCTTCTTTGTACGGGGTTAATACTTGGCTAAACTGCTCAATAAAATTATCTGATAGTTTATTTTTGTCAATCTGCAAATCAAGAGAAGCGACATAATTTTCTCGTGCATCGGCAATTGTCATGATATCCCGGGCGGTCATTGTAATACCCCCAGAGTAATCATCAAAGCTGACCTGTCCACTACAAACTAAAATTGCATCAGAAACAAGTAATTCTGCAAATCTATCGTAATCATCTGGAAATAAACGAATATCCATACGGGCACTTTTATCATCTAAAGTAACCAATGCCCAACGACGACCACGTTTATTTACCAACACTCGAACACCGAGCACTAAGCCAACGGCTACCGTAGTTTTGTCTTTATTTGTCGGCTGTAAACTGACTAAACGACCTGTGGCGTAGCGTTTTATCTCACTTAAATAGCGATTTATTGGATGCCCTGTTAGATATAAACCTAAGGTTTCTTTTTCGCCATCTAGCCATTGTTCTTCCGGCCATTTAGCGACTTCTTTAAAGGCTTGACGATTATCTTCTGGCTCTTCATTAATTAAACCAAACAAGTCATCTTGGCCTAATGCTTCTGCTTTAGCGTGTTGTTCAGCGGCTTTGATAGCTTCAGGTAACGACTCAAACAATGCTGCGCGATGCGGACCTGAATCATCTCTTGGGCCAAGTGCGTCCATGGCACCAGATTTAACTAGCTTCTCTAGAATACGTTTGTTGGTTTTCTTTAAATCAACACGAGCACAAAAATCAAATAAGTCGGCAAATTCACCACCACTTTCACGTGCGGCAATAATGGCTTCAATCGGCCCTTCACCCACGCCTTTAACAGCGCCAATACCATATATAATTTGATTATCGTCATTAACGGTAAATTTATATTGGCCACTATTCACATCCGGCGGCAATAAATCTAAGCCCATGTTTTCGCACTCATCAACCAAAGTAACAATCTTTTCAGTATTGTCCATATCGGCAGACATAACCGCCGCCATAAATGGCGCTGGAAAATGAGTTTTCATCCATAAGGTTTGATAAGAAACTAAGGCATAGGCAGCAGAATGCGATTTGTTAAAACCATAACCGGCAAACTTCTCTACCAAGTCAAAAATTTTCATCGCCAGTTCGCCGTCAACACCTCGTTTAACGGCACCGGCTTCAAAACCAGCACGCTGCTTGGCCATTTCTTCTGGCTTTTTCTTACCCATAGCACGACGCAGCATATCAGCGCCACCGAGCGAATACCCCGCTAATACTTGCGCGATTTGCATGACTTGCTCTTGATACAAAATAATGCCGTAGGTAGGCTCAAGAATAGGTTTTAAATCAATATGCTGCCATGTTTCATCGGGATAACTAATCGCTTCACGGCCATGCTTACGCTCAATGAAGTTATCAACCATGCCTGATTGCAATGGCCCAGGCCTAAACAGTGCCACTAATGCGATAATATCTTCAAAGCAATCTGGTTTTAATTTAGCAATCAACGACTTCATGCCACTTGATTCCAGTTGAAATACCGCCGTAGTTTCAGATTTCAATAAAACTTTAAAACTGGCTTTATCTTCCAAATCAATCGCGGCAATATTGATTGGCTCTTTGCCTTCTTTTAACAACTTAGCGTCAGCCATTTCGATGGCCCACTGCAAAATGGTCAAAGTACGTAAGCCAAGGAAGTCAAATTTAACTAAACCCGCGTCTTCAACGTCATTTTTGTCAAATTGCGTAACTGGATTTTTGCCTTCTTCATCACAATATAGTGGTGCAAAATCAGTAATAGTAGTCGGTGAAATAACGACACCACCGGCATGTTTACCGGCATTACGTGTGGTGCCTTCCAATATCCGGCACATATCGATAAGATCTTTTACATCGCTGTCTTGCGCGTAAACTTCTGGTAATTTCGGCTCTTCCTCAAAAGCTTTCGCTAAGGTCATGCCTGGTGTTGGCGGAATTAATTTTGAAATACGATCAACAAAGCCATAAGGATGACCCAATACTCGACCTACATCTCGAATAACCGCTTTCGCCGCCATAGTACCAAAAGTAATAATTTGTGATACCGCATCACGTCCATACAATTCTGCGGTATGATCAATAACCTCATCGCGTCTATCCATACAGAAATCGACATCGAAATCAGGCATTGACACACGCTCAGGATTTAAGAAACGTTCGAAAAGCAAGTCATATTCAAGTGGATCTAGGTCGGTAATTTTTTGTGCATAGGCCACTAATGAACCGGCACCAGAGCCACGCCCAGGTCCAACCGGAATGTTATTGTCTTTACTCCACTGAATAAACTCCATCACGATCAAGAAGTACCCTGGGAAGCCCATATTATTGATAACTTCTAGTTCAATGGCTAAACGTTCGTCATAGGGTTTGCGCTTTTCGGCGAAGTCTGGCGCGTCTTTATCAAACAAAAACTCTAAGCGTTCTTGCAAGCCTTCTTCCGACACTTTAACCAAATAATCTTCAATCGTTAAACCTTCAGTGGGAAAGTCAGGTAATACATATTCACCTAAGGTCACAGTAACGTTACAGCGTTTGGCTATTTCAACTGAGTTCTCTAATGCTTCAGGTATATCAGCAAAGAGTTCCAGCATTTCTTCTTCACTACGCAGGTATTGTTCTTTGCTATATTTTTTGGGGCGGCGTTTATCATCTAAGGTAAAGCCGTCGTGAATTGCCACCCGAATTTCATGGGCGTCAAAGTCATCTGGACTTAAAAACATCACCTCATTAGTCGCAACCACGGGGAGTTCGTAACGAGCGGCAATGTCAACGGCTAAATGTAGGTAGTTTTCTTCGTCATTTCGACCGGTTCTGATCAGTTCTAAATAGTAACAATTAGGGAAATATTGCTGGTAGAAGCTAAGCATTTGCTCAACAAATTCTGTATTGCCTTTTAATAGCGCTTTACCAACATCACCTTCTCGAGCGCCGGAAAGTAAAATAAGACCTTTGGCATATTCGATAAGCCAAGTTTTGTCTATCACCGCTCGGCCTTGAATATGGCCGCGTAAATAGGCTTTCGAAATCAGTTCAGTTAAGTTTTTATAGCCAACATTGTCACTTGCTATCACGACTAACCGAAACAGCTCATCTTCTAGCTCATCACTTTTCACCCAAAAGTCACAACCAATAAGCGGCTTTATACCAGCACCGTGGGCAGCGTGATAATATTTAACTAGGCCACATAGATTGGTTTGATCGGTAAGCGCCATCGCAGGCATATTAAGATCAGCAGCTTTTGCAACAATAGGCTTAACTTTTTTTAAGCCATCACACATTGAAAAGTCACTGTGGATCCTAAGATGAATAAATTTAGGATCGCATGACGTTATTTCATCATTAGATTCAGTAGGTGATAAATCAGTTTCAGACATTAATGGCTCTAGTTATTTTTATAATTGCCGGCTGAATTTGCAATAACATTTGCGACCGGTTTAAAGCTACGACGGTAATTATCTAATACGCCATGCTCAATGATTTTTTCTAAGTGTGCTTTGGTTGGATAGCCTTTATGTTTTGCAAAACCATATTCTGGGTGCAATTTATCTAAGGCAATCATTTCATCGTCACGAGCCACTTTAGCTAAAATAGACGCGGCACTAATTTCAGCAACCCGCGCATCACCTTTTACCACGCTTTGACTGGCTATATTACCGTTTTCACCAACAAAAGTTGGACAACGATTACCATCAACAAGCACATAGTCTGGTACCACATTTAAACCAAGCACAGCACGCTGCATTGCCAGCATAGTGGCGTGCAGGATATTTAAGGTATCAATTTCTTCAGGACTTGCCCGACCAACCGACCAAGCAATGGCATGCTGCTTAATCTCAAGCGACAATAATTGTCTTTTCTTTTCCGAAAGTTTTTTAGAGTCCATCAGCCCTTCAATGGGGTTTTCAGGGTCTAAAATCACCGCAGCGGTAACAACATCGCCGACTAAAGGCCCACGGCCAACTTCATCTACACCAGCAATGCAGTAGGCAACCGGATACTCAAAGGGCGCAAATATTTTCTTAGCAGCAGGCATAACTTTTTGTCACTAATATCATAATAAGTCGATCACGGCATTTGCCGCTTGTTTACTCGCATCTTGCTTAAGTGTTTGATGAATAGTTGTAAAGGCTTGGTCTAAAGCTGATTGATCTTGGTATAAACGCTCTTCAACTAATGGTAGAATATTTTCAACCGTTACCTGCCCTTGCAGCAATTCTGGTACTAATGATTTATTGGCGAGTAAATTAGGTAAAGAAAACCACTTCAATTTAACAAAGCCTTTGAACATATGATATGTCAGCGGGTTAAATTTATAACAAATAACCATTGGACGTTTGACAAGTGCCGCTTCGAGCGTAACCGTACCAGACGCCGTTAATAAACAATCGCTAGCCGCCATTACTTGCTGTGTTTTACCGATAATAATATTGACTGGCAGCTCAGGGGCAATTTTATCGTGTAATTCTTTAAATTGTTCTGCCCTTTTTTCACAGATCATCGGCACAACAAAGCTTAATTCTGAGTGACTCTTAAGCAATATTTTTGCGGTCTGTAAAAATGGCTCGACTAATCGAGATAATTCACCACCCCGACTACCGGGCATAAGTGCCAGAATTTTTTCTGACTCAGGTAAGCTAAGCTTTTTTCGGGCAGCAAGCTTATCGGAAACCATAGGAATATCATCCGCCAATGAGTGGCCAACAAATGTACATGGTACTTGATGCTTATCATAAAATGCTTTTTCAAATGGCAATAATGACAATACCATATTAGTGGCTTTGGCAATTTTAAAGACTCGCTTCTCACGCCATGCCCATACCGATGGACTAACATAATGCACGGTTTTAATTGCTTGTGCTTTTAAACGTTGTTCCAATGTGATGTTAAAGTCAGGTGCATCGATACCAATAAAAACATTGGGTTTATGCGTTGAAAAGTACTCGGTAAGATATTTACGAATATGTAACAGGCGACGCAGGCGCCCTAACACTTCAAACACGCCCATCACAGATAATTCATCCATGTCGAATAAACTATCAAAACCTAACGCTTGCATTTTAGGACCACCGATACCAATAAACTTGGCCTGCGGATACGTAATAAGCAATTGCTGCATTAGGCCGGCACCTAAGGTATCGCCTGAATGTTCACCAACAACAATAGCAAAAACAGGCTCGCTATTAATACTATCTTGACTGGCTAATAGCGCTTTTTTCTTGGTCAGATTAACGTTTTCATTTGACTGCATAATATTAGCGAATAATGCCGCGACTAGAGTTTTTAATAAAATCAGTAAATATCGTCAATTCCGGCATATTGTGCTTTGTGTCATCAACTTTAGCGATGGCTTCATCAACCGTTAAACCTTGGCGATATACCGCTTTGTAAGCACGTTTAATATGTAAAATAACCTCTTTGTCAAAACCGCGACGTTTCAAACCTTCGCTATTTAAACCGAATGGTTTAGCCGGTTGGCCAGAAGCCATAACATAAGGGGGAATATCTTTTAAAATCAGTGAGTTTGCACCAACAAAGCAGTGATCGCCAATATGACAAAATTGATGAACGCCTGTCATACCACCAATAATGGCATGGTTCCCGACATGCACATGACCAGCAATTGATGCGCCGTTCGCCATAATACAGTTACTGCCAACCATGCAATCATGAGCAATATGGGTATAGGCCATAAATAAATTATTGCTACCAATTTGCGTTAAGCTATTGTCTTGAATGGTGCCGCGATGTACGGTGCAATATTCGCGAAAGGTATTATTATCTCCGATCACCAATTCCGTTGGCTCACCGGCGTATTTAAGATCTTGGCAATCTTCACCAATAGACGCAAATTGAAAAATTCGATTGCCTTTACCTATTGTTGTCGGACCGTTAATAACCACATGAGAACTTATTTCACAGTCATCACCAATAACCACATTAGCAGCAACATACGTCCAAGGGCCAATTTTTACGTTTTTACCAATGACGGCGCCGTCTTCGATAATCGCTTGAGCATGAATTAATGAATTAGCCATATTATAATGCTCGTCTTGCACACATTAGATCAGCAGAGCATACGACCTTGCCATCAACTAGTGCCTCACCATAGAATTTCCACATACCGCGACGTTCTTTAACAAACTCTAGATGCAGATGCATCGTATCGCCTGGGTGTACAGGCTTTTTAAATTTGGCATTGTCAATCGAGGCGAATAAAAATAGCTCACCGTCATTTTTATCTTCCACCGATTTAAAACCTAAAATACCACTTGCTTGCGCTAATGCTTCAAGAATCAAGACACCAGGAAAAATAGAATAGCCCGGAAAATGCCCCATAAATGCCGGCTCATTAACCGTGACATTTTTTATGGCATGAATAGATTTACCAGGTGTGTAATCAAGTACGCGATCCACTAATAAAAAAGGGTAACGGTGTGGGATAAGTGCTTTGATTTCTTCAACATCAATAATATTTTTTTGCGCTTCCAAGATTTTTTCCTCAATTTTCTACGATAAAAGCCAGCTATTTAGCTCTTATTAACTGCTATTTCTTTTTCAACATTAGCAACACGTTTAGTTAATGCTTCAAGCTTTCTAATTCTAGCATTGTTTTTATGCCATTCCTTGTTCGGCTGACTCGGCATTCCAGATGAATATACGCCTGGTTTATCTATACTTTTCGTCACCATGGTCATTCCGGTAAAGACACAACCATCACCAACTTCTATATGGCCATTAATACCAACCAGGCCAGCAATAACACAATTCTTTCCAACCTTTGTGCTACCGGCAATAACACTACAAGCAGCAATTGCAGTATTTTCCCCAACTTCTACGTTGTGCGCAATCTGAATTTGGTTATCCAAAATGACGCCATCTTTGATAATGGTATTTTCTAATGCACCACGGTCAATCGTGGTACTGGCACCAATTTCGACATTATTACCAATAACGACAGTGCCTAACTGAGGGATTTTCAGCCATTTACCTTTATCATTTGCATAGCCAAAACCATCAGAGCCAACAACGGTATTGGCGTGTATAGCACAATTTTCACCAACCTCAACTCGATGATAAATACTAACATTAGGCCAAATAGTTGAGTGAGCACCAATTCGAGCGGCAATACCGATAAAACACCCCGCACCAATACTAACATTATTGGCAATACTAACATCGGCCTCTATCACAGCATTGGCACCTATAGTTACATTGTCGCCTAACACCGCACTTTCGTCGACGATGGCAGAAGGATGAATAGAATTTGCTGGTTTTGGCGTGGTATCAAGCAGTTGCGCAACAAGTGCATAGCCCATATAAGGGTTGTCCATCACCAAGGCATTGCTTCGACAATTTTCTAGTTCTTTATTTGAAATAATAACCGCACTGGCGTTAGTCGTGGCTAGTTGAGCACTGTATTTACTATTCGCCAGAAAGGCAATTTGGCCAACTTGCGCCGTATTTAACGTCGCAATACTGCCAATTTCACATTGCTCATCACCATGAACAGTCGCACCTATTTTATTTGCGATTTCTGCGAGGCTATAACTCATAAGTCCTGACTTCTTTTAAGATTTAATCTAAAGCATAGATTGAAAGACAAGCGTTTACCACCTTAGGGCTAAACGCAATATTCCGAATCAAGATGATTCGGAATATTAAGATAACAGGCAATAATATAGCAACTTGAAAGGTTACCATTACCTATATAAAGAAGAAAAAATTAGTTAAGTTTACTAACTTGCTCAACTACTTTAGCTGTTATTGTGCTATCCGGTTTTGAATAAACTACCGCACTTTGTTCAAGCACTAAATCATAATCGCCTTTTGCCGCAATGTTATCAATGGCTTGACGAACCAAAGCGATAATTTTATTAGTTTCTTCGTTCTTACGATTACCTGTTTGTTGCTGAAATGCTTTACCTTTGGTTTGATAATCTTGAAAAAGTACAGCTATTTTTGCATCTAAGTCTTCAATTTCTTTAGCACTCATCAAAGAACCATCTCGCTTTTTCTTTTCTTGATTGTACTTGATGTCTTGCTCTAGCTGCGCAAGTACTGCTTTAGCGTCTTTAAACTCTTCTTCTAAGCTTTTCATTACCGCAGCAGTTTGAGGAATTTTCCCCATCACTTCTTGAAAGTTCACTACTGCAATTTTTTGATCTGCCGCCATGGCAGAGCTCGCTAAAAATAAGCCTGACGCTGCCGTTGTCATTGCGATAGATTTAATCAATTTTTTCAATTTTTACTCCTAAAATATCTTCTAATATTTTTACTTTTATTTTGTTATGCGGTAGTTATACCGCCTCACGTTGTTTGGTTCAAGCCCAAAACGAAAAAGGCCGTCATTTTCCTTAACTATTGGGTGCTAATAATTAATTACACTTAGAATGTTTGACCAATATTAAAGCTGAAGAATTCTGTATCATCACCCTCTTCTTCTTTTAAGGTTTTCGCAAAGCTGAAAATCATGGGTCCCATTGGCGATAGCCACTGCACAGATAAACCAGCGGAGGCGCGATAACGACCAACGTCAGAATAATCAGCAATTTTCTCAAACTCAACCTCAGCCAAATCTTGATAATCACTCATACGGAACTCAGTATCCCAGACATTACCAGCATCAACAAAAATACTAGAACGAACACTGTTGCTATAACCTTCATCCAAGAAAGGTGTTGGAACAATGAGTTCCAGTCCTGCTAAAGCTATCGCATTGCCGCCAACAGAACGGGTCGATGTTTGTATAAAGTCATGATCTGGCCCTAAACAACAACCATTGCCACTGCCAACAGAATCAGGCGTTCCTGGTATTTGTGTTGGGAAGCGATAGATAGCTCTTGGGCCGACAATATTTGATTCAAAGCCTCTCAAGGTGCCCGAACCACCGGCTCTAAAATTCTCCCAAAACGGTAAGATTTGGTCATTGCCTTCAACCGAGCCATAACCATTGCCGTAACCAAGTTGAAACTTAGCAAGCACAGTCCAGCGTTGATCGCGTGTTAACGGAAAATACCACTTAGTATCTAAATTAATTTTGAAATAATTAACGTCAGAATTTGGTGTTGTCATTTTGTACGATAAGCTTTGCTGAGAGCCATCGGTTGGGAAGGTACCGCGGTTTAATGTCGAGCGCGATATTGCAGCGCTGATATCAAAGTTTTCAAACTCTAAACCACCGTCAGGGTCGTTCGGATCAGAATACAATTCATAGAATTTTTGAATTTGTTCATAGGTTTGCAAGCGAGTGATGCCGTTACTTTTATAGCCGATACCAAAATTTAAACGCACATATTCGTTAATAGGAAAACCCAATGTCATGCCAACACCATAGGTTTTGTTATTATATTCAACCAAATTAGCATTGCCGGCATCAAACTCTTGATAAAAGATATTGCCGCCTAATGAGACGCCATCAACAGTAAAATAAGGATCGGTATACGATATATTTGCACTTTTCGAATAGCTAGAGGTATTGATACTAAATCCTAGGCGGTTACCTGTGCCCAAAAAGTTGTTCTGTTGAACACCAGCGTTCAAACTTAATTGTGTGGTTGAGCCATAACCTATGCCGGCTGTAAATGAACCAGATGGCTGTTCTTTAACTTCAAAGTCAATATCAACCAGATCATCTTCACCCGGTAACTGGTTGGTTTCAAATTCCACCGTTTCCATATATGGAAGTCGTTGTAGCCAAGCTTTTGACCCTTCGACTAAATTATTTGATAACCAGGCACCTTCCATTTGCCGCATTTCACGACGTAAAACGTGTTCAGCGGTAACATGGTTGCCTTTAAAATTAATGCGATTTACATAAACACGTTTACCAGGATCAACCGATAAGACGAGCTTTACCGTTTTATCTTCTTCGTTAATTTCTGGGATCGTGACCACTTTCGGATAAGCGTAACCATAACGACCTAAAAACTTGCTGATTAATTCTTCAGAATAGGTGACTAGTGCACCGTTATAAAGTTCTTCCGTTTTAATCGGCGTAATAGCGCGGATAGTTTCTTCAAACCCCGCCATATCACCAATGAAGTCAACTTCACTAACCGTATAAACTTCCCCTTCAGTGACATTTAACGAGATATAAACGGCTTTTTTATCTGGTGTCATTGAAACTTGTGTGGAATCTACTTTGTACTGCAAGTAGCCTCGATCGAGATAATAACTCTTTATCGTTTCCATATCCCCTTGCAGGGTCTGCTTTTGGTAACGATCCTGCGCCATAAAGTCCCACCAAGGCGAATCATAGGTTAGCTCTATACGCTCAAGTAATTCCGCATCAGAAAACTTCTCATTACCAACAATATTGATTTGTTCAATTGCTGCCGCATCACCTTCGTTAAAAGTAAAATTAATATTTACCCTGTTACGCGGTAAATGAACAACATCTGCTTTGACATCAGCGTTGTACTTACCGACACTGTGATAGAAGTCTTCAAGGCCTGTTTCGATACCAGAGATAACCGTCATATCCAGTGTTTCACCAACACGAATATCACTACCATCTAGACTTTCTGTGAGTTGCTCTTCTTTTAAATCTTTATTGCCGTCAAAAGTAATCGCACTTATCGTTGCTCTTTCACGAACGCGGTAGATAACGGTATTACCATCACGTGAAACTGCGACATCACTGAAATGACCAGATTTATAAAGTGCTTTAATCGATTGTGATATACGAAATTCGTTTAAATTATCACCAACATTAAATGGTATATGTGTTAACGCGGCTCCTAGTGCCACACGTTGTAAACCTTTAACTTCAATATCTTCTACTTGAAAATCGTCAGCCGCTTGTACCGATGTTCCCAAACTACCTAATAATACCGCCAGGGCAAGTTTTTTAATAATCATATAATGTTAACTTTATATACTTCTTCTAGTTATAATCGCGATAAATCGTTAAATATGGCGATACTCATCAAGCTTAGTAGCGCTATAGTACCAAATTTAAAACCTATTTCTTGTATTTTTTCTGGTACAGGTTTCCCTGTAAAAAGCTCTATAAAATAATAAAATAAGTGACCTCCGTCTAATACCGGTAATGGTAAAAGATTAATAATGCCAAGGTTAATGCTAATTAAAGCTAAAAAGCCCAAAAAGTAGACA
The DNA here is from genome assembly GCF_057553355.1 of Colwellia sp. SU-HH01172. Taxonomy (NCBI): domain Bacteria; kingdom Pseudomonadati; phylum Pseudomonadota; class Gammaproteobacteria; order Alteromonadales; family Colwelliaceae; genus Colwellia; species Colwellia sp. SU-HH01172. The sequence goes on along the minus strand of NZ_BAAJMB010000004.1, from coordinate 349,584 downwards.
AAACCATAATCAGCGCTATTTCCCGCCCCTTGTGCAATAGAAATAGGACCACTTAAGTTCTTCACCGAAACATCACCGGTAATCAGCTTACCAATCATATCAAAGCTCAGTACCACTAAATCCCATGTTTTCGCTACACTTTTTTCAATAGCCGCAATAGGCCCATATACTTGTTCAAATAAATATGCTTTTGGATAAGGTTCAGATACTGGCTGAACACCTAAAAAACCAATAACCTTATCTTTATATTTTTTAGCTTCAGGTTTAACCATCAGCGTTAATGTTTCTCCATCTCGCAAAACCGTTACACTAACGGTTTTATCTGGGTACAATTTAATTTGCTGAGAAAATTTTTGCCAACTGCCGTTAATATCTCCATCGGCAATTGCAAGTAATTCATCACCTACTTTTAAACCGGCCTTTTCTGCTGGACTATCTTGACCAATAACTGCCAATTTTGCCTGTACTTGTGCTCTAAATGGTTTAATACCCAAACTAGCAATAGCAGACTCTTTATCAGGTGAAAATAACCATTCCTTAGTATCTAAATAATAACTTTTACTAGAAACACTGCCTTCGGGCTTAACGGTTAGCTTAATTTCCTTCTCGCCTATGGCGCTCACCAAGGCTAAGTTAACATCCTGCCAATCTAACGTTGCTTTATCTGCAATGGCAATTATTTCACTATTAACTGGCAACGCTGATTTTTCAGCAATTGAGTTTACCGTCACGCCACCAATAATAGGTTTTATACTCGGCACACCGATTAAAAACATTAAGTAAAAGGCAAGAATTGCAAAAGCAAAATTAGCGAAAGGGCCAGCAGCGATTATGGCTATACGCTGATAAACCGATTTACCATTGAATGTTTTATCGGCTTGATCGTCACTAACCTCGTCCACACGACTATCAAGCATTTTGACATAGCCGCCCAAGGGGATCATCGCAATAACAAACTCAGTGCCGTATTTATCATATTTACGCCACAGCACTTTGCCGAAGCCGACTGAAAAGCGCTCTACTTGCACACCATTTTTGCGGGCAACCCAAAAGTGGCCATACTCATGAACCGTAATTAATACGCCAAGAGCAACGACAAAAGAAGCTAAATTCCAAAAAAACTCTAACATACTGCCACGCTATAACTGCCCTACTATTTCATTGTTAGCTAACAAAGACTGTGCAAAAACTCTTACCTTCTGATCCAAAGTAATAACATCTTCAATTGTTACCACCTTTTCTGAGACAAATTTATTCACAGAAGTTTCATTTATTTTCACAATATCAGTGAATTTTATTTTTTCGTTCAAAAAAGCATCAACGGCAATTTCATTGGCAGCATTAAGTGCCGTACATGCACCTTGACCTTGTTTACATGCGTCAATTGCCAACTTCAAATTAGGGTACTTAGCAAAGTCAACATCTTGAAATTCAAATGATTTAGTCGAAAAGAAATCTAATGGTTCAACACCTGATTCAATACGTTCAGGGAAACTTAATGCATGAGCGATTGGCGTACGCATATCAGGATTGCCCATCTGCGCTAAAACTGAGCCATCTTTGTATTGCACCATAGAATGAATGGTACTCTGCGGATGTAATACCACTTGTATATCTTCAGGTTCAACATTGAAGAGCCATTTTGCTTCAATAAACTCTAAACCTTTATTCATCATGGTAGCGGAATCTACAGAAATTTTTCTGCCCATGTCCCAATTAGGGTGTGCACAAGCTTGGGCTGGAGTAACAGTGTCTAAGTCAGCACGTTCCCAGGTTCTAAAGGGGCCACCTGAGCCTGTTAGTAAGATTTTACTAACACCATTATTACTAAGATCACAAAAACCTGGCTGTTGCTGTGCTGTTAACGGCAAACATTGGAATATGGCGTTATGTTCGCTGTCAATGGGTAATAATTGAGCGCCAGATTTTTTAACTGCGTCAATAAAAATAGCACCGGAAGTCACTAATGCTTCTTTATTTGCTAATAAGACTTTTTTCCCAGCATTTACAGCTGCCAATGTAGGTAACAAGCCTGAGGCGCCAACAATAGCAGCCATCACGGTGTCGCTTGCTGGAGATTTAGCAATATCTTCTAATGCTGATTTTTCTGACAGAACTGAAATATTACTAAGCTGATTCTCAGCCAATTTAATACGAAGCGTTTCAGCGTGTTTTTCTGAGACCATCACCACAGTTTTAGGTTTGAACTCTAAACACTGTGCCAACATTAATTCGACACTGGCATTTGCTGACAAGCTAACGACATCAAACTTTTCAGGATGTAACCTTACGACTTCGAGTGTGCTTTTTCCAATTGAACCAGTAGAGCCCAATATACACAGAGTTTGTTTTTGCATTTATATTACCAACCAAAATACGCGTAACATAAGGCGTAAATAGGTGCAGTAGCAGTTAAACTATCGATTCTATCAAGCACACCGCCATGGCCAGGCAGAATTGAACCACTATCTTTCACTCCAGCTTGACGCTTAAACATACTTTCATTTAAGTCTCCCAGAACTGAGATTGTGGTAATTAAAATGGTCACAGGAATAACAATTTTAAATTGTTCCATATTCCAACCAATAAAATACCCTGCAATTAAAACCATTACACAAGCGAATATGACGCCACCTAGAAAGCCTTCCAATGTTTTACCTGGGCTAACATTTGGCATTAATTTTCGTTTACCAATAGATTTACCAACGAAATAAGCACCAATATCAGCACTCCAGACCATCAAAAACAACACCATTAACAGTTGTGCGCCATGATAACTATCGGTTGCGTATTCACTGCTTCTAAGTACCATAAAAGCAAGCCATGTCGGAACCAAAGTCAACCAACCAAAAACCCCTCTTACCGAGCGATGGCTCGCCCAAAAGCCACTGCAGCGCGGATACAAAAATGTTAATCCAGCAGATAATAACCACCAAGCAACCGCAAGCCATAAAACTATATTAACTTGATTAAGCAACAGCTTTGGTGCTTGCCATAATTGCTCAATAGGTAACATGTACCAAAGTGCCGCAATTAATGCGACAGATACACCAACAAAAACTAAACGACGTCGCTTATTAACGAAGCCCATCAATGGCCCCCACTCCCAAGCACCTATGGCCATAATCACTAAAATAACAGCAGCAAAATTAATCAGCGATAAGTAGAAAATTGCCCAAATTGCAGCAGGGGCAAGTAATAAAGCAGTTATTATACGTTGTATTAACAAACGGGAATCCTTACATTACGTTAGTATTTATTTTAATTATTATTAGTAACTTGTTCACCAGTTTGACCAAAACGACGTTCTCGCTGGTCAAAATGCGTAATAGCTTTAGTAAATTCTTCTTCATTAAAATCAGGCCAAAGAACGTCAGTAAAATAGAATTCTGCATAGGCAGCTTGCCATAACAGAAAATTACTAATGCGAAAATCGCCACCGGTTCGAATTAATAAGTCAAGCTCAGGCAAGTCAGCCAAACTTGTCTGTTGATTAAGTGACTCTTCGGTAATATCACTGACATTAATTTCTTGTTGAGCAACTTTCTCAGCCAATTGTTTCGCAGCATGAGTAATATCCCAACGACCACCATAATTGGCCGCTATCGATAACACCATACCGGTATTTTTTTCCGTTAGTGCTTCGGATTCTTTAATCATTTTCTGCAACTTAGCAGAAAACTTACTGACGTCACCGATAACTTGGAACTTTATACCATTTTTATGTAAACGCTTAACTTCTCGAGTTAGCACAAACATAAAGAGATCCATCAACACACTAACCTCTTGCTCTGGTCTTTGCCAATTTTCACTACTAAAGGCAAACAAGGTTAATGCTTTAACACCATTTTTTGCGGCGGTAGATACTGACGTTCTTACCGACTCGACACCAGATTTATGCCCGGCTACTCGCTTCTTTCCGCGTAACTGAGCCCAACGTCCGTTACCATCCATAATAATAGCAACATGCTGAGGAACTTTTATCATATCACCTAACATCTGATTGCTTTGACTATCCGCAGTACTCACATATTCTCCGCTGTGTGTCTATTTCGTTTTAAAACGCTAGTTTTTAATCTATATATGCAAAAACGCCGCAGTCATTATCTACGGCGTCATTGATTAAGCAATGAAAATTTTAAATTTCCATGAGTTCCGTTTCTTTACTGCTCAAAACTTCATCAACCTGCTTAATATATGTGTCAGTAATTTTTTGCACTTCATCTTCTGCTTGGTGCATTTCATCATCACTGATTTCTTTTTCTTTATTTAAGGCTTTGATATCTGAGTTGGCATCACGACGAATGTTACGAATTGCAACCTTACCGCCTTCTGCTTCACCACGTACTACTTTAACTAAGTCTTTACGACGTTCTTCTGTTAATGCCGGTAAAGGAATACGAATTAAGGTGCCTTGCGACGAAGGGTTTAAACCTAAATCAGATTTTAAAATAGCCTTTTCTACTGCGCCAATCATACCTTTATCAAAAACAGTAATGGCTAATGTACGAGCATCAGGAACAGTAATGTTACCAACCTGATTAAGTGGCGTGTCCATTCCATAGTATTCAACAACAATGTTATCTAACAAAGAACGATGCGCGCGCCCTGTACGAACCTTGTTTAAACTAATTTTTAATGACTCAATACTTTTCGCCATTCTTTCTTGAGCGTCTTGCTTTATTTCGTTTATCACTTTTTTTATTCCTGCAATAATTAATTTAAATTTTCAGCGTGGTCAATGGTTGTACCTTCTTCACCACCCATAATGACTGACTTTAATGCACCAGGCTTGTTCATATTAAATACACGAATTGGCATACTGTGATCGCGCGCTAAGGTAAATGCCGCTAAGTCCATCACTTGTAATTCTTTTTCTAGCACTTCTTGGTAAGTTAGATGCTGATATAGTGTCGCCTCTGGATTCGCAACTGGGTCTTCTGAATAGATACCATCAACTTTAGTGGCTTTAAGAACAACATCGGCTTCAATTTCAATACCACGTAAGCACGCAGCAGAATCTGTAGTAAAAAATGGATTACCAGTACCGGCACTAAATATCACCACTCGGCCTGACTTCAATAAACTAATCGCTTCTGCCCAGTTGTATCTATCACATACACCAGCTAAGTCAATTGCCGACATTAAGCGGGTATTTACAAAAGCTCGGTGCAGCGCATCACGCATTGCTAAGCCATTCATCACGGTCGCTAACATGCCCATTTGGTCACCAACAACACGGTTCATGCCAGCATCAGCTAAACCTTTACCACGAAACAGGTTACCGCCACCAATAACAAGGCCCACTTGAATGCCCATTTCGATTAATTCTTTAATTTCTTGCGCCATACGATCCAAAATTTTTGGATCTATGCCAAAGCCTTCTTCACCCATTAGGGCTTCACCACTTAGTTTTAAAAGGATTCGACGATAAGTTGGTTTGGGATTGATGCTCATGTAATAAACATTCCTTCAGAATTTTTTTTAATTAAAATAGCCAAGGCCTGATCGACCGCAGCTATTTTAGTACGTTTAGCGCAGTATCGAAAGCCTAATATTAAAAAAGTCTATGATAGAGCACGCATATTTTACTAATATTGCTTCAATAGTAACAGCTTGACTAATTGGTCAGACTCCGCCAAAGCTAATTTGGTCTATTTAAGAAATGGCTTAACGATTAAATTAAAAGATAGCGATAAAAAAAGCGCCATTTAGGCGCTTTTTTTAAGAAAGTTGCATAAAGCAATAATTCATCAAATGAATTAGCCTTTAGCTGCAGCGATTTGTGCTTCTACTTCAGCAGCAAAGTCTTCTTCTTTCTTCTCGATACCTTCACCAACTTCTAAACGTACGAAACTAGAAACTGTGATACCTTTCTCTTTTAAGATAGCGCCAACAGTTTTCTTAGGTTCCATGATGAAAGCTTGACCAGTTAAAGAAACTTCACCAGTGAATTTCTTCATACGACCAGTAACCATCTTCTCAGCGATTTCTTCAGGCTTGCCTTCGTTCATCGCCATTTCGATTTGGATGCGTTTTTCATTAGCAACAACATCAGCTGGAACATCTTCTGGAGTTAAGAATTCTGGCTTGCTTGCAGCAACGTGCATTGCAATGTGCTTAAGTGCTTCTGCATCACCTTCACCAGCAACAACAACACCAATAGTAGCACCGTGCTTGTATGAAGCTAACGTAGTACCTTCAACATAAGCTACGCGACGAACATTGATGTTTTCACCAATTTTAGTAACAAGTGCAATACGCTCTTCTTCAAACTTAGCTTGTAAGTCTTCGATAGCTAGCTTTTCAGCAGCAGCAACATCAGCAACTTTGTTAGCAAACGCTAAGAAGTTGTCATCTTTTGCTACGAAGTCAGTTTGACAGTTAACTTCAACTAATGCGCCATCTTTAATGATGATTTGACCTTCAGCAGCGATGTTACCTGCTTTTTTAGCCGCTTTAGCTTGGCCGTTCTTACGCATGTTTTCAATTGCAAGATCCATGTCGCCATTAGCTTCTTGTAAAGCTTTTTTACAATCCATCATGCCCGCAGCTGTGCGTTCACGTAATTCTTTAACTTGTGCAGCAGTAATTGCCATGAGTTTATTCCTCAATATATAAAAATGTCAGTAATTGCCACAACACATCAGGTTGTGGCAATAGCAAAATTAAACGTGTATTAAAAACTGATATTACTCAGCTTCAACAAAACCGTCTTTTTCAGCTTGTACTGCGATGTTTTGCTCACGACCTTCTAGAACAGCGTTAGCAGCTGAGTCTAAGTATAAAGTCACAGCGCGAATCGCATCATCGTTACCTGGAACGATGTAGTCAACGCCATCTGGGTTTGAGTTTGTATCAACTACAGAAATTACTGGAATGCCTAAGTTGTTAGCTTCTTTAATAGAAATGTGCTCGTGATCAGCATCAATGATGAATAAAACGTCAGGTAAACCACCCATGTTTTTAATACCACCAAGACTTTTCTCAAGTTTTTCCATTTCACGAGTACGCATCAACGCTTCTTTTTTAGTAAGCGCTTCAAAAGTACCGTCTGAGCTTTGAGCTTCAAGATCTTTTAGACGTTTGATTGATTGACGAACTGTTTTCCAGTTAGTCAACATACCACCTAACCAACGGTGATTTACGAAAAATTGATCACATTTAATTGCTGCATCTTTTACAGCATCGCTTGCAGCGCGTTTAGTACCTACGAATAAAACTTTACCTTTCTTCGAAGAAACGTTGCTTAATACAGCAAGAGCTTCGTTGAACATAGGAACAGTTTGTTCGAGGTTAATGATATGAACTTTATCGCGAGCGCCAAAAATGTATGATTTCATTTTTGGGTTCCAATAACGAGTTTTGTGACCGAAGTGAACACCTGCTTTAAGCATATCGCGCATAGAAACGTTTGGCATGTTTTTTCCTTTATGGGGTTAAGCGTTCATACATCCAATATACACGACCCTTATTGCGTTTACCCTAATGGCAATTCGCTGAGCACCCCGGTATACCTTTGCTAGATGTATGTGAGTTTAGTTTTAATGTATTGAATTACGACATGTGAATTCAATACCGGTTAAGGCTAAAAGTATTTGAAAAACCTTTAAAGAATTAGACAAATTATTTAGCGGCGCACTTTATACCATAATGACCACTATTTTACCAGTTTTTTACCTCCATTTAGCCATTTCACAAAAATCGCACATTCAGGGGTAGGATATTTGATACTAGCGCGGTAAAATTAGCATAATTTTTCCATCAAACTAATTAACTCATGTCATCAAATACACCAAACGCTGAACTTTTCTTTATCTACGATAGCCACTGTCCTTGGAGTTATGCATCAACAATATTGGTTGAAAAAGTGCTCAGCGCTTTTCCTACCATCACATTTAGAGCCATGCATATCAGCTACTACGATGGTGAAAATAAAGTGTCGCCAACCACCATTACCGCTGTTGGCGAATTTAGCAAAGTGAAATTTGGCGCTAATTATATCGATACACTTAATTACCCAAAAGACTCAACCTTAGTGGCAAACCTTATGGCATGGGTGCAAAATAAATCCGCTAAATCTGCCTTTGAACTACTGACTAAACTGCAACATGCTCACTTTGTTTTAGGTAATGAATTAACTGACAAAGACAGTGTTAGCGAAATTATTGATGAACTAAAGCTCTCACCACCAGCAAAAAGCTTACAAGCGAATAAGTTAACCAAAGATGCTGAATTTGCTATTCATGATATTATTGAAATTCAAGGTTTTATTGGCACACAAGCAATACCGGCACTATTACTGGCTTACAATGATAATTTAGTTTTATTAAATCACAATCTTTACTTGGAAAAGCCAAGTGCAATTGTTGATGCGGTAAAGCTAGAACTTGAAAACTACTCTTGATTTCTTTTATTAGCTATCACTGATAAAATCAAAAGACTTTACCACTCAGTAAAGTCTTTTTCACTTTCCCCCCTTAACTCCGCCCTGCTGTATTTTCGTTGCCAACAATTTCTTTAACTATCTTTTGCATTACAATTGGGAAAAATCGAAAAAGCATGTAAAATCACGAACAATAATTATTTACGCTAGAAGCTATTGCCTTTTATTAAAGAAAGCATCAGCAGTTATACTGTTGCTAGCGACATTTAAAATATAGTCACATTGAGGTTTTATGACGATTACGATTAAAGATCAGCAAGAAATTGAAAAAATGAGAGTTGCGGGAAAGCTTGCTGCAGATGTATTGGAAATGATAGAGCCACATGTAAAAGCCGGGGTAACAACGGATGAGTTAAATACCTTATGTGCTGAATACACTGAAAATGTTCAACAGGCGATTTCAGCGCCGTTGAATTATCACGGCTTTCCAAAGTCGATTTGTACCTCTGTTAATCACGTAGTTTGTCATGGCATTCCCAATGATACGCCACTGGTTGATGGCGATATTGTTAATATAGATATTACCGTTATTAAAGACGGCTATCACGGCGATACCAGCAAAATGTTTTTCATTGGCGAAACATCTGCTGAAGATAATCGCCTGTGTCGTATCACGCAAGAAGCGCTATATTTAGGTCTAAAAAAAGTCAAACCTGGCAACACCTTTGGTGAAATTGGTACGGCAATTCAAAAGTTCATTAAAAAATCAGGCCGCTACTCAATCGTAAAAGAATACTGTGGTCACGGTATAGGTAAAGAGTTTCACGAAGAGCCACAAATTGTTCATTACAAAAATAATGACAAAGAAAAAATGCAAGAAGGTATGTGCTTTACGGTTGAACCTATGATCAACTTAGGCCGCGCTAATACCTTGCTTGATAAAGAAGACAACTGGACCGTTTACACCTTAGATGGCAAGAAGTCAGCGCAATGGGAACACACAGTCGTGGTCACTAAAACCGGTTGTGAAGTTCTTACCTTACGTAAAGATGATACTATTCCTAGAATAATGCATAACTAAGCTCGTTACCTCTACTGGCATTATTGAAAGAGACTTAACGGTGTGGGTTTATTTTAAATAACGAATAAACCCTTTTTATTAGCAAAACATGAGAGTTTATCTTTGAATACATCCGACATAATTCCAGAACAATATAGCGACGCTCTCGCCCTTAGTGCCCCAACATTAACCAGCCAACAAATTTGCGCATTAAGTCAAGATTTTTTGCAGTGGCAAAAAGCCGAATTTCCTGTCAGTGAAGTGACCTCACTTGTTGCTGCAAGAGCCTATTATGTTGACTTAATTCTCACTAAACTTTGGTGTCAACATCACCTAGACGAATATCAAATTAGCTTGGTAGCTGTTGGCGGTTATGGCCGACGTGAACTTCATCCCTACTCTGATGTTGATATTCTTTTACTGACCCAAGACCATATTGAAGATGATTTAGCGGAAAGCATCTCAGCATTTATCACCCAACTTTGGGACGTAAAGCTTGATATCGGTCACAGCGTACGAAGCATTAAAGAGTGTTTAAAGCAGGCTGTTGATGATGTCACCATCGCCACTAATTTAATGGAAATGAGGCAAATATGTGGCAATGAAGCACTGGTATCACATTTACAGCCGCTATTAAATGAAGATATATTTTGGACCTCAGAAAAATTCTTCCTAGCCAAACAAAACGAGCAATATCAACGCCATCAACAATATCACGGTGCTTCTTATACCTTAGAGCCAAATTTAAAAGCTAACCCAGGCGGTTTACGCGATATTCAAACCATTGGCTGGGTAGCAAAACGTCATTTTATGGCTGACACCCTTGAACAGTTAATCGATCATCATTATCTAACCAGCAATGAATTTTTCGAGTTAATAGAGTGTCAAGATTATCTATGGCGTATGCGTTGCGCCCTGCACTTTATTGCCGGCCGAAATGAAAACAGACTATTGTTTGACTATCAGGCTGATGTTGCTGAGTTGATGGGCTTTGGTGATGGCGGCAAGTTCGCGATAGAACGCATGATGAAACGATTTTTCCGAATTATTTCGCGCGTCGCTGAACTTAACAAAATGTTACTGCAACATTTTGAATATGCCATTATCAATAAAAAAGAACACAATAAAGAAACCGTGCTCAACGATGACTTTGTCATTATAGACGGTCAAATTAAGGTCTGTAATAAACGCGTATTCACCCGTTCAACCATGATCATGGAATTGTTTCTACTGATCGCTGAGCATGACGAAATTACTGATTTGCATCCCGAAACATTGCGGTTGATGCGCAACGCTCGCCGACGACTGGTTTCAGGTTTAATTGATTATGCCCGCTGTCGAGAAATTTTTGTTGCGTTAGTCAAACATCCACGAGGACTTGGTTTAGCGTTCACCTTAATGCATCGTTATTCCATTATTGGCGCTTATTTACCGCTGTGGCGCAATATCGTCGGTCAAATGCAATTTGACTTATTTCATGCCTATTCAGTTGACGAACACAGCTATCGACTATTAAAAAACTTATATCGATTCAGCCAGCCTGAGCACAATGACGAGTTTCCATTGTGTAGTAAAATAGTGCAACGAGTACGCAAGCCAGAATTACTGTACTTTGCCGGGATATTCCACGATATTGCTAAAGGCCGTGGTGGCGATCATGCCAAACTTGGCGCTGCAGACGCGCTAGACTTTGCTAAAGTACATAAACTCAATGACCATGATGGCCGCATGATTTCTTGGTTAGTCGAGCAACATTTACTCATGTCAGTAACTGCTCAACGTCGTGATATTTCTGATCCAGAAGTAATAAAAACTTTTGCGGAAATTGTCCGTGACGAAGCACACCTTGATTATCTCTACTGTTTAACCGTCGCCGATATGCGCGCGACCAATGAAAGCCTTTGGAACAGTTGGAAAGCTAATTTACTGGAAGATTTATATTTCAGTACCAAGCGCGCTTTTAGACACGGTTTAGAAAAACCAGTCGATTTACGGGCAAAAATACGAGAAAACTTGCATCAAGCACTTGAGATTTTACAAGAACAATCTATTGACCATGACCAGTTACAAAGATTGTGGAAAGAGTTTAAAGCCGATTATTTTCTACGCTATTCTCCCGAACAAATAGCCTGGCATTTTCAACATATTTTGCCACACAATAAAGATAAGCCCCTGGTACTGATTAGTCCAAAGCCTTACCGTGGTGGTACAGAAGTTTTTGTTTACACAAAAAACAAGCCGCATATATTTTTCAATATGGTGTCGTTACTAGGTGCTAAAAAGCTCTCCATTCATGACGCGAAAGTCACCACCAGTAAAACCGGTTATACCGCTAACACTTTTGTTGTGCTCGACAATCACAATCAAGCTATTAACGATAGCAATAGAGCAAAAGCTATCGCTAAATCACTCAGTGCCAACCTAGCTTCTGAGAAGAGTCGTATTAAAGCGAAACCATTGGCAAAGCGCTTCAAACAATTTAAAGTAAAAACCCAAGTTAGCTTTATTGAAAGTACAACGAAAAATCGCACTATGCTAGAAATAGTCGCTCTTGACCATCCGGGCTTATTAGCAAATATTGCTGCAGTTTTTCAAAAATGTAAATTTCAAATACATTCAGCCAAAATAACCACCTTTGGTGAAAAAGCAGAAGATGTGTTTACCGTTTCAAACAGTGACAATAAAGCGCTGACAAAAACACAGGAACAAGCATTAGAAGCTATGCTTTGCGCCGATAGCCACCGATAAATTTTAAGTATTGAACCAGTAGGAAATCTCAAATGTCAGAATTACAAACAGTTATTGAACAAGCTTTCGAAGAGCGAATGAATATTACCCCTGCAAGTGTATCACCGGAAATAAAGCAAGCGGTTCTTGATGCTTTAGCGGCATTAAATAACGGCAGTGCACGTGTTGCTGAAAAAATTGCCGGTGAATGGGTGGTACATCAATGGTTAAAGAAAGCTGTGCTGCTTTCGTTTCGTATTTGGGATAACGAAGTTATCGATGGCGCTGAAAGTAAATTCTTCGACAAAGTCCCGATGAAATATACTGATTATACTCAAGCTGATTTTGAAGCCGACGGCGTCAGAGTTGTTCCTGGAGCTTCGGTTCGAACCGGTACCTTTATTGGTAAAAATGTAGTGGTCATGCCAAGTTTTGTTAACATTGGTGCCTATGTTGACGAAGGCTGTATGGTAGATGGTTGGGCAACTGTCGGCTCTTGTGCTCAAATTGGTAAAAATGTGCATCTATCCGGTGGTGTAGGAATTGGTGGTGTTCTTGAACCATTACAAGCAGGCCCAACTATTATTGAAGATAACTGTTTTATTGGTGCTCGTTCGGAAATTGTTGAAGGTGTCGTAATCGAAGAAGGCGCCGTTATTTCGATGGGTGTTTATATTGGTCAAAGCACCCGTATTTTCGATCGTGAAACCGGTGAAGTGCATTACGGACGAGTACCTGCTGGCTCAGTTGTTGTGCCGGGTAACTTACCATCAAAATGCGGCCGTTATAGCTTATATGCGGCAATTATCGTTAAAAAGGTTGATGCCAAAACTCGCGCAAAAGTAGGTATTAACGCTCTGCTTCGTTCAGTATCAGAAGAGTAAACTAACCTTAAAGTTTTGCGGTAAGTAATCATCACGGTGTAACCTTTTTTATAAGTGTTACACCAACTTTCAAATCAAGTAATTATTTAGGTGCTGTTTTTTTGACGCCTCATAATTCAAGCCTAAAAAAACAATTCTCATCGGTAAAAACACCTCTAAATTCACCAACCCCACAGCTTATTTAAAAACAAAAATATTAATATTTATTTTAATTAAATCAATAAAATAAATTTAAAATTACAATTTTAAAAAGCAACTATTTCAATATCAAAAACATAGTTGGCCGAACCTTTGCAATAGTGGTCATTAAGATACCTAAACACTATTAGCATTATGAAAAAATTAACTTTGGCTTTCACCCTACTCTTAATGACATTATTGACCGCGTGTAGCTCAACCTCAAAAGTCGCAATAGAGAAAAAGCCATTAATTTCTGACCATCATTTAATGCTAAGTTTATTAAATCGACCCATAACTCAAGATCAAAAAATGATGTTAGCTTTTGCAGAACAACGTGACAATTTTCAAAATTTATATTTCGTTAATGCCGTGGCAATAAAAGGTGAAAAAACTGAAGAAAACACGTCAACAAGAGCCTCTCACAGCTACAGTAATTTAATTGCACAAGACTTTAACTCAGTGCGTATTAGTGGTCCTAAATAGCGCAATTGGGCGAATAGTTACAAGAGCTCATTAGCGGCCTTTCACGAGTGAAACGCCCTCATTTTATCAATAAACTTAAACACTTAAATGAAGACTAAAAGTTTAGCTCAGTCCATTTCAATAGATTAAAAACATGCTGCCATTGGCTATCAAACTCAGCGGTAATTATCACTTCCTGTTGGCTAACGGGATGAATAAAAGTCAATTTTTTTGCAATTAACATTAAACGCTTAAAACCGAAGTGCTCACCAAAGAATGGGTTTTGTTTATTGTCACCATAATTGATATCACCAATAATAGGATGGCGCAGATGGGCTAAATGTCGACGAATTTGATGACGTCGACCAGTATGAGGTTGGCACTTAATTAACGAGTAGCGAACACTGGCATACTTCCCAAGTGGCAAAGGTAATGTAGCTGTTGCTATTGACTGGTATAGGGTTTGAGCACTCTGCGGCTCTTTATCTCGACTAACATTTTTATCACCTAATTCATCTAGCTTTTCTTTTAGCGCATAATCAATAACGCCGTCACCTAACAAATGGCCACGAGTTAACGCGTAATAAGTTTTATGAATATTCCTTTCGGTAAATGCTTGTCCCATTAACCTAGCAACATCTTGCGTCAAGGCAAACAGTAAGACGCCAGAAGTGGGTCGATCGAGGCGATGCAGAGGATAAACATATTGGCCAATTTGGTCACGAACCAGTTGTAAGGCAAAATAAATTTCATCTTTGTCCATAAAGCTACGATGCACAAATAGCCCGGCAGGTTTATCAACGGCAACAAGGTACTCATCTTGATAGATAATTTTTAATACCGGTTTTTCAACAATGACTGCACCGGCGTTTGCAATTGTCATGATAATGGCTTCTTTTCTGTCATAGTCTCACCACATTGCCAAGAACGATCAACTAACTTACCACTGAGTCGTTCATCAATGTCAGCAATAACATCAATAACTTTTACCTGACTAGTATAATTAAGTGTGCTTTCAGCCATAGGTGTGACCGCGATATTATTTGGTAAGGGCTGTTGAGTATTAGCCAATGTTGTTAGTCGCTCGATAAAAACAAACTGCAGCCATTGCGCAAATGTTAAAGTACCACAGCAAAAAGGCTGGCGGCTTTGCAGTGCAGCTGCACTGGGCGTTTTATCGCCCCACAGTTTAGCTGCCTTGAGCTCAAATTTCAGAGCATCTAATAAAAGAAGTAATTGAGAAAATGGATAAGTGCCTGCCATGAAGAGCGTCCAATAGTGCGGGATTAGCGGTGGAGTTAAAACGCTATTATCTCTATAATGGCGCGCTATAACAACTTATCTAACCATTTATAGTGATAGCACTTTATTATGAGCACAGCGCCAGACACGATTTCATCAATTTCAGAACTACTCAGCCTATCTAATTCCCAATATCGCATTTATGACATAGGGCGTCGTGTTGATAAAATATCAAAAGAGCAATTTGAAAAAATAGAAGCGGCACAATTACCTTACCCTTTTCCATCACAGGGTCATGCTTTTATCGCTATCGCATTTTGGCAAAAACAATCTCCGACTCCTTACTTATGGTTTGTAAAATTACCACTAGATGAACGCGGCTTGTTAAACCAAGGGGCGAGAAACCATTTTATTGCCATTATTGTTGAAGCATTAGGTGGAGACTTATCCGTTAATCCAACAGAACAACAAGAAGCATTATTGCAGAAAAATCCATATCATTTCACACCCGCGCAATATAAATTAGCCGCGGTAAATAGTGTGGTTTCTGTGGCTTTAAAGCAACCAGCCAGTAAATTTTATCAGCCTGCCATTAGTTATATGTCGGGCACAAATGGTTGGGATGCTTGGCAACATGTCGGTGTTCAAGGTTTGTCTGACTTTGCCGTTAGATTAAGTGAAAACGACAATACAAGAATGTTAATTAATGCATTTGAACATTTGCCGAAACAAGTGCTTTCGCCTTTATGTTCAAGCTTAGAAAATATCGTTTTATCTGCTGAGTTAGTTTTAGAAGTCACTAAGCGTTATCAACAAGCAGTGAGCGAGAGTGAGTCCGACATAGCGTTATCACTATTACGCGCGTTAGCATCAAGTACACAACACCCATTTGCCAAAAAGCTCATTGTAGATTTAATCAATAGCGAAAATATCAGTGAAGAAGCTTTAATCATCATCGCTGGCCGTTTATGGTCAATATTTAGTCATGAAGAAATACTTTTTAGCTATTTAGAACATTTGGTGAAAGATGAAGATCTGGAATTATTTGCCGCTATATTTAAAGATTTAGTTGCAATTCCGAGCACCCGCCCTTTACTATTGCAAGCAATTCGTTCACCAAATCGCAGTAATGCTTTAGCGCATGCTATCGGTGAGTTGTTTAAACCTTAAGGGATCACGTGGAAAATATTTACTATTTACTAATTGTTGCATTGTTGTTTTGGTATTTCGTGTATTTACGTAAAGTTTCTGAATATGCTCGTTCACATGCGAGTAAATACTGTAAACAAGAAAATTTGCAATTTTTAGCCATTGCCCGTTTATCAAGTCGATTTCGGTTTTCAAAACGTTATGGCCCACATTGGATCAGCCATTTCGATTTAGAGTTTAGCGGTGATGGGGAATCGAAATATCATGGCACCATGACATTACGTGGTTACAAGTTAGATAATATTGACACCCCAGCCTATCGTGTGAACTAAATATTAGCCATTCAATACGAACATCAAATTTCAGGCAAAGAAAAAGCGACAAATTTGTCGCTTTTTCTTTTTGATTATTAACCAACTCCTTGGTTTGCTATTCCGTAGCTAATCTTCCATATTTGTCAATTCACTCCGTGAATAACTTATGCTTCCAGCATAATGTCCCTATTTACCTTGCGTTAATAATCTAACGTCCTTATTTTAAGCCCATCCTTTGACTTTTTAGATACCATACTGTCCTTGTCTGTATCTATACGATTTTCCTTAACCGCTTGTCTCCTTGACATGATTAAGTATAGAGATTTCGATTTCTCAAAATAGATAGCAAAATTTTTTAATTTACGATTAATTTTTTCAAAACAACAGAAACAAACACAAAAACATTTTAAAACAAACGCTTACAGGATTTCAATGTAATTTTATTACGGAAATAGCCTATATTACAGCTAACAGTTGCAGACATATCTCACAAGACTACGGCCTAATTACAACTATTAACACTTTCTTTACAGCTTATTACTAACGTAAATAATTAAACTCAAGCAAAGCAACATCAATTAACAATCTATAGCTTTTTCAACGCTGACATGTTGCTAAAAATTAGGTACTCTTCACACTAAGTTATAGAGCATTTTATTTCAGCTTTGCTGCTATCAGTTTTTCCCAAGTTATTACCGGAGTTTTTGTGCAATTTATAAAATCAATATTTTGTTGGCAAGGTTTTGATAATCGTGTTCGTTTTATTTCTATTAACTTTTTAAGTTTCATTAGCTTTATTATTATCAATGAAACCTTTATTAATACTGCATTAGTTTCGGTAATCGCTTTATTGATATTATCAATAATATGCCTTACAACAACACAACGCCGATTAAGAGATGCACAATTGCACCGTAATTGGCTCCTAGCACCAACAAGTACATTTTTAATCTCTGGGTTAATTATTATATTTGTTGGCCATGGCAGTATATATTGGCTGCTTTTGGTGCCACTTTTACTCTCATTATTGCTGCTTACCTATCCTAGCAGTAAACCATTGCAATATATATTGGGTTATTTTGGCCCTGTGGATTTATCTGAATACCAAGAAAACAAAGCTAATAGCAACACTGGTAAGCGTATAGAGCCAACAATGAACGCGACATATTCTGCAAATGAATACCATCAGTCACTACATATCGATGCTTCAGCCGACAACTTAGCCGCAACAAAAGCGCAGATAATTACCAACAACCTAGCTCAAACGCCAGCATCAACCGGAGATCTTGGCGAGTCTATTCGACTGGCATTATTTAGTAATAGAAATGCACAAATTACTTTATCTGTTATCGCAGTGTTACTTGTACTAGCGATTTCAATGTCGCTTATCTTTGCAGAGCCAACAAAAGTTGTAGAAACTCAACAACCTGATGTTGCGACTATTGAAGGTAATTCAGATGCCTTGCAGCACCGTATTACACTGCCTGATAATTTTGACCTATTAGTCTCAACGCATAACGGTATAGTGATTAACTGGCAGGCAGACGCGACTGAACAAGAGCAACTGTGGGATATTACTAGCGCCGTTGGCGATAAAAGCTGTCAAAGTATTGCGTTTAATAAAGGAGAGACTATTAGAAGCTATATGGTCAATGTTGAAAATGAAGATGAGTATTACGCTTATTTCTCACCATTAGATACCAAAGCCCTAATCAAAAACCTCGCCATTAAAGGAAAATTTTCACTATGTGGCTATGAATTTTCTTTAAAAGGAAGCCAAGCGGTCCTTGGTAAAACAGCGTTTTATGCAAATTTATTATAGTACTTAACCTGAACTAGGAATTATGAGAATGAAAAACAAAACTATTTCAAAGTATTATCAACACTCAATTTAGGATAATGATATTTATGTCTAGTTCAAAGTGTTAAGTGTGCCCAATAACGAGTTATTGGCAACTTGAACAACGCAGAAATAGGCTTTAATTGCACTGCTGTAGCACTTTGCTTATCCCGAGTTAAGGTTACTTAATAAATTTACTAAAATTTGGACAAAAAAATGCGGTTCAAAGAACCGCATTTCTTAAACTAGCTTATATGCATCCTGCATTAAGTGATCCCGTTTCATCCCTAAAAAGCTTTCCTTAGCCTTTCCTAGCAAATCATTTGCTGTCCTTGTTATCCCTAACAGTAACTATCCAAGTTACACCTGTTGTCTTTATCTCATCATCCTGATGACGTTTCCTTGACAACTTTCCTTCTATCCTTGCGAGATATCCTATCTCTTCGCTATACTAAGCGTCCTTCTGGTAGCTAGCTACCCTTTTGGGAAAACCCGTGTCGTCCTGACAGTTGTAATATTAGAACATTCACTAATTTTTCAAAGTAAGTTTTTTTAAATAAATTAGATGTAATCAAATTGCAACATAAGGTTAAAACTTGTAATTAAATATAAAACAACAACTTACGTTAACATTACAGTATAGTAACGTTAGAAAAACACTTTATATCCTACATCAATGTGAGACATCTCCTACACTAAACACGCACAAACAGGCGTATATATTTTATCCACTAGTGTAGATCTTTAAGGGGCGCGAGAAAAAAGCATCCAGTGAGAAAATTTTACAAGTTATTTACACTGGCATTTATATTTTTTATATCAGAATAAGAGAGCAATTGGTGTGTTATAAAGATAGAAAGACATTCGCTATATCAATGTCAGAAATAGTATCTGTATAATTTAAAGAAGTACTCTTTTGCTCAATTCATCCAACTAAGTAAAGTTCGGACTCTAAAATCTATAATTGATATTTTTCTCTTTATTATTCCAAAAACAAGATACTGTGGTCGCCTAAAATTTGCTTTGATTCTTCAGATATCTTCTCTTTACATGCAATAACTAATAATTTTTGTGCTCTTGTCATTGCTACATAAATTAAACGTAAATCATCATCGGTAGTTGATTCCATTAGCTCTTTATCACTAAATGATTTTTTTATATGGTTATTAGAATCGAATAATACTAAAACAGATTCAGCTTCTAACCCCTTACTTTTATGAATAGTTAAAGCTCGTGAGCTTCCGCTGTGATGCGGAAAGTGTATGGTTGGTTTTTCTATACTCTGCTCTTTATAGATAAGAGGCTCACCAAACTTAGTTTTAAAAACAGCTTTAATTACATTTAAATCAAGTTCATCTTGCTTACTTAATCTGATCACTAATGACCTAAATTGTATCCGGGTAATATTATTTTCTGAGCAGATGTCAGTAATACTTAAACCTACTTGTTGAGAAATAGACTTTTCTAATATATGAATACATTTTTACTTTGATGCTCTAGTTCATTATTTAAATGTTCAACATAAGGCGAGAGCGATTTATTACTTTTTGCTAGAAAAAAAATGTTATCAGATAAACCCAATGATTTTCTTTTCTGATAAAAACCTTCAATTATCTGTACGGTTTCATTAGCTTCTATAGCAAAAACTGGACAGAAACTACCTTTGTCTGACGTTTGCTGAAATGATCTATTAAATGTATTAGCTAATGTAACAATCTCTAACGAAGAACGATAATTTATATGTTTTTCAACGTAGTTATCACAATTAGTTTTCATTAGTGGCAGCGGGAAGTCATTGAATGTTTTTGGTCTACGAGCACCGTTTTCAGAGCTGCCATAAGAAAAACCATAGATTGACTGGTTAGGATCACCAATAACGCTTAGTTCTGTTTTTTTACCTTTATAAATATCAGTAAAAATGTCATGGAGCCACTTGTATGTATCTTGATACTCATCCACGAAAACATATTGTAGTTTTAAAGATAATGTTTTTCTAATACGAGCTTTTGATACTAATTCTTTACACCTTTTGACCAACAAATCATTTGTTACTAAATTTGCTTCATCGAGAGCATTATATATTCTGTCTTTTTCTTTATTCCATTTACTATTTATAACTCTCTGTCTTTCAGTTGGATCTTCAAAAGTCTTTTTAGCCCAAGTTATAAAACCAGGTATTTCATCTTCTTTTTTAGATAATCCTGAAACGATTGAATAATCAGCTCCCTTGGGGAAGTGTGGTTTAAAGATAAACCTAAACAAGAAACTGTGAATAGTACCTATAAATACATTCGGAGGAATTAAAATCTCCTTTGAAAGCTTACTTTTAATACTAACAGTTGCGTCATTTGTATATGTAATCACACATAAAAATTTGTTGGTATCTAAAGTTACAATCTTTTCAATTATAGCTTTGACCATGCTAGTTGTTTTGCCACCACCAGCTCCAGCATATGTAACGGAAATCAATCAATAACTCCGACAAAATTAAAAGCATCAATAATGTAAGGAGGAATTGTAAATTTTGAATTATTCTCTAATTCACTAAGCAAATCAAAAGCAAACTCTGCTTTATGCTCTCCTATCAATTCGAAAACTTTGTCAGGAATGAGTTTTTTTCTAAACTGGTTAACTACATCTGGCTCTTTGGATTTATTTGGTCTGGTATTTTTAATAGCTTTATTTAAGAGGGTTCTTCCTGTTCCTGTTGAATTAGCTGCGATCAGTTCTTTTTCAAAGGTCGTTTGCTTTGAAATACAAACTTGTATGTGCTCACCATCAAAGTCTCGTTTTAATTTTGTTGCTCTATCTTTTGCCTTTGTTTCAGAGTCACTATCTGTAATAACAGCAGACTTTATGAAATAGCCATTATCTACAACAGTTAGAAAATTCCTAAAAGCAACCCCATTTACATTAACTATTTGGCAGTTCATCTTTTCAGGTTTTGAACCAAAATGTATTTCAAAAAGCTTAGGTATAAGTATCTGTTCAGCAATACCTTCCACAAAGATAATACGCCTACTAAGGAACATTATTGAATTAGTGGCATTTAGCCATTTCCTCAAATAATTTTTGGTTCTTTTTCCTTTTGCATCATCTTTTATACCGCTTAAAAGGTAATGAGAATCAAGTTTCCCCTTATTATTGAAAATAACGACTGTATTATTTACATCTAAATAAGATGAAATATGGGTCGAATGACTAGTCAAGATTATTTGTCGATTAGAGCTATCGTTGAAAAATCCATTATCTGTAACACTTTCAGCAAAATGCTTCTGTAAAATTGGACTTATATGAGCTTCGGGTTCTTCAATAGCAATCAGACGAAAATCCGGAACTTTAGCCTTACTCTGAATATGAGATAAGACGAGAGCCATATACAAAAGGTTATTTCGGCCTAATCCATTATTTTCTATACTAATAGGTTTATCGCCATACTCTAAGCTTATCTTTTTTAGTAACTCACTTAGATTAAGGTCTGAAAAGCTAAAGTTGATATCCTTTTTACTTGTGTCAGTTTCAAGTGAAAGAACATCCAAAAGCTCTGTGATGTCATTTTTTATTGTAAATAATGCGTTTTTATCTGTACCTATCGCTTTATTAAGCTCATCCGCGCTCGATTTTATATCGGTATATTCAGACTCATCTCTATTGTTGAGTATTCGATAAAGTAATCGATTCTCTCTTGATGCTGATAATTCAGTTTTAGCATCTCTTAAGGCATCAAGAAAATCTATTTTGATAGGTGCAAGCTGAAAACTATCTGGTTTAATCCCACCTAATCCTGCAGTAATTCTATATTTATAATCGAGGATTGGTAAATCCACACTGTCTATTCTCAATTGCTCCGCTTTATCTTTTTCCTCACCTTCTAGTTCTTCACTTACAATAGGGATAGCATCTCTAATACTGTTAACCCATTTCGTTTTGTTCGCTAGGTTACAATAGAATTCGTATTTCAAAGTAGCGGTTTTATGAGCGTCGTCTTTATACCATTCATATACTAAAGCCTCTTCATCATCATTATTGAAGTCAGTAAATGTTGCTTCAATAGTAATTATTGGGAAATCAATATCAGATGAGATTACAGTTAAATCTGCGACTGACTTTTTAAAGGATTGCACCGTATCGTAGTTGAAGTCACTTATCGATAATCCTCTCTTTTGATAGCTTATAATTTCATTATTAAGTATCAAGGAGATGGCATTCAGTAAGTTAGTTTTTCCTATATTATTCTCACCGATGATCAATGTTGTTGGTTTTAACTCAATAGTAAAAGCCCGAAGAGACCTATAGTTTTGTATTTCCATTTTACATATGTGCATAAGAACATCTCTAAATTAGTTGGCGAATTTAACCACCTCATTACGTGGCTAATCAACCTTAACCACATTATTGTATTTTTTAATTAATAGTGTTCTTCGTTAAGTGGTCAAATAAACTAAAAAGCACTATTGCTTATTAAAATCTAAATTTTACTAACCAATTTCAACCACATTTCTACATTTTGGAAATGCACTGCATCCCCAGAATTCATTACCTGCATTATTACCTTTAGTGGCTTTACGCAATACCATCTCAGCATTACATCTTGAACAAGGTTTAGAATCAGGTTTTTCCTTTACTATTTCTTTGACATGCTTAATGTGTTGACGGTTAGTTTTAATACTTAGCTCTAACCGAGCACTTTCGATTTGCTCAATAATGGCTACTACTTCATCTTCACTAAAGGCAATATCACGTTTACTTTTGATATATTCAATACCGCCTCTCGCAAACCTTACGTTATCAGGCATTTTAGTTTTAAAAGTACTATCACCAATAAAGATAATGACGGAAAAAACACAATCATTCTTTGCGTTACATCTTGTTAAGAGAAGATCTTCTAACGCTTTAACATGCTTATAATTTTGGTGAAGTGGATTTTGAAATTGAGACTGGTGTTTAAAGATTTGTTGGGTCCATTGCTTTTGGTTTTCGCTACCAAAAATCCAACCTTTCATATTCTTGGTTTCAACCACAAAAACACCATATTTTGATACGATGATGTGGTCAATTTGAGTGGTGCCATGTTTTTTACCATCAATAAAAGTAGGCAGCGTTACATTTTTTATAAGGTGATATTCATTTTTGTCTAAGAAAAACTTAATGAGCAAGTTAACTTGCCACTCACCGAGTACACCTTTGAACCAAGCTGACTTTATAATGACAGCAAGCATGAATATTGGTATCAGATACCACGCGGCACTGAATATCATGTTGAGGTAAATTGATAAATCCATTTGTTTTTTCTTCCTTTTGGCAACGAGCAATTGCCAATTTAATTATGCTTTGTTCTTCAGAAACCTATCATCATTTTCTTTGTTAGGCATCATACAACTATCGTATTTACCAAATAATGAATACCGATTTAGGGCTATGCGGTCATAAAGCCAATTTCTTATTGCCGTTGGGATTATTTTGAATACGTATAATATGCGCCATGGGAATCCAAGCTTATTTACGACATTTAAAAATGCATCACTTTTATCAAAGTAGTGGTTACCTTCAACATACAACATCGTATCAAAATAATCCGTTGGCATATTAAAATGCGCTAGTATGCTCTGGCCTTCAGGAGATTGTACGCTACATAGTTTAAAGCGCTGTCGGTTATCATATTTAATGATGAATTTGCTCCAAGCATTACAAAGCTTGCAGATACCATCAAATAAAATCACACAGTCATTTATATCAACGTTAGGAGGATACTTTTCGATAGTCATACCTCCTCCTTTCTGTACTCATTTTTTATTTCTTTCTTTAGCTCGACAAGTAAAATCAAACTAAAACCAATTAGGGCAATATTGGTGGTAACGGGGTTAAATGCTTCAATAAGAAGTTGAGGCTGCAATATTGCGACAAAACATAATAAGCCAGAAAGTCCGATAATGTTTAATAAAACTATCGTTTTATTGCGATAAAAAATGAAGAATAAAACTCCGAAAATAACCTCTCCAATACCCGCTGACTTAGTAACAAAATATGAAAGCTCGTTCGATAAACCAATGCTGGCAGTCATGGCTTTTTCTAATGGTGCGATATGAACAAGTTTTGGAAAAATCCCATGATATAACCAACTAAAGGAAATAATGAATCTTGCAATTTGTAGTGATGACAAGGTTGGCCTCTTTATTTTTGATTTAAACTAATTACTTAAGCTGTCCGGTTCTGATTGAAGGGGTATTAAACCACTGTCAACCTTCGCAATGTAAACATAACCAATCAAAACGACAATAGGTATATTCTTAGTTATTGGTCCGAATGGGTGTAACCAAAAACTCGCATCAACAACGGTTAAAATTAACGTATAGAGAGCTATCGTTGCCACTTGTACAATGCAGCATAACTTTGTTTTGACTGAGGTTAGCAGCCAAAGCCCAAGTACTATATCTAAAGCACCTCCAGCATAAACGGAAAAGTTTGCCATAGAACCTGTGATATTGGCGCTTGCTAGAATTTCATAACCAATTTCAGGAGAGAAATAAATTGAGGTTAGTCCTGTAAAAAACCATAAAAAGGCCAATGCATATATTGCAGCTTTATATAATTTTTCTTGGTGATTTTGTTTCATAGTTATGGCCTAAGCAACAGGGAATGGCTTGAAAACCATTAGCCAGAAAATACCTATGATTGCTGTAAAAGCAGGAATGCCCAGCAGCGTCCATGTTTTCATCAACGACTTAAACTCAGGTGTAACTTGGTTTGAATCTACAGATATCTTGGCTAACTCACGTAATTTGTATTGAATACGAAGTACAGGTAACCAACAGATTCCGATGAATGCAAACAGTCCCACAACCCAATAAAACCATGGCGCTAAAAATGAATATCCTTGCATGTTCATCAAAAGTACCCCTGTTATGATTTGGGTAATAACAGCAGGTGTAGTGAAAATCCAATCGCCTAAAATCACATGCTTGGCCGTTATATAAATTGCTTGGGGATTGTTGGAGCGGTTAGCCATAAACATAAAAAAGGCAATGCCAGCACCAGTACCTGTTACGACAACCGCAGCTAGAATATGGATTAGTTTAATAACTAAATAATGCTCCATCATGCTTCTTCCCTTATCCCTTCTGAACACAATTGTTCTTCATAGTGAATACCTAACGCATCAAAATAAGTATCGAATTCACTTAATTCAAGCATACCTGCACACGGTTTAGCGCCTGTTTCCTGTTGATGACTTTGGTCACCACTACTCAAAAGCTTTCTTGCTAAAATAATAGTGGAAAGCGTTGGAATATAAGGGCCATTGCCTTTGGGTGCATACAAGGTCCATTTTATTTTTTTCGCGTTACCATCATTACCCTTACCACAAATAAGTACTTCCATTGCTCCTTTATCACTGCCAAAGGGAAGGAATATATTACTGGTGCTTACGATAGCTTTTGATAACGGTGCCCAATTTTTTACTAAACCAATTTTTGAAAGATAGGCCATACCGACCATTGTTTTATGTAATATTGGAAGCTCTAAGCCTGCTTGAAAGCTAACTTGTTGCTTTACACCATATCGGCTAGGAAATAACTCTAAATCAGGTACATCTACATTAGCCAAGTGGCGCTTACCAACAAAGCCACCAAAATCATTTACCTTAGAATCCATCCAGCCATAAACATCTTGCCAACGACCTTCTTTAAATACATTTAAAGGATGTCCTGTATAGGACAAAATGGCTTCAACTGTTGCTAATCCTCGTTCTGCTTTATTCCCCGGAGCAATAGCTATATTAATTGATTCGATGGTACTAAATTGATTTTGATAACTCTCAATCACGGCTGAAGATAGCCCTGGCACTGAACTAGCGCCACTTACGATTAATACACCTTTATCTTTTGCTTCATTGTCTAACTCAGCAATATCACAAACAAACCTTCTGTCATCGGCTAAATCAATATAATGAGCGCCACACTCAATGCATGCTTTTGGCACACGATAGTCTTGCCCCTGAAAAGGACCACTGGTATGAATAACAAGGTAAGGAGAAAGTGTAGCTAACTGATCTTTAAAATCATCAGCGAAAATATCTATGACTAATGGCTCTAACTTAGCGGCTGAAGTATTTCCTAGATTTGCTACTAGTGCTGACGACTTACTTAAATTTCGACCAGCAATGAGTGCGGTTATATCTTCAATACTGGTAAGGTTCTCAACAATCCTTTTACCAAAATTTCCATATCCACCAAGAACTATTACTTTTTTCATCCCTTAAATTCCTTACATGGTATATCAAAATCAACATGGTAATGTTCATCATGCCTTACCCAAGAACGTTTTTTAGAGAATTGAATGTGCTTTTTAAGGTATAGTCTGTATGATGTTTTGAAAAGCTCGGGTTGTAACTTAGGATCAAAAATTACTCGCCATAAATCGACACTTTGTGCTTTCGCCTCTTTATGCAAAGCAACGATATGAGCAGCTAATGCAACGAAATCAATAGTGTATTCCTCATATTTCCCTTTGCTATCAAATTCAATGTTGTAGCCAAACTTGTTGAGTGGATGAGTTGGCAAGTGCACTGATTGGCCTGACTCATCTTTAACAGGTGTTATAAAGTCTACTGATAATCCATTGCGATGAGTTTTATGCGGTTTGAATTGGCCGCCATCTTCAAACCCTGTTTCTGCATACTTAAAGACTTTGTTGGGTTGTTCGGTTTCTAATGATTTATATGCACTTGTGATGATTTTTTTTACTTGGGAGTGGACATAAGTTCTACCAGCTAATCTAGCAATATCACTGTAACCTACATAGTTTTTTCCTGAGCTAGGCAGTTCTATTCCATTTTCTAAACGTCCTTTAGAGGTTGTTCCATAACAGGTGCTTTCCTCTGCTATAACGACATAAGAAAATAAGCTCAAAATCAACATACTGGATCTTAATATTTTCATAATTTCCTTTTTATTTTCCAGTTAATTCCATAATAAATAGCAGCACCGACTAGACCACTATATAAACACAACTTGTGTAACACCGACACTGAGATCAAGCCTAAAAACTGGTTATCTAGGGTAAAAGGAAAGAATGGTTCAACATCAGAATGCATAATACTATCGAGCAAGACATGACTGAAACTGCCGATAAAAGCACTTAAAAATACCACCCACCAAGCAATAGGTATTAAATTGTTAGTTTTAGAAGTTTTAAGTATCTTCAAGCCAAGTTCTGATAGATATTTACCAGTCAACGCTGCAAAAATGGCAATTAATATTGCGCCAACATAGGTGTGGGTAAAACCATGTAAGTAACCTTCGCCAGAGATCAAAACAATGAGCGGCTGAATATCCATAATAATTTGAGTCCAGCCAAAGACCATTAAACTAAAGCTGCCTTGCAGCAAAGATTTAATCAGAATTCCGGGTCCCATGTGTATAGGTGTGAATGGCATAGCTATACTTTCCCTTAACTCCAAAAAACGTCATTTTAGTAAATCATAACCACTAAATTCCAAATGAATAACTCGTCTATGTTTTGGCAATTTAGCTTTACTGGAAGCATGTAAAATTAAGGGCCTCATAATTAACATGTCGCCAGCATTAGCTTCACATTCAATAAATTCAGATTCTTCGACAATGTTATCAATGTCAGCTTGCTTTAATACACCACGATTATGACTATTAGGGATAACCTTCAAACAACCGTTATTTGCGTTGCTATCATCAAGATGAATACGAAAGGTAACCATTTTATTTAAAACTGATTCACTAGGTTGAACGTGATGTGTATTGTCTTTTAGGCTCCAAGGACCCCAATCATCAATGTGATGTCTTTTATTCACAGAAACCGTTTTATCTTGATGCCAACTGACTAGCCAGTTTTTTTCAGGGTTCTTATCAAAAAAAATGGCTCTGACTAACTGTGGCTCTTCATCTAAAATAGCCCTTGCTTGAGCAATAACCTTCTCTGAATTAGCAAGTTTGGCAATACAATCAAATTTCTTCTCTGCATTACTAATACCGTGAGGAGATTTAAACTCATTCAACTTTGTTATTTCATCAATAAGTGTTTGAACTATTTCAGGTGAAATAAACTGTTTTACTAATTCAAAGCCTTGCATTAGTTTATTCATCGGCTGAACCATGATACTGCTTATTATTCACTTCGTAGTGTTGTTGCCAGAGTTTATTTCTGAAACGATAATCAGGATCTACCTTTTTCTTTAATTCAAAGAAGTCATTCGCTCTAGGGTAGGCTTTAACAAATTGTTCTGTCGTGGCGTGGAGTTGATAAGGTAAATAGTAAGCACCATTTTCTTCAATAACAGCATCAATTATCTCTCGACTCCAAAGTTTTACTTCATGTTGTGCCGACTCACTAGTTCCTTGACGATAATAGACGACAAATGCAAATACTTCTGTTCTTGCCCAAGCTAATAATGAACCACTATCAGGTAAAGCATGGCGTATTGAAACGTTGATAATATTGGCCTGATGTTTTTTGAAAATGTCAGCCATTTTAATTGCAAAGCTATCAAAGTTATCTACTGGAACAAAGTACTCCCTAAGTGCATAAGTCTGAGCAGCTCGATTAGAAGGCTCAAGTTCATTAACATCATAACTGGCTTCATAGTTTCGCCATTGCACTGCATCAAAGGAGTATAGAATTGGCTCTAAAATATGCTGGCGCATTCCTTTACCGAAATTTGAGTCGGCTACAAAATCCGCTACTTTAGGCTGCCAGGTATATTCTTTGTGTTTGGGGATTAATCTTTGTTCAACGGTTAAAGCTTCGTTAGTATTTAGCCAACTAACGCTACGTACATCGGTAAAATTTGGTGGATAAATATCAGCGTTATGAAAAACGACATTTTCATCATCTCGTATGTTATCCGAAAAGTATTGTCTATAGTCTTGCACGCTCATTTTCTCGGTATAACGTTTAACTTTCACGTTATCTACAAGGTTTAAAGTAACTTCAGCAATAACAGCTATACCGCCATATCCACCAATAGTTCCATAAAACAGTGATGAATTCTCTGTTGGGGAAGCATTGAGAATTTCACCATTTGCTTTGATTAATTTAATTGACTCAACAGACCTAATAATTGGTCCTTCTCCAATATAACGGCCATGAACATTTACACTAAGGGAGCCACCTACAGTGAAGTTGGCGTATGTTTGCATGATTTTGACCGATAGATTTTCAGGGTCGATGACTTCTTGCAGGTCACGCCATGTAATACCACTTTGCACAGTTATTTGCTTTCTAACCGTATCTAATGCCAATACTTTATTAAAAGCACGCATATCTAAATGAATACTATCTGAGTATGCAATTTGCCCACCTTGACTAAAACGCCCACCACCTATGGAGATAGGTCCGGTACTTGATTGGATAGCACCTACTATATCTTCAATAGACGTTGGTTGAATAACGCGAGTAACTTCAATGGGGTTTAGCTGAGTAATATCATTTACGACAGTTGAGCTTACTAGGTTTGAGTGCCCAGCATCACCAAAATCAATAAAAATATAAGCGAATAACAGTACAAGTAATAATATAAACAGTAAAAAGAAATTACGAATAATTTTTACCATATTTTCCACCAAGGTTTTTTAATTCCAGGATGTTTGATCACAACATATTGAGGTGCACTTTTATGGCCTGAATTTGAGACAGCTATTATTTTTACTTTAATATTGATAGGCTCTTGCTCGTCAGAGTTTCCATCGAACCAAATAAAACTATAAGTACTTTTATTCTCTATCAAATCATTGATAATTACTGGTGTTGCATCAAATAAACTATCTTCGAACTCTCCTTCGACTATCTCAAATATATACCCTTGTTTTAACGGTGGCTTTTCATTTAATTTTAATGAAATCACACCAGCGTCTGAACATGAACCATGATTACCATCGTCTTCACCTCGTCCAATATGGTTCACCACAAAGGTAGGCTTTATAGGTTGAATTTCCTCTGTTGATGATGGCTCAAAAGCCATTTTGGTTGGCATAAAAGAACACGCCAGAGAATCGACCGATATCAAAAGTAGAAGTACAAGTAAAAATTTATACATGTTCACCACCTGCAATATGCATAGAAGGAACAAAGGCTACAGCTCTTAGCTCTTCCGCGATGCCTGAGTTGTCCAATTCTTTATGGGCTTTCTTTAAGAGTTTTTTTAAATGAGGCTTCAAGTGGCCTGATGCCACCTCAGTTGATATGCCTTTCAATTCATTAAATATGGCTAAAGCATAGATATGTTCACTTTCTGATAAATAGCCATTTCTACTTGATTTCCAACCTTGAGAATCAGAATTAGTATACTGGCTAAAGCTAAATGCAGAATTAGCCATAAATACACCAAAGCCAAGAAATGTTGCGGCAATATCTGTAGCGAATTCCCAGTTTTCCCAGCCCCCTGGCGGCTCTTCTTTTGAAGTGGCAGTAAGGTAATGCGCCAGCTCATGAGCAAATGTTGCAACTAATTGAGTAGGCTGAGAGGCCAAAGCAGGATTGTATGTAATTACAACTTCATTCTCTTCAGTTGCCTGAAAAGTTCCATGAGGACTAGTTGGTGCATTTTGAATGGCAATAGTTGGTGCAACTAAAGGGTTAACATCCTCTTCTTGAATTTCTAATTTACACCTCCAATCTTCAAGTCCTGCATGCTTTTTAACAGCCTCAAAAGTTTCACTAGCCGCCCCTTCTGCTGTATCTACCTTCGATGGAAAATACTCCTTGGTGGGCAAAACTAACTCTGTAGTTTTATAGAAATCATCGCCACCAAAGTTCTTTAAAAGCCACTTAAAAGTAGCCACTTGAAATTCAATGTCTGATTGCGATAGCAGTGGTTTTATTTTGAAAAAACTGAGCATAAATCCATTTATTTATAAGACGTAAACAATTGATATCAGGTTACTTTAATTATGAACATTTATCAATTTGCCGTATAGTCTTATTAGCGTACTTTACTGACTGATTAATAAAATAAAAATGGAATTCACTAAAAGAATTAAAATAGGGATATTAGTATCAATCATCATAGTGGTTGGCACATACCATCTTTATGTAGATGATAAATTAAATCCTGAAGCCAAAAAGTGGATCGAGTATTACTCTAAACCCACAGATTTAGAAGGAAATGCCTTTATTGGTTTAATTGCGCTATCTCCGTCGAACGATATATCTACTGAGCAAGCCAAAGAATTATATAAAACCAAACTAGGTAATATTGCTAAGGGATCGTTAGATTATTTTCAACAACTAAAATATCCAAACGTTAGCGGTTTACCGGATATATTTGGTGAAGATGAAGCTTATTTTTGCGAATTTAATAAAGATATTTGCTTATCAGAAACAGTTAAAAATAGGGCTGTTCTTGAAGAAAAGACTAACAAACTTGCCAGTATTACAGAGCAGTATAGATCTTTATCTAAATTAACCAATTTCGAACCACTGAACTCTATCGCCACCGAGCCTGATTGGGATTCGCTTATTCCAATTCAAAGGCTAGCATTTTTAGAGGTGTACTTTCATATATTAGATAACGACTTAGAGTTAGCTGCGCATCAATTGTCACAACTCATATATCTAGAACGAAAATTCCTTAGAAACGCTACGGAAGCCTTATTTCATGCGGTGCCAATTGTTAATTTTGAGCTGTATTATCAACCACTGTTGCTTAAACTTAAAGAACAAGGTTTTGCAAATTGGGAAGTATTTGGTGGTGCACTTACTCCTTTATCTTTTGAAGAAATTTCAATGAATAGAATGTGGCTTATTATGTTTGCACAAGGCACAAGAGCACTACAGTTTAAGTATGTAGCAGAAAAGGCTGAAGGCATGAGCCACTCCCTTCATAGCTTTCAAGCTCAAATAAAATACAAAGAAAACATGACTCTAAATAGCATGTTTGACTACCACAAATTACAGTTGATCCCAGAATATGGCAAAAAAGAAAACCTAATTTCTTTAGTAGAAATTGCCGATAGAAAAGCTAATGCGCATTCAGAAAAATTAATACATGAAATTGAAAATATATTTTGGTTTACGATCAAAAATTACAGGAATATTGTTGGCTCATACCTAGAGGTGACAGCTTTACCTAAATTCCTTAACCTTTATGAAGAAAAATTTAAACTAGACCTTCGATTACTATTGCTAAATATGATTATCAATGAAAATAGAGAAGCTATAGCAAGCATTATTAATTCAAATAAATACCTAAACCCATATACAGGCGAAGCTCCAAAATTATTGGAGTCGGAGCTTTGTTATACCTTGCAAGATAATAAAGTTTGCATTGATATTTGAAACAAATTTACTGTTCCAATAGCTTAATATGTATGGCTCTAGCTAAAAAAGAGCCATGCAAAATTCTTGTGATTTATGATGTTTCGAGCAAGTTTCTTGCTACTTGTGACGTAGCCTAAGAAATTTAAAATTTGCTGTTCAGTTGCAGTCCTCATTTTTCTTGAATTTAATTTCTCACGAAACCTAAAGATCTACACATTGAACAATGCGCATCTGTGATGAAATAATTTTAAAAACTAATCATATATAAACTTTAACTATTACTTAAAGTACTTAAATTGCAATTACTTGTAGAGAAATTTTGTGCGCCAAAGTTGCCAGCGAAGTGTGCTATAACATCGTCTGAACCTACGTATCGTTTCTATTTGGCTTACATTGGTTGGGCGCTCATTCCTTATATGACTATCACCCGTACTTTCAATAAGAACTTGGTACTGTAGCTCGCAATAATAACGGGTTAATTCACTAAAGCATGCAGATAACTCTGGCCGTTGTTGCTCTACTACATTGGCAAATTGCATTGCAGTCATCGATTTATCTTTTATAAGTTGCTGTTTGGCCAGTATTGCTAACAAAGCTAAATATTGCTTTTGCCATTCACTTTGACTAATTTTTTTTACTCGCAGAAACCTCACAAATGCCACGAGTATTGCCAATGCTAATACGCCTATAACAATATAAAATACATTTTCTAAAGAACGTAACGCCGACAATATACTTTTCATCACTTGATTTTGGCGATCTCCGGTATAACCAATAACCCAGCGTGTCCATTGATAATCTATAGCATCGAGCTGTTGCTTCAATTGATTATACAGCCACATAGCTTTTAATGATGGCATTGAAAACATGCTACCAGAGAGATCATTCATTTCCTGCATTAAGCTAATAGAAAAGCCGCTTTCTACCCGCTCTGAGTCAACTGCCGCTGTAGGGTCTACGCGCATCCAACCTTGCTCTGGCAACCAAACTTCTGACCAAGCATGAGCGTTGCGTTGATACACGCTTAAGTAATTACCTTGTGGGTTTATCTCGCCGCCTAAATAGCCGACCACCATGCGGGCTGGTATTCCTGCCGCACGCATTAAATAAGTAAAAGCACTGGCATAATGTTCACAAAACCCAGCTTTTGTATCAAAATAGAATTGGTCTAAAGTGTTACCGTTTAACTGTGGCGGCTGTAAAGTATAAAAGTATTGCTGCTGATTAAACTCAGCCAACACCTCATTAATCAACTGATTATCATCATTAAACTTTTCACGTAATTGTTGCCCTTTAGTTATCAACCTAGGATTACTGTTTGCTGGCAGCGTTAGGTTTAGTTTGCGCTCTGCTGTTGTGATCTTTCTCGACAAAATGGCTTCTGGATAGCTAGTCACGTTATAGCTTAAGGTTTGATTGATAATACCGCGATAATACAAAGCAAAATCTGACCGTTGCCCTATGTTCGATTGTTGATTGGTGGCAAAATCAAGCGCAAATAACCAAGATTGATAGCTAGCTTCGGTGATCACTTGATAAGGTATTCCTGGCCCTTGAAGTTCAACATTTAATTGCTCACCTTGCTGGCCTCTCAACGGTTTATTTAGCGCCACGGCTTTTGCCTGCTGCCAGGTCGAGCCATCAAAATCATCAAGCACTATGGCGCGCCAGTATTGTTGTGAATATACCGGTATAGTGTCCGCAAAGGTGACTCGAAAGGCGAGCTCGTCTGACAAAGCCAATTGAGCAATATCGCCTATTTTCACCTTATCGGAAAGGCCTACTTTTGCCGACTCAATATTAGGAACTTGCCAAAACGGTGCAAGCTTTGGAAAGCCAATAAACAGGATAATTGCCAATGGTATGGCATAGACGACAAGTTTAGCGAGTGTTTTACTTTGCTGCTTAAACGTTGAAGACGCCGCGAAAAAATTCATCAACACAATAAAATTTGCAAAAACTAATCCGATCACGGCAATTGAAAAATAGACCGATTGAATAAAAATTAACGATGATATCGCGATAAATGTCCCTAACAACACCAGTTGATAAAGATCTTTCCGCTTGGGTAATTCAAATATTTTCAAACTATAGGCAAAACATAGCAAGTGCACCATGCTCATTAGCAAGCCTAGCTCGCGCCCAGATATGGCAAGACTTATACTGCCCGCAATGGCACATAGTAAAATTAGCCATGACGGAAAAATTGTCGGCGCCACATAAAAACTAGCACTAAAGAATGAAGTCTTTGATTTTGAAGTAAGAGCTAATTTATCGGACTTTTCAGCATCAGTATTAGTTGATGAGTTCTGCGCTGATGCGAATGAATGAGCGCTGTTTCCAAGCAACTTACGTTTAAGGTTTAAATGCGCAATAACTTGTATTAACAACATCGTAATGGCAAAGATAATATAAACAATGTGCAGCTGTAGAACTAAAGTCAGTAAGTTAAGGAACTGAAACAGCAGCAGTAAAAAATACATTTGGCCATTAAGCTGTAACTTATTAGCACTAACTTTCTTGGGCTTATTTTTACCAGCGGGTTTAATCATAGTTTTCAACAATCCCTAATAACACGCTAATGCGGTTAAACATTGCAAAGTATGCTCAGGGCTGTTGTCATAGGCAAATTCCTGATCCGGTAATTTTAATGAAAAAGCAATTTGCTGACGACTACAATCATTTATGGCAAAACTGAGTAGGCCAAGTTTTTGCTCTAATGTTGCCTCGGGTAATAGATTAAAATCTAATTGCAATTGACCAGATAAGTTTTGCTGGAATTGCTTACTTAACCAACCTTGTCCTCGTGCCACTTGCTTCCAAGCAACTCGACTAAAAGGCTCACCTTGCTGATATTGTTGCAATTGGTAAAATTCATCATGACCTGGCTGAAAACTGTTTTGCTGGCTTTCTACATTTTCATTTTGCTGTTGTCCTGTTGATGCCTGTTGGCTGGCTTGCCATGCATAGCTTAAAGGCTTTGGAAAAATGGTGGCTTGTTGAGCAAAGTCTAACCGGGTCCAAGTACGAAATAATCCAAAACCATATTCACTGGCAATTAACATTCGCGCTAACATATACTGTCCACGCTTATCCGCTTGAAATGGCACTAATATTTCGTTTTCTCCAACAGCCAATTCCAATACCACTTTGCTTTTTTGTTGACTCGTTGTTTGCTCACTATTTACTTGATTGTTTAGGTCTTTACCAAATACCTGACTAGCCCCTTGACGATTACTGATACTGCTTTGATTAACTAAGCCTTGATAAAAAGAAAAATGAATATTAAACCGAGTTTTTTTGTTAGTTACTGTTAACGGAAATAATAATGTTGTACCCGCATAGCCCTGTATTGAGCTTGTTGACAAAAATTTTAGGCCCGACAAGTTAAAAAAGCTATGGTGGAGCACAACAATAAAAAAGCTAACGAATAAGTAACTGATCAAAATAATAATATTGTTTTGATAATTAGTGCCTAATAAAAACAAAATCAGGGTAAAAAGCCCATATGCTGCACCAAAACGTGTTGGCATAATAAAAATATTTCGATGATTGATTTGTTGACATTTGCCTTGTGGAATTCTTTTATTCAGCCAAGTATTAAGGCGCTGATTTATCAAACGCTTAATGGGCAGTATTAGCCAAGAAGAAATTGTCTGTTGAGTTTTCAATAACAAAAAACAGCTCCTTAAATTAAGTCAATAGCGGGTTGATGGGATCTACTTGCGCTAATACTTGACTTGATATTTCGCCATTTTGTTGAAAAACATTATGTTGTTGCGGTGCTAAGCGATGTTCACAAACCGCCGAAAATACCGCTTGCACATCATCAGGTAAAACATGATCTCGATTTTCCATAAAAGCCCATGACTTTGCCGCTGCAAGCAAAGCCTTCCCAGCACGTGGTGATAGCGCTTTGCATTGTAAATGAGCTTGGCGACTGGCTCGACAGAGTGCAATAACATAGTCAATAATTGCAGGCGCAGCTACTATTTCGGCAATATGCTGTTGAATTTCGCGTAATTGTTCTGCGTTCACACAAGGTGTTATTTCAGAGCCATCACGATGAGAAATATTGGCTTGTAAAATTTCACGCTCTGCAGCAATGCTAGGGAAACCAAGAGAAAGTCGCATCATAAAGCGATCAAGTTGCGATTCAGGTAAAGGATAAGTGCCGGCATGCGACATTGGGTTTTGTGTCGCGATAACAAAAAACGGCTCAGGAAGTTTATGTGTTACGCCATCAACACTCACCCGCCCTTCTTCCATGGCTTCTAATAACGCACTTTGAGTTTTCGGGCTAGCACGGTTGACTTCATCAGCTAAAACCACTTGGTTAAAAATAGCACCTTGATGGAGTTCAAAGGCTTTCTTATTTTCATCAAAAATGGCAATACCAATAACATCAGACGGCATTAAATCTGAGGTAAATTGAATACGTTGATAAGATAAGCCTAAGGTATGTGCCAAGGTATTGGCCAAAGTCGTTTTACCCATGCCGGGCAAGTCTTCAATAAGAAGATGCCCTTTCGCTAACACACATGCCAAGGCCAATTTGACTTGCTGAGGTTTGCCAATTAGCACAGTTTCAATTTGAGCCAAAATATTAGCTGCCAGCTTTTGCATAGATTTAAATCCTTGTTATATGTGTAACTTTTCGATTAAAACGCACTAATTCAGCCCTACATTAACACTTTATCCCAGAGAGATAAAAGAACACGATTATTGTCTAAAGCAAGTTCAAAACATATTGATATAAAGCGTCTGATAAATATTAGCTATTGCTACAGAGCCTATTCTTTAATTGTGCAGAGGAAAACGACACCAGAAAATGTGTGAAACATCACATTCATTTAAGAACGTTAGGTTCAATATAATCCTTTATAAAATAAAGCTGCCAAACAAAGTGATTTAAGATCAATAAAGCATTAAAAGACGGTAGCAAAAATTGAAAAAAACGAGCTTACTTGACCTTAGTCAACAATCACAAAAGCCACTTTGTGTCATGCTAAGGAAATGCGGTAAATCGATGCCTTTACGAAATTTAGTTTCGATATCGTTTTACGCATTTTAACAAGTTGCTCTTTTTTGATGAGATCAGCCTGATCACAAGCGCAACTAATTTAATAATACTCGCGAGCTCACTCTCGCGGTTTGGGGCAAGTTATGGACATAGATTTTAGCGAAATTAACTATTTAGTAGACCCATGCAGTCGTACATTGCATGCTGACTATCAGCAATTTCTTTTGTCGTTAATTGGGCTTACCGTTATTGATATTACGGGTGAGAACAAGGATGAATGGCGAGTAATATCAACATTGTTGCATGGTGATGAACCTTCAGGATTAATTGCAATTCACCGCTGGCTTACCAGTAAAAACGAATTACCACAGCCGAAAACGAATATCCGCATTATTATTTCTTCCGTTGAGGCAGCAACATACCAGCACTTATTCAGCCATAGATACCTACCCGATGGGGTTGATTTAAACCGGTGCTTTAATGAAAAAAGCATCATCAACAGTAAAGAAGGTGGCAACAAGCATATTGACGGTTATATTCAACGAGCAAAATTAATAGAAAACGCTATTCGAGAAGTAAATCCGAAAGCCATTATTGACTTACATAATACCTCAGGTAACGGTCCTGCATTTGCGGTAAGTACGTTGATCAGCCCGAATGTGTTGTCACTTGCCTCTTATTTCTGTGATACCTTAATTTTGTCTGATATTAATATCGGCGCGATGATGGAAGTGGATTTTTCTTGCCCTGTTGTTACGATTGAGTGCGGTGGTAGCAATGACGATCAAGCCAATGAAGTTGCTTATAACGGTATTAAACAGTTTGCTAAATGTGATAGCAGCTGCACTTTACCGCAAGACAAAGCGGTGCAAATACTTTATAAACCGTTGCGTTTAGTTATTAAGCCAGATCGTAAACTTTCATTTAGTGAGCACGATGAAAACTACAGTGGTGTTACCTTAAGACAAAACATCGAACAGTTTAATTATGGTGGTTGTTGTGACGGTTTATTACTCGGCTGGCTTGATGACAAAGGTTTGGAAAACATGGAGTTGCTAAACGATCAAGGGGTTAATGTTATCGATAGCTACTTTAAATTGGTTAATAATAAATTCGTTTGTGCAACAAACTTAAAAATATTTATGGCATCAAACCAAAGTGGTATTGCTCGCTCTGATTGTTTATTTTATGTGGTGAATAACGTTAACAATTACCTTTAACGGCTTAGTATAACTTTGCAATATATTGATAGCCAAATGGCAATGATGTCATTTGGCTGTCAGCACGACAAATTATTAGGACTCAAATGGTGCTTTAATAAGCGCCTGCTTCAAAGGCATATTACTTAAACCCAGCTCTCGTAATGCGTGAATAAACTTCAAGGTTTTAAAGCTGTCGAACCAAACAATAAGCTGTTTATCAAATTGCATTTGCTTAGCACTTTTCTGTTTTGAGACAAATGACAACACCCCCACCACTTTCAGCGCTTGCTGGCTTATTTCAGAAAGCGATGCTAACCAAGTTTCAGGCTCAGTTCTGTATTGCCATAATGTTTCAAAAGCCAATAAACAGGCTTTTAATTCAATAAAAACCTCGGGATTATAATAGTGATATTCTTCGGCTGAGTCCGTTAACGACAATATACTTTGCACTGCTGGCCCGGTACCAAATGGCACACGTTGCGACGGCCGAGCATCAAGCTTAATAGTAACTTGTGGCAAATGCACAATCTCACCAAGCTTGGCCAATTTATTTAATAAATAAAAGTCTTCACCGGCACTACGTTTCGGGAACCCTCGCGCCTGGCAATAAGCAAAAACGTTAAAAGACAAAATACTGCCGATAGTGAAATATGCATAAGGGGATTGAGCAAAATGCAAGCCAGCAACGTAATAACGAAGCGCTTGTTCATATAAGGCATTTGCTTGATGAACGTCCTGCTGCTCACTGTAATGATAAAAGTTACAGCAAGTGGCAACACTATTGTTACTGGCAATATTTTCAGCATAATGGCCACTAAAGTAGTTATTCGGCAAATGAGCATCAGCATCACTAGAATGAATCCATGATGACGTAACAACGCCATCTAGCAAAAGCTTAGCCGCAATGTCAGCCCCGACTTTTCTCGCCAAGCCCACTCCCTGTTCAACGGGAATTGGCTGACTATAACGATTCACAACCAAAACAGCACTATTTGCATTACGGTTTTTATCGCTATCAGACAAATCAATTAAACGTAAATTGTCCTGCTGCCATAGCGAGTTACCTAGTGCGACTATACCTTGTTCAAGTGTTACTTGTGCTTGAGCATGTTCTCGGCCTAGCTCACTATCAGGCTGATTTATCACTACGATCAGTAAGCATTGTTGCTCAACAAGCGCGGAACTAACAAAACGTTCGACAAAGTGTTGCGACTCCTGAAACGCGGGAATAACAAGCACATGCTGATAAGCTAAGTTTTCTGGAAACGAACCCAAAGACTGCACTTCTTGCTCAGCATAATGCCTTAAATACTTACCGCATGCCTTGTTTAGCTGTGCCGAAGAATTCTCGTGAGCCATAAGACTAATGATCCAAGAAGGTTGAATTAATGTAGTGCAGGCCTAAACGGTAACGCCGCACAAATATCCGCTTCAATCGCTAAAATTTCATCTAAGCGCTGATTAACATCGGCTTGAGGAAAATATTCATAGGCTAGCTCAATGAACAAGTTCTTATGTTTTTCTTCAGATTTGGCAATACTTTGGTATAAATCTTTATCTTTACCAGCTGGTAATGCTTCGGCAATAAGTGAGAAACGCTCGTAACCACGCGCTTCAATAACGCCAGCGACAATAAGTCTGTCCATAAAAAACACATCACTACCATTGCGAAACACTTTTCTAATTTGGTTAATGTAAGGGTCTTTTTCATCGGCACCTAATTGCGCGCCACGAGCATTAATTAACTTTAATACTTGTTTAAAATGAATCAGCTCTTCAATAGCCAAATCAGCCATAGCTTTTACCACTGACTTGCGATCTGGATAATGAGAGATCATTGACATTGCCATACCAGAAGCTTTTTTCTCCGCTGCAGCATGGTCAACTAGAAAAGCATCGAAATCGCTAAGGGCCACTTCTGCCCACTCTTTTGGTGTTTGATATTTTAATTCGAACATAGGTACGTTTTACTGTATAAAAAATAGAAATAAATGATGGCGGTATTTTACACGCGTAAAAAAAAGCAACAAGATAATTACGCCGATCAGGGTGAATTAACTTGTTGCTTTTTCAAATGAGAAAGCCTTAACCGTTATTGAGTTAAGTTATTTTTTACTGCGAAATTTCCAAGCAGCGAAAACTGAGACAATTAACAACCAAAACACACTACCACTGCTTGATTGCTCGGGATCAGTTTCTTTTGCTATTTCTTCATTTGGTACCACAGCGATGCCACCAGGATCGTCGATAGCGCCATTAGCAAGTCCATCCGCGTCATTAGGCCCACCATCTTCAATATACAAACGTACACATTGATGATTTTGCGTTAATCCCGCAGTGTAATCTGTACTTTGTGGCGGCGGACAAACGCCGTTGTTTAATGGTGCCGTTGCCAAGGCATTATTGGCATTTTCGACGAAATTTTGCCAGCCATTTTCCACTGAAAATTTACGATATAAGGCAAACTCAGGTATCATCTTATCTAAAGGCAATACCACATAAATGGAGCGACCAAATGGAGAAACACCATTGATAATAAAATCAAAATAATCGCTGCGCCTGTCGTAAGAATCTGCGGTAATTAGTCCAGTATCGTCAATATCGACTTGTGACATTTGGACGCCATCAGAATATTGCTGACGGGCATATTTGCCCAACTGAATGGTCAAGCCAGGTTCAGTTTCCATCAATTTAACTTCTGCAGAATTGACATGTAACTGCTGTAAATAACCGATACTCCAACGGTCCATAAACGCAGGTAAACCGTCATTATCGTCATCACTATAACCTTCAATATTGTCAGCAATTCCATCTCTGTCGGTATCACTCGAATCAATACGTGGTCTGTCACTAATAAATGGAATATTGATATATTGAGTTTGCTCTAACGCCGGGGTGCCATTGTCAGTTACGGTTACCGCCAAAGAAATGAGACCTTGCGCATCCGCTGGCAATTCAACTTGCGCTGGCACAATAAAAATAGATAATAAATTACCCGCTATTTGTGCGTTCAAATACGCTGGTATATCCCAGTTTACAACATGTTCATCAGTAATATTTTTATCATCAATGTGTAGGGTAATTTGC
Organism: Colwellia sp. SU-HH01172; assembly: GCF_057553355.1. Classification (NCBI taxonomy): domain Bacteria; kingdom Pseudomonadati; phylum Pseudomonadota; class Gammaproteobacteria; order Alteromonadales; family Colwelliaceae; genus Colwellia; species Colwellia sp. SU-HH01172. Next base: position 307,742 of record NZ_BAAJMB010000004.1, on the reverse strand, counting down.
GCCTCGCCTTCATCACTGGCTATCGCAGCAACTAAAAGTCCATTTTGCGTTAGGCTAGTAGATAAATTTGCCATAACGTTATCTTCCGTTACGGTAATTTCTTGGCTCGCATTCGCGCCGGCATTTACCGTCGGCTTAAATGACACCAATAATTGCTCGTCCCCTTCAGTTTGAAAGTCTTGCTGTAATTCGATATCAATAAAGCCATTGGTGCCTTCATTAATGATAATTTTGTCATCAGCAATACGGTAATCAAAGTTATCAACTGAGCCGGTAATTTCAATCGGAATTTCTACCGGATATGCTGGTGCTTCACCCGAAAGAACGACGTTAACTCTTGCTATCGCGCCTTCAGCGACAACTTGCGCATCATAAAAATTAACCAAAGGATGAACATTTAGTGTTTGCTCTATTTTGGCAATATTGCCCGCTTCATCAACAGCACGCCATGTCACGCTATATATACCAGACGGTAAGTTATTAACACCGGTTTCAAAGCCCAATGGCACTAATGAACAGCAATTGGCACCATCATGACCATCTTCGACATAGACTTGTGTCAAATCGACTAGCTCGTCTAGCGATAACTTTGTAAAGGTATGATCTGCCTGAACATGCACTGCTTGCGGCGTTGTAATTACCGGAGCGTAGTCATCTAAAAGTGGATTTGTGCCATTAAGCTCTTCATCAGCATTATTCACTCCGTCTTGATCTGTATCTAGGACACCATCGCTGGCATCAAGTGGATCAAAACCATATTGGTTTTCAAAGTCATCACTCATACCGTCATTATCATCATCAGGATCGGCATTATTACCTAAGCCATCACCATCAAAATCAAGGCTCTCAGTTGGATCAAGCGGCAATTGGTCAAGGTAATCTAAAACACCATCGCCATCATCGTCGGTATCATAAACATTGCCAATACCGTCACCATCGGTATCCGTCGTTTCAACAGGATCTAACGGAAAGGCATCATCGACATCAATGACACCATCATTGTCATCATCACTATCGGCATTATTGCCAATACCATCGTTGTCGGCATCAGCTGACTCATTGGCATCTAATGGCGCCCAATCAAGATGATCTAGTACTCCATCATTGTCATCATCAGTATCTAAAACATTACCAATACCGTCACCATCAGTATCTAGGAACTCACCTGGATCTAATGGAAAGTCATCATCGTCGTCAAGAATACCGTCGTTGTCATCATCACCATCAGCATTATTCCCAATACCATCGCCATCGTCATCCCTTTGTTCTTGAGGGTCTAAAGGATATAAATCCATGCTGTCGGCGGTGCCATCATTATCATCATCTAAATCGGCATTATTACCGATACCGTCGTTATCTGTGTCTAACCATTCCAAGGCATCTAACGGAAACGCATCGATGCTATCAACGCGACCATCATTGTCATCATCACTATCAGCATTATTACCAACGAGGTCACCATCGGTATCTAACGATTCACTAGCGTCTAACCGAAAGGCATCATTAGCATCTAAAACACCATCACCGTCATCATCGGTGTCCGCATTATTACCTGTGCCATCACCATCGGTGTCGAGATACTCATTAACATCAAGCGGAAAGTCATCACTTGCATCAGCAAAGCCATCGTTGTCATCATCCGCATCAGCATTATTACCGATACCATCAGCATCGGTGTCGGTATCTTCACTTGCATTTAACGGAAAAGCATCTGTTGCATCAGGCGTACCATCGTTATCATCATCTGGATCCGATAAGTTGGCAGTGCCATCATTATCTGTATCTGTGGTTGCTAATGGATTATCCGGCTCGGGATCAACTCCGTTTGCAACGCCATCGCCATCTCGGTCGGTATCGGCATTGTCACCAATGCCATCACCATCTAAATCTGCACTTTCACTCGCATCTAATGGGAAAGCATCGCCGCCATCTGACACACCATCGCCATCGTCATCGTCATCTGTATTATTGCCAATACCATCGCCATCAGTATCAACCCACTCGGTCGCATCATCAGGAAAAACATCAGTACCACTTGGCGTAGAACGATCATCAATAATGCCATCACCGTCATCATCACTATCGGCATTATTGCCGATACCGTCGCCATCACTATCTAAAGTCTCATTTGGATCGGTGCGAAAAGCATCGGCACTATCAAGCACACCGTCGCCATCATCATCAGTATCGGTATTGTCACCGGTGCCGTCACCATCAGTATCTACCCATTCTGTCGGATCATCTGGCCAAACATCAATACTATCGCTAAAACCATCACCATCATTATCGCTATCAGCGTTGTCGCCTAAGCCATCGCCATCTAAATCATTTGATTCACCAGCATCTAACGGAAACGCATCGTTAGCATCGGGAACACCATCACCATCATCATCGAGATCAGCATTGTTACCTATACCATCTAAATCAGTATCAAGTTGTTCAAAACTATCTTTTGGAAAAGCATCAAAGCTGTCTATGGTGCCATCACCATCATCGTCACTATCAGCATTGTCGCCAATAGTATCGCTATCTGTGTCAGTATTCTCACTGGCATTAAGTGGGAAAACATCGACCACATCTAGAAAACCATCATTATCATCATCGGTATCTTGGCTGTTACCTAAACAATCACCATCGGTATCAAGCCATTCATTGGCGTCTTCTGGAAATGGATCATAAAGGTCAATAACGGCATCACCATCATTGTTATTGTCCGAACTATCTGGAATACCGTCATTATCATCATCGGTATCAGCATTGTTACCAACACCATCTAGATCGGTATCGAACCATTCGCTAGGGTCTGTCGGAAAAAGATCAATACTGTCATCAACACCGTCATTATCGGTATCGGTTACGGGAGTTGGTATCGGACATGCGGCGGCATTGGCGACATTACTAACCCCAACGCTGCTGGCAATCACAAGCGCCAATAGTGAAAATTTGAATTTACCCGGCATATACTTCTCCGCCAAAAATAAAATAAGTGAATACCATGTACTAATTACAAGCAACACAAGAACAGCGACTAATTTTAGCAGCCAACACTATATCGACTGCTTATTCGCTTTTATGACTATTATTTTACAATAGATTTAGCATTGCGGCGCATGCTAATGATTAATATCCGACAGCTTTACCGAATTTATAGTTAATGCCGAGAAAAACAGAGCTTATACTGCCAAATTCAGAAAAACTTGGTTGATGCTTGATACCTAAGGTAACGGCGGTTTTTTTATTGAAATTGTAATGTGCTGAAATAGCAACAATTGCATTAATATCATTTTTTTCTGAAAAGTATTTTTCTTCATTTAAGTCTTGCCAAAAAAATTTATTTTCAGTTAACGCCACAGACGCCCCGAATTGATATTCAATGGTGACTTTTTTGAAGAACTCGTTGTAGCTTTTTAATTTCTGGCGGTAACTAATTAAGGCATCAACGGTATCGTTTTTAAAATACAGTTCATCATTATTCCACTTAACTTGTACATCATCTAATGTGCTATACGCGAGTGACCAATACCAAGGGCTACCTTTGCTAAACTGATCGGCTAAGCCGACGCTAATACCCTTAGTTTTAGATTCATCACCTTTGTGAAGACTAAAAGATGTATCTAACGCCATTACGTTCGCACACGATAACGTCAAAAATCCGGCAAGTACCAACTTACCTATTCTGCTACTTAGAGTATTATTTTTATTAGCTTTATTATTGGTTTTCATTGAAAAGGCCATCATTAGTCCACCACGTATTAATTAGGTTTATTATTTTAACAAAGCTAAAAGCAATAATTAAACCATAACCAATAAATAACTAAATTTTTATCTTGGCAAATAATACATCATCACGAGGCAAAAAATCACAATTCCCCAAAACGCCTTCTTAAAAAAACTCCAGCGAGCCTTACCTTCCGGGTGATTTTCAGCCAACGCCATACCGCAATTAGCACAAGTTTTAAGTGATTTGTCGTTCTTACTTTGACAAAACAAGCAGGTAATTTTTTCGTGAGACATAACAATCCCCTCTATTGATTTGTCAGCTGATGATAAAGTTGTGGCAACCTCAACGGTAACTGATCAGGACGTAAGATAACCGTATAGCCATTACTACCGAAAATATACGGTAAGTAACTTTGTGCTTCTTGGTCAACCGTAATACAAAATGGTTTAATACCAAACTTAGCGGCTTCTTTTATCGCTTGATGAGTATCTTCAATACCAAATCGCCCTTCGTAATGATCAATATCGTTTGGTTTTCCGTCCGTTAATATCAATAATAGTTTTTGTGAACTGCGTTGTTCAACTAAAATTTTAGTCGCTTGGCGAATTGCCGCCCCCATGCGCGTATAAAACCCAGGACGAATAGATTGCACACGCCCGCGAATAATGTCGTCATACTTTTCGTTAAAGTTTTTCAGCAGCGTAAAACGGACATTACTGCGTTTTACCGATGAAAAACCATACATAGCAAAGCTATCGCCGACACTGTGTAATGCTTCACCAAACAACAACATAGAGTCTTGTACAACATCAATTACACGATTATTATCATCCAAATAGGCGTCTGTCGACATCGATAAATCTGCGAGCAACAAGCTTGAAATATCACGGTTATTACCACGAAAACTGCGATATAAGCCTCTTTCTTTGGTGGGCGATATTTTCGATTCAATATGAAAATCAAGCCAAGCAGATAAGTCTAACTCTTCACCTTGATGCTCGCCTTTCAGCCAATAACGCACACTGCGTAACTGTTCAAACTGCGCTTGAATCGTTTTTGCTGTTTTTTGTAATTTAGCTGGTAATGGCTTGGCTGCAGCGTCTCTTGGCAGCATAGGGTGTAACAAACAACGGTCTTCTTCTAAACGTTGCTTTTTATAATTCCATTCCGGTATTTTAATGCCTTCACCAAGTGGTAAATCATCTTCTGATGCTGACGGTAAATCCATATCAATTTTAATACGGGCACTTTTTTGGCTTTGCTCTTTTGATACTGTAATTTTATCTAAGTCCTCAGCAACGCGTTGATTATCTTCATCATCGTCATCACTGTCATCGGTGCCGCGGTCTAGCTTAGAAAATTCACTCCACGAGAACATAGTTTCGAGACGAAATATCATCATGCCATCTTTATCATCACCCGAGTCAACCCGTTCGGCTTTCTTGCGGCTAGTGTCACTTTTTTTAGCTTTACCTAATTCAGCGGCTTCAAGCTCTGCGTCATCATCATATTCAGGAAGTACTTGCGGATCAACCTGCGCTGACGGGTATAACCATAAATACACTGCCTGCGGAGCGTAATTAACCATGGGAAACTCGGCAACAGAACCAGGAGCGACGATTGCTTGAATGATGGCGTCTTCCATCACGCGTTCTGATTTTGGTCGTTTAGAGTGATCACTTCGGCTTTGAATAAAAGCTGCGGCTAAGCGATCATAACGTGGTTTCAATGCTGGGTACTGGGCCAGCACATCAACAACGAGTTGTTGGTTATCAATAGCCCAATGGCGAAACTTACCATTATGCTGGGCGGCCAGCACCGCTAACCAAATATATAGGTCATGATTTAATTCAGCGCTAGGAAATACCGCTAAGGTTTCAGGTAAACGTAAACTGTCTTCGTCTTGCCAGGCTAAGCTTATTTGTTGGTTTTCACCGGCAATTTTTTCTAGAAAGCTGCGACGAACAATATAGTCTCGATCACTTGCCGCTTCGACACGTTTAATGGCGTCACCACCTAAGGCACGAAACACCATGCCAACTGCATGACTAACGTCAGAAAACTGCACTACAGCGTCTTTATATTCTGTGCTGGCTTTACGTGTTATATATTTGTGCCAGAGACCGCCTACCCACTCTTCCATTTCGCCCTTCCTAAAAGGATTATTGCATCATTAACGATAATATATATGCTAGCAAAAGATTTATACGCGTGTTGTGATGTATGTCAAATTAGCCTGTTATGACAATACATTAGTTGTTTGTGTAAGGCGCTTTAACGCTGTTAAAAACTCGCGATATTAGCTTTCATCGTCAGAAGTTTGCTTGGGTTTATCTTTAGGTACGGTGAGATCAGGTAAGTTGGCACTGCCAATACTTTGCAGCACTAACCCCATCATAAAACAAAAGAATGAAATTGAACCAAAAAACGCTTTCATTACTTTATCTTCACTGTCGGTTAAGGTCAGTAGGTAACCTGCACAAATAAAGGCAACTATAATACTGATAACACCGACGACTTTAGCAAAACGCTGTAAAATATGTTTATTTTTGCGTTGTGTTAATTGCTGCTCTTCACTCAAGCGATTCTCCAAATTTTATGATCATGCTCATTCAGGTTACTCATTTAATTTTAGCCTGAAAAACTAAAAAATAAAGCCGTGGTATCACTACCACGGCTTGCTGTAGACTAACATAGTTTGCTATTCAACACCTTGAATTCAAACTAATATTTACGCTGCTGTTTTTTCTTTAACGAAAAAACTAGCAAGGTAAGCAATAAGACCAATTAAGAATACAACACCAGCAATTTCACGTAACCAGTAGAAGATAGCTAATTTATCTTGAGTTGCCATAAAGCTTAACGCTTCACCACTTTCAGGTAAACGTTGTAACCAAACTTGCAGTACACCAGCGCCTGTCAGGAATAAAGTAATAAATACCATACCGACAGTCATTAGCCAGAAGCCCCACATTTCAGTTACTTGTGCTTTATTGCAATTTGCTTCACCAACACCACGTAATTTAGGCATAGCGTAAGACATTATCGTCATAACAATCATTGCATATGCACCGTAGAATGCCATGTGTCCATGAGCAGCAGTAATTTGTGTACCATGAGTAAAGTAATTCACTGGAGCAAGAGTATGAAGGAAACCCCATACGCCGGCACCTAAGAATGCCATTACTGAAGTACCTAATGCCCATAAAGTAGCCGCTTTGTTCGGATGTTCACGACGACGACGGTTAACCATATTGAAGGCGTACAATACCATTGCAAAGAAAGGTAACGGTTCGATTGCAGAGAAGATAGAACCAACCCACTGCCAGTATTCAGGAGTCATTAACCAGTAGAAGTGATGGCCTGTACCTAAGATACCTGAGATTAATGCCATAGCAATAATCACATATAACCATTTCTCGATAACTTCACGGTCAACACCAGTAACTTTGATTAATACGAATGCTAAAATCGCACCCATGATTAATTCCCATACACCTTCTACCCATAAGTGAACAACAAACCACCAGAAGTACTTATCAAGTGCTAAGTTAGTTGGGTTATAGAAAGCGAATAAGAAAAATACGGCTAAACCAATTAAACCCGTCATCATCACCATGTTGATAGCTGTTTTACGGCCTTTCAAAATAGTCATACCTAGGTTGTATAAGAAGCCTAAGGCAACAACAACAATACCAATTTTAGTAATTGTTGGCTGCTCAAGGAACTCACGTCCCATGGTTGGCCATAAATCATTACCTGTGATATGCGCTAAAGTAGCATAAGGAACGAATAAATAACCTAAGATTGTTAATACGCCAGCAGCGGCGAATATCCAGAATAAGGCAATTGCTAGTTTAGGGCTATGCAATTCAGTTTCGGCTTCTTCGGGTACTAAGTAATACGCAGCCCCCATAAAGCCAAACAGTAACCAAACAATCAGCAAGTTGGTGTGAACCATACGCGCTACATTGAAAGGAATTAAGCCACCGACGATATCGCCGATAACATATTGTAAACCCATCAGTAGACCAAATAGAATTTGGCCAACAAACAAGATCATAGCAAAAACAAAATAAGGTTTTGCAACGGCTTGTGATTGATATTTAAGAGTATTCACGCCATTATCCTTCTATGTTTGGTGGCCAGTTATTATCATCCAATTCTGAAGTCCACTTAAGGAATTCAGCCAGATCATCAATTTCTTGATCTGATAAATGGAAATTAGGCATTTGACGACGACCAGGAATATTTAATGGTTGAGATTTCATCCAACCGCTAAAAAATGCCTTGAAGCCAGCTTCGCCACCGCGACGGTCATAAACATTAGCTAGCTCAGGAGCAAAATAAGCGCCTTCACCAATTAATGAATGACAACCGACACAGTTGTTGTCTTCCCATAACGCCTTACCGCGCGCTACAGACTCAGTGATGTTTTCTCGATGATCCCGTTTGGGCATCTCTTTGGTTGTGTGGAAAGTCAAAGCAAGAAATATTAAAAAGAAGAATACACTTCCACCGTAATAAATATTTCGAGCCATGCCTTTTGTAAAACGCTCTGACATGGTGTTTCCCTTATTAAAGAATAATGTAATAAAGCAATATAATAATAGGACAATATTTATTTTTTCACCTTGATAAGAATCAAGTTTTTAGAGATGTGTAATAATTAAATACAAAATTAGTTGGACTTTAGCTTGTAGTGTAGAAATTATGACCGAAATCAAGTCGAGAATTGTAATAATGACTAAAGTCCCTAATTTTTATAAGGAAATAAAGTTCTTCACGACAATAAACTCAGTTACATTGCTCTGCCCTATTCTACAGTTACAAGCAGCAGCGCGAGAGTTCTCTCTCATTATTGCGAAACTTTCGCCCAATAAAATAACACTAAGAACAAATCACATTTTAATGCAAGAAACAAAGATCAGTGGGAATAAATTTGGCGGATGCTGGTATAAGCATTAGTTAACGTTTTGCCAAATATTTAAAGATAAATAAGCAAAATGATTAACGGGATAACAGTAACATATGCAAGCATCAAATATCGCCATACATCAGGCGCATGCTTTAGTTCCATAAAGACGTCAATTATTTGTTGGCCTTTCATGGCAATAATCACCATAACAGCGGCGATAAAAGATAATGCATTAAAAGTCGGATTTTGAAAATAATAACCTAAGGCTACCGAAGCTAACGTTAATAAAATTAACCAAAGCCAACTTAATGCGAAATGTTGTGATCTATGTTTCTTCATCAACTCAACAACCCTATAAATTTATAGCTAATAAAAATGACTTAAATAACGTAAATGAGTGGAAACAAAATAATCCACAGTAAATCAACCATGTGCCAATAACACGCACCTGATTCAAAGCCTGAAAATTCATTTTCAGTTGTTGGGTCATTATATTTATCTTGATAAGCATTTATTGCCATATATGCCAATATCACCATACCCAACAAAATATGCATAAAATGAAAGGCGGTAATTAAAAAGTATAAGGTAAAAAAGGTATTCGTTTCTATATCAATACCTTGTGAAAATAATGCTTGGTATTCCCAAAGTTTTAATACGATATAAACGCCAGCAAAAGCTAAAGCAAGTAACAATCGAAAAACCGCTTGTCGTTCTTTTTTTATGCGCATGGAATGCAAAGATATTGCGACAAAGTAGCTACTGGTAATTAATGCGATAGTATTAATAAGGCCGGCAACTTTATGTAATTGCGCTTTACCTTCAGCAAACATGACTAGATTAAGATTTTCAGCGATGGCAAAGCCGATAAAAAATATCGCAAATACCGTTAACTCAGCCAAAATAAAAAACCACATGGCAAGATCGCCAGGTAGTTTTTTAATGTTGTTTGTCACAGAAAGAGGCCTTTCATTGACTGAAATATCAGCTGATAGATCAGTGGTAACAGTGTTTACTGACGGTACTTGTTCAGGCATCAAAGTAGATTTTCGCCACTTCCATTATAGAATTAACCGTTTGTATATCATCAGATAAAGGCTCTGCTAAACAACAACGGCAAACTTCAATCGGGTCCATACCTGATGACATCATTTTGGCAGCGTAGATAAGTAAACGTGTTGAAGCAACTTCTTCTAAATCATTTTCTTCTAACCGGCGCAGGGCTTGAGCCAATTCCACCAATTTAAAGGCAATGTTAGCCTCAACACCGGTTTCTTTAATAATAATGTCTTGTTCGACTTGGGTTTCTGGGTAGTCAAAACGTAACGCAACAAAGCGTTGTCTGGTACTTGGCTTCATGCCTTTAAATAGGTTTTGATATCCAGGGTTATAGGAAACAACCAACATAAAGCCCGGCGCCGCTTCAATGAGTTCACCGGTTCTTTCTAATGGTAAAATGCGACGATCATCAGCAAGTGGGTGCAAAACAACCGTGGTATCTTTACGGGCTTCTACCACTTCATCTAAATAGCAAATACCGCCTTCACGTACCGCTTTCGTTAACGGACCATCTTGCCAATAAGTCCCTTCTGGACCAACAAGGTGACGACCAACTAAATCGGCTGCGGTTAAATCATCATGGCAAGCAACGGTATAGAGTGGTTTATTGAGCTTCTCAGCCATATGCGCAACAAAACGTGTTTTACCACACCCAGTAGGACCTTTTATTAATACAGGTAACTGGTGGCCATAGGCGTATTCAAATAGAGCAACTTCATTGCCCTGTTCTTGATAAAATAATGAATTGTCGTCAGCTTCTTCTAACGCATTTAAATTAACAGTAGTCATAATTTCCTATTTTCACGTTTTCATCTGTGAATAACAAAAGCATCAATCAAACAGATTATTCAGTTGATACGAGAATATGTCAGTAAAATACGCCCATTAGTTCGCTATAGCAAACGACATTGTAATGAGAATGAATAGTGTTTGATTCCGATCAACCAACCTTACTAATTTAGCCCATTCGTGAGAAATATCACTTATTCAAACGTCCTTTAGTTTACTTTGTTGCGACAGTTACCACGCCAGTCATTTTAGGATGAGGACCACATTCATAAGGAAATTCACCAATATCATTAAAAGTACGTTGATAACTCTCGCCTGGAAAGATGTAGTCCGGCTCTTCAACATCGAATTGCTTAAACCAGACATTATGATATTGACGTTTTTCGATGTTTTTCCAAATAACCGTATCACCCTTTTCAATTGTTATCTCAGCTGGGGTAAATTTCTTTTTATATACCTCAACAATTATTTCTTTTGCATAGGCAGAGCCAAAAGTTGCAAACAACATAGACAATAGAATGAGTGTACGCATAATAAGTTTCCCTTTTTGATAATGATGACTGAGATCATACTAATTATTAATCCAAATTAACGCATCGTCTAGATTATCAAAATATTTAATTTCTCCAGACAAAAACCATGCGCCTATTTTGGCGGTAATTTTTTGCCAATTTTTATTGCCATAAATTGCAATTTTTTCAAACTCATTGTTGTGTTTTAGACCAAGTTTAAAATCATCCCATGCCGCCCTTAATTCCCAGCCTTCTAGTTCAGTGCCATCAACCAGCACATTAACTTTTGGATGTTTCACTTGTGCGAGGGCGGAGTCAATCAGTGGCGTGATCACCTCATAGTCACTATGAGTTAATGTGCCAACCGCCTTAAGTGAAAGAAAAAACTCATTATCAATACGTTCTATGCCTATCGACAAGCCATGTTTAATTGTTTTCATCACAAACCTCCGTCCATTTACTTGCTTACATATTAGACAGGAGTTCTTAGAATGAACATAAAGATAAAGCCATTCTCTTGTGTTATATCAAATGAATGAAAGATACTAAAATATAAGCTTAGTACTTGTGAATATTTACATTTAGACGATATAGAAATTGTTAATGCCAAGAGTAAGTTTGCCTGTTCCGTCACAAAGTACTAGCAATGATAAACAAACAGCAATCAGACTTTTATTACCCCCAGTCGTTATAAATAGATGATTTTTAGCAAAATAAGGTTATATTTACTGAGTTGCAATAACAATTATACTCATTAGTAGAAACCACAGAGTGAAAAACCTAGCACGCCATTTTTTACGTACTGCGTTAATGACATCGATTAACTCATATTTCCCTTTAATATTTTACTTTAAATCCAAACATCATTTTCAGCGGTTAATTCATTACTTGCTGTACCAGTATTAACGACACCTTTAGGCTCAATCAGCATTATTTGACACTCTTTGTTAGCAACGGGTTTGTGCTCAATACCTTTGGGTACAACAAACATTTCGCCGGTGTTTAGCTCAACTTTTCCATCTCGAAACTCAATGGTGAGCTCGCCGGCAATAACAACGAAGACTTCATCGGTATCAGCATGTTGGTGCCAAACAAACTCTCCTGCAACTTTCGCTAACTTAAATTGATAGTCATTCATTTCCGCAATCACTCGAGGAGACCAATGTTCGGAAAATTTGGCAAGTTTATCTTTAAAATTTATCGCATTGTGTTTCATAAAACGCTCACTAGTTGGAGTAGCTATACTTATTCTTACTTAAGTTGTGTTTATGACTTTAGCAGTAAAGTTTAAATAAAAAAAAGCCTTTTGTGTTCACAAAAGGCTTTTTAGTTTTTTGCTTATTTACCTATGCTAGTTAATAAGTTAATGCGATATTCATTAAAGCTTTGCTGCGTTGATTTCGGCATCCGCATTATCAAGCGCTAGCTTGTAACCGAATGAAACATGGTGATAACGTCCACTGGTGTAATCATCATGAATGGCAAAACCAAAGTTGTATACTGTGCCCGCTTCGATGTTAACATCACCTGCTTTATCAGATTTTAGTTTACGTTTAACCATTACCGTCCAAGTGCCGTTTTCAAGTGTTGCGCTTACTTCGCCACCTTGGCCACCATGCATTTGACGTTCAGCTAAAACATAACCGTCTTCAACTTTACCTTCACCTGCTTTGTAGCGCACGATATCCATAAACTTGTTAGCATCAAGTTCAGCTTTAATATCAGCTTCATCTTTTAACTGGTCCCAGCCACCAAGAGCTTTACCACGACGACCTTTCAATTCAAGTTTAGTACGTGACTCTTTAGTATATTTAGTTAAACCATTGCTAAAGTCTAAACGTTTAGCTAAGTCTGAGCCCAATAAAGCATCTTTTTCTGGCACGAATGGCATACCATTAACGTCGGCATGACAAGTACCCCAACAACCTGCTCTGTCAGCATATTCAACTTCATCTGTTGCAACCATGTACGCCAGTTTCATTGAGTTTGTAGGGTCCATTTTACCACCTTCTACAAAAGGTGCAGGAACATGGTCAGTTTCAGGCCAGCTGAACTTCAAGTATAAGTTTTCAGCATCATGTGCGGCATTAATGGTGACATCAAAGCTACCACGTTTACCTGGAATTAATGCTGGGTCTTCAACTTTTTCACTTTCGCCAGACGCGATGTTGTTACCAATATCAGCCACTTCTTCACCGTGACATTCGACACAACGATCACCTTTAGTAAAGGCACGTTTACCGCCATGTTTACGACCAAGTACCCATTCAATTGATGCGGTACCAGGATAGAATACACTGATATCTGCGGAATTAGCTTTACCCCAATCAACATTGATATCACTGCCGCTAGCTGATGGTGTGGCACTCGCAGCTGCTTTTGTTTGTGTAGGCACTTCGCCTAATTTACTGGTTGCAGCCGCTACAGCTTTCTCAATTTGCGCTTGCACTTTTGCTTTTTCAGCTTCTTTCGCAGCTTTAGCTACTGCTTTTTCTTCAGCTTCTTTAGCTTCAACTCTTGCTAAACCATCTTTATACATTTGCGGAATTTCACGAATGTAAGCAGGGTTTGGTGCCTCAATGGCTTCTAATTCTTCATCTGATAATTTGTCTCTCACGCCATGATGAGCAATGCCTTTATGACAATCAATACATGTTTGTCCGGTTTCAAAAGCATTTAAATGTTGTTTACGGGCACGAGGTTTTTGATATTCTGGATTCATAGATTCAAAGTTATGACAATTACGACATTCTCGTGAATCGGTATCTTTCATTGCTTTCCAGACGCTTTTCGCCATCGTAAAGCGATGAGCATCAAATTTTTCTTTAGTATCAAGTTTGCCGGTTAACCAGCCATAAACTTCATAAGAAGCTTGGATTTTACGGACCACTTTATGGACCCAAGGTCTTGGTACGTGACAATCAGGACAACCCGCTCTTACGCCGGTTCTATTAGAATAATGTATGGTTGGTTTGTATTCTTGATAAACGTTGTCTTCCATTTCATGACAACCTATACAAAATTCGGTGGTATTCGTTGCTTCCATCGCGGTGTTAAAACCACCCCAAAAGATAATACCGACGACAAAGAAGATCACCGCTCCGGAAACCGTTGTACCAAGGATTAGTCGACGAGACCAAAAGCTGGGTTTACTTACTGTGTTATTTACCATAATTAACTCTTACAGAATAAAGCGAAAAAACGTGGACATGGCATTTACCATGCCCACTAACCTAAATTGATAAGGTGATATTATGTGAGGAGAATATTCACTGTTAATATCACCTATCAAATAAGTTACTTACTAGGTTTTGTGGTTCGAACGGTTGAATACGTTGAACTTACCAGTAGGAGTCGTTAAGCCTTTAATGCGTGTTTTCTCTTTAAGAGTTTTTGCATCATAAACTACGATTTCACCTGTTGGGTTCTTAGCATCTTTACGGTTCCAAACTGAAACCCAAACCTCTGTACCGTCATCATTGAATTCCATGTGAAGTGCTGCTTTACCAGGCTCTTCAGTTACACGGATAGTTTTAACAATTTCGTGAGTATCTTTATCAAATACTTGTACAGATTGTTGAATTTCTGGCTCTGGATGTTTAAGTTGATCAGCCCAAACGTATTGTGAAGTTTCATGTGTACGGATGAATGCACCAGCACCATCTGTTTCAACTTCATAACAAAGTTTCCATGCTTTATCAGGATGATTGATTGGATCGTTACCCCAAACAGATACTAAACCAGTACCTAAGTGAGTAGTACCGCCTACAGGACCACATTCTTTATCAATCCAGTTAGCACCTGGGCCTGGATGTGGTAAAGAATCAACATCGATTTGTGCTTCTAACTTACCAGTTTCTGTATCAACGATTACCATTTTGTTTGATGCGTTAGCAGCAATTTGGAAGTAACGACCAGTTGGGTCATAGAAACCATCGTGTAAGAATTCAGATGACGCGATGCTAGTAATGGTTAAGTTATCTAAATCACTGTAGTCAACTTGTAACATTTGACCTGTTTCTTTAACAGCAATAGTAAACTCTGATTTGTTAGGAGAAGTGTAAACAGCTGCTACACGTGCTTCATTAACAAATTCACCTTTAGTGTTGTAACCACGAGTTGAAACAACTTTAAGTGGGTTCAACGTTACAGCATCCATGATAACGAAATGCGCAGGCCAGTAACCACCAGCAACTACATATTTACCGTCACCTGAAACAGCGATATCACGAGCGTCATATGCCATCTTAGTTTCAGCAACTAACATTTTATCAGGTGTTTGCCATAAATCGATTTTGTTAACTTTACCGTCACGACCAATGGTGTACCAGAAACGACCAACATCTTTAGCGTGGTCTATTTTATGGTGCTCAGTACCCTTGATTACGTGAACCGCGTAACCCGTGTCAATATGAGTGATAACTTCTTTCGTGTCGCCATCAACGATTGCTGCAGTACCGGCATCACGCTCGATAACTACGAAAAAGTTTTGCCAGTTACGACCATGTAATGGTTTCGCTGGGTAATCTTTTGGTGCAATGTACTCTTTAGTATGAGAACGCATTTGCTCTAAAGACATTTCCGGTGGTACTGGCGGTGTCATTTGAATAAACGTTGCCATGTTAGCAATTTCTTTTTCGGTGAATAAATCATCAAAATTGTTCATGCCGCCTTCAGTACCAAGAGCAATAATTTTCTCTAGGCGCTTTTGACCTTTTTTAAGCGTATTTTTTGGCTCTAAGTTTTTACCTGTAGCGCCTTTACGCAAAGTACCATGACAACCAGCACAACGTTGGAAGTACTGTAATTGCGCTTTTTCAAAGTCTGCTTCAGATAAAGTTGGCTCCGCCGCTGATACTGACATACTGATACCAGTAGCTGCCATACCAATAGCTAAACCAAGTGCTGAAAGACTGTATTTAATCGTTTTCATAGGATCATCTCCGTTTACAATATTAACTAGCTTCATGTTTAAAATGTGTGTATTTCTTATCCATCTGTTACTTCTATCAACTACTTTATTATCTGATGCTCTTAACAATGTAGACAATAGATAGACAAATTTGTAGTTTGTATAAATGTTCTGTGCAATTTTTAATGCTTTTATGTTGACCCTTTGAATTAGGTCACTATGCTTAATCTCAAGAACAAATTTAAAGTAGTGCAACTATTCATTACTTTGCGAAGAAAAAACCTGATACAGATCAAGTTTTAAAAGTTTTAAATTGGAATGCATTTACAACTTGATCGAGGTCAACAAATAAAAAGGTTTTACGGGAATTAATCGCGATTCGTATTAGAATCGTTTTGAACTATACAATTTAACCACATTTTTTATATGAGTATTATTTATGAATAATCGCAGTAAATCTTTAATATACGCGGCCATTGTCGGGCTAATTATTGTCGCCATATTTTTGGGTTTTTTATCGAGCATTACCAACCCAGTTTCATGGATACTTATTGCGGTGTTGATCTTGATCCCGATGTTTTACAAGCGAACAATGAAAACCAATGAAGTTGTTTGGAAAGATGAATACAGTGTCGGAATAGCCAGTTTAGATAATGATCATAAAAAGTTGATCAGCTTACTTAACCAATTCACTACAGCCTACGATTATGCCATGAGTGAAGAGTTTGAACGTGAAGCGTTAAACGATTTGATTAACTACACGAAATATCATTTTGAGCGAGAAGAACAATTACTAGAACAACATGATTATGCTGACCTTGCCGCTCATAAAGCACAGCATAAGAAAATGATCGAACAAGTCACTAGCTTTATGGATTTATATAATGACAAAGGCCACGATGCCTTAAATGAAATTAGTGAGTTTTTATCTAATTGGTTGATTAATCATATTAATGGAACAGATAAAGAGTATAGCGAATTGTTGATTAAGAAAGGTGTTCGGTAATTTCAGACAGTTGATATGACTTATATTTAATAAAAAAGGGCCAGTTAATACTGGCCCTTCTTACCATAACATAAACATTATGGTCATCTTCTTGTTACATCCGTATATTTATTCCCTTTAAATTTCCAATTCCTTTGAAAATAACATGTTAAGTCATCAAGAGAGTGCATTCTTGCTGCCTTATCCACTACCAAATTCAAGACTACTTTGTTCAATAAATTTAAGATCCTGGGCAAAAATTATTGCGCAAATAAGCTTGTTTTCGATAATCCTTATAGAAACATATTTTTAACTAGATATTTCAACACGTGCTAATTTCGGAGTTTCCTCCTATCACTATACTTAGTCGTTGCTATTTATATTAAAGCGCGCACACATTTCACGCAAAAACATAAAGACTAAATATAATGTTTGCACCTATTTAACCGTTTTCGGCGACGATCAAATAAGTGCGGTTATTAAGCCAAAGGATACAAATTGCTATCCCAAAGCCCAATTTTATTAACTATTCCAACAGCCTTTCAATATGCAACAAGCTGTTAGAGCTAGTGAAAATTTTAAAATAGCAGCCTATTCACGTAATAATGTACTCACAACACCTGCATAAATCTCGTCGTAATCTATTCAAGTAACAATTAACCTAATTACCAAATTGGAGGGGTGGTAATTTAGTTTTAGTTTGCACTTTACTCGTAAATAGGCTCTATACTGCTTCATTACTGTAGAACCTTTAACTTCTCACTTGCCTTATTTATCTTTCATTCTCCAACAAGGTAAACGAGAATGATTCTCATTATCTATGATTTTATTATGATGTCAACACTTAAATGAGAATTAATTGCATTTATTATTTTGAAAAAGGAAGTGTTTCGTTAATGGTTGACTATTTGCTAATAAAAATTAAGTTACCGAAACTCTAGCGAAAACGCACTTGTAAATAGAAGTAATAATATTTTTAAAATATTATTACTTTATCGATGGTTATATCCCCTTCCCTTCATCGAGCGATATCCTAAATTGACAGCATTTTGTCTAATAAATTTATTTGTACAGTTTTTAAATAAGTGTAGAACTAACAGCTATTTGCTTATTCCGAGCTCAGGTTATTTAAGACAATATAATGGCAAGAAAATCTTTAACTCATTAATAAATATTGATTTAAGATAAATTCTACGTAATATGTCGATACATTTTTAACTTTTTTGTAAGAGATTATATGAAAGCAAAATTTACCCTATTAAGATCACGTTTTATGCTACTAATTATTAGCATGGGTCTTGCAGTAATAGGTCAAACGTGGGCGCAAAGCTCAACAATTGATCATGAAAAAGCAACCTTAGTTAGTAAGTTTGCAAAATATGTTACTTGGCCTGTCGAAGCTAGACAACGAGAATTCATTATCGGCGTCTACAAAGATGTTAATAAATACAATTACTTCAGTAATTTTTTTGCAAACAAAGGGGTTAAAGGCAAAGATATTTCGGTGCAGTTAGTCAATACTCTGGGTGATGCTAGAAATGTTAATATTTTGTATATCTCATCACCAAATCAACGAAATGTCATAAAGTTAGCAGACAGAATCATAGGTGATTCAAATGTTCTAGTTATTACCGAAGATTCAAAAGAACTTGCTAAAACCATGATTGATATTTCATATAATGAACAACAGTCTAAAGTTAGTTTTAAAGTCATTGAACCTAATATTGCCGATGGAAAGTTAACTATGCCTGAACTTTCTTATTTCTCAGGCAGTAATAATAGTGAAGAAATATTATCTGACAGCCCTACTTTCACAAAAAAAAATCAACAAGAAGCAAAACGATTAGCACTGGAAAATCAATTAGCTCAACAACAGCTTTCATTACAGCAATTAAATGAAAAACTAAATTTAACTAGAGAAAGTTCAGAAAAATACCATGTGCAATTACAACAACAATCTGAGCGATTAAAAGCAGTGCAGGAAGCAGATGCAAAAAAGAGGCAAGAAATTAATGCTAAAGATAAAAAACTACAAGAACTAGAAAAACAATTACAAGATCAACAAACCCAATTAGCAGCGAATAAACAATTACAATCTCAACAAATACCGTTAGAAACAAATGAGCAAGATTTGCCCGCTAGTGATCAAGAGAGCGCTAAAGAAACAGAAAAAGCAATCAATGAGCTCACTGAAAAACTTAATAAACAAACTGAAATTGCAAATAATACCGTAATAAAACTAGCTAACATAACCAAAGACAACAAGAAGCTATCAAGCTATCAGACGTTATTTTATGTTTTTCTTATAGTAACTATCATTGCGTTATTTATCGTGTTTATGATGTGGAAAAAAGCTAATAATTCGGCTTCACAAAAGTCATTACCATCAGAAAAAAGCAACGATCGCTTGTTGTCCGTTAGGGAAGAACAATTAATAAAATCGGAAAACATTGCCGCTGTCGGATATATCGCTACCGATATAACCTATGCTGTGGGCTTATCTTTAGAAGACTTGCAAGCAAAACTTAAATCTGTTGACGATACTAAAAGTGCAGCAGCTCTTAAACCTGTTGTAGATTTATTAGAAAATTTTAATCTAATCGCAGCAGATCAAGATGACACAAAACCTCAAAATATTGATGTTATCGCTTACATCCAAAAAATGTTGATGCTTTATAATTTTGAATTTAGCCAAAGTAATATTGTTTATAGTTATTCAGGTGAGAAGAAACTAAGCATTAAAACCGTACCAAGTTATATTGCATTAATATTATTAAACCTAATTAATAATTCGATAAAACACGGCTTTGATAATAATGGCAACGGTAAGATCGCAATAAAAGTTGAAAATGGAATAAAAAGCGGTGCAATAATCACTTATTCTGATGATGGAAAAGGAATGAATAAAACTACGTTAGAACAAGTATTCAAACCATTTTTCACCACTCGTAGCGACCGAGGCTACGTAGGTGTTGGTATGAGCACAACTTACGACTTGATTAAGAAAAAATTAACTGGTGACATTAAGATAGACAGCAAAGAAGGGAAAGGCGCAACGGTAATTATTACCTTACCTTAACGTTATTTCGGCTTAATTCAATACTGAATTTTGTACAATCGAGTAATTTGCTGTTTAAACAGTAGATTACTCGACTTTTCTATCGTAAGCCCCCTATTAGTAAAAAATTCAAAACGCCTTTTAATTGCACTAACTAGGTCCCCCGAGATTTGCTAAGTTTAGATTAACGTAGGCAACTAATATTTAACTTTAGTCTCTGCCACAAATTTGAAAATGTCAGTTCGTTTTATACAGTTTGATATGCATGACAGTCGTCGTAAAATAAAACAATCCATACTCTTAATAAATGCAAACTCATAAAGCTTTCGTCTTATAAGCCACAATTCATTTATTTTTAAATGATTCAACGACTTTGTTTAGGTATTGCAATTAATCACCTAAATTTGTATCCATTTCTATTCTTTGTTGCTTACCCAGTCATCTAAAGCGATAATTGAACGACGCTATTTCTATTGAGTTTATATCTTAGTGGTTATTATCAGCTATTTTATGCATGGCTGAATATATTTTTTGAATGTTCAAACATTGTTTCTCAACTAATGGCAGTATAATTTTAGTCGCGATAAACAAAAATAATTTCCAACTCAGTGATTCATACATAATTAAAATGTGGATTAAAAAATATAAATGCTCACGAAAAAACAAGTGACACTTAGAATTCAACAACTACGTACCAAGGCAAACAATGACCAACAATAATGAACAAGCAACCATTCTTTGGCACGATTATGAAACCTGGGGTGTCTCGCCTAAGTTTGACAAACCCTCGCAGTTTGCAGGTATCCGCACTGATTTAGATTTAAATATTATTGGTGAGCCGGAAATGTTTTATTGTCAGCCACCACAAGATTATCTGCCACAACCTGAGGCTTGCTTAGTAACCGGTATTACGCCGCAAAAAGCTTTGCGTGAGGGGTTAACGGAAGCGGAATTTGCCGAGCGTATTCACGGCTTATTTTCACAGCCAAATACCTGCGTCGCAGGTTATAACAGTATTCGTTTTGACGATGAAGTTACTCGCTACTTACTTTACCGTAATTTTTACGACCCATACGCGCGTGAGTGGCAAAACGGCAATAGTCGTTGGGATATTATCGATATGGTTCGTGCCTGTTATGCATTGCGCCCCGAAGGTATTGAATGGCCAACCGTAGATCGTGATGGCGAACAAGTGGTAAGTTTTCGCTTAGAACTACTGACAAAAGCCAACGGTATCAGCCATGAGGCGGCACACGATGCCATGAGTGATGTTTATGCCACTATTGCCATGGCTAAGTTAATAAAAGAAAAACAACCTAAATTATATGAATTTATTTTTAACTTAAAAAATAAAAAACAGGTTGCTGAGCTTATTGACGTGTATAACATGACACCTGTCGTGCATACCTCAAGTAAAGTTTCATCACAACATGGCTGTACGAGCTGGTTTGCACCCGTTTGTTATCACCCAATTAATAAAAATGCAGTAGTCGCTGTTGATTTAGCACGAGACCCGTCACCATTATTCGAGCTATCGAGTGAAGAAATCAAAACTCGATTATATACCCGTTATGATGAGTTAGCGGAAGACGAACTGCCCATTCCAATCAAATTAATTCATTTGAATAAATGCCCGGTTGTCGCACCAGCAAAAACCTTATTGCCTAAAAATGCCGAACGTCTAGCCATTCCACGAGCGCTTTGCCTAGATAACTTAAAAAGAATTAAACAATCGGCGGAGCTGAGAGACAAGTTAGCCGACGTTTTTGCCAGTAGTGATTTCGGTGATGAAGCTATTGATGCTGAGTTTTCGCTTTATGGTGGTAAATTTTTTTCGCACAGCGACAAGGCACAAATGGAAATTTTGCACCAATTACCGCCAGAGCAATTAGCAACGCATCCCTTTCAATTTCAAGATGACCGGCTAGCAACATTATTGTTTAGGTATCGTGCACGGAATTTTCCATTAACCCTTACAGATAGCGAGCAACAAAAGTGGCAAGCACACTGTCAAAACCGTATTCAATATGGTGCAAACGGTTTATTAAGTGCCGATGAGTTTATGATCAAGCTAGAAAACTTAGCTTTTGAGCATGAGAACAACACCGAAAAAATGCAAATACTAAAAGCCTTATTTGAATATATTAATAAATAAGCATATCAATAAACTATATTAAGGGACTCACAGAACAAATAATGATGAGCTCCCTAAGTTTCATACCAACTTATTTTACGGCCCCTTGTTCTTAACGTATCGACTTTTTATATAATTGAGCGTTATCGCAGCCAATTACCTTAAGATCATAAACAATCTTTTCAGTTTTCAAAACGTCACTTAATCAAGCGGTTAGCCATTTTTAAATAGTTATTCCAGCGAAATTGAATTCACCATAAATTAGCTAAAACTTATCAGCAAAGATATGGTATAAACATTAGCAACATTAACCGCAGTAGTTTGAACAATATGAAAAAAGTCTCATTTATCGGCTTAGGTGTTATGGGCTTCCCCATGGCAGGTCATTTACAAAATTCAGGTTGCCAAGTAACCGTTTATAACCGCACACAACGAAAAGCTGCGGCTTGGGTTGAAAAATATGGCGGAGAAATGGCCACTACGCCAGCAAAAGCCGTTAAAGATAGCGAGATAGTATTCGTATGTGTTGGAAACGATGAAGATTTAAAACAAGTGATATTAGGTGCTAATGGCGCCTTTTCAGGTATGAAAGCCAATGCGATACTTGTTGACCATACAACGGCATCGGCGTCGGTCGCTAGAAAATTAGCGCAACAAGCAAAATCTATAGGTTTAACTTTTTTAGATGCCCCAGTATCAGGTGGCGAAGCAGGTGCAGTTAACGGTCAACTATCAATTATGGTTGGCGGCGAACAACCGGCTTATGAGTCAATTGAGCCCGTGATTAAATCATATGCCAAGTTTAGTAAGTTACTTGGCCCTATTGGCAGTGGTCAGCTGGCAAAAATGATGAATCAAATTTGTATCGCCGGGGTTGTTCAGGGCTTAGCTGAAGCATTACATTTTGGCCAAAATGCCGGGCTTGACTGTCAGCAAGTTATTGAGGTAATTAGCCAAGGCGCTGCCGGTTCTTGGCAAATGGATAATCGCCATAAAACTATGATAAACGGCGAATATGATTTTGGTTTTGCCGTCGATTGGATGAGAAAAGATCTCGACATTGCCCTTACTGAAGCTAGAAATAATGGCTCTACTTTGCCACTAACGGCGTTAGTCGACCAATTCTATGCTGATGTACAAAAAAATGGTGGCAACCGCTGGGATACCTCAAGTTTACTTACTCGCTTATAACCGACAAATAGCTGGCATAAAATCAGGTAAAGTTGGCTAAAAACTATACCTGATTTGATTTCTTGCTATTACGAAATCCAACACCCTGCGTGATTGTTGTTAATTTCACCTAATTACCTTATTCTATCAGTAATATTGATCCGACCAGTTGAACATAATGACTCAAACTATTTACAGCTTTGGCGCTAATAACTATAAAAATGAAACCGTTGATTTTACCAAGTACCAAGGTAAAACATTACTGATAGTAAACACGGCCAGCGCTTGCGGCTTTACGCCACAATATGCAGGTTTAGAAGAACTTTATCAACAATATAAAGCTAAGGGGCTTGAGATACTTGCTTTCCCCTGTAATCAATTTGGTAAACAAGAACAAGGTGATAACAGCGAAATTAAAAAATTCTGTGATCTCAATTTTAACATCTCATTCGAACTGTTTAGTAAAATAGACGTTAATGGCGACAATACTCACCCGCTTTTCCAGCACCTCAAGACTCAAGCTCCAGGCATTTTAGGTAGTAAACGTATTAAATGGAATTTCACTAAATTTCTGGTTAATAGTGACGGAAAAGTAGTTAAACGCTACAGTCCAACCACAAAACCTGCAGATATCGCAGCAGATATTGACGCATTACTGTAATAATTGCTGATTTAATAAATCGCTGATGGCAAAGCTGAGCAATATAAATGTGAGCCACCAACTTCAACTAATGAGCTATATCAGCAACTTTAGAGTACCACTGGCCGGGTAATGTTCGATAGCTATCAAACCCATTGAGCATTTCATATTATTTAATGATGAAAGCGAGCTAACGCAAAACTGCACGGCCAACTCAATCAACAACGAAACCAACAATAAAATCAAAGGCTGCCAGCATTTAACTTACCCAAATAAGGTTTTTGCTGGCATCAATTCAAGCAAGAGTACTAAAGCAGCTAAATACTTAACTATGTCTTACCAAGTGTTTTTATATCGGCTAGAAAAATTTGCAATAAAAAATGAAGATTAATTAGGTGCTTGTCAGAACATGTTTCAGTATTAGATTGCTTAATTCCCAAAGACTTTTTTTAATTACCAATACGTATAATAACTCGCCTTCCATGCTCTAAACTTAAGGTATGACGTGCATTGCTATTGCCCGTTTATTGGCTTGTTCAAGAAATTTATGGCTTGAACATTTAGAGATTTATGAGGATGCTTGTATGAGTGCTATTTGGAATAACCATGCGAATCGTTTAATAGAGTTAATCAACAGCAGTAACGACACCCACGCTCATCTATATTTAGAGCAATTAATGCTATTTCCTGTTGATATTCAAGATAAAATCATTAATGACGTCAGTCATTTAAAACACTGTAATACCGACGATGTCGCTAAAATCATCAACCAGTATATGATGTTTGAAATAAAATAAACTCAAGCCTAGACCAAACTCTGCGTATCCCCCAACTAACACTTGTAAACTGCCATAAGCAAAGGGAATGTTTTAAAGTGTTAGTCGCATTGCTATCAACAAATCATTAGGTGGTTAATTGTTTATCACGTAACAGCTTAATTTCATCTCGTACAGATGCTGCTAATTCAAATTCAAGATTTTGTGCATGATTGAACATAAGCGTTTCTAATTCTTGTACTTTCACATCAATTTCTTTCGTTGTTAATGTCTCATATTTAGCGTCAGGCTCAGCGGCTTTTGCCGCATAATCAGCTCTAGCTTTACCACCATCAATATCCATCACATCGGCAATAATACGCTTAACACCACGCGGGGTAATATTATTGTCTAAATTGTACTGATGCTGCTTTTCGCGTCGCCTTTGGGTTTCATCAATAGCTTTACGCATAGAGCCGGTAATACGAGCAGCATAAAGGATCGCTCTGCCATTAATATTACGTGCGGCGCGGCCAATAGTTTGAATAAGCGAACGCTCTGAACGTAAAAAGCCCTCTTTGTCAGCATCAAGGATCGCAACCAGAGAAACTTCCGGCATATCTAAGCCTTCTCGCAATAAGTTGATGCCAACTAGCACATCAAACTTCCCGAGACGAAAGTCTCGAATAATTTCTACCCGTTCAACGGTATCGACATCTGAATGTAAGTAACGAGTTTTTACTTGGTGTTCATCAAGGTAGTCGGTCAGATCTTCCGCCATACGTTTAGTCAAAGTGGTTGCTAAAACTCGCTCACCAATTTTTACTCGTTTCCGAATTTCTGAAAGTAAATCATCAACCTGGGTTTCAACAGGGCGTACTTCTATTTGTGGGTCAAGCAGTCCAGTCGGTCTAACAACCTGCTCAGCAATTTCACCGGCTGATTTTTCAATTTCATAATGACTTGGTGTTGCTGAAACATATATGGTTTGTGGGGCTAAAGCTTCAAACTCCTCAAACTTCATCGGGCGATTATCTAGCGCTGACGGTAATCGAAAACCATATTCAACAAGGTTTTCTTTCCGTGAACGGTCACCTTTGTACATGGCACCAATTTGCGGCACGGTCACATGCGATTCATCGATAATCAACAAGCCGTCATTGGGTAAGTAATCAAAAAGCGTCGGTGGCGCTTCCCCTGCTCCTCTTCCTGATAAATAACGAGAATAGTTTTCGATGCCTGAGCAATAACCCAATTCTGTCATCATTTCTATATCGAACTGAGTCCGTTGAACAATACGCTGCTCTTCGACCAACTTATTATTTTCTTTTAACTGTGCTGATCTATCTTTTAACTCAATTTTTATCTTATCAACAGCAGCAAGTATCTTTTCACGTGGAGTCGCATAGTGGGTTTTCGGGTAAACCGTCACTCGGGCTACCGTGCGCTCTACTTCACCAGTTAAAGGGTCAAATACGCTAATACGCTCAATTTCTTCATCAAATAATTCGACTCGCAGCGCCATACGATCTGATTCAGCAGGGAATATATCGATAACATCACCACGCACACGATAAGTGGCACGCTGAAATGCCACATCATTGCGGGTATATTGTAATTCCGCTAATCGCCGTAAAATATCTCGCTGATTAATGATGTCGCCAACACTAATATGTAGCATCATTTTAAGGTAAGAGTCTGGATCACCTAGGCCATAAATAGCCGACACAGAGGCAACAATAATAACGTCTCGGCGCTCTAATAATGATTTAGTGGCAGATAAACGCATTTGCTCAATGTGCTCATTTACTGAAGCATCTTTTTCAATAAAAGTATCTGTGGTTGGCACATAAGCTTCAGGCTGATAATAATCATAATAAGAAACAAAATATTCAACCGCATTGTTAGGGAAAAATTCTTTCATTTCGCCATACAATTGTGCCGCTAAGGTTTTATTCGGCGCTAACATCATGGTTGGACGGTTTAATTTTTCAATGACATTGGCAATGGTGTAAGTTTTACCTGAGCCTGTTACCCCAAGCAGTGTTTGGTGAGCAAGCCCAGACTCAATGCCATCAAGTAATTTTGCAATGGCTGTCGGTTGGTCGCCACTAGGAATATAATCAGACTGTATTTTCAATGCTTTCATTAAGCAGTAACCTCTGCCGTTGGACTATCACTTTTACATTGTTTATTGAATAAATGATAAGAAATCATCGCCATCACCACATTCCCCATCAAAGCACCGATAAAAAAGCCTTCTAAACCAAACCATAGGCTGCCAATATAAGCAGATGGCACATAACATACAAACAAACGAATGATACTTAAAGCTAAGGCCGTCATAGGCTTATGAAGTGCGTTGAAAGAAGAGTTAGTTAAAATAATCACCCCTTGTAAACCATAACCTAAAGGTAATATCCAAATAAACAGTTTAATGATATCAGCAACAGCTTGCTCTTGTGAGAAGGCATCCGCGATCAAAGGCGCTGAGATGACTAACACGGCATAAATTAACACTTGCCATGCTAAAACAAATTTAATTGAGGTTTTATAGCCATCAGCAACACGTTTCATATTGCCAGCACCAAAGTTCTGACTGATAAAAGGTGGCAAGGTCATCGACAAAGCTAACACGACTAAACATGCGATTGATTCAATTCTTGAACCTACGCCAAATGCAGCCACAGCCGATTCACCATACTTTGCAACAATGGCAGTTAATACCGCTGCAGCAACAGGTGTTAACATATTGGCACCCGCGGCTGGTAAGCCAATATGTAAAATGCCACGCGCCGAAATAAGAAAATCTTTAATTGGCATTAACTTAGTATGAATTAGTCCACGCTTAACACTTAAGATATATAGCACGTAGCCTAAGCCAAATATCCAAGACACAGACGTTGCTATCGCGGCTCCTTGAATTCCCATAGCGGGAATAGGGCCAAAACCGAAAATAAAAATAGGATCTAAAATTGCGTTAATAAGGCCGGCACTGCCCATAATGACACTAGGTGTTTTGGTATCACCAGAAGCACGTAAAACAGCATTACCTATCATAGGGCCGATTAAACAAATACAGCCTAAAAACCAAATATCCATGTATTGATGAATTAACGGTAAAAGTAATTCACTCGCCCCTAATAGCAAAAAGGTGTAGTCAATCAGCAAATAACCAATAACCGCAAGAACACCAACAATAACCGCTGCCAAATATAAGGCACTGGTAGCTAAACTTTTTGCTGATTCTTTATCACCTTTTCCCAAAGCCTTTGCGATAACAGCTGACGTACCTATACCCAAACCTATAGTTAGGCTAATGACTGTAAATGTTATTGGAAAGGTAAAGCTAATAGCTGCTAATGGTTGCGTCCCCAACAAGCCAACAAAAAACGTATCAACAAGGTTAAACGTCATCAATAAAATCATTCCATATATCATAGGAACAGTCATATTTTTTAATGTCGGCGCAACGGGATCTTCAAGCAAATTTAATTGGCGATTTTTTTGGGCTTTGGTCATTAATATTTTCAAATGTTGGGATAAATTGAATGCATCCACCATTGTAAAAGATAGTGATTAGACTCGCTATGTAAATATTCCATTTCAGATAATAATAAAGTCACTTTAGGGAAAATTGTTCACTTGACTACAAAGTAAGCTACCTTGCTCTTCGTAGAAATGCACAGCAAATGTGCGAAATATCACTCTTGAACAAAAAACACACGACCCGGTTCGTAAACACAACAAGCAAGGCCTAATACATTGTTATTTAATAAGTTTAGATAACAGATCAAAAAATATCCATTTAGCTACAAGCCGCATTCTACTGTTAAGATTACCTAAATTTACACTTTAACCCACACAGTTATCCACAGATTAAGTGGATAACTGTGCTTTTTACGCTGAAGCCTTAATACTGAATAATTTTCAAACGAAATATGAAGAAAAGTTCTCAACTCTGTGTGCAATTTAAGCAAACAACCAATAAAATGATTTTTTTCTAAATTTTGTGTTGACAGTCCGACGAGTGCCCTTTAATATTCCGCCCCGTTAGCCAATAGCGGCTTTCAAAACAATTCCTCAATAGCTCAGTTGGTAGAGCAACGGACTGTTAATCCGTTTGTCCCTGGTTCAAGTCCAGGTTGAGGAGCCAAATTATTAAATAATGGCTAATAGTTATATTGTTAGCGGTTATAAAAAAGAACAATTCCTCAATAGCTCAGTTGGTAGAGCAACGGACTGTTAATCCGTTTGTCCCTGGTTCAAGTCCAGGTTGAGGAGCCACATTATAAGTAACTGCTATTAATAGCGGTTATGTTAGAAAAGAACAATTCCTCAATAGCTCAGTTGGTAGAGCAACGGACTGTTAATCCGTTTGTCCCTGGTTCAAGTCCAGGTTGAGGAGCCACATTAAGAAACCTGCTTTTAGCAGGTTTTTTTTCGTCTAAAATTTAATGTCAGCTTATCTTCAAAACATTTCAGAATGATTTAGTTGATAGAGCAATGGACGGTACTCTTATAAAAACTGGCGTTTGCATAAGCTCTGCCTCATTTAGCTTAGGTTTCTTTATCGTTAAAATAAAAAAAGCAGCAATAATTATTTGCTGCTTTGGTAAGTTCAATCAAAGGTTATAAGCGTTAAATATTGATTCTAGCGCTTAGATAAATTGATTAACGTTTAAACTCAGACGTTTTACTCCACTCTGGCCAAACACCTTCTTTAGATAGTTCGTAACCTATTTCAAAGAATGCTTGCATATCTTCAACGGCACCAGATAGGTCCCACTGCTCACTATATTCATCACACGCATTATGATAACACTTAGCTAAAATAGGGTTTAAGCTATCTCGTAGTGCTTTTGTTGCTTCATCAACTGGCTCTTTACCACTTTTCGCGTAAAGTGCTGGAATACCAATATTAGCAAAGGCGAAGTGATCTGAGCGGTAGTAAATACCTGCCGCCGGACGAGGGTCTCCTGAAATAACACGCCCTTGCTTTTTAGCAGCTACCGTTAAGTAATCGTCAAGTTGAGATTGCCCTAAACCATAAACGGAAACATCTTTACTACGACCATTAACGTTTAATGCATCCATATTAATATTAGCAACAGTTTTAGCTGCTGGAATAACAGGGTTTGCTGCATAAAACTTAGAGCCTAATAGCCCTTGCTCTTCTGCGGTAACAGCCATAATTGTGATTGAACGTTCAGGTGCAACCGGCAATTTAGAGAAAGCTTCAGCCACTTCAATAAGTGCTGCCGTACCAGAGGCATTATCAACCGCACCATTATAAATTTGGTCGCCGTCTTTACTACTATCTTTACCTAAATGGTCCCAATGGGCCGTATACAGAATATGTTCGTCTGGTTTAGTGCTACCCGGTAAGGTGGCAATAAAGTTATATGACGTTGATTTTTTCACGGTATTTTTCACCGCAACTGAAGCAGTTAAATCTCCCATATCAACATGGTAGCTGCCTTTAGCAGCTTCGGCTTTTGCCTGCTCAAAATTCAAACCGGCATTTGCAAAAAGCTCTTTAGCAACTTCGGTGTTCACCCAGCCTTCAACGGCAACTCGGCCTTTATTCATGTCTTCACGAACAAAACCAAATTGTGGTCCAGTCCATGAGTGCTCTACCACTGACCATCCATATGATGCAGGTTCAGTTTCGTGAACAATAATAGCGCCCTCAGCACCTTGACGACTCGCTTCTTCATACTTATAAGTCCAGCGGCCATAATAAGTCATGGCGTTACCATTAAATAATGCCGGATCTTTAGTCGCAAAACCTGGGTCATTCACTAAAATAACAACGGTTTTTCCTTTAACGTCAAGTCCTTCATAATCATTCCATTGATACTCAGGTGCATTAACACCATACCCAACAAAAACTAATTCAGAATCTTTAAGCTGCTCAAAATCACTAATGCGACTTGAGCCCATGACCATATCGTGGCCATATTGATAGTCTTTACCACCAATAGATAATGTCATTTCAGGCGACGCTTCAATGGATACCATAGGCACAGCTTGTAAAAAGCTATCGCCATTACCTGGTTTAAAGCCTATAGCGGTTAACTGTTTAGTTAAATAATCAAGGGTAAGTTCTTCCCCTTTGCTCGACGGTGCGCGGCCTTCAAATTCATCTGAAGCAAGCACTTTGATATGTTCGGTAAGTTGTTCTTTATTAATACTGTTATAACTCGCGGTTACATCCAAAGCACTATTACTTTTGACAACATTTTCCGCGCCACAGCCTAACAATACGGCTGAGGTAAGTAAGGTAAAAGCTAACATTTTTTTCATGTTTTTATTCTTTAGTTGAGAATGACGCCCCGATTATAAACAAATCTGGCCTAACTTAGGTAGGGTTAACTAACAAAGACATGTTAAGTGGTTATTAGAACGACTTATTTATGACAAACAAAAGTCACTTTATCCGAGTTATAATCGATTTGTACCATTTGCCTGAATATTATTTTCAGGCTTAATATCAAAGTTATAAATAACATCACTGATGAATAATCTTGATGTTCTACTCTTTGATATAAATCATATTTGACCACAAATATTGTTGCTACTATGCTAATGTTTTCAATCAATAGGTTAATTGCTATGCCACTTTCCCGTAAAAGAAGCGCTCAACACAAAGTATACATTCCATCTTCAGCTCGAGAAAACCAATATTTACTTGCCAAGTTTAATATCACTGAGCAGTTAATAGAAAGAATTGCCGGTGCTATCGATTTAAATAGCGAGCAACCATTTCAAGCATTTTATAAAAAATTATCTGAATTTTTTTTTAAAATTAATGAAGAATTGGATATTGAAAGTGGTCAATTTGTTGCCAATGACAAATTTACCCGTATTCGCTTTAGCCCTGAAAAAATCACCGCGCAAACCGAACAGCAAATTTTATTTCTTTATAACTCCCGTTATCATTTTAGCCAAAGTGCCCATTATGATGCTAAGAAACAAGCTCGCAAAATTCACTTGGTATTTTTAGCTAACGGCGATGAAGTTAGGCACAACTCGGCAATTTTCCACCAAAAGGTGGTTAGCGCCATTGCCAAGTTTGCTGAGCAAACAGGTATTAGCACCGATGATATGCGTATCTGTGATCATCAACATCTAACTTATGATTTATTTGCTAAAGATAAAGGTGTTCAAGGCAACCAGGTTCATAAGCTGCGTAGTATTTCGAATCGTTATGCTCCTGATGACATTTCAATTCCAGAAAATACCGATGAATTAACCTATGCGGTTGTTGACATGCCGATTAACCGCCGCCTACGAAATATAGTTGAACTCGATCACAGTGAAGGTGAAAACTACAGCCCACTATACAATTACATTGCCGATGCTTTTATTAGTGCCGCTAAAAAGCACCATTTAAATAATGGTGCGGTTATCGCTAATGGATTGGTACCAATTGTTCGTAAAAGCGAGGATGAAAATACCATAGCAAAAGGTGAACTCATCATGTTGGGATATAACCCGAAAAACACCAGCGGTGGCTACATCTGCAAATGGGCCGCCGATCAACTTGTAGATAGTGTTCAATTTGTTTTTGTCGCTAGCGAGCAAGATAAAACCAGTCATGGTTATGGTAAGTTTCTCACTCAAATAGAACATGCTTTGCATAGCATTGCTGAAAAGCTTGCTTATGTTAATGATAAGGAAGAATTAACCGTACGCTTCCATCAACATATTGGCTTTTATCAAGAACAATAAAAGTTGATTTGCAAAAATACGATAAAAAAACGTGGTCATTACCACGTTTTTTATTTTCCAGCAGTCAATCCATTTCCCCCAGCAATGACTAAATAATTTTTGCTACGAATCCCATATAAACTGAGGTAATATATCAGGTTAGGATCTTGACAGATATATCCCTTTTATAGGTAATTTAGACATTGATTGACTTTACCCTGCTCAGCATTTTTATCCCGACATTTTTGATCGTAAGTATAACGCCAGGCATGTGTATGACATTAGCCATGAGCTTAGGTATTACTATAGGCGTCAGAAAAACATTTTGGATGATGTACGGAGAACTACTAGGCGTTGCAACCGTGGCCATCGCTGCTGTATTAGGCGTAGCAACCTTAATGAATAAATTTCCACAACTATTTCAAGGTTTTAAAATACTGGGTGCACTTTACCTAATGTATGTGGGTGTCAATATGTGGCGAGCTAAAGGTAAGCTTGTCGTTTCAGCGGCAGAGAATAACCAACGAATAAATAAGTTAAGTTTATTTCAACAAGGATTTTTTACCGCTATTGCTAACCCTAAGGGCTGGGCCTTTATGGTGTCGCTATTGCCGCCCTTTATCAACCCTACTTTACAATTGGCACCACAATTGAGCATGTTAGTGGCAGTAATATTACTATCAGAGTTTATTTGCATGACCATTTATGCCACCGGCGGAAAAACGATTGGAAAAGCATTAACGCAACGTAATAACGTGCAATTGCTCAACAAAGTATCGGGTAGTTTAATGATTTTAGTCGCCATTTGGCTGGCAAGTAGTTAACTCTGTCGCTAGTAAAGAGTGTATTAACTGCGATGGCTAACAATAGTAAGCATTTTACTATGTGTTTGCTGATCGGCCATGGTGAATGTTAACCATATTCTCCAGGTCATCGTTTCTGCAGAGCAACTGCCCACTAATACTTCTCCTTGAAATATTTGAGGTTTTTGATTAATCGATGACGACGCACTGGAAGCAATATTTTCTAAAAATAATGGGATTTTTCCCATAAACATCTCAACCCCTTCCATATAACCAGTTACTGCTTCAATGTGGTTCGTGCCGGTATAGCTAACCGAAATATTAAATGCCTGCTCAGCAAGAATTTTATTAACATCAAATAAGACTTCTACACGACCATGTTCAAGCTCAAAATAGCACTGACTTTGTTGTTCAAGACATTGCATCTTACGTTCTGGCTGTTTACTTTTCTTGCTCGCGTCAGTACTTTCTCCATTACAAGCCGCTAACGAGGTTGTCAGTGCTATAAGTAAAATAGACTTAGTTAGTTTTCTTATATTTATCATTTGCAATGCATACAGGTAAATTACTTGTTCTTTATAATACCGAAAACACGGTGATATTTATCACTTTTTTAAGCACTATTTTTGATTTGAAACAAAACTCGCTTCATTCGCTGTTGCTATAATTTTACTCAATATTAAACCCCCGATTTTTAATATATTAATAAAGTGACAGTAGGCAACGAAATGACAACATGCATTAAGGTTAAACAACCTAACACTAAATACGTAGACTGTGATAATTGTTCAATGCAACCAGTTTGTGTGCCTTTAAAAGCAGGGAAAACTGAAGTGTCAATTATGGATAGCTACTTGTCTAAACGTAATATTGTCACTATTTCTACACCACTCTTCCAAGAAAAAGAAACCGCCGGTGCTATTTATGCCGTATGTTCTGGTAGTTTCAAGCTGACTGAAACATCTCCTGAAGGTAAAGAGAAAGTCATAGGTTTTCGTTTTCCTGGAGAGTTAATTGGTGAAGATGCCATTCACACTCAACATTACAATTACAATGCCGTTGCGGTCGGAAATACTACGGTATGTCGAGTTGACTTAGATGAGCTAAATGAATGTGGTAAATTAATGCCTGAGTTACAGCTCAGTCTAATTTCGTTATTGAGTAAACAAAACTCTATGTTACGTGAAGAATTTAGCTCAGTGGTTGCTAAACACACAGCTGAAAGTCTATTAGCGGCATTTATTCTCAATATGCTAAAAAGAAATGCCCTGTATCAAGAAAGCGAATCAAAACTACATTTGCCGGTTGGCCGAGATGTCATCGCCAACCATTTAGGTTTTCGTCGTGAAACCTTAAGCCGTATATTTTCCAAGTTCCAACAAAAAGGCTTACTTTCTATTCACGCTAAAGATATTGAAATATTAGATTTAGTTGGCTTACAAGACGTTGCATACAACTGATAATAAAGGATTTTAATATTATGCTGAGATAATTCCTCAGCATAAATTCATTTACACTCGGATAGTAATAAAATAAATTTCAAACAATAGTTAACTCGCTGTTTTCCATAAACTCGCCTACCTTTAAGAGTAACTTTTTAACACAATCATTTTTCTGGCAATTTTTATCTTAGGATTATTGTATAAGATTAGGGTAACTTCGTTTTTTTTGTTGATTTAAATCAAGCTTTGCAGTTGATTTATGTCATAGGCGAAAGGTAAAATTACATGGAATTTGAAACAGCTCGTAACAGAGTGTGACATTTATCACTGCTTCTCAGCAATTTTTACTGAAAAAGTAGTTTTTCTTATTAAAAATTGCAAAATCTAACCTAGTAACGGAACAATAAAAATGACAACAACGCTTGATCATCCGTCCTATAACTTCAATGTGGTGCGTCAATTCACCGTAATGACAGTTATTTGGGGGATCGTTGGTACTCTAGTAGGTGTTCTTATTGCGGCACAATTAATTTGGCCGGCATTAAACTTTGACACACCTTGGTTAACATATTCTCGTCTTCGTCCACTGCATACCAATGCGGTAATTTTCGCTTTTGGTACCAGTGCTCTGTTTGCTACTTCATATTATGTTGTTCAGCGCACATGTAAAACAGCCCTTTTTGGCGGCAAGTTAGCGTCATTTACCTTTTGGGGTTGGCAAGCGGTTATTGTTCTTGCGGCGATTACATTGCCGTTGGGTTATACCTCAAGTAAAGAATACGCTGAATTAGAATGGCCGATTGATATTTTAATCGCGGTGGTATGGGTAAGTTACGCTATTGTATTTTTTGGTACTTTAGTTAAGCGTAAAACTTCACACATTTATGTTGCCAACTGGTTCTTTGGTGGTTTTATTATCACAGTTGCGGTATTACACATAGGTAACAGCATGGTTATTCCAGTATCCATGATGAAGTCTTACTCACTATATTCAGGCGCGATTGATGCCATGATGCAGTGGTGGTACGGACACAATGCCGTAGGTTTCCTTCTTACTGCTGGTTTCTTAGGTATGATGTACTACTTTGTACCAAAACAAGCTGAACGTCCGGTTTATTCTTACCGTTTATCAATCGTTCACTTTTGGGCGCTTGTTTCTCTATATATTTGGGCGGGTCCGCATCACTTACATTACACTGCACTGCCAGATTGGGCACAATCTGTTGGTATGGTAATGTCTATCGTTTTATTCTTGCCATCTTGGGGTGGTATGATCAACGGTATTATGACGTTATCTGGCGCGTGGCATAAACTTCGTCATGACCCAATTCTACGTTTCCTAATCGTTTCATTATCTTTCTACGGTATGTCTACCTTTGAAGGTCCAATGATGGCGATTAAATCTGTAAACGCACTTTCTCACTACACTGACTGGACCGTTGGTCACGTGCACTCTGGTGCGTTAGGTTGGGTTGCTATGGTTTCAATTGGTGCCATGTATCACTTAATTCCTGTGCTATTTAATCAAGGCCGCATGTACAGCATTCGCTTAATTAACATTCACTTCTGGATGCACACTGCTGGTATCGTTTTATACATAGTTGCGATGTGGATTTCTGGTGTAATGCAAGGGTTAATGTGGCGCGCGGTAAATACCGACGGTACTTTAACTTACAGCTTTGTTGAAAGTTTAACTGCGTCTTACCCGTTCTATTTCATCCGCTTTGTTGGTGGTGTGTTAGTGGTTGCAGGCTTTGTATTAATGGCTTACAACATGTTCAAAACTATTGGTGCTAAAGACGGAAGTCTTAAGCCAGTTGAAGTAGCTTAAGGAGCCATACCATGATCAACAAACATGAAAAAGTTGAAAAAAGCGTTGGCTTATTCTTTATCTTTACTATCTTTGCTATCAGCATCGGTGGTTTAGTTGAAATTACGCCGCTTTTCTTCCAAAAAGCCACAACAACACCTGTTGATGACTTACGTCCATACACGGCCCTAGAAATGGAAGGTCGTGATATTTACATTCGCGAAGGTTGTAACGTATGTCATAGCCAAATGATTCGTCCTTTCCGCGCAGAAACTGAGCGTTACGGACATTACTCAGTTGCCGGTGAACAAGTTTGGGAACATCCTCATTTATGGGGTTCAAAACGTACAGGGCCAGATTTAGCCCGTGTTGGTGGTCGTTATAGTGACGATTGGCACCGTGCGCATTTACTTGACCCTCGTTCAGTTGTTCCTGAGTCAAATATGCCTTCATTTAAGTGGTTAGCTGAAAATACCCTTGACGGTGAGTTAACCGCTAAGAAATTATCAACATTTAATTTCTTAACACGTAATCGTAGCCATAAAGACGAGCAAGGTAATGCTATTCCTCTTTACTCTGAAACTGATATTGCTGGTGCAAAAGCGGCAGTTAAAGGTAAAACAGAAATGGATGCATTGATTGCATATTTACAGTCTCTTGGTCATGCGTTGAAATAATGACTATGGATTACGGCACGCTTAGAGGGTTAATTGCCCTATTAATATTGGCATTATTTATTGTCATTGTGGTTTGGTCATATTCAAAAAAACGTAAAGGCGCGTTTGATGAAGCGGCAAATTCAATTTTCGAAGAAAAAGACGAAATAAAACACACTGACAAAAATAACAAACAGGAGACTAATAATAATGTCTAGCTTCTGGAGTATTTGGATTTCGGTTCTTACCTTAGGCACATTAGTAGGTTGTTACTTACTATTACGCTGGTGTTTAAAGAACTTTGCAGGCGTTGAAGAAGGTGAGTCTATGGGCCACACCTTTGACGGCATTGAAGAATTGAACAACCCACTACCAAAATGGTGGAGTACATTCTTCTTATTAACAATCATTTGGGGCTTCGGCTATTTATTGCTTTACCCAGGTTTAGGTAACTTCCAAGGGCTTTTAGGTTGGAAAAGTTCTAACCAAGGTATTTTGAATTTATCAGAGTCAAAAGCAAGTATTGCTGACGCAAAAGAAGCTGGCATGCTAGTTCAGTATGACCGTGAAGTTGCAGCGGCTGACGCTAAATATGGTCCAATATTTGAAGCTTATGCGGCGCAAAGCATTGAAACATTAGCGGGTGATGAAGAAGCATTAAAAGTAGGTCAACGCCTATTTTTACAAAACTGTTCGCAATGTCATGGCTCTGATGCTCGTGGTACGACAGGCTTCCCTAACCTAGCCGATAAAGATTGGTTATACGGTGGTTCACCTGAAATGATCAAGGCAAGTATTATGCACGGCCGTAAGGCTAATGGCATGATGGCATGGAGTGCAGCATTAGGTGGTGAGCAAGGCGTGAAAGAAGTTGCAGCTTTCGTACTGAGTTTAAGTGGTCGTGAAGTTGACGCTACAGCCGCTGAAGCGGGTAAAGCTAAATTTGCTATGTGTGCGGCTTGTCACGGCGCAGAAGGTAAAGGTAGTGCGGAAATGGGTATTCCATTAGGCGCGCCAAACTTAACCGATAACACTTGGTTATACGGCGGCTCTCCACGCGCTGTTGAAACATCAATTGCTAATGGTCGTGCTGGTGTAATGCCTGCTTGGGATAAAATCCTAGGCGAACAAAAAGTTCACGTGATCAGCGCTTATGTTTA
The DNA here is from genome assembly GCF_057553355.1 of Colwellia sp. SU-HH01172. Lineage (NCBI taxonomy): Bacteria > Pseudomonadati > Pseudomonadota > Gammaproteobacteria > Alteromonadales > Colwelliaceae > Colwellia > Colwellia sp. SU-HH01172. Next base: position 269,502 of record NZ_BAAJMB010000004.1, on the reverse strand, counting down.
TAGCTTATCGCAAAAGTAAAAGCACTATTCTAACGAATTAGTTTATTACTAAAAACAAAGCCTTGGTGTTTCATTACAGCAAGGCTTTTTTATGCCGATAGCAAAATTAAACTTCATCAAATTAACGCTTTTTTAATAGTGCCAATATCAGAAAGGTCGTATAATGTGCGCACTATCTGCAAATAAGAAATTTTTATGAAAACATCTTGGTACCAAGAGCCCTGGGCATGGCTTGTATTTATATTGCCTTTTACCGCAGTAGTTGCCGGTATTGCAACTTTCATTATTGCTAATACAGACCCAGATACCTTAGTTATTGACGATTATTATAAAAAAGGTAAAGCTATTAACCTTGAACTAAGTAAAGTTAAACAGGCGCAAAAGTTGGGAATGCGCTTTGGTTTAAAACTTGTCGGTGACCAACTGACGATTCGCCCCACTGGTATCGAAAAAGAATTTCCACTGTTAAATGTTAATTTTTATCACCCAACCTTAGCCGAGCGAGATTTTTATTTAGCATTAACTGCTGATGGTAATGGTAATTTCACCCATTTTTTTGAATCTGACCAAGATACTTCAGGTAAATGGCGCGTGACAATTAGTCCGTTTGAACACCATTGGAAAATTCAATCAGTGATCCATTTGCCACAATCAGAGTTCATTGATATTACCCCGAATCCAACTGACGCTAAGTAATGAGCTGGTATTAATGAGCATCTATTTATGAGTTTAGATTGTTTTCATTGTGGTGAAGTTGTGCCCAATGGCATTGACTTGCATACAGACATAGATGATAAAAAACAACCCATGTGCTGTGTCGGCTGTCAGGCTGTCGCGCAAACTATTGTCGATAACTGTTTGACGGATTACTATCGTTTTCGCAGCGCCCCGGCCCAAAAAAGTGATGTATTAGTTCCTGAGCAATTACTGCGCAACGAAATTCTCGACGATGAAAACTTGCAAAATGAGTTTGCCTACTATCATGACGGCTTTAAAGAAACCATATTAACCGTTGAAGGCATAAGTTGTTCAGCTTGTGCCTGGTTAATAGAAATGCAGATCAGCAAACTTGGCGGTATTAACAAAATTAATGTTAACGCCACTACCCAAAGAGCAACCGTTCAGTGGCGAGAAAAAGACGTAAAGCTTAGCGAAATTCTTAGCCTAATTGAAAAAATTGGTTATCATGCCCTGCCATTTAAGGCGAGCACAGCAGAAGAGATAAATAAAAAACAAGCAAAGAGCTTTATCAAACGCTTAGGCATTTCCGGCATTTTAATGATGCAGGTAATGATGATCGCGTTTGGCTTATATTTCGGCGCCTTTTCCGATATGGCCGCACACAACTTAGTTTATTTACGTTGGGCAAGTTTGTTTTTAACAATACCTATTGTCACCTATGGCGCCTTTCCATTTTACAAAAGTGCCTTTTTCGCCCTAAAAGCGAAACAGTTGTCAATGGACGTGCCGGTTTCGATTGCCATAGGACTAGCCTTTTTAGCCAGTGCCTGGGCAACCTTTACTCAACAAGGTGAAGTTTATTTTGAGTCAGTCTCAATGTTCACCTTTTTATTGCTCATCGGTAAATTCCTAGAGTTTCGTGCCCGTACCCGAGCAGCAGATGTTTCAGCTAATCTATTAAAACTAATGCCGATGACCGCAACTAAGCTGGTTGATCATCAAGAAAGCTTTATCGCTGCCACCAATTTAAATGCCGGCGACATTATTTTAATTAAACCCGGTGAAACTATTCCCGCTGACAGCGAAATTATCTCAGGTAGCAGCCAAATTAATGAAGCCATGTTATCGGGCGAGCAATTGCCATTGCATAAGCATCCGCAAGATATTATATACGCCGGCACAATAAACGGCGATGGCAATTTAACCGCTAAAGTAAAACACAATAATCAAAAGTCATTTTTAAGTCAGTTAATTCGTTTAAGTGAAACGTCACAAACCCATAAGCCTAAATTAGCGAAATTGTCTGACAAAATAGCGCAGTATTTCGTTGCTTTGATACTTTTTACAGCCTCTTGTACGGCTTTTTATTGGGCGCAACATCAACCTACAGAAGCATTTTGGATCACATTATCAGTATTAGTCGTGACTTGTCCTTGCGCATTATCACTGGCAACGCCAACCGCCCTAACCTGCGCAACCACTCGCCTTAATCGCGAAGGCATTATGGTAAAGTCCGGGCATGTTTTAGAAACTATGCCTGAAATTGATGCTATGGCATTTGATAAAACCGGTACGTTAACCACTGGCGAGTTTACTATTGCTAATGTTGTTACATACGGTGACTATGCACTTGACAATAATCCAGCGGGACCAGAACAAGTATTGGCCATTGCCGCCGCGCTAGAAGCCCACTCTGCACACCCGCTTGCCAAAGCATTTATCGATTATCGCGACTTTAACCACACAGCTAGCCAAGTTGTTGTTGCTCCAGGAGCGGGAATTTCGGGTGAAATAAAGCAAAAACATTACCGAATAGGTAAAAACTCTTGGTTACTTGATAATAACAGCGAGCAAGCTCATAGCGCCCAATGTGTGCTGATGGAGAATGAAACCTTAATAGCAGAATTCTATTTGCATGACGGTTTACGTGATGACGCCAAAGCACTGATTGAATTTCTGCATAACAATCAAGTTAAAACCTTAATGCTTTCTGGCGATCACTTAGTCGGTTGCAATAAACTACAAAGCCAACTAAAGCTTAATGACGTACAAGCAAATTTGTCAGCCCAAGATAAAGTCAACGCCATTAAAGCCCAACAATTGTCTCATACCGTTGCTATGATTGGTGACGGCGTCAACGATAGTCCAGTATTAGGCGCGGCACATTTATCCATTGCCATGGGCAGCGGCACTGACATTGCTAAAAACGGTGCTGATGTCATTTTACTCAACAATAAACTCAAATCAGTTCAGACCTTGAGAGATGTTTCCATACGCACTGCAAAAATTATAAAGCAAAACTACCTTTGGGCATTTGGTTACAATGCCATCGTATTACCTTTGGCGGTTATGGGTTATATTGCACCATACATGGCTGTTATTGGCATGTCTGCCAGTTCAATTTTAGTGGTGAGTAATTCGTTAAGGCTATTAAGAAAATGAGTGTAATTTACGTATTGATCCCTATTGCTATTCTGTTAACGGCTGTTGGTATTTATATCTTCTTTTGGGCGGTAAAAACAGAACAATTCGATGATCTAGAAAAACAAGGCATGAGTATTTTATATGACGATGCCAACGAAAAAAAAGACGAACAAGTTGATAACGACGACGATAATTCCACGATAAATAACGAGCAAGATACACAGAAGTAACCCTTAATATGACCCTAGATTACTTCTCAGCATTTGTTATTGGCTTATTAGGCTCTGGGCATTGTATCGTGATGTGTGGTGGCATTAGTACCATGCTCACCACAGCAATATCGAATGAGGTCAGCAATAACAAATATCGCATTGTTTTTGCCTATAATTTCGGACGAATTTTTTCTTACAGTCTCATTGGCGCATTAGTCGCGTTTACCAGTTCAATGGCGGCAAAAAATGTCGGTTTGCCCATTGCAGCGTTAAAAACTGTCGCTGGCATCTTTCTTATCTTACTCGGTTTATATCTAGGACAGTGGTTAATGTGGTTAAGCCATGTCGAGCATATTGGTAAAAAACTATGGCGCCATATTTCCCCTAATACCAAGAAGTTTATTCCGATTAAAAATACTCGTAGTGCATTTGCCTTAGGGGCATTATGGGGCTGGTTGCCTTGTGGTTTGGTATACTCAACTCTTACCTGGGCATTAGCCAGCGCTAATACTATTAACGGCGCCTTAATTATGTTTTTCTTTGGCCTAGGTACCCTGCCAGCATTACTTTCTGTCTCACTGGGCACTATCAGTATTAAGTCCCTACTGAGCAATACGCTCTTTAGAAAACTCGCCGCTATTCTGGTGATTTTATACGGTATTTATACTATACTTATTGCATATCTATAACGCATCTAATATGATCCACATCATTAAAATGCAAATGAACTATAGGTCATTATGAGTAATAAATCGTGTACAGGTCAGCAACATATTCACTGTCAAAACTGTAGCATTAGTGAGCTATGCATACCGTTTTCTTTAAACGATAAAGAACTCGATACCTTAGATAATATTATCGATCGTAAGCGACCTATTCATAAAGGTGAGCAAATATTTAATGATGGCCAGCCTATGCATGCATTGTACGCCATCCGTTCAGGTACCTTTAAAACCTACACGGTAAACGAGCAAGGTGAAGAGCAAATTACCGGATTTCATTTAGCAGGTGACTTATTGGGTTTTGATGCCATTGCCAATGCAGAACATCCAAGCTTTGCCAAAGCTTTAGAAACCTCTATGGTCTGTGAAATCCCTTACAACACACTTGATACCTTATCTAACAGCATGCCGAAACTAAAAAAACAAATTTTACGCATGATGAGTACGGAAATTCGTGGCGATCAAGAAATGCTAACCTTGCTGAACCGAAAAAATGCCGAACAACGATTAGCAACGTTTATTAGTACCTTAAGTACTCGTTACCATGCTCGTGGTTTATCGGCGTCAGAGTTTCGTTTGTCGATGACTCGCAGTGATATTGGCAACTATATTGGTTTAACGGTTGAAACCATTAGCCGTTTGCTTAATCGTTTCCATAAAAATGGCTTGATCCAAGTTGATGGCAAACTCATCACCATTTTAGATATTGATAAATTAAACGAGTGCGCAGCGCTTTAACCCCTTCTTACTTTTCTAAATTTCCTTATTGAAACAATTCACGCTATGCTTAGCGTGAATTGTTGTTTATCTTAGAGACGATAATAATTTGATTTAAAACAACTATTATTGACTCAAAGTGGTCTATTGTTATAGTTACAGTAGACAATTGATAAAGGAATTAGATATGGAAAAGTATCAAAAAATACTCGCTATTGTTGACCCAACAACAGAAGATCAAAAAGCTTTAGAGCGTGCACTAGAATTGGCCCGTAAAACAGGCGCTAGCATTACAGCATTTTTGACCATATATGATTTTTCTTATGAAATGACCACCATGCTTTCAAGCGATGAGCGAGAGGCTATGCGTCAATCGGTGATCAACGACAGAACTCAATGGTTACAGTCAATTATCTCAGAGCTTGATGTTGCTGAACTCAGTATTGATTGCCAAGTTATTTGGCATAACCGCCCCTTTGAACAAATCATTGAGCAAGTGCTTAAAAATGGCTACGACATCGTTATTAAGGGCACGCATCAACACGATAAACTAAAATCAGTCATCTTCACACCGACTGATTGGCATATTTTACGTAAATGCCCATGTCCAGTGTTACTGGTGAAAGAACATTTATGGCCAGACAACGGCAATATTGTTGCGGCACTCAATATTGGTAGTGATGAAGAAGAACATCGCTCACTAAACGATAAAATTACCGCCGAAGCCAAACAGTTAACCAAAGTAATGAAAGCTAACTTACACTTAGTTAATTCTTTCCCTGGTACACCCGTTAACATCGCCATTGAAATTCCTGAATTTAATGCCAGCGATTATAATCGTTCGATGTTAAAGCATCATGAAAATGCCATGTTTGAACATGCTAAAGCATTTAATATAAGTAAAGAAAACACTCATATCAAAGAAGGTTTACCAGAGGACGTTATTGAAAGCCTGGCTAATGACTTGGACGCTGAATTAGTGATTCTAGGCACCGTAGGCCGAACGGGATTATCTGCGGCCTTGATTGGTAATACCGCTGAGCATGTTATTGATCGGCTAAACTGCGATGTGTTGGCATTAAAGCCAGATGGTTATATTTCCCCGCTTGATGTCGAGTAGCTCACGACAGTTAATATTTTCTTTTAGAAGCTTGAGCAGAGTCAGTCCTCTGCTTAACTTTTAAAATAAGAAAATTATGACTTTCCTCCAGCTTTATAAGGTAAATCTGCCGATTAGATCTTTTAGAGTATTAGACTCTTGATGTAAGCCATCACATAATTCTTCTGACTTGACCATGTTTTCTTTGGTTTGATCGGCAGAATTAGCAATCATTACGATATTTTGACTTATTTCTGACGTGGCTAATGTTTGCTCTTTTGTAGCCGATGCAACAGAGGTATTCATTTCGGTCAAGTTAACAATTTCGCTGGCAATATTATCCAGCGTACTGCCAGTTTCTTTCAGCCTTTCCGCACTTTCAAGAGTATTTTTACTGCCTAGTTCAATCGAAGATACTGTGGTAGAAGCTTTGGCATTTAGTGTTTCTATCATGTCATTAATTTGTTCTGTCGATTCTGCCGTGCGTTTGGCTAATGTTCTCACTTCATCGGCAACAACAGCAAAGCCTCGCCCTTGCTCTCCTGCTCTAGCGGCTTCAATAGCAGCATTGAGTGCCAACAAATTGGTCTGCTCAGATATGCCCTTAATAACATCTAAAACATTGGTAATGGACTTAATTTCACCAGACAGTTCAGTTACCGACTCAACCGATGTTGCCATTGATGTCTCTAAATTGCCCATCTGCGCTATGGTGTCATTAACAAACTGAGCGCCATTTTGGGTCGTTGCTTCAGTCGCCATTGCAATTTCAGAAGCGCCTTTGGCATTATTTGAAATATCTTGCACGGTGACTTCCATTTCATTCACCGCTGCTGCAACCGTTTGCGTATTAGAAGACTGCCTTTCTGCAAGACCTGCCGCGCCTTGTACTTTCTCTTGCACAAGTTCGGCGATATCTTGCACATGTGTTGCAGAAATAGACACTTGCTTAAACATCTCATGAAGCTGCTGTAAAAATAAATTAAATTTTGTCGCTAAAATCCCAACTTCATTACTCTCATTGGCTGGTAATCTTGCCGTTAAATCACCATCCTTTTCGGTCAGTGCGGTTACCGCATCGGTAATTTCTTCTAGTGGCTTAAATATTTGCCTCGCCAAAATCCTAACTAATGCAAAGCCTATTAATGCTATGACGATACCAAAAATTATATTTTTATTAATGGCTTTATTAAGCGGCCCAGATAATTGCTCTTCAGGGATCTCGGCAACTAAATGCCAATCTAAGGAATCGAGAGAGGTGCTCGAAATCACATACTCTTCAGCATTTATTTTTTTAGTTACCAGTTTTCCTGCTTGCATTGCTAACAGTTCAACAGACTGACCTATTTTAGTCTTGTCACCATGCAGCATGATCTTGCCATCATTTGAAACTAAGTAAACTAGCCCTGACTTACCAATTCGATGGTTACTAACTAAGCTGGTCATCGAATCTAAAGATAGTCCTATGCCAGCGACAGCAACTCGCTTGCTATCAACAACCACAACATAGTTAATAAAGACAACAACTTGATTGGTCAATTTATCAACATCCAAACTTAGCTCAAAGGTTTTATCAGATGCTAGAAAATTATAAAACCAGCTATCATTTTGCTGATCAACTTGCCGGGTAATACCTGCATCGGTGTAATAGTTGCTCGACTGAAGCGACACGATATAGGCACTAATGGCTTTATTCTCTTGCTTAATAACCGACAAGTAGTCAATAAAAGCGGCTTGTTGACTTAGCTCTTCATTGTTTTTAAGCCAGCTACTAACAAATGAATTTTGCGCGATTTCTTTAGAGACCATGATGGGAATTGCGAGCTCTAATTCAATGCCGTTTTTTACTTCGTTTAGTGCCGTTGGTAAATCAACTCTAGCAAGCTTTTCTTCGGTATGGCTACGTATGCTATTGGTGAAAAGTAAAGTTGATACGGTTAAGGGCAGGAGCATGGCTAGGATTAATCCAGCATATACTTTTTGTTTCAATAACATGAATAATCACCTAAAGTTCATTTTGCCAAGTCATAGTTAAAATGAATGTATAATGCCTTGCTAATGCAGCGAGTTTAACATTATGAATTATCAATACATTTACCTAATCACTTTCTCAAGCCTAGGATATAAAATGCAGATATACAAAAAACTCACAAACAAATTCAAGGCTAAATACTAAATATCGTTACTCACAATAACGCTCTGGCATTGCTAGTGCCGCGACACCAGAGTCTACCGCCGCTTGAGCAACGGCTTTTGCCACATTGTTGCATAACCTAGGATCCATAGGACGTGGAATAATATAGTCTTTTCCAAAGCTTAAATGCTCTTCACCAGTAGCTTTTAAAACGCTGTCTGGCACTTGTTCTTTGGCTAATTGACCAATCGCGTGCACAGCGGCTATTTTCATAGCACTATTTATTTTTCTCGCCCGAACATCTAATGCACCTCTAAAAATAAACGGGAAGCACAAAACATTATTCACTTGATTTGGGTAGTCAGAACGCCCCGTTGCCATGATTAAGTCATCACGCACCGAGTGAGCAAGCTCCGGCTTTATTTCAGGATCGGGATTTGAGCAGGCAAATACAATCGGCTTACTCGCCATAGTCAATAGTTGCTGCTCAGTTAATAAATTTGGTCCTGAAACACCAACAAAAACATCGGCGCCAGCAATGGCGTCATCTAATGTCCGTTTATCAGTATTATTGGCAAATAACGATTTATATTCGTTTAGATCCGTTCGACGCGTATGCACAACACCTTTGGTATCTAACATATATATTTTTTCTCGTTGGGCGCCACATTCAATAAGCAACTCCATACACGCTATCGCGGCCGCACCTGCCCCCAAGCAAACAATAACCGCGGTATTAATATCTTTTTCTTGAACTTCTAAGGCATTTAGCATCGCCGCTGCGGTTACAATGGCTGTGCCGTGTTGATCATCATGAAAAATGGGGATTTTACAGCGCTGCTGTAAAGCTTTTTCAATAATAAAACAGTCTGGCGCTTTAATATCTTCTAAATTGATACCACCAAACGTATCGGCAATACTGGCAACGGTATTAATAAACTCGTCAGTGGTTTTATGAGTCACTTCAATATCATAAGAGTCTATATTGGCAAACCGTTTAAATAATAATGCCTTACCTTCCATCACAGGTTTTGATGCCAAAGGCCCTAAATTTCCTAAACCTAATACGGCACTACCATTAGATATCACGGCAACGGTATTGCCCTTGCCGGTATATTTATATACATCATCGATATTATCAGCAATTGCTCGACATGGCTCGGCAACTCCTGGACTATAGGCTAGTGATAAGTCGTCACTGGTTTCTGCTTGGGTAGTGATTTCCACCGCTATTTTTCCAGGCGTTGGGTAGGCGTGATAATTCAACGCCCGTTGTTTAAAGTCGCTCATAGGTAACCTTTATTGAGTTGAGTTAAGCTAAATAATGATGGTGACTAAATCACCAATAAAAATTACTCGATAAATAAGTAATCAGATAAAATGCTAGCTGCATGTCAAATACAGCTAGTTTAGGCACAACTTAAATCGCAATAAGCTGTCGTGTAGAACGTGGAATAAGTGTGGTTTGAGTATCCTACTTTAGAAACGCCAAACCGCTAAAAATTGCACGGTATTGTCATCAGTGTCTTTTTCACCTAACTTGTTTTGCCAATATTGATATTCAATTCCGACAAATAATTGCCCAGCTTTATTCCCTAATGCTTCACCTAAATCTAAACGCACTTGCGGTTGAAACAATATCCAAGATTCTAGTTCAGTGCTGCCAAAGTTATTGGTTTGCTGACGACCATCGATATATTCTAAATGACCTTCGATACTCCAACTCGTTGAGCCAATTTTAAACGGGTAAGCCCATGAAAAATCAATCATAAAGCTTGAATCTTCGTCAACAACGGTAAAAACCGAAGACGAAGCACTACCGCCACCTTGATGTATGTAACTCGTCACATCCACCTGAGCAAAGGCAAAGCCGGGCAAGTCTAATGAAAATCTAACACCAGGTAACAACCATGAACTATCAACCTCTGGGGCGAAGTTGACACCGGCAACAACGCCAATATCTTTGACAATACCAAAAGAGAAATCATTGCCTGTAATCGCACCTAAGCTAAAATTTGAATACCATTCGCCATAAAATTCGCTACTGTCTTCAACAGGAAAATTTGCGTCGTTATTTACACTGTAGCGACTATGGTCGATGAAGAAAAAGTTATCACCGTATTCCCAGCCCCCAGCATGTTGCAAGGTGATGATAGTTGTATCTGCGGTACCACCTGTGCCTACTCGCTCTAATTCTCCAAATGCTTGTAGCTGCACTTCGGTGTTGCTCCATGTTTCAGCAAACACCTGTGTTGAGGCTAATGCTCCAATTGTGATCATTGCTGAAGCAAATTTATTGAGAGTTCTATTGATTTTCATTATTTACCCTTCCTAAATGTCATGTTATTTAGTGATATTTATAATTATTAACTTTGTGTGAAGTCTAAGATTCATGAATAAAACCAGCATAAAGCTAAACCAATTCACCTTATTCAATATAAGAGCAAGATAAGAAAATTACTTTAATTGGTTAAATATTAATTAAATCTAAATTAAAGTTACAAATCCTGACACGTATGTCAACTTGTATTTTTTATGAACAATTTGCATTGTTAAATTCACTAGGTTTTGACAATAACAAAACTTGACACTTGTGACAGGTTTTGTTATCAAAGTACTAGTAATTATTATTTAATCAAATAAAGGCATATCAAAATGAACTTTCAATCATTTAATCCCCCGCGCAGAATCTTAATGGGTCCTGGCCCTTCAGACATTAGTCCAGAAGTTTTAGCTGCATTATCAAGACCCGCAATTGGCCATTTAGATCCCTTATTTGTTGGTATGATGGATGAAGTCAAAGCCTTGCTTCAATACGCATTTCAAACAAAAAATGAATTTACCATTGCACTGTCGGCCCCCGGCTCTGCGGGCATGGAAGCATGTTTTGTTAACTTAGTAGAAGCTGGTGATAAGGTGATCGTTTGCCGGAACGGAGTCTTTGGTGATCGTATGATCCAAAACGTTACCAGAATTGGCGCCGAAGCCATTATTGTAGACTCTCCTTGGGGCCGCGCGGTTGAAGTTGATAAAGTGGAACAAGCACTAATAAATAACCCAGAGGCTAAATTTGTTGCCTTTGTTCATGCAGAAACATCGACTGGTGCCGTATCAGACGCAAAAGCCATATGTGCTCTAGCGCAGCAACATAACTGTCTATCTATTGTTGATGCAGTAACTACACTTGGCGGCATTGAGCTTAAGGTAGATGACTGGGGGATTGATGCTATTTATTCTGGCTCACAGAAGTGTTTGTCTTGTGTGCCAGGGCTATCGCCTATTTCATTTAGCGAGAAAGCAGTTAATGTTATTAAAAATCGTAAAACATCGATACAAAGCTGGTTTTTAGATCAATCTTTAGTGATGAGCTATTGGTCTGGTGACGGAAAACGAAGCTACCACCATACCGCGCCGGTAAACTCACTGTATGGCTTACATGAATCACTAATTCAATTACAAAATGAAGGGATTAAAAACAGGTGGGCTCGCCATAAAACACAACATCAAAACCTTGCTAAAGGTTTGAAAAAATTAGGTATTAAGTTTATTGTTCCTGAAGAAGAGCGTTTACCACAATTAAATGCTATTTATATCCCTGACGGCGCAGACGATGTTAAAGTACGAAACTACTTATTAAACCATTACAACCTTGAAATAGGGGCTGGTTTAGGAGATTTTGCCGGTAAAGCATGGCGCATAGGTATCATGGGCTACGCGGCAAGAAATGAAAATGTTGCCTTATGCTTAACCGCGCTTGAAGATGCATTAAACCAATAATAGATCCCACAATGTGGAATTAAATAGTAAGCGACACAGAGAGCAAAATGAAACATTCAATTGAAGTTTTGATTTCAGAACAAGCAATAAAAGAGCGAGTGAGTCAATTAGGACAGCAAATAAGCCAACATTACCAAAATAGTGATAACTTAGTCATGGTCGGCTTATTACGAGGCTCGTTCGTATTTATGGCCGATTTAACCAGAGCCATTAATGTTAATCATAGCGTAGATTTTATTACTGCCTCAAGCTATGGCAATAGCACTGAAAGCTCTCGAGATGTACATATTCTTAAAGATCTAGATGACGGTATTGAAGGCAAAGACGTATTACTGGTGGAAGATATCATTGATACGGGTAATACCCTAAGTAAGGTGCTAGACGTGCTGAACTTACGGGCACCTAACTCTATTTCAATTTGTACATTGCTAGATAAGCCCAGCCGCCGCGAAGTAAAAGTAGACGTTAAATGGGTTGGCTTTGAAATACCTGACGAGTTTGTTGTTGGTGTCGGTATCGATTACGCGCAACAATATCGCCATTTACCCTACATTGGAAAAGTTGTGCCAATAGCAGACGAAGTTTAAGTAAAGAAATAAAAATGCTCGCGCATAAACCAAAAGCCTAAACAGCTCTTATTGTTTAGGTTTTTTTATATTCTGCAACTTTGTCTAGGTTCTGTATTAAAGCTTGGAATATCTGAGGCTTTAATCCCTTGTTCGAATTATTTATGGCTCGCATTACTGATGTGTTGTTTTAAGGATTCGACTAATCTTGATAAGGTTTTCTTTGCCTTGCCACCCTTTCAAAGCACTTTTTACTTGAGCTTTAATGGTTTGTTATTTACTAATGCCCTTACCTATAGATAATAGGTACTTTCTTGTGCTGACATCCATTTTTTCGATTGCGTATCTTATAGTTGGGCGAGTCATTTTTTCAACATTCTTCTCGATATACATAATGACCTCTTCGTTGTGATGTAGAGAACATACTTTCAATAACCAACCTATACTTTTTTGCACCCACTCATCTTCGTCACTAAGGAGTAAATCACAATTTCTAAAGACTAATTCTTTATCTAAATAGTAGCTAGACTTACCTATTTTTCGTTTGATAAATTTTACCCAAACAACGTTACTAGCCCGCCGACACCAAGATACTTTCGAGTATGCCCAATGCTGTGTTTTTTCAATTAAATGAGGACGAGCAACAAAAAATTGGTAAATTGTTTTTATACATAAATCATCGACATGAGACCAATTGGATGCGTAGTTTTCTAACCAAAATTCAAAACGTAATAATAAATTGTCATCGTAATTATTCTTTACAAACTTATTAATTAAGCCGAAAGCAATCAGCACTTCTTCGCTAAACTCAGCTTTTTGCAAAATACATTCAGTTAAAGCCAGCATTTCTCTTGCCGAAAGTTCAGCATTTTCACATTGAAAATTACTAATGATCAACTTAATATCTGCAGCTGTGGCACCAATACAGTTAATGCCTTTAGGAAAGTAACGACGACTAGATTCTGCCTTTTCAGCAGTGCTGATATTTTCTAAATCACTTTTTATTCTTTTTCGATAAATTTCATACCGGTTCATAATGTAATTTGTCCACAGCTGACAATTGAGTGTAAACGCACCATCAAGGTGCGAAAATAATAACCGGCTAAAATGTGAAGTGGAATACAAGCAAGTGTTATTTGTTCCGCTTGATTGTCTTGTTAACTTACTGTTTACTAGAATGCTTTGTGGTATCGTGGTATTGCCACAACACGTTAATTATTTTCCATTCATTATTTTTATTTTTGTATAAATGCAGGTAATCAATCCAATCATCCACGGTTAATTTTACCGATGCAACTCGATTATCAATATCGAGTATATTGATATCAACCTTCGGAGATGACGGGAATTTGTTACCATCTTTGTTATAGTTTTCAGCCACCCACACCATAGTTTCAAAGTCAGTTTCCAATATAAACTCTGAGCCATCTTTAGATTTCCAGTAAGTTCTTTTAGCGAGCTTTTTATCTAGGCCTCTTTTCATTAAGCTTGATTCAACTTTGTGTTGTGACTCCATGTAATCGAGCACCGCCCTTTTTACATTTTGATTATCAATATCCGCGTCAGCTATTACAGCGCAAGAAAAAAGAACGGATAAGGTTAAAACTATAATACGGTACATTAGACATCCTTAAGTAAGCTACGCCCATTTAAGGGCAAAATTTTCCTGTTAGTTGCTAAATTCTGTGACGTGCCAAAGCTCTCCTGATGGCCCCCACAAATAAATAACTTTACCCCAATGTTCTGTTTTAATTGGCTCATACTTTATGTCGAAACTATCTAGACTAGAGATAAGCTCAAATGCCTCGTTGATATCCAACACCGAAAGTTGCAACATTAAATTGTTAGCAAATTCTTCGTTATAAAACCTTTGAAGGAAAAATGTACATTTGCCACTGGTGAACAAAGATAACTCAGCTGTGACATAATCCATTTCAAAACCTAACGCTTGATAAAAAGACTGAGATAATTCGTAATCCTTACTGGGAATAAAAACTCTAATATCATCAACCTTCATCAGACTCTCCTTATGCCAATGAAAAAAAACATCACACTTTCTTTAATTATTTTAAGACCTTAACAATAATCGAATACACTATCAATCAAGTGGCTGCTTGGGGGAAATGAGAGTTAAGCTATTCGAGAGTTCCTTGGCTCACTAAGTCACTTATTATTTATACAAATTCATTTGATTTCATCGCGTTAAAATTCACCATTGAGGTACCCGAGACTCTATCAATTTCCATAACCAATCACTGATTATTGCAGTGAATAATGACTTGATAACATTGCAGATATGAATACGCAAAAAAAAGGCCTTTCAAAAGAAAGGCCTTTATCTATTCACTTTAAAAGCTGATTAATTTAAAAACATAAACTTGGCAATGAAAAGAACGGTAAGCGCCCAAACACCTTTAGATATTTCACTAGAGCGGCCCGCACCAATTTTAAGCACAGTGTACGTAATAAAACCAAAAGCAATGCCGTTAGCAATAGAAAATGTAAACGCCATCATGATAGTTGTACACACAGCCGGAGCATATTCAGTTAAATCATCCCAATCAAGTCCTCTAACTGAGCTCATCATTAGCATAGCGACATAAATTAACGCACCATCAACAGCGAAACCTGGTAGCATTTGCGCCAACGGTAAAAAGAACATGCCAGCGGCGAATAATAAACCTATCGTCAGCGCCGTTAATCCAGTGCGACCACCGACAGAAACACCCGCCGCAGACTCAACATAAGATGTCACGGGTGGACAACCAAATGCCGTACCGATAACAGACGAGATAGAATCGGCTTTAAGTGACTTACTTAAGCCATGGATTTTACCATTTTTATCTTGTAAATTTGCTCGTTCAGCCACACCCATTAATGTGCCCGCGGTATCAAAAATATTAACGAATAAAAAAGTCACAATCACCGGAATCAGTGCCACTTGAAAAGCACCAGCAACATCAGCTTTCCATAATATAGGTTCAAGTGCAGAAAAATCAGGCACAGCTAGCAGGCCTTTATAAGTAACAAAACCTGAGGCAGGAGCAAAAGATTTCGCTGCTTCAGAAACAACAAAGAAGTCTGTTGGTAATACCCAGGTCATGACAAAGGCTATCAGTGTGGTTGCCGCAATACCGATAAGCACAGCGCCAAAGACCTTACGATAGCTAAGAATAGCGATTAATAAGAAACTTAAAAAACCTAACGCGGGCGCTTCAGGACCAAATTCACCAAAACCAAAGTGTGTAAGATCTGCAATCGCGACAATATTATCCGGGTTTGGTACGACAATTCCTGTAAAACGAAGTCCAATAAAACCTAAAAACAAACCAACACCGGCCGTCATTGCCAGCCGCAAACTCATTGGAATACTATCTAGCATCCACTCTCGCAAACGTGTGACACTCATCAGGACAAATATAACACCAGAGAGGAAAACAGCACCTAATGCAATTTCCCAGCTGTAGCCCATGGCACCAACAACGGAAAAGGTGAAAAAAGCATTCAGCCCCATACCTGGCGCAAGACCAACAGGCCAATTAGCATAAAGCCCCATTAAAATAGTTGCGATCGCTGCACCAAGGCAAGTAGCTAGGAATAACCCATCAAATGGCATGCCTGTTTTAGACATGATAATAGGATTTAAAAACATAATGTAAGACATGGTGACAAAGGTGGTGAGACCCGCCATCAGCTCAGTTTTTACTGTGGTATTATGCGAAGACAGTTTAAAAAAACGCTCTAAAAGCCCAACTCCGCTTTTTTCTTTATCGTAAGTTTTACTTGCTTGTTCCATAACTACAGTTCTCTCGTTGTTTATAAATGAGGCCACTTTTTATATTTTTTAAAGTGTGACCTGTATGTCGCTGAACTACGGCTAAACGTAATTCACTTTAGCTAACCATTAGAAAGAGGCTGTGTTGGACCCTAATTCTTTGTAGCTTACTTAATAAAGCATAAATAAAAGTCAAAGTTAACTGGTAAAACACTTGAAAAATTTCACATTATGAAATTATCAAAATTATAGAACCAAGACCAATAGCTATAAAAACAAAGTAAACAAGCAATAAGCGCAAAATATAAATACTTTTTTTCACATAATGAAAACACCGAAATAGTATAATGAACAACTACGCTGTCTAGCCATCATCATGAACAACCAGTAATTATTTTTCGGTAATATCGCGCCCTTCCTTTTAATTGCTTTTTTTATAATCAGCAATTCATCCTATACCTAAAACAGAAAACCTGTCAACTGTGTCAAGAAATTAGTTTTTATTGTATACTATAGTTCTAGCTTGGTAATGATTAGTAACCATCTTTGCTATATTTTACTTAACCAGTTTATTTTTCAGGCATTTATACGTTATTTAATGCCATTTCTAAATTTTTTTAACATTAGGTCATTATGCTCTCTTTATCACATTTTAACCGACAGACAATTAAAGGTGACATTTTTGGTGCGCTCACATCGACAATTGTTGCTTTACCCTTTGCCTTAGCTTTTGGTGTCACCTCTGGTGCTGGCGCCAGCGCGGGTATTTACTGTGCCATTATCACCGGACTATTTGCCTCCTTATTTGGTGGCACAAACCAACAAATATCCGGTCCGAATACGGGCTTAACCGTTGCTATGGTGGCGATATTAACCAGTTTTGTTGCTCAATCTCCCGAGAATGGCGTTGCGATGGCCTTCACGGTCGTAAGCTTAGCGGGGGTATTTCAACTGCTATTTGGTTTTTTTAAACTCGGCAAATACTTTATTTTAGTCTCGTATCCGGTAATCTCAGGCTTTACCTCAGGCATTGGCGTGTTGATCATACTGTCGCAAATTGAACCACTATTTGGCCATGCCTTACCTGAATTGCAAATGTCATTAAGCACATTCACTAGTACCAATACTCTGCTTGGTTTAGCTTGTTTAGTGGTGCTTTTTTTATGGCCGAAAAAATACAGTCGCATAGTACCTGCTAGTATCATCACTGTCATCGGGGCAACGCTATTTTACGTATTTTCTGAAAGCAGTGTGCCAGTTGTTGGCGCCATTTCCAGTGTGTTGCCGTCATTTAACTTGCCCATTTGGGACAACGCTTTAGCGGGTGAGATGGTCAAGTCAGCATTATTAATTGCCACCTTAAGTACCCTAGATTCATTAATGACATCCTTAACCGTTGATAGTATTAGCAACGACTTGCATGATTCGGATCAAGAGCTTGTTGGTCAAGGCATTGGTAATATCATCGCTGGCTTATTTGGTGCCTTACCGGGTGGTGGTGCGACGATGCGCACAGTTACAAATTTAAGAGCGGGTGGAACAACACCGCTATCTGGCATTCTCCACGCAATATTCATTCTCGCCATTGTACTTTGGGCCGGTGAATATACCGCCTATATTCCAGTCGCTGTTTTAGCGGCAATATTAACCCATGTTGGCATCAGTATTATCGACTGGAACTTTCTTAAACGTATTCATCAAGTGCCACTTTTTAGTGCTAGTTTAATGCTCTCGACTATGGCAATGTCGGTCGTTTTTGATTTAGTCACAGCGGTATTAATTGGTGTATTTATTGCGAACTTAGTCACCATTCGACGTTTATCAGAAATTCAATTAGATAATATCAATTTGTATACCGCCAAAGATGCTGATCACCTTTCCGCCTCAGAAAAGCAATTATTAGCGTCGATGGACGATAGTGTAATATTACTTAATATTTCTGGTCCGATTGGTTTTGGCGTTGCGCGAGGTTTGAAGCAAAGCGTTTCACAGTCAGATCAAAATAAAACTTTACTGTTAGATTTAACCGACGCTCGATTTGTCGGCATTACCAGTACCATAGCCATCGAAGAAATTATTGTCAGCTACCTCAATGAAGGACGCGACATATTATTATCGAGTGTATGTGAACGGGTGCGTAATGACTTTAATAAACTCAACTTACTCGACAAAGTGCCTGCAGAGCATATTTTCGCGACACGAATAGCGGCACTAGAGTATTTAAAACAGAAAACTTCAACCTAGCATTGGCTTTATAACTCATTGCAAATCATGATTTAGCTGGGTGCAAAGAGTCGACGTACTCTTCCTCATGACTCGCCACAGTTACCACTAATAAATCAACTTACCTGAAAAAACTAAAGCGGTTTATCTCCTGAAAGAGATAAACCGCTTTTATTGCCTAAACCACTTGGAAAGGTTCAACTAGCCAGTAATCCTTGCTTATCAATTTACAACATTAGCGCATTGCTAAACTGATAAGAGTTTTAACTGGCTTTTAGCGCTGACATGCTGGCAAACCTATCTACCCCTGCTTGAGCACAACCTAAGTCTTGCTCAGGTGAGCCAGAGCTAACCCCTATGCCGCCAACAACGTTGCCATTGCAAATGATCGGCAAACCACCGCCAACAATACACATTCGCCCACCTAAAGCAGTATGAATACCAAATAAATTATTTTCATGACCCGGAATGCAGGCCTGATTGAACTCATGTGTTCCTTTGCGAGCGGAAGCGGCGGTAAAAGCTTTATCTTGCGAAATGGTAATACTGTGTATTTTTCCACCATCCATTCGTTCAAATGCTAATAAGTTGCCGGATTCATCGACCACAGAAATACACATGGGTATACCTAAGTCTTTTGCCTTATTGACCGCTCCATCGATAATTATTTTAGCTTCCATTTGATTTAGTCTATTTATTGTTAACATAGCTTACTCTCTTTAGTTTTTAAAATTCCTAAATTAAACAAGAAATTAGGTGCTATTTATCAAATGACATCTACACACATATTTAGCACCACTAACCCGCAGCGGCACTGATAACTTATCCTATTTAATATTAAATATATTCGAAGCAATAGCCGATGAGCTCGAGAGTTAATGAACAAGCTTGGTTTTGCCTAACCAACTTAAGCTGAGCTTTTCACATAGCCAAGTTCCGCTGAAATTGACTTGCCCGCTTTTACCAAATCTTTAACCCATTCATCTTTGCGTCTTTGTATGGGCGCCGAAACGGACAAGCCCGCGACAACTTCACCATATTTATCGAAGATAAGTACGCCAATGCAACCCACCCCAACTTCCGCCTCTTCATTGTCATAGGCATAACCTTGCTCAACACAGGTCATACATTCATCAACGAGTTCCGGTAGTTTTGATAACGTGCTACGAGTATAAGTCGGTAAATTAGTTCGCTGAGCATAACCTTTGATACCTTCTTCACCTTCTCGGCCTAACATCATTTTACCAACGCCAGTAACGTGCAACGGCGCGCGGCTTCCGATAATTTGTTGAACATGCATCATCCTATTAGGGATGGATTTTTCAACATAGATCACCACATCACCTTCGCGCGTTGTTAAGTTAATGGTTTCACCAAATTGATCACGCAGCTTTTCCATATAGGGAATAGCGACTTTTCTAAAATCAATACCAGCATTTTGGTGACCCGTAAGTCGTATTAACCGACCACTAAGCTGATATTTTCCTACGCTATCTCTGTCAACAAAGTGATTATCAATCAAAGAATGTAAAATACGAAAAGCCGTTGACGGCGCTAAATTAGTATCAGCACTTAATGCTTTTAACGTCACTGGCATGGTGTAGCGAGATATTGCATCTAATAACATTGCCGCTCGATCGATAACTTGAATGCGAGATTCTGGTTTATTCTTTTTCATAACATTAACTCCCCTACTCGACTCCTCGATTCAACAGCGCCTAAGAGCCAAAAACAAATATACGTCTAATTAGCCATTAAAAGCATAGGTTAAACATTTCACAATGTGAAATATTTTTTAATAGTACAGGCATCCCTTGTGCTTTTATTTATTAACAACAAGAAGTTCTGGTTAAACAAGCAAACAAAAACAAGAAAAATTTCACAATGTGGAATCCCTCTTGTTTGCGCAGCTTAATGATTTTCCATAAAGTGAAATCACTCTGTAAACACCACATAGCATAAACGCGCCTTCAGCCAAACAGCAGTTACTACCTAGAAGCTCGCGACGTTTAACGAATACGAGGAAGAAGTAATGAACGATTCAACCGCTACAGCAATGGATATCCCAACATACGACGATGTAATCGTAGCCCATGAGCGCATTAAACCTTACATTCATAAAACACCAATATTAACCTCGCGCTTTTTAGATGAATTAACTGGCGCAAAGATATTTTTTAAATGTGAGAATCTACAAAAAGCGGCCGCCTTTAAAGTACGCGGCGCCTGCAATGCGGTTTTTGGTTTAAGCGACGAAAAAGCCAAAATAGGTGTCGCCACTCACTCTTCTGGCAACCACGCATTATCACTATCGTATGCTGCAGGGCAACGGGGGATTCCGGTTACGGTTGTGATGCCTAAAACAGCACCGCAAGCGAAGAAAGATGCGGTAATAGGTTATGGCGGTACTATCATCGAGTGTGAACCGTCAACAAGCTCTCGTGAAGCTGTATTTAACGATGTTGTTGCTGCCTCTGGTGCGGATTTTGTTCACCCTTATAACGATCCTAGAGTCATTGCTGGCCAAGCAACCTGTTCAAAAGAGCTAGTTGCTCAAGTTAATGACTTAGACAGTGTTGTTGCGCCAATAGGTGGTGGTGGCATGATTTCTGGTACCTGTCTGACATTATCAACTATTGCTCCTAAGGTAAAAATTTACGCAGCCGAGCCGCTAAATGCTGACGACGCCGCTCGTTCATTTAAAGCCGGTCATATCATTGCCGACGATGCTCCCAACACGGTTGCTGATGGCTTGAAAGTGCCACTGAAAAACCTAACTTGGCACTTCGTAAGAAACCATGTCACCGATATTTTAACGGCAACGGAAGATGAAATTGTTGCAGCAATGAAGCTGATTTGGCTACGAATGAAAATAGTCGTAGAGCCAAGCAGTGCGGTGGCTTTGGCGATTATCCTAAAAAACCCTGACGTATTTAAAGGCCAAAGAATTGGCGTGATCCTGACCGGTGGCAACGTCGATTTAGACAAACTGCCGTGGATGAAGCAATAAAGCACAGGCGCAATAGCCGTGTTTAAGAACATCATTTAAAGAAAAATTTAATTTTGGAGAAGACAATGACAACATCAGATTATTTAGAAGTAGGATATAACATTCCAGCGACGCCGGGCATGGCAGAAGCCGATATTCAAACCCCTTGTTTGGTCGTAGATTTAGATGCCTTAGAGCGTAATATTCGCACTATGGGACAATTAGCTAAGGATATGGGAGTTCGTCATCGCGTCCACGGCAAAATGCATAAATCAGTTGATATTGCTTTTCTTCAAGAAGAGTTAGGTGATAGTTGTGGGGTATGTTGTCAGAAAGTATCTGAAGCCGAAGTGTTTGCTCGTGGTGGCATTAAAGATGTTTTAGTTTCCAATCAAGTACGTGACCCTGCCAAAATTGACCGACTAGCACGTATGCCTAAATTAGGCGCTCGCACGCTTTGCTGTGTTGACGACCTTGATAACGTCGCAGAATTAGCGGCAGCAGTTAAAAAGCACGGTACTGAAATTGAATGTTTAGTAGAAATCGATTGTGGCGCCGGACGTTGTGGCGTTAGCGAAGGTCAACCGGTAGTTGATATTGCCAAAGCGATAGACGCAACGCCTGGTTTAAAATTCGCTGGTATTCAAGCCTACCAAGGTGCAATGCAGCATATGGAAAGCTACCTTGAACGCAAAGAAAAAATTGATATTGCCATAGCCATGGTAGCAAGAACCATAGCAATGCTTAAAACCGAAGGGCTTGAGTGTGACATAGTTGGCGGTGGCGGAACGGGTTCATATTACTTTGAAGGTAATTCTGGCGTATTCAATGAATTGCAATGTGGTTCGTACGCATTTATGGATGCAGATTATCAACGCATTCATGATGAAAGCGGTCAGCGTATTTCTGAGTTCGAAAATGCCTTATTTATTTTAACATCGGTGATGAGTCATACAAAAAAAGACAAAGCGATTTGTGACGCCGGACTTAA
Organism: Colwellia sp. SU-HH01172; assembly: GCF_057553355.1. Classification (NCBI taxonomy): domain Bacteria; kingdom Pseudomonadati; phylum Pseudomonadota; class Gammaproteobacteria; order Alteromonadales; family Colwelliaceae; genus Colwellia; species Colwellia sp. SU-HH01172. Next base: position 247,192 of record NZ_BAAJMB010000004.1, on the reverse strand, counting down.
AGCACAATCGGTTGACAGTGGCTTACCTTATATTTTTGGTCGCGACGATGTCGAATATATTAAATGTTCAGATGAGCATGGCGTCATCTCAGATCCAACAGGTGCGTTGCAAATAAATCAAAAGTTAAAGCTAGTGCCGGGGCATTGTGACCCGACCTGTAACGTTCATGATTATTATGTTGGCGTTCGCAACGGTAAAGTTGAAAAACTTTGGCCTATTTCTGCACGAGGCAAGGCGTACTAAGTTTATTGTCATTTATAGAAAAGAGGAAAGCTAACCTTTAAATTGTTTCACGTTGCTCCCATTGCGCGAATGTTAAAAGTATTACGATATCCGATATTGAATTACTCCCGACCATCAATGCCGAGGTATCTGCTTTTACAGCCGCCTTTGGGGGCTTTTTAACCAACCTAACTATAGCAACAGGCTTGCTCACTCTCCCTAAGCCGTTGCTATGGTTATGCCCAATTCTTTTACTATTGAAAATCGGGCATTACTTGAGGAAACCAGATGAGTCATTCAACAAACAACGAAAATAAAGGCGTGTCCGTTGTCTCTGAAAGCGTATGTCAAAACCTTATGGGACGAGCAAGTGCCTTCACCGCCGTAGAGAATGTATTTTCAGCGATGGCAAAAAATAGTGCTTATAATTTTCCTGTTATACGAGAAGCCATTGGCCATGAAAATGCTCTCTATGGTTTTAAGTCAGGCTTTGATCACGATGGTATGGTATTAGGATTAAAGTCAGGAGGTTACTGGCCTGGCAATATCGACAAAGGCTTAACTAATCATCAATCCACGGTTATTTTATTCGACCCTGATAGCGGAAAATTAAAGTCACTTGTCGGTGGCAATTATCTAACGGCGCTACGCACCGCAGCATCTTCTGCGGTATCTATAGCGCATTTAGCACGTAAAAATTCTCAGGTTTTAGGTATCATAGGAGCTGGTCATCAATCAACATTTCAGTTAAGAGCCGCCGTTGAGCAAGGTAATTTCAAAAAAGTGCTTGCTTGGAATCTCCATCCTGAAAAATTGATTAATCTTGCCGCCGTATGTGAAGAGTTAAACCTGCCGTTTGAGTCATTAAGTCGTAAAGCACTTTGTTCACAAGCCGACGTGATTATTACCATAACCTCGGCCTTTGAAGCACTAATCGACAAGGATTGGATTAAGCCAGGCACGCATATCGCATGCATGGGAACCGATACGAAAGGCAAACAAGAAGTCGATGAGAAACTATTTGCGCTCGCAACCGTATTCACCGATGAGCTAGCGCAGTCTATCACCATAGGAGAGGCTCAACATGCCGTGAACAATAATGTCATTAAAGCAGCAGACATTATTCCCATCGGCGATGTCATCAATGGTGTTCACAGTGGCAGAACTAGCGACGATGAAATCACCCTTTTTGATGGTACAGGTGTTGGACTACAAGATTTGGCCGTTGCAAGTGTTGCTGCAGAATTGGCTGAGGCTCAAGGACAAGCAACTTACTTTAATTTGTAACAGCCGCTATGATTAAGAGAAAATAAGTCGCTTGTTTTCTCTTATAGTTTCGCGCTAATTAACGAATATAGTTCAAACAACAGCATTAAGGACACAATAATGAAATTCAAGGTTTACCTTTCAGGTGAGATCCACACAAATTGGCGTAATGAAATTATTCAAGCTTGCCAAGAACAAGGCTTAAATTTGGCTTTTTACTCCGCCGTTACCGACCACGACGAAAGTGACAGTGCCGGCGATATTTTAGGTGCTGAAGAAAAACCATTTTGGCGTGATCATAAATCAGCAAAAGTAAACGCGCTGCGAACCAAGGCATTAATCGAACATTGTGATATCGCGATTATACGTTTTGGTGACAAATACAAACAATGGAATGCGGCCTTTGATGCTGGTTATTGCGCGGCACTTAATAAGCCTTATATTACCCTACATAATGAAGAGTTGATTCATGCACTTAAGGAAGTTGATGCCGCAGCCCATGCGTGGGCGACAACAATCGCACAGGTGATAACAACACTAAAATATATCAGTAAATAGCACCGAGATGGCGATTATTTAATACCGCAACCTTTAAGAATAATTTGTGTTAATGACGCAACAACGGCCTCGAAATCGTCATCGTCCATCGCATCTTTATTCAGTGCCGCAATAACTTGCACATTAAAATCAGCGTAATGTTGTGTTGAGCTCCAAATCAAGAATAATAAATGGTGTGGATTAACTTTATCGATTAACCCTTGCGCTATCCATGCTTCAATAACCGCTACTTTACTATTTAACCACTCTTTAAAGTCACTATTTAGGTAATCATGAAGTACCGGAGCACCATGAATTAATTCACTGGCGAAAATTCTTGAGGCATCAGGATCAGTTTTAGAGTACATGATTTTCGCCCGAATATAGGCACTAAGCACTTGTTTTGGCTCATTGTCGGTATTAAAAGTATCGTAATCTCTATTCCATACTTCAATAATATTACTCAGCAACTGCTGATATAAGTCGGTCTTATCTTTAAAATAGTAATGAATGTTAGCACGAGCAATTTCTGCACGTTCGGCAATACGTTTAATGGAAGCGCCTTTAAAGCCATAAGTAACAAACTCTTTTTTCGCTGCATTGAAGATAAGTGCTTTATTTCTTTGTCGAATACTACCTTCGGATACTTTGGTATTTGCCACAAAAACTCCTATAGAAACAATCTATGAAAACTAAAATCAGCGACTTCTTGACACTTATATCAAGAAGTCGCTGATTTTTCGATTATTAAATAGTAAATGTAAGCTTTTTTCAACCGACAATTTTTGATTTCAAGCGTTATTTCGTCACTTAATTTCTTGCTTTTAACTCAACACGGCGCTGATGTAATAAAGGTTCGGTATAGCCACTAGGCTGCTCTTTCCCCTTAAAAATTAAATCCATCGCTGCTTGAAAGGCGATGTTATTGTCAAAATCTGGTGCCATTGGCAGATACATAGCATCAGTTATATTTTGTAAATCAACCACTTTTGCCATACGTTTCAATGACTCTATGACTTGCGATTGAGTCAATATACCGTGATGCAGCCAGTTACAAATATGCTGACTGGAAATACGCAATGTCGCTCTATCTTCCATACGAGCAACATTATTAATATCAGGCACCTTTGAACATCCAATACCGTGGTCAACCCAACGCACAACATAACCTAATAAACCTTGTACGTTATTATCAAGTTCGTGCTGAATCTCTTGCGCAGACAATGCCTGCGGATTTTTGAGTAACGGGATAGTGAGTAAATCAGTTAAATCATCATGTTCAACCGCTGACAGCTCAGTAAGCATGTGCTCTTGTATTTTCGCGACATTGACCTGATGATAATGTAAAACATGCAAAGTGGCGGCAGTTGGTGATGGTACCCATGCACAATTGGCTCCCGATTTAGGATGAGCAATTTTAGTGTTGACCATATTCAACATTTCATCAGGAATGGCCCACATGCCCTTGCCTATTTGTGCTTTACCGTTTAAGCCTGCCTGCAAGCCAATACGGACATTACGTTTTTCATAGGCTTTGATCCAACTTTCATTTTTCATTAGCTCTTTTCGAGCAATAGGCCCTGCATGCATACTAGTGTGAATTTCATCGCCAGTTCTATCTAAAAAGCCAGTATTAATAAAGGCCAAACGGTTTTTGGCCATACGAATACATTCTTTCAGATTTACCGAGGTACGACGTTCTTCATCCATAATGCCCATTTTTATGGTATTAACCGCTAAGCCTAAACATGACTCAATACGAGTAAACAACAGGTTACTAAAGGCAACTTCCTCTGGGCCATGCATTTTAGGTTTGACAATATAAATGCTGCCTTGGCGTGAATTTTTAAATGCTGAGTTACCTTTTAAATCATGTAACGAAATAAGCGTTGTGATCAAGCCATCTAAAATCCCTTCCGGCACTTCTTTATTATCAGCCGTTAACACCGCGTCATTGGTCATTAAATGGCCGACATTACGAATAAAGAGTAAACTACGGCCCGGTAAGATCAGCTCTTGGTTATCACAGGTTTTATAAGTTCTATCTTGGTTAAGTTGGCGAGTCATTGAGACACCATTTTTTTCCAATATTTCCTTTAAATCCCCTTTCATTAACCCCAACCAATTGCGATAAACCTTAGTTTTATCTTCGGCATCAACGGCCGCAATGGAATCTTCACAATCTTGAATCGCACTTAATGCGGATTCGAGAATAATATCGGCGACAGAAGCGGGATCCGTTTTCGCCACGGGCATACTTGGATCAATTTTAATTTCAATATGCAAGCCGTTATTTTTAAACAAAATGGCAGACGGGTTTTGCTCATCACCGGTAAATGCAACAAATTTATCTTGCTCAACTAAACTAACTTGTTGGTTATCTTTTAAGGTCACCACTAGTTTGCCGTTAGCTACTTGATAGCTGATCACATCGACATGGCTGCCGTGAGTAAACGGTAAGATCTCATCTAGAAATTGACGCGCGTAGGCTTGTACTCGCGCACCACGAACGGGATTATAATTCTTGGTTATTTCTGCGCCATCATGCTCACTAATTACATCCGTACCATAAAGCGCATCATATAAACTTCCCCAACGAGCATTGGCGGCATTTAACGCAAATCGAGCATTCATTAACGGCACGACAAGTTGCGGCCCGGCAACAGTTGCCACTTCTTCATCAACATAAGATGTATTTATTGAAAAATCTTCTTGCTCTTGAACTAGGTAGTCAATATCAGTTAAAAATTCTTGATATTTCTTTTGCTCGAAAGGTTGATTGTTAACATCTAAGTGCCAAGCATCTATTTGCTCTTGCAGATATTGACGCTTAACTAATAAGGCTTCATTTTTGGGAGTGAATTCATCAAATACTTTGGCAAAAGATTGCCAGAAGTCTTCAGCATCAATACCAGTACCAGGCAGAATTTCATGCTCTACCAAGTTATACAAAGATTCTGCAACTTTATAACCATGTTTAATTACGCGTTCATTCATAGGGTAACTCTGTTTATTTCACTGTAAAAAGCATCTTTGCTGAAAATGCTTTTCATCGTTCTGGTTATAAATATGATTAGTTACTCTGCGCTAACCAAATAGCTAATTTAGTGCGCTCTTCATCACTCATAGCAGTTTTATTCATAAATGGCATATCTTTAGCGTCGATAACCCGCGCTTTTATTCTTGGCGCCCATTGTTTAATTGCCTCGATGTCATTAAAAATAACGCCGGCCTGCGCTGACTTGAAAATATCATCGGTATTGTTATTTGAATGGCATGAATTACAACGCTGTTCAATAATTTGAACGACTTGGTCATTACTGACAACTTGCTGCTTTTGCTCGGCACTAATTTCTGTCGAGCGTGGCGCTATGGCAAATGCCAAGGCTATTGTTGCCACGACTGCCGCCACTAATACTAGTGGTTTTTGCTTACCAAAGTGGCGTAAAACAAAATATTGTCGTACGGCAGCAGTAATTAAAATAATAGCAATTAACACCAACCAGTTAGCACTATGATTGTAGGTCATCGGATAGTGGTTGGAGATCATAATAAAAATGATAGGCAAGGTTGTATAAGTATTGTGGGTTGAACGCACTTTCGCATTTAAGCCAAAAGCGGGGTCTGGCGCTTTACCTGCTTCAACCGCTTTAACTAATGCTCGCTGCGACGGCATAATACCGAAAAATACATTACCAGCCATTATGGTACCTATGATGGCGCCCATATGAATGTAGGCTCCGCGAGCACTAAACACTTGGGTTAAACCGTATGATAAAGCCGTGGCAACCGCAATTAAGATCAAACCCAGAATAATGCCATGATTTCTTAGTTTAGTACGCACAAGTGCTTCGTAACTGCCGACACCCACTATAATTGCGCCTAAACCAAGCGCTATGGCTTGAAATTGTGTTAAATCGGCGACGCGTTTATCAATTAAGTATGACTCGGCGCCGACGTAATACATAAGAGTCAATAATAAGAAACCTGTGATCCAAGTAGTATAAGCTTCCCATTTAAACCAATGTAATGTGCTTGGCATTTTAGGCGGTGCAAGTTTGTATTTTGCCACTTCATAAAAGCCACCACCATGAATTGCCCATAAGTCTCCGCCAATGCCTTTATCAAGCTTTTCTTGTGGCGGCTTTTCCAAATGGTTATCTAACCAAACGAAGTAAAAGGAGGCACCTATCCAAGCGATACCGGTAATAAGATGGGCAAACCTAATGATCAGGTTTAGCCATTCGTTAAGATATGGATCCATAACATTCCCCAATATTTTATATTTCTTAGCTTCTGCTAATCGAAGCTTTTATAATGTTTAATTGCTTTTCAGCTAAACTTTTTCACCCATGATATGAGTGGCTTTAACATGACGCTCATCACCTAACATACTCAAAATAAAAAGTTTCTCTGATAAATTCTGACAATGTTGCATGCGTCTATCCATTAAAGGTGTGGCATGATAATCAAGCACAATAAAGTCAGCCTCTGCGCCAACACTAAAATTACCAATAGTGCCCTCTAGATCTAAAGCAACGGCGCCACCTAATGTTGCTAGGTAAAACGATTGAAATGGGCTGAGTTTTTCCGCACGAAGTTGCTGAGTTTTGTAACCTTCATTTAAAGTGCTTAGCATTGAAAAGGTGGTGCCTGCGCCGATATCAGAGCCGTAACCGACATTGACATCAAACTTTTGTGCTTGCTGGAGATTAAATAAACCACTGCCTAAAAACAGGTTTGAACTTGGGCAAAAGGCAATTGCTGAGTCGGTTTCACCTAAACGCTGACACTCGCTGTCGTGTAAGTGCACGCCATGGGCAAAAACACTGCGGCGCCCTAGTAATTTGCTTTTATCATAAACATCTAAGTAACCATCACTGTCAGGGAAAAGATCTTTCACCCAAGCAATTTCCGCTTTGTTTTCACTTAAATGGGTGTGTAAATAAACACTCGGGTTTTCTGCCAGTAATTGACCGGCTTTATTCAACTGCTCAGTTGAACAAGTGGGTGCAAACCTTGGTGTGATGGCATACTGTAAACGGTCGGTTTGGTGCCACTTTTCAATAAGCGCTTTGCTATCATCGTAACCGGTTTGCGCGGTATCAGATAAATAATCAGGACAATTTTGATCCATTAAGACCTTGCCACAAATCATCCGTAATTTTTTCTGCTGGGCGACAGTAAAAAAGGCCTCAACCGATTCTTTATGCACAGTGCCAAATACTAACGCCGTGGTTGTACCGGACTCAAGCAGCTGATTTAAAAAGAACTCAGCTACTTTTTTACCATGCTCAAAATCAGAAAATTGGCGCTCAAATGGAAAAGTATAATTTTCCAACCATTCAAGTAATTGCTCACCATATGAGGCTATCATTTCAGTTTGAGGATAGTGTACATGGGTATCAATAAAGCCCGGCATAATTAGGCCATTCTCGTAGTGCGTAACATTAACACTGTCATCTAGTGTCGCTAGCAATTCACTCGCTTCCCCCACCTGTTCGACTAAGCCATTTTTAACGATTAACAGGCCATCTTCTATATATTGATAGCTGTCTTGCAGAGCAACTTTGGCGGGATCAGCCAAAAAATGCAGTAGCTCTCCACGAAATACTTTTAACATTATCTTTCACCTTTTTTAATATCCTTGCTTACTGTTATGCAGCACGATATTGATTGATCTTCGTTGGCTTGTTTTCACAAACCAAGTTAATTTATTGCTCGCTTGCTGACGTTTCATTTTTGCCTTGCTGCGAGACAAGCCGTTAATAAATTTTTTCTGCTCGCTGTCATACGCTTTTACCCAAAACACCTAGCTACTAGCTTAACTTGGGGTAATGACTAACGAACCGTCCAATTCGATAACATCACAGTTATCACCCCTACCACCTCGGTCGATCACCAGAAAATCGCTCTCACTTTCCAATGCTAAACAGAAGTGATGCCAAGTGCCTTTATGATAATTGACCCCTTGCTCTGAACTGGCGATAAAAACTTCAATATTGTTAATATCGAATTCCCCAGCAGCCGCGACCACCACTAAATAGGGATTTTCCCCTATAGGAATAAACGCTTGGCTACCATGCGGGTGACGTTCCATCATTTTAATGGCGATGGGTTGAGCTAATGGCGTTGAGCGAAAAATATTGATCAGGGTATGACCGTCATTGTCATTGACATCAACTTTAGCTAAATCATGATAACGTTGGGTAAAACCATCATTTATGGCTATTTTTTTACTGTCTTCGCCAGCTTCAATCACATCACCAAAAGCACTAAAATCGGCTTTAGTTAATGGTTTTGGCGTGATAGTTTTTAACTCTGTCATAAAGTTCTCATTCAGTGATCTAATTAGCTACCACGATAAGTTGAATAACCGAACGCGGTTAATAACAACGGAATGTGGTAGTGAGCACCATTGCCATCAAGTTCAAAGACAATATCGACATAAGGATAGAAACCGGTTTCTTTATTGGCGTTAAAATAGTCGCTCGTGTGAAAATGCATACGGTAAATACCTGCAAGCAGTTTGACATCAGCAGCTAATAGCCCTGGAAGACGACCATCTTCATTGGTAACACCGCTACCGAGTTCTTGCCAGCCATCCCCTTGTTGCACGTATAAGCTGATTGGCACATTCTGTGCTGGTAAACCACGTGTGGTATCAAGTATGTGAGTTGTGATTTGACTCATAATAATTCCTTAAAATTTGGGGCCCTTGCCCCATCGGGTTTAACCTTCTGCTAGTGCTTTTTCAATACGCAATTGGAAAATTTTTCGCTGCTCTTCTGCTGCATTAATTAACTCTTGCGTTTTGGTGTTTGGCAGACGTGCTTGTAATAAGTCCGACATTTCTTTGGCACTTTTACCGGTCGCACAAACAATAAAAATAAAGCCGAATTTTTGCTCATAATCGCTATTGCCTTGCGCCAGTACACGTAAAACCTCGTCATTAGCTTCCTTAACCAATCCTTGCTCGTTACCCGCTAATTCTTTGGTGTTGGCATACTTAGCACGTAAACTATTTACGTCACCAATTTTGGGGTGGCCTTCAAAGGCTTCTAAATAATCTGCCTCATCCAGGTCTTGCCAGGCTAAATCAGCTTGGTTTACTAGTGCGCGCTTATCGGCAAATGGTCGTGCCTTAACCATAGTATTCACCCAAGTCGATGAGGTGCAGCACTGCATAAAGGTATGGCTCGCCTCATCTACGGTAAAATTATTTAATTGCTCTAAATTCATCTCAATTTCCTCTTAAGCGCGACGCTTACCAAAAACTCGCATACGTGAGATGCCACCGTCAGGGAAGATACTTAACCTGACATGAGTAAAGGTTTGCTTGGTACTGGTAAGAATTTCATTAATGAATAAATGTTCACGATGCGCATATAGCTTAGTCTTGGCAATAATTGGCTGCCACTTCTCTTCTTGTTGACCATCGGTAAAATCATCACTGCTCGACATCATACCTTCTAGGGTAAAAGTATCAGGGAAATTACCTTTAAAATGACAAGTATCAACAATCACTTTTTCAATACTTCCTTCACTGGCAAGCTTTACAATTGACCAGTCGGGTCCAGGATCACGACGACGTTTAGTTTCCCAACCATCACCCATGTCTTTACCACGACCCGGCATAATTAAGTTATTTTTATCACTGAAGAACATATCGCTAACTAGCAATGCTTTACCGCCATTTTTAATGTAAGCTAAATCAATTAACTCCCCAGCGATAAAGTGTTGCCAATTCACATCAGCTTCACCATAAACACGAATACGTGCCACACCACCATCAGGAAACATATTGAGGCGAATATGGGTCCAAGCGGTATCGTCACTCACCGCAAAAACATTTTGACTATGGGCTTCTACTGGCACTTGCGCTAAAACCGTATGCCAAACCGTGTCAGCATTTGGCTCTACTTCACTGACACATGCTTCGACTGAAACTGACTCTGGGGCATTGCCACGAAAGTAATTGGTATCGATGTCAAAGCCACGAATAATACCTTTGATTCCTAAGCGAATAATACACCAATCAAATTCTCGGCCATTGTCTCGACCATAGCTGCGACGAGATTCCCAGCCGTCCATCCATTTACCGCGGTCAGTAAATTTATCATCAATAAAAATACCCCGCCCCGGCTTGATCAAGTTTTCCATTTCGGCAAAGAAATCATCACTACATGACAGTGTTTCACCGCCAACACGCTCACTGGCTAAATCGACACAATGAGTTTTTAATTTTTTTTCTAATTCAAGCGCAGAGCCGCTTAACTTATTCTGCTCTTGCGTATCTATATCTAACATCATAGCTAATTTGTCCTACTTCAAAATTTTTATCGTTAACGTCATGACTGCGATTATTGCTGGTGAGCATCTCTGCCAACTGATAATTACAGTTTTCCCTTTACAGTTGACCTTTTAGCAAGGGACGCCCTTTAGGCTCATTAATAAATTCATCTTGTTGATATACATGGTGACCACGTACAAAGGTATGTTCGACTTGCCCCGTAACTTTGCGACCGGCATAAGGCGTTATATTGTGGCGGTGCTTGATCATTTCATTGGTAATAACAAATTCTGCATTGGGATCGAACACCAAAAAGTCGGCGTGGTTCCCTACCTTAATTTCGCCTTTAATCGAGTCTAAGCCGGCAAACTTAGCAGTTTCAGTTGACATCAAGCGAGTAATATCGACTAAGCTAAAGCCTCGGTCTTTCGCTTCTGTCCAAATCAATGAAATGCCAAACTGTAAGGCGGAAATGCCACCCCAAGCTTTTTCAATATCACCAGTATCAATGTGTTTTAACTCTGGCGTGCAAGGAGAATGATCAGAAACAATAAAATCTAATCGACCATCGGTAACTGCTTGCCATAAGTGTTCACGGTTTTTATTCTCACGAATAGGCGGGCAACATTTAAATAACGTTTTGCCATCAGGGATAGTTTCAGCGGCTATGGTCAAATAGTGAGGACAAGTTTCAGCACTAAAGCGCAAACCTTCTTTTTTCGCTTGAGCAATGGTATCTAAGGCTTCATCACTGGATAAATGCACAATGTGAACTTTGCAGTTATCACCTTTTTCTTGCGACTCACGCGCCATATCAACCATTAAGGAAATAGCATCGTTTTCCCATTTTTTCGGCCGTGATTCAAGGAAGCTACTGTATTCTTTAGTGATCTCAACATCGTTAAAGCTGCCACAATCTAATTCAGCATGGATTAAATATGGCACATCGTGTTTAGCTAATATCGGCATTGCCGCTCTAATATCTTTAGCTTCAACATTTGGAAACTCTGCAATGCCAGAGTCAATTAAAAATGATTTAACCCCAAGTACACCAGCATTTAATAATTCATCTAAGTCAGCAATATTTTCTGGAATAACGCCACCCCAAAAACCACAATCAACCCACAACTTATCATCAACAGAATCAAGTTTTTCTTGAAATGCCGCTTTCGTAGTTGTGACCGGAATACAATTTAACGGCATATCAACGAGAGCTGTAATACCGCCGGCAGCTGCTGCTTGAGTGGCGGTATTAAAACCTTCCCACTCAGTTCGGCCCGGTTCATTAATATGCACATGCGAGTCAACTAAGCCCGGCATGATCACCTTATCGCCAAAATCTTGTATCGGGCACGATAGCGCTTGACCGTGTGGATGAATGGCAAAAATAAACTCATTTTTTATTTCAACACAGGCGGCAATCATCTCACCGTTGATAATGACATTGTTACTTTGTAGAGCAAAATGGGACACCTTGCTTCTCCTATGGTTTATCACTAACGCTTAATTCTTCGTTAGTTAATAGTTGTTTAAATTCTTGCCAATGAATGCCCTGCTGCGAAACCGGACGTTTTTTAGTGTTGGCAGTGTTAGTAACTTTGTTAGCACAATTTTGGCTTTCGGCTTGCTGTTTTTCATCTTGATAGTGCTGAATAACTTCACCAGCAATTGACACCGCAACTTCCATCGGCAATTTACCACCAACTTGTGACAGGCCTATGGGACAGTTCATTCGAGCGACTTGCAGCGTATCAATATCACGATGCTTATAGCGCTGTTGAAAGCGACGCCACTTAGTGTCAGAGGCGATTAAGCCTAAATATGAAAAATCACCACGCTTTAAAATCGCTTGCGAGATATCAAAGTCCATTTGATGGTTATGCGTCATCACTATGTAGTAACTGTTCTCAGGCATAGTTTTAACTTCTAGCTCGGGTTCTTCAGCGACCACTTTTCGAACGTTATGATAACCATCAACAAGCGCTGGAAACTGCTCTTCCCGGCTATCGACCCAAGTTACCTGACAAGGCAATTGCGCCAGAATGGGTAATAGTGCTTTACCGACATGACCGGCACCAAACAACATAATATTGACTTCTACCGCAGCAAAACACTCGAACAAAACGCTAGCATTACCGCCACAACATTGACCTAAATTACTGCCTAATTGGAAGTGTTCTAAATGCTGACTATTTTTACCTTCTAGCAACATTTTATGTGCGTACTTCACGGCTTTATGTTCAAGGTGTCCACCACCAATAGTGTCAAATAAATCATTTTTACTGACCACCATTTTAGTCCCGCTGTTTCTCGGCGTTGAACCGGAAACCCCCACTAAAGTCACCAAAACATAAGCTTGACCTTTTTTGCTTAACTCATAGGAAGCGCTGTTCCAATTCATTTTAGTTGCCATTGTCATAACATTGCTCCTAAGCTTTGCTTACGATTGTGCCTTCATACTTTCAACCGCCCAAAGCACGCGCTCTGGTGTTGCTGGTGTGTCTAGCTTTGGACTTAACTTATACTCAGAAACACTCGATATTGCGTCCTTAAGTGCAGACCAAACCGATATTCCTAACATAAATGGTGGTTCACCTACCGCCTTTGAGTTGTAAATAGTATGTTCACGATTTGGTGCATCAGGCACTAATGCCACACGAAAGTCTTCTGGTGCATCATTAATTGCCGGAATTTTATAAGTGGCTGGGTTATTAGAAAGTAATCGACCTTGTTCGTTCCAAACTAATTCTTCCGTGGTTAGCCAACCCATACCTTGAATAAAGGCACCTTCAATTTGACCAATATCTATCGCCGGATTAATCGAGTGGCCGACATCTTGTAAAATATCGGTACGTAAGGTTTTATACTCACCGGTTAAGGTGTCAATAATCACCTCAGATACACAAGCCCCCGTGGCAAAATAGAAGAACGGACGCCCTTTACCTGTTGCCCGATCAAAATGTATTTTCGGTGTTTTATAAAAACCAGTCGAAGATAAAGACACCCGCCCCATGTAGGCTATTTGTGAAAATTCCGCGAAACTAAAGGTTTGTTCACCAACAACAATAGTATTACTTTCAAATTTAACTTGCTCGGCAGATACTTGATATTTTTCACATGCAAAATCAATTAAACGCTGCTTAATCGTTTTTGCCGCTGCTTCTGCGGCTTTACCATTAAGATCTGTGCCTGATGAGGCAGCGGTTGGTGACGAGTTTGGTACTTTATCAGTTCGAGCAGCTGATATCGCAACCGTATCAACGTCTACTTGAAATTCTTCGGCAACAATTTGCGCGACCTTAGTATTCAAACCCTGTCCCATTTCACTACCACCATGACTTAAGTGAATGGTGCCATCGGTATAAATATGGACCAGTGCCCCAGCCTGATTTAAATGTTGTACGGTAAACGAGATACCAAATTTAACCGGTGTTAAGGCAAGGCCTTTTTTAAGGATAGGGTTATTGGCATTAAATTCTGTCACCGCTTTACGTCGAGCTTGGTAGTCAGAACTCTCTTCCAATGACTCGATGATCTCAACTAAATTATTATGCTCAACTTGTTGATGGTAATGAGTTTCGTTGCGACCATCGTCACCATACAAATTTATCTTTCTGATCTCTAACGGGTCTTTACCTAAATGGCGGGCTATTTCATCCATAACCAGTTCGATAGTCATCATGCCTTGAGGACCACCAAAACCACGATAAGCGGTATGTGAGACGGTGTTTAGCTTACATCGATTTCCCCTCACAGTTGCTTGGTCTAAGAAGTAGGCATTATCTGAATGAAACATTGCTCGATCAACAATGGCATCAGATAAATCAGGTGAATAGCCACAGTTACCATTAACTTCAATATTAATGCCTTTGATTTGACCATTTTTGTCAAAGCCAACGGTGTAGTTATTTTCAAATGGATGACGTTTGCCGGTCATGATCATATCGTCCATACGCGCTAACTTAAACTTAACCGGACGACCTGTTTCATTGGCAAGTAATGCCGCAAGACATGCCCATGGTGCGGCTTGAGTTTCTTTGCCACCAAAACCACCACCCATACGGCGCATATCAACTAATACTTTGTTTAAGGGAATATCTAGTACTTCCGCAACCAATTTTTGCACTTCACTAGGGTGTTGTGATGAGGTAAAAATTTCCATACCACCATCTTCTGTTGGTACCGCAGTGGATACTTGGCCTTCAAGATACATATGCTCTTGACCACCAACAACAATTTCACCCGATAATTGATGCTCGGCATTGGCAATCGCAGAAGCCGAGTCACCGCGTTTCATGGTGAATGGCGGTCGAACAAAATTTTGTTTAGCTAACGCATCTTTTACCGTTAATACCGCTTCTAGTTCTTGATATTCGACTTTCGCTAATTTTATCGCTTTACGGGCTAAGTCGTAACTTGTTGCTGCAACAGCAAAAAGCGGTTGACCAACATATTCAACTTTACCAATAGCCAGTACCGGATCACCTGGAAATACCGGTCCAATATCGGTATGTCCTGGCACATCTTCAACGGTTATTACCGCAATAACGCCTTCGGCAGCTTTAACCGCAGATAAGTCCATACTTTTGATATTGCCGTGAGCAATAGTACTTTGCCCGACTGCAGCATGTAACTCACCACGAAGTGCAGGACGGTCATCAACGTAAATCGCTTCACCGGCGACTTGCTTATCGGAACTTTCATGCTTTTTCGAGCGACCAACGCCGCCTAAGCCGATATTATTTTGTCCGTTAACAACGCTTTTATCGCTGTTTGAATTTGCTTTACTTACATCGATCAGGCTACGCATAATTTGTCACTCGTGTTTCAATAATGTTTCTTGATTTGGCGCTTTGCAGCTCTAAATAGCATTTTTCAATCAGGTTTTGAGCTACGGTCATACGGTATTTATCTGAAGCACGAACATCAGACATAGGTTGAAAATCTCTTGTTAAAGCAAGTTTTGCTTTAACAATTAACTCTTCGGATAAGTGATGGCCTAGCAAAACACTTTCTGCTGCGGGAGCGCGTTTCGGAATTGCTGCCATGCCGCCAAAAGCAATACGGATATTGCTGACATCTTGACCTTGTTGCTCAATAAATATTGCCGCTAATACTGCGGAAATATCATCATCAATACGCTTAGAAATTTTATAAAGCTTTAAGCTTTGACCCGCTTTTGGTTTAGGGATTTGAACCGACTTGATAAATTCTGACGGTTTTAAGACGGTTTTTTTGTAATCAACAAAATAGTCTTCAACTAAGATAGTACGCTCACTGCCATTGACATGTAAGGTCATAGTCGCACCAAGTGCAATTAGCGCTGGCGGCATGTCTCCAATAGGTGATGCATTACCAATATTGCCACCTAACGTGCCATTATTACGGACTTGCTTTGAACCTATACGCTCTATCATCTCACCTAGATCTGGGTAGTAATGATGTAAGGTTTCGATAAATTCGCTGTAAGGTAATGCCGAACCAATAATAATCTCATTATCAGTTTCTTCAATCCTTGTTAGTTCGGCAACATTACCAACATATACCAGTTTATCAATTACCGCTAAATTTTGCGTCACTGATAACGCTAAATCAGTACCACCAGCAACTAAAGTTGATGTCGGTTCATTCGTTAATTCAATGGCAAGTTCATCGATATTTTTTGGCGCAACATAATGATGGCCATTTGCCACTATACTCGGAGGTGGTAATTGTTGAAACTCGGTTAATTTAGCGACGGTTTCTTGATAGTGCTTAGCAAAAGAGTCTTCTTCTGCGCTCTCACTTGATGTTATAGCAGCTTCAATAATTGAACGATAGCCAGTACAACGGCATAAATTACCTGCTAACGCTTCCAGCACCTGAGCACGATTGGGGGTTCTATTATGCTTGTGTAAGGCAAATGCTGACATCACAAATCCTGGCGTACAGAAACCACATTGTGTGCCGTGATTATCAACCAAGGTTTGTTGAGCATGATGCAACTTAGCGCCGTCTTTCAAGTCTTCAACCGTGATCAATTGCTTACCATGTAAATTACCAACAAAGGTAATACACGAATTGATTGATTTGTAATTTAGTTGTCCAACATTGTCACTATCTAGTTCAGCTAGCACAACAGTACACGCACCACAATCGCCAGAAGCACAGCCTTCTTTTGTACCTGTGTTAAATTGTAATTCACGTAGATACTGCAAAACGGTTAAGTTTGGATCAATATTTTCTATTGTCACAACATCATTGTTTAATAAGAAACGAACTGCACTTTGGGTCATAATTTGTTCCGTTGTTATTCAGGTAGAGTCGCTATACTCGAATTGTTCATCATTTAAATATATCAGAATAAAAACCTGACACAAGTGTCAGATTAATATTAATCTTAAAATTCTCAAGTGAAAAATAAATTCTGGCTTACTTTATGCTGCTTTTAATGAAACAAATTTGTTACAGTTTTCTATTTAAAACAAATTGTTAGATATTTTTAAATAAAAATTAACATTACTGCTATTGCCAATAAAATTAATCACAAAACCTTAAACAAAAATTTTACAAATATCGTCATTAATACCGTTTGATAACCGACCTAATGGTTTAAACAAATAGCTCTAACCTCATAATTGGCTATTTTTATCACCTATAAAACTGGTCATCTAAAAAAGCTATACGCCCTAACTATGATCTAGTACAAATTTTGTGAAATTGCCGTTGAACTTGTTAGATAAAATGTCTTGTGCAACTTTTTTCATCTGCTCGCTTCGGCTATACTACGCGCCGCAATTTATTAGGAATTAATTATGAGTGCAGATTTAAAATCGCCCCTTACGCCAAGCCAAGTAACGCAGTTAAGTAAACTTGAAAAACGTTTACGACGACATGTCGGTCAAGCAATTGCCCAATACAATATGATTGAAGATGGCGATAAAATTATGGTCTGCTTGTCTGGCGGCAAAGACAGCTATGCGCTACTTGAAATATTAATGCGTTTAAAAGAGTCTGCACCGATTCATTTTGATTTAGTCGCCGTGAACCTCGACCAAAAGCAGCCGGGCTTCCCTGAGCATATATTACCGAATTACCTTGAATCGCTTGGCGTCGCCTATCAAATAGTCGAAGAAGACACCTACGCTATTGTTAAAGAGAAAATTCCTGAAGGAAAAACCACCTGTAGCTTATGTTCACGTTTACGCCGAGCTTTACTTTACAAAGCCGCTAAAGCGTTAGGCGCAACGAAAATTGCATTAGGCCATCATAGAGATGATATGGTTGAAACCCTGATGTTGAATATGTTCTACGGTGGAAAACTAAAATCAATGCCAGCTAAGCTGGTATCTGACAATGGCGAGCATGTGGTTATTCGCCCGTTAGCATTTTGTAAAGAGCAAGAGCTTATTCAATATGCGCAGTTGAAGCAGTTTCCTATTATTCCTTGTAATTTGTGCGGCTCTCAGCCAAACCTGCAACGACAAAATATTAAAGCCATGTTGCAAGATTGGGATAAAAACTTCCCCGGTCGCATTGAATCTATGTTTACTGCTATGCAAAACGTTGTTCCTTCACATTTATGTGACGGCGACTTATTTGACTTTAAAGCAATTAACAGCGATTCCGGCATTATTGACGGCGGAGATACCGCTTTTGACCAAGAAGGCTTTGTTAGCACTGCCTCCTCTGAACAATCAGCCGTTAAGGTACATGCCGCTGATGTCCTCAATATTGTTGAAATTAAATAAAGCCAAAAAGTGTATTGACCAATTAACCCGTCCATTAGGCAGTGCTCTTGGTCAATAAATTAACCTTATTGCTATAAACCTATTTTTTATCCCTTAACTTTAGCTATTTTTAAACAAGGCTCGCTAATGCTCGAAAAACTATTTCAGCTACAACAACATAACACTACGGTAAAACAAGAAATTATTGCTGGTTTTACTACCTTTTTAACCATGGCATACATCATTTTTGTCAATCCTGCGATGTTGGCTGATGCTGGCATGGACCATGGCGCCGTTTTTGTTGCCACCTGTATTGCCGCCGCTATTGGCTGCTTTGTTATGGGTTTGCTGGCGAATTACCCGATAGCCTTAGCGCCGGGCATGGGCTTAAACGCCTTCTTTACTTATACCGTTGTGCTCGACATGGGTTATACCTGGCAAGTGGCATTAGGCGGCGTATTTGTCTCCGGTCTGGTATTTATTATGCTCAGCCTGTTCAACATTCGCGAGTGGATCATTAATAGTATTCCACATTCACTACGATTTGGTATCGCTGCAGGTATAGGTTTATTTCTTGCCTTTATTGCCTTGAAAAATGCCGGGATCGTTGTTGATAGTCCTGCGACCTTACTTACCTTAGGTGATATCACTGCGATGCCAGCGATACTGGCAGCAATTGGGCTATTTTTAATTGTCGGCTTAGCAAATAGAGGCATTAATGGCTCCGTAATGATTGCAATATTATTGATCACTTTACTCGGTATCATTTTCGGTGATGTACAATACCAAGGCCTAATTTCAATGCCTCCGTCAATAGCACCAACATTTATGCAGCTCGATATTGCTGGTGCACTTGAAGTTGGCATGATTTCGGTTATCTTCGCTTTCCTTTTTGTCGATTTATTTGATACCTCAGGCACACTCATTGCCGTCGCACAACGTGGAAATTTACTCGATGAGAAAGGTAATTTCCCGCGTTTAGGAAAAGCACTTTTGGCCGACTCTACCGCAACGGTCGCCGGCAGTGTATTAGGCACGTCAACAACAACAAGTTATGTCGAAAGTACCGCAGGGGTCAGCGCAGGAGGCCGCACCGGCTTAACCGCAGTAACCGTGGGTGTTTTGTTTCTTTTATCATTGATGTTTTCGCCATTAGCGGCAATGGTACCTGCCTATGCGACCGCAGGGCCACTATTTTATGTGGCGGTATTAATGCTAGCGGGTTTAGTCAATGTCAAGTGGGATGACCTCTCTGAAGCTGTGCCTGTCGCCGTCATTTGTATCACCATGCCACTGACCTTCTCGATTGCCAACGGTATCGCATTTGGCTTTATTAGCTATGTTGCGGTGCGTGCTTTTAGCGGTCATTTTAATAAAATTAACCTCAGTGTTTTTTGCTTAGCATTGCTGTTTTTATTCAAATTTACTTTTTTCGCTTAATTTATTACCTAGGGGCTGTTGATCTTTCGCGGTTAAATTTTGTTCGAGATAAAAGCGTTTTAATCGCGGCGAGTTGTGTGTGGCCTAGTCATTCTATGCAAATACGACTCAACAAAGAGTAAAGCGCTTTTGGCCGAATCCTTCGGACAACATTTGTTGGCCATTTTTACAGCGTTATCACCTTTTTATGTGGAATAACCACATGACAAAGCCTCTGCCTTGTATAAATAGCCAACAAAATGCTGCAAAAGTAATCTCGAAAGATCAACAGCCCCTAAGCCATTGCTTTTAAATTTTCATTCACCGGGAAACAACACCATGTCAGTAACATCAAAAATATCCAAAGCTATCATTTGCACTAGCATGATATTCGCAGCCAGCGTAAGTGCGGAAACGTTATGGAGTGACAATTCCATCAGTTACCTAAAAAACACCAACGATTTCGAAGTATTAAAAAATGACAATATTAATGTTATCACCTTTGAACATGCTTCTGGTCACAACTGGGGTGACGTGTTCTTTTTTGCTGATCGCATCACAGCGAGCAAAGATGATAGCCATGGTCGCTATGAAGAAACCTACGGTGAGTTGTCTGCACGTTTGAGCTTAAGCTATTTAACTGACAACAAAATAGCACTAGGCGCAATAACTGATTTATATCTTGCTGGCACCTATGAACATGATACTGGTAACAGTGATGGCTTTGGTTTTAGCTTTAATAATTACTTAGTAGGAGTTGGGGCATCTTGGGATATTAAAGGTTTTAATTATCTCAACAGCAATATTTATTTAGCCGACAATGACGACACCGATAATGACTATCAACTCACCGTTGCTTGGGGTTACCCAATTGCGCTTGGGGAGCACGACATTATCATAGATGGTTACTTAGACTGGTCTTCTGCCGCCGACGATCACAGTGCAGACTTTCACTTCAACCCGCAAGTGCGCTTAGATGTTGGTAAATATTTTGGTAAAGCGAAATTTGTTGAGGTGGGCATTGAATACTCTTATTGGCATAACAAATTTGGTATTAGCGGCATCGACAATGAAAGTACCTTTAGTGCTATGGTTAAAGTTCATTTATAGTTACCAAGCTTAAAGGCAAAATACTTAATAAAAAAACGCGTTAGTGACCTAACGCGTTTTTTATTTACTATGCACTTGATACTATTTATTAGTAATTACTCAGAGTTAAGTGCAAAGTAACTACGGTTATGGCGGATCATCTCAGTTAGCTCTAAAACGTAATCAGTGCCCCGTTCCGAGTATGGTATTAATCCGGTTGCCAGAATTTCAGGAGATAATGGCTGATCTTGCTCTCGTAATTGCCCTCTAATGGTTCTAAACACCATGTATGCACTATTGGTATTAATATTCTTTAAATAACGTGCAACACCTTGCTCTACCGAACTATAAGCCGCCACTTCATGCTTAGCACCAACATTTCGACCACTAGGGACCATGCCACAGCCTTTTCGATAACACCAAACGCCAAAAAAGTTCAAGCCAATACGAGCAAACCGTGACGTGCCCCAAGCTGACTCATTCGCTGCTTGTACTAAAACTAAGGCCGGCGGGATCATATCCACTTTTAGCTGTAATTCATAAAGTTGTCTTAACAGTGAAAACTTCTTACTGACTTTATATTGTTTAATTAAGTTCGCGATATACGCATGCTCTTGTTCGCTAAACGGTTGTTCTAGCGTCAATTGCGCAATTAAATGTTCAATTTTTTTGCGCTCTGCCAGTATCTTTTCATTTTCGGCGAGTACCGCAGGTTTAATAAAAGCAAAAAATTGTCTCTTCTTTTCTTTTACATCACGAATTTTTGCAAACTCTGGCAAAATCACGTTATGTAATGGTTGCTCTGCTACTTTAATCACCTTTTGAATTTTCTTAGGCGCTACTGGCTCTGGCACTGGCGCTTCGACTTGCACCGGTAAAAACGTAAATGGGGCAATTAATCCAACAACGAGTAATATTAGAAAAAACAATCCTACAAAATGCTGTTTATTAAACTTTATCAAATCCTTTCGCTCCTTTATCGCTAGCCACTAATAACGGCTCATCATTAGTGATTTCGAAGATCTTTATGCTGAAAATGTATCGGTAATACTATCAGGATTACCAGGTGAGGTTTGCATTTGTAAGCCAAAAATTTCCCGATATAAAATACCCTTAACGTTATAAAACATTGGCGCGATATACGTTAAACAAAACAGGAAAAATGCGATGGCAATAAAACCTAACTCCGAATCACCTGCCGCAGCAATAGGTAAGGCTGCAATGATCATCGCCAATGCCAACAGTAAATATATGCTAAATAATTTAAACCATTGAAAACGGGTAGCTTGAATACAGACAATAATAGCTTTCATTGGCGTCATACGTTTCTCTACCACTAAAGGTAATGCTAGTGATAACGCCACCGCCAAAAATATACCGGGTAAATAAAATAAAGCTAAGCCGATAGACACAAAGGTTGAAGTTAATAATGCACAAACGGCAACCCAACTACCACGTTTTAAAAAGGCAAAAATCAATTGTGAACGTGTTTTCAAACCAACGGAGTGAAACACTCCCATCATTTCAACGCCGGCTAAAAAAGGGTAAACAACCAAAGTGACAATAATGTTTAGCAAGGTTATCAATTGCGGATCTTCCATCACAACAACAATACCACCGAGTGGCGTACTTGCTAGCATAGAGGTGAACATAGCGATTAATAAGCAGATAAACAGCCCAAGATTAATCGACATACGAGATTTCAGCGTGATTTGCCAAGCTTCTTTTAAAATAGCACTAACATCGAGAGAGTATTCGCCTTTAATAGCGCTTTCAATACTACCGCCAACTTTTACAACAGGAAGTTTTTCCACGAAAATATTTACCTAAATGAGAAGCGTGATAAGGCTTCATTACAACAATATTATCAGCAGTATATCGTAGTTCACCAGGCTCTGGGAATATGCTTGTAGGAATGATAAGGCAATTTAACAAGAGAATTAATTGGAATGAACGGCCAAATATGGCAGAAAACTAGCGGTAAATCGCCATGAAACAGGAGGCACAACTATAGGTGCAGTCAATAAAATGAGTTATCTAATACTTGAACAACAACAGCTTAAAACAATTAAATACAGCGAGCATCAAGTTGATAATTTTTCGCAATAAAAACGCCAAAGTTCATCAAACGATTTAAAGTGGTAAACTCGGCCTTGGTAACTAGTTTTCATAATGCCTCTCCAATACAGAGGCATTGTTGTATATTTTTCAACCTTGACGAACTGTAAACCAAGTGTAATTGTGCGTTGCAATACGTCAAATGCAACAATCATTATTACAGCTGACGATACGCTAAACTATGATTGCGAACGACACTTCCTTGCAATTGTTATTTCACTGCCACGTTTGCTCTAATCAAAACTAGGTTATCAAGCTTGCTTTATTTTGCGCAATAAAGCTTGGAAGTAGCCTGCACCTTTGTCATGAGCTAACGCGATATTATGCTCTGGAATGGCCTCTGGATCTTTATAAACCTTTAATACCTTTTCCATACTCTCTTCACGAATCAAATGTAAGGTTGGATAAGGTGAACGATTAGTAAAATTGCCGGCGTCATCATAGTCTACATCGGCAAAGCAATATTCTGGGTGAAAGTTAGCTATTTGAAATATACCTTCAAAGCCATAGTCAACTAACAAGTCGTTAGCATAATCAACCAAATCTAAGAAGCGATTAAAATCTCTAAATCCTTGGTTGTAGATTAATAAGCTGGTTTCTGTTTCAGGGTTGTCACGCAAATATTCCAATTGGCTTAATAGCTCAGTTAGCGCTACTTTTAATTGCTCTTGCTCACTTAGGTGATAATGAATAGTTTGATTAACAAACTCTTTTTTCGCAAATGGGCAAAAATTAAGCCCGATAATCACCTGTTCAAGCCATTGCTTTGTTTGTTCAATTTCAATAATTTTTGTCATCTTAACGCTTTAAACCTGTCTAAACCTAAACTGCAAACTTAAAAATGGAGGTTATTGGTTGCTACTTTGCTGAAGCTGCCACATCGCATGATAGTGACCTTGCATATTCAATAACGCTTGATGTGTCCCCTGCTCAATAATTTCACCTTGCTGCATGACAATAATATTGTCGGCATCAACAATGGTTGATAAGCGATGAGCAATCACTAAGCTGGTTCTATGTTCGGCCACTTCTTTAATGGCAGTCAGAATCGCTTGCTCTGACTGACTATCCAGCGAAGATGTCGCTTCATCAAACACTAAAATACGAGGATTCTTTAATATCGTTCTAGCAATAGCAACTCGTTGCTTTTCTCCGCCCGAAAGCTTTAAGCCTCGTTCACCAACAATAGTCTCAACTCCTTCAGGCAACCGTGCAACAAAGTCTGATAAATGCGCCATTTCAAAGGCATTATTTACCGAGCCTTTGTCAGCATTAGGCTCACCATAATGAACATTGGCAAATAAGGTGTCATTAAATAACACGGTATCTTGCGGCACTATGCCAATATTTTTTCTTAATGAATGTTGGCTAACGTGACGAATGTTTTGCCCATCAATACGAATAAGGCCACTATCACAGTCATAAAATCGAAACAGTAGTTTAACTAAGGTAGATTTACCTGAGCCACTTTCACCGACCACAGCGACTTTTTGTCCCGACTTAATAGTAAATGATAAGTTTTTAATGATTGGCCGTTTGGCATCATATGCAAAAGCAACATTTTCAAAGGTTATTTCCGCCTGCGACAATGCCAACACCGCGGCATTCTCAGTATCTTCAACTTTTGGCTTTTTTAACATCAGCTCAAACATATGCTCAATGTTGGCAAGTGAGCCCTTTATTTCGCGATAAACAAAACCTAAAAAGTTCAACGGAATAAATAACTGCATCATAAAAGCATTAATTAAGACAAAATCACCTAATGTCATTTTCTGATGCGTTACCTGATATGCCGCAAGCGCTAACATTGCCGTCATGGAGCAAGAAATAATAAAGGCTTGGCCGCCATTTAGCGCAAATAACGATAAACGATTTTGCATTTTGGCCGTTTCCCAACTCGCTAATTGCTTATCGTAAGCTTTCGCTTCGTATTCCTCGTTGGTGAAATATTTAACCGTTTCGTAATTCAATAAGCTGTCTATGGCGCGGGTATTACTTGATGAATCAGCTTTATTTGCCGCACGAATAAAACGAGTACGCCAATCAGTAGCGAAAACGGAATAACCAACATATAGAGCGATTGACATGCTGGTAATTAACGCAAACCAAATACCGTAATTAATCAGTAAAATACTCACCACCATAACAATTTCAATTAAGGTTGGAATAATATTAAAAATCATAAAACGCATTAAAAAGCTAATACCTGACGTGCCACGATCAATATCTCGTGATAAACCGCCGGTTTGGCGATTTAAATGAAAGTCTAAATCTAACTTATGTAAATGTTGGAAGACTTTTAAGCCAATACGGCGTATAGCTCGTTCCGTGACGCGACCGAATAAGGTATCCCTAATTTCTGCAAATAAGACAATAGTAAGGCGTACTAGCCCATAAGCGCCAACTAAGGCAAAGGGCACAATGTAAACACGATTCTCTTGTTGTTTATCTAAAATATCAACAATATCTTTTAAAATAAAAGGTAAATAAACACTCGCCACTTTGGTCAATATTAAACAAACGAGGGCCAGTAAAATACGGGCTTTAAATTCAAATAAATACGGTAAAAGTAACTTAACAACACGCCAATTAAAGGTGGTTACTTCTTGCTCCGATTGCATAGGTCTGCGCATAGCGGTTGATAAATTCCAACTAATTAAATTGCGAATACAGCGATGATTACCGCTTAGGTTAAGAACACTATCTTAGCACTAATTACTCAACACTGTTGATCTTTAAAGCTTAAAACTGCACTGAGGTGATATTGACAATTTCTCTCTCGTTTTAGCTTTATTGTGAATATGGGATATTCATTCTAAGTATGCTAACGTGAAGTTCAAACTGGCTTAACGTTTAACGACGCCTACTTAAAAAGGTCTTATGCTTGCTTTAATTAATAATATTCTTGACCGCTGTTTCTTCACCGTCACTTTCATCCTAGGCGTGCAACTGCCTGAGTTTATGCAACAATACCAGCAACGCCTTGCCGGTCATTTAAATGAAGCACAGCTGCAGCTTGAACAATTCGAAACCATTGCTCAGCAACATTTTGACGGCAACTTAATAACAATGATCACGCGCTACAAAAATAATAGCGAAGCAGCTATTGTCAGCACAGGTGAATTGATAGAACGCTTGTCAGTAAGGGTTCAGTACCTAAAATCTCATCTTGAAGAAATTACTGCCAGTGATTATTTAAGCAGTATTTACCAATTTATCTGGCATTTAGACCGACAAATTGCCGCAGGCACGGCTGAAGACTTTTCCATGGCAATCCCGTTGGAACTGCACGCTATTGCAACAGGGGCAAGCTTTGCCATTGGCGCTTTAATCATAAAAGAGTTAATCCTAGTCGCCGTTAAATTGCCGTTTAAAACTAAGCCTGCGGAAACAATTTAATCGCCGTGTCGTGTTGCCATCAACAAGTAAGCATTAAATAAAAACGAAAAAAGGCTGCCTAAGCAACCTTTTCCATATCACACAAATGCAAAACTGACTTGCTGACTTATTCGCCGTTGCCGTCTTCGACGCGACTCTTAAGTTTTTGACCTGGGCGGAAGGTTACCACTTTACGTGCTGAAATTGGAATATCTTCACCGGTTTTTGGATTACGTCCAGGACGTTCGCTTTTTACACGAAGATCAAAGTTGCCAAAGCCAGACAATTTAACCTGTTCGCCTGACTCAAGTGTTTCACGAATTTCTTCGAAAAATACTTCAACCATGTCTTTTGCGTCGCGCTTGCTCAGCCCAACTTTTTCAAATAAATGTTCTGCTACTTCTGCTTTAGTTAGCGCCATTTTTTAATCCCTCAGAGATGCATTTAGTTCAGTTTTCAAGGTGTCGACCACTCGATCAACTACGTCAGTGATATCCTTTTCTTCTAGGGTTTTATCGTTATCTTGCAATGTCATGGCAATTGCTAAGCTCTTAAAACCAGATTCAATACCATTACCTCGGTATACATCGAACAAGTTTAGATCAACTAAATAATTTCCGCCAACCTTTTCAATAAGTTGTAGTACATTATTTGCACTAACTTGATCT
Source organism: Colwellia sp. SU-HH01172 (assembly GCF_057553355.1). Taxonomy (NCBI): domain Bacteria; kingdom Pseudomonadati; phylum Pseudomonadota; class Gammaproteobacteria; order Alteromonadales; family Colwelliaceae; genus Colwellia; species Colwellia sp. SU-HH01172. Next base: position 220,492 of record NZ_BAAJMB010000004.1, on the reverse strand, counting down.
TCAACAACAACCGCTATGTCGCGTCTATTTGCCGGAAAGCGAGATATATCGCGCGCTTGCGGGATATTCTGCGTACAAACTTCGCTCAATAAAAGCTCAAAAACTAAAGTGCGACCATTAAGTCCTAATTTTCGTTCTAATTCAGGATGTAAGGTACCAATGTGCCCGACTAATACACCATTGTTATGAATAGCAGCCGTTTGCCCAGGGTGAAGAGCATCAATTTCAGCTTTTGAAAACTGATAAGCACTTAGGTTATTGGTTAAACTTAATAATGCTTCAACATCTGCTTTGATGTCATAGAAGTCTGTTGCGGCTTTTTCAATACCCCAATGTTCTTCACTTCGTTGACCACTAAGCACACCAGCAATCATATTTTCTTGACGAACACCATTTTCAGCACTTTCATCAGGAATAAAACGTAAACCCGTTTCAAATAAACGCACCCGCCCTTGCTGACGATTTTGGTTATACACCACTGATTGCAACAACCCTGTCCATAAACTCACGCGCATTTCAGACATTTCGCTGGAAATTGGGTGTGGCAAGGTCATGGTTGCTTGACCAGGGTGAAGCTGTGTTTGTATTTTAGGGTCAACAAAACTATAGGTAATCGCTTCTTGATAACCGCGATTTACTAGAACATTGCGTAACTTGCCAACCGTTAATCTCGCTTCTTTTTGCTCACGCATTGCTAATGTGGCTTTAGGAGAAACGTTGGGAATATTGTTGTAACCAAAAATACGGGCAACTTCTTCAATTAAATCAACTTCAATACTAATATCGAAACGATAGGCAGGAACAATAACAGTCCAAACTCTAGCTTCATTTTCGCCGCTTTCAGCAACACTAAAGCCTAACCGACTTAAAATTTCAGTAACTTTAGCATCTTCAATATGATGACCAATACGACCATCTAATTTTACACGGCGCAATGTCACTGTTTTTTCTGCTGGAATATTGTCTTCAGATACCGCTTCAACAATAGGTCCCGCTTCACCGCCAACAATATCAAGCAACAACTCAGTTGCACGTTCCATAGCATCACGTTGCAATTGCGGGTCAATACCACGCTCATAACGATGCGAAGCATCAGTATGTAAGCCGTATTGACGCGCTTTACCTAAAATAGCTAACGGTGCGAAGAATGCACTTTCTAAGAAAATATCTTTCGATTCACGGGTAACACCAGATGTTAAGCCGCCAAAAATACCCGCCATCGCCAGAGCTTTTGCATCATCAGCAATCACTAAAGTCTCTGTTGAAAGTGTTACTTCATTTTCATCAAGTAACACTAACTTTTCAGCTTCGGTGGCGTAACGTACATTAATACCACCTTCAATTGCAGCTAGATCAAAAGCATGCATTGGGTGACCTTGCTCTAACAACACATAGTTAGTGACATCAACTACTGGGTCGATTGAGCGTGTACCGCAACGACGCAGTTTTTCTACCATCCATAACGGCGTTTGGGCATTTACATCAATATTTTTGATCACACGGCCTAAATAACGAGGACATGCCTTTTCAGCTGACAAAGTAATAGCAACTGTATCATCAATGGTTGGCGCTACAGCGGTAATTGTCGGTTCAGTAACACTTAAGCTATTTAATACGCCAACTTCACGTGCTAAACCTTTAAGGCCTAAACAGTCACCACGGTTAGCGGTTAAATCAACATCAATGGTAACATCGTTTAAATCTAAATATTCACGAACACACATGCCTAGTGGTGCATCGCTTGCTAATTCCATAATGCCATCAGCACTTTCTGCTAAGCCAATTTCAGATTCGCTACATAACATACCGTGTGAAGGCACACCGCGAAGCTTAGCTTTTTTAATTTTGAAGTTACCCGGCAGCACGGCACCAACGGTTGCAACCGCAACTTTTAGCCCTAAACGACAGTTTTTAGCACCACAAACAATGTCGACTAACTCACCATCGTTAAAGTCTGGACCTAAATTTATTTTTGTTACTTGCAGTTTATCTGCATCAGGGTGTGGGCCACACTCAACCACTTCACCAATTAGTACTCCGGTAAATTCACCAGCAACAGGCTCTACTGCATCAACTTCTAGGCCAGCCATGGTAATTTGATGCGCTAAGTCATCAGAAGAAATAGTAGGGTTAACCCACTCACGTAACCAAGATTCACTAAATTTCATTATATGGCTTTCCTACTTGAACTGTTTTAAGAAGCGAAGATCATTTTCAAAGAATGAACGTAAGTCATTTACGCCGTAACGTAACATGGTTAAGCGTTCAACCCCCATACCAAAGGCAAAGCCGGTATAAACTTCTGGGTCAATGCCGACACTACGTAAAACATTTGGATGTACCATGCCACAACCTAGTACTTCTAGCCATTTACCATTTTTGCCCATAATATCAACTTCTGCTGATGGCTCTGTAAACGGGAAATAAGAGGGGCGAAAGCGTATTTCAACTTCTTCTTCAAAAAAGTGATGTAAAAAGTCATGTAACACACCTTTTAGATGCGTAAAGCTAACATCTTTATCAACCATTAAGCCTTCTACTTGATGGAACATCGGCGTATGGGTTTGATCATAATCATTACGGTATACTTTACCCGGAGAGATAATACGCAATGGCGGTTGTTCTTTTTCCATGGTGCGAATTTGCACACCAGAAGTTTGCGTACGTAATACTAATTTCGGATTAAAGTAAAATGTATCGTGATCTTGGCGTGCAGGATGATGCTCGGGAATATTCAAGGCATCAAAGTTATGAAAGTCATCTTCAACTTCTGGCCCTTGTTTAACTGAGAAGCCTAAATCGCCGAAAAAGCTTTCAATACGTTCAATGGTGCGAGTCACTGGGTGCAGTCCACCTAGTTCATCACCACGACCCGGTAAGGTTACGTCGATAGATTCCGCGGCAAGTTGTTGCTTGATTACTTCAGCGCGTAATAATTCCCCACGCTCAGTCAATAACTTTTGTACTTTTTGTTTAGCGATGTTAATCACTTGACCCGCTTTGGGCTTTTCTTCTTTTGGTAACTTACTTAGGCCTTTCATTTGTTCCGTGAACAAACCTTTCTTCCCTAAAAAGTTAACGCGAACTTGGTCAAGTTCAGCAGGATCAGTTGCCGCCGCAATGGCTTGTTCTGCCTGCAATATAATATCGTCTAAATTCATGAGTTCCTCTAAAGCGTGTTTAAAGCGCCCATATTAAAATTATGTTTAAAATACAGGGCATTAACATCGGTCGCCAATTCGACCTTTAGCTAGACTTTTTCGATTAATAAAATGGTGAATGATTTTACACAAAAAATTGTCGAGAAAGTAGAGTAAATCTACGTTTTTCAACAAAAAGTCAGTGTTAACTAATGTTTATTTTTATAAAACCAGTGGATCTTGAAATAATGACCTTTTGAAAGCTAAAGTAACTGACAATTTAATATAGAATTTCGCAATCTTGCCGATCACTATTATTTCCTATTCAAACAGGCATAACACTCTTAAATATAAAAGGCTCCAATAAATGAAGCCTTTTATTACCAGCAATTTCAAGCGGCACAAGTTAAAGGTTATAGCCCGACTCATCATGCTCGATTAAATCAAGACCAGTCGTTTCTTGATCTTTTGATACTCGTAAACCTTTGGTCATCAATGCTACTAACTTAAACAACAAATAAGAAACAATCGCGGTATAAACTATAGTTGAACCAATGCCGATAAGTTGCACGCTAACCTGCCCTAGCATAGTGCTAATACCTTCAGCATAACCATAACCGCTAAAGGCACCAAGTTCAGTTGAAGCAAAGACACCAGCAAGCAAGGTGCCTAAAATGCCACCAACACCATGGACTGGAAATACATCTAAAGAATCATCAATTTTTAGTTTCTGCTTGATATAAACCGTCGAATAAAAACAGATAATACCAGCGGCAATACCAATAACTAACGCGCCACCAGGTCCAACAAACCCTGATGCTGGTGTAATAGTACCAAGGCCTGCAACCATACCGGTAACTGCGCCTAAAACACTGGCTTTGCCAAATTTCTTCCACTCGATTGCTGCCCACGTTAGTGCCCCTGCCGATGCAGATAAATGTGTCACTAACATCGCCATTGATGCATCACCGTTGGCGGCTAACGCACTACCTCCATTAAAACCAAACCAACCAACCCATAACATACCAGCACCAGTCACTGTCATAGTCAGATTGTGCGGTAACATTGGCGTTCTTGGAAAACCGTGACGCGGACCCAATACCACTGCCGCAACTAAGGCCGCAACTCCTGCTGTAATGTGAACAACAATACCGCCAGCAAAATCATAAACCCCCATTTGTGCAAGCCAACCGCCGCCCCAAACCCAATGCGTAACTGGCGCGTAAACCACTAACAACCATAACCCTGAAAAAATAAGTACCGCAGAAAACTTCATCCGTTCAGCATAGGCGCCAATAATTAAGGCTGGGGTTATCACGGCAAAAGTCATCTGAAATAACATAAATAAGCTTTCAGGAATATCACCTGAGAGCGCTTCTTTAGTAACGCCTACCATCATGACTTTGCTAAAGTCGCCTAGCCATGCATTGCCTTCACCAAAAGCCAAACTATAACCAACAAGAAACCACAAAATAGACGAGACACCAGCAATAGCAAAACACTGCATCAGTATTGAAAGAATATTCTTGCGGCGAACCAAACCACCATAGAACAAGGCCAAACCTGGTAAGGTCATCAATAAAACTAATGCTGTAGATGTTAAAATCCACGCGGTATTAGCGCCATTAAGTGCTGGCTCCACCGCAAAAGTTGGTAACGAAAATGCTAAAGCGCATAGTGTGATTATTATTTTTTTCATTCTTACATCCACATTGATTGTTCTAGTATTGTTAGCAATAGCTATATAAGCTCGATATGACTAAATAGCCTCATCATCGGTTTCGCCCGTTCTAATTCGGGTAACACTTTCGATATTGGTAACAAATATTTTACCGTCACCGATTTTTCCGGTTTGGGCTGAATTGATGATGGTTTCAACAACGCGCTCAGCAAAGTCATCTTTCACTGCAATTTCAAACTTTATTTTTGGTAAAAAGTCGACTGAGTATTCTGCGCCACGATAAAGTTCGGTATGGCCTTTTTGGCGGCCAAAACCTTTTACTTCGGTAACCGTCATACCATCAATACCGATTTCACTTAGCGCTTCTCGTACATCGTCCATTTTGAAGGGTTTTATAATCGCTGTGACTAATTTCATTCGCTCACCTTTAGTGCATCTACTAGCTAACTAGCTGTTAAAATTTATTATTTAGGAGATACTAAGCACCATTTATACCCATAGTTAAAATGACAATTAAAACAATCGATTAAGATATAAACACTGAATCTACAGGAAATAAAAGCACCAAATTAGTGCGCGAAAAATACAACTAAGAGCAGTTTTGGTGCACTAAAAAGCATTTGCATCAGTTAAGAGCAGTTGGATGAATTAAGGAAAAGGGGTAAGGATAAAAGCACATTGCCTTAATACTGAAGGTCAAAAAATGCCGAGTTAATGAACTTAAAACATGGAAAGTTGAAACAATGGCAGGCAGTACTAGTGGTATCTCTATTATGATGTTTAATGTGCGTTATCGCATCACAATATTAATAATAAAACATTGATGCCATTGATACCGTCATAGTATTTTTTACATAAAAAAGCCTCACTATTGTGAGGCTATCTAGGGCAGTTACTGACTACAGAACTTGGTTATCACTTAATATTTACGGCATAACAGCTTATTCAGTGATTGGTAGAAAAACAAGCTTATCTGCGCCTTCTTCTGCGACGCGTTTTTGTCGAGTCATCATCACCAACAGCCAACTCTGGCTCAGGTTCAGCCTCAGTTTCTTTTACATCACTACTTTGTGCATCTTTTTCGATTAACTCTGTAAACATACTTTTAGTCGATACCGGCTCTTCTTTAGTGAAGACAGATTTGAATATATTCTTCACACCTGATTCAAGCTTTGCCTGCAAATTATCAGTATGCTCACCTTCTTCTTCACCCTTCGCTTTCTGCGGTTTACTTGCTTTTGTCGTAGTTGATTTTTCTTGAATGGCTAGGTCGCTAACTTGCTCTTTTGCTGTTGTATCTTTAGGCTCCTGTTTAGCAACTGAAAGGTCTTTCTCTTCAGCTTTGTCACTTGCAATAGCACTGGTACTGATAACCTTAGCACTAGTAGGTTGGTTAGAACGAGTACTAATAACTTTAGCACCAACTGGTTTAGGTGCGCGAGTACTAATGGCTTTTAATCCTGCCGAGCCTTCTACTTTCGGTTTAATTTCTCCACCGTTTGCCTCTAACTCTTTCTTCTCAACGCTTTGTTCAACCGAAGCTGTCGATGCTACTTCAGTATTAGCCACTGACTGATCTTTTAATTTTGTTTCAGAACTATTATTTGCTTCAGCGTTAGCCGTTACTTTAGATACCTGTGTTGGCACTAACTTAGCAACTGTTGGTTTTTTTTGCGGTGTTTTTTCTGCTAATTTAGTTGCTTGCGAAGTCGATTTATTTTCCTCTGACGCGGCAGCTTGACTTGGCTTTTCATCTAGTGGCTTTTTAAGCACAGGTTTATCTGCAACTTTATGATTAAAATCTCTCGCTATATCACTTAGCCCTTGGTGTGATGTTTCAACGACTTGTTTAATATCATTTAGCTGCTTTTGTAACTCATGATACTGTTGCTCAATTTCATTAATATTACTTTTTACTTCATCACTTAAATTAACTGTTAATTGCTTGTAGGTCGCTATCTCTTGCTCTAATTGCTTCGCAGCAGCATCACCGGTAATAAGTTCTTGATTAAATTGATCAAAGCGCTTGTCTAATGCTTGTTCTTTTGACAAAAATTCATCAATAATTTTTTGCGGTATTTTAGCAATCGCCTTATTGTCTGGTAATAGTGCTGAAAATTCACTAATAGAGTTTACCGGTAGCCACTGGGTGTAATGTGATTGCCAGCCATACGCATCTTGATTTTCTACAACATATTCTTTTGCTGCTGCTAAAGTTAATGGCTCAGTGACTTGGCCATTTTTTGAAAAAATCCATGTATCCATATTTAGTTCTTCTTCTACTGAAATGACATTATCGGACAAGTTAGTAAACTCACGTCTTAAGTTAATTTAGTCTTAGTCGCACTGACAAGGTTTTGCTGCAATGCCGCATATTGTTGCTCAATATTGGCAATAACCGTTTTTATTTCATTATTTAAACTATGCGTTAGTTGCTGGTAGCGATTCAGCTCCGCAGATACTTTAGCTATGTCGCTTGTCAGAGGCGATAGTTGTTCATCTAAATTATCAAGCTTAGCAATGAGTTCACGCTCTTCTTCAACAAAAGCATCCATTAACTCTTCAGGAACGTCAATTGGCGGCAACGGCACCTTGGCAGCTACAGTAAACTGGCTAATTTGATTTACTGGCGTCCAATGCGAATATGAAGGCTGCCATGCATATAAGTTTGGGTTAGTTACGATTAACTTCTGTGCTTCAGTTACATCGAACGGGCCAATTATTTTGCTATTATCGAGAAGAAACCATTTTTCCATTACGATACCTTTATTATTTATTGAAATACATTACCAGCTTTCGGTAAAACTTATCAGCATATTCACATTGACAACGTTGGCTTGTCGGAATTCATCAACAGCTTAATGGCATCTTCAATTTGTTGACTCAAATTATCAAGATCTTCAACAAATACCACGCCAATACCCGCGTCATTGCCATTTTGTGCATTGTGAGGTGTAACCCAGCTTACTTGCGCTTTAACGCTGGTTGACTCTAGTGAGTCAGGTAGACTAACGTGAAGATTAATTTCCGTGCCTAAATTATAGCTATCATCAGTACGAAAAAATAAGCCCCCTTGTTTGAAAAAGGGCATGTAAGAATCATACAGATCCGCGTTATCATAATACTCTAGCAATATACTTTCCATTGTTTACATAATTCCCTCTTTTTAGTAGTTTAAATTGTAAAAATACCAATCAACCACCTTATTATTTGAGCGCATCATTTAACTAACCTTTTCAACAACTGTCAAGTTTCTTTACAATATTTTGATTGAAATTTAACATTGCAACTGCGCCTCTACTTTCCTTTAGGCATAAAAAAGCTCCACTTAGGTGAAGCTTTTGGCGCAACTGGTAACGAAGTAATTAATCGATAAGTTGGTATTTGTCGCGTAAAATATTAATCACTTCTTGCTTAGGATTTTCAGATAAAACAATTTTTTCCCCAGTGATTTTTTCTGCTATTGCAATATAAGTTTCTGAAACAGCCATAAGCACTGAAGCCGGCAGTTCATTATCACGGGCAAGTGCTTCACGCTCGTTCATACGGTCTTTATTTAACAAAATATCAGCATCTGGAAAATGATTTAATAATAACTGACGAAAGCCTTCTTTCGAATTCTCTACCACTTTACCAGCACGATACTGCTCTCCGTCCCAAATACGTGATGAATCAGGCGTACCCACTTCATCCATATAAATAAGTTTATCGTTACCCTTACGGTCTTTAACATAACCAAACTCAAACTTGGTATCGACAAAAATTTGGTCAAGTTTTGCTAACGCGCCAGAAATCACGTCAAAACCTTCTTCTAAAAGTTTTTCATATAATGTGATGTCTTCAATAGATTTGAAGTTAAACGCGGCAAAGTTATCTTCGATATTTTGACGGGTAATATTGACGTCATCTACCGCTGGCACACCTGGAATTCCTGCTAAAATACCTTTAGTTGACGGTGTTTGTAATAAGGTCGATAATTTACTATCTTTGGTAAGACCTTCGGGTAATTCAATACCACAGAAATCACGTTCGCCTTTAGTGTATGAACGCCACATTGAACCTGTGATATATTGGCGGCAAATTGCTTCAATCATTACCGGCTTGGCTTTTTGCACAATCCAAACAAATGGGTGTGGAATATCTAATATATGACTATCCGCCAAGCCTTGCTCTTTAAATAATTTGAACCAATGGTTTGAAATAGCATTTAGTGCTGCGCCCTTACCAGGTACGCCTTTTATGCCACCTTCACCATACCAAATGCAATCAAAGGCTGAAATTCTGTCGCTGATCACCATAATCGCTAATGGTGTGTCTGCAGCAACATCATAACCCTTTTCTTCAATTAATCGACGACTGTCCGATTCAGTTAACCAATATACAGAGCGCACTTTGCCACTATGAACTGGAACATCAGTGCGAATAGGTAAATCATTGTTTACCGCTAAAACGTGATCAGCAAGACTCATAATATGGCCTTTAATTCCTATAATTAAATGTAAACTTTTAAATAAACAGGCTTAGTTATCATCTTCAAAAACCCGCTTAGCTAATAGTTCATTTTAATGGGAAAGATTTTTTTGACCTGTTAGTCAAGTTTATAATTCCCAAAAAAAGAAAAGGACGCCTAGGGCGTCCTTATCTCAGAGCTAATATCTCAAACTTATGCTAAAGAAGCCTGCGCTTTTTCAACTAAGAATGTGAAAGCTGCTTTATCGTATACTGCGATGTCAGCTAGGATCTTACGATCGATTTCAATAGAAGCCTTTTTAAGACCATTAATGAAACGGCTGTAAGATAAACCATTTTGACGAGCTGCCGCGTTAATACGAGCAATCCAAAGTTGACGGAATTGACGCTTACGTTGACGACGGTCACGGTATGCGTATTGGCCAGCTTTAGTTACAGCTTGGAAAGCAACGCGATAAACGCGACTACGAGCACCGTAGTAACCTTTAGCTTGCTTTAGAACTTTCTTGTGACGTGCACGCGCTTGTACACCACGTTTTACTCTTGCCATTCTATTTCTCTCCTATTAACCGTGACGTAAAAGTTTTTTAACTGACTTAATGTCAGACGCAGCAATCATGCACTTAGCACGAAGGTGACGTTTTACTTTAGTACGGCGCTTAGTCAAGATATGACGAAGACCAGCTTGTTTGAACTTATAGCCATTAGCTGTTTTTTTGAAGCGCTTTGCAGCACCACTGTTAGTTTTCATTTTAGGCATGAATATTACTCCGCATTCACATAGTAAATATTTTCATATTTAAGATGTTGCCATTGAAATTTAGTAACTTAGGCGAAAACCTTTCACTGTAAACAGTTATAGATTTTACTTGCAGGCCTAAAATTACCCGTTAAAAACAATACTGGTGAATTAATATTCGAAAACATTAATTACTTGCATATACCAAATATTGATTATTTTTTAGGTGCTAAAACCATCACCATTTGTCTTCCTTCCGCTCTACGAGGGAAGAATTCTACTACTGTTAGTTCTGCTAAATCGTTTTTAACACGAGTCAGAAGTTCTAAACCGAGCTCTTGGTGGGCCATTTCACGACCACGGAAACGTAAAGTTACTTTAACTTTATCGCCACCGTCTAAAAAGCGTTTCAAGTTACGTAATTTAACTTGATAATCGCCTTCATCTGTACCAGGACGGAATTTAATTTCCTTAACCTGTATTTGTTTCTGCTTTTTACGCTGTTCTTTTTGTTCTTTAGATTTCTCATAAAGAAACTTACCGTAATCCATTACGCGAAGAACAGGAGGTTTAGCTGTTGGGCTGATTTCAACAAGATCTACACCGGCTTCTTCAGCTTGATTCATTGCTTCATCTAATGTGACGATACCACCTGGCTCTCCGTCATATTTAATCAAACGAACTTCGTTACCTGCAATGCCCGTAATCAACTCATTTAAACGATGTGCTGGCTCTTTTTGCCCGCCTCGTTGTCCACCTTTAATAGCCATGTTCCTCCAAAGAACGTTGTTCCCAAGTAAGTTTAAATTTTTCTTACTCGGGGTAAATAATAATGTTGCGTGTTTATTCTAATTTAATGGTTATTGACGAGCTTTCACTTCATCCGATAACTTAACAACAAAGTCATCAACCGACATCGTTCCTAAATCTTCACCACTTCGAGTTCGTATCGCAATTTCGCCAGCTTCCATTTCTTTATCGCCAACAACTAACAAATACGGAACACGCTTTAAAGTATGCTCGCGGATTTTAAAGCCTATCTTCTCATTTCTCAAGTCTAGTTTCGCTCTAAATCCATTTTCTTTTAGTTTTTTAACAACTTTTTCACAATATTGACCTTGTTTGTCGGTAATATTCATCACAGTTGCTTGAATTGGTGATAACCAGGTTGGGAATTTGCCTGTGTATTCTTCAATCAAAATACCAATAAAACGTTCAAGTGAGCCCAAAATAGCACGATGGATCATCACCGGCGTGTAACGTTCGTTGTCTTCACCGACGTAAGTTGCTCCTAAACGCTCTGGCAAGGCAAAATCTAATTGCACAGTACCACATTGCCATGCTCGACCTAAACAATCCATCAAAGTGAATTCAATTTTAGGACCATAGAAAGCCCCTTCTCCCGGCAAATATTCAAACTTAATATCTGCATCAGTTAATGCTTGGGCTAAACCGGCTTCCGCTTTATCCCAAATTTCATCACTACCAATACGGTTTTCAGGACGAGTAGAAAGTTTAACAACAATATCTTCAAAGCCGAATGAGCCATAAACGTCATAAACCATCTCAATACATTTAGTCACTTCAGCTTGAACTTGCGACTCCATACAGAAAATATGGGCATCATCTTGGGTAAAACCACGTACCCGCATTAAGCCATGTAACGAGCCTGAAGGTTCATTGCGGTGACAACAACCAAATTCAGCGATACGTAAAGGCAAATCACGGTAAGATTTCAAACCTTGATTAAATATTTGCACGTGTCCTGGGCAGTTCATGGGTTTAATCGCATATTCACGCTTTTCAGATTCAGTGGTAAACATGCCATCAGCATATTTGTCCCAGTGACCTGATTTTTCCCAAAGGCTGCGATCCATCATCATTGGCGCTTTAACTTCGTCATAGTCATATTCGTGTAATTTTTCACGAACAAATTTTTCTAACTCAGTGTAAATTGTCCAACCATCGTTGTGCCAAAACACCATGCCCGGCGCTTCTTCTTGCCAATGGAATAAATCTAAAGTTTTACCAATTTTTCGATGATCGCGCTTTTCGGCTTCTGCTAAGCGCTGAATATAAGCTTTAAGTTGCTTTTTATCAGCCCATGCTGTGCCGTAAATACGTTGCAGCATTTTGTTTTCAGAATTACCACGCCAATAAGCACCAGCAACTTTCATTAATTTAAAATGGTGACAATGACGCATGCTTGGCACGTGTGGGCCACGACACATATCAATGTATTCTTGATGATGATAAAGCGCAGGTGTGTCTGACTTATCAATATTTTCATCAAGGATTTCTAACTTGTAAGTTTCGCCGCGCTTAGTAAAGGCATCATAAGCATCTTGCCAGCTACCTGTTTTCTTAATGACTTGATAACCTGTGCGTGCCAACGTAGTCATTTGCTTTTCTAGTTTGACTAAATCGTCTTCGGTAATTGACTCATCTAAATCAACATCGTAATAAAAACCGTTTTCGATTGTCGGGCCAATAGCCATTTTAGTATTTGGCCATAATTGCTTAATTGCGTGGCCTAATAAATGTGCACATGAGTGGCGAATAATTTCAAGCCCTTCCGCGTCTTTACTGGTAATAAGTTGCAGCTTGGCATCTTGTGTAATTAGTTCACAAGCATCAACAAGATTGCCGTCAATACGACCTGCAATGGTCGCTTTCGCTAAACCTGGCCCTATATCTAAGGCAACATCCATTACAGAAACTGCTTGTTCAAAAGAACGTTGACTACCGTCAGGGAGAGTAATTACAGGCATGTATATTCCTTGTTCAGTGGTGGCACATACGAAGTGTCACTTGAGTGTTATTAATAATTTTTATAACGAGATATCAGTTATTAACCAATTTATGACGCTATATAATGCTAAATTCGATACTATATTAAGTGGTTATTGGCACAATCAGATGAAAATAATAAAATTGTGTAAACCAAGCACGGGAATATAGGGCAATTCTCTAACATTTGCAATGGACGGGGCGAGTATATTGAACAGCCAAGCTAAAAAAATTATAACTTCAAAAATGGCACTTATTTTATGCGTCTTACTAAGTTTTTATTCTGCATTTAGTTTAGCCGCACAAAACCCGCCTGAAGCCGAGCGTAATGTTAAGAGCAAGCCATGGAAAATCTGGCGTGAAAGCCAACAACTCAAAGTCAGTTATCGCCCTAGTGAGCATAAAAGCCTAATTGAAATTAAGGCTGAGGCAAAGCTGACTTCAACGCTGTCGGGCTTTATTTACTTTATTGAGGATTTAGCACAAATGCCAAACTGGTTAGATAACGCAAAATCCGCAGAAATTCTTGAGCAATTTACCGTCAGTGAAAATATCTTCATAACACACTTTAATGGCTTATGGCCGGTGTCTGCTCGCGAAATGATAGTACATTCGCGTTATTGGCAAAATGATGATTTATCACTAGAAATAGTCGTTATTGATGCCAGTGATTTTATTCCGAAAAATAAGAAAGCGGTAAGAATGCAAGTACATAGCGCCCACTGGAAAATCATCCCTACCGCGGCGAAGCAAATTGAAATCAGTTACCAATTCATTGTTGATCCTAAGGGCAATATTCCGCAATGGCTCACCAAACCCATGACACTGAACGGCATTTGGACAACCTTAAACAACTTGCAAGAACAGCTGCCGAGCAGTGACTGGCAACAACAGCAAAAAAGTCACATTAAAGAATGGCACTAAATCAAGTTATGGACATAATAAGAGAAGATAAACATAGCCTTTTAAAGAGAACTAAAAGGCTATAACAACAAAATAATACCTAATGCTGTGTTACTTACTATTTTTTAGCATTGATAGCGCGATTGCTTCGGCCACTTTAATGCCATCGATACCCGCCGATAAAATGCCGCCAGCATAGCCAGCCCCTTCACCTGCAGGATATAAACCTTTTGTATTCACACTTTCAAACGTTTCTTTATCACGGGTAATATTAATCGGTGAAGAGGTCCGGGTTTCAACCGCAGTTAGCGTTGCTTCAGCCATAGAGAAACCTTTGATTTTGCGCTCAAAGGCCGGCAAGGCTTCACGGATAGCTTCGATAGCATAATCTGGTAAGGTCTCACTTAAGTCACAGTATTTAACACCCGGTTTATATGACGGTTCAACACTGCCGTGCTCGCCACTTTTACGCCCAGCTAAAAAATCACCCACCAACTGCACAGGGGCATCGTAATTTTCACCACCGAGTTTAAAGGCCTTTTCTTCAAGCTTACGCTGAAAATCAATACCCGCAAGTACATTGTCTTTGCTGCCATTTTCATCGTAATCTTCCGGAGAAATGCCAACCACAATAGCACTATTGGCATTGCGTTCATGACGTGAGTATTGACTCATGCCATTAGTCACTAAACGCCCTTCTTCTGACGCTGCAGCCACCACAGTACCGCCAGGACACATACAAAAACTATAAACTGAACGACCATTTTTACAATGATGAACTAATTTGTAGTCTGCGGCGCCCAATATTGGATTACCGGCATTTTTACCAAAGCGAGCATCGTCAATAACTGACTGCTCATGCTCAATTCTAAAACCAACAGAAAATGGCTTAGCTTTTATAAATACGCCTTTTTCATGCAACATTTCAAAGGTATCGCGAGCACTATGGCCAATCGCCAAAGCGACATGGCTAGTTTTAATGACTTCACCTGAGGCTAAGGTTAAACCGGTAACTTGCATTTTATCTTCTTCATTAGCAATAGAAGAAAAGTGAATATCTTCAACACGCTGCTCAAAACGTACTTCGCCGCCAAGTCGGTTTATTTCAGCACGCATTTGCTCCACCATAGTCACTAATTTAAAGGTGCCGATGTGTGGTTTACTGACATATAAAATTTCCTCAGGGGCGCCTGCATCAACAAATTCATTCAATACTTTACGACTGTAATGCTTAGGGTCTTTTACTTGACTGTATAATTTACCGTCGGAGAATGTGCCAGCTCCACCTTCACCAAACTGAACATTTGATTCAGTATTTAATATTTTCTTACGCCAAAAACCAAAAGTATCTTTGGTGCGCTCACGTACTTCCTTGCCACGTTCTAAAATAATCGGCTTAAAGCCCATTTGCGCCAAAATCAAACCCGCAAACAAGCCACATGGCCCCATGCCAATAACGACTGGACGCTCAGTCATATTCTCTGGTGCTTCACCAACAAATTTGTAACTTGTATCAGGACTGATTTTAATATTTTGATTTTTTGCATGTTGAAGCAATAATTGTTCATTACAGCTAGTATCAACATCTAAGGTGTACATTAAAATAATATTGCTTTTCTTACGCGCGTCGTACCCACGTTTAAAGACTGAAAAACTAGTTAATTGCTCGGCAGTAATTTGTAATAGCTTAAGAATTGCCTGTTCTAGCTCTTCTGGTTGATGATCAAGTGGTAATTTAACGTTCGTTAAACGCAACATAGTGTGTTTCCAAAGCGGTACTAAGGTAATAATTGGCGCCATTTTACCTGATAGTGCTAGCGATACCAAATACAAAGCAAAACAACAATTGAATTTGTTTGTCGGCAAGGTATGATGCGCACATTCGATAGAGATTAACCTTCAAGGGTAAGTAAAATGGCTTTTGTCGTCACTGATAATTGTATTCAATGTAAATATACTGACTGTGTCGCGGTATGCCCTGCTGATGCCTTTCATCAAGGCCCGAACTTTTTAGTGATCAACCCTGAATCGTGTATCGATTGTGATTTATGCCCGATAGAGTGTCCTGCAGAAGCTATCTTTCAAGAAGATGATGTGCCTGAAAATCAAAAAGACTTTATTGAACTTAATGCAGAATTATCAAAAAACTGGCCAATAATTACTGAGGTTATTCCTGCCCCAGCAGACGCTGAGAAATGGGATGGAGTGCCGAATAAAATTGTGCACCTAATTACAGACATTGAATAGTTAACACCTTATACAAAGCAAACCTTCTATTTAAAAAATAATCAGCCTTTTATCAAAGTCCCAAACACGCGTCTTATATTTCCTAAGCTATAATAATGAGTAATTGTTATTAGCTTGGTAAATGATCATGTGGCAAGCAATTGAACAAAATATCACGAACGTCTTAGGCGAGCCGTTCGAAATTAAGCATAAACAGGCAGTAACGGGGGGAGATATAAACTTATGTTACTGGCTAAGTGACTACCATCACAATTACTTCATAAAAATTAACGATAAATCTCGTCTAGAGCAATTTGAATCTGAGGCTTACTCATTATCGCAAATCACAAAACTCGGCAGTTTGCTTTGCCCTAAAGTCGTCACAACGGGAACAACTTTAGATAAAAGCTATTTAGTGTTGGAATATATTACCTTCAACAGTGCTTCAAGCAATAGTTGGTATGACTTTGGTCAACAGCTTGCGACAATGCATCAAAGTTCATCACACGGGCAGTTTGGCTGGCAACATGATAATTACATTGGCACAACCCGGCAACCCAATGATTGGCAAAGTAACTGGCGCACATTTTTTTCTGAACAGCGCATTGGCTGGCAACTTCAATTGCTAGCAGAAAAATCAATAAAACTAGGCAACATTGAGCATATTGTTAATGTCTGCCACGACGCATTGCTACACCATTACACAACACCTTGTTTGGTGCATGGCGACCTTTGGCAAGGCAATGTAGGGTTCAGTGATAAAGGCGTTTTTATCTTTGATCCCGCCAGCTACTATGGCGATCGTGAAGTTGATTTGGCCATGACGGAATTATTTGGCCAAATGCCTGATGAATTTTATCAAGGTTATCAAGCGACTTACCCTGTCGAACAAAACTATGATAAACGTAAATTAATTTACAATTTCTATCATGTTCTTAATCATGCCAATTTATTTGGCGGGGTTTATATTGAGCAATCAAAAGCAAATTTAACTCGAATTTTAGCGCTGCATTAATCAACATACTTTCGTTGTGCTTGGTTACATAAAATCCTGCAATTTAAACTCTTAAAGTTCGCACTTTAGATAAATTTGTCCATACTAAACGTTAGGAGTTTTCACAGTTGACGTCTAGGAGGTATCATGCCCCATGAGATCAAAGAACAACGTATCGAATGTCCGCATTGCGGGCACCACATCCGTGTAACTTTAGATGCCAGTGAAGGTGATCAAGACTACTACGATGAATGCCCCGCTTGTTGTATGGAAATGCATTTAAATTTGCATGTAGATGAATATAATCAAAAGATACAACTTGCTGTTGATAGTGACGATGAACAAGTTTTTTAATTAGGCATTATGCAATAAAATCAACATTATGCCTAAAGTTAATGGTTAAATAATAGTTAACTAATCTTCACACGGCACTAACTCTATTTCATAGTCAGTCGTGCTGGTTGGTGGGGTATAACGAATATAACAAGACTGATCAATGATTGAATTACCACCATCAACATTGTCATTAAAAGCAAAAATGGCACTGGTGACATATCCAGGTACACCACCTGCTAGCGCAATATCAGTTCCCGGCCCTACTTCTTCAAGCAAATGCGTCCAAGTAATCGGCATATTCCCTGGGTAACCGTAATAGAACAGACAAAAATCACACCATTCTTTCAACTTCGGCTCAGATAAAGAAATAACCGATGCGTCATTTTCAAAGCCATCAACAATAAGCTTACTATGGGCCAGATCAATCGCTGATTCTATTGCCCCTTTAAGGCCTTGTAATCTCGCCGTTTTTGCATCAGATTGCAGATTAATAAACTTAGGTGCAACTGTCGCTGCCAAAATACCAAGAATAACAATAACAATCACTAATTCAATGAGGGTAAAACCTTTTGTTCTATACATTAAGAATAACCTTTTAAGCCAACAACATCGTCATGTAAAGAACTCTGATGAACAACAGAGTGCTTTTAAATATGGTAACGATTATAACGCTTAAAAAAGCCCTCAAACATTGATAACTCGTGAGGTTAACAATTTAACACACTCGTTTGACAGCTTCTTTACAAGTTAGCAAAGTCAATTTACGCTTTAGTTTCAATTGTCATTATTTATGTAATTAAATGTCTTAAAATTCCTATCGCACTAGTCAAAGCATGTAATATAAAAAGCGCTTGATGTGTTTTTATTTCACTGAGGTTAAATTCATTCGCTCAATGGTTTCGACAATAGTCATGGTTTGTTGGTCAAACTCAATATTGACTTTATCGCCTATTTGGATATTTTGTAAATTGGTTCGAGCTAAGGTTTCAGGAATTAAGTGCACCGAAAAGCATTCTCCAACATCGGCACCTATGGTTAAGCTAATACCATTAATACTGATAAAGCCCTTGGCAAAAATATATTTTTGATACTGGCTCGCCAGTGAAAAACTTAAGCTGCAGTTGTCAATGCTATCTTTTCTTTCGGTTACTTCGGCTTGAGTATGAACATGACCACTGAGCATATGGCCGCCTATTTCATCACCCACTTTCAACGAACGTTCAACATTAACTTTGCTACCTTCAGTAACAGTAGCGAGATTAGACACTCGTAACGTTTCATCAATAACATCAAAAGTAATAAAACTTTGTCCGTTCTTTATTAAATCGCAGTGGCCAAACTCGACAGCTGTTAAACATACACCATTAATCGCCACACTTGCGCCCGCTTCAAGGTTATTGATTAATGAAGCTGCTCCGACAATCTTTAAGGTTATGGCATTATTTTTACGAATTACCGCAATTACTTCAGCTTGTGATTGCACTATACCTGTAAACATATATCATCCAGATAAATAAACATTTTTCTATCTTAACAAATAACAAGCAACGAAATAATTACCTAAATGAACATTAATCGCTTTTTTTCCAACAGCAAAAATTTAATGAAATTGGCCTACCCAATTTTAATCGCACAATTAATTCAAAACTTAATGGGCTTTGCTGATACCGTAATGGCTGGACGCGTCAGTGCAACCGATATGGCTGCGGTTGCCGTCGCCAGTAGTGTTTGGTTACCTCTTATCCTAACTATTTCTGGTTTAGTAATGGCACTTGCCAGTATTATTTCACAGCTCTCGGGGGCTAAGCAGTTTGACGACGTTGCCAAAGCCAGTTATCAAACTGCTTGGATAGCGGTGTTTTTCTCCGTCATCATCATTGCACTTTACTATATTGCCACGCCACTGCTAATTGACTCAATTTCCTTAGAGCCAGAGCTAAAGCGTTTAATGTTTGATTACTTAGGCTACATAGTTTGGGGCGGTCCAGGTTACTGCCTTTATTTGGTATTACGTAATTATTCCGAAGGCTTGTCGCATACCCGACCAACCATGATCATCAGTATATTAGGTTTATTGATCAACATTCCCGCTAATTACATTTTTATCTACGGAGAATTTGGTGCTCCGGCTCTCGGTGGTGCCGGTTGTGGTATTGCCACCGCCATTGTTTACTGGGTGATGTTCGCAGGCATGTTGACCTATGCCTATTTTTCAAAACACTTAAAACATGCACCATTATTTAATAAGTTTTATTGGCCACACTGGCACGAAATTAAGGGCATTTTAGCGCTAGGTATGCCCATTGCTTTCTCATTACTATTTGAAGTGAGTTTATTTGCTGCCGTTGCCATTATTCTTGCGCCGTTTGGTGCTAAGGTTGTTGCCAGTCACCAAATAGCCATTAACTTTTCAGGCCTAGTCTTTATGGTGCCACTGAGTTTAGCTATGGCCGTTACTATTAAAGTGGGTTTTGAAGTCGGTAATAAAAACTTAGAAAAAGCCAAAGAACTGTGCCGTTATTCTGTCATCCTCGGTTTAATTATTGCCGTGGCAACTGCAGCTTGCACATTATTGTTTAGCCATCAAATTGCCGCTATTTATACCATAGACACAGAGGTGTTAGAGCTTGCTGCAAGCTTAATGTTACTTGCTGCCCTATTTCAATTTTCTGATGCCATTCAAGTTATTTCAGCAGGGGCGCTACGCGGTTACAAAGACACAAAATCAATCCTTTATATTACCTTTTTTTCCTATTGGATTGTTGGACTGTCATTCGGTTTAATTCTCGGCTTAACTGACTGGATAGTACCCGCCACTGGGCCTCACGGGTTTTGGATAGGCTTTATTTCTGGCCTTACAGTTGCCGCAATATTACTGGCATGGCGACTTAAAATTATCCAGAATAGATTTGACCAACAAGCCGCAAATGCATAGTAATTTGTTTGAATACAGCGCGGTTTGTTGAATTAAACAGCAAACAGATAGCGTTTTATATAAAACTACTTGCACTTGCTAAAACAGATCGCTAACATAGCGCCTCGTTGAGTCCTTCAACTTGTATACGTCCGTAGCTCAGTTGGTTAGAGCGCATCCTTGACATGGATGAGGTCGGTGATTCGAATTCACTCGGACGTACCAAACTTTATCCTTACTACCCAACAACTTACGGTGCAAATCAACCTTAACCGACCACTTTTTGTCCACCAACAAATAGATTATTAGTCGTTTCTTTTCTGTTCAAAACGTAAAACAGCTTTTGACAAATTAGCAAATAAATCTGGAACGGCGGTAACTAAGCTATTAAAAGCCGTGTACATATTATCAACAACTTGTAAATCAAGTTCTGTTGCAAGTACGTGTTGATGCTTTCTTGACTTTCTAGCAATAGAGTGACGCTTCTTTCTTAAAGCCTTTAAAACCTGATCTCTCTTTTTAATAGACTCTGGTTCTGAGCCGTTAACATCATTCCACTTAATATACACATCTTTAAAATCATCAATTTCTTGCCAAATTGCCTGACTAAAAAACGTACCATCTGGAATAGCTGAAGCTTCATTAGAAACAGCTTTTAAAGAAGTTTGTACTTGTTCGCATATATTTTCAGTTATGCCTGTCTTTTCGACAGCAAGCAAATCATTAAGCAATTGGGTTAAAGCATCTTGACGAAATTGATTAAATGCCCATAACGCTGTGCCTCGTGAGGCGTCTAGTGATTCAGTTGACATATTGACTCTCCATTTTCAATTTATGTCTGTACTACAAACGACTCAGACGGTTTAAATTACCTTAGTTTAATTGTTCGAAAAACCAGCATATAACTTATTACACTATCCTACTTAATTCAAGGCAGCGCTTTAAATACTAATCAGAAGAAAAAACTTATTAAGGAAATACTTTACCCCCCGTATTACTAGAACGGGGGGTAATGATTCAAAGCATATGACAATAAAGCAATTGTCATTAACCTTTAGGTAAACTTCTCATGATATAGACTATTTCAACGTACTCAGGATTGTTATCCAATATTTTCTGATATATTGGAGTTGGTTTGATATATGAATTAACTAGACTTCCACCAGTAGTTCTATGGGTCACCACCCATTCCCATTATGCTCCCTTAAAGCATAATCATGTGTAGTTCCACCTACAGACAAAAATAAACTAGGAGTCATTATAGAAACAACGTTCTCTTTCACCCCGCCAATTTTTCCATTGTCTGAAAACCGTTCACCTCCTCTTATAAATTTATTCCGAAGATCAGGAGTTCCATTGTCGCCATTACACAAGACCCAGCCTTGGGGGAATTTCATTATCTTCAGAATAATATGCAATAACACTTCCCGGCGGTAAAATGTGAGAACCACTTAACTGACTAGATTTTTTAGATATCTTATCTTGAATAGTTTTTTCTAAATATATATAAGAGCCACCACCAGCTAAAAAAGCAGTAACAATTAGTCCTAATATTATCAAAATCGGGTTATCTTTAATATCTTTCATAATAATCATTCCTTTAGTAATATATTTTATTTACTAATCCATATAACAGGTAAGCTCCATAAATTTAAAGCTCTTAGCTCAACCCCAAACGTTAAATAGAACTTGAACACGTTCACAACCTCAGTAAGATTTCGCGTTAACATATTTCTTTATGGTGCCCCTCAATAATCTTGCGCATATGCACACGATTCATAAAGTTAAATTCCGTTGACTGATCCCACTCTTTAGGCAGGTAATTGAATTCTTTCACCTCATAAGGCGTGGCCGTTTCATTTAGTATTTTCTCTGATAGGCGATTAAAGCGATTGAATTGCTCTCGATTCATCATAAACACTCCTTGTTCATTTAACGGTTAAGACTATTCTTTACTCATCATCAAAGCTGTCTTGCCTAGCGGGAAGAAAGAAATCATCAAAGACATTGTGGTCACAAAACTGATTCCATTGTTCAAGGAGCTGGTAATATTCTGCCAACACCTGTGAGGTAGCAGACTGATTAACGCCTTTACTTTACAAAAAACTAAAGCACTCTAGTTTAGCATTATGCATGTTAAATACTTCTTGCTTATGAGTACTTTAACTATTTACCAAGATCTGAGATAAATCTAGTCTTGTATCTCAAAAGAGTTTTATATATCTGTTTACTCACATATAAAGAGAGTCAATAATCTTAATGGATATTAATGACAAAACACTTAGGTAAATAAACCACTCACCAGATAGCAAGCTAAAATAGTCACTTGAAGACAGTTAACACCTTAACAATAACTGCAATATGATTTATTTAACTAAAATTGTTAATTAAATCATAGAGAATATATGCTAATTTATTTAAACAGGTATTAAGGTAATGGAGTTGGCTACCGCCAAACTTATCTAATTTGCAAAACCAAGAATCTCAACAAGGCGAAGTTCAATGTCATGAATGCGCCTTACAGGTAAAAGTGCCAAAGATGGCAGAAAATCAAAAAGCACAATGTCCTCGTTGTGGTTTTACCTTGAGTACAATTCATAAAAACGCTAATGAACGAATCATAGCTTTTGCCGTTACTGCATTGATTTTTTTATTAGCTTCATTGCCATTTGAATTTTTGTCATTTAGTACCAATGGCTTAGAAAACGACTTCAATCTAGTAGCAAGTTTTTGGGTGCTAATTGATAACGACTATCAAATTTTAGCGCTTATCGAGTTATTAACTATTTTTGCTATTCCGAGCTTAGTATTACTTGCTATCATTTATCTCCTTATACCTATGAGTAAAGGTTTACATCCTAAGCATGGCCGTAGAATATTAAATATGCTTTTTAAGTTATTACCTTGGTGTATGGTGGAAATTTTTCTTATTGGTGCCTTGGTGAGCTTAATAAAAATTATCTCTATGGCTGATATCGCCTTAGGCCTATCATTTTATGCTTTCACCCTATTTTCCCTATTTATGACACTGGTGGTGCTACACCTAGATCAACAACAGCTTTATCAGTTATTAAGTGAGGTTGAAAAATCACACAATATTGAAATCATACAAAGTCGTCATCAAGTGGCCCATGAAGACCCCAATATAAAAAGTCTTAGCGTACAAAAAACTTGGGCGTTATTAATAACCGCAGTTATTTTATACATCCCAGCAAATACCTTACCTATCATGACCACAAGCCTATTTGGTCAAGAAGATCCTAGTACTATCATTGGTGGCGTCATTTTATTATGGAGCTTAGGCTCATATCCCATCGCTGCTATTATCTTTATTGCTAGCGTAATCGTACCGGTAGCTAAAATATTAGTATTAGCTTGGCTAAACTATAGTGTTCAAAAACAAAGCGATACGTTAAGCTTAGAAAGGGTAAAGTGGTATCGAATAGCAGAATTTGTCGGTCGTTGGTCCATGATCGACGTTTTTGTTGTTATTGTCTTGGCAAGCCTAATACAACTGGGACCAACAATGAGTATAACGCCAGGAGCTGCAACACTAGCCTTTTCCGGTGTAGTGATTATCACTATGCTCGCCGCCATGAGTTTTGAGCCGAAATTAATTTGGAAGAATGCAAATAATTATGAATGATACCTCAACGCCGAACGCCACCGTAAAACCAGTAAAAACCGTATCTACCATATGGTTTATTCCCCTTATTGCTGTGTTTATAGGCTGCTGGATGCTTTATTACCAATGGAGTAATGAAGGCAGTGAAATAACCATCAAATTTGCAACCGCTGAAGGTATGGAAGCAGGTAAAACAAAAATAAAATCTCGCAATGTTGATATTGGTGAAGTGAAAACCATTGAGCTCGATAAATCGGGTAGTGGTGTCATCGTGACCGCTAAAATAAAAAAAACCGCTGAACAATTCCTCGTTGAAGACAGCATGTTCTGGGTGGTTTCTCCACAAATATCTCATGCCGGAGTTTCTGGTCTCAGCACCCTTATTTCTGGAGTCTATATTGAAATATCTCCAGGTGAAGGCGGTGAAGAAAGCTACAGTTTTACCGCATTAGAATCGCCACCAGTAACGCCAGTGGGCACTCCAGGTTTGCACATAACCTTAAATAGCAATGACCAATTTGCTTATGAAAAAGGCGATCCCATTATTTATAAAGGGTTAACCGTTGGACAATTTGAAGATATTTATTTTAACTTTGAAGAGCGAGTGGTTTATTACAATGCTTTTATCAAAGCCCCCTATCATCAACTTATTACTAGCAACACCAAGTTTTGGGATGTTAGTGGCCTGCGCCTCGACTTAAATGCCGATGGTATCTCGGTAAAAACAGGCAATTTTGAAACCATGTTAACAAACGGAGTGACATTTGGTATTCCTGAAGGCATGGAGATTGGAGAAAAAATTGGCGAACGTTCCTACTACGATATTTATGCAAATTATGAAGCAGCTGACGATGAAAGATACCGTCGTTCAATCGAATTTGTGGTACTGGTCAGTGACTCTATTCGCGGCCTTAACGTTGGCGCGCCGGTCGAATATCGCGGCGTACAAATAGGCAAGGTACGGTCAACAAACTTAATCTTATCTCGTCCTCAGGATAGATTAATCAAAGAAGATTTTAAAATTCCAGTGCTGATCAGTTTACAGCCAGGTCGTGTAGGCTTACCAGATAATGAAGACGGTGAAAACCTAATGGCTGAACAGAACATTTACTGGATAGAGCATGGCCTAAAGGCAGTATTACGCACTGGTAACATACTTACCGGTAGTTTATTTGTTGATTTACAGCACCGTAAAGATCAGCCTATCAGTGAAATCGCCAAATATGACAACTATCCCATCATTCCAACCAGTACAGATGATTTCTCTCAGATAACCGCAAAAGCCGAACAGTTTATGGATAACCTAAACAATATTCCGCTAAATCACCTAAGCGAAAATGCCAATCAGCTAATGTCAGAATTCACCCAAACGGCAAAAGAGCTACAAGCGGTCAGTCAAAGTTTAGACAGTGTGATTAGTCAAGTTGAGCAACAAGAAATTAGTAACCAGCTAGGCAAAACACTGCAAGGAATAAATGCCTTAACTAAAGACTTATCGTCTGGTTCAAAAGGCTACGAAGATTTGCGCATCACCTTAAAAACCTTAACCGCCACAATGAACGAGTTAAAGCCGCTATTAAATCAACTAAAGCATAAACCCAATAGTTTAATATTTAATGACGGTGAAACAATAGAGCCAGTACCGACAACACGCAATGGAGCCCAACAATGAAAACAATATTAATGCTCGCTTTATTGTCTGTTATTTCGATAACGGCGTGTACTTCAAATAACACGCCAAAAACACAATATTATCTACTTAACAGCCCCACTTTAGCGTTAAACGCTACAACAAATGAGCAACAGCCGGCAATATCGGTAACCTTACTTGAACTACCTGAGTATTTGGCACAACCTAGCTTGGTATTGCAGCTTTCCGATCACCAACTGCACTACTCTCATTTTCATATGTGGGCAGAGCCGTTAAATTTAGGATTAGCACAAGCACTAAGCCATGATTTAAATAATAACAAAAATGGCCTTAGTTTTATTGTCAGCGCAGACATAAATGCCAATAAAGATGCGGATATCATTATTAAAGTATCAGCATTTCAAGCCACCCATCAATCACAAGTATTACTAACTGGTAGCTATACAATAAATAATAAGCTTATGTCACAGCAAATGAACAAAACCAACAACTTTAATTTGTTTGTCGACTTAGATGATAATGGTTATCCTCACGCGGTGGAGAAAATGCGCCAAGCAACATCACTCTTAGCACAAGAAATATCAGCAAACATTACTAAACACTAAATTTTGAACCATAAAAACTAAACGGATATTAGTCCTTAAAATGACACCGGCAATTGTGCAACTAAATAACTTAGCGGTTTGTTACCAACTGCATCAATATCAACATGATACGGCTTGCAAATCATTTGGACTTGAGGCCGTTGAAAACTTAAACGTACCGACAGAAGTTGTCTTTAAAACCTTAGTCGTTGATGTTGACAATAACTATCTTGCCGTGGCAATTATTCCGGTAGCCCACTCACTGAGTCTAAAAAAAATAGCAAAAGCACTCAATGCTAAAAAAGTGAAAATGGCTGAAGCCAATAAAGTACAAAATTCGACCGGCTACGTGCTTGGCGGCGTCAGCCCATTAGGACAGAAAAAATCATTGAAAACGGTAATTGATATCAGTGCTAACGCTTTACAAACAGTTTTTATTAGTGGCGGAAAACGAGGTTTAGAAATAGAGCTAGCACCTGAGTCTCTGCGTAAAACACTCAAGGCTAGCTTTGCTGATATAACTGCTTAGTGCATAAGATTTAAGACTGCATTACAAACTGCCAAGCCTTAGTCTAAGTTGTTAATGACATCTTTAAAGCCCCTATTGCTGTGGCTTCAATAGCACCTTACCGTCACTTTTATGCAGCGCGTAATGATCAAGTGCTTGTGCAAAATCGTCAAAACCAACGCTGGCATAAATATCCGTTTTAAAAATACCTTGCGCAAATAGCTTCTGTACTTTTGAGCTTAACGCCAACACTTTTAATGGCGAGGCATCAGCAATATATTTTGCCAACCAAAAACCTTCAATACGAATGTCTCGAAATATCACATCAGCGACACTAAATAGGCCACCGAGGGGATCATATGTTTCCGTCAAACGCCCATAGATTATAGCCGTTGAACTATTTGGCATTGCTTTTAGCAACTTAGGAGTATCTTCTGCCGCTACCGCATCAAGTAGAACCGTGGCATTAACGGTTTTGGCACTTTGCTTTAGGCACTCATCAAAGTCCGTTTGCGTTGTTAATAAGACGGTATCCGCCCCTAGTTTCTTTAATACCGAAACATTAGCTTTACTTCGCACTGACGCGATAGTTTTTATACCTTTAAGCTTTGCATAGCGAATAACTCCTTTACCCACTTGGCTAGCTGCCGCATTAATAACAATAGCTTTTGCGCCCAACTCAATTGCACGTTCAACCATACACACCGAAGTACATGGATTAACAATAATGGTCGCCGCCTGTTCGTCACTTAACTCTTTACGCACAGGTAAGCAGAAGTTTGCCTTCGTTATTGCATATTCAGCCCAAACGCCATCGCTGCCAGGTTGAGCAGATAACGCGACACGTTTACCTTTTAGCCAGCGCCCGTAAACACCGGCGTTAGCATCAACAATAATGCCACAACCCTCAAAGCCAACAAAAGCACCATTGTTGGGCGCTAAACCATATTTACCTAACAGGTAAACTAGATCAGAAGGATTAACGGGTGCTGCCAGCATTTTCACCAACACTTGGCCTTTTCCTAATTTAGGTAACGTTTTTTCGGTTAATAATATCCGCTGTGATGACCTTAACTCGCTATCATCACTGAGCTTTAAGGCCAAGCCTTTGACCCTGTCCCTAGCAATTTCAGACAAACTAAACTCCTGTTTTTGCTTAATTAAATATATTTTATAATCAGCATACAGAAGAAAGCTAAGATGAGAAACAGCTAAGCTATAAATTAACTTTATTGCTCAAATTAGCCTTGTCGTGCCAAACTGAAAAAAGCAATAATTATTTTGACTCGAGGGAAGTATGCATTACCAACAAGTTACAGCGGCAAAACTAAAATCTATCGCGTTAGTCGCACATGACAACATGAAAGCAAATTTACTAAACTGGTGCCAACATTACAGTGATAAGCTAAGGCCACATACCTTATATGCCACGGGCACCACAGGTAGTTTATTAGCATCTGAAACGACATTAGCTATCAATAAATTGATCAGCGGTCCGTTAGGCGGTGATCAACAAATTGGCGCTATGATCACCGAGCAAGAAATCGATATGCTGGTTTTCTTTTGGGACCCGCTTGAAGCACAACCTCATGATCCTGATGTAAAAGCCCTATTACGTTTAGCGGCAGTCTGGAATATTCCCGTCGCTTGTAACCAAGCAACGGCAGACTTAATGATTAATTCATCCTTATTTGATAGTGAGTATCAAAAATCTATTCCTGATTATCAACGTTATATCGACAATCGGACACGCTAAATTAGCATCAATTGTAAAGCCCGCATTCAAAGAGCAAGAAAAATAGAAACAAACAGACAACAAAAATTAAACACTTTGGCCTTGTCGGTAACATTTATTAACATGATAATTGGTGTAAATGTACAATATGCTCTATATTTACATTCAGGAATAAAACAGCTGTTTGAAATAATTGTATACGTAACCTAGGAGCTAAATAGATTATGCGCATTACTACTAGCTTTGGTCAGATCAAAATAATTTCCCCAAATATCGCAGAGGTTGTCATTAATCAAGGTGTAGAAATTTCACTGGAATTAGTGGAAGAATACGACGCGATAATGAACCAGCACTTCACTGAAAACTATGCCGTTTTAGTCAATAGAATTAATAGTTATAGCTATGCATATGAAGCGCTACTTTGTATTGGCTCAGCTAAAAACTTAACCGCAGCAGCCATCATTAACTACAGTATGGCCAATGAACAACAAACCAAAGATTTACAATTTGTGCGCCACATGGACAACTTAAACATTAAAGAGTTTTCTGGCCTAGAGCTAGGACGCGAGAGTGCAATATCTTGGCTTAAACAGCAATTATCGACAGTGGAAAATAACGAGACGGCAGAGCAACCACCTCGCTAATTTTGCTATGGGAAGTTCAGCGCTTTTTATTAAACTGCCTCTATGCCGACAGAAACCACTTTGTATTCCGGGCACTTAGTGTGCTTATCGGTAACATCGCCGGTCACTCGGTTGATCATCAGTTCCGGAAAGTGGAAAGTTGTAAACAGTATACCTTCATTAACCTTGTCACTAACTTGTGCTTTTAAGACAATTTCGCCACGAGCTGAAAATAATCTCACTTGGCTGTCATCGATAATATTTTTCTGCGCAGCATCTCGACTATTAATTAGCAACACATCTTCACTGACAATATCACCGTTACCTGTGCGTCGCGTCATGGTACCACAGTTGTAATGCTCTAAATTACGACTGGTAGTGAGTATATAAGGAAATGTCTGACCATTTTTCTCAATTTCAACACTTTCTTCAAATGGATAAAAATGAAAACGTCCTAAACCGCGTTTAAATGATTCAAGGTGCAATATTTGCGTATCCTTGCCTCCTTCTTCCACCGGCCATTGCAAACCATCTTCACCTAAATTATGCCAAGTAATACCAGCAAAAAATGGTACCACTTGTGAAATTTCCTCAAGCATAGTATCTGCTTGATAATCTGCCTGTTGATAACCCAAAGCATTCATCATTTCAACAATGATTTGGCCATCGGTTTTACAGCCAGCTTTAGGCGTAACCACTGCATTAACTTTTTGTACTCGGCGCTCACCATTAGTAAAAGTACCACTTTTCTCTAAAAACGATGTCCCTGGCAGCACAACATCAGCCATTTTCGCGGTTTCAGACATAAAGATTTCCTGAACAATCAGTAAGCCTAAGTTTGAAAGGCTAGCGACAACATGTTGTTGGTTCGGATCGGTTTGTACGACATCTTCACCTAAAATCCATAACGCTTTTAAATCCCCCGCCAGTGCGGCATTGAACATTTCAGGTATTTTATAGCCAATTTCTTTTGGCATATCAGCGTTATAATGCTCTTGATAATATTGATGGTTCTCATCAGTATCAACAGGAAAATATCCTGCCCCTTGATGCGGCTGACACCCCATATCTGCTGCGCCCTGAACATTGTTTTGGCCACGCAAAGGGTTCATACCAACACCACGACGGCCGATATTACCGGTTAGCATAGTTAAGTCAGCAATACACATAATTGCGCGACTGCCTTGTGAGTGCTCAGTAACACCTAAACCATGAAAGCTCATGGCATTCTTCGCGGTGGCATATGCGATAGCAGCATCACGCACTAACGCTTTATCAACACCCGCCACTTCGGCAAGTTGCTCAATATTAAGCGCCATAATGGCATCGTGATAGCTTTGATATTCTTCCGTGCGACTATCGACAAAACTGGTATCAACGAGCCCTGCCTCAATAATGTAATACGCCATCATATTCAATACCGCAACATTTGTGCCTGGGCGTAATTGAATATGCCATTGCGCATAACGCGCCAGTTCAGTTTCTACTGGGTCAATAACAATTAGCGGCGTACCTTTCATAACTTTTTGCTTTATTTTCGCGCCAGTCACCGGATGCGCCGCTGTTGGATTAGCACCAATAAGCATAATAAATTCAGTGTCTTTAATATCATCAATTGAATTTGTTGCCGCGCCAGTACCAAAGCTTTTTTGCATGCCATAAGCAGTTGGTGAATGACAAACACGCGCACAACAATCAATATTGTTAGTGCCCAACACCACACGGATCATTTTTTGTAATAAGTAATTTTCTTCGTTGGTACAACGTGCTGATGAAATACCTGCAATAGCATCGCTGCCATGCTTGTCTTTAATCGACAGTAAACGTTCGGCTAAATATTCAAATGCCCGTGCCCAAGACACTGGCGTTAACTCGCCATCAAGACGAATTAACGGTGTGGTTAATCGGTCGGGATGATTATAAAAACGCCACGCATAACGCCCTTTTAAGCAAGTATGTCCGGCATTGACCGCCGCATCTTTTGGTGCCTCTATCGATAAAATTTCATTATCTTTCACCGATACCTCTAAATTACAACCCACACCACAGTACGAGCAAATGGTGCGAATTTTTTCCGCATCTGGTGTTCTGTTGGCTCGAAAGACATCGCTAATCGCACCGGTTGGACAAGTTTGTGCACAGGCGCCACAGGAGACGCAATCAGAATCATCAAAACTAACATCTTGGCCTTTTATTATGCGGGTATCAAAACCACGACCAACGGCAGAGAGTACTTGTTCACCTTGAATTTCATCACAAGCACGTACACAACGATTACAATCAATGCATAACGACAAGTCCATTCGCATATAGGGATGGTCATCATCTTTACTTACCGCCGGCAAAGTATCACTACTCTGCTTGCCACGACTTTCTATGTTACCGAAACGAATTTCTCTAACACCTGTGGCAACGGCAACATCTTGTAGCTCACAATAATGATTTGATGGGCATTCTTCACAGTTATCTGGGTGGTCACTCAATACCAGTTCAACGATATTCTTACGTAATTTATCCACCCGTGCTGAATTAGTAAAAACATGCATACCATCTGAAATTGGCGTATGACAAGATGCCATAACTTTCTTCGGACCATCGGCCGATAAAGCAATATCAACTGAACAAACTCGACAACTTCCGTAAGCATCAAGTCGAGTATCATCACACAAAGTTGGAATTTTATGCTGTTCACTTTGCTCCAGCCGACGGCTAAATTCGAGTACAGTTTCACCGGCGGTTATTTCATGGGCAACACCATTTAAGAAGGCAATCTTTTTATCAATAGAATTAGACATGAGCTTGCTCCGATGTAGTCACACTTTGCTTAATGTAAGGGCGAATTTCGTCTGAAAAATACTGTAAGATATTTTGAATAGGTAAAGGTACCCCACCACCTAAAGCACATAACGAGCCCAACTGCATAGTTTCAAGTAAGTCATCAAGCAACGCTCGGTCAAGCAACTGTTTCCCAGCAATGGCATCTTGCACCATTTCTTGACCTCGAACTGAGCCCAGCTTACATGGATAGCATTTACCACACGACTCAGCGGCGGTAAACTCAAACAAATGCTCGATATAGTCAATCATCGACAGCGACTCAGGCAAGCCAATCACACTAGCATGACCGAGTAAAAAACCATTTTCAGTAAATGATTCAAAATCTATGGTCAATTTTTCAATGGCAGAAATAGGTACCACACCACCGAGTGGCCCACCAATATGAAGCGCCTTTAAAGGTCTAGCAAAGCCACCCGCCAGTGCAAAAAGTTCAGCTAATGGCATGCCCATTGCCACTTCGTAAATACCCGGTTTATTGAAACTGCCATCTAACGAAACCAGTTTACTACCCGTCGATTTGCCATTGCCCAGAGCTAAATATTGCTCTGCACCTTTACTCAAAATAAAATTAATGGAAGCAAAAGTTTCAACATTATTGAGTATGGTTGGGCAACCAAATAATCCACTTTGCGTTGGAAAAGGAGGTCGCACCGACACTAACGGTCGCTGTCCTTCAATAGAGCGTAATAACGCGGTTTCTTCACCACAAATATAAGCGCCAGCACCACGAATAATTTTAAAGCTAAAGTTAAACGGTAAATCTTTTAACAGCTCTAGAGCTTCAAACTCGCCAATAGCCTGTTCAGTTGCTCGAATAGCTTGCGGGTATTCATCACGAATATAAAGCACACCAGTTTCCGCGCCTGACAAATATCCCGCCATTAACATGCCAAATAATACAGAATGTGGTCTTTGCTCTAAAAGGTAACGGTCACTAAAAGCGCCTGCATCACCTTCATCGGCATTACAAACTATGTATTTTTCATCGCCAACTACGTCGCGGCATGAACGCCATTTAAAGCCGGTAGGAAAGCCAGCACCACCACGACCACGAAGGCCAGAATCAGTAATTTTTTGCAATAATTCATCAGCAGAAAACTGGGCAACTTCAGTTGAGAAGACTTGATAATATTGTGCTATGTCGTCAATTTCTGCGGTCAATATCGGTTGTGCTAAATCAGATGCAACATAGTAATGCTCTAATGACTTTATACTTCCCGCGTCAATAATTTCCGCAAGATTTTCAATATCTTTACCAGAATAATTTTCTTGGTTTATTTGGAAGGCACTATTTTCTGCACAGCGACCTAAGCAAGTCACATGACCAATTTCATCCACTTGGAAATGCGTTTGCAGTTTGGTCATTACATCCGTTTGAGTTTCAGCACATAAACATGACGAGCCATTACAAACGTAGGCTTTTTTATTGGCATTGTCACCATCAATAAAATCATAGAAACTGGCGGTACCATGGACAACGGCTTCACCAATCAATAATTTTTTCGCTAACGCTTTACGCGCCGCTTTTGACTTGGAATCTTCACCAATGGCAAGCTCTTGAAATAACGTGTGGTCAATGCCTTGGCGTTTTGCCAGTGCCGTTAAATTTTTTGACATTTTTCCTCCAATGGCAATAATCGCCAATCACCATGGTATAAATTAAATCCGCTTTTTGTGGTAAAGCCAATTAAGGTTAAATTAAAACGTTTCGCTGCTAATATTGCCAATTCAGATGGCGCACCAACGGCTATAAGCACAGCAACACCAGCCATCACGGTTTTTTGAACAATTTCAAAACTTATTCGGCCACTCACCAGCACACAATGTTGCAATGAGTTGATGTCTTTTTGCATCAAGCGAGCACCCAGTAATTTATCCAAAGCATTATGGCGGCCGATATCTTCTTTTATATCAACCACCTCTCCTAAACCATTAAATAAAGCCGCCGCGTGTGAGCCACCGGTTTGGACAAACTGAGATTGCTCTACTCGCATACGCTCTGGCATTGAACATATTGTCTCAAATGATAACCAATGCTTTGTTTGGCTTAAGCTCGGTGGATTTTTCAACTCTAACGATTTTAATGATGTCGTGCCGCATAAACCACAACTACTATAGGTAACTTGAAAACGCTCAAGTGACTTTATATCAGGCACAACACCGGTATTTAGTTTCACTTCCCACTGGTTCTCAGTAATGACACCATTAGATGAATTGGCTTCTTCGTCGTCAACTTCTGGTAAAATGCTAGTTATCTGCTGATAGTTTTGTATTGCCCCTTCTGAAAGCAATAAACCAATAATCAGCGCCTTATCATCACCCGGCGTGCGCATGGTAATCGAGAATACTTGACTTAAATGTTCAGCATGATCCGCTAATTTCCACAACAGTCGTATTTGCAAAGGCTGTTCAATAATAACGTGATCACGTTGCAGCTCTCGACTGCCCGATTGATAACGAAACTTACTCAGTTCAGTTGTTGCGGGGTCTACCGGAGAAACTACTTGTACTGATGCCTTAATATTCATACTTAATTAACAATAAATAACTCAATAAAAATCTTAATTGATAATACCTTGTAACTTTCTTAGTGGAAAGCTGACGCTACTAATGTGCCGCTTTATAAATCAACAAATCGTATAGCTTTTGTTGCAAATCAACTATTGCTCGGTAAATTAAGTATAGATTAGCTTCACTAACGTTAATAACTATTACAAAAATTAGGAAAGCATATGGCCACCGATGTTGAAATTGCACAACAATTTACTCCCCGACCGATAACAGAAATTAGTAACGCATTAAATATCTCACCGGAAGATTTAAACCCATATGGTCGAGATATCGCAAAAGTTGATGTTAACGCATTAAAAAAA
Organism: Colwellia sp. SU-HH01172; assembly: GCF_057553355.1. NCBI lineage: Bacteria > Pseudomonadati > Pseudomonadota > Gammaproteobacteria > Alteromonadales > Colwelliaceae > Colwellia > Colwellia sp. SU-HH01172. The sequence goes on along the minus strand of NZ_BAAJMB010000004.1, from coordinate 185,862 downwards.
CCACAAAACAAAAAAGGCCGATTGATCTTGGTCTCTGCCACTACACCAACACCATCAGGTGAAGGTAAAACCACAACAACAATAGGGTTAGGACAAGCATTTACTCAGTTAAATGAATCAGTATGCTTGGCGTTAAGAGAGCCCTCTCTAGGGCCATGTTTAGGTATGAAAGGTGGTGCGACGGGCGGTGGTTATAGCCAAATTATGCCAGGCGATCGAATTAACTTACATTTTACTGGTGACTTTCACGCCATCACCAGTGCCAACAACTTATTGTCAGCGGCAATCGATAACCATATTTATCAAGGCAACGACTTACATATCGACCCAAGACAAATCGTTTGGCGTCGCGTGATGGACATGAACGATCGCAGTTTACGAAAAATTGTTTTAGGTTTAGGCGGGAAAATGCAAGGTATACCTCGCGAAGGTGGCTTTGATATTACCGCTGCATCAGAAGTGATGGCAATGCTTTGCTTAGCCAATGACGCAAGAGACCTTAAAAAACGCTTAGACCGCACGCTGATTGGTTATACCTACGAAGGTGAACCAGTCGTTGCTAAGCAGTTAAAAATTACTGGCGCCATGATGGCGTTACTACGCGATGCATTACAACCTAACTTAGTGCAAAGTTTTGAAGGCACACCTGCCTTTGTTCACGGTGGTCCATTTGCCAATATTGCCCATGGTTGCAATAGTGTTATCGCAACTAAAATGGCGATGCATCATGCCGACTGGGCAATTACCGAAGCCGGTTTTGGTTTTGATTTAGGCGCAGAAAAATTCTTTGATATCAAATGCCGTATTGCCGATTTAGACCCCGACGTTGTGGTACTGGTGACAACTGTTCGCGCCTTAAAAATGCACGGTGGGAAAAACAAGAATAATTTAGTTGAAGAAGATACTCCTGCGGTTCAACAAGGTTTAGAAAATTTAGATAAACATATTGAAAGTGTCGCGCTTTTTAATAAACATGCGGTGGTTGCACTAAATCGTTTTGCCACCGACACAGATGACGAAATTGGCATTATTCGCAACCGTTGTATTGAATTAGGCGTTTCATTTTCTGAAACTCGTCATCATGCAGAAGGTGGTAAAGGTGCAATTGATTTAGCAAAAATGGTCATGTCAGCAGTTGATAAAAGCAAACCTTTCATCCCATTATATCAACTAGACGAACCGGTATTAGAGAAGGTAAGAATTGTTAGTCAAGCCATGTATGGCGCAGATGACGTAGCGTTTTCTAAACAAGCGGAAAAAGATCTCAAGCATGTCGAGCAATTAGGCTTAACCCATTTGCCTATTTGTATCGCCAAGGCACCCAGTTCCTTGTCGGACGATCCACTGCTACACGGCCGGCCTCGTGATTTTGAAGTCACGGTAAGTTCAATTCAAATCAATGCTGGCGCAGGTTTTTTAGTGGTATTAACTGGTAACATTATGCGGATGCCAGGCTTACCTAAACACCCAGCAGCAAATGATGTTGAATTACTCGACAATGGCCTGATCACAGGTGTCGAATAATCAAAGAAAATAGTTAAATAATTTGCAAATACAAAGGGTAGCTTTCGCTATCCTTACTTTTTCTGACAGCTAACTCAAGGTATTAGCGTATCGACTCAACACCTTAGCGACTTGTGCTTTTGGTGTTTTCGCAACGCGCTGAATTAAACTAAAAGGTATATTTTCAACCCCGTAGCTTTCACTAATATCATCAAGAATGTTAAGCCAAAGCTTAGCGGTCATTTGGGCATCGAATAATGCTCTATGAAAATTACCATCAGCGGCAATATTTTTATAGTCAATCAAGGTGCCAAGTTTATGGTTCGGGGCATCTTGATAAATACGACGAGAAACTAACAACGAACAGCTAAATTCACCGATAACATCTTGGCCAATACGGGCAAATTCTGCCGCTAAAAAGCGACTATCGAATGAAGCGTTGTGCGCCAATAAATTACTATCGCCAATAAAATCAGCAAAGTTCGCCATCACTTGTTTACAAGGTGGCGCAGTCGCCAACATGCGGTTGGTAATACCGGTATAGTTTTCAATAAAACCGTTAATGCGTCGCCCTGGATTCATCAAGGCTTGAAATTTATCCACCTCAATACCGTTTTCCAATTTTACCGCTCCAATTTCAATTGCACGGTCACCTTGGTCGGGTGATAACCCCGTGGTTTCAAAATCGAGTACCACGATAGAACTTGCTAACACTCGGCTATCCTTTTGTATTTTTTCATCAAATAAAGCGCAAATTATCGCATAGGAGTGCTTAACTTAAAATTACCAAGCTACATTTGTTTATCAATACGTACCGAGCCATTAGCCAAATAAATCATGCGAATTTGGTCTTTTGGCTGAAATAACATGCGACGATCGAGGTCTTGTACCACCATATATTCATCACCATTTTCAACTTTGATCATCAGTTCGACTAAATGCAGTGTCTTTTCTCGATATTCTGGATTGCGATTGTGAGCAACTGAACCACCAATAATAGCGCCTAAAATTGTTGCAACATCTCGACCACTGCCGCTACCAAATTGATTACCGATGGCACCACCAATAAGTGCGCCGCCAAAGGTTTTCCAGCCTTGGTTTTTATCTCGAAGTAATTCTTGCTCAGTAATATTGCGCACTGAAAGAACTTGTCCAAACAGCACCTGCTCAACAGGCACCGCTTTATTTCTGTCGTAATCGGCGTGAGCAAAAGGTATTAATGCCAGCCAACACATTAACGATAGGTAAAAAGCTTTCATACCGCTCTCCTTATTCATCATTTAGCCAGCCTCTTTTGACGCTAGCTAAAACTTACCAACCAACTGATTCTTTCGCTTTTGTTTTACGAATTTCTGTTTCGTCTGCCCATTCAACCAAGCCACTTTCAAGGTCCATTAAACGTAAGGTAAATTTATAGTAAACATCTGACTTATCTTGATTACTTTTTACGATACTCGATAAGTTACCGTACAACATATATTGTGCGCCGATTTGACGACCAAACTGTAAGGCTTTGTTTGGATCAACCATACCACCTTCCTGTTGGAATTTAAGTTGCGCACGCGCAGCTTCTACTCGGCCCATATCAACAAAACGAAATTTTCCTGAACGTAACAATTTAGTTGAAATAGAGTCGGTAATTGACTCGGTATCAATGTGCTCACTGGTTTTGTTTTTCAAACGTTCAACAAACATTACTGGGCGTTTATTTTGCGTTAAAGTGCCCACCACTGGCGAAAGTAGTAATGAATCGGTCATTTCAGCGGCAACTTTTTGCAAATCAGTTGAACCAAAGTTAATGTCTGTGGTTTCAACGGCCGTAGCGTCACCATAACGCACTACAGATTTGTTAGCACAACCAACGGCAAGCGTTAGTGTTAAGCCTAGGGTAGTTATCAGTGCTAATTTATTCATAATTCTTTTCCTTAACTATTAATATTCGTATGCTTTTTCAGGTATTTCACGAACATAAATATTAAACGTACTAACATTTATATTTGGTGCTAAACCTCGTAATGTGGTTGACTGTAGCCCATGTAAGTCTAGAGGCTTCCATGACGTTTTTCTTGATTCGATAACAAAGCCATCACTATCAAACCAGTTAAAATGATATTGCAGTTTTTGTGATTTTTCGTAGCGGCTGATCAGTTCTAAGTTCACTTCTAGCAAACCATTGTTTTTACGTGATTTCACGTCACTTATATATAAACGCTCTGCAAGTTCATCGTTATGTATTTCAAGGTGCTTATTGAAATCATCACCTTGAGTCATCGGGCTTGTGCCTGTGCCTGAGGTCACAGGAGGTTTATTATTGGCGCAGCCGACAATGACAAAAGCGCTAAGTAATATCACGCCTAAGCTCGATATAAGCTTATTCTTTGTTCTTTTCGGGTTGTAGCTAGTTAACATAATTCCTCCTGACTGCTTCGTTGTTCGATCATTATTTGATCAAGAAATTTTCATTTACTTATAAATTAATACTTTGATAACCGGTATAGTTACCGATAGCAGAAAAATTTATTAAGGTTATTCTGTTTGCTTGCACGTTTACTTCAATATTTTGCATTTTCCCATGCACTTGTACTTGCAATACTTGTTGGCCAGCAGGTACATTCATTCGCACAATATCAACTTCATCCGCCAGTGTTGACCAACTTCGAGTGTCTGCTCGTTCAGAAGCAATGTTATATATACTGGCTAATATATTGCCAACATCACCCGCTTCACGGTTCAATTTTTGTCGCATTTGCTCTTTGGCAACAACTCGAACAACTTGCCGCGTTAATAACGCCGGTAATTGGTCTTGTAAATCTTTTGCCGCTAACGATTGAATGCGAACAATTTCATTTGACTGATATACTTTCCCGTTATGGCTCACCATTAAATTGCTATGCTGCGGCAACGCACCACGGTAAACAGGTAAAGAGAAACTAAAAAACTTTAAACCTCGATTGCTACGACCTACCGGTAAATTTAAGCCAACATCTTGTTTGCTATTAACAATATCTTGTTCAACTAGCATAACCACTTGGCCATGACTATTAGCACCCGATGACTGATACTCGCCAAAGCGTTGCTGAAAATTATCTAAATCGTCTTGCATGTCCAGCTCAGTTGCTAAGCGTAAAACATCCTGTTGCAAGTAATGGTTCTCTGGATATATTTCTATCGCTCGCTTGTAGTCAATATATGCATCATTTAACTCACCACTGGCTTCATACAAAATACCGGAAAGATAAAAAGTAAAAGCGTTTTGAAAACCATTTTTAACTTCGCCAATACTCTCGGCCATACTCGAGTACGTGCTATCCAAACTGTCGGTACTCATACCTGAATTATAAAGCTCATTTTGTGCTTTATAAATTTCATCTTGATACGCTTTCAAGGCATTTTCTTGCACCAAATTCGCACGACGAATTTCGACTAACGCACCTTCTAAGTCATGCTGAAATAGATAATTTAACGCTTGATAACTATGTAACATGCCCTGCTCGTAATAAGGTACTTGATAAGAAATAACATTATCATTACTTACTACGGCACCAAGTTTTTCGATACCTTTACTGATTTGAATTTTCGCTTTATTACGTTGTTGTTCAATCTCAGCATAGGCTTGAGCAAAGGTTTTTTGGCTCGCTTGCCAATCAGCAGCTAAAAATTGTAATCGCCCCTTTTCCAGTAAATTCAGTACATAACTATTATTGCTAGTCGCTCGCTCGCCTAATATATTTTGTGCTTTAACAAAGTCGCCTTGGCGCTGCGCTGCTTTTACCGGCTTCATTTGGCTACTATAACCTTGAAAGAGATCAGCAAATTGTAGTGATGCACAGCCTGACAACGCAAAAAATGAAAGAGCAACAATAATGTGCTTAGAAAAATACTTGCTCATATACAATAAATTGATTTCCATAAAGTTTGCTAGCGCTATTGTTAATGAACGCTATGATAAAATACTTAAAGTAATTCACTGTCATGAAAGTTAAATTAAGGTAAATTTTTATCCGCTTCGACTATCTATAAAGTATAGATATTATAGACGACTAGCAATAAATACTTTGTTGGGAAAATGTAAGAAAAGCGTAAGAAAGCTTAGGTGTAGCGTTTTTTTAACCCGCAAGGCTTGTGCGGTTTCAACAACTTCTAACGGAAAGTACCGACAAGTTATCAACGACTCGCCAATATGCCGTCATCTATCCAGGTCAACAAATAATTCAACGCCAATTGACTCACATCTTCCTCAGGTGTTTGAGATAACAAGGCATCGCATAAATCAGCAAAGTTTTGCCCTTGTAGTATCATATTGATCAAACCCTGCTCTTGCTGAGATATTGATCTGAACTGAGTTAGGCGCTCTTTATTACGCCACAATAACCAAGTACTCATCAATTGTGTAGCGGGCGCAGGCGCTTGCTCTTGCTTTAGTGCCTGCCAAGTTTCAACGGTATTAAAGTTGAAGTGAGTAAGTTGTACACTGGGATGAAATCGAAAAACCAAATCAGGCCACTGTTCATGAGGAATTTCCAATAGTAACTCGCGAGTAAAACGATCGCTGTCTGCAGCGTCAAATGCCACCATTAATAAACGTTCAAAATGCGCCAGTTCGGCAATTAAGGGGTAATCACTAAACGGGGTATGGTTGGCAAGAAATTTCGGTAATAAGTCAGCAAAATTGCGTAATGAGGTATTATTAGACGGGTAAGCTTTGATATAACCGTCAACCATTTGATCAAACAAGTCATCTCCTAAATACAAGCCTAACAATTGATGGTCGTTATCTATGGTTTCTTTCAAGCGCATTTGATAAGCATTTTTATAGATATGCAAGCGAGCATCACGGCTAATGCCACCGTGTTCTTCAACTTGCTGCGCTATATTTGGCTCACGATCGCTTAATTCATCATTGATCAAATAATTCATCATTTGTTGCTGCAATGCCTGCAGTGAAATTTCACTCACGTTATTTTATTCTCTACTTATCATTTTAAGAGTAACTTGATTGCCGATTTAACAGCCAACAATAATTTAGGTCATTCACCTTGCTGGAAATTATCTTGCTCGCGACGGAATTGTTCCCAAGGTTTCTGTTGCAATCGCTCTTGCTGTATCAACTTCTGCTAATAATTCAGCCAAAGGTGGAATATTGTCATCACGTTCAATCATGGTACTTATCCAACCGAAACGCTGTAATGCTTGTTGATAAAGCTGCCAAACAGGATCTGCTACTGGGTGGTCATGAGTATCAATAACATAATCACCATAGTCACTATGTCCTGCTAAGTGAAATTGTTTCACTTTTTCCTTAGCAATACCATTAAGATAATCTTGCGGCTTAAAATCATGATTACGAGCGCTGACATAAATATTATTGATATCGAGTAATATTTCACAACCAGAGCGACCAGCCACTTCATTGAAGAACTGCCATTCGGTCATTTCAGAGTTTTTATAGGTTAAATAACTCGATACATTTTCCAGCAATATTGGTCGACCTAAAAACTCTTGCACTTGTTCAATACGCTGGCAAACATGCGTTAAGGCTTCTTCGTTATAAGGCAATGGCAGTAAGTCATGACTATTTTTTTCATGAGCACCGGTCCAACATAAATGATCTGAAATCCATTCAGGTTGCAACTCATTGGTCAGCACTTTCAACTTACGTAAATAATCAAAATTAAGCGGGTCTGTTGAGCCTATCGACAAAGATACGCCATGCATCACCATCGGATAGTGTTCGCGAATGTTATGTAAATAATGCTTGGGTTTGCCGCCGTCAACCATAAAGTTCTCAGAAACCACTTCAAACCAGTCAATCGCTGGCTTGTTATCAAGAACATCTTGAAAGTGTTCAGTTCTCAGCCCTAAACCAAAACCTAAAAAATGATCCGGAACCTCGCTATTAGAAAAGGAGAGCGAATGCTCTCCTTTCATATTCTCTACAGTTTGCTTATTCGCCAACTGTGCCTCCAACATCGTCACAAGTTTGTGCGGCAAGAGCAACAAAGCCATGACCTTTACACGAAGCTTGACCTTTACAGGCATTCTCAGCGGTTTTACAGTCATTGTGACCTTTACATACGTTAACACCGTAACAATGCGTTAATTCAGCCGTGTTTACTTCACCGCGCCAGTCATCTTTTACTGTGCCGCCAATGTCAGCACAGGTTTTTGTCGACATAGCAACAAAGCCATGACCTTTACAAGACGCTTGGCCTTTACAGGCATTTTCAGCGGTTTTACAGTCATTGTGACCATTACATTTGTTCACGCCGTAACAATGTGCCATTTCAGCAATATTATTATTAGCTGCAGCGGTTTTACTTGATGATTCAGCAGAAACGGCTGAGCAGCCCATTAATCCTGCGACAGCCAATGCAACTGCTGCACCTTGAAATTTAGTTTTAGTGTTTTGATTCATTATATTCTCCGATAGTTCTATTGTGTTGTTTTGTTATTAGCTCGTATTATGCATCTGGCATGACTTTACGCTTAAACCAGTAGTCAAGGCTGACATAGCGACCACCACCGATAAAAAATAATACCAATAGCATAATGAAATATGTTGCTGCGAACTCAATGCCATTATTTAAAATAGTAATGTTGCCACTACTGGTCAGCCATTCGTAATTACCATGCTCTTGTAAGATAGAAATAATGATCTCTTTTTTCTCAACAGTGGCTTGCACACGTTCATTGGCAAATGGCGCATTCGCGTCTGCAATCGCTTGCCAACCATATTGTCCGTGAACCGATGTCATGGCGATGAACATAGTAAACATCATAGGAATCGCCATTAAACGCACACCAAAACCCAACAATAATGCAATAGCGCCAATGACTTCAGCACCTATGGCTAAAATGGCGAGAAGAAAGGGAAACGGTAAACCTAAGCCCCAGTCATCATTACCAAACCACTGTACAATATTGTCAAAGCCTTCAATTTTATTAGTGCCTGCCATCCAAAAAATCGGCACTAAATACAAACGCAGTAATAACGGCGCCAAAAAATCCAATTTTTTCGTTGAGTTTAATAAGCCATAACCCTTTTCCAATATTGCTTTCACCATGTTTATTCCTGTCATTCTTAAGCGTTAAATTTAACTGTAGTTGAAATTATCCAATGTCTAAATAATTAATTTCACTGAATAGTTTTGCTAACTGCCTAATTTGACCTGAGAAGTTGGCGAGTCATTTCACCTTCATTGACAAAAATCACCAGCGCAAACAAGAATAAATATAATTTGAAATATAAACCGGTTTTAACGGTTCACAGAAAACAGAGCTTAAAATCCGAGCATAAACATTTGAGGGAATAGAAACAAAGTACCAATATAAGGCATTGGTTTTAAATAAGAATAAAGGAACGTAGAATATAATGGCCGTGAGAAAAGATAAAAGCAGAGTATTGCTGAAGTAACTTAAAAATAAATAAAATAAGTTGTTAGAAATATAAAAATTAATTTAATTTTTTTTGACTAATAGTTGTTTAGCCGTTTTATACACTGGAAAATTATCTACTTTGCTAAAGTAAAATGAATCTAGGCCTTAAGAAAAAGGCTTAGACTCATTTTTTAATAGTAGATTTTCACTAGGACAGGCAGCTATCCCAATTATAACGTTTCTATCTCGGCCAATGCTTGGGTAAAATCAGGCAATTCCAATTCAAGACAGTCTTCATTTTCTTGCCAGTTAAGACCGATAATAACACCATCTTCGAGTAAGTCTTCTACCCAAAACTCCATCCATTCCGCAACACTAATAGCCGCAGGAATATAATCAGCCCATTCTTCAACACAATGTTTTTTCGCTAAAGCTTCCGTTGACCAAAGCGGCATAACTTCCGTATTTTCAAAATTAACCGAGTCAAGAACAACCCAGTCTTCACTCGCTTTATCTTGCAATGCCCAAAGAATTTGCGTGTCTTTAACCTGACCAATAAAGGTGCTCAGTGTATTTGCTGTCGACATGATTTCAATTTACCTTAAATGTTTTATCGCTATTATACGGTGGCAATTGCTATTACTCAACGCAGCGAAAACCAACATTAACAAATACTCGCGTATGCTTATATTGATTCTGGCTGTGGTTAATTTAACCAGTCTATTTAATAGTTTGTTTCAAATCAATAAAAGACAATTAACCTTATAAATCAATAGCAAGTGCGACATTATGTCGCAGTAAACAATTGAACTTTTCAGATATAGTTGCGGCAATTATTATTTGTTGTCAAAGAGCTTCTCCATGTTACTGAAAAAATCTTACCTAAGTGTTTGCTGCTCAATCGCTTTTATCCCAGCTTTCAACGTCAATGCCGACATAGTAGATACCCAAACTACCGAACGCATTGAAATCACCGGCTCACGTATTAAGCAAGTTGATCTTGAATCAGCTAGCCCAGTTACCGTTATTGATGCTGCACAAATTGCCTTTTCTGGTATTTCTAGTGTTGAAGAGTTATTGCAAGAGATGACGGCTGCTGCAGGCCCTGCAGGTAACGCAACCAACGCTTATTGGACCAGTAATGGTTATGCGACAGCACAAATAAACTTACGCGGACTTGGTATTAAACGTACCTTAGTATTACTAAATGGTCGCCGCATTGTTGCTGGTGGTACTGGGGCAAACGATAGCCCTGATCTGAATATGATCCCAGTTAACTTGATCAAACGTATTGAAGTACTAAAAGATGGTGCCTCAGCAATTTATGGCGCTGATGCTATCGCCGGTGTGGTTAACATTATTACTAAAGATGACTTTTCCGGTGCGCAACTAACCATGAAAGCAGGCGCAAGCGATAAAGGCGATGCAGAGAACCAAGAAATAAACTTAACTTTAGGTAGCGACTTTGACCGCGGTAATATGGTGGTTAATGTTAATTATGTAAATGTTGGCAGTGCCTTACAATCAGAGCGTAACCCCTGCCCACTAACCGAAGTTGATGGCAAACTTGAATGTTTCTATTCCGGCTCAACAGTTGGTGGCCGTGCAACGCTAGCTGACGGTAGTGAAGTACAATTTAATCAAAACCCAATGGGCGACGGTAATAGTTATTCAACTTACAGCAATAGTGAACATGGTTATAACTGGTTTGAATCTTTAAATTCATATAGTCCAATGCAACGCTTTAATATTGCAGGCTTAGTTAACTATGATATTAATGATGATGTGCAGTTAAGTACTGAACTTATTTATGCAAATCGTCGTTCAAGCCAAATTGTTACGCCAAGAGGCTTTGCAAGAGTCAATGTTGCCAGTGATTTTATCTATAATCCAACAGGCCAAGATTTAGTCTTAAAAAACCGCCGTAATGTCGAAGTTGATAACCCTGAATTCTTTCAAGAAACCAATACCTTGCAAACAAGCTTTATGCTTAACGGCGAGTTGGCTAACGATTGGCAATGGCAACTAAGCTATAGTTACGGCAGAAACACGGGTACTGACGGCTGGAGTTATGACTTTAATGATGCTCGCGTGGCACAAACCATAGACAGCTCAGTTTGTAGTACAGAGCCTAGTGCTGCAATTCCATGTGGTGACTACTTTGGTGTTGGTGAGCTTTCGCAAGAAGTTATTGATTATGTCACTTACCAACGTGAAGGCACTGGCGGCAACGAATTACGCGCCTGGGCCGGTCAACTAACCGGTGATTTAATCGAGCTTGATGCTGGAACCTTAGCTTTTGCAGCCGGCATTGAACAACGTGACGAAAAAGGCTGGCGTAAACCCGACACCATTGCGCAACAAAATGGTGATGAAGATGCCATTTCTGGCTCATATCAAGTAAAAGAAGCTTATATTGAATTTGCTGTGCCATTGGCGCGCAATACTGCTTGGGCAGAAAATTTAGCTGCTGACGTCGCACTACGTTATTCAGATTATTCTACCTTTGATTCTGATACAACATATAAGCTTGGGCTTACTTGGCGTATAAACGACGCTTTTATGCTCAGAGGTGTGCGCTCTTCGGCATTTAGAACACCAACTATTACAGAATTATTCGGCGGTACAAACACGGAAAACCTTATTACGGTAGATCCTTGCGCTGGTGCCACAGGCACGATTAAAGATAATTGTCTTGCTGCTGGCGTTCCGGTTGATTTTGTGCAAGATGGTTCAACCGTTAAAACCAGTGTTGGTGGCAACCCAGATGTTGGTCCAGAACGAGCAAGCACCCTAACATTAGGTGCTGTGTGGCAAAGCCCATATGCTGATGACCTAGCCGTTACGCTAGATTATTTCGATATTGAAATTGACAATGCGATTAATTCAGTGGCAGGTTCAAACATGCTACGTTTATGTTATTCAGACCCAATTGCTTATGCTGAATACTGCGATAATATTGTTCGTGATGAAAATACCCATCAGGTAATTGAAATTGAGAAACGTCCAATGAACGCAGCTAAGGAAAAAGTTGCCGGGATTGATGTTAACTTAAAATACAAAACAGAATACAACGGCTATCAGCTGTCACTAAACTGGGATGTAACACGTTTGTTAACCCACGAAAACACAGCTTTTGATGGCGCAGAAACTGAAGTGCTGTTAGGTAAAATCACCGCTGATCGCGGTAGCTTTGCGAAATGGAAAAGTAATATTCAAGCATCGCTAGCAACGCAAGATTGGAAGTTTAATTATAGCATTCGTTATATTGGCAAAGCTGATGATGAAAATGTTGGCGGTCCTATCGGCAGTTCAGTACCGAGTATTTTCTATCACGATATTCAAGCCAGCTATGCTATGTCTGATGATTTAATTTTTTCGGCCGGCATTGACAATCTATTCGATAAACAACCTCCGTATTTAACTTCATGGAATGATGCTAATACCGACGTATTTACCTATGATACTGTTGGTCGCAGAGGTTATGTGAAAGCTAATTATTATTTTTAATAACTTAGCTTACCTAATAAGAAAAGCCACAGAGCCTTGACCTGTGGCTTTGACATATCCAACCTGAACTCGGGATAATGAGAATGAAAAATATAACTATTTCAAATCATTACCAACATTCAATCTAAAGTAGTGGTATTTATGTCTAGTTCAGGTTATTTAATACGGCTTGAACTTTATTTTCAATTACTAACAATTAAACTATTTTCACATTGCATATCGCAATAGCATTGTTGCAAAATGCGAATACCAGCAAATTTTATTGCATTTTGCAGTGAACTATCCCCTACTTTAAAAGAATATTTCTGTTCAAAAACTTAAAATACACAAAAACAAAAACCAAATAAAACAAAAGACTAGATAAAAATCCGAGCCAACCTTCGAGTCAAATTTCACTAAGAAATAATCTTGGTATACATGCTGCTATTTCTAAGTATCAGTAAAGGTGAGGATATTAAGATGAAATACTTTAATAAAACAATCGCATTGGTATTACTAACTTTGACAACAACGGCGAGTGGTAATTTGATAACACTTAACAATAACACTCAAGTTCAACCTTTATCATTAGATGAAAATTTCACTGAATTCTATGATTACGACAGTATGTGTCATCGTTGGTCTTCAAATACTGGCTTAGAAATAAATGACGGTATTGTGATGTTTTTTGCAGAGCATAATAATAACTTGGCATTATTTACCTTACTTGATAAACCCGGAGAAGGTGATGGTGGCCGCGCTAAAATGAACTTTAACAACATGCATGAGCATGGCAACATTCTATTTATGGATGATCCAAATGACAGATTATTAGCAAATGGAATTAACTGGCGCTGGAATTCGGCTAAAAACGACGGCATGATCTATCAATTATTTGATATGCAAAACTTTGATATTGATATCAGTTTCAGCAATTTATCAGGTTTAGCTAACGGAATTACCTTCTTGTCATTTGACCAACCATTGGCTGCAAATGCTCTTTTAACAAGCAATAATTCACCGCGTACGATTGATATGCAATCATCATTTTCAGCACAAAGCCAAGTACCAGAGCCAACATCAATTGCGCTATTCGGCATTGCGTTAGTAGGCTTAGCCTTAAGAGCAAGAGCGGCTTAAAAGTATAAACAGCTTCAGTTCCCAGCCTTCAGTAGATATTGTACATTGCGCAGTACCTACTGTTTTTTATTGGTAGCGCAATAATTAACGATGAAATATTAGCAGTGTTAATTAATACTCAAAAACCATAAACTTCTGTTAAGCTGCAACTAATATCACCGAAAGTAACAAAATCACCATTGAAAATTGACATTGTAGATAGCATTAGCAAAATTCAAAAGAAAGACTGGCAACGGCTCAATAGTCAATCATCTTTGTTTTCAAATCATCAATTTTTCCAATGTTTAGAAAGTAGTGGCTCGGTATCGGCCCAACAAGGTTGGCAACCTCATCACTTGCAATTAAGTAGCTGTAATAATGATAAAAATGCAGATGAGGTTGACGCTATACTGCCAATGTATATTAAATCTCACTCTTGGGGAGAATATGTTTTTGATTGGGCCTGGGCTGATGCATTTCAACATCACAATGTTCCCTACTATCCTAAACTCGTAGCTACCGTCCCTTTCACTCCCGTAACAACTAATAAGTTATTATCCCAAAAAATATCGCTTAGTGACTTGTTTCCTTATTTAAATCAGCATTGCCAGCAATCGGCACTAAATAGTTGGCATTTACTGTATTGTCAGGCTTCAAATGACGCCGCACAGCAATCATCACATCACATCGCTGAAAATGTCTATCAACGTAATACCGTGCAGTTTCACTGGCTTAATTATAATTACCGAGACTTTGATGACTTTTTATCACGTTTTACTGCCAGAAAAAGAAAAAACACCCGTAAAGAACGCCTTACTATTGCTCAGCAAGGCATTAAAATTAGGCATGTTAAAGGTGGTGATATTAGTGAAAAAGAATTGGAATTTTTTTACTTAACCTACCAACTCACTTATTTGAAGCGTGGCCACACGCCACACCTAACATTTCAATTCTTTCAATCCGTCATTAAGCAGTTGCCAGAGAATGTACTCTTGATCATCGCCAGCTGTAATGATGAAGACGTAGCCTGTGCCTGGTTTTTCTATGATAACAATAGTTTATATGGTCGATATTGGGGTTGCACTCAATCTTATAACAATCTACATTTTGAATTATGTTATTACCAAGGCATAGAATTTTGTATTGAAAATAACTTACGTTTATTTCACCCGGGCACACAAGGCGAACATAAAATACAGCGCGGCTTTGAACCTAAGTTAACCACGTCGTATCATTGGATCAAACATGCAGAATTTAGACCTGCGATTAAAGCCTTTTGTCTACAAGAGCAACAACAAATGCAAAATTATCAACAGCAGTGTCAGCAACTTTTGCCTTTTAAATTACCCCAAGCAAATTAATCTGATAAATCAAAAAAAAGAGCAACCTAACATGAACAAACCCTATTCACAGGCCTGCGAAAATAATAAAACCTTTATTTTGTCTATTCTAGCGCACAGTTTTCAAAGTAATAAAACCGTACTAGAAATTGGCTCGGGCACCGGACAACATGCGGTACATTTTGCTGAGAATATGCCATGGTTGTCTTGGCAAACCAGTGACGTTATTGAAAATCACCAGGGTATTAGCCAATGGCTAAATGCATCTCCTGCAAGTAACCTAATTGCTCCCATCGTGCTTGATTTAAATAACCCTTGGCCAATGACACAAGTTGATGCTATTTATACCGCCAATACCTTACACATTGTCAGTTGGCCGTTAGTACAAGCGTTTTTTCAGGGTGTATCTCAACACTTAGCCACTGGCGGTAAATGTTGTATTTACGGACCATTTAATTATCAGGGAAAATTTACCAGTGAAAGTAACGCAAGTTTCGATTTATGGTTAAAAGAGCGCGATAGTGACAGCGGTATTCGCGATATTGAGGCGATACTAGAATTGGCAGAAAAAGCGGGATTATCGTTAGAAACTGATCATGAGATGCCGGCTAATAACCGCCTGTTGGTATTCAAAAAACTTAACTAAGCGCTGAGTCATAAAATAGAAAAATGCGCTAGTCGATAAACTAGCGCATTTTCAGGTAATATATTCGGCTGCACTTAAACTCAAACGAACTAAATTACTCGTCAATAACTTTTACTGACACCTCAATAGCTTTAGCACTGCCAGCTACCCACTTCTGTAAATAGACGCTGCCTAATACTTCGGCTTTTCCAGGCTCAGGTGATTCTTTAAATCGAATACTGTTTTTATTTTCTTTTTCGAAAATTAATTTAACTTTCACTTCTGACATTAACTTGCCCCCAAAGAATTTGTTTACGCCAGCTTTAATTGCGCAACTAACCAAGTGGCAATATCACGAACCTGAGTTGGGTGAACATTGTGCGCCATCGGGTAAGTTTGCCATTTAACCGGATAGTTTTCAGCTTTCAATAATTTGTTAGCCATTTTACCTGCGCTTAACGGCACAACATCATCATTATCGCCATGTTGTTGTAAAATAGCGGTTTGACTATTGGCGGCACTTAACTGCTCAGGCAGTGCATCGGCATTAGGTAAGTAGCAAGACAAGGCCATAATACCAGCTAGCTTTTCAGGGTAACGTAAGCCAGTAAACATGGCCACTACGCCGCCTTGGCTAAAGCCTGCTAAAACGATATTACTGGCAGCAATACCACTGTCAATTTGCTCTTTGATCAAAGCTTTCACTTTAACTTCAGATTCTAATACACCAGCCATATCAGCACGGTTATGTAAGTCCATACTTTTAATGTCATACCATGAACGCATCACATAGCCTTGGTTAATCGTAACCGCTTGCTGTGGCGCGTGTGGAAAGATAAATTTTACTGGATGATTTTTGGGTAAATTAAGTTCTGGTACTATCGGTGCGAAACCATCACCTGAGTCACCCAAACCATGAAGCCAAATCACACAGGCTGTTGCGGGTACGTTAGGTTCAATGGTAATACGATCTAGTGGAGCAGTAGACATGCGTCCCTCTTAAGTTTAAGGTTTTCAAATGGTCGCTATCATAACGTTTCACACAATCCTGATACAAGCCGATTTATCAATAATCATCTCTTATGCATCGTAAAAAATTAAATGAAAAAAACTTCCGTTAAGTATTTAATTGTTACTAGTCTTTTCAATTACCTATTAAAGATTGACGATAATCATTAAGCCCAATATGGTGTCATGAACATCCCGCTAAAAACGACAAAGCATATGTATAAACAACAATTTATCAGCGTAAAGAAATCGGGAATAGTAAGCTTGTTTTTGGTTTTACTGCTACCTAACTTGTCTATTGCACAAGATCACGATCGTAGCACCATCCCACCGCCACGAAAATTAACGGCCGAACAGTCTAAAGTTGCCGCCGCCAATTACCAAAAATACTGCTCACTTTGCCATGGCGAAAACCGCGAAGGCCACGCTAATGATCATGCACCATCATTGCGCAGTAAAAGTTTAATGGAGTCTGGCGTCGCCCATCAAATATTGCGCCCAATGTCATACGGTAGAAAAGGTACGGCTATGGGTGGCTACTTAGATGAAGTTGGAGGGCCAATGACGTTAGATGAAACTTGGGACCTAACCTATTGGCTATTTGAAATGTCAGGTGTTGAGCGGTTGAAGTTTTCTACCAAACCAGTGCAAGGTGACATTAAACAAGGAGAAAAAGTTTATCAGCAACACTGTAGCTCATGTCATGGAGAAAAAGGCCAAGGCGTTTCCGCCCCAGCTTTAGCGAATCAGTCGGCATTAGCACATAATACTGATGAATTTATTCGTCATGCCATAGAAAATGGCCGACAAGACACACCAATGAAAGCTTTCAAAGATATTTTATCTCAAGATGAAATAAACAGCATTACCGCCTTTTTACGTAGTAAGTCACTAGGCTGGAAAGAAGAACGAACTATACTTAAGGAACTGCCGACACCTGAGCAGTACGTTATCAATAAAGGCGGCCAAGACCCAAACTTTACGCTGCAAGACGGCATGTACGTTTCATCAGCACATTTACATCAAGCATTGCAAGCAAAGAAAAGAATGGTGCTACTCGATACCCGCGTACCGTCAGTTTGGCAAACTGCTCATATTGAAGGCTCAATTCCATTTCCTTATTATGCTGACCTTGACGAAACCGTTGCCGGTATTCCAAAAGATGTCCAAATTATTGCCTACTGTTCTTGCCCCCGAGCCGCTGCTGATTACACCATAAAAAAATTGAGAAGACGTGGCTATACGCGCACCGCTGTTTTATGGGAAGGTATATTCGGCTGGATGAATTTAGGTTACCCTGTCATGCGCGGCGATATTGAAGGGGTCGCCAACTAATTTATCTGAGTATTTTATCCTAATCAGCATAAGCTTTACCCTTGCCTAACGGGCAAGGGCTATTTGGCAAGGGAGCCTAAGTGCGTTTTATTAAATTTCTTTCAATGCTAGTTATCGCCATTTTCACTATTATGGCCATCACATATAGTGCCCGTATTTCAGTTATAAATAGCTTTGCCAGTGAACAACTGAAGTCTCTCGATATTGAAATTAATTGTTTAGATATTAGCCTAACAAGTAACATGAGCGTTCTTGTTGATAAACTCTGTTTTAAAAGCCCTAAAGCCAATATTGAAATCCTTGATATGGCCGTAATGTGGCAATATTCATCAGGAATTAACCTAACAGATATTGATATTAGCCAAGTTAAGGTTTTCGGGACTGCGCCTTTATTTGCGCATAACAATAATCAACCTAAAAATAAGCAAAACAACAATAAAACTGTTAGCCAAGTATTGTCCAGTACGCTAAGGCCATTAATTCAACAAATTAAACAGTTTCAGCTGCCGATAAAAATCAATATTGCTGAGATTTTTTATGTACCTTTTACAGCTAAAGCTCAAGCGGAAACGTCTAGCGGTTCAGACCAGCAGACAGTCACTTATACCGCACGTTTCTCAGCATTAGATAACGTTTTTTCATTTTCGTTACGGGACAGCGAAGCCATAGAATTTATTACCGCTAAATTAAGTAAAAGCAGAAACCAACAAGCTTTCTCTATCGCCTTTTCAAGTAAAATGCAGCAATTGCAACACTTCGCCAATGTTCATCAACTTCCTGTTACTGCTGAGTTGCAAAACACTTTGCGTGCTATTGACATATCCGGCGGTATAAACACCTTAATTGAATACCAAGCTGACTCAGTCAATGTCAAAACTAAAATAACAGATCTTCTACTAACTTCTGAAGATGGCATCGGCGATAGTGGTGCCTTTACCCTGCAAGGCACATTAAATTTCAAAAGCCAATTGCCGTTATTGCCTAAGGATATTATCAGTACCAATAAAACGAAAACAAGTGATGAAAAAGATGCCGAATTAGCGTTAACATTTATTGAAAAAAATGTCCTGTCGCTGGAATATAGTCAGGCTCAGCTGATTACTATGTTAGAAAAAAGCAAAATCTCTCCAACAGTGATATCGCTAATAAAAGATAACCCACTAACCTTGCTAAACGTCGAATTACCGAACAATACACGCTTTGCTTTTAACAATGAGCAGCTCAATCTTAGTAATATTGAAATTATTGCCAGTGGCGATCAGCGAGTTCATCAGGCAGAACTTAATACCGTTAGCCTTGCTTTAGCCACCAGTCATTCAAAAACAAAAAATTCTGCCAATCAATTAGGCGATACCTTAAACATTGACCATTTTGTGCTTGATAGCCAAGTTAAATTGGCAGAGTTAAGCAAATTGACCACAGCACCTGTTACCTTGCATTTAGCAGGTTCATTAGCAAGAGTTAGCAAACATACAACCCTCAATTTAACAGAAAATTCTGCAATCACTGCCAGTAAGATATTACTGACAAAGCAAAATAGCCGTGGGGGGAAAAACGGGAAAAAAGTAATTTCGACAAAAGCAGGGAAAACAAAGAGACAAGCGTTATTAAGTTTAAATACGCTACGGACAATGTTACACGGCAATATTCAACTGCAGCCAGACAATACGCTTAGCCTGAATTTGAAAACCCACAGCCAGGCTGCACAGCTACATATGCCAAAAACACTGCAAATAAATTCATTTGATCTTATTAGTGAAATTAAAGGTGATCTCGATGACATTCAAATGAATGCCACCACAAGTGCTGACGGCATTAATCTTGGCAGTATTATTATTTCAGGCCCTGCCCTTGCACCTAAGCTACAAGTCGCAGCAAACGCTTTACAACTAACCGACTTATTGTCATTGAATATACAACTCCCCACTAAAATTGAGCTTATCGACGGCTTGCTGGATTACAGTGTATCGGGTCAATTAACTGACTTAAATAATATTGAAAGCACACCTTTTAACGTCTCTGTCGCTGTCACATCAGCCAGTGGTGATATCGATGGCATTTGGCTGCAAGAATTAAATTGGCAGCAACATTTCACCGTACTTGCCGGTAAAATTGCCACTAAGCCGAATAGCGAAGAGAACTTAACCGTTGAGCTAATTGAAACCCCAACGCCAATATCAAAACTTTCAATTAACACTAATTGGACTTTTAATAAAAGCTTTGCATTTTCAGCCAGCAAACTTAAAGCAGATGTTTTAGGCGGTAGTTTTTCCATTCCAAAAATTCAATGGCCTTTTGAACATGGCCATTCAGTTGACGTTCAGCTTGAAAGTATAGACTTAGAACAAGTACTAGCATTAGACAAAAAGCAAGGTATTGTGGTGACTGGTGACATCTCAGGACAACTTCCCGTTACATTTGATGGTGAAAAATATACTATTGATAATGGTGAGCTACACAACATTAGCAATGGCCTAATACAGGTAATTGATAACCCAGCAGTGGCTGAGTTAAAAGCCAGTAATACGCAATTGCAACTAGCGTTTGATGCGCTGCAAAACTTGCACTATCATCAATTGTCTTCTGCGGTTTCTATGGCAGACGACGGATACATGCTTTTAGAGACGGTAATAAAAGGCCGTAATCCCGATATCGATAACGATGTTAATCTGAATTTGAAATTAAGTTATGACTTGCTTGGTTTGCTTGAGTCTTTGTCAATAACCCAACGTTTTGAAGAAAATATTATTAAAGGTTTACAAAAAAACTAAGGAGTAAGTATGGGTAAAATACTAACCACAGTGTTAGCTATTTTTATAATAACCGGCTGTACACATAAAGTAGAAGTGAGTGCAAAAGAGCCGATCACGATTAATTTAAACTTAAAAATTGATCATGAAATAAAAGTAAAAGTAGATAAAGAACTCGATGACATATTTAGTGACGAAAGCGACGTATTTTAGGGAGCTATGATGAATAACTTAACGAACAGATTTGTAAAAAAACTAACCTTCGCACTTTTAGTGTCAACACTGGCTTTTTCAGCTTGGGCTATCTCACTTAGCGATGCAAAAACACAAGGACTCGTGGGTGAAATGCCCAACGGCTATTTAGGGGTAGTGGTTGAAAGTGTGGAAGCAAAAAGCTTAGTGGCCAGTGTTAATAAAAAGCGCAAAAGCATTTATATGAACTTGGCGCGCAAGAACAAAATCACCATGCAGCAAGTTACCGCTTTAGCGGGTGAGAAAGCCTTAGCTAAAACCCAATCAGGCCATTTTATCCAAAATGCTGCCGGTCAATGGGTTAAAAAATAATTTCATTTTTTTGCTAAAACTAGCACTTACTAACTAAGTATGAAAAATGAGAGTTACGCGTTTAGATTAAGTTATAAAGCTTAATTTGAAACAAGAAAAGTAACTCTCATTTTACCCTACCATTACAATACTTAGCCGACACTCGCTATTATTGATAATTATCTGTAGCTTCTATTTGTGTTCTCACCGGAATCGTTAAAAATGCTCTAGCCATATCAACTATTGGTAACGCTTGATATTCTTCTTGCAACGCCCACTTAGCGTATCGAGTATTAAACTTTCGGTATTTGACTACTGCCGATACGGAAATCGGGCCTTTCACCCAATAAGGTAGTACAAATTGATAATCAACCACGTCGGATTCCCCGGCTTTAATAACATTCATTGAGCTTTTTCCAACCATATTAAACAAATCATGTTGCCAAACATGGTTACCTTTTCGATCGACAGGAATAGAACGATATTGATAGGCGTCATGGTCGAGAATACCTTGTTTATTAACATTACCATTGCTATATATTTCAATTCCCTCAGCATCAACAACGCTCAGTTCAATCCATACTTGGTTAATATCAACCGTGCCTCCGGGAAAATTGTGGCCTACTCCGGTATTGGAAACGATGACTTTAAGCTGGGCAGTTTCTCCCCGATAATAATAATGTGGCTGTATCGATATGGCGCGCAAGCTTTCATTCAATCGCATGGCACTTTCTGTCGCCTTCTTTCGGGCGGGTGGATCGATAGTGATCTGTACTTTATTGGCTTGCAAAAAATCCTTCGTCAGTTGTAAATGTTTTTTATCACCATTTAGCGTCGGTAGCATAGTATTTGCGGCAATAAAACGGTGATCACGCACCATACTCTCAGAATTTGCCGAAGGATCATCAGCCGGTACTAAAGGCATGTGACAATCTTGGCAACGCTGTTTCTTACTTGCAGCAAATTTGGGGTCGTCACCACCAGAGAATGGGCTGCCAAGCCAAGCTGAGTATTCGTCCTGCATTTGAATCCAACCCCAATCATTGACGTCACGATCAATAAATTGCGCATGACAGCTGGCACAATAACTTGAATCAGAAATTATCGGCGCGTTCATGTCTTTTCTATGCTGCTGAGGAGACAAACGTATCAAATATAAATTCAATTGTTTCAATAGTAGATTATCAGATGTTTCAAACAGGTAAGGACTAGGAATTGACATATGATAGCTGGCAACCCCTTTAGTATTAACAATGTCACTAATGCCATGACATGACTGACAGTTTACTCCTTCTCTATTGGCAATACTGTCATCAACGCCACCATGAGTACCTCCTTCAGAAAGCTCACCGCTTAACAAAGCTAACGGAGCATGACAACCTTCACAGTAACGAGTAGCCGCTATTCCTTTCTTTTGTGCCAGCAGCGTCACATTGGTTTCATAGCTTTTATCAGACGCAGCCTGACGATGGGCTGAGGCTTGCCACTGCATCGCGATATCAGCGTGACAGATTGCACACTTGTCAGAATTATTAAGTGCTTTTATATCAATGAACTTTTGCTGCTCGGTCGTGGTTAGGCTGGGCTTAAAAGGGTGTGGGCCGTAGCTGTATTGATAATCTTCAACTGCCGGTAATTCGCTGTAGGCTTGGTTAGTATATAAATCGGTAAAATATAATATAGCGGTAAAACTTAGTGCCCCGACAATGGTAACAGTGAATGCTGCCGGGAGCTTAGTTAACGTTTTATAGTAACCGTCTGGCTTATTTTTTCGATGTTTAGGTAACGAAAAACGGTGCAGTAATATGTGCATGACAACAAATAAAGTGACAATTATTGCGGCATTCAGGTGTAGAGATTGACGAGCTAGTTGGCTCTCTAATTGTCCCTGCCACATCATTTGCAAGCCGGTGTAAACAGATGTCGCTAACGCCGCTAACAAAGGTATTCCGGTTAAGAACATGCCTAAACGCCGAACCCCGTGCGTATGCATGACATGAAAAAATAGATAAGGAAAGAGCGTGAGAAACAGTAAGACGCCGAATAAAATATGCAGTAAATTGACTATTTGCCATAGGCTACTGTGAGCTGCAAAAAAGTAATGGCTAAAACCTGTGCCGATCAGCACCAATAAAAAGCTGTGTAGCCAGTGGCCAATAGCAGACTCTGGACGCCCTGAAATTCTCATGGTTGTACACTCGTAATTAAAGCTTGGCTTTTCAACGTATCTTCGGCTAAGAAATGAGTCAGTAACTGTTGCTCATCAAGATTGATATTTGCTGAGTTTATCAGTTTATCAATATCTACTTGCTGGCTTAAGTACCCATAACCACCCTGCGTTAACCATTGCCTAACAATACCTGGCTGACCTTTTTTTATCAGATTGACTAGCCAATTGGTGCTATAAACATCCCGTTGAAAATTTCGATAAGCCCAATACGTTGCTATCGAGTCTGAAAACTGTTTTGAGGTAAAAAATACCGCAGATATAAGCTTCCATTTAGTTGGCGTAAGTAAATCTGTTGCCACCACTGATGCTAACTTCTCAGTAATGTGCTGCTGTTCCGCGACAGACTCCACTGCATATTGCTTTTTAAAGCTCGTTTTTATCGCTTTGATAGTGCTATTATTGACCAATGAAATAAGCTGGCAGGTTTTAAGTGATAGTCGGATATTATTATTGAGATCTGGTATTTCCAAGCCATCGAACTTATCGGCAAAAGAACCTAAACAATGTTGAAATAAATTCATTTCTTGTTCAAAAGTTAAACTCAACTCCATTGGCAAATTAACTAATCGTTGCATCATACGTTTTTGATAATTGTCAGACGTACGGGGAAAATAAGGCAAAAGGTTCAATAACTCTTGATGTGATAATTTATCTAAGATAGTTAAGATGCGTTGTTCAGGGTAATCAATAGTCTCGAAGAGCCAGTTACTGGAAAACTTCGTTAGGTTTGGGCTCCAATATAATTGCTCCAACTCACTACGGTGTTTACTAATCGTTTTACTATTAAGTTTTGATATTAAACTAATGGCCAAGTTCTTTATCTGCTCATCATGACTAAATAGCCATCGCCAAACAGGGACATTAGCGAGCAACTTTTTTTGCTGTGCGTTTAGGTAGGCAAGCTGCATAATCTTACTATCGATATTTTCGATATTTTCGATATTTTCGATATTTTTGATAACAATATTTTCTGCCGCCAGTTGTTGCCACTTTAACAGTTGCCCTGCCGAAGCAACAATGGCGTCATTCGCTTCGTTTAAGGTAAGCAAGCTAGCAAAAATTAGTTTACCTCGGGCTTTATCCTCTATTTGAGATGTTATTAAGCTATCGAGGTTCGCATCATTAAGTCTCAACAATGCAATAATGCTTTGTTGAATAATCGTTACCTCATCGCTATTTTGTAATAATTGCCTGATAGGTAATATCGCACTGCCTTGTCTTATTTTCCCTAAGGCGTTGAGCAAAGCAGGTGTCAGTTCATCATCGGTTGTAGGAGATGAATAAGTTGCCGCTCTGCCCTTTAATGATCTAGCATTATTTTTTTTCTCTAGTAACGCTAATAATGCCAACGCAGCATTAGGATGCTCTGAAGCTGCCAGCGACTGGGCTGCACAAATAGCGTTGCGGGTTTTATGTTCAAGGCTTTGCTCAATCAGCGTAGCTTGTTTTTGTGCGCTAACGGAATTAGTGCTATGAGCACGATGCTCAATGAAATCGACAGATTCTAATATCCGCAGTAAATGAGGAATTGCTCGATATTTTGATCTCAATACGGCCTCTTCTTCATCAAACCAAGTTAAAAAAACTTGTGCGACGTCACACGCTAAAAGTGTGTTATTAGCCAGCAGCGTCAGCAAGTGTTGACTACTTTGTTCCTGTTCAAGCTCAGTGATGGCGTGAAAAGCGGCTTGTTGTAATACAGTAGATGACTGTTCCAACAAAAAGAGGTAAAAAGGCAGGAGCTTAGCGTGTGGTGACGTGGTAATTATATGTGCTAACAGTTTGCGCTCAGGCTCAGAGATATTAGCAAAAACACTGAGTAAATGGCGATGCTCATCAATACCGTAAGCATGAGTTGCAAAATACTTAACCAACGTATCAACACTTCTTATTTCCTGATATTGACGATGTTCTTTGCTATCTGTTAACGATACTTCTCGGTTTGTTGGCAATGATAAAGGTTGCCATGATTGATCAACAAACTGATAAAAATTATTACTAGTCAGTTTTTGTTGAGCAAGTATATCACCTGATGGTGACCGTATATTTACTCTGACTTCTGCAAGCTGACCTAAGCCAAAATGCCAACGTGGGTCGTTATTGCCAAATAAGGCTTGCTGATGGCCGACCGGTCGACTGACAGTGTTGCTCCCCGCGCTAAGCTCAACCGTATGGCCAGTGAATACCAACCTAGACGGAATGGTTAGCGACAACCAATGGTTATTTTTCTCGCTGACATTTTGTAATAGCTGCGGAAAGTCATTATTATTGACGAATAATATGTCTTGTAAGCCATCGTTATTAAAATCAAGATTAATGACGCTACGTGACGAAGTAGCAACAGCTTTTGTACAAGGGGCTCTTTGATAAATGCCAGTTTGCTCTCCGTTAGCAATAAGGCATTGATTTTTTTGCGCTCCAGTCATTTTTTTTGCAAAGTTATCGGGCACAATTTTGCCCGTAGCAAAAACCAAGTCGGCAAAGCCATCATTATTAAAGTCCGATTGATTGCTCGACCAAACCGTTTGAAATAATTGCTGATTGCTATTTATCCCTAACTCCCAACTGACATCCTTCAAGTTGGCCGGTTGATGCCAGTTATGTAGAGCAATTTTAGCTTCTCCTTGGCCACGATTAATAACAAGTAAAGGCTCTTTATTAAATATCTCCTGACCGATAGTGGCAAAATAACTGTTTTGACTAGAAAGTGACGTTTTCCAGTCTGGGTTTTCAGTAAATCCCCCCTCTTTTTGTTGTATTAAATTTCTAATGGGCTGGTTTGATAAGTTAAACAACAACAAATCTTGTCTTGCATCGTTATTGATATCTATAGGAAGCGCAGAGACACTGCGCTCGTTTAAAAGTCCTAAACCGAACTCTTTGGTCGCATCTCGAAAAGTAAAATCACCTTGGTTTAATAAAAGTTGATTGGCGCTGCCGTCAAAGGCTGCTGCGTCAAACTGACGTCCGTGCTGCTCGCTAAAGCCAGTTGCATTTTCCAATTTTTTGATATTTTTACTGTAGGTCAAAAACTGACTAAAATAGACATCGGGCAGGTCATCATTGTTAAAGTCAGCAACACTTATATGATTGCTCCAACCTTTGCTTGCGATATCTGTAAATTCAGCAATCGCTTTAAAGTGAAATAAGCCCATATTTCGATACAAATAGCTGCCATTTGTGCTAGAAATGATCACATCGGGTAAATTGTCTTTATTGACATCAACAACAGCACAACCTGTGGTAGAGCCCGATATATTTATACCGCTATTTACGGTCTGCTCATTAAATTGTCCATCAATATTTCGATATAAAACCACCGGCTGATGTTTGTGCCACCAAGCCTTTTCACCATAAAATCGCGTTTGACCACCTCCGGTTGCAAAAAGCAAATCGACCCAGCCATCATTATCAAAATCAGCAGCACAAGCGCCGCCGGAAAAACTGTCTTTTATATCAGAAATTTTTCCGGTATGTTGCAGGTGGCTATGTCGTATTCCTGCCAAAAAGGTTACTTCTCGAAACTGCACCGGTGTAGTCTGAGATTGTTGCTTAAAAGACACTCCCACGGGAAAAGGCTCACTATTCATAGCAAACTTATTCAGCACAGAAAAAAGCAATGAATTAGGTAACGATAATAAAACCACAAACAAAGCAAGCAATAGCACGATTAACAATTGCAAAGAATGTCGTAATGTAAGTTTTATATTCATTATTTGTTGTAATTGATGAACTTAACCTAAAGCATAGCGTAAAAAATAAAAAAAAATTAAGTCAATGAATTACCTTATTTACGAGTAATAAATACTTAGCAGCTAGGTAGCCCTTGTGATAAATGTTTGACGCTAGTCAGAAAGTATTTTGCCACACGCAACTGTAAACAAAAATTGCCAACTTGTTCGACTGTAATATCGGTGATTACCCTTAGTAGCGGCTCATTATTACCGCGGTAATATTTTAATAACCTTAATTATTTTAAGTAATAACCATATAGATAAAATGTTGCATAAAAGTTAAGCTTGGCTAATAAATGAATATGTCCTTCTTCTAAAGTAACCGATAAACCACTTTAAAAACAAAAACTTAAACGCCGCATGTATAATCCTAAGTTTTTTGAAATAATTTTGTTAATTTCTTGAAATATATTTGGCAATGGACTAAACCTAAGTTTGAAACTCAAAAAAATCTAATAAACCGCTCTAAAGAGATGTTTGAATGCTTGGACTAATGGGAATAGGTAGTAGCAAAACGTCGTAAATTAAGCGTTACCCTTTTTATAGTATTTCAACTTACGTTCTCTGTGATGGCTTAACCCGTAAAGAAGGGATTTGTATGTCGAAGTTACAAGTAAGATCAAGATTACTAAACAAATGGTTTCCTCTTATTAAATTAAAAACTCTATGGTTATCTCTGGTGTTCATCCTTTCATCTGGCATGGCTAATGCCACATTGATTATAGATGTTGATGTTGATGTCACGCATATCGGCAGCAACAATTACTTATTTGAATATAGAATAACCAATAATAGTGACGCTGCTGAGATATTTTCATTTGATAATTTTTTAGTCTCTTTTGATTATTTAAAGTTCGATACGGTCGCTATTATGTCTTCGCCTGACCTTGATTGGGATGGGCTGAACTTCGATTCGGATCTCACCATAGGTTTTGAAGCAGATGGCTTGGCTGATTGGTTAAACTTAGCAGGGTTAGTTGCTTTACCATCTGCGCCAAGTTTAGATTCAAGTATTGGTGTGTTTGGTGCTGTTGCTCATTATTACGGTAGTGACGCAATTACTGCCGACTTATTTCGACAAGATTTCGAGTTTTACGATACCGGTGCTAGTTTTTTTGACCCGGTCGCTGGTGGTGTTGGTAGTACCAATGTCAATTCCGTAATCAACGCAAGCCCAGTTCCTGAGCCGAGCACTATTATCTTGTTATTAATGGCGCTATTGGGACTGTTAATACACAAACGTAAAGTCATGCTATAAATGAACAGCACGTTACTACCTGGTGCGGGTGTAGAAGTAACAGTAGTGGTACCTAGATAATAATTTGCATTCGATTTCATTTATCTGAAAGGGTAAGAAAATGCGAGTCGCAAAATGGTTTAATAAATTTATAATACTATTTATTTTGGTAAGTTTTAGTACGACTGTTCTAGCAGAAATAATTGCTGGCTTGCCAGAATTAGTGAGTCAAAAACGAGTTACTCGTACTCAATATGAATATACCTATAAGCTAAATATCTCAAATGTGGGCGGTGACAAAAAAGATATTACGGCAATAGTCACTAGTTCAAAAAGTTCGACTGTCATTATCGATAGTGAATTGACTTTTGAAAACTTAGCCGAAGGTGAGTCTACACTTAGTAGCGATACTTTTTCAATTCGCCAAGATCGTCGTGTGCCGACTGGGAACTCTATCAGTTATGAATTTTCCTTTACTGATGTACAGCCTCCCCCGCCTGCGACTGTTAGTGTTCAAATTACCTCTCCACAATCTTTAACCACTTTGGGTGTTTCGCCTGTTGCAGTAACAGGTACTATCTCCCCTGTTGATGCAAAAATCACCTTAAACGGCGTAGAAATCACCAACAATATGGGTGATTTTAGTGGCAATGTCGCATTAGAGGAAGGCAAAAACAGCATTGAGGCTAGAGCAAGTAAAAATGGTGTTATACGCACTGACAGTATTTCGATTTCCTTAGATCTCACTCCTCCACAATTAACCATAGATTCTCATAAGGACAATGATACAGTTTTCACTGAAACCGTCACTATTACCGGTTTAGTCAACGACATCGTACGTGGCACTATTGAACAGTCGGAAGCCAATGTTACCGTTAATGGTGTAGCAGCAGAAATTGCCAATCGAAGTTATGCCGTACGTGACTTACCAATAGCAGTAGGACAAAATTTAATTACTATTGCCGGCTCAGATCAAGTGGGTAATACCGCTCAAATTACTATTAATCTCAATCGTGAGGAAGTCATTGGCAAACGGCTCGAGCTTTTCAGTGGCCAAGGTCAAACCGCAATGATTAATGAATTGCTCACGGAGCCATTAGTCGTTCGAGTGCTAGACGACAACGATGCGCCCGTCGATAATGCCGCGGTAATCTTTAGGGTTAAAGATGGCTCTGGCGCCGTTGCTGTAGGAACAGAAGAGGAAGGACGAGCGGTCGTTGTGGAAACAGACACTGAAGGTAAAGCGCAAACTGAATTTAAACTAGGTGCTCGTGTTGGCACCGCTAATCACAAAGTAAATGCGGCTGTGGTTGGCTTTGACGGTGAAGTAGTTTTTAATGCCTCTGCCACAGGTCAAATAGGTAATAAATTAAGCGTCAATTCAGGAAATAATCAGCGTGGAGCCGTCGGGCAAGTTTTGCCTGAGCCTTTGGTGGTTGTAGTAACCGATGAAGGGGCAAATGTGGTTAAAGACGCGCGTATTCGCTTCGATGTTACCAAAGGTGGCGGAAAGTTTAGTGCCAATGAATTGCAAAGTATAGAAGCACTAACAGATAGCGACGGCAGAGCAACAACCGAATTTATTTTAGGTGACCTAGAAGGACTAGATGCTCAACGCATCATTGCAACGTTACTTGATGCCCCTGTTGGACAAATCATAACAGCTGGCTTTACCGCCAGTGCGTTATTACCTGTAGAAGGTGCTGATACCACAGTCAGTGGTGTTGTATTGGATAATCAAGATACGCCAATTCCAGGAGTTACCGTACGTGTTGAAGGAACCAATAGACAAAGCATCACTAATGACAACGGCATTTTTATTATTACCGAGTCTCCAGTCGGGCCCATTCATTTAATTGCCGATGGCTCTACCGCAACTTTACCCGGCGAATTTCCTTCTCTAAGTTATAACCTAGTCACTATTTCTGGTGTAGATAACCCGTTATCAGCGCCTATTTACATGGTCAAATTAGATACCGACAGCTCTGTATTTGCGGGTAATGAAGATGTGGATTTGACTTTACCCGAATTTCCCGGCTTTAAGCTCAGTATCCTCAAAGACTCAGTCACATTTCCTGATGGCTCGCGAGAAGGTTTGATTTCGGTTACAGCTGTTAATGCCTCAAAAGTACCTATGGCGCCACCTAATGGTATGCAGCCACAATTTATAGTTACAGTGCAGCCTACTGGAGCCTTATTTGATCCTCCGGCCCAGTTAAGCCTACCTAATGTTGACGGTCATGCCCCTGGTGCTCAAGTAGAGATGTACTCTTATGATCATGATTTGGAAGAATTTGTCACTATCGGTTTAGGAACAGTGAGTGAAAATGGCAGCGTAGTAACATCCGATCCCGGAGTTGGCGTCATTAAAGCCGGCTGGCATTGTGGCTCTCAACCTGGTGGTGCGGGTTGCACTCATAATTGCCCTATTTGTCAGGACTGTGACGGCGATTGTAATTGTGTTCCAGTATCGGGAGATCCACGATTGGCGCCGCTTAATTCAGTTGGGGATTGTAAAAAATCGGAATGTCAAAATGGCAGCGCTGTACAGGTCAATGATGACAGTGACATCCCAGATACCAGCGATGTTAAAGGCGACTGTAAAATGCCAGGCTGTGAAAATGGTACACCAAAAGACGTAGATGATGATGCCGATATTTCTGACGATGATGTTAAATGTAAAAAATGTGAAAATGGTGACGTAGTAAAAGATCCCGCTAAGGATACCCTCAAGTGTGGCGATGGCTCTTCAGAACAAGCCTGCTTAGAGTGTAAAGATGGAAACTGTCAGCACCCTGAATGTATGGCTAAAGGGGAACTTGTCTCTTTGGCAATAGGAACTGAAATTGACCCGACACAAGTTCCAGGGTTAGGTAAGATCGTTTCAGCCGTTAATAAAGCATTGGCGTTACTGCCTGTAAAATGTGACATCCCCACAGTAGCCATTAAAGGTTTTTATAAAAATGGCGACGAATGTTGTCAAGATTGTAACAATTTTGTCAAAGAAGGTAGCCGTTATCATCAAGTAGGTGGTGGTGGTGAAATCAGTAGTGATTGTGTCATTGGTAAAAAAGCCCCACCACTAGATATTAATTGGCCTATTACAGCCTTTGGTTATGGTATTCAAGTCGAAATTAAAGGGGAAGCTACGGTTGGTATAACCTTTAAGCCTTCATTTAGCATTGAAGCATCTGGCAAATATAACCTTACCTGTGAAGAAGGCTGTGTCAGTGGAGAAGCTAAGTTAGCTTTCCCTGTATTTGGCGGCATTATAGCTAAAATCCGCAAAGCGGAAGCTGAAGTTAAATTTGGCAGTTTTGGTGATTTAGATATTGCTGAGATCAGTGGCTCAGAAATTACCGGCGGTTTATCGGTTGGCACCATTTCAGGCGCTGTTTCTGCCGGTATTGGCTCTGCGACAGGTTGTGATTCTCTTAATTGTAAATTAACGCTAGGTGACGGTAAGTTGGTTTTCACATTTAAAGGCGGCACATTACAACTTTTAGATCGTGAATCACTTACCTTAAATTTGAGTGAATACATAAATTGGGAACTAGAAGTTCCACTGTGGAGCGGTAAAGAATTAAGTTGCAAATAGTTAGCTAACGCCATCGGTCTTAGCAGGCATTTGCCTATTGTAGTTAACCAGAAACGGTATTGAGGATTAGGGACGTATATGAATATATACATATATTTTATCAAGTGGCTCAAAGCATTGGCTTGCTGTAGCTTAGTATTAGTCACTTTTATGGTGCAAGTGTTTGCTGTGGAAAGACAAAATTTTGTCCTAATAGATGGCATCAATAACACAGGTTTATCACTGTCTGCAAAGGTATGGCGAGGGGCAAAATTACCTAACGACAAAGCCATCCAAAATGCGGTAAGAAGTACTCGTACTCTGGTTGAGATGAAAGATACTAAGCAAGTAAAACAAGCACAGATAAGAACAGATATAAAAACACTGAACTTAAAGCGAACTCCAGCTTTATTACCTGTGGAGGCCGATAGTGTCGAATTTAACTCTATTTGGCAATGGGGAGATGAAGTGTTATTAGATGTTGTATACAAATTCCCTAAACAACGTATACCGTGGCGTAGCGATTTTTATTGCCCTGGTAATGAGTCATGCAAATTGCTAACAACACCCAAAGATCAGTTTTTTGAACTCAGCTATTTTTTATATCAACAAAATCAGGCTAAAACATTTAAAAAGCCACTTAATACTAAGGACTTGTCTTTTGACTTAGTATGGAGTGACCCTTTTTCCTTACCTATTTATAGCAAGTCAGCTAACAAGTTAAAGGCTAATAACTTAGTTTGGACACTGCAACTTAATAGACTAGAAACCATGTTGGAAAAGCAGAAGAATATTTTTGTTCAAGTGCCTGAAAATCCAGATAAGGTTGCAAAAAAAGCGAGTAATTCGCAATTACTCGCGCAAACGTTAAATGTATTAATTGCGCGTGCCATGATTTTTGCTGACGAAGAAGCAAATACTCCGCTAGACAGTAATCGTTACGGCTATTTCAAACGTTCTGTGAACCAGAAGAAAGGGATCCAATCTTCAAAGCGTTTGGTTTATAAAGAACAACTTATCAATATGGTATCAAGTTGGCAAAAAGTTGAATTAATCGGCAGTTTAGACCTAAAGGATAGAGGTTTTTTGTTTA
Source organism: Colwellia sp. SU-HH01172 (assembly GCF_057553355.1). Classification (NCBI taxonomy): domain Bacteria; kingdom Pseudomonadati; phylum Pseudomonadota; class Gammaproteobacteria; order Alteromonadales; family Colwelliaceae; genus Colwellia; species Colwellia sp. SU-HH01172. Next base: position 152,902 of record NZ_BAAJMB010000004.1, on the reverse strand, counting down.
TCCAGCCTTGGTATAAAGCCGCATCAGAAAAAGATAAAAACAAATTGCGTAGTGGTTCCGTTACCGTTTTTGAATATGCAAAAGGCAACAAGAAAACACTTGAGCTAGGCGTTAGAACCGATTGGTTAGGCGCTATATTATCCAATGATTTATTACTAGAAGCACTAAGAGTGCGAAATGCTGCGTAGGCTGTAGTTAAGTCGTTTTTTAAATAAAGGGTATATCAGTAGTATGACAAATGGAGCTTTTTGGGGCGGAATATTTTTAGTGTTACTGGCAGCATATTTATTGAAGCATGCAATAAAGTCGTTTCATGAATTTGAAGAGAGTAAAAACTGGCCGAGTGTAACAGGAAAAATAGTATACAGCGAAGTAGTAAGGCCATCGGCCACCAATAGCAGACGAGACTTCTTAGTTAATTACGATTACGAAGTTGAAGGCAAAGAATATAGAGGTAATAGGACAACGTTATACACAATTATCGATGAAGAAGAAGCAGTAGGTTTTCAAGCTCAATTTAAAACCGGTTCATCGGTTCTTGTTTATTACAGAACAGAGGTACCATCTGAATCAATATTAGTCCCAGGTGGTCGAGACGAAAAGAAGTACGGTGAAATTATAATGAGTTTTGTGGTTTTAGTTGTAGGGGTTGTTGTTAGCATTGCGGGGTTCTATGGCCATTTAAACTCTTAATTAGATTGGGTTTATTCAATGAGAAATTTCAAATGGAAATATAGTGGGGTGACAATTGTTGCGTTTTTATTAACGTTGACAATAGACGCCACGGCGCAAACGACGATAGACGATAACTGTATTGTGAACGTATTAAATCGAACGGTTAGCGTAAATCCTGATGGGGGCTGGTCACTTCCTAATATCCCTTCTACACAGGGCAATGTGCGGGCCAGAATCACCTGTGTTGATGATGATGGCAATACAACCTCTGGACAGACAGATTATTTTCGAGTCGTTGATAACGGCATTACCCGCGTGGGTGATTTTATTTTTGAAGAAGCCTCTAACGATCCGGTATCTTTAGATTTTATTAGCACTGATACTATTGAAATGGATGCATTGGATGCAAACTTTCAATTAGTGTTAACCGCCACATACGCAGATGGCTCCGCAACCGATGCGACCAGTGTCTTTTTTGGCACAAACTTTACCTCTACTAATCCTAATGTCATCACTATCTCTGGTGATGGTTTAGTTACTTCCCGTGGTAACGGACGAGCACTGATAGTGGCTCGCAAGGATGGTGTTCTAGCGACCAGAGATGTATTAGTCACCACAGGTGGCGACTTAGATGGCGATGGCTTGCCCGATGAATACGAAGTAACCAATGGCTTGAACCCTAATGACCCTATTGACGCTTTTGAAGATCACGATAAAGATGGTTTAAGCGCGCTAGACGAATACAATGCTGGTACGAATCCATTTGATGACGACACCGACAACGACGGTATTAAAGATGGTGAAGAACTCATCGCAGGCGTAGACGGCTTTATCACCAACCCATTATTATCAGACTCCGATGGCGATGGTTTATCAGACTCCGTAGAAATCACCGTTGGTTCATCACCTACTGACAGTAATGACGCCAATTTTGAAGATGCGGTAATTGGCATCAGTGTTATCCCTAATTCAATTGTCATGACGTTCAACTTAATAGATAACGAGGTCAGTACCCAGCTTACCGTGACCGCGCAATTGTTAGACGGTACAACCTTTGATGCCACAGATAAATCTAATGGTACCACTTATTCTTCTTCAGATTTAACTGTGGTTAGCTTTGGCGTTACCGATGGTGAAATTTTTGGCGGACAAGTCGGCACCTCGATTGTCACCGTCGGGCTATTTGATTTAGAAGTTGAGATTTCTGTTACTGTGGAAGCGTTCCAACCAGCCGGTGTCGGCCACCTAACCTTTAGTGGTACAGGTAAAGATACCGCGGTGCAAGGAGACTTCGTTTATATTGCAAGCTCTGTCGGTATGCATATTGTTGATGCCTCAGTAAAAGAATCCCCAGTAGTGGTTGCAACTCAGGCCACAACGGCTGCCGCAAACGATGTTCATGTGGTTGGTAACGTTGCTTATGTTGCCGTTGGTAGTAGCGGACTTGATATTATTGATATCACCGACCCAACAGCGCCAGCACTCATTACTAATTTTGATACAGCCGGAACTGCCGTTGATTTAGCTGTGCAACTTGGTCATGTCTTTGTTGCCAATAGCGCAGGTGGTATGGAAATTGTTAATGTCGAAACCAGCAATATGCCCTTTAGTGTTTCTACCTTAGAAGGATTAGGCAGCGTGATCGGTATTGATGCGCAATCAGACCGAGCGGTTGTTGCGACCAGCTCATCCATCATAGTTATTGATATCAGTGACCTTAATTCACCAATGCGCCTAGGAAGCATAAATATTGGTAATGTCCGAGCTGTGGTAATGGATGGTGATTATGCTTATGTCGCCTGTTATACCTGTGGTTATAAAGTCTTGAATATTTCTAACCCACAATTGCCGGTTATTACCGGCGGACAAACTGGCTTCTACCCTTCCGATGTAGAGTTGACTAATGGCTTGGCCTTCTTCAGTGATATTCTATTTGTTAATGCCGTGCCGTTTGTCAATATATTTGACCCAGAAGAACCCGTTTTTGGTGGCGTCATAGATATCAGACAATTTGGTGACCGAGACGCAGTTGGTTTATCACTTGATGCTGGTTTTGTTTATTCTACTGGCTCAAACCATCTCTATATTTCACAATATCGCATGCTAAATGACAACTTGGCGATACCTCCAACGGTTAATATTATTGATCCGGTTAATGGTGAAGTTGTTGTAGAAAATAGCAGAGTACTTGTGCGCGCTGAAGCGACAGATGATATTGCGGTTGGGCTGATTAATTTTTCAATTGACGGAAATTTAGTCTTAGCTGATACCACTAGACCTTATGAAGTGCCAGTAACTGTTCCTGGTGGTGCAGATAGCATAGAAGTAACGGCACAAGCGGTAGATTTAGGCAGCAACAGTGCCAGCCATTCTATTACCTTGACCGTTGAACCTGATGCTGACCTTGATGGCTTAGGTGACACAGAAGAAGTCAGCACGTGGGGAACCGATCCTAGTGATGCTGACAGTGATGATGACGGCTTAAAAGACGGCGAAGAAATAGACCGTGGTACAGATCCAAATGATATGGATAGTGATGACGATGGTATTAATGACGGTGATGAAGTCAGTAATGATACTGACCCATTAAACCCAGATATAACCCCGCCTACCGTAAGTAGCATTGAGCCACTCGATGGCTCAGTGGATATTTGTGAAAACCAAACTATTGCTGTTTCTATGAGCGAAGCAATACGCCGTAGCGCTTTAAATGAAATAAATTTCTCCTTATTAAAAGATGATGTTACCGAAGTAGCAGGCATACTAAATTTGGTTTCCAGTAATACTGAATTATTATTTGATCCGACAAATTTATTAACTGATAACAGCAGTTATACAGTACGCATTAGCAACGTAAAAGATGATGCGGGTAATCCACTCGCGGCTGAATTTGTTGCAAGTTTTGACACCGGTAACTGTATCGATTTAGATAAACCTGTGATCATAGACACTAGCCCTGTTGCTAATGCGACTGCCGTACCGATCAACAGTCGCTATACTGCCATCATCAATGAGCCTATAGACCCTAACACCGTAACAACAGATTCAGTTTATGTAGTTGATAGGTCAACTAATTTAAGAGTAAACGGGATTGTCAGTGTCACTGATGATATGCGCTCCATTACTTTTGTTTCTGACGTCCCCTTCTTGGTGGGTCGTCAGCATTACATCTATTTTACCAGTGCAATAAAAGATTTATTTGGCAATAGCTTAAATAACACTATACGTTATTTTACCGTCTCTTTTGATACCGACGGTGATGGACCAAGTATTTTGGCCACCTCTTTTACCGATGGGTTTAGCGGTGCTCCTGTAAATACTAAGTTAAGAGTGCGCTTTAACGAAGGTATCAACGCCCTAAATGTTTCAGGTATAAGACTATTAAATGATGCTGGTGGCGATGTTCCAGTGAGTCGCAGTTTAAGTGCTGACAGAGCTATGGTTACCTTATCACCGCTAGCCCCGTTAACAGCAGACACGAGTTACCAGTTTTTGGTTGACGGTGTACAAGACTTAAGCGGTAATTTATTGGCTAACTCACGACTCGTCAACTTCACTACGGGTAGTGATGTTGATGGCACACGCGGTGATACCGCACGATGGAGTATTCCAGTAAATAATACTCAGAATGTGCCACTAAATGCCATCCATGAAGTGGAATTGAACGAGCGTATTGATGCAGCGAGTATTAATAGCGGTTCACTTTATCTATGGGATAGCGTAGCAAACCGTAACTTATCAGGCAGTCGAACCATAGACCTCACAGGCAAAATCGTCCGCTTTATCCCCGACCAACCAATGGAAGCCAATCGTCGTCATTACCTCTATGTTGGGTATGGAGATGGCTTATTAGATCTAGCTGGAAATAAAGTGCAATTGCGTAATCGCTATTTCACAACCGGATTTTCTGAAGATAGCACAGAGCCATCAATCAGCTCTTTTAGCATTGACGAAGGCACGAATACTATGCCAGTCAATGGTCGAATTGTAATAAATTTTGATAACCAACTAAGTGATACCTGTCCGGTATCAAATGGTGTGCAAGTATTAGATAACGGTGTCATGATTGATATCACCGTCGTACTTAGTTCAAACCGCCAAAGTTTAACGATTACCGCAAATGGTGGCTTTAATACCTCAACTAATTACACCATAGATATTACAGGATTATGTGATTACGCTGGCAATACCCTAACGGCAAGTAATGTTTTAAGCTTTACCACATCGGCTAATGCCAATGACGATAATGCTGGGCCGATATTACAAAGCATCACTCCAAGCCACAATTCCGTCAATGTCTCAGTTGGCACAGTGACCAATGGTACTAGTGACCTACAAATAGTGATGCAATTTGACGAAGCGGTGGAAGAATCGTCAAGACCAGCATTAACTGGCGCAGGAATTACTGTGCCAGGTAATTACGATGTCACTGGAAGTACCATTACCTTTACACCGTCTATACAACTATTAGGTAACACCCAATATACCATGGGGTTAGCCAACACAATACGAGATTTAACCGGTCGCACACGCAATAACGGCAATCAAAGATTTACCACCGAATCAATCAGCGATACCACAACACCATCAGTGTTAGCGACATCGCCTAGTGCCGACGCTATCGATGTTAGTCCATTGACCAGTATTGTCATCAATTTTGATGAACCTATGAATATAGGTACCCTGAATAACAGTAATATCTCACTGTACAGTAATGGGGCTGTTATTGCGCCATCAGTATTTAGAAGTGCCGATGGTCGCCAAGTCACCCTAACCGCAAACTTACCTCATGCTAGTGTAATTTCTTACGCTATCTCTGACAAAGTTACTGACTTATCGGGCAATGCACTTGCACCATTTATTTCGACATTTACCACAGGTGTATATGTTAATGACGGTGGTCGACCTAGAATTAACAGCCAATTACCGGGTAACGGCTCGTCTGGCTGGCTTGATATTAGTGAAATTAATCTTTATGCATCTGAGACGATAGACGAGGCAAGTTTAGTTGATGGCCTTCATGTCGCAGAGAATGGTGTACTCATCGATGCCGAAATTACCATCAGCACGGTTGGTGATGGTCGTACCATAAAAATCATTAAAGACACACCATTTACTGAGGGTGCATTAGTACAGTTCTATCTTGATGGCGACATGACCGATATTTCTGGTAACCCGCTTAACAGTTACAATGGTTACTTTACTATGGGTACGAGCTCTGAAGGTATCGGCGTAAGACCACGCCTTGTTACCTATGCGCCATTTGCTAATATGACCAATGTACCACTAAATCCAAGAATCGCCATTCGCTTTAATGAAGCGATGGATTCGACTTCATTTACCTCTTCAAATGTTATCTTGTACAAAGTTGAAGGTAACCCATGGCCGGTAATAGCAACAACAGCGACGATTCATCCATCAGACCCTACGGTTATGCATGTTGTAGCCGATGCTCCTTTAGATACTGACCAACGCTACTATATGTGGTGGGGAACAGGCTTAATGGATACCGATGGTGATAACTATAACACCAATTCTGCATTCTACTTTTACACTGGTGTAAACTCTGTAGAAGATAATCGAGCACCAATGCTAACGACTATTAACCCGCCAAACGGTGAGGAAAACGTCGGTATTAATCCAAACTTTAGCACCCGTTTTGACGAGCCAATCAATCACGTCAGTTTTGCTAGTGATGGTAATAGAAATAATATTCAATTTAGTGAAAACAATAATGTCATCCGCTATAGCAGACAATGGACGTTAGAGCCTAGTGCAGAAATTACCGAAACCATTTCAGGTGTAGAAGATTTAGCGGCCAATGTTGCTCAACCGATGAGCACAACCTTTAATACCATGAATGGACCGGACTTTGTCAGACCTGTGGTTAGAGACACGGGTTTGTCTAATAATCAACAAAATGTGCCATTAAATCCAACATTCATCTGGAATTTCAATGAGCCGATTGATCCTGTGAGCGTTAGTAGCAGTGGTGTTTACCTTTGGGACAGTGTCTCTAATGTTGTTATCCCATCAACCTATGAACTGTCATCAGATGGTAGACAATTAGTGCATGTAGCTTCACAAACCCTGTTACCGGGTCGAAGATACTATCACTATGCCTATAGCATGAGAGACATTAGCGGTAATACTTTAGGCAGCCACAGCCGTTACTTTACTACCGGCTTTGACCAAGACACTGTCGAACCAACAGTAGTGGCGAGTAGTGTATTTGAAGGACAAACCGATTTACCTGTTAATAGTCAATTTAGCGTTAACTTTAATGAACCGCTACAACCTTTGACCACAGTACAAATGCGTTTGCTTGATAGTGGTGGACAGTCAGTACCGGCTAATATTTCACTTAATACCGGTAGAACACGTATAACTATAACTCCGCTTAGACTATTAGAACCTTTAGCTAATTATACCTTTGAAGTAGCTGGTGCAATTGATTTAGCTGGCAACGAACAAGTCGGAATCCATAGAGTCAACATCACAACCGGTGAAGTGATGGATGTCACGCGTGGCAGTGTTATTCGCTGGAGTATACCGGTTAACAACACCCAAAATGTACCACTTAATGCCGTGCATGAAGTTCAGATAAATGAACGCATTGACCCATCGAGCATAAATGGTGGCTCAATTTACTTGTGGGATTCAGTCAGCAACAGAAATGTTGCCGGTACCAGAACACTCGATGCAAGTGGCACTGTATTGCGTTTTACTCCGGACGCACCTGTAGAGCCTAATCGTCGCCACTACCTCTATGTAGGTTATGGCGAAGGCCTTAAAGATATGTCGGGTAATAAAATAAACCTTGCTAACCGTTACCATACCACTAGTTTTAGCGAAGACACTACTATGCCAATTTTGGCGGCGAGTAACTTTGAAACCGGTTTTGATGCCATGCCGGTAAACGGACGCATTGTGCTAGATTTTGATGAACCACTCAGTGATTCCTGCCCTGTTGCCAGCGGCGTGCAGGTTAGCAATGGCGTGGCCGTCGACATAAATGTAACCCTGAGCAGCAATCGCCGTCAGCTGGTGATCACAGCAATTAATGGCTTTTCTGCCTCAAGCAATTATACCGTTACACTAACTAATATTTGTGACTATGCTGGCAATGTAATTACTGGTGACTTACTTACCTTCACCACAACGGCTGTCAGTGATACTACTGGCCCTATTTTGCAAAGTATTACGCCTGCCCATAATACAACTGATGTCGCCGTTAATACCGATATTGTCATGGTTTTTGATGATAATATTGATATCAGAAGCGCACCACCAGTAACTGGTGGCGGTATCACAGTCACCGGAAGTTACCAAATTAACGGTAATATCCTAACATTCAAAACCTCAGAATTGCTGCAAAGCAATACTCAGTTTACCGTCAACCTTGTAAATCAAATTTTCAATATGAGCGGTCAAACACGCAATAATGGTAATCAAAGATTTACCACTGAGTCAGCGATCGATAGCACAGTACCGACTATAGTCGCGTTATCGCCAGCAGCTAATTCTGTTGATGTCTCGCCATTAAATTCTGTGGTCGTCAACTTTAGTGAGCCTATGGCTATTGGTTCACTAAACAGCAGTAATATTGCCCTTTATGCTAACGGTGGAGTTATACAACCAAGTATATTGCGAAGTGCTGATGGTAAGCAGCTAACCTTGTCATCAAACTTACCTCATGCATCTATAGTTTCAGTCGCGTTATCTGATGGCGTAACCGATTTAGCAGGTAATAATTTAACGCCATTTACCTATTCATTTACCACCGGGGTATATAGTAATGACGGCACTCGTCCAAGTATTAGTCAAGTATTGCCAACTAATGGTTCTTCAGGTTGGTTAGGCTTAACTGAGGTATTACTATATGTTAATGAACCGCTTGATTCATCAAGCTTGGTTGATGGGCTGCATGTTTTAGAAAATGGTGTTTCAATTGACGATCAAGTCAATCTTACCTTATTAGGTAATAATAGAACTCTGAAAATCACCAAAGACACGCCATTTTCAGACAACGCATTGGTTCAGTACTTCTTAGCATCAACCATCACTGACCTCAATGGCAACCCACTTAATGCCTATAATGCACAATTTAGTACGGGAGAGTCCGGAGGTAGAGTCGGCATTCGCCCTACATTATCAACCTATGCACCCTTTGCTAATATGACCAATGTGCCACTCAACCCTCAAATAGCAATCCGCTTTAATGAGGCTATGGATCCGGCTTCATTTACCTCTGCAAATGTGATTCTGTATAAAGTGGAAGGTAACCCGTGGCCGGTAATATCAACTACCGCAACAATAGATCCGCGCGATGATAGCGTCATGCATGTTGTTCCTGACGCCCTGCTTGAGTTAGATCAGCGTTATTATATGTGGTGGGGAACGGGTCTGCTAGATACCGATGGTGATAACTATAACACCAACTCTGCATTCTATTTCTATACCGGTGCCACTTCAGTAGAAGATGATCAGTCGCCAATGATACTAGCCATGAGTCCGCCAGATGGTGCTAGTAACGTCGGTATCAATCCAAGCTATAGCGTACGTTTTGATGAACCAATCAATCACGTATCCTTTAGCACAGGTGTCCCTGACAGGATTAGCTATCAGTTTAGTGAAAATAACGAAGTCGTGCGTTATAGCCGCTTATGGACCTTACCACCAAGTGACACAGAAGTTGAAAATATTTCTGGTGTCTTAGATATCGCAGGCAATACAGTTGTAGCAGACAGCAGTAGTTTCACCACTATGGCTGGTCCAGACTTTACCCGCCCTACTGTAACTGATACTGGTTTGTTCAATAACCAACAAAATGTTCCACGCAATCCAACTTTCGTTTGGACATTTAGTGAGCCTATTGATCCGGTAAGTTTAAATAGCAGTAGCATTTATGTTTGGAACGCGACCACAGGGGTTATTCCGTCAACTTATGAATTGTCTGCCGATGGATTACGACTAACTCATGTACCGAGCCAATTATTACCTACTGGTGAACGGGTTTACCACTATGCGTACAATATGCGAGATCTCAATGGCAATACCTTAGGGAGTCATAGTCGTTACTTCACAACCAGTACGGTCGAAGATGTTGCTGCGCCAGCCGTAGTCAATAGTAGTGTATTGCCAGGGCAAACAGGCGTGCCGCTAAATGCACGTTTAAGAGTGAGATTTGATGAATTACTGTTACCTCTAGTTACTCATGGCATTACGCTTGTTGATGCGGCAGCTAATAATATTGCAATCAATATTAGTCACGATGATGGCCGTCAACGAATTAATGTTATACCTAAACAATTATTGAAGCCTTTCACCACTTATACATTAAGTGTTTCTGGCATGCTCGATTTGAGCAACAACGAACAGGCAACAGACTTTAGTGTCAGTTTCACCACTGGAGATACCATGGATGTAACCAGAGGTAGTGTGGCTACTTGGAGTATTCCGGTAAACAATACCCAAAACGTGCCATTAAATGCGGTCCATCAAGTCACATTATCTGAACGTATTGACCCTACATCAGTAGTCGCATCATCTTTTTATCTCTGGGATCAAACAGCTAATTTGGTATTACCAGGTAGCAGAAGTATTGATGCTACCGGCAAAATACTAACATTTACGCCTGATGCACCATTATTACCAAACCGCCGCCACTACCTCTATGTCGGTTATGGTATTGGGCTGTCAGATATGTCTGGTAATAATATATTCGCGACTAATCGATACTTCACAACGGGGGTAAGTAGTGATGTATTAGCACCAACAGTTTCTGCTATTAATATTGCAAATGACAGTACAGCAATGCCAATTAATGGTCGTGTACAATTTAGTACAAGCGACCCATTAAGCGATACCTGCCCTTACTGGACTGGGATAAGCGCCACTGATGCCGGTGGAAATGTGCCTATTTCTGTTACGTTGGCCAGTGATAGAAGCACCCTTACCGTAACAAAAAGTGGTGGTTGGGATACTTCAACTAGCTATGAATTAAACATTGATAGCCTATGTGATTACTCAGGTAATGAACTATCGGCCTCTTTGGTCAATTTTACCACCAATGCTAATACCACTAATGACACCTCGGGCCCAATTTGGCAGACAATTGTTCCGACAACAGGCTCAAGTGTCGCGAATGGTCCTACTGATGTTGATGTCATCAGTGCCATAGTGATCACTTATGATGAAGAGATAGATTTGCGAACTATGCCGCCAGTAACGGAGAATGCGACAGGAACTGTGGTGAGTGGTAGCTATTTCGTCAATGGTAATACGGTAACGTTCAACCCAACAAATAATTTGTTATATGGCACCGCTTACCGCATTAATTTAGTTAATACTGTGTTTGACTTAGCAGGCTATCGTCGTAATAGCGGTTATCGCTATTTCACAACCATGCCCGATCCGGGGCCCTAATATTTAATGTACAGAATTTAATCACAAAAAGTAGCGTAGGCTATAATAATATAATTCACACAGTGATGAGGTTTTAGATGAAAATAACAATAGTTGTCTTAGCAATTTTAGTTATTGCTGGAGGGATATTGTGGTCAACGCAAGACAATAAGGTTGTTTCGCCAACCGTATTGTCTTCTGAGCCTGTCAATCCAGCTGAAAGTACAACATTAATTGATACCCGAGCATTGAATAAAGCAACTAATAACGTTTATGTTGGACGTCAAGCGCCGGTCTCTGAAACCTTGTCTGCTAATGAATTGACTGAGCTGAAACGTCAAGCGGCTATTAAGCAAACCGAAATTGAAGACTTAGTGTTAGAGCTTGACCGGGCTCTTACCGACCCAAATACTAGAGCCATTGTAAAGGCAAAAATTAATTTGTTGAAAGAAGAATATAACGAGTTAATTTTGCCAATTATGATGCAAGAAATGAAAAAGCGTAACGGCTAATGACAGTTAGTTCTTGGTGGCGTCACTTATTTACCGATAAATTACTTAATCTACTGCTGACGCTGCTCTTAGTACTAACGACTGAAATATCAGTTGGCCAACAAGCGTTTGCCACTGAAAAAGATGCAAAATTTATCCCCACAGAACAAGTTTACCATCAGTTTTTGTTAAAGGATTGGCGAGCCAATAAACCGAGTGTTTTGGTATTCAAAGATCCTTTTTGCCCCTATTGCATAAGAGCAATTCCTAAACTGCAAGCATTAAACGAATACAATGTTTTTGTTTTTTGGTCACCTATCCTAGGACAGCGAAGCATTAATCGTGTCAACGAAATTTTTCAATGTGAACGACCCATATCTGCAAATATACTTCAAGCGGTTAAATATCGCTATTCGCCTGAGTGTGCTGGCGAAATAAATAAAGAAATGCAGCAGCTAAATCAGCATGTTGTCGATAATTACAAAATTAACGCAGTCCCTTCTTATTTCTTTCAGGGTCAAAGGGTTTCATTGGCTTATTTAGCCAACCAAAAGTTGAAGCACCCACGTATAAACGGCGTGGCAGTTAATTGGAAAAGATATGCGCTAATGAAGGTACACCAAAGACAGCAAACTAAGTCCATCGCACTTATTGTTCCCGAAAAATATAGCGAAAATGTTCAGCAACTGATTAAAGAAAATAAGCCTGAGTTTCTGTTCTTGGACAGTGGACTAATTACGAAACTTCATGAAAATTTAGGTTGTCAAACTGCTGACAATGACTGCATTAAAAAACGAACCACGCTTTATAACCATAGAGTCGAAGAATTCAAACTTATTTTTGCAGATGCCCTACCCAAAAATAAAGTTTTAGTCGTTAATAACTTAGGGGAAATAAAAACTATTTAACAATTTCCTAAAAACAGTAACGGTCAACTTATTCTAGAGCCGTTTGGTTTAACCCATAATTGCAAACCATCACCATCAGAAAGTTACACAACTAATCTACTAGACTTATTTGTTTGACTTAAGCATTAGTTAGCGGTGTCATCTTTCCAGCCATTTTAGTAGTACCACTAGGTGTTAATTTTAACTGATACTACTTACGGTGCTACTAAAAAACGTGGATTGCAAAGAACGCTACTGGATAGCTTTAGACATAAAAAAACCCGAGAGCCTTGTTTTTATTAGGCTTTCGGGTCTTTATTGACTCTCTTAAAGTCTTGTTTTGGTGCAGATGGAGAGACTCGAACTCTCACGCCCTAAGGCACCACCCCCTCAAGGTGGCGCGTCTACCAATTCCGCCACATCTGCAAATTTTTTAAACTAGTTTGGTACGTCGCTGTCTTTTTCAACTGGTGCGTCGCTAGCAGGAACGTCAGCATTATCAGCTTTAGGTTCAATACTTTCGCTAGGAATTGCATCGGTTGCTGGTGCAACTTGACCTGCTGGAGCGTCAATATTATTCCACTCATCCGTTGCTTTAACACGGTTAGCCGTTAAGTTACCTAACACTAAGCTGATAACAAAGAATGCAATCGCTAAATAAGTGGTAGATTTAGTTAAGAAGTTACCAGAACCACTTGAACCAAAAATAGTGGCTGATGAACCAGCACCGAATGATGCGCCCATATCTGCACCTTTACCTTGTTGAATTAGCACTAAGCCAATTAAACATAAGGCAACGATCAAATACACTACAATTAACACTTGATACAACATTTTATTATCCCTTTGCTGCCGAACAAATTACTTTAAATTCATCGGCTTTTAAACTAGCACCGCCGATTAATCCACCATCGATATCAGCTTGTGCAAATAATTCTTCACAGTTTGTCGCATTGACACTGCCACCATACAATAACGGCACCTTAACTGCGACATTTTCATCAACTTTCGCGATAAATTCACGAATAAATTGATGGGTTTCTTGCGCCATTTCTGGCGATGCTGTTTTTCCTGTACCTATTGCCCAAACGGGCTCATACGCAACAACAACATCTGCAAATTTCTCAATACCAATTTCGTCGATTACCGGCTGTAATTGTGCCGCTAAAACGATTTCAGTTTGCTCTGCAACTCGCTCGTCTTCACTTTCACCTATACATAATATAGGTTTAAGGCCAGCCTCTAAAGCAGTTTTCACTTTATGCGCTACCAGTGTGCTTGATTCTTTGTAAATGCTACGACGTTCTGAATGCCCTAGTATTACGTAGTTAACACCAACTTCCTGTAACATTGATGTTGAAACTTCACCAGTAAATGCGCCTTTAGCATGCTCATTTAAATTTTGAGCACCTAAGCTAAATGCTTTAGCTAAGCTTGCATTGGCACTTGCTAAGCTAAATGCCGCTAAGTAAGGAAAACTAGGACAAACTACGACTTCAACATTTTCATTTAACGTAACGTTATTTAATTCTGAAACCATTGAGTTGACTAATGCTAAACTGCCATTCATTTTCCAGTTTGCTGCAACAATTGCGCGTCTATTCATTTTTCATTCCTAAATCAAAGCGGCGAGATATTAACTAACCTGTAGGCAAGATACAAGTTTTTCAAGCAATATCTCGTTCAATTGCCTAATATTCGTCCGACAACATAAATCAGTCAAATTATTGTTATCAACACGCTAGCTTAACAGCATCAGCAATTTCATTGGCTAATGCGGTAACTTCATCATGTTCTGGCCCTTCAACCATGACACGAATAAGCGGCTCTGTGCCCGATTTTCTTAAAAGTACACGACCGCGACCAGTAAGCTTTTCGTTGACTTGATGAACAGCAGATACCACTGCTTGATTTACAAGCGGGTCACTATCACCGGTAAAGCGCACATTTACCAGAACTTGAGGTAATTTTTTCATGCCTTGTCGTAATTCAAATAAGGTTTTACCGGTATTACATACAGCAGTTAAGACATTCAGCGCGGCAATAATGCCATCACCTGTTGAGGTATGCTTTAAGTTAATCACATGGCCTGAGTTTTCTGCACCTAGCTGCCAGCCCTTTTGCTTCAGCATTTCCATGACATATCGGTCCCCTACTTTACTGCGCGCAAAAGGTACGCCCATATCAGCAAGTGCAAGCTCTAAGCCCATGTTACTCATTAATGTGCCGACAACACCGCCACGAATACTGCCGCTTTGTAAATCGTTGCAAGCAATAACATAAACACATTCATCACCGTCCAGAATATACCCAGAGTGATCAACCATCATTAAGCGATCACCATCACCGTCAAGTGCAATACCAAAATCAGCATTATGCTCAAGCACTGCGGCACTAATAGCGGCCATTGAGGTAGCGCCACATTCATGGTTAATATTAGTACCATTAGGCGAAGTGCCAATTTCAATGACTTCAGCACCTAATTCCCGAAAAACATTAGGGGCAATATGATAAGTCGCGCCATGTGCACAATCCACCACCATTTTCATGCCCTTTAATGAATACTGGCTTGGAAAGTTACTTTTACAAAACTCGATATAACGACCCGCTGCATCATCAATACGATTAGCTTTTCCTAAATGAGCTGACTCAACACAGCCCATCTCTTTATCCAATTCTGCTTCAATCGCTAACTCAACCTCATCGGGCAACTTCTGACCATCTTGCGAGAAAAATTTAATACCATTATCGTAGAAAGGGTTATGTGAAGCGCTGATGACAATGCCCGCTTCGGCACGAAAAGTTTTCGTTAAGTAAGCAATACCGGGAGTTGGCATAGGTCCTAACAAACCAATATCAATACCTGCTGCCGAAAAACCGGCTTCTAATGCTGATTCCAGCATATAACCAGAAATTCGAGTATCTTTGCCAATTAATACTTTTTTAGTGCCTTGTGCCGCTAAAACACGTCCTGCGGCATAACCTAACTTCATGACAAATTGTGGGGTAATTGGGTATTGCCCGACTAAACCACGTACTCCATCGGTACCGAAATATCTTCTTTCTGACATTATTATCTCCATTGCGCTATGCGCTTTGCCATTGGCATTTTTAATGTATATAACTTTTGCCTAACTGATTATTGATTATCAGCGACGGCTTTTAATATGGTTAATGCGTCCACGGTTTCTTCAACATCGTGAACGCGAATAATTTGTGCACCTTGCTGTGCGGCGATAATTGCTGCACTTAAGCTACCTGCGAGACGTTGCTTAACGTCTCGATTTAATAAGTTACCTATCATAGATTTACGTGAGATGCCGGCAAGTATTGGACACTTTAATTTAGCAAACGCGGATAGGTTCGCTAGTAAATGAAAGTTTTGCTCTAAAGTTTTTCCAAAACCAAAACCGGGATCGAGTATTAATCGTTCGCGAGCAATCCCCGCATCGATACAAGCTTGTATACGTTGTTCAAAGAATAAAACAATATCATCAATAACGTTATCGTAACTCGGCTCATTTTGCATGGTTCGAGGTAAACCTTGCATATGCATTAAACAAATTGGAACATCAGAGTTTGCTAATATGGCTAAACAATCTTTATTTTGCAGTGCTCGCACATCGTTAATCAGATCAGCACCATTTTCGATAGCGGCTTTCATCACTACAGCTTTACTGGTATCAATTGACACCAAAACATCAAATTTCTGCTTAATGGCTTTTAATACCGGAATAACACGTTCAAGCTCATCGGCTTCGCTAACTTCTTCAGCGCCTGGACGAGTCGACTCACCGCCAATATCAATAATTGTCGCTCCAGCGGCTATCATATCTTCAGCTTGGCTAAGCGCAGTTTGCAAATGGGTAAATTTACCACCATCAGAGAAAGAATCAGGTGTGACATTAAGGATCCCCATCACTTGTGGTGATGATAAATCTAATGTTGAGTTGGGAAAGTTAAGCTGTTTAACCACAATATTCTCATTATTAACTTACGCTTATAAACTCGAATCTATATAAGCTAGAGCGCTATTATTTAACGTTTACAAGCTTAGTTAAACTCATAAATGTTAAATAATATAAAGCCCCAAGGTGTTAAATCAATTGACTTAGACCATTGAGGCTTTAGATTTTACTGAACTAATTACTTAGCTGGAATATCTGAAGTATCATTTGAGCTTGATGGCTCAGAAGATTCCTTCTTTTCACTATCAACTTTTGATGATGGCTTACTTGAATCGGCATTATTGTCTGAACTGTCATCAGAGCCGGCTGCACCAAAATCAGCAGGTGGACGAACCTTAGTGCGATTCATTAAGTCATCAACTTGCAATGCATCAATGGTTTCATATTCCATTAAAGCATCTTTCATGGCGTGTAAAATATCTTCATTCTCTTTTAATATTTTAGCGGCACGCTCATAGTTGCGGTTAACAAAGGCTCTAATTTCTTCATCAATAGCATGTGCAGTATCGTCTGACATATTTAACGATTTAGAAGAAGTACGACCTAAGAAAACTTCACCTTCTTCCTCAGCGAATAACATAGGGCCCATTTTTTCAGAGAAACCCCATTGCGTGACCATTTTACGGGCAAGTTGTGTCGCACGCTCAATATCGTTTGAAGCACCCGTTGACACTTTTTCGAAGCCGTAAATCATTTCTTCAGCAATACGACCACCGTAAAGTGATGAAATGTTACTTTCTAAATGTTGTTTACTATGGCTGAATCGGTCTTGCTCTGGCAAATACATAGTAACACCCAAAGCACGACCACGAGGCATAATACTCACCTTATACACTGGGTCATGATCTGGTACTAAACGACCAACAATGGCGTGACCTGCTTCATGATAAGCAGTCATTTCTTTCTCAGCTTCATCCATCACCATTGAACGACGTTCTGAGCCCATCATAATTTTATCTTTAGCTTTTTCAAATTCAGCCATGCCGACAACACGACGTGCTGAACGCGCAGCGAAAAGTGCAGCTTCGTTAACTAAGTTAGCTAAATCAGCGCCTGAAAAGCCTGGTGTACCACGAGCAATAACTGATGGTTTAACATCATCTCCTAACGGCACTTTACGCATGTGTACTTTAAGAATTTGTTCACGACCACGAATATCAGGTAAACCTACGGTTACTTGACGGTCAAAACGACCTGGACGTAATAACGCTGGGTCTAACACATCAGGACGGTTAGTTGCGGCAATAACAATAACACCTTCATTACCTTCAAAACCATCCATTTCAACTAGCATTTGGTTAAGGGTTTGTTCACGCTCATCATGGCCACCGCCCATACCTGCGCCACGTTGGCGACCTACGGCATCGATTTCATCAATAAAGATAATACAAGGTGCAGATTTTTTCGCTTGTTCGAACATATCTCGTACACGCGATGCACCAACACCAACAAACATTTCAACAAAGTCTGAACCGGAAATAGTAAAGAAAGGTACCTTAGCTTCACCAGCAATGGCTTTAGCTAATAACGTTTTACCTGTACCAGGTTGACCAACCATTAAAACACCCGATGGAATACGTCCACCGAGTTTTTGAAAGCGTGATGGGTCTTTTAGATAATCAACTAATTCTGAAACTTCTTCTTTTGCTTCATCACAACCGGCAACGTCAGCAAAAGTCGTTTTAATTTGGTCTTCACTTAATAAACGCGCTTTTGATTTACCAAAGCTCATCGCGCCCTTACCGCCACCACCTTGCATTTGACGCATGAAGAATATCCATACACCAATTAGCAGTATCATCGGGAACCACGAAATAAATATCGAGGTAAGCAGGCTTGGCTCTTCTGGTAATTCACCAGAAGCGTTAACACCTTGCTTAACTAAATCGTTGATTAAATCACGATCATAACCGCCAGGGATAACCGTAACAAAGTTTTCACCACTACGTTTAATACCATTGATAACGCCATTTCTATCAACGTCAACTTCGCGAATTTGTCCTTGACGTACGTCTTGGATAAATTTCGTGTAATCTACTTGTTGTTCATTGTCGCTGCCAGGGGTAAAGCTCTGGAAAACAGACATTAATACAACTGCAATAACTAACCATAAAATAAGATTTTTTGCCATATCGCTCAACTTAATGACCTCTTGCTAATGTTCAAAATGGTGCGATGAAATAATTCCATCTAATTTACTACAATTTAAAGCCGGTAGCCACAAGATAAACTTCACGAGAACGAGCACGTGACGATTCTGGCTTGCGAGTTTTAACGGTTTTAAATGCGGCTCGAGCATCTTTCATAAATTGCTCAAAGCCTTCTCCTTGGAACACTTTCACAACAAAAGCGCCATTTTTCTTTAGTACTTGATTACACATATCTAGCGCTAACTCCACTAAATACATGCTTCGCGCCGCGTCTGCAGCATCATTACCGGTAAAATTTGCTGCCATATCTGACATCACAACATCAATATTTTTACCATTAATTCGACTCAACAATGCATCCAATACTGCCTCTTCACGAAAATCGCCTTGTAGGAAATCAACGCCGGCAATTGGATCCATTGATAAAATATCACAGGCGACCACTTGGCCTTTATCACCAACCGCCTTTTTTGCATATTCTGACCAACCACCTGGCGCAGCACCTAAATCTACTACCTTCATGCCAGGTTTAATGAGTTTGTCTTTTTTATTTATCTCTTCAAGTTTAAAAACAGCACGCGAGCGAAGCCCTAATTTTTGCGCTTTTTTAACGTATTCATCATCAAAATGCTCTTGTAACCATCGAGCACTGCTGACACTGACCTTCTTTTTACTCATTTATACCACTTATATAATCGTGCTGTTTAAGGCTTTATAAACCTAGTTCCATACCTAATCTATTGTTATTCATTAAGATAAACGCCTGCATCTTAACTTAAATGACCAATAATAGAACATTAAAAAGGTATCACTTTGTAAACAATATTAGTATTACAAACTAGATGGAGGTAAAATAGTGATAATTCAAGCTAACATGTAACGAAAATTGTTAATGACTCTAAATAAAAAACAAATTCAATATTTAAAAGGCTTAGCACATAGCCTTAAACCTGTTGTTTTACTTGGCAATAACGGCCTAACCGAAGCAGTAGTTGCGGAAATAGATTTCGCTTTAAATCATCACGAATTAATCAAAGTTAAGATTCCAACGGATGATCGTGAAACCAAAGCCCTTATTGTTGAAGCGATTTGTCGCGAAACACAGTCAACAAAAGTACAAGTGATTGGTAAAACCTTAATTATCTTCCGTCAAACTGAAGAAAAGAAAATTCGCATTCCAAAAATTTAATTCATGCTAAATTTTTTTGATTTAAGAAAAGGGCTAAGGCCCTTTTTTTGTGTGTCTAATTTATGTCGGAGCTATTTAAAATCGCTACATTAGAAAAAACTAATATACAATAAATTTCCCTTGGCATAGAATGCTCAGCATAATATAAATTATCAAAAGGTTCAGTTATGATTTTATCAGTACCAGAATTAGTTGCACTGGCGAAAAAGTCGGTGCAGTGTATTAGCGCAGAGCAAGCATTTAAAAATAAAAGCGCGATATTTATTGATGTCAGAGAGCCCGCAGAGTGTTCAGCTTCTGCTATTGATAATTCAATTCAAATTCCACGCGGTGTCTTAGAGATGAATATTGCCAAACATTGTCCAAATGCGGATATGGAAATTTATCTCCATTGTGCTTCCGGTGGTCGCGCAGCCCTAGCCGCCGAACAACTCCTGCGCATAGGCTATAAAAATGTTAAGGCTATAAGCTGCAAGCATGACGACGTATGTCAGGCACAAAAAAACCAGTAGCTTATTTTACTACTGGTTTTTAAATTAATACTGCAAAGGAATTTCCCCTTTGCAGTAACAAATAACTAAATATGCTCTACAGAAACAATTTCATACTCAACAATGCCACCTGGGGTGGTAATTTCTATTTCAGTATCAACTTCTTTACCAATTAAACCGCGAGCGATAGGCGAGTTAAGTGAAATTCGGCCGGTTTTGAAGTCAGCTTCATCATCACCGACAATTTTATAAGTCACTTCAACTTCAGTATCAATGTTTAACAAGGTAACTGTAGCACCGAAGATCACTTTACCAGTGTTCGGTATTTTCGTCACGTCAATCACTTGTGCATTACATAAACGACCTTCGATATCTTGAATACGCCCTTCACAAAACCCTTGCTCTTCTTTCGCAGCATGGTATTCGGCATTTTCTTTTAAGTCGCCATGTTCACGGGCATCAGCTATGTCTTTGACAATACGTGGACGTTTTTCTGTTTTTAAAAATTTTAATTCTTCTTTTAACTGCTCAGCACCAAGAAGTGTCATCGGATATTTTGTCATTTTACTCTTCTTTCTATAACAAGAAAGGCGGCTTACCTATTTCTATTAATAGAAGGTAACCACCTTTATAAAATAATTCGCTTAAATGAAATTTAAAAATGAATTTGCTGTTTTGTCATCCTAACAAATTCATTATTCAAATAACATTATTTACAACGTTTATGTAACTCTTGAATCGAGGTTACAATATTACGGTCATCTGCGGCGTGCGCCTGACAAGCAGCAAATGCAGCGTTCAATGTTGTAGTATATGCGACTTTGTATCGTAAAGCACCACCACGTAACACTTTAGAATCTTCAATCGCTTTACGACCTTCTGTGGTGTTAATGATGTAGTTATACTCGCCATTTTTGATTCTATCAAGAATATGTGGGCGACCTTCATGTACTTTATTCACTAAACGACAAGGAATGTTTGCTTCACCAAGAATAATGGCAGTACCATGCGTCGCATCAACTTCATAACCTAATGCAACCATTTGTTTAGCCAATTCAACAACTCGCTCTTTATCACTGTTACGAACAGAAATTAATGCGCGGCCGTCTTTTGGTACTGAAACGCCAGCACCTAAGTTAGCTTTAGCGTAAGCTTCTTCAAAGGTATCTCCTACGCCCATGACTTCACCTGTTGAACGCATTTCTGGGCCAACTAATGGGTCACTACCGTGGAACTTGTTAAATGGAATAACCACTTCTTTAACAGAAAAGTACGGTGGAATAGTTTCTTTTACAATACCTTGCTCTTTCAGTGACTTACCAGCCATGACTCGAGCGCCAACTTTAGCTAAAGGCACAGCCGTTGCTTTTGAAACAAATGGAATGGTACGCGCAGCACGTGGGTTTACTTCAATTAAATAAACTTTACCGTCTTTAACCGCCATTTGCGTATTCATTAAGCCGTTAACACCGAGCTCAAATGCAAGATCTGTCACTTGTTTACGCATCACATCTTGTACTTCTTGGCTTAAGCTGTAGGCCGGAAGTGAACAGGCTGAGTCACCCGAGTGAACACCAGCCTGTTCGATATGTTGCATAATACCGCCAACAACCACATCAGTACCGTCACACACCACATCAATATCAACTTCAATGGCATCATCAAGAAAGTGATCAAGTAATACTGGTGAATCATTAGAAACACTTACCGCTTCCGTCATATAACGACGCAAATCATCCATGTCATAAACGATTTCCATTGCACGCCCACCTAAAACATAAGATGGGCGAACCACTAATGGGAAACCAATCGCTTCTGCTTTCGCCATGGCTTCATCTAGTGAAGTGACGGTCGCATTTTCAGGTTGTAATAAACCTAAACGGTCAACCGCTTGTTGGAAACGTTCACGGTCTTCTGCACGGTCGATGGCATCTGGTGAAGTACCAATAATTGGCACACCAGCAGCTTCTAAGGCACGAGCTAATTTAAGCGGTGTTTGACCACCGTATTGCACGATAACGCCTTTTGGTTTTTCGATACGAACAATTTCAAGAACATCTTCAAAAGTGATTGATTCGAAATATAAGCGATCAGAGGTATCGTAATCAGTTGAAACCGTTTCAGGGTTACAGTTAACCATAATGGTTTCGTAACCGTCTTCACGTAATGCTAAGGCGGCATGTACACAACAGTAATCGAATTCAATACCTTGACCGATACGGTTAGGGCCACCACCTAAGATCATGATTTTATCATTGTCTGTTGGGTTGGCTTCACACTCTTCATCGTAAGTTGAGTACATGTACGCCGTATCTGAGCTAAACTCTGCCGCACAAGTATCAACACGTTTGTATACAGGGAAGATATCAGCGTTGTGACGTTTTTTACGCACTTCAGCTTCAGCAACGCCAATTAGTGCTGCTAAGCGTGAATCAGCAAAACCTTTACGTTTTAGTTTACGTAAGTATTCTGGAGTTAATACTTTTAAACCACCTTCAGCAACTTTCGCTTCTTCTAAAATAATGTCTTCAATTTGAACTAAGAACCAACGGTCAATTTTAGTTAAGCGGAAAATATCATCAACACTTAAGCCTAAGCGGAAAGCATCAGCTACGTACCAAATACGATCTGCACCCGCTTCTTGTAGTTCATGCATGATTTTAGTTTTTGCGCCCGGTTGAGTCACATCAACCATAGGATCAAAACCGCTTACACCTACTTCTAAGCCACGCAGTGCTTTTTGTAATGATTCTTGTTGGTTACGGCCAATTGACATCACTTCGCCAACTGATTTCATTTGTGTGGTTAAACGGTCTTCAGAGCCAGCAAACTTTTCGAAGTTAAAACGAGGGATTTTAGTAACAACATAATCAATCGTTGGTTCGAATGATGCTGGTGTTGCACCGCCAGTAATATCGTTAGTTAATTCATCTAAGGTGTACCCTACTGCAAGTTTTGCAGCAATTTTCGCAATTGGGAAACCTGTTGCTTTTGAAGCAAGTGCTGATGAGCGTGATACACGTGGGTTCATTTCAATAATAACCATACGGCCAGTATCAGGACAAATACCAAACTGAACGTTTGAACCACCCGTTTCAACACCAATTTCACGTAACACCGCAATCGAGGCATTACGCATGATTTGATATTCTTTATCGGTAAGCGTTTGTGCAGGCGCTACTGTGATTGAGTCACCGGTATGAATGCCCATAGGGTCAAAGTTTTCGATTGAACAAATAATGATACAGTTATCATTTTTGTCACGAACCACTTCCATTTCATACTCTTTCCAACCAATTAATGATTCATCAATTAATAACTCAGATGTTGGAGAAAGGTCTAAACCACGAGTACAAATTTCGTCAAACTCTTCACGGTTATAAGCAATACCACCACCTGTGCCACCCATAGTAAACGATGGACGAATAATACAAGGGAAACCGATGCGTGTAGAAGTATCATGTGCTTCAGCAATAGTGTGAACAATTTCAGCACGTGGCGTTTCAAGGCCAATCGCTTTCATTGCTTTGTCGAATCGACTACGGTCTTCCGCTTTATCGATGGCATCAGCCGTTGCGCCAATCATTTCTACGTTAAATTCTTCTAGTACACCTTTAGCTTCAAGCTCTAGTGCACAGTTTAATGCTGTTTGACCGCCCATAGTCGGTAATACTGCACAAGGACGTTCTTTTTCAATAATTTTACGAACAACTTCCCAGTGAATTGGTTCGATGTAAGTTGCATCGGCCATTTCAGGGTCAGTCATGATAGTTGCAGGGTTCGAGTTAACTAGAATAACTCGGTAACCTTCTTCGCGTAATGCTTTACATGCTTGTGCGCCAGAGTAATCAAACTCACATGCTTGACCAATAACAATTGGGCCTGCGCCTAAGATCAAGATACTTTTTAAATCAGTACGTTTTGCCATTTTATAATCTCTCTTCTCTTGTCTAGGAACTAAGCTTTTTTAGCTGCAACGATTAGGTCAATGAAATGATCGAACAATGGTGCTGCATCGGCAGGACCAGGGCTCGCTTCTGGGTGACCTTGAAAACTAAATGCTGGTTTGTCTGTGCGATGGATACCTTGAATTGAACCATCGAATAATGATTTGTGTGTCACCGTTAAGTGCGCAGGCATATTCTCTTCATCTACCGCAAAACCATGGTTTTGCGCCGTGATCATGACAACATTGCGATCGAAGTCTTTAACTGGATGGTTGCCACCATGATGACCAAATTTCATTTTGATGGTTTTAGCGCCACTGGCTAAACCAAGCAACTGATGGCCTAAACAAATACCAAATACTGGAATATCTGTTGTTAAAAATGTTTTAATTGCGGCGATCGCATAGTCACATGGCTCAGGGTCACCAGGGCCGTTTGATAAGAAAATACCGTCAGGGTTTAACGCTAAAACTTCTTCCGCTGAAGTTTGTGCTGGCACAACCGTAAGTTTACAACCACGGTCAACCAACATACGTAGAATATTGCGTTTAGCTCCGAAATCGTAAGCAACCACGTGAAACTCAGACTTTTCAGGTGTAATGTGTCCTTTGCCTAGCTCCCAGCTACCTTCTGTCCATTGGTATGCTTCTTTTGTCGAAACAACTTTTGCCAAGTCCATACCTTTAAGGCCAGGAAATGCTTTTGCTTGCGCTAAAGCTGTTGCCTCTTCTAGGTTATCCCCTGCAAGAATACAGCCGTTTTGAGCACCCTTTTCGCGTAAAATACGGGTTAATTTACGGGTATCGATATCCGCAATACCTAAAATATTTTTAGCTTTTAGGTAATCACTTAAACTTTGTTCGTTTCGAAAATTACTCGCTAATAGCGGTAAGTCACGAATAACTAAACCTTTCGCCCAAATAGTGCTAGATTCTTCATCTTCGCTATTGGTACCTGTGTTACCTATATGTGGATATGTAAGGGTAACAATTTGCTCTGCATAGGAAGGGTCAGTAAGAATTTCTTGGTAGCCGGTCATTGAAGTATTGAATACTACCTCACCAACAGCCGCCCCTTCTGCACCGATAGCGGTGCCCTTAAATACAGTGCCGTCTTCAAGCACTAAAATGGCAGATTTAGTCAATTTAACCTCCGTTAAGAAGAAAGAATATTAAGGGTGAAACAACTAATAACTTCACCATTAATTACAAAAGCGATACGCACAAAAAATGCCAAAAACTCAAACCAGTTCTTCATGAACAGTAAATTTTTGACAAAATCCACTTATTTTACGCTTGAAAGCTTCTTCCGTCTAGCAATAATTGTAAAAACTCTCTATTTTTAACGAAATTGATACAAAGACGCCAAAAACAATACTTATCTATAAGAAATACTTGAAAATACTAACCGTTTAGTCAGGTTTTTATTATTTAAATGGTGCAGTTAATCTTTTAATCCTAAAACATCTTGCATGTCGTAATAACCAGCAGGTGCTTCACTTAACCAAAATGCCGCGCGCATTGCACCTAAAGCAAAAGTCATTCTTGAGCTGGCCTTATGGGTCAATTCTAGTCGTTCACCAATATCAGCAAAGAATGCCGTGTGTTCACCAACAATGTCACCAGCACGTACGGTCGCAAAGCCGATGGTGCTTGAATCTCTTTCAGCAGTGATCCCTTCTCGGCCGTAAACAGCCACTTTATTTAAGTCTCTACCTAAGGTATCAGCAATGACTTGCCCCATTTTCACCGCAGTACCAGACGGCGCATCTTTTTTGAATCTGTGGTGCGCTTCAAAAATTTCTATATCAGTATAGTCGCCAATGGCTTTAGCGGTAATTTCAAGTAACTTAAATAACAGGTTTACGCCAACACTGGTATTTGGCGCCAAAACTAGCGGAATATATTCGCCAGCAGCTTTAATGGTTTCTACTTGTAGATCTGAAAAGCCAGTGGTACCAATCACCAACGCTTTATTATGTTGCTTACACCACTGGATATGCTCGAGTGTCGATTCTATTGAGGTAAAGTCAATTAATACGTCTGCTGCTAATAAAGTTTGATAATCTATCGTCGTTTTTTGACCAATTACACCGATACCTGCGAGCTCACCAAGATCAAAGTTTTCAAACGATGACCCCTGACGAACGCTACCACCAACCAATTCAACCGACTTATGTTCGATTGCAGCTTCGATTAAATTGCGTCCCATACGTCCGCTACAACCTAAAATGGCGACTTTTACTTTCATGACAACTGCTTCCTACTCACTAATATTAAAAGGGGTACTTAACTCTATCGATTGATTAAGCTCTTGCGAAACAACACTAACAATTTTCCATAAACCTTTAACTAAAGCGATATGGTAAAAGGCTGAAAAGTCAGTAAACAAGTCTCCGTCTTGAGAAAAAAACTGCCAATCGATACAGGCTAAAATCAAATCTGAACTCACGTCACTATAACTGGCTTTTGTGCCATTAAATTTATTGATACCTGCATGCGATAAAACTGCAAAGATATCAGAAAATTCGCGTTCAAAATCATTTTCATCACTGATCAGTACCGCTTTATCTGGCGTATGTAATGTACACGGCAATTGATAACAAGATAGTGTTGCGGCAATATCTTGCTGCGTAAATGCGGCAACATACTGACGGAATAACGTTTCGATAATTAATGTATTCATTTAACCGGTCTAACTATTACCTTACTCATATGAGTAAATAAAGCCTATAAAAAAGCCCTCAACTGAGGGCTTTTAAAAAATACGTTAATTAGCTAACAATGGCTAATAACTCTACGTCAAACACTAAGGTTGCGTATGGAGGAATAGCGCCTTGAGAGCCACGCTCACCATATGCTAAGTTATATGGTACGTATAAACGCCATTTTGAACCTTCAGTCATTAACTGTAATGCTTCAGTCCAACCAGCGATAACACCGCCAACTGGGAACTCAGCAGGTTGACCACGGTCAACAGAGCTATCAAAGATATCACCATTGATGAAAGTACCGTGGTAATGCGTACGTACTGTGCTAGCAGCTGTTGGTTTTTCGCCTTCACCTGTTGCTAATACTTCGTACTGTAAACCTGACTCAGTAACTGTTACTTCATCACGCTTAGCATTTTCAGCTAAGAAAGCTTCGCCTTCAGCTGATTTTTCTTTTGCTTCAGCTTGTTCTAGTTCTTGCATCTTTTTAGATACAACACCAAAAGCTTCGTTTAAGTCTTCGTCAGATACTTGGCTAGCTGCATTTGCAATCGCATCAGCTAAACCTGCTTGAACAGCAGATACATCAAAATCTTTAAAAGGATTGTTACGTAATTGGTCACCTAATTGACGACCTACACCGTAACTTACGCGTTGTTCGATAGTTTCGATTTTATTTTCAGACATTATTTAATCTTCACATTAATTGATACGATAAAAATTCGCGCAAGAATAGCATAAAGTTAGCTCGGTCTGTAGTGTTAGCGCAGCGAATTTTGTTATTTATTATAATTTTTTACTTTTTCCGTAGCGTATATAACAACAGCCGCAACCATATTTAATTCAATGCTTGTACATCTAGGTTAGTCACTAACTTTTGATAGCATTGCGTTAACACCGGTGCCGACAAGTTAAGCTCGTCAACTTGTGTCATGGGATATGCGACTAAAATGTCAAATTCTGATTTTTTTCCTGCCGCAATATCACGCTGCATTGATGTTTCACTCGAATCAGGTAAGCGCGAAAGAAACGCTAAGGTTTCCCTAATATGTTTATCACTCAAATTAACCGCTAAGTTACGAGCAATATCAGCGTATTCATTAACAATGCGCTCAAGCAAAAACTCAATATGACTTTGCGAACGAATTTCACCTAAATTAAGTTTTCTTGCTGACGCCAATGCGCCCCATGCTGCAACAAAAATATACTTACGCCACAAGGCTAATTTGATATCGCTGGTTACGCCAACGCTAATACCGGCTAATTTTAAACACTTAGCAATGGCACTTAGTTGCTCTGTTTCAGCATTTTTTCTTGCAAGTACTTGTTTACTAGTTACATCGTCAACATCTTTATCAGTAAAAGCACCTAAAGTGATATGAGACTTAGCTCCGGTATGATGTATAACACCATCGGCGGTTTTCTCGGCAATAATTTTTGCTAAACCACCGATGATATTCTCTTTATCAATACCTTGCTCTTGTATCAATTCAGCAGCATTAACACCATTTAACAATGGGATAATACGAGTTTGTGGTTGAATTAATGGTTTGATTTGCTCAATAGCGCCAGCTAAATGATAAGACTTTACGCAGAGGAAAATAACATCTGCCGATGTGGTTAAACTATCAGAAGTTAAATTTTCAGCGTCAACAACATTAACCTTAGCTAAGTGCACATTACCTTCAATACTCTTAATGGTTAAGCCTGATGTTTGCATTGCATTTAATTGTTGTCCTCGTGCTACAAAGGTAACATTTTCATCATGCTGCGCTAAACGGCCGCCAAAATAACCACCAACGGCTCCACAACCTACGATAACAAAATGCATATTACTTCCTTTACTGTATTTCTATTGCGCGGAAGTTTATCACGCAGAAAAGTAAAATACTCCAATGCTTGAAACAAGCAAAGGAAATAAATTTACAATTTACTCAGCAAGAAAAGGCGATTAAAACAGCGGTTAAAATAACTCATTTAACTATTCGCATAATAGCCATTGCTTGTCACTGCTTTTAAATAGCAAGAAAATAAGGGCGCGATAAGCCTGAGTGAGATATTAACGGAAAGGTGTTATAGGTGATGTGGAGGTTAAGGGTTAAAGCAATGTAACTAAACTATTTAAGCTTCACTATAAAAACATGATGACACATCAATTGTGGCTCGATATATCATCATATAATGTATGAATTGCTTGCAAATTTTTTGCTATGCTTATCGTTAACTTAAACCGGCAGGCAACTGAGTAGGCGTTCTAATAAGCAACGATTATGGCATCTTCAACCATTTTTATTAGCTCTCGATAGCCGAATTGAGTTAATGGTTTTCCATTAACAAAAAACTGCGGTGTCGCACGAACGCCAAGCGTTTTAGCATCAACAACATCTTGAGCAATAACTTCCATGACTTTTTCACTCATCATATCTGTTTGTAATTGCTGTTGATTCAAACTTAACCTTGATAACAACTGCAATGCTAGTTCTGGTTGCGCAGTATGGTGACGTGTCCACCCTTGTTGATTAGCAAATAATAATTCTAGTGCCGGCCAAAACTCACCTTGTAAATGCGCGGCTTCAAGCATAGCGACAACTTTGTCAGCCCCCTTGTGAAAAGGCGTATAACGCATTTCTACTTTTACTTTTCCCGAATATTTTTTAACGATATTATTCACTAACGGATAAAATTGCGCACAGGTTTCACAGGCGGGATCAAAAAACTCAACAATAGTCACCTTGGCATCTGCAGCACCTTTGCTGGGCGAGTCGGCACGACTTACTGCATTGACATTATTGCTCGCTAGTTCATTTTCTTTGTTTTCTTGTTGTGATTGAAATATTGATGTCGCAGCCAAGAAAGCCAAAAACAATATAACCACAGTGCTAATAAATAGTATTTTCTTATTCAAAGTAACCTCATTTAGTTTTAGTGTTAGCGAAAAATAAAAGTATGCCAATAACGGCAAACGTTAATAAAGACATCATTGGCATATTGAGCCAGCCAAAAATATTTAAGTGTGTTTCTGAGCAAGGAATGTCAGCGACACAAGGCTGCGCGCTTTCAGGAATAGCGCCAGCAACCAGTAATACATGAAATAAGGCAACTAAACCGCCAAATAATGTCAGCACGCCAGCATATCGAATGATTTTTCCGTCAAAAGGGAATAATGCTAAAGGAAGCATTAGCACTAAAGGGTACATGGCAATACGTTGATACCAGCATAAAACACATACTGGCAATTTTACTATCTCGCTAAAAAATAGACTCGCCAATGTCGCGATTGTTGCTATTAACCAACAAGCAAAAACCATTAGCCAAGCTGGAGAAGTTCCCTCACTAGGGCTGGTATTTTTCATATAACCTCAATTTATATAACGTCAATTGGTATCACCTTGATGGCAGAGTAGTCCGATTATAATATAGTGAACGCTGTTATTAAAACGTTCTCAATTCAAACTTTAATAAGCATCAATAAAGCCAAGTATTATACTGAGCACTACTCATCAGTAATGTTAGACGCAGGGCTAACCCAAGAAAATTCATTCAACTAAAAGAATTATCAGCAAAACAAACCTCTAGACGTCTAGATTGACAAACGAAGTTAACTCCATATAATGCATTCCTTCATAGACATTCCACAAAAATTCGTTATTGTTTGATTTAGATAAATAATAATAACTAAAAAGACCCCAGCCATGACAACAGAATTATCTGACAAACTTTCTCCCGCATCACCACCAACAAGTAATGCTGAACAAAGCTTAAAAAGCCTGCTTCCGTTCGGTGTATTTCTCGGGCTATTTCTCGGCACAGGTATTGTATTAACTTTACAAGGTGTCGAGTTCGCGTTTTATCAATTACCCGCCAGTATTGCCATCATTCCTGCAATCTTGCTGGCAATCGCCATGGGGCGAGAAACCGTTAATGAAAAAATAGGCCAATTTATTCAAGGCGCTGGCCATCAAAATATTATTACCATGTGTATTATTTACCTGTTGGCGGGCGCCTTTGCCACTGTAGCAAAAGCCACAGGTAGTGTTGATGCCAGTGTCCAACTTGGCTTATCCATATTTCCTGACTACCTGTTATTGCCCGGATTATTTTTAGTGGCTGCCTTTCTTGCTACCGCTATGGGTACTTCAATGGGCACTATTGCCGCTATTGCGCCTATTGCGTTAGGCTTCATTGAATCTTCTGATATCGACCCAAGCGTAATTGCCGGCTGCATTATCTCTGGCGCTATTTTTGGCGACAATTTATCGATTATTTCTGACACCACTATCGCATCGACCCGCAGCCAAGGTGCGCATATGAAAGACAAATTTCGAGTTAATTTTAAATTTGCTGTTCCCGCCGCCTTAATTTGTTTGGCTATTTTCGCCGCCAATGGTGTTACTTTAAATCACCAAGTTAGCCAAGAGCTCGACGTTATTGGCTTCTTACCTTATATCGTTATTTTAGCGTTGGCACTTTCTGGTATGAACGTGTTTATGGTCTTGATTATCGGCATTATTCTAGCGGCGGCAATTGGCATGTTGAACAATGGTTATCAACTGGCGAGTTGGATTAGTGATATCAACAAGGGCTTTGCTGGCATGCAAGACATATTTATTCTGTCTTTATTTATCGGTGGTTTAAGTGAATTGATCAAACGCCAAGGCGGCTTAGCTGCACTAACAACAAGTATTGAACGTTTGACCCGTAAGCTAAGCCCGAATAATAAAAAACGCGCTGCCGGTATTGGTATTGCTTCATTAGCATTTAGTTGTAATTTCTTTACTGCTAACAATACCGTATCAATTATTGTCACCGGTGAAACGGCAAAAGACTTAGCACAAGATGGCGAACTAAGCCCTGCCCACTCGGCAAGTTTATTAGATATTTTCGCCTGTATAAACCAAGGCTTATTACCTTATGGCGCACAAGCATTATTACTTGGTGCGACTTTAAAAATATCACCATTAGAGGTGGCCGCCAACGCCTACTACCCTATGATTTTATTGGTTGTGGCTAGCTTTGCCTTTTGGCGATTGACAAAAAAATAACCTCGTCTTCAAAAACATAAAAAAACGGCGAATTACCTCGCCGTTTTTTATTGCCTTAGTATATAACTAATTCACTATATCCCACTATTCATAGCGCAGTGCCTTAATAGGGTTCTTTCGCGCTACCTTCGCGGCATTTCCACCAACGGTACTCCATGCGATCAACAGTGACAGTAAACCGACCGCAAGACAAATGGGGAGCAACCACCACTCACTCAATCGATAAGGAAAGTTTTCTAACCAGCTTAACATTAGGTAGGCAGCAATTGGCCACGCTAAGATATTGGCAATGGCAACTGGTTTTGAGAATTGCCAAATCAATAAACTCACAATATCTTTAACACTAGCACCCATCACTTTTCTCAAACCGATTTCTTTGGTACGACGCTCAACAGTAAAAGCCGATAAGCCATATAAACCTAAACACGCGATAATAATAGCTAACACAGAGAACACTAAAAATAACTGTGCCGTGGTAACTTCATCATTATATTGCGCTTTCATCATCTCACTAAGAAACTCTAGTTCAATAGGTTGCATCGGCACATTGTTTTTCCAAATGCTTTCAATTTTATTAAGTAAAGAAGATACGTTATTAGTTTTGAAGGTTAAACTCGCAACACCTAACCGTGACGGGTTTAGGGTATAAACCGAAGCCCTGACACCAAACTTAATCGAACGAAAATAAATATCTGGAATAACGCCAATAATAGTTAAGTGCTGCTTACCACGCACTTCGGTGGCAAGTGTTTTACCAATGGCCTGCTCTGCGCTGGTAAAACCGAGCTTTTTCAGTGCTGTTTCATTTAATATTACACTGGCTTTACCTGGCTCTGTGCTATCTTCAGGGACTAAGTTAATTTCATCACTACCATAATTTTCATCAAATAATCGCCCTGCAAGTGGCTGAACTTGATAAGCTTCAAAAAAGCCATAACCCATATTATGATAATTGAATAAAGCTCGGTCGTTTGCAACGCCATCACTGTGAGCTTCTAATAACGTAAAGTAGTTGTTATTTTCATTGTCTTGCGTTGGTGATTCAGAAGAATAAACCACTGAACTAATTTCAGGTAGCGTCAGTAACTCTTGCTTTAAACTGGCGAGATTTTCGCGAGCAGGGCGAATGTTCAACACCAACTTATTGTCACTTTGATAACCAACATCAATGTTATTTGAAAAAACGGTTTGCCCATAAACCACTAAGGTAGAAATCACTAAAATTACCGAAATGGAAAATTGAAAAATCACCAATAAACTACGTAATTTTGTCGAATTTTTTGATTCTACACTTTTGGTGGATTTTAATATTTGACCCGGTAAGAATTTTGATAGATACAAGGCTGGGTAGAGGCCTGAACCGAGTCCAACCACAATCGCAACCAATAGCAATGATAACATCAAGGTAGGATCAGAGAATAAATGCAATTCAAGCGTTTTTCCTAACAACTCATTATATAAAGGTAAGAAAATCTCCACAGCGGCTAAAGCAAATAGTAATGACAGAATAACAATAGCAATCGCTTCACCTAAAAACTGCAAAGCAACTTGGCTACGACTCGCTCCCAAAACCTTACGCATCGCCACTTCTCTTGCCCGCTTACCCGCTTTTGCCGTTGAAAGATTCATGAAATTGATGCAAGCGATGAGCAATACTAAGCCGGCAACCACTACAAAGGTACGGATCATATTGCTGTCCCCCATAGGCGTTAAGTCGCCCATATTACCAGCATGGCGTTTGGCATTTAGGTGTAGCTCAGGCACAGTCATCAGTCGTTGCTGAACAAAATCAGTAACTTTTCGACCTTCTGACTCGTCACCGATTGCATTAGAAAACATTTCAATTAACGGGCTTTCGTTATCCATCCAATAATTAATGCGCTGTTGAAACTGCTCAATACTGGTATTCGCTGCAAGCTTAAAGTAGGTATAAACATTAACACTTGTCCATGTATGCAAAACACCATCATTCTCACCGAAAAGCAGCGGCTGTAAACGAACAATCAGCTCAGTATTTAAATGTGTTGCCTGAGGTAAGTCTTTGATCACACCAGTGATCGCAACTTGCGAGGTATTATTATTGACACAACAAATTGTTAAGGTTTCACCAATAACCTCTGTACGGCCAAAATACTTTAATGCTAAACGCTCAGTAATGATTAAATCCATTGGCTTATTAAAAGATGTTTCTTTCGAACCATGAGCAAAAGGTAAGTCAAAAATAGAAAAGAAACTGCCATCAACCATAGTCGCTTGTTCGGCAAAAGCATCTTCATCTTTGCGTACAGTAATACCGAACTGAATAAAGCGTACGCCAGCTTCTACTTCGTTTTTGGCATAATCTCGAATCGCTGGCATCATGCTTCCGGCAGAGCGCACGGTTTCAAAGACCGCTCGATTAGGCGAAGTGTAAGAGGTATGCATACGCACCAAACGGTCACTATCTTTTAACCAACTATCGAAGCCAGTTTCTTGACGAACAAATAGCATGATCAAAATACAGCTCATTAAACCAACAGCGAGACCAAAAATATTAATCACTGAGAAAATGCCATTTTTGATAATATTGCGCCATGCGGTGATCAAATAATTACGAAACATTAGAATATCCTTGTTATAAAATCAGAGACAGATCAAGCTGCACGGACATTTTCATTAACAACATGGCCATCAAATAAATGTATGGTACGTCGAGCATAATCGGCATGTGCAGGGCTATGAGTCACCATCACTATGGTTGTTCCCTCGGCATTTAATTGCTGCAACATTTCCATCACCTCTTGGCCATGCGCACTATCTAAATTACCAGTTGGTTCATCAGCTAAAATCATTTTTTGATCACCGACCACTGCCCGAGCAACGGCAACGCGTTGCTGTTGGCCACCAGATAATTGATTGGGTAAATGTTTCGCACGGTGAGCAATACCAACCTTATCCATCACTTTTTCCACACGCTGCTTTCTTTCTGCTGCCGGTATTTTGTGATAAATAAGTGCTAATTCAATGTTTTCTTGAACGGTTAATTCATCAATTAAATTGAAGTTTTGAAAAATAAAACCAATATTCTTTTTACGAATGACCGACAATTGTTTTTCAGAATAACCAGCGACATTTTCATCCGCGAAAATATAGTCACCACTGCTTGGGCTATCTAGCATGCCGATGGTATTCAATAAGGTAGATTTACCGCAGCCTGAAGGTCCCATAATGGCAACAAACTCACCTTTCGCAATTTCAATATTAACGTTATTTAATGCCAATGTTTCAATATTATCTGATTGATAAACTCTGGTTAAATTGTGCAATTTCAACATATGATTATTTCCTTCTGATATTCAGTATTTTTTAATTAGTATTAAGGATTATGGCTAGTTAAACTTAAGACGTTGCATGTCTTGATAACTGCTATAAGGGCTAGTAACGACTTGCTCGCCAACTTCAAGACCTTCAATGACTTCGATATAACGGCTATTTCTTCGTCCTAAACGCACCGTACGCTTAACCGCTTCACTGCCGCTTTCGGTAACAACAAAGATCCAACTCCCACCGGTATCTTGAAAAAACGCACCATTAGGAATTAACAGTGCCTCACTGGCATCACCTAAGGTCAACTTAATTTGGATAGTTTGGCCACGACGAATACCACTGGGTTGTTGCTCAATAAAGGCAAAATCGACTTCAAATTGCCCGTTTTGAACTTGTGGGTATATTTTAGCGATACGCAATTGATAATCTTTATAGCGGGCACTTTGACCAATATCGACTCGGCCTAAATAGAACTCATCAATAAAGGCGGTTAACTTAAAATCATCTGGGGTATCTATTTGTCCTAACCTTTCTCCTCTGGCGATACTTTGCCCCACTTCAACATTAAAGCCCGATAATTTTCCTGCTACCGGCGCTTGCACATTAAGCTTTTCAAGGTTTTGTCGTGATATGTCTAAGTTACTTTCCAAGCGGGTAGCCGTTGCTTTCAGGTAACTTAGTTGCTCCCCTTGCATACGCGCGTCTGAAGCTTGGCTTTCTTTGGTCAGTTGTAATCGATTTTTATACCAAGTTAAGGTATCAGAAGTATCATCCGCTAAAGATTGACTTATTGCGCCACTTGCAACCAAGGCCTTTTGGCGCGCAACTTGTCGAGTCAGCAACTTAATTTCGTGTTCTATATCAACAATATTGCGCTTATGTTGTAACTTATTTTGTTCAAGGCTTAGCTCTATTGAACGCATATTATTAAGCTGTTCAGCAACACGAGTTTCATTACCTAAGACACTCAATTGCAATGAGGTGTTAGACAGTTCAACAATTAAGTCTCCCGCGGTTAGATTGGTACCGTCTTCCACTAAAATTCGCTCTATTCGCCCACCTTCAACAGCATCTAAAAATACCGTTTTAGCCGGGGTTACTCGGCCTCGTAACGGAATAAAGTCTTCAAAAATGCCGGAAGTTACTGTCGAAATCGCAATACGATTTTGTTCAACCACTAGGCTATTACCTGATGATTTCTCAGTGATAAAGTACATTGTCACCAACAACAAAATTCCAATAACGACCATCAACAACCATTTACGTGTTGATTTTGCCGAATGAGCTATTTCTCGATCCATGCCTGCACCTGAAACGATCGAACTAACCGGTGCTGCAGTTGCTTTTTTACTTTCTTCAGTCATTTGACTCACTTGTGTATACTTCGACTGACTTGGCATTACGTTATCCTGTATCTACTTATTCAATTATCAAAACTTATTACAATAATCATTCCAACAATTAACCCATTGTTATTTAAGGCTTTATATTCATTTTCATAATTTGCACCTTAAAGAACTGTACGTTTATGAACACTTACTGTACGTTATTGAACACTTTTAAATATTTAAACTTTGCTTAGTAAGGTAATAACAAGTGACGAGTACAGGTTCGACGGCAATGAAAACACCAGGAAAAATATTGATTGTTGATGACGACAACGACATTTTGGTGGCCGGTAAATTATTATTAAAACGCAAATTTAGCGATGTCAGCACCTGTAATCAGCCTGAGCATATTCCAACCTTTTTTGAAAAACAGCATTTTGATGTCGTTCTGCTTGATATGAATTTTGGCCCAGGTGAAAGCTCTGGTGCTCAAGGTTTTTATTGGTTACAGAAAATTCGCAAAATTGCCCCACAAAGCATCATTATTATGATCACCGCACATGGCGGTGTTGATATCGCAGTTGACGCGATGAAGCTTGGCGCAACCGACTTTATTGCTAAGCCGTGGCACAATGAAAAGGTTATTGCCACGGTAACAACCGCGGTTAAGTTGGCACAATCACAAACACATGCAAAAACATTACAAGCTAAAAATGACGCTTTGGTGCAGGTAAATAACTTAGATCATCAACAGAGTCTTATTGGTCATTCCACCTCTATGCAAGCGGTTCATTCTCTGATCTCTCGCTCGGCTCCAACCGATGCCAATGTATTGATTTTAGGTGAAAATGGCACTGGCAAAGAACTAGTCGCAAGAGAAATTCATCAACAAAGCTTACGGGCAAACCAGGTTTTTATGTCGGTTGATCTCGGAGCATTATCCGAAACCTTGTTTGAGAGTGAGCTATTTGGCCATCAAAAAGGTGCATTTACTGGCGCTAATCAAGATCGTATTGGCCGTTTATTAGCCGCTGATGGCGGCACGCTATTTCTTGATGAAATAGGCAACCTACCGTTACATTTACAAGCAAAACTATTAACTGTGCTTGAACAACGTAAAGTCACGCCATTAGGGGCTAACGAAGCGACTGCCTTTAACGTGCGCATTATCGCCGCAACTAATGTCCCTAAAGATACTTTACAAGACGAGAATAAATTTCGTCAAGATTTGCTGTTTCGCCTAAATACCGTCGAGTTAACCTTACCGCCATTGCGAATAAGACACGAAGATATTATGCCGCTTGCCATGCACTACGTGCAGCATTATGGTAAAAAATATCACAAATCTGCCAAAGAGCTATCGGCATCTGCCATTGAAGCACTTAACCATTATCAATGGCCTGGAAACATTAGAGAATTACGCCATGTTATTGAGCGAGCAACAATTTTGTCGACCACAAGTACCTTAACCGCAGAGGACTTTCAGCTTAATGTTGCTGGTGACCAACAAGCACTAGGTAATAAAAATAAAATTTCAAACGAAAATGACGATCAATCAACAGGCGTCCAAAAGCATGAAAATAAGCAATCGAATTCGTCACTACCCGCAGAACTGAATTTGGAAGCATTAGAGAAACAAGCCATTAGCTTAGCGTTAAAAAAGCACAAATATAACATTAGTCATAGCGCAAAAGAGTTGGGCTTAACACGCGCCGCACTCTACCGTAGGATGGAAAAACATGGGCTTTAAAAAATTTTCTGGGTTAATTGTTTTTCGAACCTTATTAACCATCATCACCGTTATAGTATTAACACAAGTATTGCTAGAAGACGGTTACCATATTACCTGTTTTATGCTATCGATTTTATTGATAATACAGCTAGTTGAACTTGTTCATTTTGTCAGTAAAACTAACGCCGAATTAGTGCGCTTTTTTGCTGCTGTTCGCCATGCTGATTTTTCACAACGATTTGAACTCCAGCATATCGGCTCTGGATTTGATGAAATGGGCGAAGCATTTAATGATATTCTTGCCGGTATTCAAGCAAGCCGCCGTCATCAAGAGCAAGAGGTTAAACATTTAAAAGCCTTAATAGAGCATGTCCCGGTGCCACTAATAAGTATTCATCAAAATCAGCAAATCACTTTATGGAATAACAGTGCGCGCAGACTATTTGGCAGCCATCACATTACCAAAGTTGAAGACCTTATCACCTTTGGCCAGCACTTTCCTGAGCAATTAAAAGCCCTGCCAATTGGCAAACGTGACTTGATTAACATCATCATTGACGGCCAAGAGCATCGTCTAAGCATTTCTGCCACTCAAGTGGTCAGCAGCAATAACACAGAAACATTGTTGAGTTTACAAGATATTCAAAGTGAATTAGATCTGGCACAGCTACAAGCATGGCAAGACTTAGTGCGAGTGCTAACTCATGAAATAATGAACAGTATTACGCCTGTTGCCTCTTTAGCAAAAACCGCCACGGATATCGTTGAAGAGCTACGAAGCAACTCACAGCTACCACAAGCGATCAATGATGACCTTGAGGATGTCGCACAAGCGGTTGCCACTGTCGCCAGACGAAGTGATGGCTTAATGAAATTCGTCACAGGTTATCGACGCCTGACCCGCTTACCTAAATTACATAAAAAGTTAATTAGCATTGCCGCACTGATCCAGCAAGTACAAGCATTAGCTTGTCAAAATTGGCACGAGATGGGCATCAGTTTAGCTGTCACGATCGAGCCGCCATCACTAGATATTTCAGTTGATATCAATATGATTGAACAAGTGCTGATAAACCTGCTACAAAATGCACAACAAGCGCTTACAGAACAAATTAATAACAAGCAAGCTAAAGTAATGATCCACGCCTATTTAAATTTACGTGGCAAAGTGGTTATCGAGGTCAGTAACAACGGCCCTATTATTCCGGTAGAAATCGCTAAAGAAGTTTTCGTACCATTTTATACCACCAAAACAGAAGGTTCAGGCGTTGGTTTAGCTCTTAGCCGACAAATAATGCTCGCCCATCAAGGCAGTATTCAGCTACAAAATAACAGCCAGGTACCGGAAAAATTGCGGGAAGGAGACAAAATTGAAAAAAACCATCAAGCCGGTGTGACCTTTAGCCTAGCGTTTTAACATCAAGTTATTGCCAGGATATCGTTACTATTATCTCGCATCCTGATGTTCGTGACACTGCCGACATAGTTCTAGGTACTTAGCTTTTATTTGGAACATAAAAATCGCCATACTTGCTTTACAAAAAAGCCTGCATTATGCAGGCTTTTCATTATAAATTAACACCCATTGCACGAATGAAAATTATATCGCTGGCTTAACGCACTTAGGCGCAGTCGCTTGCTTAAAAAATGGTGTCGATTTAGGTAAGTGAGCCGTAAGCTGTTTAATACGTGTTGCGTTCGACGGATGAGTCGACATAAATTCAGGTGGCGCCCCTGTCGACTGCTTAGCCATGTTTTGCCAAAGCGTAATACTTGCCGCAGGATCGAAGCCCGACTTTGCCATTAAGTCTTGGCCAACAATATCTGCTTCACTTTCATGACTGCGACCATATGGCATTAAAACACCATACTGTACGCCTAAACCTAAACCCGCCATAACCGTATTACGACTTTCAATGTTTTGGCTTTCCAGCAAAACATTCACTAAAGACAAGCCCATTTGGCTGGCTTGATTTGATGATAAACGTTCGTTTGAATGACGTTCGATAACGTGACCAACTTCATGACCAATAATAGCCCCTAATTGGTTTTGATCTTCCGCGACTTTTAAAATGCCAGTATAAACACCAATTTTACCACCTGGTAACGCAAAGGCATTGACTTGCGGCGAATCAAATACGACAACCTCCCAAGCCCCATCATGCGCTGATTTAGGAACATTTACGGTAATAGCATTTGCCACACATTGCACATAACGATTAATTGCTGGTGATTGACTGATTTTTTCTTTAGTTTTCATTTCTTCAAATGACGCACTGCCCATTTTATTGAGCTCACTGTCAGACATCATCATTAATTGTGAACGACCAGTTGAAGATTTTGTGCAGCCAGCTAAGGTAATTGCAGCAAGGCAAATCGCCAATTTAATTTTCATCTATACTCCTAAAATATGTTCCCTGTTGAGTTATTTTAAGTAATGAAAATGTAAATATCTATGGTTATTCTATTAATTTTAACGCTATCTACATAAGAAGCTTAATGATTTACCCGTCTTAAGTTAAATGAGAATGATGTGCCCTCACCCAGCGTACTTTGCACTTTGATGTCTGATTTAAGCAACTCTAATAATTTCTTGGTAATGGCTAAACCTAAGCCGGTATGTTTATTTTTGTCCTGTATGGCATTACTGGCACGATAGCGAGTGTCAAAAATATAAGATAATTCTTCCGGTTTTATGCCGGTACCGTTATCAGAAATTGCAAGTCGACATTGGTTGTCACTCAACTCTTCAATAATAAAAACAATTTTGCCATTTTTACTGGTATGGCGAATAGCGTTCTCTAATAAGTTGCTGATTACCCGCTCAAGCTTGGCAATATCACTGTGAACTTGGGTATAAGAGCTGCTGGGTTCAATCGAAATAGTTATATTTTTAGCACTTGCAGCTAAGTTAAATTTTGCAATAACATCATAAAGGAGTTCAGCCAAGTTAAAGCTTTCAAAATTCAATGACACTTGCCCGCCTTCCAAATGGGCCAGTTCAAAAATTTGGTCAATAAGCAGCTTCAATTGCAAGGTGTTTTTTAGCACTGTATTTATGTGCTTTTCTCGCTCTTCGCTACTTAACTCATCGCCTTTATGGGCAATCATTTCAATGTAGCCCTGCAGAGACGATAATGGCGTACGCAAGTCATGAGAAATATCGGCCAGTAACTCACGTCGTTGCACGTCACTTTGCTGTAATAAATTTAGCTGAGCATTAATTTGGTTAACCATTTCTTCAAATGCCACACCCAACTGATGCACTTCATTGCTACTGTTTGCCATCCATGTTGTTAACTTGACTTTAGATTTATCAAAGCCAAACTCTTTTAGTTGCTGAATATCTCGATTTAACCGACGCAATGGTCGAGTAAAATAATAAAAAATTCCCAACATAACGATAAAAAGAAAAAGTAAAGCGCCGACCAGCATCACCATCGACAGCTCAGCTTGCCGATCAGAATCCACTCGACTATACGCTGATTCATAACGTTCTCCCGCAACAATTACATACAGATAACCTATTAATTCACTACCCTTAAAAACTGGCGCTGCTGAAAATATTTTTTGCCGGCTTTGGTGTTGAGGGTCATCACCGTAAATAGGTAAACTGGCTTGATTTTGGGTCAATTGAATTAAGGGTTTTAAATCAATTCGGTCGCGCTTGATCAACGACGGAGTAATAGAGTGAGTTAAGATGGCACCATTTGGGTCAAGAAAATAAAATTCAAACGCCGGCCCTAACACCATTAAAGTATGAAATAAATTCTTTAACGCTTGGTGATCATAAGCGCCTTCTTGTAGCAAGGGATTATCACGGGCTAAACTCGCCGCCAGTGAAAGATGTAAATGCTGCTCTGACTCGTAACGCGTGGTTTTTTCTAAATGCTCGGTCCAAACAAAGAACACACTAATAATGACAATAAATACCAGTAATAACGACAATGAAAGTCTGTGGTATAAAGATAATTTCACGCCACAACACCCTGTCGAGAAAGCTTATAACCAACACCCCAAACGGTTTGCACAATTTCAGGTTTTGTGGCGTTGCGCTCAACTTTATTTCTTAAGCGATTAATATGTGAATTTACCGTATGTTCATAACCACTATGATGATAGCCCCAAACTGAGCTTAATAGTTGCTCACGAGAAAAAACTTGATCAGGGTGCGACGCCAAATAAAACAGTAAATCAAATTCGGTTGAGGTCAATTCAACATTTTTACCGTTCAGGGTTGCACGATGAGAGATACTATCAATTTGCAACGCGCCGACCGTGAGATATTGCTCAGGAGACTGCTTTTGCAAATTTTGCTGACTTATTTTTGATAGTAAGTGTACACGGCGCAATTGGCTACGAACACGTGCTTGCAACTCTCGAACACTAAAAGGTTTAGTCATGTAATCGTCGGCGCCTAGCTCTAAACCTAGCACTCGATCAATTTCACTGTTTCTTGATGTTACCATTAAGATCACCTGTTCGGGTTTTTGTTCTCGAAGCTGCCGACAAACATCTAAGCCAGACATGCCCGGCAACATAACATCAAGCATGACTAAGTCGTAATCTTGCGTTGCTAGTTTATCAAAGGCATCTTCACCCGATAAACTATGCTCAACGGTTACACCTATTTCTTGTAGGCTCAATGTGACTAAATCGGCAATATCTTGATCGTCTTCAACAACCAGTATGGTATCCATGTTTTGCTCCGTCGTTATTATCTTTTATTTATAAGAACGTCGGCACAAAGATATAATAAAGATTGCCTATTCATGACGTAACGA
The DNA here is from genome assembly GCF_057553355.1 of Colwellia sp. SU-HH01172. Lineage (NCBI taxonomy): Bacteria > Pseudomonadati > Pseudomonadota > Gammaproteobacteria > Alteromonadales > Colwelliaceae > Colwellia > Colwellia sp. SU-HH01172. The sequence continues at coordinate 109,795 of NZ_BAAJMB010000004.1, read as the reverse complement.
AACGAATAGGTCGTTTAAATTCTCAACAAAATAACGAATAATACTAAACTGCTTTCTTATCATGAAAGATAAGCAACACCTTACGGCCTTAACTAACATCAATCATGACACTGCCTGAGCTTTCAGCAATAAACGCGAGTTGCTGCGCTCAATACAAAAATCTTTACAATTGTCGCTAACCTAACTTATTCAGCATTGTTTCGTTATTTTTCTCTGTGCCTGCATCATAAGAACTTGTTTGCACAGAAATACTTTCGAAACCTTATTGAATTTAGCTCAGCATTTGAATTGCATCGATTTACGGTTGCTACAACCTTAAAAGTATTGGTGCCTACACCTACCAAGCCAAAAATTGATAAGCTTGTTGTGTAAGGCACCAATTCATTCTAACGGGTGCGTGTTACGACGATTCGAGCGGTAGGATTATCCCAACGATCCGCTTCAGTTAATACCGAAGTGGCTAAACCTTCTTTACTTGCATCTGTCGCATTAGCATTGGTTACCACACCACTATGAAAGTGTACTCGGTCAAAAAGGTCATCACGAGCGGCATCAAAACCAGCGCTTGCACCACCGCCACCGGCTGCACCCGCTGCTGGGCCCGGCATTGTACTTGCTGTTTCGGTATTAGCTTCAGTACCAGAATCCCATGTTGGCGCCATAAAGCTGACCGATTGCCCAACCGTCATGTTACTGATATCAGCCGCATTAAGACCGGTAAAGGCATCATTAGTGTCCACCAACATAGTGGTAAAACTGATCCTTAAATCGTCAACATCGAGTAAGGGCACCAATAATGTCGACATTGAGCCAACAGATCTCGGCGCGGTTGCACCGTCAGTAGCCACAGCATCAAGATATTGTGTCGCCGCTAATGCTTCAGCCATTAATTCAGCTGGATTGCCGCCCTCGGCCAATTGCTCTAAACCTAAACTTGCTGCTTCACCATCAATAAAGGCGTTATAACCTGGTTCATGTAAAATAATAGCAGCAGGAGAAAACGGTTGGCTATAGGTTAAATTGGTTAACTGCACCGTATAAACCGCAAGATTACCATTGATGCCATTTGTGCCATCGGTACCATTTGTTCCGTCTGTACCATTGGTGCCATCAACGCCTGGAGTACCGGCAGCACCGTCAACGCCATCACTACCATCATCACCACCACAACCGGTAGCTAGTACCGCAATAAGCGGCAGTAGTGCTAAACTTATTTTGTTAATTTTCATGATCTATTCTCCCTAAATTAAGGTGCTGGGATAGTAATAGTTACTCGTGCAACTGGGTTCAACCAACGGTGTTCTGTTGACTGTAGATCACTTGCGCCATCAGTAAGGCTAGTATCACCTAGAACATTTCGGTGAATATGAACCGGGCCATCAGTACCATCAACCACTTCATTAGCACCAATTGCCGTGCCATCTTGTGCAAAACCTACTTTTACTGCGACACCCGTACCGCCAACACCTAATGGCACTGGCGAAGCACCAACTCCGGCAACACCTGGCGCACCATAGCCACCTAGTGGTGTACCGCCTTGTTCAACAATATCAGTACGTGTACTGTTTAATTCATCATTCAACTCAGTACCGGCATCATAAGCGTGTAGCATGTATGTATAAGTACCTGGCGTGGTTGGAATTTTAATACTGTCTAAGCCAACAAAAGCATCATTGGTTGGAATTAGCATAGATAAAATAGAAAGGTAAGGCTTATCCATGGTATCAAATGGATAACTTAACGACATTGATGGAGCAACCAAGCCACCAAAACGGTGCCAAGTGTTTGACCCATTGTCAGTATCTGTTGGTCCTAAAAGCGCTTCAAAGTTTTGACCTGAAGACGCTGGCTCTTGAGCATCATCAATAACGCCGGCTTCAGCAAGCCATGCTAGTGCAGATGACGCGTCAACACCGGGCTCAAAGGCATCTACAGTGCTGTCGTGTGCAATCACTAAACGTGGCGTAAAGTGTTGCGCATGAGTTAAGTTAGTAATTTGAATATCAATGGTTTGTGCCATTAACGCTGAGCTTGAACAAGCTAATGCAATAGCCGATGCGGCTTTAAAAAGTTTCATAAGTTTCCCTTGATGACTAAATGATTTCGCATTCAGTATGCAAAGCAAACATTGCTAAACTTTCACGGAGTTATCACAAATTTATCACAATAGTTTAAATTAAAAGTAATGAAATTTATTTCTTAATTAGCGTGTCTCGGCCTTTACTGACGCCATAAACATCTTCCGGATAAAAACCTAGTGTCACATGGAAGTCTTTATTTTTTAACAATAAATTCTGTCGAATAAATTGCCCATCGCTGGAAGATGCCACGACAAAGTAGCTAGTTTTATCGCCCTTGGCAACCTTACCTAAGCCTTGTAAAGTGACGCTAAATTTTTGTGAACTATTTAATTTTTCTTTATTAATCGTTTGGTATTCGTATGGGTTGACCAAAGTAACATGGAATGATTGATGATCTCGGGCTGCTTGATGTTGGCGATAAATCGCATATTGCTCTTTGCCCAATTCCGCTTTTAATTGTGATAAGTAGCGACTCAGTTCAACTTCAGACACCTTACCGCCTAAATAAACTAAACCACTACTATCTTTTAACTCACTAATTTCAAGCGTTAAGTTTTTTTCAAAGTGGTGTTTTTCCTGCTCTGCTTGCGCAGAAGATTGCGCCATCGCCCGCGCGAGTGGACTGGCCTTTTTACTATCTTGTTTTGCATCAGCCACTGCACTTGATGAATGTTGAGAAGTAGCCTGGGCATGTCCTTCCATCACAGCTAACTTTTCATTTTTCCCCACCAAGTAATCCGCCAATGTTGTTGCGGTCGCAAAATTGACATTAGCGACAGCACATAGCAGGCACAATGCAAAGGGAGAAACAAAAATAGTTGCAGACTTTTTCTTCATACTTTTCTCAATATTAATTATGTTAATACTTACCTTGCTCAAGTGAATATCAGGTAAATTCAAACGCGATAATTCATCGTTGACTCTGACAAACTACAAGCTTTAACTATATACTCATGATATAACTCAGTTAAGTTTATAAGACCATTATTCATCGAATGAAGCCAGCCATTAGTCCCGAACTCTTTAATTATATCGCGATATCTTTATCACGCTTTAAATGGCCATTATTAGCCTGGAGCGCATTCTTTTTTAGCTTATTTGCTTTATTACAAACTCAAATCCAGCTAAATACACCTAGTTTTTTAGTATGGCTTGCCATATTTATTTTATTTACTGCCATTGAGAGCTTAGTGATCAGCGCTTTTATTTTCTTCTTTCAAGCACTACCTTCAACCCGAGAAAACAACTTAACTTGGCAACAATTTTATCGTGTTATCGAATGGTGTGAAGCCATACTGTTTACCATATTGCTACCGCTACCTATACTACTGTTTATCTACGCGTTTATGCGCTTATAAAACTAAAATTTTCACTAAAGCTATATATGTCGGTTTTTCTGCGCATATGCTCCAATAATAAAAAATATGCCCAAAATAAGTGGTAAGACATAGACATTAGGTACCTGTGCCAATTGTTGCGATAATTTTTTAGTTAGCCAAACTGTCAGTAAGCCATAACCAAAGGCACAGACGCCGACAAACGTTAAGCTTCGAATAAAAAAATTCTGACCAGCAACTAGCTTTCGAATAGCGCCATTTATATCATTGCCTAATATCACTAAAAGTGTCGCAACTATGGCCATTGCGGCTTGATACTGATACCCGCGAAACCACTGACCAACATCCGTTAACAACTCTAACATTACTTTTCTTTTTCACTCTATTTCGGATTATGCCAATACTACCATAGCCTTAATTTAAAAATTGTCTTTCTATGGATTTCCCCGCAATTTTAAAGAAAAAAAGCCAATCGTCAAACGATTGGCTTCGATTATAATAAAACTAAGAGTACGAGTTTATTACCCTATAAGATTATTTTCTATTACGGCGAAGTATGCGCCCTCCGAGTAATAAAGTTAATAACCAGCCAACGGCGCCACCGCTACTGGCATTATCAACATTTACTGATACTTGTGCAGGTAAACTTGATTTCGAGCCATTTGAACCAACAAGCTCGAAGGTCATGGTTTCATCAGACGAAACCGTAGGAGCATCAAAAGTAATTGAAGCGCCACTACCTGAAATGCTAACCGTAGGACCGGATGTTTGTGTCCACTGGTAGCTTATTTCTGGATTTTCAATAACCGCATCAACAACGCTTGCCGATAAAGTTACCGGTTTTCCTTCTTTAACTGAACTGCTTGAAGCAGAAGCAGAGAAAATAGGACGTCCTTCAATAAACACTGGCTGTTGTGGTGCAAATGTTTCACTTTCCGTACTGGTATTAACTGAGCTCTCGATTGTTGGTGTGGCATCTTGTGTACCTGCAACATTAGCGGTATCGATCACTAAACTAAAAGTTTGTGTCGAGTCACCATTTTGTTGCACATGACTCCACGACAGTACGTTACCATCAAGACTATATTCAACATCTTCGGCGCTCATTCGCATCGATGAAACACTGGTATTTGCTTCACGAATTAAGGTGTCAACAATTACACCTTCGGCTAATTCCATACTAAAGTTGTAACTTCGGTCTTCACCTGTGCTATTTTCAGTGACATTAATAGCAACCGTCATTTTGTCACCCGCAATTGTCGGCTCATCAATTCTGACGTCATCCTCACCACGACGTAAATTAACTCTCACCGCGCCAATGTTTTTATTCAGCTCCGCAGATGTCCCGAGCCAGAATACACCATGATAAATATCGTTCTCATTCATGGTTTCATCCCAAACAATACGTGTCTCAACATCTTCTAATGGTGAAACCGATGATGGTGTTTCTATCATCATATTGTCAGCATCAACTTCGATATTCGTGATAGAAAGCTTAACACTATCCATAATGGGGGCTTCGGCACACTCCATGCCTTCATCAGGCTCTTGCCCTTCGTCACAAAGCATTTGATTCTCAGTTAATGGAGCAGGACCTTCAGCCCAGTTATGAACTAATACCCAGTATGTATCATTACGAGGACTCACTTCATCAATTAGCTCTAAAGTCACTTCAGTCGCACTTTGATAGACCAATAAATCCATTTCTTCATGTGAAGGCTTACCATCAAGATCTGAATCAATACCGACAAAAATATCAATATCTGGCGATGTCGTTTCTAGCACTTCGATGACTAATCGTTTTGAGTCCGCTTGAATATTTAATGGCATCACTTTAATAGTCTGATCTTCCGGATTGTCATAATGGAAAATAGTATCGTTAGTGGCATCGCGCATTAATTCAAAATCGTATACATCGGCTTTTACCAAGCCTGACTTAATCACTTGTAAATCATCAGTGCCAATAGTCATTATCCCCTCTACCGGAGACGAATCACTGGTGCGTTTCGCCGTGATCTCGGTTTTTTCAGGTGCTACACCGGCAATAAAGTTAACCGTAACAGGTAAAGTTTGCACTGGCATAGAACTATCAGATGGCGTAAGTATGACCCGACCATTGGCCCACTCAACACCTAAACCTTGTGCCGCTTCCGCAGTAAAGGTTAACTCGACTTCTTCCCAGTCACTGACAGTAAAGTTACTATTATCACTCGTTAATGTGAAACCTTCATTGTAGTATTCGAAGCTTACGGTCCACGAGCCCGCTTTAGTTGCTTTAAAAGTTCGTGTCCAATCACATGAAATTAAACATTCGCCTTTTGATAAGCTTGGCAAGTTCATTTGATGTGGCTGTCCATGCCAATTAGCAATGTCATCACTAATGCCTTGTTCTTCCGCATGTGGATTCGCTGCTTCATAACCAGCACGTGTTTCGTTCATCACTAAGCCAGCATTTATTGCTAAATTCACCCGGGCACTGCCTGAGCCGGTACGGTGCATATCGGCACGATTTAACTCGCCATCAGCATCATCATCTTCATGAACATCAGTAAAAGCCGTCATCATTAATGCCGATTGCGCTTCTGCAGGTGTCCAGTTCGGTTGCGCAGCTTTCATTAGCACATACATACCGGCAATATGTGGTGATGCCATAGAGGTACCACTCATATAGCGAAACTCACCATTGACCTTTTCCCACGCTTGCGCGGCATCACTTTGCATGTAATCGCCTAAACCACCGGCAAGAATACTGACACCGGGCGCACCAACATCAGGAATCATATAGTCATCGGTAAAGTAATCTGGACCACGTGAGGTAAAGCTTGCGGTTATATCAGCTTTTTCACTATTAAGCATAAGCTCTGAATCTGTAAAGCTCACTTGATGGCCTTCCCCTTCTGCCAACCAAGCTAATAAGCTATCACCATCGGCTTTATTCAAGTGCACCGTTGGTAATACATGTAGGTCATTTTCAACATTATCTATGCTGTCATCAGAGTTGATAAAAATCATCCCTGCCGCCTGAGCTTGTAGCGCTGTATTACCTTTAGATAACCGAGTTAGTGACTCACCATCAGAGTCAATGCCACCACGACGACAAATCACCACTTTACCGGCAACTGAATCTTCTGACCATGAACCAGGTAAAGACCAATCACCACAATAACCAACTCCACCAGCAGTTTCAGCTTGACTGGCATCTTCAACATCACCGGCATAAACAATATCGGTTAATGTTGTAATTCCTGAAGTCGCTCCTTTACCAATTAAGTTACCTAATTCACTACTGCCACCAGAAAATGTCGCAATTTTTTCTTCAGTAAAATCCCGCGAGTGGCTTAATGCAGCAACCGTTGTCACCCAAGGTGAATTACCCGGAGAACCAACGGTTTTTTCTCCTAAGATGCCGGAGTTACCCGCGGCAACAGCGGTATGGATCCCCGCTTCACGAGCAGACAAAAATGCCAACGCATCAGAACTAAACCATGGCGAACTTGCCGTACCGCCAACGGAATAGTTAATGACATCAATATTATTAGCAATCGCATGCTCTATTGCTTCTATTGCGGCGCTCGAAGAACAACCTTCAACTGAGCAGGTTTTATATGAAACAATATTCGCGTGCGGTGCAACACCACTGATTGAAACTGAAAGTTCAGAATCATAATATTTGTGATTCCATTCACTTTCCTCATCGGTATAAACGGTTGGATAATGCACATCATCTATTCGATTTCCCACTATGGTAGAAGCAACATGGGTACCATGACCATGATCATCTTGGCCTGTGCCAACTCGCATATCCCAAGAAACTTGTGTAGTTAACCCCTCAAACGACATCACCCCGATAAGCTTATCATTACACCATTGCGGAGAATCAACACAGTCACCAAAATAAACACCTTCACCGTTTGGGTTGGTATGATCATAACCGTCTACACCAACATCAGCGAAAGAAGGGTGAAATGTCATATAATCAAAGCTAGATGCATCCCACGCAGTTTGTGTATATGATGAAATTCCGGTATCAAGTACACCAACAATAAGCCCTTCACCTTGAGAGCCTGAAATATCAGCATTATCCCAAACAGCTGTCGCACCAACGTGTTGAGGCCCTACGTCGGTCATTAATTGTTGCATTTCTTCTTTTTCAACCGCTAAAACACCCGGCATTTTACGTAACGCTAACACTTCGTTGGGCTCTAAATCAGCCACAAAACTGTTAATTGCAACTTTAAAACGCTTTTCAATTTTCACTTCTCGGTTTAGCAATACGTTAATAGCAGCAATGGCGTCATTTTGACGCTTGGCAAGATAATTACTATAAGTAATTGATGCCGAACTATTCACATTAAGTTTGCCATTACTAGTGCTGTTAACACCTTGAGATGCAGCAATATTGGTTGCTTTCAAGCCCTTAATACCACCTTGATATAAAGCCACAGGCTCATCTTCAAGTAGAATAAAGTAGCGTTTTTCAAAAAATTGTTTTGCGGCTTTTGCCTTACTATTCTTTTGTAATTGATTGAATTCAATTGTTGGAATATCGTCTATCGATACTACTGCCCCTGCGCCAAGCGTTAATAAACTCATCGGCAGAGCTAAAGCTATTTTGTTTAATTTAAAATTCACAATATATTTCCTTCTCTGAGAGACTTTGCCTCTCAATTTAAATTACTTAACTGCGCGACGAGCAAACCATGCAAGACTTGTTAACAACATAAACAGCAAACCTGTGCTACCACCACTACTTTCTGATGACTCGGCTGGCTCTGATGAAACTGTTGAAGTGGCAGTTGATGCGGTGACAGAAAAATTTAGGCTTGCTGTGGTTGTATTAACACCATCACTCGCAAGCACATTGGCTTGATAGTCACCTGAGGTATTTATCACTCCGGTAATTTCTCCTGAACGTGAGATGGTAACGCCAGCTGGTAGGCTGTCTGAACTAAAGGTTATGCCGTCACCTTCAACATCAGTAAATGCACTGGCGATTGAGGTTTCAAATGCCTGCCCTGCTATGCTAGCAATAGTTGTTAAATTTTCAGTAACGGCTGGAGCAATGTCATTTCGGTTATTAACATAAACATCGACATCAACTACTTGGGAGTCATGGTTTACATAATCAACATTAACTTTTAAGGTATAAGACTGAGTTTCTTCATAATCTAATGCTGAACTATTAGCTACGGTAATCGTACCATCAGGATCAACAGCAAACGGTGTTCCAGGTATCGCATTAACAAGATAAACATCGCCTTGAGCTTCATCAGGTTCGAAAAGCATCGCTGACTGAAGTTCAAGCTTACCAATAACAGTGCCGTTTTCCGCGTTTTCATAAATGCCAAATGCCTGCCCTGATTTCACGCCAAAATATCCATCATAATCAGTATCTGCATAAAGAGTATTATCGCTACCGAGTTCAAATATCATCACGCCAGGTGGACAGTACTCACTAGGCTCAAAACTTCCAATACCACCGACAAGGTTGTCACAGTGGTGCGCAACACTAACCGCTACTCGAGCGCTCTCACCTGGCGCCAACTCAACATTATTTGACCAAGTTGACACTTCACCATCGGTCGATAGTTTACCTATGGCGGCGTTATACGCTGCAAAAGTATTTTTGACTTCAATACAGTAATCGTCTGGGCGCGGGTTACCAAACCAGTCGGTACCATTAGGATCACAAGGAACATATTGACTTGGTGGGTAATCAGGACTTCCTGTATGATCAATAACCTCCATTAAAGATCGTCCCATAATTACAGGGTTATAACGAATAATCTCTTCATCAACATCTGCTTTAGCATCGCGATCCGTAGCAAATTGCCAACCTAAGTCTTCATTCCAACTGTCAATTGACTGATGATCATCATGGTATAACTCATCAATACACACATTTGCAATAACAGTATCGTCACCAATACTAACATCAACCTCTAAGCTAGAGGTTGTAAATCGGTCACGTGGATTCCACCACTCATATTCAATATCAAAGTCAATAAACTCAATTATAGGCTTACCGTCATTGTCCATCAAAACTTCAATGTAGGCTAAGATATCATTATCATCACGAAACTCATCTTCTGCTATTGCTTTGGCATTGTTGTTCATTCGTTCAGTATATTCTTCCGTATAAATACTGAAGAATGTTAATAAGTGGCCGAATCGATCAAAGTGCTCAGCCATGGGAGTATCCCATTTGTCGAACATTTGCACAGCAACTGACAGCTTTTGGCCAGATTCACACGAGGCTTCAGGGTTAATTCTTGCGCCAAGGTTCTTGATCATATGACCTTGACCACCTACTTTACTAGGCTGAATAAAGTCAATACTTCGCATACGTGGCATGGTCATAATAGTTTTCGAAATAGTACTATCATTCGTTAATTTCGTTGTACGTGATATTGCAGCACTGCCGGCAGCAATGACTTCTTCATTCCAATCATCAGCCTCAAAAGGAGTGGTAAAAAATTCAATGTAATCACTTCTCACCAGTGGCGTAGAGTTTTTTGGAAACACCTGCCATGGCATTTTTAATTGTGCTGAGTCTTCATTAGCATTATCAAAAATTAGATAACCATTCACATTTTCTTTCGTGAAGTTTTCAATGGTAAAATCTTCAGATGATAATAACATTTGCTTTGACAATTTCGTCGCATCCACCACCATAGTAATATTAAAAGTTAATGAATGATTTGCAGGAACATTAATGGTTTCAGGAACAATAAAACTAACCGCGGCATTGTTCTCCTTGTCACCATTGGTCATTGTACTTACCGAGTAAGTCTGTACTTCTTCAGTCAAATTCCGAATAGTTAAATCACGAGTTACCGCTGTCGAGCTAGGTGTTTCAACAAAACCGAACGCCAACCCCGGCTGATAGTTACTCGAATCCCAAACAACTGCATCTGCTGTTGTTGCAATATCACCATTAACTAAGCCAGTGCCCATAAAAGGTACTTCTGCAATGGTTGTGATACTGCGTTCCACTTCATCATTGTAGGTCGTCGAACCTTTAATACCGTCCGCGATAGCAGTATTAGCAACCAGTGCTTTCGCCTCAATCGGGCTTAATTGCGGGTAATTCGCTAAAATGGTTGCAACCGTACCTGCAGCATGCGCAGCAGCATAAGTTGAATGTCCGATATAACTTTTTTCACCATCACCTGAGCCAACAACTGGGCCAGTAATGTTTTCAGCTGGAGCTACCACTTCCGGCTTTAATTGATGTGTGCCACGACTAGGACCTGCCGGTGTAAAGTCTGATAAGGTCACCGTTTCACCGTCGATATTAACCGAACCAACCGTCAAAGCTTCTGGCGCGAGAGCACGCCAAGCTAAATTGAAGTAATAGTTAAAGTCAGTTTGGCCAGCGCCAATTACCACTAGCGAGCCAGACGCACTTAACCGTCTTATTAAGCCAACTTCTCGTGTCGGTGAAGATCCTTGCGTATCATCTTCAACGTAAAAGCCGCCATTACCATATGAATTTAAAACGATAACATCTGGTCGATCGCTTATATCGCCATCTTGGTTAGGATCAACAATGACATCTAATACCGAGATGAAGTAAGGGCTAGACCAATCATAGGTTTTATAAGATAAAATTTTGGCATCTGGTGCTTGTGATAATATACGTGCAGCAACGGCGGTACCTGAAGGGATCAGGCCTGCATCAACATTAGCATCACTGGCATTTTCAATCGGATTATAATCAATACTGTGGTTTCCCTCTTCAATTGCAGAAAAATCTAAACCGCCAATAACAGTATCAGTAGGAAAACCATCCCAGGCATTACTGCGGTTCGCCCAGGCCTTTGCATAAGCCTCTGCAGTACCTTCACCACCTAACGCTGTGTGAGTATAGTCGACGCCGTTTCCTACTATAGCTACGGTAACACTATCTCCAGGCTCTTTAATTTTTAAAAATGGAAAGGCTGTAAACTCATCATCTTCGGTATAGCTGGCTGTCTCACTTAGCATTTCTGCATTAACAATATTATCGTCTACTTTAAGCTGCTCCGCCGCTTCATGTGTCATCTGTACATATATAGCATTAGCCGTTAATCTGACTTTGCGTACTAAGATGCTAGCACTATCAATGCTACGAATTTTCTTAAGTACCTCATCTTGCTGTTTATCAATTAGGGCAACAACGGTACTGCGATTTTCTCCCATATTTGAGTAACTTGCATCCAATGCACTTTTCTCAGACAAACTAAGCAAATAAACACCCGACTCTGCAGTTATCGATTTAAAAGCAGAGCGAGTATCTGATGTACTATTTGTCTGTTCATTTGCTACAGCTTGATTAGTGGAAGTTTCGTTAGTAAGTTTCACTTCACTCGCATTTATAGAAAACGCTAAAGCGGATGAAACAACCAACGCAACGGTTGATGATTTAAAAACCATGTATAACCTCTTGTTTTTCATTTTCGTCCTAAAAATTCAATTACTCACTTTTTTAATATTTATAATTTGGTGAATAATTGACCATAAGTTATTAGTAGTGAAAAACGAAAAGTTAAACAATGGAATTGAGCTCAAATCAACCTCAATTAAACATCAAGCAAACATCAATTATGATAAATATCAAAGGATTAAATATTTACAGAAGTGTTACAAAACAATGTATTTTGTACTTTCTGTCTTGATTAAATAAGAGGTTTCTGTTGCTAAAATAGCAATCTCGATAACCTTGCCATTAAGGTCGGCAAGGATACGCTGATAAATTGAAAATCTGGGAGGGAATAAGAGCCTTATATAGCCTCAGTCTGCAAAAGTAAGTGTATGAATGTCAGCATCATTTAAACTAACCATTGAAATCAAGAAGCTATTATCGTCAGCAGCACTAATGCCATAATATTTTTTTATACTGTTAGCGGGGAAACGTTTTACCACCACATCAGGGCCAGTTCCGCTGTATTTTTTTATTAAATCCTCACTATCAGTTCGAGTTAAATAATAAAGACTATCACCTTGCCAAAAAAAGGCACCATAATCATTTTCATTGAGCTCTGAAATAATTCTTTTATACTTATTTTCTTGTGGATTGAAGCGCCATACTCCCGCCACTAACTCCCTGCTCATATAGTACATACCGTCTTTGCCATGAACAATTTTTTTCTCATTTTGTCGGCTAATTATCGATAAGTTACCTGTCTCTACTTGATACTGGTAAGATGCAAATACGCCATCATTATCAGCAGTAAAGAGGATAAAGTTACCATCTTGGGACCAAGCAGGATTTTGCGGTTCGATATCGCCCAACGCTAACTCGGTTAATTTTCCTGAGGCAAGTTCACCTAAAAATAAAGAGAAGTTTTCATGACTGGGTAATTTAATATTGACCACATATTTTTTACCATTAGGGGAAACACTAGGTATCAAGGCAACACCTTTGCCTTTAGTTAAGTTTGTTGTGTTTTTTTTCGATTTCAACCAGATATCCCAGTTATCATCACGGTTAGAAAGAAACACTATTCCCTCATTTTCCTTGCTATAGCTACCGTAAATATCTCTTGAGGAAGAAGATACCTTACTCACCTCTTTATCGTGATTAATTCCTACTTGCGTTATATGTTCTCTGGCTGAATAACGTGAGTAAAATAATTGCGCTCGGCTTGCGCTATAACTTAAATTCGATGGCGTTGATATTTTCCTCATCACCTGCCAAGCGTTTGAATTAAGATTAAACTTATGAATCGCATAATGGGCATCATCCAATAAGTTGGTATAAATTTCATTGTTGCTATGATCCCATGCCAAACCAACTATCGAGATATCATAGTCTAATAAATTACGTTCTTTACCGTGCTCGGAAATAAGCACTAATTTGGCTTTCACGTATTGTTCGCGAATTAAAATAATTGCTTTTGAGTCACCACCAAAAACCGCCATAACATCACGTTCATTACCTTGAGGGAAGCTGACTTGCGATATGGTTTCCCGCTTAATGTCATAACGAAATATCGCCATTTCAGTGCCGTTGGCTTTAGGGTATAACAGATACCTACCATCAGGAGACCAGTTTAAACTATGCCGCATTGGGTTATATACGCAGCCCGTATCAACAAGTACATCTAGATTACTGACTAAATTTCTCACTCTCACTTGACATTGTTCATCCACCTTACGCACGTAAGCTATCGAGCTATCATCTTGAGACCAAGCTGGCGAACTTTCCTCATCGTTACTCTGAGTAAGCATTCTTAGCGGTGCATCTTCATTTACTAAATCTTTTATATAGAGCTGCCCTTTCGATGATTCACGAACCCAGCGAAAGGCAAGATAGTTGCCGTCATTAGAAATAGCAGGATGCTCTTCAATACCTTGGTAATTAGTTTCACGAAGAGATTTCGGCGCTTGTTGCGTGGTGGTCAAACCTTGCTCTGGCGTATTATAAAAAGAATAAACACTGAATAAAATAATCGCAGAAATTACCGCAAACAAAAGCATAAAGCGATTAGTAACATAAAACCGAGGCACTTTATCATCTGCTATGGATGGCGCTACTAACTCAGGTAAGACAGGTTGAGGGGTAAGTATCAGTATATAACCCACTTTTCTCAGGGTTTTGAAAATGCCTTCTGATTCAGCCCCCAAATCGGAAAATGTTTTACGCAAATGCCACATCGCGTTAGTAAATCCCCGCTCACCAACGCCAGTATTGCCGTCCCAAATAATATCGATCGCGACACTGCGTTGTACCGAGTGGTTTTCAGACTGAATAAATAACTTTAATAACTCAAATACCTTTACCGGTAATGTAATTGTACCATTTTCGTTACTTACACTTAATTCGTGGCAATTGACCGTATATGGGCCAAGTAAATAGATATCTGCGGGCAGCACGACTTTTGACAAAATAGACTCTATTCAATTTGTTATTATTTTTAGTTGTAACAGATTACTACATTAACGCGCTTTTAATACAGTACCTTATATAATTATTTACCATTAATGCTCGACATCATACTTGTTAATCAGGGCGAGCATTTCATCTTCGGTTAATACCGAAACACCTAAGTCTTGCGCCTTAGTTAGTTTCGACCCCGCTTTTTCACCCGCAACTAAATAATGCGTTTTAGCAGAAACACTACCAGAAACCTTAGCGCCTAACGCTTGTAACGTAGCTTTTGCTTCACTACGGCCCATTTGGCTTAAGGTACCGGTTAGCACAAAAGTCTGATCTTTAAGCGGTAATTCATCATCAGTTTTTATTTCGATGGTAGGCCAAGACATAATAGCTTCAAGCTCTTCTACCACTTCGACATTGTGACTTTGAGCGAAGAAGTTAATAATATTTTTTGCCACAATCACGCCAACATCAGGCACTTGTTGCAATTGCTCTTCCGTTGCCGATTTAATGGCGTCAAAGGTAAGAAAATGCTGTGCTAAATTTGCTGCTGTTGTTTCACCAACTTCTCGAATACCTAAGGCGTAAACAAACTTTGCTAAGGTGGTATTTTTCGCTAGCACTAAACCATTAATGAGGTTTTCAGCAGACTTTTTGCCCATACGCTCCATGGTACTTACTTCAAGCTCAGTCAGTTTAAATAAGTCTGCGGGTGTTTTTATTAAGCCTTCATCAACCAATTGCTCTACTAACTTGTCACCCAAACCATCAACATCAAGTGCCTTACGTGAAGCGAAATGCTTAATGGCCTCTTTCCGCTGTGCCTGACAATATAAGCCACCAGTACAACGCAGAACCGCTTCGCCTTCGGCTTTCATCACCGCAGATTGACACACAGGACATGCTTTTGGAAAACTAATAACTTGCGCATTTTCTGGGCGACGCTCAAGCACGACACTAACAATCTGTGGAATAACATCACCTGCGCGGCGAATAATCACAGTGTCATTTATTTTTATGCCTAAGCGATTAATTTCATCTTGGTTATGCAAGGTGGCATTGCTAACTGTAACACCGCCAACAAATATCGGTTTAAGCCTTGCTACTGGTGTAATCGCTCCGGTACGTCCTACTTGGAAGTCAACCGCTTCAAGTAAGGTTAGCTCTTCTTGCGCCGGAAATTTATAGGCTGTTGCCCAACGAGGGGCACGGGCAACAAAACCTAATTCTTGCTGCAGTTCAATATCATCAACTTTAAATACTGTGCCATCGATTTCATAACTTAAGGCGTCACGTTGTTGAAGAATATCTTGATAAAACGCTTCAACATGTTCGGCGTTTTCGAGTAACTTAACCTCAGGACACATCGGTAAGCCGAGTTCTTTTATTTGACACAAACGTTGGTAATGAGAATTAGCTAACCAAGTTTCATCAATACCTTTGCCCTTTTCACCTTGTTCATCAATATTTTCATTTGCGCCAACGTAGCCAATACCATAGGCGTAGAAGGCCAAATTGCGTTTAGCGGTAATTTTTGAGTCAAGTTGACGTAAACTGCCCGCCGCGGCATTACGTGGGTTAGCAAAGCCTTTTTCACCTTTTTTAATAGCCTGTTGATTTAAGCTGTCAAAACTGGCTTTTGGCATAAAAACTTCACCACGAATTTCTAAAATATCTGGATAACTATTACCATGTAAACGCAGCGGAATTGATTTTATCGTCCGGACGTTTTCAGTAATATTTTCACCAACACTACCATCACCTCGGGTGGCTGCCTGCACAAATACACCGTTTTCGTAACGTATACTCACGGCTAAACCATCTAATTTAGGCTCGGCACAAATGGCAAAGTCATGTTCAGACTTCAACCGGTCTTTAATACGCTTAACAAATGCTTGCCATTCTTCAGCAGAGAAAACATTATCTAACGATAACATTGGTAACTGATGAGTTACTTGGCTAAATGATTTCAGCGCTGCACCACCCACTTTTTGGCTGGGCGAGTCGAGCGTTTTAAGCTGTGGATATTCAGTCTCTAAAGTTAACAATTCACGCATTAACCGATCGTATTCCGCATCAGGAACACTAGGTTCATCGAGGACATAATACTGATGATTATATTGATGAATTAGCTGACAAATTTCAGCAATGCGATTAGCGGTTACTTTCTCAGACATATATTTGCTCAGACATAGTTAGTTAACTTAGATAATTTACCTTAAGGTAATAAAAGTGATTTGATTCAACAGGGCAAGAATACAATAGCTATGCCCTGCTGATATGATAATTTAAAAGAATGCTAGAATGAACCGATGCGACTTTTGCGCTCAAATTCACGAATTATGCCTTTATAATGTTGTTCGGTTTGTTTGGTCATAACGCTACGTTTGTCATCAAGTAATTGCGCTTTAAACTCAACAGCCAATTGCTTTGCGGCATTTAACATTTGCTCAAACACTTCAAAGGCGTCGCCAGTATTCGGTAAGGTCATAAACAGCGTGATGCCTTGGGTGCTAAAGTTTTCAATATCGTCAAGGTCAAATGTCCCAGGATTCATCATATTCGCCAGACTAAATGTCACCTGACCATTGCCAGCGTTATCCTGATGACGATGGAAAATGTTCATCTCTCCGTACTTTAAGCCTAAAGTTAACAATGTTGGCAATAATGCGGCTCCAGACATAGCTTGTCCTTCGGGCATAACAACAGAAAGTACAATCACTTGTGGTTCTATTTCGATCTTTTGTTCCGCTACTTTAGGCTCAGTTGCCGACATTGTCGGCATATCATCAATCGCTTCATCACCAAAATTAATTTCCATTTGGTTACGCTTAATTGCTGATTTACGAACATTCTTCTTTCGTGCGGTAGGCTTTGCTACCTCAACTTGCGGTTTAGCATGAGTCACTGGCTGCTGATAAACTGGCTCAGGCTCTGGTTTCGCACTTTCTTGAGGCGCTAGTTTTTCTTCAGCCTTTACTTCTGCTGCAGGTGTTGACTCGGGGAAAAAGTCTTCTTCATAGTTAGGCGCATCAGATAAAGCTTGCTGCTTTAAGTGTTCGGGCACTTCTTCTGTCTCGTTGAGCAAAGCACCAAAGTTAAGCCCTTGTTCTTTTTCTTCAAATGTTGCCGAAGGCACAGTGTCGGGCATAGGTTTGTCGCTATGAAATTCTGCGCTATCTTCAACAAAATGTGATTTTACAGTTTCATCATGCAACGGATTATTACCAACCACTTTAGGTTTACTGACCCCGTCTTGGTCAAAACCTGAGCCATCAAAACCTCGTGACTCAGGTGCTACAGGCTCATCCTTAGTTTTTAACTTATAAGGATTCTTCTGTTTTCTAATGGTCCAATAACCATGAATGAATATAGCTGCTATCACAATAGCACTGATAATAATTAATGTGTTTCTGAAATTATCTTCCATTACCTAGCCTATTCTTATACTTTCTTTTTATGCTTCTGACATAGCGACAGCTTCATCAATATCAACCGCAACCATACGTGAAACGCCAGGTTCAAACATAGTTACACCGGTTAAATGTGAAGCCATCTCCATCGCTATTTTATTATGACTGATATATATAAATTGTACCGTTTGCGACATTTCTTGCACTAGATTACAAAATCGGCTGACATTGGCATCATCAAGTGGTGCATCAACTTCATCCAATAAACAAAACGGCGCAGGGTTAAGCCGAAAAATAGCAAAGACTAATGATAATGCGGTCAGCGCTTTTTCTCCACCAGATAATAGATGTATTGTGCTATTTTTTTTACCTGGTGGCCTTGCCATTATAGTAACCCCTGTATCTAACAGGTCTTCGCCGGTTAATGCTAAATAAGCTTGCCCACCACCAAATACCTTTGGAAACAGTTTTTGCAAGTCATTATTTACCTGATCAAACGTCAGTTTAAATTTATGTCGACTCTCTCTATCTATTTTTGCAATTGCCGATTCAAGCGTCGCAATCGCGCTATTAAGATCTTGATCTTGTTGATCTAAATAGTTTTTACGTTCAAATTGCGTTTCATATTCTTCAATTGCGGCTAAGTTAATTGCCCCTAATAACTGAATGTCTTTTGCAAATTTAGTCAATTGCGCTTGCCATAATGACTCTTTTGCGTGCTCAGGCATGTCAGCAATAACACTATCGATGTTTTGCTGCAATTCGGTCAAGACCTCCATGGCACTTTCTGCGCGTAATTTAAAGCCTTCACTATCAAGCTGCAAACGGGCCAGCTGCTCATTAAGGGTACTGACCTTGTTTTGACTGGTTTTCACCGCAAGCTCTATTGCTGACAGTTGTGTTTGACTATCATTCAGCACTTTTTGATTAAATTGTAACTTTTCATTAATTGCCGATAAATTATCAAGCCATTGCGGTAAGTTTTGCTCAAATTCCTGTAACGGCGTATTGCTTTCATTTACCACTTGGCGGTTAGTGGCAACTCTTTGCGTCAAAATATTAATATTTTCTTGATTAGCACGAATTGTTTGCTCTCGTTGCGCCTGCTGGCTTTTTAGCTGTTCTATTGTTAGACCAAATTGATGACGCTGACGATACAGCTCTTGGCTGCGCTGTTGAATTTGTTCTATAACAATTTGTAATTCGGATTGTTGCTGAGAATAATCCTTCGTTGCACTGTCATCACGAGACAATAGTGATAACTGCTGCTGTGATGCGACTAACTGCTGTTGTGCGGCATTTTCATTTCGAATTTCACTGTCAATTTGTCCTAACAAGCTTTCTCGTTCACGCTGATGATGCTGTTGCTCTTGTTGATGTAACGACAACATATTTTCAATTTGGTGTCGCTGATGTTGTTGTTGCTCTATTTCAGTTTGTGCAGCAACTTTGTCTTGCTGACCTTGATTCAGTTGCTCAGCCGTTTTGTTTTGCTGTTTTTCTAGGCTATGTTGCTGCTCAAGCAATGCTTGTAGTTGCGCTTGCTCAGACGCTAATTCACGCTGCAGACTGATATAATCATAGCCTTGCTCAAACTTACCTTTGCTGAGCATTTGTTGACTCAGCCAAGTGCCATCAGGACAAATAATACTTTGATGGCTTGCTATATTCGGTAATTGCAATCTTGCATCACTATAGTCACTTGCAAGTAAGATATTATTAAACCAAGGGATAAGTTGATTAACGCCGGAGACTTTATTGGCTAAACTTTTGTTGTTTATTTTAATTGATGCGGTTTGTTTAGCTGTTTGCTCAATAGCATTAGACTTAAAAATAAAACACAGTGTTTGTGCCGATAAGTTTTTTCCATCATCTGCAGCGGGTAGTAGATCAATAACGTGACCTGCCATTGCGTGTGATAAAACGGTTTCAACAGCAAATTCCCAGCCAGGGGTGACCTTAAGCTGACTTTGCATACTTTCAAAAGCAGAAATTTTCTGCTGAACAAACCATTGTTCTTGATTTTGGCTCCATAACGACTTATCAGCTAATTTAGCGTCGATAGCGCCAATAATTTGCTTTTTAACCGCTTGCTGAGCAGCGAGCTTTGATAATTGCTGATTAAACTCTTGGGCTTGGGCCGTCAACCGTTCTTCAGTAACACTAATGTCACTTACCTGTGTTTGTAAACGCTCAATAGCCACTGTTAGCTGTTTATTTTCTTTTTGCTGTGAGGTGAGCTCTTGAGTATTTTTTTCTGGCAGCTCTGCAAGCTTTACTTTAAGTGCGCTAACTCGAGTTTTCGTTTGTGCTAAAATTGTTTGTTGCTGAGTAATGTCTGCGTGAATGCTCAATTTTTTCTGTTGATAGTCATCACGAGCTTGTTCTTGCTGTTGCCAGACAGCATGCAATTGCTTTTGTTTTTTTTGTTGCTGCGCTAATGCCTTTTCATTGCCATCTAATTCTGCTTCGGTGGCATGTAATTTCGGTTGCTGCTCAGCTAATTGTTTAACGCATTGTTGCAATTGCTCTTGCTCAGTTAAAATTAATTGCTGAGCATTTAACAATTGCTGCTGAGTAAGCACATTGTCTGATTGCGACTTTTCCGCTTGCTCTTTTAAATGCTTTATATTTTGCTCTGCGCGGGTAATGTCTTGCGTCAGATTAAGCTTTTGTTGCTGTAAAGTTTGATTGTTATCATTGCAGCTAACCACCGCATCTTTTAAGGTAATAATCGTCAGTTCATGCTGACTTATCTGAGCATTTTGCCCGGCGACTTTACTTTCAATTTCAACGATACGTTTTTGATGTTGTTCTCTTTGTAAATCAAATTTTTGCCAACGCAATACGGCAAGTTCAGCTTTATATTTACGTTCTTGTTGTTTCAGCGTACGAAAACGTTTCGCGGCTTCAGCTTGCTGGTGTAATTTATCAATTTGTATATCAAGTTCGACACGGATATCACTTAAGCGTGCTAGGTTTTCTCGGGTGTGACGAATGCGAGTTTCGGTCTCTTTTCGGCGCTCTTTATACTTAGAAATGCCGGCGGCTTCTTCAATAAAAACCCTTAACTCTTGCGGCTTCGATTCAATTAAACGAGAAATAGTGCCCTGTTCAATAATGGCATAACTTCTAGGCCCTAAGCCTGTGCCAAGAAAAATATCGGTAATATCCCGTCGACGACATTTAGAACCATTTAGAAAATAAGTATTAGTCCCTTCGCGATTGACCACACGGCGCACAGAAACTTGGCTGCGATCAGCCATATTTCCCTGAATCCGACCTTGGGTATTGTCAAAAACTAACTCAACACTCGCTTGACCAATAGGTTTACGACTTGCAGCACCGTTGAAAATAACATCGGTCATGGCATCGCCACGCAAATTCTTAGCAGAACTTTCGCCTAATACCCAGCGAACGGCATCAATAATATTTGATTTCCCACAACCGTTAGGTCCAACAATTGCGGTCATTTGCTGTTCAAATGGTACCTTTGTTGGATCGACAAATGATTTAAAACCTGCCAATTTTATATGCTTAAGTCGCATTAAATCGAATAACCTAGTTGTTGCTATTTATTATTAAAATTTCATCAAAAAATGACAAAATTTAACCAATTAAAAAGAAATAAGTGAAAATCAGTATAACTGCCGCCACTGTAGCAGAGATTGATGTACTTTGTAACATCACAATGCTGTTCATATGCGGGCAAGGATCCTATAATCGAGCTATGAATATCAACTAGTTAGGTTAATAAAACAGCAATGAACAACAATTACAATCCCCCTTTAGCAAATGGTGGAGCTGGTTACTTTATCAAAGGTTTTGAGCTAATTCGTACGCCCGGTATTCGCCGTTTTGTTTTTATTCCATTGACTGTCAACCTGATACTTTTTGCCAGTGCCTTCTATTATATGTTTTTGCAGCTAGAAAGTTACATGCTGACCATTGAAGACTGGCTTGGTGACTCATTTGCTTGGTTAAGTAATTTTATTTGGCCGTTAGCGATACTATTCGCTTTGATTATTTTCTCATTTATCTTCAGCTCAGTGGCTAACTGGATTGCCGCACCCTTTAACGGACTGTTGTCAGAAAAAGTTGAAGCACTGTTAACCGGGCAATCATTAAATGACGGTGGTGCCTTAGATGTGGTTAAGGACATACCTCGTACATTAGGGCGTGAAGTCAGCAAACTTGGCTATTATTTACCGCGCGCGATTGGCTTTTTTTTGCTGTATTGGATATTACCTGTGATTGGACAAGTGCTTTGGTTTTTATTTCTCGCTTGGATGATGGCGGTGCAATATAAAGATTATCCATTCGATAACCACAAAATTAGCTTTAGAGAAATGTGTCATGCATTAAAGCAGCGACAAGGATTAAGTTACAGTTTCGGTATTACCACGGCAATATTCTCAATGGTCCCATTTATTAACTTAGTCGTTATGCCAGTCGCTATTTGTGGCGCAACCGCACTATGGGTCGACCATTACCGAGAAGATTTCGTTGACCGTTCATAAAAATTAAATAGTAATCAATATGTTAATAAGTTTTAAGCAAAACGAACAAGCAGCAAACAATTTTTGATGCTTGTTCGAGCATACGTTTAAATTACCTCCATTAGCTAAATAACCTAAGTTCGTGATAAGCAAAATGCTGCAGCAATGCTATTAAAGCCTATTTCTGCGTTGTTCAAGCTGCCAATAACTCGTTATTGGGCACACTTAAACGCCTTGAACTCGACATAAATACCGCTACTGTCGATTGAGTGTTGATAATGCTTTGACATAGTTATGTTTTTCATTCTCATTATCCCGAATTCAGGTTAAATAAAGCTTTTCAGCTAAAATTTGACAGAAAAAAATTCAACGTGCACACTGTTCATCGTAGCTATTACATTGAAAATTAATAAGGATCTGGTGATGCAACCACTGCGTTTAAATTTAAGAAGACCATTTTTAAGCAGCATATTTTTTCTGTTTACCCATAGTACGCTAGCTAATGCAGAAGCGATTGACGCGGAAACAGCAAAGGCAAAAAAGATTGAGATCCCGGTGCTTGAAGGCGCACGTATTTTTGCTCAATTTGACGATAAGGCACCTGCCGTTATCAATTACTTCACCACTAAAACTGAACAATCTGTGCTCGACTTTTACCAAGAAAGCTACGGTGAGCCGGTTGCACAAGAGCGAAAACGTGGACGCTTAACCGTAAACTACATAAAAGCACAACAACAAATTCGAGTGGTTATTTCACAACAAAACAATATGCGTCAGGTTGATGTCATCGTTGATAAAAACAGTGAAATATAAAAATGGAATAAAAATGGCAAAATATTTTACCTAATTTGTATCGCTAATTTGAACATTCAATCACAAAAAAACACCGCTTAATGCGGTGTTTTTTTTACTCTTTTGTTTATCACCTTGCTGAGTAATTATCGACAAAACGTCACCAAATTACATTCACCGGCAAAACAAATTAATTTAATAATATAGCGTCAACCGTACCTTGTGCTAAAGGATGGTAACCAGGACGCGCTTTCTCATATACGCCTTGTGCCCATTGCTTACCTTCAGCTGATTTAGCTAATTCTTTATACAGAGGCACAATCAGTTTACGGCGACCAATTGACTCTAAGTAGTCCGCCATTGCGGGATATACCACATCATAACCTGAGCGTAGCGCTAATAAATACCAAGCATGAGCAACTTCAGCATTAGTACTATTGGTTAAGTTATAAGCTTGATCTAAACTTGCCATACGGTCTGTTGAAATATCTAGCGGTAAGTTATTAATAAAGTGCAACCACTCGTGTAGCGTCCAAGTTTTTGTCGGCATTTGTGCCAATTCAAGCTGACCGCTAGTCCATTGAGTTATGTAGTCATCAACAATAACAAATGCATCTGAAGTAGGTTTAGGTGTGTAACTTGGTAAACCTTGTTCGTAAATCCACTCATTCACTTCTTCATCACTCACAATACCGGCATATTTATGGGTAAGGTTAGCGTGTAAGTATTTAACAAAGTTTTTAGTGCCTAAACTTTCAAAGGCATGATCATCAAAGTATTGCATGATAAAGGTATCGAACTTTTCACGACCGAATTTTTCTTCCAAATAAACTAAAAACAACTGTCCTTTAGTATATGGAACACCAGAAAAAGCATCGTCAGGGTCGCGACCATTTAAATCAATAAATAACTGCGTATCACCTGGTGGTAATTCAGCAATTTCATAACTTAAATTTTGTGCATCTAAGGCACGTTCCATGACAGCACGATCGGCACCAAATACCGCTTCCATAATACGGTTTTCAACGTAACTGGTGAAACCTTCATTTAACCATAAGTCATGCCAGCTTTCGTTGGTAACTAAGTTACCTGACCAAGAATGGGCTAATTCATGAGCGATTAAGTTAACTAAGCTTTTATCACCAGCAACAACGGTTGGTGTGATAAATGATAAGCGTGGATTTTCCATACCACCAAACGGGAAACTTGGCGGTAAAATAAGTAAGTCATAACGACCCCAGCGATAAGCGCCAAAAAGTTTTTCGGTTTCATCGATCATCACTTGGGTATCATCAAACTCAGCCACAGCACGGTCTAAAATATATTGCTCTGCATAGATACCGGTTTGTTCACTCATGGCTTTAAATTGTAAATCACCAACACCAATAGCAATTAAGTAAGCTGGAATAGCTTGTGGCATTGAAAACGAGTAATCGCCATCACGTTTTGTATCAGGCACATTATTCGCGCTCATTACCGCTAATAAATCATCTGATGTGGTAATGCGGGCATTATAAGTCATGCGTACGCTAGGGGTATCTTGAATAGGTATCCATGAACGGGCATGAATCGCTTGGCTTTGACTAAACATAAAAGGTTTGTCTTTGCCTGCTGTTTGTTCAGGAGATAACCATTGTAGCCCTGAAGCTTGTGGCAATGAGTTATAATAAACTCTTAGCATTGGTGTTTGAAATGAAGTTTTTACCGTCAGTTTTGACCCCATTACGTCATCACGTTTACCTAAAGTAAATGCAACATTACGCCATTGGCCATTAGCCGCTTTTGCCATCACTCGGTGCACTTCTAGATCACGAGTATCTAAATAAACATTAGCAACATCATTACTAAGCCAATTTAAGCTTAATTCAGCAAAACCTTTGAGAGACTTTTCTTCAAAATCCACCGCTAAATCTAAATATAAATGGCTAACCTTAACTTGATCATAATTTGCATAAGTTAAAGCGTCATTGACTTGTGCCATAGCTAATTGCGCCCAAGCAAGCTGAGCAATACAGCAAATAGTGGCAACAAAACGAATAAAAATTTTCATAAATTGTATCCAAAACGAAAGAGGCCTGTAGATTACAGCGAATCTACAGGCCTCTTCAAGTACTAATTATGGCTTAAATGGCGTTGGTTGCCTAAATATCTATGGTTGCTCCATGCGAATAACCACACGACGGTTTTTGCTTCGGCCTATAATGGTGGCATTAGAGGCAACATGGCGTTTTTCTCCGTAGCCGTCCGCTTCGATACGACTGGCGTCAATACCACTACTGACAATTAAATCTTTTACTTTATTGGCTCTTCGCTGCGACATTTTCAGGTTGGTATTTCTACCACCATAGCTATCCGAATAACCGTCAATTAATACTAACTCTAATTCCGGATCTAGAGCTAAGTATTCAACAATCATATTCATGCGCTTTTGCGATGCTTTGGTCAATTTGTCTGAGCCAAATTGATAGTTAAGCACGGTATAGGAAATATCTTCGAAACTAAAGTCGAGTAAATTACCAACACAACTAACAAAGTCTTGGTAAGCTTGTTGAAAACGTGCAGTTGAAAGACCGACACTAATTTTTTCGTTATCACTGTACCAATCATTGTAATAAAACGTTGGGCTCATGCCTTGATCAAGTTCATTAAGCATGTTCCAAGCAATTTTCTTCGACAAACTTGGCGAGAATTGCTTATGTAACTTCATATCCGCTATCGTACGTCCTGAGATACCAGGGCGCCAGTTGGGTGCTTCAGAGCGTACTTCAGCCAGCGAATAGCTGTCTGGTAACCGCATCATGTCGAGTTCAAATTCCATATTCATTTTTCGATTGGCTGAACTATAAAATTTAGCTTCGCCATAACGCGGAATTTGGTGTGATAAGGTGCATTGCAGACGAGAATTATTGGTTAACTGCCAATTTGAGTTTTCTATATCGGCACGATACTGCCGGATGCCTGCATTTGCTTGGGCAACAATTAGCGATAAGGTAACTAAGGTAAGAATTCTTTTCATAACAATAATCTTCATGCCCATGAATCTAATTTAAATAGCGACATTCATTCTATCGACACTATTAACAATAACTTTAACAGTAAAATGGTATTTGCCAAAATTAAATTGTCTGCATACTGTTTTCTATGATGTCTTACTCGTCAGTTTCTGAGATAATCAACATAATTTATTATTTAAGCTAATATCATCAAATTTATGTCTGACAACTCAACTGCTACAAAATCAACTTCCGACAAATCATTATTTGCACAACGCTTTCGCGGTTATTTCCCGGTAGTTATTGATGTTGAAACCGCGGGCTTTAATGCCCAAACCGATGCATTGTTAGAAATTGCCGCGACGACATTATCGTTAGATGAAAACACGGGTCGATTTAGTTTAGATGAAACGATTCACTTTAATGTTGACCCGTTTGAAGGGGCAAACTTAGAGCCAGCGGCATTAGAATTTACAGGCATAGATCCAACCAACCCATTGCGCGGTGCGGTTGAAGAGAAAAAAGCATTAACCGAAATATTTAAGTTAGTACGAAAAAAAATGAAAGCGGCCGGTTGCCAGCGCGCTATTATGGTGGCACACAATGCCGCGTTTGATTTAGGCTTTGTTAATTCCGCCACGGAACGATGTGCAATAAAACGTTCGCCTTTTCATCCCTTTGTCAGTTTTGACACCACCACCCTTTCCGGTTTAGCGCTTGGTCAAACCGTACTGGCAAAAGCTTGTGCGACTGCGGGGCTCGACTTTAATAATAACGAAGCACATTCCGCTCTTTACGACACTGAAAAAACCGCTGAACTGTTTTGTTATATCGTCAATAAATGGCAGCAATTGGGTGGTTGGCCGCTAGCAGATGTTACGGCTAACGCCGAGCAAGAACCAGCGACGAATTAACTAAACAATTTTCGCGAATTCTAAGCCATGGAAATCATATAGCCGAAGCATTAGGATTAGAATAACGACTTAGCTTTTCGGCGGTTATTAATTCTGAACAGCAAATTTCTTAAAGCAAAAATCATCAAACAAAATGCTAAAAACTGTAATGCGGGTTTATCAGTTTTTAGCACTAATATCATCGCAATGGCAAAATAACCGTATGGTAAATACTCATAGATAATTAAAGGTAAGGTCTGTTTATTATTTTTATTCTCTTTGAAGCGATCGACTCGACGATAGCCTGAACGCGTCACCAAGGTAATGCAGCCAGCACAATAAAATAACCCTGCCGAAACAAATACTACCCAAGAGTGATAAAAAGCGAGTAGATAAGCACAAACTAAAAAATATAAATAAGGTAAGTTTTCGTAAATAACTTTTGGAAAAAACACTAAACCTCCTTTTAGTTCTAATCAAGTTAACAGCAGCCCTACTATTTGTTTTAGCACAATAATTTAGTTTTTGTCATAAAACTTAAACCAATGACTTTATAAACCTTCACTATTTATTAGTGCTTAATGCAGCAAATTCTAGTCATAAAAAAAGCCGCAATAAAGCGGCTTTTTCACTGAAAACTTTAATTAGTTATTCATTAAAGTGTGTCAGCATTATCAGTAAGGTAAGAAGCAACACCTTCTGGAGAAGCTGTCATACCTTTATCACCTTTGTTCCAACCTGCTGGACATACTTCACCGTGCTCTTGGTGGAATTGTAATGCATCTACCATACGGATCATTTCATCAACGTTACGACCTAAAGGTAAGTCATTAACTACTTGATGACGAACGTTACCTTCTTCATCAATTAAGAAAGAACCACGGAATGCAACGCCAGCTTCTGGATGCTCAACGTCATATGCTTGACAAATTTCATGTTTAACATCAGCAACTAAAGTGTATTGAACTGGGCCAATACCACCGTCGTTTACTGCTGTGTTACGCCATGCGTTGTGAGAGAACTGTGAATCAATAGAAACACCAATAACTTCAACACCACGGCTTTTGAATTCTTCCATGCGGTGATCAAAAGCTAAAAGCTCAGAAGGACAAACAAAAGTAAAATCAAGTGGGTAGAAAAATACTACTGCTTTTTTACCTTTAATCGCTTCAGCTAGATTAAAGCTATCTACAATCTCACCTGAACCTAAAACTGCCGCTGCAGTAAAATCTGGTGCTGGACGACCGACTAATACACTCATTATATTCTCCAATATTTATTTTTTGTTTTACGTTAACATCACCTAGTATGGTGACGTTAACTTATAATTCAATGGCTATTCTGCACTTTCTTGTGAACTGTGCTTAGCTGCAGTTTCTTTGATTAAGGTTTGCAATTCACCTTGCTGATACATTTCCATAATAATGTCACAACCGCCAACAAGTTCGCCATCAACCCACAATTGTGGAAAGGTTGGCCAGTCGGCATATTTTGGTAATTCAGCGCGGATATCAGGATTTTGTAAAATATCTACATAAGCGAACTTTTCACCACAAGACATGATAGCTTGCGACGCTTGTGAAGAGAAACCACAACTTGGCAATTTCGGAGAGCCTTTCATATATAAAAGGATTGTGTTTTCACTGATTTGTTCTTTAATACGTTCGATAGTATCCATAATAACCTCAAAAATTAATATCTATTGCGCTCAATACTTAATGTAAATACACAGAACAGTAAATACTAAAGCAAAAAATTTATATATTAAAACATAATAGCCTTGATAAAACCTATGGTAATACCTATATATTTGGGTAAACTATGTAAGCTTTAATAATACCCGAGTAGTTTACTAGGTTTTAGAAAAAAACAAACTACTTCTTTACGTTTGCATAAGAATAAATTTTTATAATCATATCCTGGAGAATATAATGGCTATCGAATTACCTGCACTACCATATGCAATGGATGCCCTAGCACCACACATTTCACAAGAAACACTAGAGTTTCACTATGGTAAGCACCACAACACCTACGTTGTAAAATTAAACGGCCTGATTGAAGGCACTGATTTTGAAGGTAAGTCTTTAGAAGATATCGTTAAGTCATCTTCTGCTGGTGTTTTCAACAACGCGGCACAAATATGGAACCACACCTTTTACTGGAACAGCTTAAGCCCAAATGGTGGCGGCGAACCAACAGGTGCTTTAGCTGACGCGATCAATGCAAATTTCGGTTCTTTTGCTGAATTTAAAGCGAAATTTACTGATAGTGCTATCAACAACTTTGGTTCAAGCTGGACTTGGTTAGTTAAAAATGCTGACGGCAGCTTAGCAATTGTAAACACGTCGAATGCCGCTACACCATTAACTGATGAAGGTGTCACACCACTTTTAACAGTCGATTTATGGGAACATGCTTACTACATTGATTACCGTAACCTTCGTCCAAACTACATGGAAGGTTTCTGGGCATTAGCAAACTGGGATTTTGCAACAGCAA
Source organism: Colwellia sp. SU-HH01172 (assembly GCF_057553355.1). NCBI lineage: Bacteria > Pseudomonadati > Pseudomonadota > Gammaproteobacteria > Alteromonadales > Colwelliaceae > Colwellia > Colwellia sp. SU-HH01172. The sequence continues at coordinate 80,421 of NZ_BAAJMB010000004.1, read as the reverse complement.
ACTTCGCATAACCTTAGCAATTAGCTCATTTGAAAAAATAAAAAGCCAGAATTTATTCTGGCTTTTTTTACCACTAAAATTTTAACAATCCTCCAAAGTTAATCGTTTATTCAACAACATAGCCTCCCTTTCTTTTTTCTATAGTTACAATTTATTTCGTTATTTTTTAACGACTTTATAAATTTACAACTACGCTTATAGATAGAAATTGTAAAAAATGCGGTCTAATTAATTATGTAGAGTTTGATAAGCAACGCATACGGTCGAATTATCAGCTCGGTCTGAACGATTTATCTTCTGGAGGCGGTTATGAGTATATTTCAACATTACCAATCACGTTACGATGAAGCACAAGAAGAGTGCTATTCCATTCAAGACTTTCTGAGTTTATGCCAAAGCGACCAAATGGCTTATGCAAGTGCAGCACAACGTCTGCTCAATGCTATTGGCGAACCAGAAATGATAGATACCTCTACCGTTCCTGAGTTAAGCCGTATTTTTTCTAATCGCGTTATTGCTCGCTACCCAGCTTTTAAAGAATTCTATGGTATGGAAGAAGCCATAGAGCAAATTGTCGCTTACCTAACCCATGCCTCACAAGGCTTAGAAGAACAAAAACAAATACTCTACCTGCTTGGTCCTGTCGGTGGTGGTAAATCATCATTAGCAGAAAAGCTTAAAGCGCTAATGCAGCAAGAACCTATATATGTATTAAGTGCTAACGGCGAGCGCAGCCCAGTAAATGACCACCCTTTCTGTTTATTTGATGCTAAATCTGACGGTAAAATTTTACAACAAGAATACAATATTCCTGAACGCTATCTCAGCACTATCATGTCACCTTGGGCCGCTAAACGACTACATGAATTTAAAGGTGATATTGCTAAATTTAAAGTGATTAAGATTTATCCCTCAATTCTTGATCAAATTGCCATTGCGAAAACAGAACCTGGCGATGACAACAATCAAGACATTTCTGCCTTAGTGGGTAAAGTTGATATTCGTCAATTAGAACATTTTGCCCAAAACGATCCTGATGCCTACAGCTATTCTGGCGCTTTATGTCGAGCCAACCAAGGTGTCATGGAATTTGTCGAAATGTTTAAGGCGCCTATAAAAGTTTTACACCCACTGCTAACGGCAACACAAGAAGGCAATTATAATCCAACCGAAGGCCTTTCTGCCTTGCCATTTAATGGTATTTTACTAGCCCATTCAAATGAGTCTGAATGGCAAACCTTTAGAAACAATAAAAATAACGAAGCATTTTTAGACCGTGTTTATATTGTCAAAGTGCCCTACTGTATGCGGATTTCTGAAGAAGTAAAAATTTATCAAAAATTATTAGAAAATAGCGAATTAAATAACGCGCAATGTGCACCAGACACGCTAGAAACCTTAGCGCAATTTTCAGTACTTTCGCGCTTAAAAGATCCGGAAAACTCCAGCATTTATTCAAAAATGCGCGTGTACGATGGTGAAAGTTTAAAAGACACAGATCCAAAAGCAAAGTCATACCAAGAGTACCGAGACTATGCTGGCATGGACGAAGGCATGTCAGGTCTTTCAACCCGCTTTGCTTTTAAAATACTTTCTCGGGTATTTAACTTTGACCATATGGAAGTTGCGGCAAATCCGGTGCATTTATTCTACGTACTTGAACAGCAAATAGAGCGAGAACAATTGCCACAAGAAACCGCCGAGCGTTATTTAGAGTTTATTAAAGGTTACTTATCGCCCCAGTATATTGAGTTTATCGGTAAGGAAATTCAAACCGCGTACTTAGAGTCTTATTCCGAATACGGGCAGAATATTTTTGACCGTTATGTTACTTATGCTGACTTTTGGATCCAAGACCAAGAATACCGTGACGCAGAAACTGGGCAGTTATTTGACCGCGAAGCCTTAAACAATGAATTAGAAAAAATCGAAAAACCTGCGGGTATCAGCAATCCAAAGGATTTTAGAAATGAAATCGTTAACTTCGTACTGCGTGCTAAGGCCAACAATAATGGTAAAAACCCGTTATGGACCAGTTACGAAAAATTACGCACCGTTATCGAGAAAAAAATGTTCTCAAATACTGAAGACTTGCTACCGGTAATTTCGTTCAATACCAAAACATCTAATGATGACCAACAAAAGCATGATGACTTTGTCGAAAGAATGATGACTAAAGGTTACACCAAGAAGCAAGTCAGATTACTTTCTGAGTGGTATTTACGTGTTAGAAAGTCCTCTTAGGTTGTACTTAGTTTTTATAAACTAAGTTAGGAGCATTTATGGCAAACTTCATAGATAGACGGTTAAACAGCAAAAATAAAAGCACTGTCAATCGACAGCGCTTTATTAGGCGCTACAAAAGCCAAATTAAGAAATCGGTTGCTGACGCGGTTAATAAACGTGGCGTAACCGACATCACCAGTGGCGAAAATATTACCATTACCAAAAAAGATCTCAGCGAACCGGTTTTTCATCAAGGTAAAGGTGGTATTAAAGATCGCGTGCACCCAGGCAATGATCAATTTAGTACTGGTGACAGAATTTCTCGGCCACCTCAGCAACAAGGGCAAGGCTCAGGTCAGGGTGATGCTAGTGATTCAGGTGAAGGTAATGACGACTTTGTTTTTTCAATATCTAAAGATGAATACCTAAACTTATTATTTGAAAATTTAGAGCTGCCTAACTTGGAAAAAAATCAATTAGATAAACTGATTGATTATAAAACCGTACGGGCAGGTTATTGCGCAGAAGGTGTACCTTCAAATATAGATATTGTTAAATCGTTGCAGGGCTCAATTGCTCGTAGAATTGCAATGACGGCGGATAAACGTCGACAACTAAAAGAGCTTAAGGCAGAGCTGGCCGAGCTTGCTCATGATCCTCATGATAATGTTCAGGCGAAGAAAAAGCTCAATAAAAAAATTAAAGACCTGCAAAGCAAAATTGATAAAGTACCCTTTATTGACTCATTTGATCTACGCTATCGCAACTACGCTAAACAGCCGGTGCCAACATCAAAAGCCGTGATGTTTTGTTTAATGGATGTTTCTGGCTCAATGGACCAAGCAACAAAAGATATCGCCAAACGCTTTTATATATTGTTGTACCTGTTTTTAACCCGAACTTATAAAACCATTGATGTGGTTTATATTCGCCACCACACCCAAGCAAAAGAAGTGGACGAACACGAATTTTTTTACTCGCAAGAAACCGGCGGCACCATAGCGTCAAGCGCACTAGAGCTAATGATAAAAATTATTGCTGACCGCTATAACGAGAACGAATGGAACATCTACGGCGCACAAGCATCAGATGGCGATAATTGGGCCGACGACTCCCCCCATTGCCAAGCGCTTATGCGCAATAAAATATTGCCAAAAACACGATATTTCAGCTATATCGAAATCACTCAACGTGCCCATCAAAGTTTATGGCAACAGTACGCCCAGCTCGCTGATACTGACTCATCCTTTTCAATTGAGCATATTAAAACGGTAGCAGATATCTACCCAGTATTTCGTTCCTTATTTAAGAAAAAAAACCAGCAAGCAGCTTAATATAGCTTAAGGGGGTTTTATGACTAAACGTAAACCACTTGACGATAATAGTGATTGGACATTTACTAAACTTGAGCAATATCAAAGCGAAATTGCGCGAGTAGCAGAGCATTACCGCCTAGACACTTATACCAACCAAATAGAAGTGATAACGGCTGAGCAAATGATGGATGCTTATGCCAGCGTTGGCATGCCTATCGGTTACAATCACTGGACATTCGGCAAGAAGTTTATTCAAACCGAGCAAACCTATAAGCGCGGACAAATGGGCTTAGCCTATGAAATTGTCATTAATTCTGAGCCTTGTATTTCCTACCTGATGGAAGAAAACTCCATGACCATGCAAGCGCTAGTGATGGCGCATGCATGCTACGGACATAACTCGTTTTTCAAAGGTAATTATTTATTTAAATCTTGGACTGATGCTGGCTCAATTATTGACTATTTATTATTTGCTAAAAATTATATTGCCGACTGTGAACATAAATATGGCATTGACGAGGTTGAGGCCTGTCTTGATGCCTGCCACGCTCTAATGAACCATGGTGTCGATCGCTATAAACGCCCACAAAAAATATCTATGGAAGAAGAAATAAAGCGTCAAAAAGAGCGGGAGTCTTACCTACAATCGCAAGTCAACATGCTTTGGCGCACAGTGCCCGACAACGACAAAGAACAAGATAAAACAAAAGTACGCTTCCCAGCAGAGCCACAAGAAAATATTCTCTATTTTATCGAAAAAAATGCCCCATTGCTTAAACCTTGGCAACGGGAACTCGTGCGTATCGTTCGTAAAGTATCGCAATATTTTTATCCACAAAAACAAACTCAGGTTATGAATGAGGGTTGGGCCTGTTTCTGGCATTACACAATTTTAAATCATCTTTACGATGAAGGCTTAGTCACCGACAAATTCATGCTTGAATTTCTGCACAACCATACCAATGTTGTTGCCCAACCTGAATACAATAGCCCTTACTATTCTGGCATAAACCCTTACGCGCTAGGGTTTAATATGTTTATTGATATTCGAAGGATCTGCGAACAGCCAACAGATGAGGATAAAGAATGGTTTCCTGAAATTGCCGGCAGTAATTGGCTTGATACCGTGCACTTTGCTATGGAAAACTTTAAAGACGAAAGCTTTATTAGCCAGTTCTTATCACCTAAATTAATGCGTGATTTCAAATTATTTCATTTGCATGATGACAGTGATAAAAATTACATTGAAGTTGGCGCAATACATAACAAAAGTGGTTATCAAAAAATTCGCACTATGCTTTCGGACCAATATAATTTGAGTAATCTAGAGGCAAATATTCAAATCATAAATGCCGACGTTAGTGGCGATCGTTCATTAACCTTACGTTATATTCCTCATCAGGGTGTTAATTTAGCGGATTCGAAAGATGAAGTGCTAAAGCACCTATATTACTTATGGCAATTTGACGTGAAACTTTTACAGGAAAATAACCAAGGTAGCGATGAAATCATCGCTCAATGCCCGAAGGCAAAAACCGAGTCAGAAAAAAAGGCAACCGCGTGATCATAAATTAATGATAACTCTGTTGCCTTAGTGTTTTAACTTAACTATTCGTCGCTTGTTAACAATAAATAGAAACTGCTGAATGATAAATTATTCAGCAAGTTCTTTTAATACTTCATCTTTTAGCTCAAGCCACAGTTTACCTGATTCAACGCCGTATTTTCTTACCGCAAAAACTGACTCATCAAATAGCCCCGCTTTTGCCAGCTCAATTAATTTTTTATAGTAAGCGCGTGAAATTTCACGGCCACTAGGATGAGAAAAATATAGGCTACCTAAGCGTGAATATAAGCCTCTAAAACCATTCAAAATAAGCAAGTAAATGGAATTACCAGACGCTACCACTAACTCTTTATTTAATTTGTAATCAAACTCGGCAAAAGCTTCACCATTATCTTCGACACTTTCAAACGCAGACAATAGTTCAATGGCTTTTTCTGGATTATTCTTTATCGCACCACGAACATATATCGCACTGATATTGGTACGTGCAGACATCAAGTTATCAACTAAATCAGGAATACCTTCTTGATCAAGCTGTGCTAAGGTTTCAAGAATATTTAAGCTCGATGTTTCCCAAAAATTATTAACTTTCGTCGGTTTGCCGTGTTTTATCGTCAACCAGCCATCACGAGCTAAACGCTGTAATACTTCTCGTAAGGTTGTACGAGTAACGCCAATAAGCTCTGACAATTCACGCTCAGCGGGTAATATCGTGCCGGGAGGAAAACCTCCATTCCAAATTGACTCAACAATATATTGCTCGGCAAATCCTGCTGGACTATGCGCTTTTATAACCATGGGGCTCCACATCATTTAGAGTTGACTGTAATTGAAACTGATTGTACCAGAACAAACGTTTCACACAAGCGCTATAAATAGCAATCATTTATGTCGCGACTGGCAGTTAAGTTGAGAAGTGAGGCAAACATTTTTTCGGCCTGCTTAGTTGGCCTATTATTCCGAACGCGACTTATTTAGGTTTTTCTCCAACAACAAGCATATTCATGAATTTTGCAAATCGTCTTTCTCTGGTTTCGGGCTTCTTTGCGCTAGCCAACCCGTAAGCGATACTGTAACGACTCGATTTACTGAGTGTTTCAAAGAAGGTTTTCACGCTTGGTTGGCTTTCCACTGCCGCCAAAAAATCTGCGGGGACTTCCATTTCACTGACCACATAAGCCCTTTGCCAGCGACCATCCTCTTTCTCCGCACGAACATGCGCCAGCCCTGGTTCCATCATTCGACTCTCATTTATCAAACGTTCTACGTGCTCAGTATTCCTTTTAGACCATACGCTTCGCGCTTTTCTGGGGGTAATGCGTTGAAGGTAGGCCTGATCATCAATTGACTTTTTAATACCATCGATCCAACCCCAGCACAGAGCCTCAATCACAATATCATTCCATGTTACGCTCTGAATCCAGGTATGCTTCTTATATACCTTCACCCACAGCTCATTTTCAGTATCATGATTTCCCTCAAGCCAAAGGCCAAGTTCTTTCGCTGTTGCAAATGTTTTGATTCTGGAGCTATTAGGTTCAGGCATAAATCTACGTTGTCTTCAGCTTAATGCCGCCCTAAGCAGCGGAAAATTATTGGCTAAAATTTACCAGGAACGAAAACTCCCTCGATTTCACCACATTTTAATTACTGGTTATGGAATCTTATTCATTGACTATGACATTAAAACCACCAAAGATCATACGTTTTCCGTCAAACGGCATGGGATTAATTTCAGGCGATAGTCTTGGATCTTCCATTGCTTTTTCAATGCCTTCATTTCGTACTTCTTTTGAAGGCCAAGTCACCCACGAAAAACATACAACTTCATTTTCTTGACGTTTTACCGCTAAAGGAAAAGATGTAAGCTCTCCTTCTGGAACATCGTCTTCCCAACACTCCACTAGACTAAGTGCACCGTATTCCTTAAAAACGACTGCCGCATCAACAGCGTGTTTAATATAGCGTTCTTTATTATCTTTCGGTACAGCCAAAACAAATCCATCGACATAATTCATTACTTTACTCCTTCATTGTTGACGAGCGAACCACATAATGCCCATTCAAAGGGCTGATATTAATATACTATACTGATGAGCAAATGGTGTGCGGTCTCACTTTGAATGCTTATTGTGCCTTACTCACCGCAATGTACCTTCCTTTAGAATGATACTTGGCTTTACCCAATAGCTCAAAAATACCACCTACAGTTGTAAAGTTACAACCTCCTTCACCAGCACATTTTGCCATATTTTCATTAAACCACTTTCTTGTCAGCTCATCCGTTTTCAATAACCTTTGATAAGCAAATTCAAATTCCGACAACGTAACACCTTTACAATAATGGTTTTGTTTAGGTGAGTGTGAGGGAATCTTATATATAAGTGCACGTTCTCCACGCCTTACGCCCATTGACTTTATAGTGAATGGCGCTTTTGCTTCTGGCTTTGGTATCTCTATACCTTGATTACCTATAGCCAACTTCTCAATTTCATTCTCTAGCATAAAGCCACCAAAGCCCTTCGGATAAGGTATTAACATGACAGCTCAGTATCTAGACGTCTCATTAATAGCGACCACTTCGATTCCCAATAAGCTAACAGAAATCATATGGAATTCAATCCTTTAAACATTACTATTATAAATTTTAGCATTCAATAACTGTAATTGCTTAGAAAGCTTACTGAACACATTAAACTCAATAACTACTTTTTATAATATTTTCAAAACGTTAGCATGCAATGCATCATTCTTTTATCAGTATAAAATGACAAAACAAGCTATGCCCAAAAGCCACTTAAACTCATCTCGCACTATAACCTTCAACACCCGCTATTACTGACCTAAATAAAGGGGGATTATTTTTCAAATTTATTGGGAAAATTGATCTAGGTTATTGAAATTACCTTTATCAGCATTACAGCAAAAAACAATGGCCATGAGCTTAATCTGACATATTTACAATATAGCAAATAGCGCTTAAAATGCGCGCTGTCATAAAGTTATATAAAAAGTAATTAAACACATTAAAGCAAACACTACTTCCAGCTCTTAATTTTTTAAAAGGTTCATTATGCAGCAATCATTTATGAGTGCGTTTTATAAAAACTTTCTTGGCAACTCGCCAGAATGGTACAAACTCGCAATAATTTCATTTTTAGTCATTAACCCTATTCTATTTTTTGCGGTAGATCCCTATATTGCTGGTTGGGCACTGGTTGTTGAATTTATCTTTACCTTAGCAATGGCATTGAAATGTTATCCATTGCAACCTGGTGGTTTATTGGCCATTGAAGCCGTCGCCATGGGTATGACGAGCCCAGGGCAAGTAATGCACGAAATGGTTATCAACTTTGAAGTTATATTGTTATTAATATTCATGGTTGCCGGCATTTATTTTATGAAAGATTTATTACTATTTTTATTTACAAAAATAGTGACTAAAATTCGTTCCAAAGTGTTGGTTTCTATCCTATTTTGTTTTTCCGGTGCTTTTTTATCAGCATTCCTAGATGCATTAACCGTTATCGCTGTAATCATCAGTGTTGCTATTGGTTTTTACTCTGTCTATCACAAAGTCGCCTCAGGAAAAGATTCTAACCATAATCACGATCACACCAGTGACCATGAATTACCTGAATATTCACGTGATGATTTAGACCAGTTTCGTGGCTACTTACGTAACTTATTAATGCATGCTGGTGTAGGTACTGCATTAGGTGGCGTTTGTACCATTGTTGGTGAACCGCAAAACTTAGTTATCGGTCAACAAGCTGGCTGGGACTTCCTAGAGTTTGCTATTCGCATGTCACCCGTAACAGTCCCAGTGTTCTTTGCTGGCATGTTAACCTGTTTCCTTTTAGAAAAAGTTAAGTGGTTTGGTTACGGCGTTGCACTACCTGAGAATGTTTACAAAGTTCTCAATGACTTTGATATCGAAGAAAGCAAAAAACGTAATAAACGTGATAATGTAAAACTAGTTATGCAAGGTTTTATCGCTATTTGGTTGATTATAGGCTTAGCAATGCATTTAGCGCCGGTTGGTATGATAGGTTTATCTGTCATCATTCTAGCCACTGCTTTTACCGGTATTACTGAAGAGCACCAAATTGGCCATGCGTTTGAAGAAGCATTGCCGTTCACTGCCCTACTTGCAGTATTTTTTGCCGTTGTTGCCGTAATTGTTGACCAACAGCTATTCACGCCTGTGATTACTTGGGTATTAACTTACGAAGGCAACATGCAATTAGTTATGTTCTACCTAGCAAATGGTTTGTTATCTATGGTGAGTGATAACGTATTCGTTGGTACGGTTTACATTACAGAAATTCAAAAAGCGTTAACAGCAGGACAAATTACTCGTGATCAATTTGACTTACTAGCCGTAGCCATTAATACCGGTACTAACCTACCAAGTGTGGCAACGCCAAATGGTCAAGCAGCATTCTTGTTCTTATTGACGTCAGCTTTAGCACCGTTAATTCGTTTATCATACGGCCGCATGGTTATTATGGCATTCCCATATACTCTTGTATTAACCATTGTCGGTTTATTAGCAATATCAACGGGGCATTTAGCAGACTCGACTCAGTCTTATTACGACTCCAAATTAATTAAGCACCACAGCACTAAACCAGCCACTCAAGCACCTGGCGGTCATTAACTAGTCGATTTTCGCAAGTTGATATAAAATCTAACAAAAGCGCCCTTGTGGCGCTTTTTGATTATTGCTAGCATGCTTTGCAATATGAATAATAAAAATCTTGTTAAAGGTGATATTTCGTGAACTTCTTAAGTCAATTATCTCTTAACCAGCGAGCCTGGCAACTTCTCGCTGTTAGTGCGCTGGGCTTTGAACTCTGCGCGCTTTACTTTCAATATGTTATGGGACTTGAGCCCTGCATTATGTGTATTTATCAACGTACCGCTATTTGGGGCATTTTCTTGGCCGGTGTTATTGGTGCTTTAGGGTGTCAATTTGTATTAGCACGCATTGCAGCATACGGGTTATGGGCAACAGGCGCCATTTGGGGACTGCTGATCGCTTTAGAGCATGTTGAAATGCAGTCTACAACTATGTCGTTTTTATTTAGCTGTGAATTTATTCCAAACTTTCCTTCTTGGGCACCATTACATGAATGGTTACCTGCTTTATTTGAAGCAACTGGTGACTGTGGTGATATAAAATGGCAGTTTATGGGCTTTACTATGCCGCAAGTTATGGTCGCCATTTTTGCAGGTTACAGTTTAGCTTTCACCATTGTATTATTAGCACGCTTGTTAAAAGAAAAGATGTTCTAGTGTCTAGGGGCTGTTGAACTTTCAGTTTATAACTCTGTTGCACTTGAAAAAGTTTGGCTATCAAACAATAAAGTAGACGACAAAAAAGCAGCACAATGTGCTGCTTTTTTATTGTTTAATAGTACAGGGTAATATAAGCTAAATCAGCAGCAAGTAGCACATTATTCCCACTAAACAAGCAACGATAAAGCTCAGTATCGCCCCTTCTTTCACCATATCTTTAATTTCAATTTCACCTGTACCATAAGCGATAGCGTTTGGCGCGGTTGCTACTGGTAGCATAAATGCACAACTCGCACATATTGCTGCCGGTACCATTAGCACTTTTGGATCATAGCCAGATGCGATTGCTGCTGCGGCAAGTATCGGCATTAACAAGGTTGCCGTTGCCGTATTACTGGTGATTTCAGTTAAGTATGTCACCACCAAACAAATTGTCACTATCATCAAAATAACCGGTAAATTCGAAAATGACGCTAACCAATCGCCTAATAGCCCGCTTAAACCTGAGGCAACAAAACCTTTCGCTAAGGCAATACCACCAGCGAATAGTAATAACATGCCCCACGGAATGGTTTTCGCACTTTCCCAGTCTAATAAGCGAGAGCCTTTACCATTAGGCACTAGAAACATCAAAACAACAGCAAACAAAGCCACAGTGCTATCACCCGCGATATTTACATCTAATACGCCACTCCAACCACCAAACGGTTCTTTGCGGGTGATCCAAGCTAAAGCCGTTAAGCCAAATACCCATAATGTTCGTTTCTCTTCTTTACGCCAAGGACCTAATGTTGGTAAATGTATTTCATGCTCTAGCTTTACGTTTCTGGTTAACCAAAACGCAATCAATGGGATGGCTAATAATACAATCGGCACACCGATTTTCATCCATTGTAGAAAACCAAATTCTACCCCCGTTTGCTCTTCATAAATGCCCATAAAAATGACATTCGGCGGTGTACCAATGGGAGTACCCACTCCTCCAACACTTGCGGCATAGGCAATACCTAAGATAAGCGCTACTTTTAAGTTTTGATTATCAATATGCTTTAAAATCGCTAATGCAATAGGTAGCATGATCAACGTCGTGGCGGTATTGGAGATCCACATACTCAAAAAGGCACTAGCTAACATAAAGCCAAATACCATACGCCGGCCACTACTAACTCCAACCAGTTTTACCATATAAACCGCTAAGCGTTCATGCGCCCCACTTTTTTCAATGGCTTTAGAGAGCATGAAAGCACCCATCAACAATAAAATAACGTGACTTCCTAGTGCCGAGGCAACCGATTTATGGTCGACAATGCCGAACAAGGGTAATAATGCAAACGGCACGAGTGAAGTCGCCGGAATAGGAATTGCCTCCGTCACCCACCAAATAACCGTAAGTAAGGTAATAGATGCGGCAATAGCCGGCTTACCTTCTAAACCTATTGCTTGCAAAAAAAAGTAAAATACTACGGCTAAAATGGGGGCTAACGGGATAAACAACTGTTTAGATAATTTCATAAATTCGACCAGGTAATTTCTTATAGTTTTTATTTTTAATTTGAACGGTATGTGCTGGCAATAAGTTACCGATAGCCGTTGAGTAGCTGACTCGCTTCTTGCCATGCAGGAAGTGCGGTCAGGGTTGACCATGGATTAATATGGCGAGGATCTTTTAATAGCTTTGTAAGTCGCATATTACTTTTTTCATCACTGACAATGTTCGCGCCATCCAAAACCTCTATACAACCCCGACGATTATTACAAAGGAGCAACATGTCACAACCAGCACTTTGTGCCGCTTCGGCGCGTTCAATATAGCCACCTGCGCTAGCAGCTCCTGCCATAGACAGATCATCACTAAAAATGACACCAGTAAAACCTAACTGTTCACGCAATATGGTTTGTAACCAATAGCGAGAAAAGCCAACAGCTTGGTTATCAACTTCTGGGAAAATAACATGAGCAGGCATTAATGCGTCCACTTTTCCCTTAGCGATAAGCTGTTTAAATGGTAGTAAATCTTGCTGGAAAATATCAGCTTGTGAGCGTATATCAATCGGTAAATCAATATGAGAGTCGGCTTTTACGCTACCATGGCCAGGAAAGTGTTTCCCTGTGGCCTTCATGCCAACCAAGTGCAAACCACTAATAAAGGCTTCGGCTAATTCAGTCACATAATCAACTTCATGATGAAAACTTCGATCACCAATAACGTCGCTAATATTATTAATATCGAGTACTGGGGCAAAACTAATATCGATGCCAACGGCTTGCACTTCCAAGGCCATTAAAATACCGCTTTGTTTCGCTAATAATTTTGCTCGAGCTAAATTTTGCTCGGCCATTTGCCAAAGGCTGCCCATAGCTGGGATCAGCGAGAAACCGTCGCGAAACCTTTGCACGCGTCCACCTTCATGATCAACAGCTAGCAATATTGGCTTTTGCGCCGCAGTGCGAATTTGTGCACTTAATTCGCTAATTTGATCTGGTGATTGGTAATTTCGAGTAAAAAAGATGAGTCCGCCAACCAGCGGGTGTTGGAGAATTTCTTTATCTTCTTGTGAAAGTGATGTGCCTTGCACATCCATCATGACAGGGCCCATAACAGCACTTCAATAGTTTGAGATGCTGCTACTCTACCGAATTAAAGCCAACAAACAAAGTAGCTTATAACGTTTTACTATGAAATTTTATCCGTGCATAGCTGTTGGCATAGGAGCACCAACTCCCGCAGCAACATATGGGATGACATTTCGTATCACGTCAGATATTTGCAGGTTACGCTCAAAATCACTTTGGGCTATATCAATCAACGCATCGCTTGATGACATAGTAAAAACTACCGTGCCCATAGTAAAATGTAAGCGCCAGAACATTTCTTCTGCAGTTAATTCTGGGTAAGCTTTTTGCACCGCTAACACAAAGTTATCAATAACACCCGGATATTGCGTGGTTAAAAACCAACGTAAAAAACCTTGGCTATCGGTATAGCCTCGCCCTAACAACTGTAAAAAATTACTGGTACCGTTATCTTTAAACTCATTAAGCGATAACAAAGGCTCAATAAAAGCAGAAAAAACCTCAACTAAGGTCGGCTTTTCACCATGACAAACATCAACAAGTGCACTTTCTAAACGAGGCGATAATTCATTCATATAGCGAGACATAACGGCTTTGATCAATTCTTTTTTTGAACCAAAATGATAATTTACCGCCGCTAAGTTAACTTCCGCCTGGCTAGTAATTTCACGTAAAGACGTACCATTAAAACCTTTATCTGCAAATAAGTTCTCTGCTGCGTCTAATATTTTATTCTTTGTGCTCATAGATGTATAACGCCGTATAGATAGTTTTTGTGAAATTAATACGCTCAGTTTAAACAAGCGTTTTAAATAACGCAACCATCCTTTATTAGATTTGTTTATTACAAACTTTTACCTAATTAGCACAGTAAAAAACACACCGACTCGCTATTATTATCGCAACTTTTAAACACCCAATGTTTAAATAGTGATTTTGTTATACTCTCCCTAGTATATTTTTAGCTCAACTTCTTGGTTGAGCTTTTTTTTGCCTGAAATTCATCACAGCAACAGCAAACAATAAACAGACGTTTACATTACAAACTATTACTTAATTAACACAGTAAAAAACACATCGACTCGCTATTATTATCGCAACTTTTAAACAGCCGATGTTTAAATAGTGATTTTGTTATACTCTCCCTAGTATATTTTTTAGCTCAACTTCTTGGTTGAGCTTTTTTTTTGCCTGAAATAAATTTTTATTTTTCGATTACAAAATGTAACAGAATCATCACAGTTAAAAACAGCTATTAGCGATATTATTATTGTGCTTTTTATTTGGAGACTTTGAAAAGCAAATTTCATACTTTCCCTAGTATATTTATATAATGGCTCAGCACCCCTTTCGCTGAGCTTTTTTTTGCCTAAAATTTAGTTTCATCCGTTATTCTTTGTCATATAGCGCAATATTGTTGCGAAGTGCACAATCTCAATTTACTATAGCTAAGAGCTTATTTTTACGTTTATTAAAGCGCGTGCTTAGCGCCAACTAAAACAAGAACGGATAATTATGAAACCTACATTTAAATTAACCACAGCAGCTATTTTCGTTGCTGCAAGCTTGACTGCTTGTAATGGTGATAATCAAGTAAAAAATGAACCGGCAGCAACAACTAAAAATGTCAGTCAAACACTGACGCAAAAAGATGCTGAGACGTTTTTAAAAGATACTGCAAAAGAAATTGTACAACTAAATATTGAAGGCAGTCGAGCCGCGTGGATCAATGCCAACTTTATTACTGAAGACACTTCGGCATTAGCTGCAGAAGCAGATCAAAGATCAACAGAAGCTGGTGTACGTTTTGCCATGGCAGCGGCAAAATTTGATGACGTTAAAGTAAGTGAAGATCAACGTCGTAAGCTTAACATCTTAAAGCAAAGTTTAGTGATGCCGGCTCCGCAAGATTCAGCAAAGTCAGCAGAATTAGCAAAAATTGGTGCTGAACTTGGTAGCATGTACGGTAAAGGTAAATACACGACTAAAGCCGGTGAAACCTTAAGTTTAGGGCAAATGACCGCTAAAATGGCAAGCTCTCGCGACTACAACGAATTATTAGAAATGTGGCAAGGTTGGCGAACTATCAGTCCTGACATGAAACCTTTATACATTCGTCAAGCTGAGCTTGGAAATGAAGGTGCACAAGGTTTAGGTTATTCTGACTTAGGGGCAATGTGGCGTTCAAACTACGATATGCCTGCGGACGAATTTGCTAAAGAGCTTGACCGTTTATGGGGACAAGTGAAGCCACTTTACGATGACCTACATTGTTATGTGCGCTCTGAATTAGGTGAAACTTATGGTGAAGATAAAGTACCACAAGATAAACCAATTCCTGCTCACTTGCTTGGTAATATGTGGGCACAATCTTGGGGTAATATTTATGATTTAGTTGCTCCTGAAAATGCCGATCCAGGTTATGACGTTACTGAACAGCTTGCCGCTAATAACTATGATGAAATCAAAATGGTTAAAGGCGCAGAGACTTTCTTTACTTCTTTAGGTTTTGAAGCACTGCCAGAAACATTTTGGCAACGTTCATTATTTACAAAACCTGCTGACCGCGACGTGGTATGTCATGCTTCAGCATGGGATTTAGACGCTAAAGACGATATCCGCATTAAAATGTGTATTCAAAAAACTGGCGAAGAATTTTCTGTTATTCACCACGAGCTAGGACATAACTTCTATCAACGTGCTTACCAAAACCAACCAGTTTACTATCAAAACAGTGCGAACGATGGTTTCCATGAAGCGATTGGTGACACCATTGCCCTTTCAGTAACACCAAAATATTTAAAAGAAATTGGTTTAATTGACACTATCCCTGATGAGTCAAAAGATATTGGTTTACTGATGAAGATGGCATTAGAGAAAGTGGCCTTTATTCCATTTGGTTTAATGGTTGATCAATGGCGTTGGAAAGTTTATTCAGGTGAAGTTACTCCTGAAAACTACAACAGTGCATGGTGGGAATTACGTGAAAAATATCAAGGTGTAACCGCACCTATCGATCGTGATGCTAATGCCTTTGACCCAGGCGCTAAATACCATGTACCAGGCGGCGTGCCATATTCTCGTTATTTCTTAGCACATATTCAGCAATTTGAATTCCATCGTGCGCTTTGTGAGATTTCAGGTAATACCGATCCTATTCACCGTTGTTCAATTTATAACAACAAAGATGCTGGCACAGCATTAAATACCGTACTTGAAATGGGCTCAAGCAAGCCATGGCAAGAAGCTTACAAAGTTTTAACCGGTAGCGAGCAAATGGATGCAACCGCAATTCTTGATTACTTTGCACCACTGCATACTTGGTTAAAAGAGAAAAACCAAGGTAAACAGTGTGGTTTTTAAATATTAACCAATTAAATTAATAACATAAAAAAGCCCTTAAACCTACTTGTTTAAGGGCTTTTAATTTTTCACTTTAAATCTCTAATGTTCAGACTCTATTTCTTGTTGCATTAGCCTTGTCGGCAAATTACTTTTATCATCATTTTTTGCTCTAGTAAGTACATTAGGGGCTGCATTTGTAGTTTGGCTTTTAGCTGACAAAACATTAGCTAAATTAGACAACTGAACCCCACTCATGAATATTCTAAAATTAACTCTATCACTTTTTGCCCATTTATCTTGAATGAAATCTTCTTGCTTTCTGTTTACTTTACTTTGTAAAAAATCACTATAGCTGGTAATTCCTTGATATCCTCTTGCCCCTACACTCATATTTAAACTCTCTGCACGCGCTTCAAACTCTGAGTCACTCATAAACTGGCTTAGATCAATATTCTCAATTTTGGGCACCATACCTGATGTTGGCGCATACATATACCAATCTAGAATATCGCCTGCATAACCTGAAGCTGTAACGCTAACCGTCATGTAATCAAAAGCGTTGCTACTGCTAAAGTCATACTCTCCTGAGTCACTCACTAGAATTGCCAATAGTTCAGCATAATCTACACTAACCATTGGCAAATCAAACGTCTGATTAATATTGCGGGTATTCTCACTCTTTAATGAAAATAAATAGGCAGAATCTACATCAGGGATACCATATAGATCTTCAAAGCTATAAGCATCGACAGAATAAAACTCAATACCTTCAAAAGGGTATGAATAAATATTTGTTATATCATCATAAGCATAACTTCTAAAATGGTACTCTCCATCGATAAAGGCAGAGATTTGGCGATTAGCATTTGGTGACAGAACACTAGCTGGCGTACCTAAAACAACGGTATCTATCTCAGAAGGTAAGGGAGTTTCGGTAATATAGTTTGCAAATGATTCTTCTGGCCCGAAATAATCTACATGAACACTTAATGGTGATTTATTCGTTCCAGGGCTAGAACATCTTTCTATCCCTGTATATTGTGCATAACCTTGCGCACCATAAACTTCTTGAAATTGCTCTTCGCCATCAATGTATGGACTGCCTAAGTCATTTGGACGTGCGGGAACATTCACTCTTAAATCTACCACTTCACAACTACATTGGCTTTTATCATTTGTATTAATATAAATAACACCCATATCAATAACAGGATGATCTACATAGGTTGTAAGCTCAATAGGTTTTACGCCATCGACTAACTCACTGCCACGCATAACTATTGAAATTGTTTCTGTAGCATTATCAGACAAGTAACTCATTTCACCACTAACATTAGCATTGACAATTTGTTTGTTAGAATAATCACTGTTATGGATTAATAATGCAGCATCTGTAGCATTGGTTTCGTTGCCGCAAGCATCAATATAAACTGCTTGAATGGTTATTGCTGATTGTTGTGGTGGAGTGGTATTGTTAGAAGATTGGTTGTCTGAACTAGACGAACCTCCTGAACCACCACACGCAGAGAGTGTTAAAAGAAGTGCCGTCGTGATGATATTACGATTCATATTTAGTCCTTTAATTTATTATTATTACACCTTTTCAGATGTATTTATCAAAGACGCATAATAACAAAAAAATCAATTGACTAAAAACCATACTCAGACAATATTAACAATATTTCACCGAATAGCATCTGATTTTTATCGATTTTCCCCTAGCTTATTCAAACAAACATATTTGTTATGCTATCAATGTATATGTATTCCTAATAGTAATATAAAGCACTAACTCTCTGCTCTATTTCGCCCCAGCTCTTTCGCTCGATATAAAGCTTCATCTGCACCCTTATACAAGTTAAATGAGCTGCATTCGCTTAGTTGCTCTGAACATGCGGCACCAATGCTGACCGTCACAGTTTTCGCGATACTAGAGTCTGGATGTGGAATGGCTCCTTGCTGAACAGTTAAAATAAGCGACTGCGCTAAGGTAAGGCATTGCTCAAGGTTAGTGCCCGGTAAAACAACAGCAAATTCTTCGCCACCAATTCTAGCTAAAACATCGGACCGACGTTGCAAACGCTCTTTCAGTAATTTTGAAATGTTAATTAAGCATTCATCGCCGGCAGGATGCCCAAGTGTGTCATTATAATTTTTAAAAAAATCAATATCTAAAATCATTAGTGACACAGGTTGGCCCAAACGTTTATGAACATTAATCGCATAAGCCAATTTGTCTTCAAAAACACGACGATTATTTAATCCAGTTAATGGATCAGTGTTTTTTAACTTAACCAACTCTGTATTTAATAAAATGTTTTGATCATTGCTTTGGCGTAACTCACGATTAAAATGTAACGTCGTAAAAATCGTTGCTAAAATAAATAATGGGAATTTGGCAATCGAAACATATAAGTTAATGCCATCTAACTCTCGCACATAAGCTTTAAAAACTATATCCGCAATAATGATTGGCAAGGTACTGATCACTAATAATAAGGCATTAGCGCTAAAACAAATCAGTGTCGAAAAAAAACCAATTAATAATATTTTCTCCGACGCCATATTGGCCGACCAAATTTGATTGGTGGCAACGGCCATCAATACCCAATTAACTCCTGACAAGGTAATAGCACCATGTAAATAATTGCTGCTAATTGTGGTTTTTCTATAGCCCAAACGTACCGCAAAATAGACTGAACTCAAGATGTATACTGATAAGTTAATTTGGTAAATCGGCATATCAAATTGATCATAAATAAAAACATAGTAACCAATACTAAACTGAACTAATGATATTGACGCCCACAACCAACGGTAAGAATGACTCTCGTTCTGGTAATCTATTTTAAGTAGATTATTCAACATAATGTTTTTGCACCTAATCTACTATCGCCTCGTAAATCTCACGAAACTTACCTTGCACTTTGCTAAAGGCTTCGCATATATCAGGATCAAAATGACTGCCTGCATTAGAGAGAATATATTCACTGGCTTCTTCAAATGTCCATGCTTTCTTATATGCGCGTTTACACGTTAAGGCATCAAACACATCTGCGACGGCAACAATTCGTCCTGACAAGGGAATATCTTCACCCTGTAGGCCATCGGGGTAACCACTACCATCCCATTTTTCATGGTGTGAAAGTGCCACTTCGCGCGCCATAGATAGCACTTCAGATTTGTCTGCGCCTAAAATTTGTGCGCCAATTAATGGGTGTTGTTTCATTAACTCCCACTCGTCTGGCTCAAATTTCCCTGGCTTAAGCAGTACTTCATCCGGTATACCAATTTTTCCAACGTCATGCATGGGAGCCGCTAAATAAATCAGTTTCACCCAATGCTTATTTTCAGAGATATGATCAGCAATAATGCGAGAGTACTCGCTCATTCTCATCACGTGCTTACCCGTTTCATTATCTTTATATTCAGCAGCACGCCCTAAACACTGAAGAATTTCTAACTGAGTTTCTTGCAATTTTTTCGTGCGCTCTTCAACCAAATGCTCTAAATGTTTCTGTTGATTTAGTAACAACATCTGCGTTTTTACCCGCGCTTTAACAATATCAGGCTGTATCGGCTTACTAATATAATCTACCGCGCCTAACGCTAAACCTTGTTTTTCATCGGATGCTGACGACTTTGCAGTGATAAAAATAATAGGAATATTATGCGTCAATGCATCCGACTTCAGTATTTTGCATACTTGATAGCCATCCATATCTGGCATCATCACATCAAGCAAAATCATAGATATATCACTATTTTTTCTTGCTATATCAATAGCTTTAGGACCATTTAATGCCACTTTAATTCGATATTTATCCTGCAACACACCTTTTAATACATCAATATTAGTTGGGGTATCATCGACGACTAATATAGTAAGTTTATCCATAACAGTTATCTCCAAAGGCACACTATAGCTGTGCTCGTATACGTTTGATGATTTGATGAGCATCATCAAATTCATAAGCATTAGCATTATTTACTAATTGTGTTACCAATGTATTGATCTCATTACTGAAATTGCCAATTTTGATTTTTTCAACGACTTCAATCGCGCTGGTATCATCTTCTAATATATATAGCTCGGCTTCTTGCAACAGTGCCAGTAACTCATCATTACTCATGTGGATAGCATTGCTGTGATCATCTTCACCGTTTACTAAATTCTGCAAGGCATGTTGTATTTCATTGATATCATTTAAAATATCCTGACAAATGTCTGCTACGTCCTCATCTCTAAACTTAGGCTGAGCAAATAATGTTTCTAACTCTAGTGCTTGATTATAAATCGTTTCAGCGCCAATATTTCCCGCCACACCTTTGAGCGTATGAGCCATCAACTTGCATTCATCAATGTTACCTTGCGCAAAAGTGGTCATAAAGCTAGCATGAAAATTAGTTTCACTTGCGACAAACTTGCCTAGTAATTTCAAATAAAGCGCTTCATTTCCCTGACATGTTGCCAAGCCTTTAACAACATTTAATGCTGGAATATTAATGTTTACAACTGATTTTTCTGCCAATTCACCATTGCTATTAATGCCAACATTTACTTTCTCCAAATGCCTATTGCCAGTCACTTGGATCCACTTAGCCATTTTAGAAAACATATCTTTGATATCGATAGGCTTGGCAATGTGATCATTCATACCACTAGCCAATGCCTTTTCTTTATCGCCCACAAGGGCATTTGCGGTCATAGCCAAAATGGGTGTGGTCATATTCTCTCCACTGAGTCGAATACTCCGAGTGGCTTGGTAGCCGTCCATTATTGGCATTTGGCAATCCATTAAAATACCATCAAATTTTTCTTCATTCGCTATATCAACGGCTTCTTGGCCGTTAAGTGCTGTCGTAACATCAATGGCTCGACTGACTAAAATTTCCTCTGCCAGCTCCAAATTAATCTCATTATCTTCAACCAATAAAATACGCGCCCCTTTAAGAGGCTCGGTTGTTTCAGCAATCGCTTCATCAATAGTTTCTGGGGTTAAATTTAAATCACTGCGAAAACCTACCGCATATTCAATGCCTTTTATTAATGCTGAATAGGTTATCGGCTTACTTAAAAACGCTTGAATTAAATTAGCTTCATAGCCTTCAGACTTTTCTTGGGCATCTTCCCAGCTAAAAGCGGTAACCAGCATAAACTTAGGCAATGCCTGTGAGGGCAAATATTGCAGATAATAATCTTTCGCTTGCTGAATAAAATCTACACCATCCACGATAGGCATACACCAATCACTAATTATCACATCAAATGCTTGCTTATTATCCGAAATAATTTTTAATGCTTGCTCTGCACTTTGCGCCGAGACCACATTAAGCCTTAATGAAAGTAACATGGTTGACAATATTTCTAATGCCGTTTTGTTGTCGTCAACCACTAAAACATTTTTGACATTTTTAGCAGAAAAAACTGCTAAATCATGTTCCTTTGCTTCACCTTTTTTCAATGATACTTGAAATGAAAATGTCGTTCCTTGACCAAAAACACTTTTTACGGAAATTTCACCATCCATTAATGTCACCAGGTTCTTACAAATAACCAGCCCCAAGCCTGTGCCACCGTATTGACGTGTTGTTGAAGAATCCGCTTGATTAAAAGATTGGAACAATTTCCCTAAATGCTCTTCTGTCATGCCAATACCGGTATCGGTTACATCAAATTGTAGTTGCACACTTGACTCAGACTCACTAAGCAGCTTAACCGCTATTAAAACCTCACCACTATGGGTAAATTTAATCGCGTTATTACATAAATTTAGTAATATTTGACTCAATCTTAGTGAGTCACCAACAACGGTCAAAGGTAAATCTGCCGCCAAAGAAAATATAATTTCCAAGTCCTTTTCATCAGCTTTTACGCCAATAACATTGGCAAGTTCTGACAACATATCGTCGAGCTTGAATTTCCGCTCTTCCATTTTCAGCTTACCAGCTTCAATTTTAGAAAAATCAAGAATATCGTTAATAATGCCCAATAAGGATTGTGCTGAACTACTGACTTTTTGAATATAATTTCGTTGTTTATTATCTAAAGCGGTTTGCAATGCCAAATGAGACATACCAATAATGGCATTCATCGGCGTTCTAATTTCATGGCTCATATTGGCTAAAAACTCACTTTTAGCCCGAGACGCTTGCTCTGCATCAATTTTGGCTTGCTTTAATTCGTTTTGCATTTTTAAGCGACTGCTGATATCACTAAAAACAACCACACAACCTTTTATCGTGTCATTATTTACAATCGCCCTACTGGTATATTCCACCGGAATACTTGTGCCTTTTTGATGATAAAAGGTTTCTTGATCGGAATTAAACACGCCACCTTCAGTAATGGTTTTATAAAAAAGATGTTCTGGTGCAATAACTTGCTCAGCATTGCCAGTAACCACCAACGCCAGCACATTAATGCCCGTTAAATCCTTTTCGCTAAAACCTAATATCGCCAGTGCGCTGTCATTAACAAATAGCAGCTGGCCATTCACATCAACGCCGAGTAAGCCTTGTCCAACTGATGAAAGAATTGAGCGACCTTGTTCTTCCAAATTCACCAGTTTTTTAGTGCGTTCGGTAACCAACTTCTCTAACTTTATTTTTGATACTTCTAAACTATCTTTTGCCTCACATAAATTTTCATTTGCTTTACGCCCCAATTTTAATGTTAATAAAATTGAAGGAACGGCGAATGACATGACAATTAGAATTAATAAGACGACACTGCGTCTCAATAACTGAAATGAGCTGTATGCTTCATCTGCTGTCGTTTCAATCACTAGGCCATAATTGTAGTTGGCATTCCAAAAATAAAACGCCAGAATATCATTCCCATTAAAATCACGATATTCCACCACTTGGCGAGAAAACTGAACGTTGCCACTGCCAATATTCTCTTCAACATCAATATATGGGCGATCTATATACAAACCTTTAGTTAATTTAGTCGCAAACTCTTGCCTACCAGCTTTAAATAGCGCATCTAGAATGGTTTGATTAACCAGATAGTCACCCTGCCAATTGGTTGCAAATAAACGTCCGGCAGTACCAGAAGAAATCGCATAGACTTGCTCAAGAAAGAGCTCATTTGCACTTATTTCATCAAGTAAAAGCGCAATGATATTATGATCTTTATCAATAATCGGCTCTAGCAAAACGATACAGCTGTAGGTCGGCATCTCAACCAAGCTATCTGCACATATATTGCTAGAAAAAAGCACACGATTGCCCTCATTTGCTTTGGCAAAATCTAAAGGGTGTTTAGCAACGAGTTTACTTACGGTTTCAGTTTTTTCACCGAATAAAGCTTGACCATTTAAATCGAGTAAACTTCGATGGGACGCGCGGGTAAATCGAGAATATTTTTCCCAAGATTGCACAATACTCTCGGCGGCGCTTTGTCGGCTAATTTCATCTTTGGCATTTATAAAAGCACCAATATCATCAATAACTAAGGTTTCATTTAACTCATAATCTAGGGTGCCAATGTATAGGTCTAAAGCATCAGAGACTTTATCCTCCGCTAGTATTAGACTTCTTTGCAAATCATGTTTTACTTTGTTTTTAACTTCATCTTTATGTTGTTCCAATATCATCCAGCTAGCGAGAATGATAAAGGTGGCAAACAAGGCTATTGCCACTAGCATAAATTTTTCAAAGCCTTTAGTGCCAAAAATTAATATCGCTCGGTCTGAAGAAACCGTTTTGTTTACTAAATAAGCGACCAGAATCAACATTAACAACAGTACAACTAATAAAATGATTGTCGATGAAAACTGCTGAATAAAGTTATCAGTATCTAATTCCGTTTCGACACTTTTTGTTGATAAAACATATTTAGTAATAATATTCTTCAAGTTAATACTTTGCTTACTTGATTGTAATTTAGTGATAATTGAACTTAATTGCGGCAAGTTTTTATGGGTTAAAAAGTAAATGTTTTTCGCCGGCATTTCATGTACAGGAATACTTTTTAAGCCGGTTAAGCCATTCTTTTCTTGTAAACGAGAAACAAATAATTGCGCATCAATCAGCGCAGAAACATCATTATTAATCAACAAAGTAACTGATTCCATCAAGTTATTTGTGGTTATCACTTCGACATCTGGAAACTGTTCTTGGACAATACTTATCGACAAGTAACCATTAACAATAGCAACCTTTTTACCACGTAAATCTTCTAAACCGCGCACTTGCTTATTGTTGTCATTTACATAAAGAAAGTCTCGAATTTTCATTATCGGCTGACTGAAGTAGCCGAGTTTTTCTCTGCTACGGTGATAATAGACGCCGGCAACAACATCCAATTCACCTCGCTCTAGCTGTTGAAGTAAGTCAACAAAAGTTCCCATGACAAATTCAACTTGTAACGGCGTATCGGCAATTAATTGCTGAACATAATCAATGTTAATTCCCGTTAACGTATCATTG
This sequence comes from Colwellia sp. SU-HH01172, assembly GCF_057553355.1. NCBI lineage: Bacteria > Pseudomonadati > Pseudomonadota > Gammaproteobacteria > Alteromonadales > Colwelliaceae > Colwellia > Colwellia sp. SU-HH01172. The sequence goes on along the minus strand of NZ_BAAJMB010000004.1, from coordinate 55,650 downwards.
CTTTTAAATGAAAGAGGATCAGTGTTCTCAACTCCGATACGAATAACTTGACCATTATTGAGTAGCTCGCGTTCCGCGCTATTAAAATAAACCCCGCCTGCTGCAATCGGTGCTTCGCTGACATACAATTCGATAATCGCAATGTTTTGTTGATCATAAACGATACTTTGAGAATATTTTTGATAGTTTAATATTGGCTCTGGAATACTGCGATTAAAGATTTTTTTATCGTTATCAATATAATAACTAAAAACTACCTCACCAAGTTCGAGCTCTTTAATGCGAACAGCTTTAATTCTTTCATCATTGATAATGAGGTGTTCAAGGCTATCTTTTAATGCTCTATTATCAAGTTTATAAACATGCACTTTACTGACATTAGCGAGTAACGACGCCAACTCAGCCATTGAACGGTTTTCCTCGGCGAAACTCGCTGAAATGAAAGGTGAAATACAAAGCAGTGCAGTAATAAACCATTTAACTAAACGAAGCTTGAACATAAATTTCAGGTTATCCCTTTCAGGTAAAGATTGCTGCAAAAAAGAAAATACTTAATGGCTGTTTTTAATGCCATATTTTTTCATCAAACGTACTATCTCGCCATTATTCTTTAATTGTCTCAAGGCATTATTAATTTTTGGCATTAAATGCTGATGTCCCTTCCCTAAACGAATACTAAGCTGATGCTGCTCTGGAGCTGCAAAGGTCGCAAATAGATCATTTTGAAAAATATCAAAATGGTCCAACACCGCATTGGGAATAATAGCTATATCGCAACGTTTCTTGGTGAGCATTTCAATTAAATGCAGATCACTATTGCCTTTGACGTCGATATTTGCATTTTTCATATTCCGTTCGATATTAAAGCCTAAAACAATGCAAGGTTTCGCGGTATCCGGCTTAGAGATAAACTCTTCAATTCTTTCTTTATTTTGCGCAGAGACCACCCAAGACTCTTGCGAAACCATAAACGGCTCCGAGTATATTGCAATATCAATCTCATTAGCTTCCTGACGCCAGTGCGGATCAGTGCCCATTTCAATATCCAATCGGCCAGAAATCATCATTCGGCGCAAACGTGCCTGAGGGAAATAGACAAAGGAAAATTCAATGTCAGTTAACTCGGAAATCGACAATAAAATATCTTTGTATAAACCAGTATTAGTGTCATTTTTTGCGAAAAAATACGGCGCTCTGCCCCCTTCTATTAAACCAACTTTAAGAGGTTCATTTGCCTTGACAAACAATGGTAGTAAAAAAACAAAGCTAAGCCAGTAAAATCCTTTCAATTCAAATATCCTTTACTCATTTCGATACCGTTTACTATGTCTAAGTTTAGACACAAAAATCAACTTTATATGGATTCGAGCAACTTAATACATAAATAATATACACAACCATTTATCACTGACCATAATTTTTCAAAGAATTGATAAACATAGCAAATATATTTTTATAAATCAGTTGAACAATCACCATTTTACGTTATTTATCCTGATCAGAACTGTGTCAATTTGTTAAATTGAGTTATAAAAGCTTTCTTCAATTCATCGCCTTGTTAATAGGGTTAGGCAGAAATTACCAATTAACTGATAATACATTTCTTTGTTTTCAAACAAGCAAGTGCAATTCAATCACCTAGCACATTTCACTTAAAAGTCTTAAAAATCAATTAAAATGCATTAATATCAGTGGCTTTAAAGAGATTATCCTTTTACACTATTAACATTATTATCAGTTACATTTTGTACGCCTGTAGAAATTAAGGATTATTCTAGATGGACACTCAAAAAGTCAAAATTCAAACCATCTCCCCTATTTATATCCCGATAGAACTGAAAACGGGAACAGATCGCTCAAGTGATAATTATCAGCAGTTCTTAACAAAATTTACCAAAGCGTTGGCAAGCCAAAACGTATCTCAGCAATCAACAACAAACCTTGAATATGAAGCCATAGATAAAGACAGTTGGGAACATCGGCTTTTTATTTGGCAAAATACAGCGCTGGTCGAAAATTTAGCTATTCATGTATTTCCAAATAATATCGGTATTGTTGTTATTAATCATGAGTTTGACAATAACAACGATAGCCAAGCACTGGAAGCCATCGCGCAATCAAAATCAAAAGAGTTGCTTAATCTCGTTTATAAAGATTTCGCAGAAAAAATCACCGCAATGTGCACAACAAAAAGTGAAACCTACTTTACCTTAACAGAAGCTTTTTCAGTCGAAGCAAAAACGTTTTGGATCTCACGTGCGCTGTTATTAGATTCATCAAGCTTAGCTCGAATAGAAACACAAGCATTGGTAACGCATTGGTTAGCGCATACTTATCGACCAAAAGATGCTGCGGATATTATTTCCGGCCAATTAAATTATTCAATGTCTTGGTTAAATTACGTTCTTATCGATGCAAATGCTCTTAATGATGAGCGTCTAGACAGTATGATTTTGGCGCAATACTATTATGCCGCACAAGAACACTGCAATAAATTGCTTAAGCAAGCAATCGACAGTGCTTACAATGGCAGGAAAACAGACAACGCCCAGCAAAAACTCGCGAAGAGCCGAGTTAATACGCGTATGCATCAGGTTGACTACCACGAACATTTAAAATATTTAACACGCAATAAACGGCAAATATTAGAACAAATATTATCTTGTTGGAATTTCGAGCAATTAGCCACTAACGGTCAACGTATGATTGACATATGCACCAGCAAAATTGAAGAAACAGAAAACGCCAAACGAGAACGAAGCTCACTACTTACCGACTTGCTACTTGTGGCATTGAGCTTTTTCACTGTTTTCGAATTATCACTTTATTTAACCGAGTTAAGCCGTGAAATGATGTCACGCCCAACACTTGATTTTAACGATGACAGTCGCTCATTTATGCTGCAGTTTATTGCAGAAATAGATGCCGATGTCATGTTCGGCTCAGGTTTCTTTTTAACCTTACTATTAGTGTTTCTTTATAAATTTATTAAATCTAGGTAATTATTTTGATAAAAATCTTCGATAAAATATATACAAAAATGAACAGTATTTACCGTTTAAATAGTGCTCGTTTTATAGCGGCATTCTCATTAATACTTATTGCCCCAATAGCACAAGCGCAACAAACAATCACTTTGCTTAGCGATACCTGGCCGCCTTATATTAATGCCCCTGGGCAGAGCAAAGGTTCAGCAGCCCAACTTATGGAAATATTATTCGATTTTGAAAATATAGAAACACAATGGCATTACAGTCCTTACCAGCTTTCCTATTATCAAGTAAAGCAACAGCGACGTGTAGCGTCTTTTCCTTACTTTAAAACCGCTCGACGCGCTAAAGAAGTATTGTTCTCAAAAGCCGTTTTTTCAGTAACGACTAAGATTTATTACAATCGAGAATTTAACCAAACTGAGTCAGCCAATGCGGCATACGAGAATAAAAGTAAACTAGGACGAGTAGCCGGTTATAGTTACGGTGAAACAATTGACCAAGACGTCAAAAATGCCAAAGTATTTACCACGGAAGTCCAAGCGTTAACCGCACTTTTTAATCATGAAATTGATATTTTACCGATGACAGAAAGCGTAATGGAATATCACTTACAACATAATTTTCCACTACGAAAACAGCTCATTTTATCATTAAACAATTTTCAAGATACCTCAAGCTTGCATGTTATTGCCGCAAAAAATAGCCAAGGTGCGGCGATAATTGCAAAAATTGACCATGCATTAACAACACTGAATGAACAAGGCATGAGCAACTTACAAGGTACCAATAATGATAAGCCGGCCGATATTGATGTGGCAAAATTGATCACGACGGAAGGTTACCCTTTAATCACCGGGCAGTCGTCTAAAGACGGGAATAATATTGATTACTATACCCTGCCGCAAGGAAGTAAAGTGTTGATTGTTGAATGGAGCCATAAAATACTAACGCCGTCAAAAACCGATCGTATTTATAAGAATATGATGGATTTAAGTAAAGTGGTGTTATTAAATGGCCCACATGTTGGCAAAGAGCTATACGTTCGCAATATGCATATCGAGTTACAATAATGACCATAGCACTTATCGGCTGGTGTGGAACCATTTTATACCTGCTCAATCACGCATACATTTCACTCAATAAAAATTGGCGGAAGGTTATTTATTACACCGCCAATGCCGCGGCTGCCATTTGTTTGATTATTTCTTCTGTGGTTAATCATTCATGGCAAGCTGTGGTCATTAATGCCTTTTGGGCAATAATTAGTCTTTCATTGTTACTTAACGTTGATTTAGCAAAAATAAAATTCAGCAAGCGACTGTTTAATCTCGTCGTTATCATTATGCTAGCTGCTTTTATTGCCCAACTTATATTTTATAATCAGGCAAACTTAACCTTACTGGGTTGGACATCTGCCTTTGTATTTTCTGCATGTTATTTACTTTTTAGTGCTGAAAAAATGCTGCCAAGATATTATTTATGTTGGAATGCTTTCGCCGCCCTAACTTTGCTACCACAATTGTGGCTCGACCAAAATTGGCCGGTTTTCACCCTAGAAATTATTTGGGCTGTTATCTCGATTTATGGTGCCGCTAAGCGTTTCGAACAAGTTCATTTACTTCAATAGCCGCTAGCGCTACTGAATTAAAGCATTAGCTAAAGACATTAAAAAGGCACAAATATATTTAATATTTGTGCCTTTTAACTAATTGATGGTGAATTTTACACTAAGAAAAAACATAAAACTCCATAACCAAATGTTATTTAAGCATTTTAATTTATGGCGTTAACTTTGCTACTATTGATGCCATTAGCTATTCTAACCAAATAATCAATAGTAATTGCAATGGAGTGACAAATGACCGTAATTCTTGAAGATCGTCCAATTGAACAAGTCCGAGAAGAAACTATCGACCAGTTAATATTTAACTATAGTCATGGTGTGATTTCTTCAGCAGCTTTTGAGCGCCGATTAGATCAAGCAATGAATAGTGAATCACATCAGGAAATTGTTGATTTAGTAGCCGATCTAACGCTAAAAGCCGATAACAGCTATAACGATAGAAAAGAACATCAATTCACTCCAAGTTATTCAACCTCAAATAACGACGACGCACTAAGTCTAAAAAGCATTTTAGGAAATGTTGAACGCAGCGGCCAGTGGTACGTGCCGAAAGTAATTACCGTTAATAGTATTTTAGGCGAAGCAATGTTGGACTTTACCGATGCGGTATTTCAACATCAAAATGTGATAATTAAGCTCAATTGTCTTTTAGGTAGCTCTACTATTTATGTACCTGAAAACGTCAACGTAGTGTGTAAAACATATGGTATTGTCAGCAGTATTGAAAATAAAGCCCCATCGTTAGCGGGTCGACAAGCCCCGAGTATAACAGTCGAGGGAAAAGTGGTATTAGGCTCGCTTAATGTCTCTATTAAAAGAACAATTAAAGAAAAGTTTATTACTTTCGCTAATAACTTAAAAGCGGTGTTTGACGACAAAAAGTAACTATTCTAGCTCCGATAAAGCAATATATCAGGCGTTAGTGGATCAGCACGATAAACTAACGCCATTTTATTGACCAATTAACACTTACTGTAAAACAGCCAATTTACAACATACCAAATGCTGACAGTAAACTGCGGCCACTTAACATTAACGTGATCAATATAACACTGACGGCGGCAATATTTTGCCAGCGATTGTTACGATATTGCCCAAGCTTTTTAGTATTCATGATCCAAAGTAAGAACAAACTAATGATAGGTAACAACAAACCATTAGCCACTTGTGCAAACCAAATAATCGATACCGGTTTAATACCGACACAACTAATGGTTACGCCTAAGGTAAGAATCACCATCCAGGTTAATCTAAAACCAAAAGCATTCAGGCTTTTATCCAAATTTAAAATACCACTTAAGGCATAAGCTGCCGCCAACGGGGCCGTAATGGCAGAAGAAATTCCTGCGCAAAATAAGCCTATGCCAAGTAAAATACTTGCCCAATCACCGAATAATGGCTGTAACGCAGGTGCCAAATCGGCAGCACTTTGAATAGAAAGTTGCTGGCCAAAAAATGCCGACGCTGCCGTAGACAATATAGCTATAGATATCAAAGCGCCAATAGGAATAGAAATTAATAAGTCTTTTCTAGCTTTTGGGATATCGTCGCTTGAGCGCCATTTTTCACTTGCAGTCGAGGCATGTAAAAATAAATTATAAGGAACTACTGTGGTGCCTATTAAGGCTATTACCGTAAGCGTTGCCCCCGTTGGTACTTCAAATGCAACAAAACTGCTAAATAGCTCGCTCCACTTAGGCTCAGTGATTAAAAAAGTTAATATAAATGCAATACTCATCATGCCAACTAAAACCACTAACGCGCGCTCAATTACTTTATAACTGCCAGTTAACAACAAAAGAAAAGCGACGACTCCAATGATGATAGGAAAAATGATAGTTGCATAAGCCACATCAACATTTAGCTGTTTGGCAAAGCTCACTAAGCCCAAACTTGCACCGGAAATATTGCCACTTTGGTAGGCACCATTGCCAATCACAATGGCACTAACCACCAAGACAATTGCACTTGCTTTTAGAAAGGGCTGTTTTATTGCCGCGCGAATGTTTTCGCCTAAGCCCTGCTGACTTACAATACCAAGTCGTGCTGACATTTCCTGCAACACAATAGTCGCTATCATGGCAAACAAAAGTGCCCATACTAAGGTTAAGCCATAGTTTGCACCTGCAAGAGATGCGGTTATAACAGTACCAGGGCCGATAAATGCCGCAGTGACCAGAAATGCCGGCCCTATTTGAGGAAACTTCATCTTTAATACCCTGTTTTTATTATTATAAAGGAATCTTTGATGACTTTATCATAGCGAGTCTGGTAGGAAATTACAGCGCTAAATTCTCAATAACCTTGAACTAAGAGCCTAATGTTTAATTAATGAAGTGCTAGATTTTTAGCTGTGCTATTTTTTGCAGGGGTATCGCATAGTAATAAAACTCGGCTAGTGCCTGCGGTGAAAAGGCCGCGATAAACACATAACAAGGAAAGAATTTATCTTGAAGTAAGCACATAAAGACAGTAATACAACAACGAGAAAAAATACTGTCGAGATGAACAGCTAACTCACGCCAAAATAAATTCTTAAGTAAAGGTAAGTGACAATGACATCATGCACGTTATACGCTGGTATCTATGCGCGGATAATTGCGAATAAACTCCAACATAGACTGAGAGAATTCTGCTTTATCAATACTGTCATCACCATCAATTGCTTGTAATTGTTGCTTCATGGTTTCAACAAAAGAAGGAAACTCTGCGTCTTGCTCACTATTTTCCATATCATCAAATAGGCTTTCTAAGGTCGTAAGGTTACCATATGAAGTTTGCGTTTCAGGGCTAGCATTCGACATTCTCTCAACCATTTGATCAAGCATTAATTGGTGTTCTTCATCACTGATTTCACCATTGCCATCGGTATCCATGCGGGCAAACATCTTTTCAAGTTTTTCAGCACTGACATTTTCAGGTGCATTATTGATAAACTCTTCTTTTGAAACTTGTCCATTACCATCAGCATCTGATGCAGAAAAGCGCTCTTTACGCTCCATCATCATTTGGTTAATAGTCGGCAGTGCATTGTTATTGATTGTATTCATGTTCATTTCCTTAATGAGCGTAGAGTAAATAAATATCAATCAAGTAACATGCAAGCTATAGCCCCTGTTATGTTTAGAAAATATAAGAAATGTCAAGATTTGTAAAATGATAGCAGTCGATGCAAATTAAAGTACTCATTTGCTCTTAAGTACTATGCCAACAACAGGCGCTGCAATAGAAGAATTGCAAATTGAAACTTTCTATTGTTGCTCTAACCACTCTTTTGGCGACATATTAGTCTGTTTTCTAAAAACACGAGCAAGTGCCGAAGCGGTTTCATAGCCAACGCTATTGGCGACAATACTAACGTTCTTACCTTGTTTTAATAACGACTGTGCAACGCCTACGCGCCAACTCACCAAATAGTCGTTAGGGGTTTGGCCAATAACGCCTTTAAAAACTTCGGCAAACTTTGACCGTGACATTAACGCCAGCCCTGCCATTTTTTCCAATGACCAATGCTCTTCAGGGTGATTATGTAGTTGCTGCAAAACATTCTTCAGCTGAGGATGCATTAACCCCGCCAGCATGCCTTGGGCAATATCGCCTTTAGTAATAAGTGAGCGCATCATATTGATAATGAATATTTCCATTAATCGGTTCATCACCGCTTGACGCCCCTGCTGTTCTTGCCCAGCTTCGGCAATGATCCAATCAATATTGGTTTGCAAAAATGGTGACTCTGCTAAAGGTAGAATGAGTAAGTCAGGTAAGGCTTCTGCCAATAAATTTGAGCTATTACTACCATAAGTCACTGTTGCACAAATAAGTTCAGCATTGTCAGTATCGCGCGCTTGTAAGCCATGCTTAACTGGCCTAGGCAGAAAAATAATCGAAGGTTTGTCTAAGACAATAGTCGACTTGTCTAGCCCTAGAATAGATAAAGTGCCACTACGCAATAAATGAATATGGCCTTCTGCTGCGGCTCCTTCGTTAAAATGAGACAAACCACAGAGTTTCCCGGTGTAGAACACTCCGGCTTGTAGGCTAAATCGATCAATTATTTGTGAAAGATGGTCCATAAATACGCAACTTGGACGATTTGGTTCAAAGTGCGGACGATTGTATCCCACTCGCTAAGCAATCAACACTATTATTTCTCCCGTCATTAACAACTACACAAATTAGGAAACAAGATGTTTAAAACAACCTTAAAAACAATATTAGCCGGTTCTATTTTAGTTGCTAGCAGTCTTTCATTTGCCGCAGACATCGACATGAATGCTGATGCCAATGACCTAGCAATTAAAGGTTATGACCCAGTAAGTTACTTCACCATGTCGACACCTAAAATGGGTAATGCAAGTTACACAGCAACATATAAAGGTGGTATTTACCGTTTTAGCAACGAAGAAAACCGCGACATGTTTAAAGCAAACCCAGCTAAATATGCGCCTCAATACGGTGGCTTTTGTGCCTTTGGTGTTGCGATGGAGAAAAAGTTTGATACCGATCCATTAGCTTGGAAAATTGTCGACAACAAATTGTATTTGAACCTGAATAAAGACGTACAAAAGAAATGGTTAACTGACGTACCTGGTTACTTAAACCTTTCTAGTGATAACTGGAGCGATATTAAAAATGTTGCTGCCGATGAGCTTTAAGAAAGCACTCAGTTAACTATTTTAATTAAGTATTTAGTTAAGTTTCAAAATTGAAACCTTAAAAGTAAGTAGGAATAAGCGATGAATGTAGAAGAAATCAGAAGTGAGCAACACTTTACTGACGTTCTAGCGTCAAACTCTGAAGTGTTAATCGATTTTTGGGCACCGTGGTGCGGGCCTTGTAAAGCGATGGCGCCAATATTTGAACAAGTTGCGGGTGAGCAACTAAGTAAAATGAAAGCCGTTAAAATCAATATTGATGATATGCCTGCCTTAGCGCAAAAATACGGTATTCGCAGCATTCCATCGCTATTACTTTTAAAAGATAAGTTAGTCGCATCAGAACATGTTGGCGCCGCGCCGAAAAAAGATGTACTAGACTGGTTAAACGAGCATTAATAAGAGGAAATTAAAATGAATCATAATATTGCCCTATCAACAGCCTTCGCAGCAGCGTTAACTTTAGGTGTTATTTCTGATGCTGAAGCAGCTGAAAAACGTGCCAAGAAAGAGAAATGCTATGGCGTATCATTAGCTGGACAAAATGACTGTAGTAACATTGCCGGTACTCATTCTTGTGCTGGACAATCGAAAGTCGATAACGACCCTGGAGAATGGCGTTTGGTTACTAAAGGGCTTTGCAAAAGCCAAGGTGGTTTAACCCGCAAAGAAGCACGTGAAAAGTTAAAGCAAAAATCTTAACACAATTAAAGCCGCTATAACGGCTTACCCTTTTCGATGTTACTGGAGAAAAACCTATGTTTTCCTTGAACAAAAAAACAGCAATTAACTTACCTTTAATTGGTGTTGGTTTAAGGCATAGTCATTTTGACGATGCCATAAGCTCTCCAGCTAACATCGACTTCATTGAAGTACATGCAGAAAACTTTTTCGCGAAAGGCGGCGCAAGTCACGCGGTACTTACCGATATAAGTCAACATTATAAAATAAGCCTACATGCCACTTCATTAGGTTTAGGCTCAGCGTTACCAGCACCACAACAGCAGCTTGAGCAGCTTAGTAATTTAGTTGCACGTTATCAGCCGATATTAGTCTCAGATCACGCCTGTTTTAGCTGGGCTGAAAGCCAAGGACTAGATGTCCACGCAGGTGATTTACTGCCAATTCCTTTCAATGATGAAAGCTTAAACATTATGGTTGGCAATGTTAAACGTGCACAAGCGCAGTTAGGTCGACAAATATTGGTTGAAAACTTATCTGCCTATATTGAGTTACCGGGTTCAACGTACAGTGAAGCCGAGTTTTTAGTGAAACTTTGCCAACAGTCTGGTTGTAAATTATTAGTTGATTTAAATAACCTGATTGTTAACGCCATCAACCAACCTTTAGTCACCTTAGTGCCTGAACAGCTTGACTCAAGAGCAAATATTAGTGTTTTAGCACAGGCAAAAAAATGGCTAGAGCAGATCCCGTCATCACTTGTTGGTGAAATACATTTAGCCGGTTGTACGCAAGTTGGCGCAGAGCAATTAATGATAGACGACCATAGCCAGCCAGTATCAGAAGATGTTTGGTCTTTGTATCACTTTGCGCTAGAAAAATTTGGCCCTGTGGCGACATTAATCGAATGGGATGAAGACTTACCTTCGTGGCAAAGGCTAATAGCCGAAGCCGATAAAGCGAGAGCCATAGCAAAGCATGTTTTCACCAACAATTGTTCAAATACTGACGATGAAAGTACCAGCGATAAAGTTCTTGTAGAAGGTGAAAACCGTGAATATTAAGCAGCAACAATCACAAATGCTATCGGCGATATTCTCGTTAGAATATTTGCAAGAAAATGGCACACACAACTCAAGCGAAGTTTCGGCTGCAGGACTGAGTATTTATCAACGCAGTTTACTAGCCAACGCCAGTCGTGCATTAGCTATTACCTTTGCCACGGTACATTCATTTATTGGTGAAACGGGCTTCTCCCAACTGGTAAAAGCATATTTGCAAAAACACTTAAAAACACAATTTGATTGGGGAGAGTTAGGCGATAACTTTGCACGCTTTATTCAACAACAACCAATAGCAAATAATGAAGTTTTAGCGGCAGTAGCGGAATTAGACTTTGCTTGTCATCATACAGAGCGTGCTGAAAATGTTGCGAAAGATTTAACGACTTTATCATTACTCAATGAGGTTGACGCCTATCAACTAAAACTTAACTTCGCTGCAGGCTTTAAAGTGATAAAACTCGACTACCCTGCTGATTTAATCATCACTGACATTGCCAATAGTCATAAAAACAGCAAAGTTGATGAAGATAATAATCACCGTGCGTTAAGTGATATTGCCGAGCAGCTTAGTCGTTATCAGAAAGGGCAATATTATCTGCTTGTTTGGCGACCAAACTTTCAAGCGCAGTATCAACAAATTACCCTGCAAGAATATCAATGGTTAGCATTATGGCAATCGGCGCTTTTAGCAGAGAGTATTGAAAGCTCAACGAATAATCGATCGCTCAGTATTGGCGGAGCACTAGACAAAATAAATCATCAAGAGTTTTCAATTATTACTTGGCTACCACAAGCAATTCAGCAGCAATTAATACCTTCAATTTCGTTAATCACACCAAGTTAACGTCATAACTGAGATGTGATTAGCAAACTTGAACCCACAAAATTTATAAACAATACCTAATAGCTTAAAAAAGAGGAATACTTATGATGGCTTTGCAAAAAGTTAGAGCATTACACAACCAAATTTTAGATTACAGCGACTACTTACGTATTCCGGCAATGTTATTTGTCCGGCTTTACGTCGCCAGTATATTCTTCAAATCAGGTCTGACTAAACTGCGTGATTGGGAGTCAACCTTAATGCTCTTTGAGTATGAGTATGAAGTGCCATTATTATCACCTGTGGTTGCGGCGTGGGCGGGCACGATTGGCGAATTAGTATTGCCGATACTATTAGCCATAGGTTTATTTAGCCGCTTGTCTGCTCTTGGTCTATTTGTGGTAAATTATGTTGCCGTGCTGAGCTTGATTGATATCAGCCCTGCCGCACTCAATGAGCATATTTTATGGGGTAGCTTATTAGTCTTTGTGATGTTAATTGGTGGTGAAAAATTATCAGCAGATAACAAACTAAAACTTTCATAAGCCTAAAACATTTATGCTTCTTACCTAAAGAAAGTCATGGAAGATTGCATATCACAACAAAAAGCCAAAGCGATTGATTACTTTGGCTTTATTGTTTCAATTTTAGTACGCAATTATTTATAAGCTATCGCGCTTATGTGGAACTGCCCAATCTTGCTGATGACCTAATGGCACAATACCATAAGGGTTAATGGCTAAATGGCTGGCGTAATAATGGCGTTTAATATGGGCATGATTCACCGTGCTAGCAATTTCTGGCATTTGGTATAGCTCAAGCATGAAGTGATAAAGATGCTTAAACTCTGCCAACAAACGTAAGTTACATTTGAAGTGAGTATGATAAACCGAATCAAAACGTACCAATGTTGTCCACAAACGCCAGTCAGCTTCCGTTATTTCGTGACCGGTTAGATAGCGTTTCTCACTAAGGATGTCATCTGCTTTTTCTAAGGCCTTAAATAGCTTTTCAGCATTTTCCTCATAAGCACTTTGGCTTGTGGCAAAACCTGTTTTATAAACACCGTTATTAATATCGTGGTAAACCCACTCATTCACTTCATCAATACTGTGTTGTAAATGCTCAGGATAAAAGTCAACTGTGTTGCCCGTTAAGTGGTTAAACTCACTATTAAACATTCGAATAATATCTGCAGATTCATTGCTGACGATACGCTGGTTTTTCTTATCCCAAAGTACTGGAACCGTAACATTGCCTTGATAACTTGAAGCACTTTTTAAATAAATTGCCAACATGTATTCATTACCGTATAAAGAATCTCCCGTTGTTTGATACTCAGCAGCAGAGCTTTCATCATTTTGAAAACTCCAGCCTTTATCATGCATATCAGGATGCACAACACTGACAGAAATATGCTCTGTCAGCCCTTTCAACGTCCTAAACACTAGCGTACGATGCGCCCAAGGGCAGGCAAGTGAAACATATAAATGATAACGACCAGACTCAGCCTTAAAGCCCGTACTGCCATCAGCAGTTAGCCACTGACGAAATTGAGACGCTTTTCGGCGATAATTACCATCCGCTTTGATACTAGATTTCCAATTAGAGCTAACCTTAGTCATAATTTTTCTCACTGTTATTTATATGAAGTCACTTAAACCATTTTAATCAGCGCTTACTGGCGAATCCCTTCAACATGTAACGTCAAGTCAACCTGACCATAGTCTTGCTTAAAACCAAAATCTCCCATACTAATCGAGCTTTTACCATTAAAGCCTAAACGATAACCGCCCCAAGGATCTTTCCCTTCTCCAACTTTTATCGCATCTATCGTCATAGGTTTTGTTACCCCGTGCAGGGTAAAATCACCATCAATAGCTAACTTGCCATCGCCTTTATCGGTTACTTTAGTGCTAACAAATGTTGCTTGTGAAAACTTAGCCACATCAAGAAAGTCATCAGAGCGCACATGCTTATCACGCATTGCATGGTTTGAATCAAAACTTCTGGTATCTATCGTAACGGACACTTTAGCGTTAGATATGTCTTTCTCATCATAGCTAAACGTGCCACTAAACGTATTGAACCGTCCAGTTAAAACACTAAAACCTAAATGGCTGGCACTAATATTAATTGACGCATGTGCACCTTCATGGTCAATAATATAATCCGCTGCCTGCGCTGGAACCAATGCGCTTGCAGCTAATAATGATGTTGCTAATAGTGATGATGTTAATAGATATTTTTTCATTGTTCTTCCTCTTGCCTTAACGGCTAGTTTAAATTTAAGTTGTATACTTGCTTGTTTACTTAACTATTTATCAGATTTAATCATTCGCATTAATGTTCGGTCTTTATCAATAACATGGTGTTTAACTGCGCCAGCACCATGAACTAACGATAAAGCAATTAAGACATAGGCAATATATTCATGAACTAAGCCCGCTAAGTCTTCTTGGTTTTCAATTAACTCCCCTAGCCCAGCAACACTAAACCAATTAAAAACATCTATTGCTCTGCCGTCTGCCGTTGAAATTAAGTAACCACTAATGAAAAGTGAGAAAAGGAGGATGTATATAAAGATATGAACTAGGCTAGATGCCTGTTTTTCAATTTTTGAGTGACTAAGTATTGCTTTTGGTTTAACGCTGAATCGACGCCAAAGCAGACGAATGAGTGTAGCGCTTAACAATAAAATACCGACACTTTCATGCCAATGAGGCGCTTTTTGATACCACTGGCTGTAGTACGTTAAATCGACCATCCAAAAACCGACGCCAAACATAGCAAAAACACTGATAGCGCTGAGCCAATGCAGTAACTTACTGACTAAGCCATAGTTTTCATTTGTATTTTTCCACATAATTAATGCCTTACTTTTAAGCGAATCTATTTGGCATAGAAACTAGCTCTAAATCGATAGTGCTATTCTAGCCACAGCAGTCAGCGTAATAAATATGGATTTAAACAAATGATAATTGCACCAAACGTAACAATAAGAAAAAACTAGCAAACATACGCGGTCTTGCGCTTTCATGCGTCCGTGATAGCCCATTTATCCTGCACATAAAAAAAGCGAACAGTTAACTGTTCGCTTTAAAAAGGTATTCAAAAAGAAGTGATGGTTTACACGTTAATGACGCCTATACTCTTTCGACTTTAATCTTGTAAAAGACACTGTAAAGAACGGGTACTGCAATCATAGTTAGGATGGTTGCAAATGCTAAACCACCCATAATGGTCACCGACATATCAGCAAAAAACGGATCTAGGATCAACGGCATCACACCTAAAATAGTCGTGATTGCCGCCAATGATACTGGCCGTAAACGGCTTAAACTTGCCTCAACTATCGCTAGTGCTTTTTCTTTGCCTTCCAAAATTTGTAAATCAATTTCTTCTAACAAAACAATGGCATTCTTAATCAACATACCAAACAAGCTTAAAAAGCCGAGTAACGACATAAAGCCAAACGGTAAATCTGCTAGTAATAACCCCGCGACAACACCAACCACGGCCATAGGCACAATTAACCAAATAATAATCGGTTGACGAGCCCGACCAAATAACAGCACGCTAATAATAAACATAATTAAAAAGCCTAATGGTAAGCCCTGCCCTAACGCCGCTTGTGCATCACGTGATGACTCATATTCTCCGCCCCACGCTAACGTATAGCCATCGGGTAAATTAATTGCTTCGATTTTAGCTTGAGTACGACCAAACGCTTCACCTGTCGTTTCATCGTAGCCAGCCTCGGCTTTCACTGTAATTGTTCGAACGCGATCACGGCGGTTAATTAACAACTCTTCACTGGTGTAGCTCATTTTACCGCTAACTTGCTTAAACGGAATATAAGTACGTTGGCTGCTACTCCATACCAAACTATTCTCTAAACCAACCAGTTGTTCAGGGTTATTGTTGCTATTTCGCGCAATAATAGGGTAAAGATAATCACCATCTTGCAGCTGGCCTATTTGCAGGCCATCAGTGTAAAACGCTATCGCTTGGCTGAAATCAGAGCGTGAAACACCGGCAATACCTGCAGCAATGTCATCATATTCAGGTGATAAAACAATACCTTTGTCGCGCCAATCGTCACGAATATCACGAATTTTTCCATCTTCAAAATAAATCGCTTTAGCTTGTTCGGCTAAGTTTCGCAATATTGCAGGGTCTTCACCTGAGAAACGTGCTTGAATTTTTGCCCCAGCTCCCGGACCAAATTGCATGATCTCAGCATAGAAATTAACTTTCGGGTTTGCTGCTCGTAACTTGCTAGATATTTGCTGCGCTAGGCGAGGAATCTCAGCGGCATCTTTCGCTCGCACTAAAAATAACCCATAACTTTCATTCGGTAGTTCAGGCGCGAATACTAAAGTAAAGCGCTCAGAGCTTTCACCAATAAATGTTGCCAGTGACTCTATACCTTCAGTTTCAAGAATTAACTTTTCACCTTGTTTCATATATTTTTCGGTGGCTCGAATGTCAGAATCTTGCGGCCCCCAATAATGAACAAAAAATACCGGTGTATTCGACGGCGGGAAAAAGCCTTGCTTTATTAAACCAAAGCTAGCATAGGCACCAATAGTTATTGCAATCAAAATACCTAAAGTTAAACCTCGCCAATGCAAAGCACTACGTAACACCACTAAGTAGGCTTTATGGAATAATGACTGACTGTCATTTTCACTGGATTTATTGCCCACTTGATAAAAATATTTACCAAGTAGTGGTGTAAGCGTAACGGCCAAAATCCAACTCAGCATTAATGAAATCAACACCACGGCAAACAATGAAAATAAGAATTCACCCGTGGCATCATCAGACAAACCAATGCCTGAAAAGGCAGCAATACCAATAACGGTAGCACCAAGTAATGGCCACTGGGTACGTTTAACAATAAAGCTCGCCGACTCCATCGCCGACTTACCTTTTTCCATCCGTAGCATCATACCTTCGGCGACAACAATCGCATTGTCCACCAGCATCCCCATGGCAATAACCATAGCACCAAGAGAAATTCGCTGTAACTGCAAATCATAAAGCCACATAATAAGCACTGTGCCTAAAACTGTGATCAATAAGGTACCACCAACAACCACACCTGAGCGCCAGCCCATAAATAAACACAAGGCAAGCGTTACCACGGCCACTGATATTTCTAGGTTTAAAATAAAACCATCAACCGATTTGTCGACTATTTTTGCTTGGTTATAAATAGAGGTTACGTTAATACCGGCAGGTAATTTAGCTAACACTTCAGCCAATTTAGCTTCGATTTTCTCGCCGACTTCGACAATGTTAATATCATTTTGTGCCGATACCGCTAGTGTAATCGCGCTTTCGCCATTAAAACGTTTTAAACCGCTGGGAATCTCCACCGGCTGAATACTTAATTCAGCAATATCTTTAATTTTTATTGAGGCATTTTTCCCAGGAATAACAATAGAAAGGTTTTCAATTTCCTCAATTTTATTGGTTGAGCTTTCAACAGGTATGCGTATTTGCTTATCACCAACAAATAATCGCCCGCCGCTAAACGGTTTTAAATTACTGGCTAAAACTTGTTGAATATCAGGAAAAGACAAGCCCAAGCCAGCAATTTGATAACTATCAATGCTAGCGACAATCTCTTCTTCAAGTATTCCGCCCACTTGTACCTTAGCAACACCATCAACGGTGAGGATCTCGCGGCGAATAATACGAGAAAATTCACGCATCTGATAAGCACTAAAATCTGGTGCAGACAGCGCATAATAGACACCGTAAACATCACCAAAATCATCAATCACCACAGGCGCACTTGCCCCTAATGGCAAGTCGTTATGAATATCGCGTAAACGTTTACGTAACTCATCCCAAATTTGTGGTAATAGTGGGCCATCAATGTGCGGCTGTATTTCCATAGTGACACGCGAAAATCCAGGCTTACTCACAGATTCTAAAATATCTAATTGCCACATTTGTTGCAGTGCAATTTCAACCTGCTCAGTGACTTCCTTTTCAACTTTCTCTGCACTAGCGCCTGGATAGTAGGTAAAAATAACCGCTTGCTTAATCGTAAATGCCGGATCTTCTAAACGGCCTATTTTGCCCATGGCAACAATGCCGCCAATGATAAAACAAATAGACATCAGCCAAATATTAATGGGTTTTGTCAATGAATAGCGTGCTATATCCATCTTAGAATGCCGCCTTATATTCTCTAACTTTTAGTCCTTCACGCATTTGACTTACTGCCGCTGAGACAACTTTATCACCAGCATTGAGCCCAGCAGAAACCAAGGCAAACTCTCCTTGTAGCTGAGAAATTTCAACCTTTACCTTGGTTAGTGTGCTGTCGGCTTGATTAAAACGCCAAACACTAAAGCCAGCATCATTGTTGCCCATTAAGGCATTTAACGGAATAACAAGCGCTTGCGCGTAACTATTATTATCTTTGATATTAACAATCGCGCGAGAGCCTGGATAAAACAATTTCGTCACTTCCCCGTCAAGAGCAAATGTTACGCCATAGGTTTGGGTAATAGGATCTGGCGTGGTTTTATGTTCCACATAATGTATGTCGAACACTTTACTTTCCTGGCCAATAATATGTGCCGTAGCTTTAACGTCACGGTTACCAGCATTGGCGGTCATAATTCTTTCAGGTACTTCAAAGGTAAAATATAATTCTGATCTATCCTGCAAATTAGCCAAAGTATCGCCGGTGCGAATATAGCTATTGTTTTCGATATACCTAGCGCCAATTACCGCATCAAATGGAGCCCGAATTGTTGAGTAGCTCAAATCTTGCTCAGCATTTTCTAACGCTATTTTAGTGATAGAAAATTGTGATTTCGCTTCATCATAGTCACGTTGTGATGCAACATTTTTCTCAAAAATATCTTTAATGCGCTTTAAGTCACGTTGTGCATCTTCATGACGAATACGGCTTTCCTCAACTTTACGTTGAAATGGTGCAGGATCTATTCTCGCTAAAACCTGCCCTTTTTTAACTTCGCTACCTTCGATTAGACTTTCAAAAATTAAACGTCCTGACACTTCAAACTTTAAATCAACACTTTTAACCGCAGACACTGTCGCCGGAAATTCATAATCATTGGCTAAGTTTGTTATGCTCGCCGCCGATAACTGCACAACAACTGGCTCGCGTTCTTTTACAGCCTCTGTAGGCTCAGAGCATGCTTGCAAGATAAAAGCAGCCATAATCACGATAAAAACTTTCTTCACATTAACCCCAATAAATACCTTAATTAATAAAAATACCAAGTTGAATAATTGCTACAAGCCAAATAACACTAGCTAACCAACAGATATAAGTTGTGCAATTATAGCACAGGTTTACACATTAACAACTACTGTAAACCTGTTGTTTATTGTTTTCATTCACGTTATGATCAAAATGTTTATACTCTTAAGAGAAACTGTTTTGCCAAGTACAACTGAAAAAATACTCGATACCGCCATGGATTGCTTTTTTCAACACGGCTACTGTACAGCCAATATTTCAATGGTTAGTCGACACGCTGGGATTTCTCGTGTCACCATTCATAAGCAATTTAAATCTAAAGAAATACTTTTTAGAGCCGTCGTAGAGAAACACTTTCAGCAATACAACACCTTAATTGACAACTACCGTATTTCAGAGAATGATTTTTGGACAGACACGCAAGAGCTGATTATTCAGCGATGTGAAGGTTTTTTTAATGATATTTCCAGTGCCTTAGTAAGGGCTGATTTGTTACACGCCGGACAAGCGTACTGCAAAGACCTGATTCAAAATGAAGAAAATTTAGTAAAAGAAAGCATTCAAATAAGAATAGAAAAAGAAATTGCCAAGAAAAGATTCACTTTAGCAAAAATCAAGTTATCAACTGGGCAACTAGCCGAAACACTACATTTTGCCCCTTTTGGCATTACAGTATCAGTGTCTGATCAAAACAACATTGCCTTTGTCGAAAACTTAATGGCAGTTTTTAAAGCGGCAACATCCCCTAGTTAAAACGGTATCAAAACGGCTTTTGTACTAGGGGCTGTTGATTTTTCGAGATTACTTTTACAACATTTTGTTGGCTATTTATACAAGGCAGAGGCTTTGTCATGTGGTTATTCCACATAAAAAGGTGATAACGCTGTAAAAATGGCCAACAAATGTTGTCCGAAGGATTCGGCCAAAAGCGCTTTACTCTTTGTTGAGTCGTATTTGCATAGAATGACTAGGCCACACACAACTCGCCGCGATTAAAACGCTTTTATCTCGAACAAAACTTAACCGCGAAAGTTCAATAGCCCCTAACCTTGCTTCGCATAATACGCTTTAAGGTAATCAATAAAAGCATTTACTTTCGCTGAGGTAAATTTACGTGATAACTTTATCGCGTAAAGCCCGAGCGGTGCCGGTTTGTATGCGGACAAAACCTCAACAAGTTGACCTTTTTCAATTGCGTCACCAATAATGAACATAGGTGACTGCAAAATACCAATGCCCTCTATTGCTGCTTCTTTTAAGGCATTACCATTATTTGACGTTAAGGTACCACTGACATCAACACTGCGCTCAACACCATTTTCTTGCCCTATCCAGCCTAATTTAGGGTTAATTAAACTGTATCGTAAACAATTATGGTTAAGTAAATCTTCAGGCACGTTCGGCTCACCATACTGATTCAAATAGCTTGGCGCGGCACAAAACACTGCAGAAATAGTGGTAATTGGCAGGGCAACTAATGATGAGTCTTCTAAACGCCCAACACGAATACCAACATCAATACCTTCGGCAACAAAGTCAGTACGATGGTCCTCAAGCTGTAAGTGAATTTTCAACTCTGGGTGCAACTTCATAAAGCCGGTTAAAATAGGCGTTAATGACGTTATACCAAAACTCAGTGGTGCTGAAATACGTAAATTACCTTTTAAATTCTGACTACGAGATTGAATACGCTCTTGCGCCTCATCTAACGACTGGAAAATATTTACCACGTCTTGATAAAATTGCTGCCCTGCTTCAGTTAATTCAACCCGCCTAGTTGTTCGATTTAACAGCCTGACATCTAGCGCCGCTTCTAAACCAGATACCCGCCGGCTTACCGCAGCGGTACTGGCATTAAGTAATTCAGCAGCCTGATTAAAGCTGCCAGTATCGACTACTGAAATAAAACTGCGTAAAGCGACTAAGTCATATTGTTGCATATTCAGAGATTATATTGATTTTTATGATTCTTTGTTACGCCATTATAAAGTGTTGCTTGGTAATTGCACAATTTAACTTTGATTGATAATCCAAGCTCCTAGTGTCGTGCTAAATAGAAGGTACATGATGTGGCATATCTGCCTTACAAAATAGTAAAAATTTTGTCTTTAAAACAATTGTGCAATAAGTAACAAATTGTTAACATGTAATTTACTGCTAATAAAAACATCATAAAACAAGCAGTAACGGCATTTAAGGAAAGTGCTAAAGTTTGTATAGAACACAAACTTTAAGAGAATAAAAGGGAGTTTAACCATCTTAAATAACCATTTATTCATCGTTAATTTACTCAATGAGAAATGGTTATGAAAATCAGTTCAGTTAACATAAGAAAAACAATAATTACAACAGCGCTGAGTTTAACGCTATATGCCTGTGGTGGTGGCGGGGGCGAAAGCAGTAGTCCAACTAACCCACTGCCCCAAGAAAACAGGCCACCGGTCCTAACATCGACACCATTAGCCTCCATTGCAGAAACACAACTATACGAATCAGTATTAGCGGTTTCAGATGCTGACGGTGATAACGTCACTATCAGTGTTGAAAACTTGCCTGCATGGGCAACTTTTGACACCGCTTCTATGACCATCTCGGGTACCCCATCATTAAATGATGCAGGTAATTACACTGATATAAAAATTACTGGCGATGATGGCAATGGTGCCGTTACGTTAAGCACTTTTACAATTACGGTTGAAAATTCAGTGCAAGTAAGCGGCAAAGTTATTGATGGTTATATTCAAGGCGCTATTGTTTTCATTGATGAAAATGCAAATTTATTACACGACGAAGATGAACTAAGCACAATAACTAATGAAACGGGTCACTTCTCTTTTGTTATATTACCAGACCATTATAATAGCTATACATCTTCAACTATTAGAGCTTATATTGGTGAAGGGGCTAGCGACGTATCGCGCCCCGAATTAAACTTTACGCAAACTCCTATTATTTTATCAGCATTACCTTTAACCTCAATTAATGCTGATACAGAAAGCTATGAGTATGCTTCAATTTCACCATTCACCAGCAATTTGGTCAAATTACTTGATGTTGAGCTTAGTCAGTTTGCAGATGAACAACTGAGTAAAGAAGAATTAAACACTTTAATTGCCGAACATAAGCAAACAATGTTTGACGCTACGTTTTCATTTGTACCTACGGATTTAAACGAGTCAGAACTTGATACTGAGCAAATGTTGATAGATCTCTTTCACGATTTTATCGCGCCAAACAATGCAATCCCCGTTACTTTTCGAAATCGATTAGCGGTTATTGCTGCGGAGCAATTAGATGCAATTATTGTTGAACAAGATATAAGAGATACCGATAACGATGGTATTCCTAACAATGAAGACAACGATGACGATGGTGACGGAATCAATGACGAAGATGATTTATATCCACTAGATTCCGCTGAAAGTGCCGATAGTGATGGCGATGGTATCGGCGATAACTCTGACGCCTATGCTCACGATGCAGCCTGTTATATTGATACTGACGGTGACGGAACACATTGTTATATGACCTGGATTGCGTCAAACAGTCCACAATTAATTAAAGCAAATGGTGTCGCTAGTTTTTATTTTTTTAACCCTGAATGGCCGACAATTCTTGAGTACAATAACACCACTGGCCATTTCGCAACGCCAATTGATGTGGAAAATGCAACAACTATTGAATATTCGGTGAGTGCACAAAAACTATATATTGGCTTTAATGATGGAAAAGTACGTTTTGTCAATGAAGCAAACCAACTAGAAGACTTTATATCCGTAACAACAAATGACTCGAATGTTCAAATAACATCAATAACCTCAATGGGCCAACATATTGGTGTGCACTCTTCCAATAACGGTCAATTATATATTTATAACTTACTTGGCGAACCAACCGAGACTGATTATATAGGTCGTAATCGATATCAATTTACGTGGAACACAACCTTATCAAGGCTTTACTACACCTCATATAATAGCCTACACTATTTAGCCATTAATGAAAGTGATGGCACAGTTACGAGTAATCACAATTTAGGGTATTTTAATAACCTTGAGAATTTTATTGCGTTATCAGAAAACGATGAAAAGCTACTTCTCGGTAATGGTCAAGTTTATGACTTAGAAGAGTTTTTACCATTAAATAATGGGACAGCATATAATCCTGCACAAAAATTTGGTTTTTGGGTTAATAATGATGAATATGCAATCTTAACTCAAGAAGACAATTCTTATTTCTTACAGCGTTTTAACGCCGAATCGCAAGTAATAGAACAAATTACAATTGAAAATGATGTACTAGCAACATTTTCTGAACTTAATAACAGTTACTTGATTCTCAATAATGGCCAACAGCTTTCAGTAATGCAATACATTGCCAGTGAAGATAGTGACGGTGATGGAGTTAACAATAATGACGATAAATTTCCACTGGATGTTGCCGCTTCAATTGACACTGATAACGATGGCTCGCCTGATGAATGGAATACGGGCTACACTGAATTTGATTCAACAACAGGGCTAACTCTTGATGAATTTCCATTAGATTCCGCTTGCTGGCTAGCCGAACATGGCACTGATGGCAGCTGCGATTTTACCGCTACACTACCTAGCTTTACTCCAACAAAAATTATTTATGATCAACAAGAAGATATTTATCTTTTAAGTAGTGAAAACAGCGCGATATATCGTTGGAGTGCGGCAACCAATCATTATACAAACCCGATTCATTTAGCAACATTGAGTCAAGATGTTGATGCAATACCTTTGATAATCACTTATTTATCTACGCAAAATAGGATTTATATTGGTTACAACAATGGTCATATTACTTATGTCGATATATCAACCCCAACACAAGAACATCAATTTACATCACTTCCAGGACAAGTAACCTATTTAAGCAGTGCTGGAAATTACTTATTAGCAAGTGATTCGTCACAAAACAACAAATACATATTTGATATCGATGGAGTTCAAACCGATTCATTTAATGAATATAGCAATGTTTCAATGCAGTGGAATGACACCAACAACACTAGCTATTTAAGCAATAACAATCGAGTATATTCATATCAAATAAACCAAGTAACAGGTTTAATGATTGATAAAAATTATTCTGAATATGATAGTTCTAGTAGAGCTCAAAATCCTATTAGGCTCTCAACCGATATGAACAGTATTGTCACCGGCAATGGCATTGTTTATGACCTGACGCTGACCAATATTGCCAAGTTTGAAACTATTAGTGACAACATTCAAACCATTGACCAGTATTGGCACAGTGATGCGCTAATTTCTGTGACCCAAGAATATGACTATAACGAAGGTTTATATCATCAAAATCTTAGATTTTGGGATCAAAGTTACCGAGCTAGGGGTTCACAAACACTGCAAAGCTCAGCACTAGCGTTAGTACCGAATGACGAAGATATTATCATCGTAAGTCAAATCGATACTGAACTAGTATTTACCAAAGTCATCATTTCAGATCATGATGAAGATGGTATACCCGGCTGGTGGGAAGTATTGAATAATCTTGATGACAATAACGCTAGTGATGCGGCTATTGACTCAGATGATGACGGCTTATCAAATCTAGAAGAATACCAAAATGCTACTATTCCGAATAATAATGACTCGGATAACGACGGTTTACTTGATGGTGCAGAAATAAATACTCATCTTACTGATCCATTAAATAACGATTCAGATGGCGATGGTTTAAGTGATGGTGCCGAAGTTAATGAACACAATACAAATCCTTTAGTCGCTGATTCAGATGAAGATGGCTTAACCGATTATGATGAAATTATCACTTATCAAAGTAACCCGCTCCTTTCCGACTCTGATGCAGATGGATTACTCGATTTATATGAAGTTGAAAATGGTCTCAACCCAAATTTAAATGATAGTCAATCAGACTTAGATGAAGATGGTTTGGTTAACGAGGACGAATTTAATCAAAATACAGACCCTAGGGTTGCCGATACAGACTTTGACGGCGTATTCGATGGTGCAGAAGTACATAGCCACCTAACGGACCCACTAGATAAAGATTCTGATGACGATAGAATGTATGACGGCTTTGAAGTTACATATAATTTAAACCCGTTAAGTAATACTGACGCCGAACTTGATGGTGATAATGATGATTTTTCCAATATGGAAGAGTTTTTCCTTAAAACAGATCCGACTGATAGTTCATCTTTTGCTTCTGTTCCAAACTGGACAATGTATCAAGGTAATGCTGGCAACACAGGATTTACCCCAGTGCTTGTTAACAGCGAAAATATCACCCAACGTTGGGAGATTGACGCCGTTTCACAAAACAGACAGGTTATAGCTAGTGAGGGGACTGCATACATTGCCTCA
The DNA here is from genome assembly GCF_057553355.1 of Colwellia sp. SU-HH01172. Taxonomy (NCBI): domain Bacteria; kingdom Pseudomonadati; phylum Pseudomonadota; class Gammaproteobacteria; order Alteromonadales; family Colwelliaceae; genus Colwellia; species Colwellia sp. SU-HH01172. The sequence goes on along the minus strand of NZ_BAAJMB010000004.1, from coordinate 30,178 downwards.
TATAATGATGACGCAACAGTTTCAGTGCATGCCATTAATGCCGCAAATGCGCAGCAACAGTGGCAAAGTGACTTTGACGACACTTACCAAATTTCAACATTAGCCTTTGCAAATAACAAAGTGTTTATGCAGACTCGCGGTAACTCATACTACTTAAGGGCGCTTAACGCTGAAACTGGCTCATTATTTTATCGTGTCGACAGCAACTATTTAAGAAGTACCAAATATTCTGCGACACCTTGGCAAAATGATCTTTATGTAAAATACGATCGAGAAATTAAAGCGATTGATGACAATGGCATAGATAAATGGGATGCCAGCTATTATTCCAACGTTTATTACTGGGCATTAGCACTTGATACCGACTCAATTTACGCCCCCAATAACGGCTTAGATATTATTGATCGAGCTTCAGGAGAGCTGCAATCTAATATTGCCTACCCCGAAGATTTTAATTCTTCAAGTTTTTTATACAATACGCCGGTTATCGGTCATAGCGGCCAAGTCGTGTTTTTTAGCAATAATACGTTGTTCAGTTTTGACACTGAAAATGGTGTTATTTCTTGGCAAACAGAGTTAAACAGTAGTAATAATCGACAAGTATCGATTGCTTATGGCCGTGTATATACCGCCCAGAATGATTTATTAAAAGTTTATGATGAAATTACTGGCGAGCTCATTTGGAGCTGGGAGAGCGATTCTAACGAATCTATTTACCATGATATCTTACTAACTCGTAATTTAGCCTTTGTTGGAACGGCAAACACTACCTATGCAATTGATTTAGCTACCCATGAAACAGTGTGGCAAACTGATATTGCAGGACCAATGTCTATTAGTAATCAAGGAGCACTATACATTGCAGCTAATGAAAAAGTTGTTGCTTTCAACATTGCCGGAGATATTGATGCCGACGGCATGGCTGATTGGTGGGAAGACTTTTACGGTTTTGATAAAAACAATGCTGATGACGCGAGCTTAGATGCTGATATCGATGGGCTCTCTAATCTAGAAGAGTTTCAAGCAGCGACAGATCCGCTAGTTTCAGACTCTGACGCTGATGGTATAGAAGATGGCGATGAAGTTAATACTTATGGTACAGATCCACTAAATAATGATAGTGACAACGATGGCATAAGTGATGGCGATGAAGTTGATACTCATGGCACTAATCCACTAACAGCAGACTCCGATAGTGATGGTGTTAATGATTATGACGAAATCAATGTATATAGCAGCAACCCGCTTGCTGAAGATACTGATGCTGATGGTATTCTCGACGGCTGGGAAGTGCAATACGGTTTAGATATCAATATTGATGATGCTCAAACCGATATCGATAACGATAATTTAGTTAACATAGATGAACAAACAGCTGGTACGGATCCAACAAATTCAGATACAGATGCCGATGGACTTTCTGATGGTGACGAAGTACATACACATTTAACCGACCCACTGACTTTTGATAGTGATAGTGACCGTATGAGTGACGGTTGGGAAATTGACTATAGCTTCGATCCGTTAGATGGCAGTGATGCATTAGCAGATACGGATAATGACGGTTTTACCAACATGGAAGAATTTTTTCTGGCAACAAACCCTAATGATGCCGAGGATTTTGCAATATCTACACCTTGGGTTACCTACCAAGGCAATGCCAAGCATGATGGTTTTAGCCTTTACAATATTAATCACAATGACATTGCCCAGTTATGGCAAATAGATTTAGATTACGTACCACATCAAGTCAGTGCAGCTAATAACAAGGTTTTCGTATCAGGACGGAGCGGCGCTAAAGTTTTACAGGCATATAACAGCGCCAACGGCACAGAGCAATGGAGTATTGATTATGGCAGTATCAACAGCATCGATGCGCCAGCCTATGCCAACGGCAAAGTATTTTTTCAAACCGGTGGGCATGGAGACTCATACTTACGAGGTGTAAACGCAACCACTGGCACAGTAGAGTTTGAATCAAGTTATGGTAATCAATGGAGTAGTTATATGGCTCCGACACCATTTGAGGATGACATCTATATCAGTGGTGGTACATATGGTGGTATGTATGGATTTACGCAAACGGGTGAAGAAAAATTCTTTATTAGTTTAGAACAAGTTGCCGGTTGGACACCAAGCGTAACTACAGATACTGTTTATAGTTATACTGCATCAACATTAAGAGCATTTAATCGACAAACTGGAGAACAAGAATTTAGCATCACTGATGAGAGTAATAACTACGGCTCAACACCAAGAGCAGGTGTACTAGGACATAATAATAACTTTGTCGTTGTGGATAATAGAAAACTTCGAAGTTTTAATCTTACAGAGCAAACGATTACATGGGAAAGATCGTCTAATTATATTCAAGAAGCGGCCATAGCCTATAATCGAATATATGTCATTAACAACGGTGTGTTAGAGGTACTTGACGAAAATACTGGCGAACTGTTGTGGAGCTTTGAGGCAACAGAGAATATAACACAAAACATTGTTATTACTCGTAATTTAATCTTTATTGGTAGTAGTTCCAATACTTACGCTATCGATATTAATAGCCATGATTCCGTATGGAGTGTTGAAGAATTTGGTCAATTAAGTATCAGTGAAGGTATTCTCTATATCGCAGGCGAACAAAAGCTTACCGCCTTTAATATAGACGGTGATGATGATGATGATGGCATGCCTAATTGGTGGGAACTAAACCATGGTTTGGATAAGGCAGATCCTGACGATGCATCACTCGATAAAGACAATGATGGACTTTCTAACTTACTTGAATTCACTCATGGTTCCAATCCAACAGTAATGGATAGTGATAGTGACGGCTTGACAGATGGCAACGAAGTAAACACGCATTTATCGAACCCAATACTTACTGATACTGACCAAGACGGTTTATCCGACGGCGAAGAAATTAATACTTATAATACGAGCCCCATATTAACGGACAGTGATGAAGACGGCTTTAGTGATGGCGATGAAGTATTGATTTTTGGCACAGATCCTGCCGACGAAAATTCAGTTCCTGATGCAATTTCGGCGCTAACCGAATCGTTCGAGTCAAGTACTTTGCCTTTAGGTTGGACAATGCCAGAATCTTCCCAAGCAGATTGGTATATCACATCTGATACTGCAAGCGACGGGAGTCAAAGTATAAGAGCAGGTGATATCGATGATAACCAAGAGAGTGTAATAGAGTATCAAGGCTTGTTCGCATCCGGAACATTTTCGTTTGATGCTAAAGTTGAATCTGAAAGCTGTTGTGACAGTTTAGAAGTATACGTTGATGAACAATTACAACATGCAATTACAAACAACACTTGGGCAACATATCAAATACCACTAGACGCAAACTTACACACAATTAAATTCCGTTACGAAAAGGATGGCTCCGTGTCCTATGGTGAAGACACCGTATGGTTGGATAATGTTACTTTTAGCCAGTAATAATATTTACCATTTATAAAGAGTATTGCTAACGTAATTATTTTATTAGTGAACTAAAAATAAAAAGAGAGCATGATGCTCTCTTTTTTATTTTTGCAAATACATATTTTTTCATTCAAGATAATACCTGACCAAATGGTCAACCAAATAACTATTTAACAGCTTAATAGATCAATTAATTATTGGTAACTAAAGCGAGTATAGTAATAGTATGCTGATAGCGTTCAAGCCGTTTATACGTAACAGCTACTTTATTAGCGCTCAACTACCTGAATGGAGAAAAAATGCAAGATAGAACCTCATTACCTAGCTGGAAAAAATTAACAAGCCATGCTGATGAAATTAAACAGCAACATATGAGTGAACTATTTAAGCAAAACCCTAAACGTTTTGAACAGTTCTCCATTCAGCTTGCGCCCTTTCTCGTCGATTATTCAAAAAACCTAATATCTGGCTCAACAATGAATTTGCTAATCAATTTAGCAAAAGAGTGTGATGTCGAAGCTTGGCGCGAAAAAATGTTTAGTGGTGAACAAATTAACCGCACCGAAGAACGTGCCGTTTTGCATACCGCCTTAAGAAACCGTTCGGGTAAACCAATATTACTTGATGGCAAAGATATCAATATTGATGTGCAATTAGCGCTGAACAAGATGAAAGCTTTTAGCGAGAAAGTTCGCCAAGGGTTATGGAAAGGCTACTCAGGAAAGCGTATTACTGATGTAGTAAACATAGGTGTTGGTGGCTCTAATTTAGGCCCACAAATGGTGACTGAAGCTCTAAAGCAATACAGTGATAACAGCGTTAATGTTCATTATGTTTCTAACGTTGATGGCACACAAATAGCGAATGTACTTCGGCCACTAAATCCCGAAAAAGTGCTATTTATCGTTTCAAGTAAAACCTTTACCACTACCGAAACCATGACTAACGCGAAAACGGCGATGAAGTGGCTAGTGTCTTCTTCTTTTGATCAATCAGCCATTGCTAAGCATTTTGTCGCGGTATCATCTAACAAAAAAAATGCCACAGAGTTTGGTATCGCCGAAGAAAATATTTTTGATATGTGGGACTGGGTTGGCGGCCGCTTTTCACTTTGGTCTGCCATTGGTTTACCGATTGCTATTGATTTAGGCTTCGAGCGTTTTATCGAATTACTTGAAGGTGCCCATGAGCTTGACCAACACTTTTGTAATACGCCATTAGAAGAAAATGCTCCGGTTATTTTAGCATTATTAAGTGTTTGGAATTGTACATTCTTAGGGGCGCAATCTCAGGCAATTTTACCATATGATCAGTCACTACACATGCTGTCAGCCTATTTACAGCAGGCGGAAATGGAAAGTAATGGTAAATCTGTCACTTGGGATGGCGACTCTATTCCTTATCCTACGGTTCCTTCAATTTGGGGCGAGTTAGGGATTAATGGCCAGCATGCGTTTTATCAATACTTGCACCAAAGCAATAACGTTGTTCCTGCCGATTTTATTGGCTCAGTAGAAAGCGTAACGCCAGTACAAGGGCATCATGAAACCTTAATGGCTAATTTTTTCGCCCAAACACAGGCACTTATGCAAGGCGTCGATGAAACTCAAGTACGAGCTGATTTAAAAGCCAAAGGCCGCACACAAGACTACATCAACAAAGTAGCACCACATAAAGTTCACAAAGGCAATCGCCCAACCAATACTATTTTGATGAAACGTATTTCACCACGTTCATTAGGTAGCTTGATCGCTTTATACGAACATAAAATATTTGTTCAAGGCATTATTTTACAAATTTGTTCTTTCGACCAATGGGGTGTAGAGCTCGGTAAAGGCTTAGCCAATAATATTCAAGAAGAATTATCTTCTGGGCAAATAAGCGATCAGCATGATAGCTCAACCACCGGCTTAATTAACTTTTATCAAAGCTATACTAAATAAAAACTGACCGTACATCGACGTGCAAGGATGCACTAATGCCTCAAAAGACAGGAAGTCCGAGAGAGGCCTGTACATAAAAATAGCGAACACTTAGTTCGCTATTTTTACTTATTTCCTTTCAACTATGATTACAGTATCAATTTATAAATGCGCCTGCAAAAAGCTTAAGTATTTGTTCGAAGCACTAATGCGATTTACCTTTTTACTAAAGCCATGGCCTTCATCATCAAACACTAAGTAATCAACATAAGTACCGCCTGAGCGGATAGACTCAACCATTTCATCACTTTCAATTTTCAGTACTCGGGGATCATTTTTACCTTGCACCACTAACACTGGCTTTTTAACATTTTGGCCAAAGAACACTGGCGAAATATTATGTAAACGCTCTTTATCAGTACTTGGGTCACCTAACTCGTCATATAATGACTGACGAAATGCTTCCCAATATGGCGGAATGCTTTCTAAGGTTCTTACCCAATTGGTAACACCAAAAATATTGATACCGACCTCAAACTCTTCAGTAAATGTCATTGCTGCCATGGTTAAGTAGCCACCATAGCTACCGCCTATAACACCAATTCTATCTGCATCAACCCAATCTAAGGATTGTAAATAGTACTTATTATAAATAACGTCTTTTAAATCATGATCGCCATGCTTTTTATCATCTAAGTGATAAAAGGTTTTTCCGTAACCATTAGAACCTCGATTATTAATTCTAAAAATAGCATAGCCATTATTGACTAAGTGTTGAATTAACGCCGAATAACCTTTGCGACTTTGTCCACCTGGACCACCATGAATCCATACTAAGGCAGGAACTTTCTTCGTTGCAGCTTGTTTAGGTTTATATAAAATGCCCGGAATTTCTAAACCATCAAAACTTTTAAAGCGTACGACTTCACCAACCACTAAGTTGTCTTCTAAAATGTTGGGATTACCGGTATCGGTTAAACGTTTAATGCTGTCACTACCCAATTGGTGAACATATAAATTTGACGGCGAGGTATCAGAATTAATATAAAACACCATTTGCTTGCCATCAGCAGAAAAATTCACTCCGCGTAAATCACCACTTGGCATTTCAGGTAGTGTTAATTTTTTATTAGTCACTAAGTCTTGTATTTCTATTTTAGTTTGCGCATCAGCATTAACGCCATGCACTTGGTAGCGACCATCTTTCGAGAAGTAGGTAAAGCTTACATCCCAATTTACCGCAAAATTTTCTGACTTTTCTTTACTAGCTAAATTATAAGACCAAGCTTGATTAAATTCACCAAACTCATTAGTAGAATATATAAGTGCACTATTATCACGGGTAAAGGTATACGCACTATGTTCAACATCACCTTCATGTGCGGTTATCAATTCAGCTAACGGCTCTGCTATGGCTAAATCAACGATATATAAATTGGAGTCCGCGTTAGAATTGCTTTTACTTAGCGCTATATATTGGCCATTAGGGCTAATAGCTTCCGGTGAATAACCCGAGTCATTTTGAAAAATCATAGTGCGCGAATAGTCTGATACTTGATATAGATATACATCAAAGTACTTTGGATCTCGCTCATTGGTTGCGACAAAAAACTGCTTATTGTCTTGATGCCAACTAACAAAAAAAGCCTTTAACCCTTCACCTGGTGTTAAGTCTTTTTCTTCACCATTTAGCTCTTGCACAAAAAGGTGATCAAGCTCGTCACCACCTTTATCGGCACTAAATAAAAACCTGTCATCCTCTGGAAACCAGCCAACAACATAAATTGACTCTTTACTTGAACGGGTTAGTTGTGTTGGTTTTGAGCCATCTAATGGCACTTTATAGGCATTATAAATACCACTTTCATCGTCACTTACCAATACGGCTGTGGCATCAGCGTTTATCGAAGAACCAAATACCGAACGGGTTTTAAAGAACTCTTCTGCACTATAGGTTTTAAACGTTGAAGTTTGCTCTTGTGGCGCTGCGACTTCGGCAACAGGCTCCTGCTTTGAACAAGCAAGCAGTAATGATATGCCCGCTATTGTCACTAATAATTTAGCTAGTTTCGGTAAAATTCGCATTATTAATTCCCTTCTTATTATTTTTATTTTAGTAATCAAGTACTTCTCAATCTAAAAAGACAGTATAGAGCAATTAATGAACAATTAAAGTTTTTATTATTAGCGAGAAGAGAAATACAATATAATGAATATTGATAAAAAATTAGCGTAAACTATGCGCTTGTTCACAATCATTAGAAACACAAAAGCTAATTAATTCAAATGACCACTCCGTTAAAGTACTTATCTCATTACGCTATAGATATACAACAACAAGTGTTAAAGCTGATATCTGAAGATAAGTTAAAGCCCTATTTATTAGCACAATTTCCCAGCCCCCATAACATCACGTCGGATAAAGCATTACGCCAATATACCTTAGAATTAAAACAACAATTTTTAAAAAAGTCAGCGCCACTAAGCCAAGTGAAATACGATGATAAAATTCATACTGTTAATAACGCGCTCGGTTTGCACACTTATGTTGCTCGCGTACAAGGTAATAAATTAAAAAGTAAAAATGAGCTACGCATCGGCAGCGTTTTTAAGAAAGCGCCAGAAGCGCTATTAAATATGATTGTGGTACACGAACTCGCGCACTTAAAAGAAAAAGACCACAACAAAGCCTTTTATCAACTTTGTCAGCATATGCTACCAAATTATCACCAGCTAGAGCTAATGACCCGTATTTACCTTACTGAAATTGAAAATAACGGCAATATATACCTATAAGCTAATCCTCGCTGGTATTTGTCGTAAAGAATAATCTTGAATGAACATAGCTTCAGTAACTAATTGTTGTGACCTCCCTTCCCTTTCGCCCAAAAAATGTAACATCAGGCATTACAAGTAGAGCAAAAATTCACCAAACAATAAATAAAAATCGAAAAGCAAGTAACTAAAAAGTAATTCTTTGATATCACACCAAATGCATACGTATGCACGAGATATTTTTGAACTTTTAGAAAAGCTAACATGCCCGCGCTGAAACACTGCTGTTGAATTACAGCGCAACTTTCAAAAAATTATAAAGACACCTAATCACTTTATAATCGAGGAATCATTATGCTTTCGTTTAAACCTAGTGCGATATCAATTGCGTTACTTGGAACTGGTCTTTGTTCATTTTCACTTTTTGCACAAGACAACGCTGTGCAAGGATCGCCTGAAATAGATGAATCTAAAATAGAAATTATTGAAGTTCGTGGCATTCGCCGCAGCTTAGAAGCGTCACAATCAATTAAAATGGACTCAAGCTCCATTGTTGAAGCCATATCTGCGGAAGACATTGGTAAATTACCTGATGTTAGTATTGCTGAATCGCTAGCGCGCCTGCCCGGTGTAACCGCACAACGTTTAAATGGTCGTGCCCAAAACATCAGTATTCGTGGTATGTCGGCAGATTTTTCGACCGCACTATTTAATGGTCGTGAAGTGGTTTCAACCGGTGATAACCGCGGCGTTGAATTTGATCAATTTCCATCAGAATTACTCAATGGCGTACTAGTGTATAAAACACCTGACGCAACATTAATCGGCCAAGGCCTTGCTGGTACGGTTGATATGCAAACTATCAAGCCTCTAGCTCACGGCGAGCAAACCTTTTCTGTTGGTGGCCGTTATGAAATGAGCCAAGACGATGCTGTTCATCCTTTAGGTGATGATAAAGGTGAGCGTTTAAATGCTACCTATATCGACCAGTTTGCTGATGACACTATTGGCGTTGCGCTTGGTTTTTCTCACGCTTCAACCCCTAACCAGATAGAACGTTTTGAGTCATGGGGTTATGCGGATCGCGGAGAAGATGAAAAAGAGTTTGGTGGCGCTAAACTTTCCAATAACTCAAACTTACTCGAACGTGATTCAGTCATGGCAATTATTGAGTATGCGCCAAATGACAAACTGCACTCAACACTTGACATTTTCTATTCAGAATTTGAAGAAAAGCAAAACATTTCTATGGTTGAAATGGGCCTAGCATGGGGCGGTGCTAACTTACACCCAGACTATACCACAGATGAAAATGGCAATATTATCGCAGGTACGTATGACAATATTAAACCCATTATTCGCAGTGATTTAAATAGCCGTGATAGTAAGCTTTTTGCTGTTGGTTGGAATACCGAGTACAACATTAACGACGACTGGACTATGGAACTTGATCTTGCCCATTCTAATGTTGACCGCACTGACATGAACTTAGAAACTTATGCTGGCACAAATGACGAATTTGATACCATGTCGTATGAAATGACCAGTGAAGGTCCAAAGTTTACCCATGACATTGATTACAGTGACCCAACAAAAGTTGGTATAACGGATTCTGCTGGTTGGGGTCAAGTTGGCTTTAATAAGTTTAGCTATATTGACGATGAAATTAACCAAGTTCGCTTAGCATTTTCTCGTTACATTGATAGCGACGTATACAATAATTTATCTTTCGGCGTCCATTACATCGAGCGCACGAAAGAAAAGTCAGCTGATGAATTTGTTATTAAAGGTTTAGCAAGTGGCGACAGTATTTATTACGGCGCAGCTAATGCTGGCTTAGTTGATTATAGCAAATTCGGTTTAGGTGATGTTATTACCTATGACGCATGGAACTTATGGAATAGTGGCTTATATCAAATAGAAGATTTTGTTCACCCAGATGTTACAGAGAAAGCTTGGTTAGTTAAAGAAAAAGTCACCACTATTTACAGCAAGCTAGATATTGATACCGAAGTGGGTGACTACGTTCTAAAAGGTAATTTTGGCCTGCAAGCGGTTTATACTGATCAATTCTCTGAGGCGATCAGCTCAGACCAAAAGAATAATGATGTTAGTAAAACAGGCGGTGATAAATACTGGGAATTTTTACCTAGCCTTAACCTAAGCTTAAACATAACCGATGAAGACATACTTCGTTTAGGTATTGCCAGAACCTTATCACGTGCTCGTATGGATGATTTACGTGCCAGTGGCCAATACAGTTTTGATAACAAGTATGAGGACAGCACTGAATTAGACAACTCTCCATGGAGTGCTTCCGGTGGTAACCCTGAACTTAAACCTTGGATCGCAAACTCTATCGATTTATCTTACGAGCACTACTTTACTGACAACAAAGGCTACACGGCAATAGCGCTATTCTATAAAGACTTAGAAAACTATATTTACAATGAACAAGTGGTAGAAGACTTTACCGGCTACCCTACTCCTGATGATTGTATAAATGATGCCGGCGATGAAGTAACCTGTTCTCCAGAATACTTCTTAGGCTACAGCTCTACTCCTCAAAATGGCGAAGGTGGTGATATCAGCGGTATTGAATTTAGTATGTCACTTACCGGTGAAATGTTTACACCAGTATTAGAAGGCTACGGCTTATTAGTTAACGCTTCGCACACCACAAGTAGTGTAAAGCCTGATCCTAATAATAGTTCAACACCGTTACCAGGGCTTTCAGAGAATGTCGTTAATATCACCGCATATTACTCTCAAGCAGGTTTTGAAGCCCGTGTCAGTGGTCGTTACCGCAGTGAGTTCTTAGGTGAAGTATCTGGCTTTGGCGGTAGTCGTGATTTAAAAATGATTCAAGCGGAAACTATTGTTGACGCACAAGTCAGCTATTCATTTGCTGAAGGTTCACAATTTGACGGTTTAACATTATTGCTTCAAGCTAATAACTTGACCAATGAAGCCTTTAAAGTATTAGAAAATGGCGATCAGGCACGCATTATGGACTACCAAGAATATGGTAGAACCTTTATGTTAGGGGCAAACTACACTTTCTAGTCATCTATTAAAATAATATATAGTTAACTCAAAATATAAGTCAGTTGAAAAAGTTGCAGCTGGCTTTTTTTTCATCTAATTCTACTGCAACCTTCTCGCCACGATCAAAATCACTTGATATTATATGAGTGGCAATTATTCACAAATTATTAACATGATGTATACTGCTAACAACTAAATAAATGCCAATCACGCCAAAATAACATAAAGTGTTGCCATTAATTCTTAGGTCGTATTTTTGCAAATAACAATTAGAAATATATTACTGCCTCTCTGTGCTGTTTTGACTTTATTTCCATATTTTTTGATGAATGAAATTTTTTCAATCGGTACTATAAATTTAATATCAGGCCCTTTGCTAATACTGCAAATATTTAGTGTTGGCATTGTGGTATTCAGCTACCTACAAATAAAATCTAAGTCGCTAAAACTATTCTGGCAATTTATGTGTTTAGCATTATTGTCGGCCTTAACAGCAAATTTACTCTTAGGGGCAAATTTAATTACCAATAGCGGTCTATTAAAAGAATTTTTTACCTTATTTAGTTACTTCTTTATTCTTCTGGCAATAGAAACAAATCCTCATATTACTGACTCGAGAATAAGCAGAAATATAAGTAGCCGTGTGCCAGCAATATTTTTCACCTTAATCTGTTTCAGTTACTTGGTATTATTACCTTTTGAGTTTTCTCAGTTTGAAAAGGCAAAGCTTGCTTCTTCTGAATTGTTTCATTTATTGATCACCGCCTTAATATTCATTCGTTTACTGATAACAAGTTACCAGTGCCACGGTAAGTTTTGGTGTCGTGTTTATAGCGTGCTAACAATTGCTGCAGCCGCTATTCTCACTAATAACCTTGTCGATTACCTAGGAAATTGGACCTTAGTTTATACTCCTATCTACCTCAATGGAGTACTCACTTTACTTCCCTATAGCGCACTCATTTTCGCGGCCTATAACTCCTCTGATAACACCGAGCTAGCATCTGAGACTAAACCTGCCTCTATGCCGGAGCTTTACCTTATCCTGTTAGTTTCATGTTTGCTTTTAATCCATTTAGCAGGCGTAGAATTTAATTTACATTATAAAATTGATTCTTATTTGCAGTCAGTGCTCATGGTTATTTGGCTGGCTATCGCCTTCTCGTTACTGATCATCATTATTTATCGCAAAAACGGCGTCAGCCAAAAACGTCAAAAAGACTTTAACCTTCAACGGTCAGCGCAAAAAGAACTGCTCAAGTTAAATCAACGATTAACCAGTTCATTAATCAATAGTGAAGATAAGGCAATCGTTAATGTCTCTAGCAATGCAATTTTAACCACAGCCATTGACGGCAAGGTTCTTTCTGCTAACCCTGCTGCGGTACAAATGTTTCAATGTTTGGAACAAGAAATAGTTGGTGCTAATGTCAATAGTTTCTTCGCTGATGATGATCAAATGCACTACTTTTTTGACTTTAAAAGTAATGTTTATACCCTACAACGCAAAGAGGCGGGAATTTCGATAGAATGTTCGGCAGCGAGAAAAGATCGGACTAATTTTCCCGTTCAGGCGGAGCTACAATGGGCTGATCGTGACAACCAACCCTTAGTTGTTATTACCTTTATCAACCTAACCGCGCGCAAGCTTGCAGAGCAACAAGCGTTAGACTTGAAAGACAAGTTTATTGCTAATATTTCACACGAATTTAGAACACCGTTAACAATAATTAATGGCATTTTAGATCGTTATTTACTGAAAGAGCATACTAAAGACGAAGGGAAAGAATTACAGACCGCAAAGCGCAATGGCTTGCGACTTGTTCGTATGGTGGAACAACTATTAGAACTTTCTCGACTCGCCGACAATCCTCAGTTAAACATATCGACATTTCGGCTAAAAACGCTAATGGCAATGCCCGCCGATTCGTTTACCCGTTTAGCCAAGCAAAACAACTTATCGTTAACTTGTGATATACCCGACAGTATTTGGTTAGATTGTGATGCTCAGGCGTTCGAAAAAATCATTTTTAATTTAATTGCCAATGCCATTAAGTACACGCCAGCAGGAGGCAGTATTCAGGTTACAGCACAAGTTAACAATGATAATTTTATCCTTGATATTATTGATACCGGTATCGGTATAGATCCAGCTTCGCAAACAAAAATTTTCGAACGTTTCCAAAGAGCTGACGATAAAAAAAATCAAGGTGTTTTTGGTGTTGGTATTGGCTTATCACTCGTTAACGAACTGGTAAAAGCTCATCAGTGGCAAATAAGCCTAGTGAGTGAATATAATCAAGGAAGTAAATTCTCTTTAACCATACCTTGCGCACCTGCGGCTATCGAAGAACAATCGACACCTACCAGTATTTCACAAACAGAAGTTTCTTCATTATTAGTCGAACAACAAAAGTCAGGTGAAGTTATTCGCACTCAAAATCAAAAAGTTATTTTGGTGATAGAAGACAATGTAGATATGCAGTCGCATATCAAGCAAGTTATTGAGCACAACCATCAGTGTTTACTCGCTGGCAGCGGAGAGCAAGGATTAACATTAGCACAAGAATATATTCCAGATTTAATTGTATGTGACATTATGTTGACTGGTATTGACGGTTTTGCGGTTTTAAAGCAATTGAAAAGCCATGAATTAACTTCGCATATTCCGGTTATTCTGCTCACTGCACGCTCAGATTTAGATAGTCGACTCTATGGCTTAAATCTTCAAGCGGATGAATATTTGAGTAAACCTTTTAACCAACAAGAACTGTTAACTCGGATCACAAACTTAATTTCGGTGCGAGAGGCATTGCAAAAAGGCTATTTGGAGCGCTTCAATAAAGATCAGCAACAAAACAGAAAAAACAATAGTTATCAAAATGTTGAAGAGCTTACCCAAGACGATACAGATGAAACCTCACTCGATAACAAATTCTTAGAAAAGCTGGAAAGTATTACCGCGAAAATCTATATGAATACTGATTTAGATATCATACAACTTGCCGCGCAAATGGCAATGAGCGAGCGTCAGCTCCAAAGAAAGATAAAGGTTTTACTCGGTACTACCCCGAATAATTTTATTAAAGAATTCAGACTTAAAAAGGCACAAAGCTTACTACAAAAAGGCTCGCAAATTGGCAGAATAGCTTTAGATGTTGGTTTTTCATCACAAACATATTTTGGCCGATGTTTTAAAGAAGCCTTTGACTGTACACCTAAGCAATACCAACAACAGCATTTAAACCTGCAGCGGCCATCAAACTAGTCCTGTTTTAATAACAACTTGCTCTTTAAGGCTAGCTAAACTTTGCTGTTGAATAAGATGCATATAATCAAAATTATTAGATTTCGGCCCACATAATCCTAACCACGAACATTGCTTATCTTCCTTGGTAAATTTCAATGCCTGTTCAATAAGCACGCTAATTTTATCCCAGGTTAGATTTAATGGGTTTTCCCGACTAAATGGGTAGTAGGCATAAGCCATATCTATTGACGATGCGTCACTAACAACACTAGAAAAACGGCCAGATAGTCGTGAAGCAAGCTCGCTAGCATTATTATCTTTTTCATAGCCAATTACTGCAAAGGTATCATCTGACCAACGAATAACGAGATCGTCATTGTTTCTGGTGTAATGCAGCAGATCCGTCAAATTTACTAGTTGGCTATTGCTAACATCTGAGTAACTATTTATCTTCAACATTAAAATATACAGCCGAGGTAACATCTCTCTTTGCACCGGAAGTAAATTTTGATACATCTGATTCATTAATTGACTTGTTTGTTCAATATAAATATCTAAGTATCTCCGACTTTTCACCCCTGTTACCTTGTCGACTATTGCCGCTTTTTCTAACTGTTTGTTAGCTTGCGCTAATTCCAAATTTTTCAGCTTAAACTTTTCAGTTTTTTCTTGTACTTGCTGCTCTAAATAGAGTTTTTGTTGTTGTTCTATGGCAAGTTTTCTATTTAAAAACCGTGAATATATGAGCAATATCAACGCTATTGCCAATGTATATAAAATATATGCCCACCATGTATTCCAAGGCGCAGGTTTAACCGTAATATCTAATGAAAGTCCGGGCTCACTCCAAACATCATCACTATTGCCGGCAATAATTTGTAATTGATAATTACCCGAAGGCAGATTCGTATAAGTCGCACGGCGAGACTTACCGGCATCAAGCCATTCATGATCAAAGCCTAACAAACGGTATTTATATCTTGTTGACTCAGGGCTCGCGTAGTTTAAGCCAACATACTCGAATGAGATCAACTGGTCATTATAATCTAGCTGTAAAGATTTCAAATTAGCTAACGAGGTATCTAATGGCATCGGCTCATTCAATTTGAGTATATTTGTCAAACGCACTTTCGGCGCGGTTAATTTTCTATTTATTTTTTCGGGGTTGATACTGTTAAAGCCCTTACCTGAGCCAAAGAAAATAGTGTTGTCATTTCCGGCATAAATGGCAGAATGAGTAAATTCTAAATCAACCAAGCCATGGGTAAGATCAAAATGCTTGAAGGTGCTTTTTGCGGTTGAAAAGCGAGAAATCCCTTTGCTTGTGCTTAACCAGATATCGCCATAGACATCTTCTGTAATGCCGTAAACAGTCATGCTTTTCATGCCATCTTTAGTATCTAGATGTTTGAAGGAAAACAGCCCTTTTTCTCGGTCTTCAAAGCTAAGTACGTTTAAACCAGCCGCTTGCGTTCCGACCCATAAGTTTTTATTTTTATCAAATGCCATTATCCAGGTGAGATCGGTAGATAAACTATTAGGATCTTTCTCATCATGCTTCAAATGGAGAAAAGTATTTGTCTTGGGGTTAAAACGATTAAGCCCGCCGCCGAATGTTGCTAGCCAAATAAAGCCTTCATCATCTTCTAAAAGTTGCAAAACATGATTACTGCTTGGCCCGAGATTAGACGTTATCTCATTATTAAAAAAGCGCGAGAAGCTTCCGTCTTTATTTAACTTGTTAATTCCTTGATGAAAGGTAGAGACCCAAATATTCCCAGACCTATCTTTAATAATATCAGTGATACTATTTGCTGAAATGGATTTTTCATCATCTGCGTTGTTTTGAAATTTAGTAATTTCATTTGTAGCCAAATCAACCTGAAATAACCCTGACGCCCTTGTGCCAACCCACAATGTATTGCCATCAGCAAGTAAGTTCATAACACGAAAATCAGCAAAAAAAGCACTAAAAGAAGCGGAAGAAATACTATTATCAATTAAAGACAATTGATAAATCCCCCCACTATATGCACTAAAAATCAAATATTTATCGTCAAACTGTGCGAAGCTAGTTATATTAAAATTTTGAACTTCCGGATTAGTTTGCAAACTATATTGACTGAACGTTGCCATATTAGGATCCCAACGATTAACGCCACTAAAAGTCCCAATCCACATGATATTATTACTGTCTTCAAAAAAAGTAATAATATAATCACTATTTAAACTATATGGATTGTTTACGGAATGAGTATAGCGATCAAAGTCATCCGTTGATTTATCATAAATTGACAAACCATTATCTGTCGCAATCCAGATACTTTCTTCGGAATCTTGGTAAATTTTTATTATTGAGTTACTGGTAAGGGATGCGGTATTCTTGGCACTAAATTGATAATGAGAAAATGCTTCAGTAGTTAAATTATACTTTAAAAGACCACTATCACTTGTGGCAATCCAAACATTACTATTGACATCAAGGTATAAGTCATTAATGAATTTATTTACATAGATTGAACTACCATTGTTGTTAAATTGAATAGTTTTTAGAAACTGTCCGTTTTGAGAAAATACAGAAATACCACCACCATTTGTACCAACCCATATATCACCATTATCGACTTCAATAACTGAATGTATAGTGTTGTGGGTTAAACTTTTTGGATTACCTAACTCTTGGTATAGCTTTTTTACTACCCACGTTCCATTTTCATTTGATAGAATATTTAAACCATTTTCAGTACCTATCCAAATTTGCCCTTGGCTATCTTCAAATATCGTATTTACTGTATCATTGCTAAGCTCTGTGCCTATCGTTTTTGTCGTAAAGCGGACAAAATCTTGGCTTTTTTCTCTGTATAAGTTAACCCCACCTCCAAAGGTGCCAACCCACATTCTATTATTATGATCAATAATGATACGGCTTATTACATCAGAACTTAATGAATTAGGTAAAGTAACATCATGATGAAAACTTAACGATTGATGACCATCAAACCTATCAAGCCCTTCTGAAGAGCCAAACCACATAAAACCATGCTTGTCTTCTACAATCGTGCGAACAAAGTTGTATGACATGGGATTATCAATACCAAAATTTTTAAATAGCTTAACGTCTCGCGCAATGCAATTAATAGAAAGTAAAAAGCTTAATAAATAGATAAATCGACAATTCACGTGGTTAACTCAGAATAAGAAATGGATAGGACGGTAGTAAGTAATCTAAACTCGGGATAAGCAAAATGCTACAGCAGCACTATTAAAGCCTATTTCTGCGTTATTCAAGTTGCCAATAACTCATTATTGGGCACACTTAAACGCCTTGAACTAAACATAAATACCACGACTGTCGATTGACTGTTGGTAAGACTTTAAAATAGTTATGTTTTTCATTCTCATTATCCCGAGTTCAGGTTAAGTAGTGAAAAAAGCCACTATTAACCAGTGGCTTAATCAAGATTTGTTATTCTGGAGCAACCCAATTATTAATGTTAATGGTTGCTATCTCGTTATCTGACAGACTAAAGCGCCAGATTAATGCATCTGTTTCAAAATTAAAACGCCAAATTAACGCATCTGTTTCAAAATTAAAACGCCAAATTAACGCATCTGTTGAAGCGCTATTATTCCAATCAGAACCACTTTCAGTAGCACTCATTCGCCATATCAATGCAGAACCATCAAGCTGAGGATCATCTAACTGCCACACATATTCATCACCTAAGCCTTCGACATAAAAATTCCCATCATCATTAATATTTGCCGGTCCTGAGTAGTGCTCTTCACCACTAAGATCTTTTTCAATATCTAAATTCGTGTTAGCACAATTGTTTTTCTCACTTGCCAGCGCATAATACGCACTCACTAAGCCAGCCCCCTGCTGAAAAACACTATAACGTAAGCTACCATCGTCATTACGCGCTTGATACGCCCCATCGATGATTCGACACTTAACTTGATCTGGCGTTAATGATGGCTCTTCGGTTAATAACAGCGCGACAACGCCAGAAACCACGGCTGCCGACTGAGATGTACCAGACATTTCAAAATATCGACCACCATCATGATATTCAGGATGTTCCATAACAATTTGAGAGTCAAAAGACATTAAGCCCGATATATGACCACCTGGGGCAATAACATCAGGCTTAACAAAACCTTCAGGTGTTGGTCCTGCAGCACTAAAACTTGCCACTTTGTCATCATTGTAACTAAATGCCGTATAATCGTCCGTCATCGCACCAACAGTAATAATGTAAGGAACATTACCTGGCACGCCAATAGTCATAGGGGCTGGGCCACTATTCCCTGCTGATGCCACAACAACAATTCCCGCCTGCCATAACTTCATAACAGCTCTATTTAGTGGATCATCCCAATAATTTGAACGAACAGGACCGCCAAACGACATATTCAATACACGTAAATTAATTTGATCTTTAACTTGCAGTGCCCAATCAATACCGCGAATTACATCGGCGTAAGTTGCCTTACCTTCTGAGTCAAACGCTTTAATACCGACATGAGACGCATTAGGCGCTACACCGTATATTTGTCCGAAACGATCAAAATCACTATTTGTTGCTATACTCGCAACATGGGTACCATGCCCGTTCTCTTCATCACCATAATTACTGACGGTATTATTAATAGCATCATATGTACCCCAAGCTTTATCTCGACCATTTAAGTCTGTAGATAAACCGGGTAATTGATCTAGTCCGGTATCCAAAAAGCCAATAGTTACCCCTGCACCATAATTACCGGTTTTATGTACATAGGTTGCATCTACTTGTTCAGTAACAACAGATTTAGGTTGCCAACGGCGCTGTCCAATCCCTAAACCGCTTAATTCAACTTTATGGTTAGTGGATACTTTAATTTCTTGTTTATTTTGAAGCGACTTTAATTGTTCAGCAGTTAATTCAACAGCAAAAGAATCTATGATTTTTAATTCATGAGTAGGAGTTGCCCCCAGCTCTTTCAAGTTATTTTTCAATAATGTGAAATTTTTTGCACTAATGATATATGACTGAGCCTGTTCATCATTAGCTGTGGCTGAGTTAAAGCCCATTAATAATGCGACGGCAATCAATCCGCCAACCACTGATACAAACTTGGTCTTGTTTTTATTCGAAGTGAACAACATTTTTTATCCCCTTTTGTTCATTACACTTTCTAATTTTTTTAAAAACATTAGGGTGAGTAACTTCATATGTTTTACAACTACCAACAATAACCGAAGTCATGTCAATATCACTTTTTAAAAGCTCAAGACTTTTAAAACTACAGGCAAACACTATCACACCACACAATGACTTTTAACTATCTATTTACATTTATATTACATACAAGAGAAAACAAAAATATCCAGCTAAATAAAAGCTGGATATTTTAATTACTTAGCTAAGTTTTACTAAAATGAAACACTTGACTCAGTAGAGCAGTTATCCGTACCTTGGTCGCATACCTTGTAAGTAAAGGTACCAGATGTTCTGAAACTATCAGTATATGCACCGTCGTTGGATGTTGTTGTACGTAATGCACCATTACGGAAAATATCTACTGATGATGTTGAAGCGCCTGACCAACTAAGGTCTACCTTATTTTTACCTTTAGCACGATAACCGTTAGTTGCTAGACTAATATCTCCACTTGGAGGAGTAACTCCGCCGCCACAACCATTAGCAGTTAAGTAATCGTTAGCAGCTTTTGCTTGTGCAATACCGTGACCAAAATGAACATCATGGCCGACAGCTCCGCTATCTAATGCGGTAGCTTTTAGTGCATCACGAATTTCAGTGCCGGTACAGTTGTTATGATTTGACCAAACTAAAGCCGCAATACCTGAAACTGCAGGAGTTGCCATTGAAGTACCAGTCATAAGACCATAATCACTCGTGCCAATAAATACATTAGCGGTAGTTGCTGCTAGTAACGCAGAGCGATCTTCAAATGCTGCACCTGCAGCTGGGATAGAAGTTGCGTTAGTGTCACCCAAAGTTGCGTATAACATGCCCGCTTCATTGTTAATGATAATTGCGCCAATACCGCCTGAGTTTTCACAGTTTTGTACTTTGTCGTGGAATGAAATATTACCACGGTCAATGACACAAACATTGCCATTAGCGCCAGAATCTGTGGCTTCAGCAGTTCCCATGTAATATGTATTACCGCTAGCATTACCGGCATTTTCCATTGCAGAAGAAGCAAAAGCTTGGCCGTCAGCACTCACTGTAGAGTTTGTTGCCATATCCGCGGGATACGTTGATAAAACATCGACACCACCGGCAGTAATTTCTACACAGACAGTTTCATCAGTGGTTGTCGTTTGCTTCTTACCTCTGCCTGTAGTTACTGTACAGCTTGGATATTGAGATTCAGTATAACGATCATTATTGTTGTCATTACCACCAACCATCATTACTGATGAGTAACCTGCTGGGTATGAGCGTACATCGTTACCATCGTTACCAGCTGCCGCTACAACTAAACCACCTGCTTCAGTAAATGCTTTAAAAGCGTTCTCTTCTGTGCTGTTAGCACCACCACCACCTAAACTCATGCTAATAATATTTGCGCCCGCATCAGCACACTTATCTGCCGCATATGCTAAGTCAGAAGAATAGCCCCAACCATCAGCATTGAAAACTTTCACAATATGCATATCAACACCAGGTGCCATGCCTACAACACCTATATTGTTATCTGCAGCACCGATAGTACCGGCAACATGTGTCCCATGCGGTCCACCATGCTCATCCCAATTTCCAGTTCCAGAGTCGTTATCACCGGTAATATTATTCCAGATAAAATCTGGGTTTGAACGATCTAAACCAGAGTCAATCACACAAACTTTCATACCGGCATTGGCATTAAATGAAACTTGATCAGCTTGAGATTGATAGACAGAATAAGGTGTTAATTGCTCTAACATAGGGTTGCCTGAATCATCACTAAATGCTGACATGAGTTCACGCTTTTGATCCACTTCAATAAGTTGAACATGTGGGTTATTCATTAAACCTTTAACATCTTCCAAGCTCTTACCTTTAAAGGAAGCGGCAAAATAGCCATTACCATCTATTTTCATTTCAGCGTTTAACTTTTTGGCTAACGCTTTAACAATTCCTTTTTTACTTTCGTCAACCTTTATTATGTAGCGCTCATCACTCGCATTAGCAGTAAATGCCGATGTAATTGCAATTGCAATTATAGAACTTGTAAATTTAGAAATTTTCATAGATGCTCCAGGTGTCTCTACATTAAATTAAGTTTTATTATAATTATTTAATCATTTTGCTAACTTCAAGCCTGAATGGCTTGTTTGACCTTCGATACTAGCAGCACTGAAAATCCTCCCTAGTACAAATGCGACAACTTTTCGTAATTTTACGACCATAACAATAAAAACACCTCAATATCAAACACTTAAGCGAATTCGATATTTTTACCTCTGTCGTTTTTTTATGATTATTAGTCTTGGATTTGCTATTACCAATTTAAAAATGAAGCCATGATGGTTGCCGATGAATAATTCATCAACTAATAACAAAAATGCGTCCGATGTCTCCGCTATCGATTCATTCAGCGCAACAAATGCAAATGCAGAGGAATTCAAATGAGAAACAATCAGAAATTAGGTTTAAGCGTACTTGCGCTGTCTATTATGGCAGCTACCAGTAACGCTCAAACATTTGAAGCAGCTGAGTTACAAGCTGTGCCAGTAAATGCAAACAACACTATGACCGCCGTTAACTCTGATTTTAGTCAATGGCGAGAAAGTCAAAAATTTCAGAGTCATGACTTTACCGATCGTATTATTGTTAAATACAAAAATGGCTTTGAAGCACAAACCTTAAGCAATTTTTCTTCAGAAAAAGCGATGCCAGCCGGTTTAGCGAAAAAAGCGGGTCATAGCTTAAAACACTTGAAGAAACTTAAGAATGGCCGTCATGTTATTTCTTTAGGAAAGCAAAAACACGTTAATGACGTTCAAGCTATGGTAAACGAATTGAACAGTCATGCTGATGTTGAATTTGCAGAACCTGATTATAAGCGTTACTTAATGGCGCAAAATCAACCTTGGGGTATCTCAGATACTCAATCTGATTTAGTTTCAGATAATGATGCTGCCAACATGACGGTTTGTATTATTGATTCAGGTTATGAGCGTGCCAATCCAGATTTAAATGCTAACAACGCTACAGGTACTAACAACTCAGGTACGGGTAACTGGTACCAAAACGGTGGTTCACATGGAACTCATGTTGCAGGTACTATCGCGGCGGTAAATAACTCGGAAGGTGTTGTCGGTATTATGCCAAATACCAACGTTAACTTGCACATTGTTAAAGTATTTAACGAAGCAGGTTGGGGTTACACGGGTGAATTAGTTGATGCGGTAGACACTTGTGTCAATAACGGTGCTAAAGTGATTAATATGAGCCTAGGCGGTTCAGGTTCAAGTAACGCCGAACGTAACTCTTTACAAGCTGCCGCTGATGCAGGTGTTTTACTTATTGCTGCATCAGGTAACGATGGTGATTCATCATTATCTTACCCAGCATCTTACGATTCAGTAATGGCAGTAGGCGCACTTGATCAAGGTCGTCAACATGCAGAATTCTCTCAATACACATCTCAAGTTGAAATATCAGCACCAGGCGAAGCAATTCTATCGACTGTTGCTGGCGATGGTCGTTTAGGTTACATCACTTTAGGTTCAACAACTTATGGTAATGATGAAGTTGTACCACAAACTCATTACATTCAAAGTGGTGGCAGCTTTACCGTAAGTAACGTAAATAGTTCAGCAAATGGCGTATTAGCCGCTTGTACTCTTTCAGGTAGCAGCTACAGCTGTTCAAACGTATCAGGTAACATTTGTTTAGCTGAACGTAACGATAACCAAATAGGTAGTAATTATCCTGAAATAAACCCAGCGAAAGCTTGTGCTGACGCAGGAGCTTCGGGTGTTATCGTTTATAGTAATAGCGCTCGTCCAGGCCTACAAAATCCATTTCTAGTTGATGCTAACTCTGACGTAACAGTGCCAACAGTTTCTGTAAACCGTGAGTTAGGTTTGCAATTGATGGGACAACTAGGTACGAATGCTAACTTAAATGTTGTCGGCGACCAAGATTACGCTTATTACAATGGTACTTCGATGGCGACTCCTCACGTTACTGGCGTTGCGGCGTTAGTTTGGAGCAACAACCCTGACTGTACAGCAACACAAGTACGTGATGCATTAAAAGCAACAGCGATTGATTTAGATGTTGCGGGTCGTGATGACAAAACAGGTTACGGTTTAGTACAAGCAAAAGCAGCGTCAGACGCGTTAGCAGCAAGTTGTACGACAACAACACCTCCTACTGGTGGCGACGTACTAGAAAATGGCGTAGCTAAAACAAATTTAGCCGGCGCTAAATCAGAAGAATTAAGCTTTACTATGGAAGTACCTGCAGGTGCTACTGGCTTAAGTTTTGATATGTCTGGCGGCACAGGTGATGCAGATCTTTACGTGAAATTTGGTTCAGCACCAACAACGTCTAGTTATGACTGTCGTCCATATGCTGGTGGTAACTCAGAGTCATGTCCAATTGCAACGGCACAAGCTGGCACTTACCATGTGAAAGTTATTGGTTACTCTGCCTTTACGGGTGTTAGCCTAACAGGTAGTTTCACTGAAGGTTCTACTGGCGGTGGCGGTGCTACAGGTGGCAGTGCTTCAGTAACTGATATCAGTGTTGCACGTCGTGCTTGGACATACTACACCATTGATGTACCAGCAGGCATGGCGACTCTTGATTTCAATATGAGTGGTGGTACAGGTGATGCAGACATGTACATTCGTCGTGGTGCACAACCAACATCATCTACTTATGACTGTCGTCCATATGAAAGTGGTAATACCGAATCATGTTCATTCACTAACCCAACAGCTGATACATGGCACATAGGTATCTATGGATACTCAGCAGCAAGCGGTGTTAGTTTAGACGTAACATATAACCCGTAGGTTAAACTAAAACCCAACTAGTGTTTATTTAGGGAAGGTACTTCATTGTGCTTTCCCTTTTTTTATTTATAACCCCTTCCCCCCTTTTCACATCTTCCAGAGACAATAATTGATTTTAATTAAGTTGATTTAATATAGCGTTTTTCAATTTCAATACTCAATGCTATAGTGCCGACGAAATTATTTTTAGGTGCTTGCCGCTTTACTTTTTATTTTGTAGAGACCAAGAGAATAGGGAAATTGGTGTAACTCCAATACGTGCCCAACGCTGTAATGACATATGAGTTCGAATATAACCACTGGTAGTCTTGCTGGGAAGGTTTCGAATATTGTTTATATCACAATAGCTGAATATAAACCTTGTCTTAGTCAGAAGACCTGCCTAGAAATACAAATAAAGCGAAAGGCCGATCGCTTCTAAATCCATTAAGGGGAATACTTTGGATTTCAAAAACACGAGTACAGCTCAAGAGCAACCATTTCAGTCTCAACATCAGCACGGTTTAAGTGAACAAGAACAGCACGGTTTATATAAAGCCATTTTCAATCGCCGTGATGTTCGCGGACAATTTCTACCTAAAGCGATCCCTAAGCAAGTGTTAAGCCGTCTACTTTATGCTGCACATCACGCACCATCAGTAGGATTTATGCAACCTTGGAATTTTATCGTTATTCAATCACCGGACGTTAAAAAGAAAATCCATCAAGACTTCACCCTTGCCCATCAAGAGGCACAAACAATGTTTGCCGCTGACAAGCAAGATAAATACAAAAACTTAAAGCTTGAAGGAATTATTGAATCTCCAATAAACATTTGTATAACTTGCGATCGTAAACGCACAGGTAAAGCCGTTATTGGCCGAACACATATGAAAGAAATGGACCTATATAGCTCAGTATGTGCGGTACAAAATTTTTGGTTGGCTGCACGCACAGAAGGTATCGGTGTTGGTTGGGTGTCAATTTTGCATCATGATGCGTTAAAGAACATCCTTTCATTACCTGAGCACGTCGTTCCTATTGCTTATTTGTGCTTAGGGTATGTTAGTCATTTTCACGAAAGGCCGGAGCTTGAAACGGCAAATTGGTTACCACGTAGAGCTATCGACGAACTCGTCAGTTTTAATTCATGGGGACAAGAGGCTAGTAACAGTGAAGAAAACGAGCTGATTAACCAATTACAGGCAGATCAATCATTTCCACAATCCTTTATTAATAAGAATTAAAGCCTACTTCTGCTTAGCTATAGCATCAACTAAAAGCGTTTTATAGACAAACGCTTTTATTTCTACCACTGTTTTTTGCCTGATACAGTGCAGTATCGGCTTGTTCAAATAATGCCATCCAATTAAGTTCATCTTGTCGTTGAGCAACACCAATTGAAACCGATATTTTTGGTAAATACGCTTTAGAGTCTCGTTGCATTAATTTCAATTCAGCTATGGCTAAACGTATTTTTTCGGCAATTTCATGAGCTTGCGTCATAGTTTTATTCACCATAACCACCACAAACTCCTCGCCACCAAATCTAACCGCAATATCTTGATCAGAAATACTTGTTTTTATTACTTTTGCAATTCGCTGAATAACTTTATCACCAATGAAATGGCCAAATTGATCATTAATATTTTTGAAGTGATCAATATCTATCGCTAAAGATGAATGCACCTGTTCAATATCTAATTCTTGTAATTTAACATCGCAACCACGGCGATTAAACAACCCTGTTAAAGAATCCACAATGGCCTCATGCCTTGCGGCTTCCAACTTAGCTTTTAAAAAGCTCACTTCACCGCAAGCATGCGTTAACTCTAATGATAAGTCACTATGCTGTTGCTGAGACGCGGTAATGCTACTCATTAAAAAGGTAACAATATTTTGCATCGATTTATGATATTCGTGCTTGGAAAGTGCTCTTTCAGCCTTTTTAAGGTTTGATGCAACAACTTTATCACTATCGACTTGAGAATTAATTTTCGCTAATGTTGATGTTAACGATTTTTCTATCGGGTCCAGTATTTGTTTATCTATAGCATGAGAATTTGAAATATACTTTTCGAATAAACCTTCCATAAAAGTTAGATCGACTTCTTGATATGTTTGCACATGCCGATCTAATTCGGCGCTTAACTTTTCATTACGCTTACTAACGTGTAAGTAGACAACCGAATAATTTACTGGGCTAGGTGGTATTTGATAATGAGTTAAAAATTCATTGGTTGATTCACTGATCTTTAATGCCTCATCAAAATTATCTTTAATAAGCACATAACCTCCTCAAGAATCGCTTTATTTTTATTATTGGCCACAAATATTTAGATAATAACAAAAGGAAATGTAAACATTTTGTTACCTAATCAATTTAGAATATCTAAACTACAGCTATTCAACAAGTATTATGGATTAATTTTTCAATTAAAATTAGGCTTTAGTTCAATAATGTTCGAAATATCACCCCCTTCGACCGCATATTAAGCTACTACGAAGATTTTCGCACAGTCTACAATAGCGCTTTGTTATAGAACAAATAAATTGGGAGATTTTTTGACTAAGCTCAAGTGATAAAGCAAAATTCCAAATGATTTAAACTTTACCCTTTGAGAATAAAAAATGAAAAAATTCGCTTCGCTATGCTTTGCGTTGGCCTCAACGGCCACACTTGCTGATGAGGGCATGTGGCAACCACATCAATTGCCAAGCATTGCTAACCAACTAGTCGATGCTGGCTTGAAACTTGACCCAAATAGCCTAACAAATTTAACAAGCTTCCCTATGGGAGCAATTGTGAGTTTAGGTGGCTGTACGGCCTCATTTGTCTCAGACAAGGGCCTAGTAGCAACAAACCACCACTGTGTATATGGTTCGATTCAATACAACTCAACAGAAGAAAACAACTTACTTAAAAATGGCTTTTTAGCAAAATCTTTCAAAGAAGAATTACCTGCAACACCAGGCAGCCGTATTTATGTAACAGAAGAAATAACCCCAGTAACTGATGTTATCAACGCTGGCTTAAATGAAAGCATGTCTGGCGCTGATCGCTTTAAAAGCATCGATAAAAGCTCAAAGTCATTGGTTGCGGAATGTGAAAACGACAGCAAATACCGCTGTAGTGTAGTTAATTTCCATGGTGGACTAGAGTATTATTTATTCAAACAGCTGACAATTCGCGATGTCCGTTTAGTTCATGCTCCAGCAAGCAGTGTTGGAAAATACGGTGGCGATATTGATAACTGGATGTGGCCACGTCATACCGGAGATTATGGCTTTTACAGAGCGTATGTTGGTAAAGATGGCCAACCAGCGGATTACAGTGAAGATAATGTTCCATACGAGCCAAAGCATCACCTAAAAGTCAACAAAAGTAGTGTCGACGAAAACGATTACATTATGGTTTTAGGCTACCCTGGCCGCACTAATCGTTACCGCACAGCATTAGAAGTAGAAAACCAATTTACTTGGGTCTACCCGCAAGCAAAAGCTTATCGTGAAGAAATTATTAATTTAATTCATGAAAACTCAACACCAGAAAGCGATGCACGTATTAAGTATGAAAGTACGCTCGCAAGCCTTGCCAACTATGCAAAAAATTATGGCAGCATGATAGAAAGCTATAATAAAGGTACAACACTTGCGCGTAAGAAATCTTTAGAAACTGAGCTTGACGCATGGATCAACGCAACCAGCGCACGCAAAAACGAATATGGCACAGCACTAAAAGGTTTAAACGATTTAATTAAAAAAGATCAGCAAACACAAGCTAGGGATTTAATTCTAGGTTATTTAAACTACGGTAAAATGTTGAGTACCGCTAATCGTTTATATCGTTTATCACAAGAAAATACTAAACCAAATATTGAGCGAAAGCGTGGTTATCAAGAGCGTGATCTTGCGCGTTTCGAGCAAGGAATGAAAGCAGTTAACCGTCGTTATGATGCTGAAATAGATCAAAAAATCGTTCTAGCTATGTTCCAGCATTATGCAAAATTACCACAAGCTCAACGACTTAAGTCATTAGATAAGTTTTTTGGCTTAGATAAGAGCTTTAATGAACAACAATTCAAAAGCAAGCTTAATAAGATGTACGCTGAGACTAAGCTAAATGAAGAATCAACACGCCTTGCATGGATGAAGAAATCAACTAAAGATTTTGAAAACAGCAACGATCCGTTCATTCAACTAGCTGTCGCAACATCAGCAGAGCGCAAGCAGCTTGAAGAATCTAGTGAAGAGCTGTCAGGTAATATTCAATCATACCGTCCTAAATACATGGAAGCATTAATTGCCTACTTTAATTCTAAAGACTTACCTGTGTATGCAGATGCAAATAGCACCTTACGCGTAACATACGGCAATGTTAAGGGATACTCGCCACAAGATGGCTTAGTGGCGACACCGTATACAACCCTTGAAGGAATAGTAAGAAAAGATACCGGCGTTACACCGTTTGATGCCCCCAAAAAGCAATTAAAGTTAATTAAGAATAAACAATATGGCGAATACGCTAAAAAAGAATTAAGCAGCGTGCCTGTTAACTTTTTAGGCACATTAGATATAACTGGCGGTAACTCTGGCTCACCAACATTAAACGATAAAGCAGAATTTGTTGGCTTAGTTTTCGACGGAGTATATGAAAGTATTATTGGCGACTGGGACTACGACAAAAAGCTCAATCGTTCTATTCATGTTGATATTAAATATATGCTTTGGGTAATGGAGCATGTTGATGGAGCTACCAACCTTATTGAAGAGATGGATATTGTTGAATAGTAAACAATTCCACTAAATAAAAATCCAGCTTCGGCTGGATTTTTTGTCAGCGTTTCTACTCAGTACAGCTCCCCTCACTATTAAAATCGTGATATTTCTCTTCAAGCAAAGCACTTAATACGAAGCGTGTCGTAAATTAAATTTGCAACTACGTAAAACTTCGCACATAGTAAATATGCACATTTGCTAAACAAAATAATAAAAAGGAAATTACATGGCCCGTAAAAAAGACATGCATCAAGAGCGCGAAGCCGATGTGGATATGACGCCAATGCTGGATATTGTTTTTATCTTACTAATATTCTTTATTGTCACAACATCGTTTATCAAAGAAGAAGGCTTATTAGTGAATCGACCAAAAGCGAAGAACAATCCCTCACAAGTTAATACGCCAACGGTAGTTGTGCAGATTGCAGAAACCGGTCAACTAAAGTTTAATGGCAAGTTAGTGGATATTGAAAGACTCTCGGCACGTATTGAAAGCTTCTTGTCAGAAAATCAAACTAACAGTGCCGTTGTTATTCCACATTACGACGCAACACACGAAATGGTGGTTAACGTAATAGATAGAATTAAGCCCTTTGAACAGCTCACTGTATCTATAGGTAAATAGTTTTAACAATAAAATAAGTAATGACCGAAACTGCTGGTGATACTTAAACAGGTTTTCACTATTTATAGTTTGTTGAAAAATGAAAATAAACAGAAATTAAGACATTATGAAATATAAAGTTGAAGGCTTTAAACGCTAGAAAGCAAAAATCCGACTCTTTCGAATCGGGCTTCTTTAATAGGAGTCTGGCAATGACGTACATGGATGCTCAAGAGCGGTCTCACATAACGAGATAAACACCCACACGCTATTACCATTGGTGCTACTGCATTTCACTTTAAAATGTATAAAGCAAAAAACCCGCAGCGTAAGCTGCGGGTTTCTTTAATAGGAGT
>NZ_BAAJMB010000003.1:0-486757 GCF_057553355.1 Colwellia sp. SU-HH01172 | reverse complement strand
GCTTTCTGAATCTTAAAAGCGTGCATAATTTTCTTATATCCTTTTAACACGATGTTTTTATTTTTACTTAAATAGGCTCGTAAAATTAATTCCAGCGATAAGTGTAGTTGACAGAAGCTATATTCGTTCCATCATTACTACTGTTTGTTGCTGCATTTGAGTAATGTTTAAGTGAAAGTGAGAATCGATGCACTTTATTTAGTGCGATGCCTATTTCAATTCTATCTTCGAACAGCCAATTATCGCCTAAGTCTCTCCTTCCCCAAGTCGTTTGGTCAACGTAGGCAATACCAATACCCCCCCTAAAAAACCAATCTAAACTTTCAGTTTTCAATTTATAATTCAACATCGGGATGGCTGAGCCAGTTGTAATGTCCGGCCCATATAAATTTTGCCAAAAATGGACTGTTAAATCTAAATCAAGCCTTAGGTTGAGCTCTGTAAAATAAGGGAATGTAAGGTCAGTTTCAAAAATATAGCCATAGCTTTTCGTATTAGATTCATCTTTTGAAGTCGATTGACCTTTTGATAAGGTAATTCCATCAGCGAGGCTGATATTTGAAAAGAGCAAAATAGTGAACGTTAAAGCTAAAATTATTTTCATCATTTAATAAAATATTAGTCTGTATATAGTTAAAGCTAGTTAAGTAAATGATTTTTGTAAATATTCAATTTATAACTTTCTGTAGCTAATGAAACTTTTTAATATTGGTTTTCAGCAGCATTTCATTTTTATCAGTGATAAGATCTGTATTATTTTATAAAAGAATTATTATGGCGATTAATTGGTTCCCTGGGCATATGCATAAAGCCCAAAAAGAGATTAAAGAAATATTACCGCAAATTGATGTGGTAATTGAAGTGTGTGATGCTCGCTTACCTTTTAGTAGCGAAAACCCAATGATCACTGAAATTCGTGGTGATAAGCCTTTAATAAAAATTTTAAACAAATCAGATTTAGCTGACCCTAAAATAACTGAGTTATGGTTGAGCTATTTAGAGTCACAACATAATGTAAAAGCTATTGCCTTAACTACTGAGTCACCGTCGGTTGCCAAAACCATTCCTAATTTAATTCGAAAGTTGGCACCATCGAAAGATGAAGCGGGCAAACAAATAAACGCTGTTATTGTGGGCATTCCTAATGTTGGTAAATCAACCTTATTAAATACGCTTGTAGGTAAAGCTAAAGCAAAAGTCGGTAATGAACCAGCGGTTACCAAAGGCCAGCAAAGAATACGTTTAGAAGACGGTTTGTATTTGTACGATACTCCGGGCATGCTGTGGCCTAAAATTGTGAATCAAAATAGTGGTTATCGATTAGCTGTTACTAGCGCGGTTAAAGATACGGCTTTTGATCATGAAGAAATTGCCTGCTTTGCTGCTGAATATTTGCTAGAAGCTTACCCTGAGCGTTTACAAGAGCGTTATAAGATTGATGAGTTGCCAGAACAAGAAGTTGAATTAATTGAAGCGCTTGGTAAACGGAGAGGCTGTGTTAGAAGTGGTGGGCGTATTGATTTTCATAAAGCCTCTGAAATTTTAATTAATGAGATCAGAGATAAAACACTTGGCGGCATAACCTTTGAAACGCCAGAAATGATCATTAAAGAAACTGTTCATTTTGAAAAAGTTGAAGCTGATAAAGTTGCTGCTAGAGAAGCTAAAAAGCTTGCACGGGGCAGAGGACGTCGCAATAAGCGTTAATAGGAAAATTATAATTAAGGTATGAGTATGAATAAAGAATTTGTCTTGCATCCACAATTAGTCAATGATTGTTTTGTTATTACTGACTTTCCGTTATCGCGTTTACTATTATGTAATGATAGTGCGTTTCCTTGGTTTATATTAGTGCCTAAAGTTGATAATGTTCAAGATATTTATCAATTAGACTGGCAGGATCAACAACAATTATTAAATGAGTCGAGCATGCTAAGTGAAGTGCTGATGCAAGAATTTAATGGTGATAAAATGAATGTTGCGGCGTTGGGGAATGTTGTACCGCAACTGCACTTGCATCATATTGTTCGCTATAAAACCGATCCTTGTTGGCCAAAACCGATTTGGGGGCAACAAGCATTAACGCCTTATACTGATGCTGAACTTACTGAAGTAAAAGACCGTTTAATTCCGAAATTGACGGCAATTCTTGCAAGTAAAAACTAACATCCAAAGCGTTATGAAAATAGCCCACTACTAGCTGATAATGGGCTACTAATAAAATAATAGATGAAGTACTAAGCTATTGGCAGCTAAGCAACATTTCTTTTATCGGCAGCAACTTTAATCAGCGATAATGACTGGGCTAAATCGGCTATTAAGTCATCGACATTTTCAAGGCCGACAGATATTCTAATTAAGCTATCACTAATACCTGCCGCTAAACGCTCTTCTTGAGTGTATGGTGAATGTGTCATCGATGCAGGGTGTTGAATAAGAGACTCAGCATCTCCTAAACTTACGGCAATTGAAAATAGTTTCATACGGTTAATAAATTCACTACCGCCAGCTAAATCACTTTCAATTTCAAAGGCAATGACACCGCCAGCCGCTTTCATTTGCTTGCCAATGTACTTGTTGCCTGAGTGGCTCTTTAAACCAGGGTAGTAAACTTGAGAAACCATTTTTTCGCTTTCTAAAAACTCAGCAATTTTTTGAGCGTTGCTACAATGACGCTCCATGCGAATAGGTAAGGTTTTAAGGCCGCGCATAATAAGCCAGGCATCATGTGGGCTAATAGTCGCCCCAATATCTTTAAGTACCGTCATTTTAATATTCATGATCATTTCACTACTACCACAAATAATACCGGCAACCACATCACCATGACCGTTAAGGTATTTGGTTGCACTGTGCACAACTATGTCGATACCGTACTGTTTCGGTTGCTGTAAAACTGGCGTTAAAAATGTATTGTCGACAATTGAAATAATGTTGTGCCGCTGAGCAATTTTTCCAATAGCCGCTAAATCGTAAACTTCTAAATTTGGATTGACCGGCGTTTCTAAAAATATTACTTTAGTATTTGGCTTAATTGCCGCTTCTACTTCTGTTGGGTTGGCCATATCAACAAAGCTAACCTCAATGCCCCAGCGAGTAAGTTGGTGGTTCATTAATGCAAACGAACAGCCGTACACGGCTTTTGATGAAATTAAATGGTCACCGCAAGACAGATTTGCTAATAACGCACCTGAAACAGCTCCCATGCCGGTAGCTGTTGCAGCAGCATCTTCCATACCTTCCATTGCTGCAACACGCATTTCTAATTGTCTAGTTGTTGGGTTGCCTAAGCGACTATAGATATAGCCATCAGCTTCACCCGCGAATCTATCGGCACCTTGTTGAGCATCGTCAAAAATGAAAGTAGATGTTTGGTAAAGTGGTGTCGCTAAAGAGCCAAATTGCTCGTCATTGATACGGCCAGAATGGATGGCTTGAGTTTCGATATGCTTACTGTCAGACATAATATTCCTTTGCTTTTGATTCTGTTATTTTTCTTCGATCAAAATTAATGTGTAATAAAATAACTTTGTAATCTTACTATTAACTACCAGTAAGCAATAATATTGCCAATTAAAATAATCGTTATTAATCAGTGTTTTATTGTGAAATTGCAAATGCATATAAGTTTTTTGTAATATTATTATTACGAAGTATTGGCAGCGAATGGCACTACTAGTCTGCAGCGGCGATTTTTTACTACCGATAGCATATAATTCGTGGCATTCGAGCAGGCTATTACTAGTTTAAATTTTTGTAATAAATATGATACATTGTAATTTAATTATTACGTCGTTATATGGGTTTGGTATGCGGATTGAAATATTGTCTGAAGATAGGCTTGGTATTAGTCAGGAAATCTTGACGGCACTGACCGTGCTTAAGCTTAATATCAGTGCGATGGAAGTTACCTCGCAACGAATATTTGTTCACCTTGTTAATACTGCAGTAAGTTTTCCACATCTTGAAGCGGCATTGCTATCTATCTCTGGCGTAGAACATTGTAAGGAAGTTGATCTATTACCGTCAGAAAGTAGAGAACGACATTTAGAGGCACTATTAAATCGTTTACCTGATGCCATTATTGATATTGATGAAAATGCCTACGTTATGGCAATAAATCAGGCCGGTGAAAAGTTACTGCTTGCTCACCAACAACATAAGGGCGGGGCATTATCTGCAGATAGACTAAAAGGCGCCATGATTAGCCAGTTGCTTGATATGGAGATTGAGTTACCTTTACTCGATAAAGTTAGCTCTCAAAGTATTGAAATAGCAGGAAAGAGTTATATTGCTGAAATTAGTCCCATTCGTGAGCATGGAAGTAACTCTGGAGCGGTAATATCATTAAAATCAATAAGCCGCTTGGGACAACAAATTGCGATTCTACAAACACATGATGAACAAGGTATTGATCATATTATAGGTCAATCGGCCAGCATTCAACTTCTCAAGGAACAAACTGCCCGCTTTGCAGAGCTTGATTTACCGGTATTGATCAATGGCGAGACGGGGACAGGTAAAGAATTAGTTGCACGTGCATTGCATAATGCTAGCTATCGTCAAAAAGCGCCTTTTCTCGCAGTAAACTGTGCGACATTACCTGAGCACTTATTAGAAAGTGAGCTTTTTGGTTATGCAACTGGCGCTTTTACTGGCGCACAAAAAGGTGGTAAGCCGGGATTATTTGAGTTGGCTGAAGGGGGCACGGTATTTTTGGATGAAATAGCCGAAATGTCGCCATACTTACAAGCAAAATTGTTACGCTTTTTACAAGACTTTAAATTTCGCCGCTTAGGAGGGACTAAAGAGTTGCATGCTAACGTTCGCATAGTAAGTGCGACTCATCAAAACTTACTAACTATGATTTCAAAGCAGCAGTTTAGGGAAGATTTATTTTACCGTCTTAATGTGCTGAATTTAAATTCACCACCATTACGAGAACGGTCGGAAGACATAGAGTTATTAGCGGAGCACTTCGTCACGTTAGCGGCAAATCAAATGAATTTAGCGCGACCAAAACTTGAAGCTAGTGCAATGCAGCTATTAATTTCCTTTCCTTGGCCAGGCAATATTCGCGAGTTGCAAAACGTGTTGTTTCGCGCCATAGCACTCAATGAAGGAGAAGATATTACTGCTGAAGGAATTTCTGTTGCACTTGCACAATTTACTCAAAGCTTAGAACAAGAGGCAGTGGCAACTAAAAGCACTGTTAGCGACTGGGCAAGTGCACAGGCACAGTTTGAGAAAAAACTATTGCTCGATTTATATCCACTTTATCCAACAACACGAAAACTCGCAAAACGGCTACAGGTTTCGCACAACAAAATAGCCATGAAGTTAAGACAGTTTGATATTAAGTTGTGAATATCAAACTGCTTTTAAATAACAATTGTTTAAGCTGTTAATCTTCTAATATTTTATAAAGAATTTTTTTAACGTTTTGTGGCTCAAACGGTTTGTCACACATAGCAGTGACACCTTCAGTGAGAATATTCGCCAAATGGGTGTCATTACTTTCACTGGTAACCATAAGTACAGGTAAATGTGATTGTTCACTTTCATTTCGAATATAGCGGGTGAGTTCTTTACCATCGACTTCTGGCATATTGTAGTCAGTAACCACTAAGTCAAACATGTTTTCTTTTAATAACGTAATAGCCTCGCTACCATCAACAGCTTCAGTTATTTTTAATAACCCTAAGTTATTGAGTACCCGTTTAATATGATTACGGGCAAGGCGGCTATCGTCGACTAATAAAACACGAACCTCATGAACATCAAAGTATTCTAGCTCTAATTCATCAGTGGACAGTAAGTCAATGGTGGTATTAATAGCCGTTGCTAAGTGGTCAGGTGTAAAAGGTTTTGGCAACAAGGCAATAACACCCGATTGCTTAAATTCTTCTAAATTTTCGCGGCGATGCTCGCTAGTTACTAGCATAAAAGGCGTGTCGGCGATTGTTGGGTTATTTCTAATTTTTTTCAATAAGTCTAATGCAGTACCGTCATCAAAATACATGGCACTAGTAATGAGATCGCGTGGATGTGTTTCTACACTTGCATATGCTTCAGCGATAGATTTTGCTTCAGACAGTTGGGTTATCCCTTGCTGTTTTAATTCTTTGATGATGATTTTTCGTTGCAGATCTGAAGGCTCAACGACAAGTAAGGATAATTCATTAGGGTTCATAATTTGACTCAATATTTTCTGACTGTGAATTGTTGGCTTAACCACCAATAAATTTAACTTTAAATCCGCTTTTTTCGAGCACGAGTTTTATTTCGTCGCGCTTATCACCTTGAATTTCGATGACTTCACCAACTACACTGCCACCGGTGCCACAGGTTTTTTTCAGTTTTTTTGCAAGTTCTTTTAAGGCTTTGTCATCGAGACCTAGCCCAGTTATTGTTACTACGCCTTTGCCTTTTCTTCCTTTAGTTTCACGGCGTACTTTTGCAAAGCCGTCAGAGGCGGTAATCGTTTTTTGTGCTGTTTGCTTAATTCTGCCCTGTGAAGTTGAATAAACAAGCGAGTCATCGTCGACTAAAGTTGTTTTTTCGTCATCGATTGTTTTACCGAAAGCGCCCGCTAAATCACTAAGGCTAGAAAATGTTTTTGTCATAATAGACACTACTCACTATATTTTAGATAAAATAAAACCACTACAAGAGTGGTTTTATTATACATGAATTTTACGGTGAGAATATTAGCTTAAAGCTTACTTTCTAACTCAGGAAGAGCATCAAATAAATCAGCAACAATACCGTAGTCAGCTACTTGGAAAATTGGTGCTTCAGCATCTTTGTTGATAGCAACAATGATTTTTGAATCTTTCATACCGGCTAAATGTTGAATAGCACCTGAAATACCAACGGCAATGTATAAGTCAGGGGCAACAATTTTACCTGTTTGACCAACTTGCATGTCGTTAGGTACAAAACCAGCATCAACCGCGGCACGTGATGCACCAATAGCTGCGCCTAGCTTGTCAGCAATACCATCAAGAAGCTTGAAGTTATCGCCATTTTGCATACCACGACCGCCAGAGATAACCACACCAGCTGCACCTAAGTCAGGTCTTTCAGATACAGAAAGTTCGTCATTTACATGGCTAGAAGTACCTGCATCAGTTGCTTTATCTAGTGCTACAACTTCTGCACTTCCGTCAGTTGCTACCGCGTCGAAACCGGTAGGGCGCACTGTGATTACTTTTTTGCTATCTAAACTTTGAACGGTAGCAATGGCGTTACCTGCGTAAATAGGGCGAACAAATGTATCGCTACTTTCTACGGCAATAATGTCTGAAATTTGTGCAACATCTAATAAGGCAGCAACACGTGGCATAAAGTTCTTACCCGTTGTTAATGCTGTGGCAACTATGTGGTCATAGTCAGCTGCTAATTCAGTAACTAACAATGAAACGTTTTCAGCTAGTTGATGTTCGTATGCTGCGTTATCAGCAACTAATACTTTAGCTACGCCGTTAACTTTGCTTGCTGCATCGACAACTGCTTGACAGTTATGACCAGCAACTAAAAGGTGAATTTCGCCACCCATAGCTTGTGCCGCAGCAATTGTTTTTAAGGTATCAGCTTTTAATTGACTATTATCGTGTTCGGCAAATACTAATACGCTCATGAGATCACCTTCGCTTCATTTTTTAATTTTTCTACTAATTCATCAATGCTTTCAACAATAATACCTGCTTGACGCTCCGCAGGTGGTGTTACTTTAATGACATTCGTACGTGCGGTTAAATCAATACCAAAGTCAGCGGCTGCTTTAACATCAAGTGGTTTACGTTTTGCTTTCATAATATTTGGTAATGAAGCATAACGTGGCTCGTTCAAACGTAAGTCAGTCGTTACGATTGCAGGCAAGTTTAAGGCTACAGTTTGTAAGCCGCCGTCTACTTCACGGGTTACGTTTACTTTGTCGCCATCAACGTTAACGGCAGAAGCGAACGTACCTTGCGCTAAGCCGGTTAAGGCTGCAAGCATTTGGCCCGTTTGGTTGTTGTCACTATCAATTGATTGCTTACCAAGAATAACCAACTGTGGTTGCTCTTCTTCAACGACTTTTTGTAGTAATTTCGCTACATGCAATGAATCTAAATTTTGATCGGTATCGATTTGAATTGCGCGATCAGCACCTAGGGCTAATGCTGTACGTAACTGCTCTTGGCATGACTTATCGCCAATAGATACGGCGATAACTTCTGTCGCTGTTCCTGCTTCTTTTAAACGAACCG
This sequence comes from Colwellia sp. SU-HH01172, assembly GCF_057553355.1. Classification (NCBI taxonomy): domain Bacteria; kingdom Pseudomonadati; phylum Pseudomonadota; class Gammaproteobacteria; order Alteromonadales; family Colwelliaceae; genus Colwellia; species Colwellia sp. SU-HH01172. The sequence continues at coordinate 478,502 of NZ_BAAJMB010000003.1, read as the reverse complement.
CTTCTTCAACTGCGATTTCACAAAATGGGTTAATTGCCATTTTTACATTAGCAAGATCGACATTGGAGTTGTCTGCTTTAACACGTACTTTTACGTTATAGTCAATAACGCGTTTGATGGGTACTAATACTTTCATCGTTGCCTCTGAGTGTGCTTGTTGTTGGTAATATTGGCTAAACTAAATAAACTTCAGCTTAACGCTATAATTATGGTTTGAAAGACTACTTGTAGATTACGTTTACGTCAACGTCTTCTTCTTATATCGTCAATCAAATTGCGCTTAAACAAATATTATCGGTAAATAATGCAATACAGGATAGTATTTACTTCGAAAATATCTATAATGTTGGATGTTATCAAACAGGTGTTTGAAAATCAAACGAGTGTTTGAATTTTTCATAAGAAATTGAATCATGATGGGAGATGTTATGGAACGCGAATCAATGGAGTTTGACGTTGTAATTGTTGGAGCTGGTCCTGCAGGCCTATCAACTGCTTGTCAATTAATGAAACTTGCACAAGAAAAAGAACAAGAACTAATGGTGTGTGTGGTTGAAAAAGGCTCGGAAGTAGGGGCTCACATACTTTCTGGTGCTGTTTTTGAACCAAGAGCATTAGCTGAATTATTTCCTGATTGGAAAGAAAAAGGTGCTCCGTTAAATACCGCCGTCACGGGTGATGATATTTATTTATTTAATGGCGAAGATAGCGCGGTTAAATTACCAGGCTTTAGTGTGCCTAAAACTATGCATAACGAAGGCAATTACATTGTCAGCATGGGCAATGTTTGTCGCTGGTTAGCAGAGCAAGCTGAACAACTTGGCGTAGAAATCTTCCCGGGTTTCCCAGCACAAGATGTTATTTACAATGAAGACGGCAGTGTGGGTGGTGTTATTACCGGTGACATGGGTTTAGATACTGAAGGTAAGCCGAAAGATTCATTTATGCCGGGTATGGAATTAAAAGCGAAATACACGGTTTTTGCTGAAGGTTGTCGTGGCCATCTAGGTAAAGAGCTTATTGCTAAGTTCTCGCTAGATGCCGATAAATCTCCGCAACACTATGGCTTAGGTTTTAAAGAAATTTGGGATATTGCTCCTGAAAAACATCAAGAAGGTTTAGTGGTGCATTCTGCTGGCTGGCCGTTAGAAAAAGATACCACAGGTGGTGGCTATTTATATCATGCAGAAAACAATCAAGTATTTGTTGGGCTAATTGTTGATTTAAATTACAGCAATCCACACTTGAGTCCATTTGATGAATTCCAACGTTACAAGCATCATCCAAAAATTGCTCAATACCTTGAGGGCGGTAAGCGCGTATCATACGGTGCTAGAGCTATGGCAAAAGGTGGCTTTAATTCATTACCTAAAATGACCATGCCAGGTGCGGTATTAGTCGGTTGTGATGCTGGTACCATTAACTTTGCCAAAATTAAAGGTAATCACACGGCGATGAAGTCAGGCATGCTAGCGGCTGAGTCGATATTTGAAGCATTAGCATCCGGTGATGAAGGCGGTAAAGAGTTAACAAGTTATACTGAAAAGTATCAAAATTCTTGGTTATATGATGAGTTATACAATACTCGCAACTTTGGCCCAGCCATGCACAAATTTGGTACATTCATTGGTGGTGCGTATAACACGCTTGATCAAAACTTCTTTGGTGGTAAGTTACCGTTCAATTTTAAAGATGAAACATTAGACCATGAGCAGTTAAAGCTTGCTAAAGATGCACCGGTGATTAATTATCCGAAACCTGATAATAAATTGAGTTTTGATAAACTGTCATCAGTATTTTTATCAAACACAAACCACGAAGAAGAGCAGCCATGCCACTTAAAACTGGCTGATAGCAGTATTCCAATTAGTGTTAACTTAGCTAAATATGCTGAGCCTGCACAACGATATTGCCCTGCTGGTGTTTATGAAGTTGAAAGTACAGAGGAAGGCGATAAGTTTGTCATTAATTCGCAAAACTGTGTGCACTGTAAAACCTGTGATATTAAAGATCCTGCTCAAAATATTACTTGGGTAACGCCAGAAGGAACCGGCGGACCTAACTATCCAAATATGTAATTGGTTAGTTAGTTAACTGTCTACAGTACATCGTCACTCTTTCGCATCCATGCGATCGTGACATACCGTTCACCCTGAACATAAAAAGCCTGCAATTGTAGGCTTTTTTATACTTGTCAGAAAATAAAACTAATTGGTTTCTATTAAATTGAACTCAGACAATGCTGGGATTTCAAGCTGTAATTTATTTTCTATTTCATCTAGTGCGATCAGACGAGCACAAATTTTTTCAGCTTTAACCTCTAACGCGTTAGCTTGGTTGCTAATGCCTAGCTTGATGTCATTAGCCATGGTCTCTATACGTTGATCAAAGGTTTCAACACGTTGCTCACTACTTTGTTCTTCGCGATGGGTCATAGCTTCGCCAACGGCAATTAAAATGGTGCCAACAGAATCGGAGACAATCGACTCTATTTCTTTTTCAAACTCACCCGCAAAAACTTCATCAAAATCGTCAAAGTCTTGCGGTGCTATGTAGTAACTGTCATCGCTATGATTAAATCTAGCGCGCAATCGCCATTTCATCTCATCAAACTTTTCTTGAAACTGTTGATGAGAGGCACTATTTTCACCGGTTAAGCCACTTATAACTTTGTTTACTGCTTTTAAGCCCAGCTCAACACCCTCAATGGCAATAGAAACAATTGCCGGTACTTCTGCTCTAATACCGGTACTATATTCACTTAATTGTTTTTGCTGCTCTGTGCTTAATTGAACTTCTCTGCCATTAACAAAAAGTTGATGTTGACCATTTACTTGCACATAGGTTTGGCCGTGATTAACAATACGGATATGAGCAGGGTCGATAATGACACCGTGGGTAAAGTTAATGTCGCATTGCTGTGCTTGAGCAATGCTAGAAAAAAAGCTTATGAACAATAAGCTGCGGGCAATAAATGCCATGATAAACTCCAGAGCTGCAAATATTACTATCAAGTATAATGTAACAACAAAACGGTGAAAGTTATGTTGTTACAATAGGATCGATATGAATTTTCCGTTCTTTGTAAATTAATCGGCTTGGACCGTATTCACGACGGGTTCTGTCATGGTATTCACCAACGTTAAGTTGCACGCCATGATACACTCTTTCTGTTGCCTCGACATAAACACTGGTCATGTACTCTTGTATAGTTTCTTCAATTGATTCTTTTTCTGATAAGTATTGCCCCATTTTTTTAGCGTGATGCTGATAGGTCGATAATACTTTTGCTAGCATTTCAGGCTTAGCTTTATCTTTCGGTAATTTTTTCAGTTTGTTTACCGCAGCTTTAAGTTCAGAGGTTTTATCGGATTCAATTGTTATCGATTCATCAAGCGCTGCTATTTGCTCTAAGTATTGATTCACTTTATCTTGAAAAGAGATAATGGTGGTACTACCTGCCGTTGCGCCAACGGTACCTGCTCGAACCGATTCTCCCGCTCGAATATAACCGGCAATGAGTTTACCGTTAGGCTTCTCTTCGGTGCCTACCCAAAGCGTTGAGTCAACTTTGACAATGTTGTGCATCATTTGGTTTTCGATACGTAGCGAGTCACAACTAATTTCCGCATATTGACTATATTTAGCAAAAACTTTTCCTGCCGCTTTAATATTAACACTCATGCTAATTTGCGAAACGTCTAGGTCTTCAACTTCTTGCTTTTTACCAATAATGCCTGTGCCGATAGTAATATCACCACCGGCTTCTAAGGTTGCCGATTCAACAAAACCACCAACAGAAATATCACCGGTTGCATGAACTTTCATACCCTCGCAAACATCACCGTCAATAATTACACTGCCTTGGAATTTTACATGACCGGTACTGATATCAACATTCTTGATTTGATAAACATTATCTACTTCCATACCATTTTCGATAATTCGCGGTAGGCCAACTAAGGTGGAGACCAAAATGCTGTTATTTTTCGGGCTTAATGTTGTACCGTCACCGACGTGCATTTCCAAATCATTGCCGGGGGTTGGCTCTAATAAATCACCAGTAACGGTATAACCTTGAATACCTTCAGTTAATGGGATTTTTTTAGCCAGAGGATCTCCTACTTTGACACAGATAATGTCACCAAGATCACGCATATCAACGCTACCATCTTCACGTTTTTTCGGCTTTAAAATGCGATCTTGAGCACTTTCAACAAGCAGCTTTATGCGCGAGTCTTTGCCATCAATAGGCAACTTACCCTGAGCGATTTCACCTTTGACTAATGAACCCGCTGGCTCCTTTGCCGCTTGTTTAGCAAGTTTAATTAATTGTTCCTTGCTAAAGCCTTTGCATACACCGGCTTCTTGTGCCGCATTTAAGATGGCTTTTGCACTCATGTGCTTGCCTCCTAATGCGGTAGATATTTCTGCCGAAGCCGACATGTTATCGTTTTCAACGCTGATGGTAATAGTGGCGTCACGACGTTCAAGAACTTGATACTTTATCTCGCGACCGGGTTGGTTTGCTTGTAAGGGTTTTAAAACACTATTTAATTCAGCAATGGCATTTTTTATATTGCCATTGTCAACATACAAATTACTAAATTCTGAGCTTTCAATTAGCTCATGAATATGGACTTCAGTTAACGGTGTCGTTGTTTTAACTGGAGATAGCACTAGGTCTATATTGTTTTTATTATTTGCTACTAAGTTTGCCTTGCTCACACTCGTATAACTCCATTATTTACGAAATTTTGACGTTCCTTAAATATAATTTTCTTGATGAACTTTGATAAAATTTGCGGTACCGACTTTTGAATAATCTATTTTATACTCTTTATTGTCCATTGCTTGCACAAAGACTAAGGTTTTTTCTTCACCAAAAACTTCGGTCATGCTGACATCAACAACTTCTTGATAGGCTTTTTTGGCTTCCGAACGCTTTTGCGGAATGGCACCTTTATATAAACCCATGCCGACATTGCTCACTATAACAACAGGATGTGCGCCGTTGACCACGAGTAGATCAATCTTTTTGTTTTTATGAATAATCGTATTACGACCACTAGTTATATAATTTTTGTCAATCAAAATGCTCTCCCTCTTGAGAATCAATCACTATGCTACTTGTTGATTATAACGGTTATAGACGTATTTTTCCTTCCAGTTAAATAAACTTTGTCATTTACCCGCAACCGAAAAATTTATTTATAGAAATAACATATAATGGCATCAAATATATAAAGATTTGAACGACTAAGCAATACTAAAGCCACCGACACCGCAATATAGTAGCGGAATATCTGTTTACTTATCGTAACAAGCTATTTCGTTACTCTTTATTAACATTCTTCTAACTAAATCTAAACTGCGTGCGGCAACAATTTGCTGGAAATAGTTTCTTGAAACCGGAATACAGTAATATTTTGCTTGTATTTGTTCTTTATTTCCCCAAGCAATCCAAACTGAACCTACGGGCTTTTCTGCTGTGCCACCATCAGGCCCGGCAATGCCGGATACGGCTATGGTAAAGTCTGCTCCTGAATTCATTAAGGCGCCATGGGCCATTGCTAACACCGTTTCTTTACTAACCGCGCCATGTTTTACCAATGTCGCTTTAGGCACGCCGAGCATTTTACTTTTCATGTCATTTGAGTAAGTAACAAATCCAGCCTCGAAAATAGCAGAAGCCCCTGAAATGGCAGTGATTTGGCTGGCAATGAGACCTCCGGTACAAGATTCTGCGACGGTGATTTTTTGCTTTGAGTCTATTAGCAAAGGCACAAGATAGTCCGCTAAGGTGGTATTTTCATTGGCGCCGCTAGCTAAAATATGATCACCCAATAATAGCGTTAATTGTTCTAACCATTGAGGGATTAACGTTCGACCTTTTTGGCAATGTGTTACTAGCTTTAATTCGAGAATTGGCATTGCTGCCCGAAAACCGATGCTGATTTCTGCTGGCCAGTTAGGTAATGACTGGTTAATTAACGCTTGAAGGCTTGATTCTCCAATACCAAAAAGGTGCAGGCGCCTAATGTCGTGATCGGTAGGGCTAGGGAAATGTGTTTGCAATAGTGGGACTATTTCATCGCTTAACATATGAGTTAGTTCACTAGGAACGCCAGGGGTGCAAATAACGAGACATTGATTTAGCTCAAGACTAAAACCAACGGCACTGCCAGTTTTATTGGCGATGACAGTGCTATTTTCAGGTAAATAGGCTTGTTTTAAATTTGGCTCGTTCAGTATTGTATTGCGCTTTTCTGCCCACAAAACTAAGTGTTGATGTGCCTGTTGGTTCAGTTGTAATTTTACTTGGCAAGCGTTAGCTAAAACTTGCGCGGTTAGATCATCTGCCGTTGGTCCTAATCCGCCATTAATAATCAGTAAGTCTGACTCTTTGCTGAGCCTAGTTATTTCGTAGGCAAGTAAGTTCTCGTCATCACCTAAGGTGATTTTTTTACTAATACTTAAGCCCGCGTCATTTAGCTGTTGAGCAAATAACACTGAATTGGTATCAACAACGTCACCATTCATCAATTCACTGCCGGTTAGCAGTAAGCTTACTCTAGTGTCCATAGTGCAAATAATCCTGACAAAATTTAGTAATGCCATAGTAGCGAAAAAAAGACTATATTACTGAGAAAAATCATAGGGAATTTTATTTTTAAGTTTGTTTTAAACCTTTTTCATAAATCCCGTGACTAACTAGTTAAACAACTATGAATAAGTTATAGGAAATATTATGCGTTCTTCTTTGGTAAAGTTAATTTCAACAACCAGTATGGTTACTCTGTTAAGTTTTTCAGTTCATGCCGATGTGATTGACGAGATTGTGCAATCGTTCGATGTTAGTGATAACGCTTCATTTCGACTTGATAATGTTAATGGTTCGGTAAAAATATCATCTTGGGATAAAGCCGAGATTAAAGTGACTGCCACTATCACTGCCGATAACCAAGATGATCGCGAAAATATTATTGTTGATATGAAACAAACGTCTGTTGGGGTAAATGTTGAAACTCGATATAAAGAAAAACAGGGCTGGGGACGAAATAGCAATTCTGGCAAAGTTGAATATATTGTCAGCGTACCAAGTGATACCTCGTTATCTGATATTGACCTTGTTAATGGTTCATTGACAATTAATGATGTAAAAGGCGAAGTAAATGCTGAACTTGTTAATGGTTCTATTAAGGCCCATGGTCTTGCAAATAATGGTGAATTTAGCTCGGTTAATGGCAGTATTAAAATTACCTATGCTGAGTTATCGAATGATTTAGACCGTATTGATGTTGAAACAGTTAACGGCAGCATTAAAGTTTCAATGCCTAAATCGTTAAGTGCAACGGTGGAAGCAGAAACCATGCATGGCAGTATTAAAACAGACTTTGGTTTGGTCGCTGAAAAGAACATGTTCACTGGACGTCACTTAAACGGTGAGGTCGGCAATGGCGATATTAAAATTACCATGGAAAGTGTTAATGGCAGTGTTAAGTTAATGAGTCACTAGTCTATATAATTAACCGACAATGAGTAATAAAAAAGCGAGTAAAGATACTGGCTTTTTTTTATTTCTGTTAACGGCTCTGAATTATTTACACTATTATGAGTATAATAGTAGTAATTAGCGCTATTAGGTTATCAATTGAAGCAAATAATAAATACAAAATGGTTCGTTTTCCTGATCCTATTCTCCATTATTTTCACGCACTCTTTAATAGGCACTATTAAGGCGAAGGAATATGTTATTGGTGTTGAAGATGTTAGTTATTATCCGTTATATGACTTTTCTGCCGAGCTGCCTAATAAAGCGAGTTTTACCAAAGAACTGTTGAGCACATTCTTTAACACACAAGGTTACCAATTTAAGTTTTTACCATTGCCGGTTAAAAGGTTTGATAAGTGGTATATGGAAGAAGCCATAGACTTTAAATTCCCAGATAATATTCGTTGGCGTGAAGGCGACTCTAAGGAACTCAATATTACCTATAGCGAGCCCGTGTTGCGCTTAATGGCGGGATCATTTGTTCTAAAGAAAAACAAAAATATTGCTCGTAAAGATATTACTCGTTTAGGGACCATTTTCGGTTTCTTTCCTACTTTGTGGTATGACAGGGTGCAAGATAACTCGCTTGAATTAGTCGAGGTGTCTTCGCCTTATAGTATTGTCAAACATATGTTACGTGGTAACCTGCAAGCAACCAATATTGATAAGAATGTGATTGATTACAATTTAAAGCTACTTGGCCATCAAGATGATGAGATTGTATTAAATGAAGGTATTAAGCATGAAGACTATGCTTACCACTTTTCTTCAATTCATCACCCTCATATTATTAAAGAGTTCAATCTGTTTTTAAAAAACAATAAGCAATTAGTTGCCAGTATTAAAGCTAAATACAAGGTCAATGAAGTCCTGCCCAAGTAGTTATTTAGATCTTAACTTATAGAGAGTTTCTTGCACATGTCAGAACAAAACGAATGTTTTCATCGCACATTTTTGTGTGGTAAATGGTACCGGAGTGAGCATGATGATGCCGGAAATGCATTCACTGAATATGCGCAAATGTCAGAAGATGGCCATTATGAATTTACCTTTATCCAACATGATGATGTCGGTAACATTAGTGAGCAAACCGTTGAGTCTGGTGATTGGGGGCTTGTTGGCGATATACATTTTACTATCAGTAAAAGTGAATTTATTGATGATGAGCATTACGCCGCCGATTTAACCCATGAAGATAATTACCATGCCTATCGGGTATTAACGTTAAATAGCCAAATATTCGAATATCAACATATCTTAACCAATGAAGTGTTTATCCTACGGCGAGTTATTGATAATATTGCGCTTAGTTAATACCTGAATGAAAATTCAATATTTCTAATTTATCCGTTTACATTAATTACCTTGTTGAGAACTCCAATGAAGCAAATTAAAGCCGCCAGTTTAATTACCGCGATTAAAACACCTTTCAATGCTAAAGGTGATATAGATTTTGATACCTATGACCAGTTAGTTGCTCAACAAGTAAAGGCGGGCGTAGACGGTATTGTTGTTGGTGGCACAACAGGTGAAGGGCACTTGTTAACCTGGGAAGAGCATTTAATTCTGATTGCCCACAGTGTGCATAAACACGGAAAAGACTTATTAATTATCGGTAATACTGGCAGTAATAACACTCGTGAAGCGATAAAAGCCACACAACACGGCTTTGCAACAGGAATGGATGCGGCATTACAAATTAACCCATATTATGGTCGCAGTTCTTTTGCTGGTGTTAGCGCTCATTTTGAAAAAGTTTTAGATATTGGTCCGGCATTTATCTATAACGTACCGGGTCGCACCGGACAAGATTTAACGCCTGATTTAATTGAACCGCTTTCAAAACACAAAAACTTTATAGGTGTAAAAGAATGTGCGGGAAATGATCGTATTGCCTATTATGAAGAACGTGGCATTGCCTGTTGGTCAGGTAACGATGACGAAAGCGCCGTAGGGCGCCATCAACATGGCTCACACGGTGTAATTTCAGTTACGTCGAACATTGTTCCGGGTTTAATGCGTAAACTAATGGACTCACCAAATGAGGCCCTTAATAAGCAGTTACAGCCGCTAATGAATTGGCTGTTTTGTGAGCCAAACCCTATTGCTATAAATACCACCTTGATGATGACTGGTGCTGTAGCACCTATTTTTAGAATGCCATATAAAGCATTAACGAAAGCACAACGTGAACAAGGTTTAGCCTTGTTATCTGAATTATCTCAACAGGAACTTGTTGGCGAGCAGTTAAACTTAATGGCAGATGAAGATTTCAAATATAGCTATTAATCGCTATTTAGTTGTTCAGGTAATCTTTAAAAACGGTGAGCTTATGCTCACCGTTTTGCTATTAGAAGAATTTATTTAGACAAGGCTAGGGTTAACCTTGTAAATTTTGGACGCAAGTCTGCAGGCAATGCAAAGTCATGCTCAATATTGTGAATAGGGCAGGTAAATTTAAGTTGTACAGCACAAAGCTGCAAATCAACTTGCTGGTCTAATTGCTTTTCGTCACTGTTATTTGGCTCGTCGCTTTTTTGTTGTCCATGCAGTCTGTCGCCAAGTACCGGAAAACCTATGCTGGCCGCATGAATACGTATTTGGTGCTTACGGCCTGATTCAATATTCACTTGTAACAATGACAAGTCGTTTGCTTTTTCATAACTAAGGTGTGAAAAATGACTACAAGCTGGCTTACCATCAATGGCTAATTCAACTGTTTCTGGTTGCGGACGTTGTTGGTGATCACCGTGCACAATAATTTGGTAGGTTTTCTCTAATTCGTGCTGTTCAAACATCTTGCTCAAGGCACGCGCCGCTTTTTTACTGTGAGCAACTAAAATTAGTCCTGTGGCCGCACGGTCGAGTCGATGAACAGCAAATACTGCCCGCTCTGGTTGTAAGTTCTTTTGCGCCCAGCGAGTAATAGTGCAGTGATCACTCCATTTTGAGCCTTGTGACAACATACCATAGGGCTTATACCAAACACTGTAGTCGGTTAAATCTGCAATTAATCTTGCTGGCGTAGGGCTTTGGTTTAACACATTTTCATCGTAGTAAAAGTGCAGTTTATCACCGATAGTTAAGGTTTTTTTTAGGCGACGACAACGTTGAGTTGTTTTGCCACGACTATGCCATAACGCGCCCTTATCAATGGCTTTTTTTAACTCACCGACACTAACATCGCATTGCAGTTGCAAGGCTTCAATAATGCTGATGCTACGATCAATGTTGATATGACATTCAAATTTTTTCAAAACGAACCTACTCAATGTTTTCTTGTTGATCAGTTTAACAAATTTATTGTGAAAATTGGCGCTTGAATCGATAACTTGACTACTTGTTCGATAAAATAAAATTAAAAATTCACTATCTATTCAATTTAAGGCAATTGAGCTTGGTTTTTATTGTCATAGAGCGATAAAATGGCAAGTAATAGTAAAACTAATTGAGAGCAAAAAATGCAACGTAATGAAGAATTATTTCCTTTAGACAATGTTGGTAATGCATTATGGGGAATGTTAGAAGGTGGTGATGACTTAACCGTTGAAAGAGAATTTGAATTTTCGGTTATTTTCTCTGAGCAAGAACAAGCATTAAAGTTTGGTCAATTACTGTTAGAAAACAATCAAAAATTATCGTTTTGCCCGTACCAAGGTGACGAAGAATTTCCATGGGAAATTACTGCCTATCCATTTATGTCGGCAAGTTATGAAAATATTGCCGCGTATCAAGAATTATTAACCACCAGTGCCACGCCATTTTCGGGTAAGTACGACGGCTGGTATTGCGTTGACGCTAGTAAGTAACATTACCTGTTAACGATTAAGCTAGGAAAATAGCATGGAAGAACAACAATTTAGTCGACTTAAAAAAGTCAGTGCTAAATCATTTAATGCTCAAAAAGCGATAATTAAAAAAGTGTTGGCGGGGCGAGATATTTCCTGCCAGCATTGTGGTACCGCCATTCGTGTTGTATTACCTGAAGACAAGCAAACAACCGGGTTATATTGCGCTAAAGGCTGTACCAATATTGCATTAGACTTTGTTTTATAAAAGCTAAGTAACTTTGTAGTTGATGAAATTTACTTAGCTTTTTAGTAACTTATTTATTATAAAAATGTCGCAATATCTGCCAAATTTTTCTTGGTAGTGGCATGGTGTGGCACAGTTGCATCGTCACTCGGGTAGCCAGCAATTAATAACATGTAAGGTCGACTGTTATCGTCACGGCCACAAACCTTACTTAAAAATGACATCGGCTTAGGCGTGTGAGTCAAAGTTACTAAGCCGCTAGAGTGCAGGGCGTTAATTAAAAAGCCAGTAGCAATCCCCACTGACTCGTGAACATAGTAGTTAGTATTTTTTTCTTCAATCGAAATACCGCCTTTCTTTTCACTAAATATAGCAATCAGCCATGGGGCATGTTCTAAATAAGGTTTGTTTGCATCTGTACCTAATGGCTTTAACGCATCTAACCATTCTTCGCCAGCACGGCCTTGATAAAAATTACTCTCGTGAATTTCAGCTTGCTGACGAATTTGCTTTTTAACCTCAGCATCATTAATGGCAACAAAATGCCATGGCTGATGATTAGCGCCACTGGGTGCGGTTCCCGCCGCTTTGATACAATTTTCAATCACTTCTTTAGCAACAGGGCGATCACTAAAACTACGAATACTATGGCGACGTTTAATATTTTCATAGAACTGTGCTGAACGCTCAAGCATCTCTTCACTTGGGTACTCAATATAATCGCTTAACGGTGACGCGTCGTGGGCTTGCATATAACTTCCTATTTTTTTTCGTTTAGCTTAGCGAAAAAATAAATTACAAAGCAAGTGTTATTGTTTGAAAAGTCTATTCAGGGCCTGAATTATATTTGGTTTTCTGGCGCTAAGGCTATTAACCACTTTAAGCTTAGCTAGAGGCTATATTAAAACTGGCGGTGTGTTTGTCGAGATAGTTTATCAAGATAGTTATTCAACCCCGTACGGCGACGAATTACTTCTGCTTGGTAAACTCCAATAGACAAAAAGGTTGCCATGATCAGGCTGACAATCAGTAAATGAACTTCTTGAATATAAGCTGACACTAAGCTTGTTATTACCGCGCCAATAACACAATAACTTAATGCTATGCGCAGCCAAGTATAAACAGCGAGCATTGTTTTATGTTTGGGTAATGGCTTTAGTTGTGAACTTGTTTTCAAGGCTTAGCTACTTACTGATGAGTTATGAATGTCTAATCAATCAGTATAAATAAACTAAGGGGAATACATAAGGCTATATCTATTCAAAAATGATATATGAAAGAGGCTAACTTTATAACCTAGATAGCAGCTTGGGTTTAGTCTTTTTTATTTTTCGTATATTGCGTTGAATGAGCTTAGTAAAAAAGCGCCCTAGGGCGCTTTTTAAACTTTAACGTAACGAATAAATTTACAAATTAGCCAATAAATTTACGCGCGTTACGGAACATACGTACCCAAGGAGAATCTTCTTGCCATTCGTCTGGGTGCCATGAGTTTGAAACCGTGCGGAATACACGCTCAGGGTGTGGCATCATAATAGTTACGCGACCATCTGTTGTAGTAAGCGCTGTGATCCCGTCTGGAGAGCCGTTAGGGTTCGCCGGGTAGGTTTCTGTTACTTGGCCATAGTTATCAACATAACGCATCGCAACTGTGCCTGATTCATTAGCCGCATCAATGGCTTCATCAGAGCTAAATTCAGTACGTCCTTCACCGTGAGAAACAGCAATTGGCATACGAGAGCCCGCCATACCTTCAAAGAAGATAGATGGGTTTTCTTGAATTTCTACTAAGCTAAAGCGCGCTTCAAAGCGCTCTGATTTGTTTTGTACAAAACGAGGCCAAGCTTCTGAGCCAGGAATAATTTCTTTTAGGTTAGACAACATTTGACAGCCGTTACAAACACCTAAAGAGAAAGTATCTTCACGTTCGAAGAAAGCTTTAAACATGGCTTTGGCATCTTTGTTGAACAAGATTGATTTTGCCCAACCTTCACCAGCACCTAATACATCGCCGTATGAGAAACCACCACAAGCAACTAAGCCGTTAAAATCAGCTAAATCAGTACGACCTGATAATATGTCAGACATATGCACGTCAATGGCGATAAAACCGGCGCGATCAAATGCTGCTGCCATTTCTACATGAGAGTTAACACCTTGCTCACGTAAAATTGCGATGCGTGGGTTAGTGCCATTTTGAGCATCTTTAGCGATAAGCTCTGCAACAACGTCTTCATTGATATCAAAGCTCAATTCGGTGTTTAAACCCGGATCTTCAGTATCGAATTTAACGTCGTGTTCTTGCTGCGCACACTCTGGGTTATCACGCAGTGATTGCATTTTAAACGTGGTTTGTGCCCACGTTGTGCGGTAGTAAGTGCGTGAATTTTCTAATACAACTTCGCCGTCGCGGCTAAAGCGGATGGTGTCTTCATTGTTAATACGGCCAATGTCTGTACAGTATTCTAAAATACCGTGCTCGGCTAATACCGTATGAGTGGCATCAATATCGCTTTCGCGAATTTGAATAACCGCGCCTAATTCTTCGTTGAACAATACGTCAACATCATTGCCTGAAGCAGACGTTAATGCGCTTAAGTCAATATCAACACCGGTATGGCCTGCAAATGCCATTTCAACAACCGAGGTAAATAAACCACCGTCTGATCTATCATGGTAAGCCACTAATTTTTCGTCGCGTACTAAGGTTTGCATGGCATTGAAGAAACCTTTTAAGGTTTCAGGGCTGTCAACATCTGGCGTTTCGCTACCAAGCTGCTTGTAAACTTGCGCTAAACACGAACCACCTAAACGGTTTTTACCTTTAGATAAGTCGATTGCAACGATGCGCGTATCGCCTAAGTCAGTACGTAATTGTGGTGTAACAGTTTTGCGAATATCTTCAACAACACCAAAAGCGGTGATAATTAATGACATTGGCGAGGTTACTGATTTTTCTTCACCGTTATCTTCCCATTGCGTACGCATCGACATAGAGTCTTTACCTACTGGGATAGTTAAACCAAGAGCAGGACAAAGTTCTTCACCAATGGCTTTAACTGCTTCGTATAAACCCGCATCTTCACCTGGGTGGCCAGCTGGCGACATCCAGTTTGCAGAAAGCTTAATACGGTTTAAATCTCCGATATCAGTACCAGCAATGTTGGTTAATGACTCAGCTACAGCTAAACGAGCCGAGGCGCCAAAGTTAAGTAATGCCACTGGCGTACGTTCACCTAGTGACATCGCTTCACCGTGGTAAGAATCAAGTGCTGACGCGGTAACACCACAGTCAGCCACAGGAACTTGCCAAGGGCCAACCATTTGATCGCGATTAACCATGCCAGTTACTGAGCGGTCGCCAATGGTGATTAAGAAAGTTTTTTCAGCAACCGTAGGTAATGATAAAATTCTGTCAGCAGCATCTGTTAGGTCGATATCTGCTAACGGTAATTCATCACCTGCAGCTGTCTTAGTGGCAACGTCTTTGAAAATTTTTGGTGTTTTACCTAATAATACGTCAAGCGGTAAATCAATTGGTGTATCTAATTTATCATTGCCTGCAAAATGCTCATCAGTAACGGTTAACTGCTCTTCTTCTGTTGCGCGGCCAACAACGGCAAAAGGAGCACGTTCACGGGCACAAATAGTTTTAAAGGTTTCAAGGTTTTCATCTGATACCGCAATAACATAACGCTCTTGAGATTCGTTACACCAAATCTCATGTGGAGCCATGCTACGTTCGTCGTTTGGTACGTTGCGAAGTTCAAATACACCGCCACGACCGCCGTCTGAAACAAGTTCAGGGAAAGCGTTTGATAAACCACCTGCACCAACATCGTGAATAAAGGCAATAGGGTTTTGTTCACCTAGTTGCCAACATTTATCGATAACTTCCTGACAGCGACGTTCCATTTCTGGGTTTTCACGTTGCACTGAAGCGAAATCTAGATTTTCAGCTGACTGACCTGAAGCCATTGAAGAAGCTGCACCGCCACCTAAGCCAATGTTCATTGCTGGGCCGCCAAGGGCAATTAAGTGTGCGCCAACAACAATTTCACGTTTTTGCACGTGTTCATCACGAATGTTACCTAAACCACCGGCAAGCATAATTGGCTTGTGGTAACCACGAACTTCAGCACCATTGAATGAGTTCACTTCTTCTTCGTATGTTCTAAAATATCCTAAAATAGCTGGACGACCAAATTCGTTGTTAAATGCCGCGCCACCTAATGGACCTTCCATCATAATATCAAATGCTGAAACGATACGACTTGGCTTGCCGAAATCTGATTCCCAAGGCTGTTCAAAATTTGGAATACGTAAGTTTGATACTGAAAAACCCACTAAACCTGCTTTGGGTTTAGAACCAACACCTGTAGCACCTTCATCACGAATTTCACCACCAGAGCCTGTTGCTGCACCTGGGTATGGCGAAATAGCCGTTGGGTGGTTATGGGTTTCAACCTTCATTAATACTTGAATGTCTTCATGGTTGTAACCGTAAGCATTGGTTTCAGGATTCGGGAAGAAACGACCGCCTTTATTACCTACCATCACCGCTGCATTGTCTTTATAAGCACTTAAAACAAAATCAGGATTTACTTCATGGGTATTGCGGATCATTTTAAATAATGATTTTGGTTGTTTTACGCCATCAATAGTCCAGTCAGCGTTAAATATTTTATGACGACAATGCTCTGAGTTTGCTTGCGCAAACATGTAAAGTTCGATGTCGTGCGGGTTACGACCTAATTTGCTGAAGTTTTCGAATAAGTAGTTAACTTCATCTTCAGC
Source organism: Colwellia sp. SU-HH01172 (assembly GCF_057553355.1). Taxonomy (NCBI): domain Bacteria; kingdom Pseudomonadati; phylum Pseudomonadota; class Gammaproteobacteria; order Alteromonadales; family Colwelliaceae; genus Colwellia; species Colwellia sp. SU-HH01172. The sequence goes on along the minus strand of NZ_BAAJMB010000003.1, from coordinate 462,115 downwards.
TAAGGCTAAACCTAAGTCGATATTGGCTTGAACTAAAGCATTTTTGCCGCCATGTTCAATATCAATCGCGGTTAATTCACCCGGCTCAGCGGTGGCAAAAAGAGTAGTCGCTTGCGCCATTTCCGTGAAAACGGCTTCCATCATGCGATCTGAAATTAAGTTGTTTAACTGCACTTGTTGCTCGGCGGTCAATGTATCGCCGACAACATAGTAAGCGATACCGCGCTCTAAACGAGAAATTTTGGCTAAGCCACAGTTATGCGCTATATCGGTAGATTTTGATGACCAAGGTGAAATAGTGCCTGGACGAGGAGTAACTAATAAAAATTGCCCAACAGGTTCATGTTCTTCAATTGTTGGTCCATACTTAAGAAGTTGCTGTAAAACTTCAGTTTCTTCAGTATTTAATTCTTCTGTAATATGTGCAAAGTGGGTAAATTCAGCATAGATATCCGTGACGGGCAGTTGCAGCTCAGAACACTGATTTAGTAGCTTGTTTACTCTAAATTCAGATAGTGCTGGCGCACCGCGAAGGGTTTTCATCAACATCGACATAGTCTATTTCACCGGTTTAGATTAATTAAGGATAAAAAACGCGCGTATTATAGATGAAGCGACCAGATTAGAGAAACAATTTGTCTTAATTAAGGCTAATTTTTTAGGGCTAAGTTTATAAAATTGTAAAAAGAGCTTTTTTAATAAATGATTTCACGTGACAATAGGACACTATGATAAAAAAACAAATAAAATCATTTGCTAAAAAAGTTAAAGCTATTAATGCTTTGACCTTGTTGTTAGTGTTATTTTCGCTGGTTTTATCCGGCTGTAAAACCGAACAATCTCCAGCAAATTTGCAACGCATTATTGATCGAGGCTATGTCACCGTAGGTACACTTTATGGTAATACCAGTTACTATTTAGATGCAGAAGGGCCGGCAGGTTTTGAATATGAATTAGCACAAAAGTATGCCGAATTTTTAGGTGTTGAGCTTAAAATGATGCCGAGTTACAACCTTAATGAATTGTTTGAACAACTAAATAGTGGTGAAGTCGACTTTTTAGCGGCGGGATTGTCAGTAACCGACGAGCGGCTGCAACAGTTTCGCTTTGCTCCTGGTTACGACAATATCAGTCAAAAGCTGGTATTTAAGCAAGGCAAAGCCAGACCCCGAAAATTAAGTGATTTAACTGGCAAACTTGCTGTGGTTGCGCAATCTAGCCATGTTGAAAACTTACTGCAATTAAAACAAAGTAACGCAGAGCTAACCTGGTCTGAAACCAATGAGTTAGATAGTGAAGAGTTGTTACTGAGTGTGCTATCAGGGGAGATAGACTATACGGTTGTCGATAGTAATACTTTAGCGATTAATCGACGGTATTATCCTGAAATTAGTATTGGCTTTACTATTCGTAAAGCTGATCCCTTAGCTTGGGTTGTCAGTAAGTATACTGATGATTCAATTTTGGCAAGCTTGATAGAGTTTTTTGGCCAAGTACACCATAACGGGGTTTTACTTGCCCTTGATGATAAATATTATGGTCACATAGAAGAGTTTAACTATGTTGATACGCGTATGTTTATTAAGGCGATAGAGAATAAACTCCCTAAATATCAAGAGTTATTTCAAAAATATGGTCAAGAGATGGATTGGCGTTTACTCGCGGCCATAAGTTATCAAGAATCACACTGGGATCCTCATGCCCGCTCATATACCGGAGTTCGTGGTATGATGATGCTAACCTTGCCTACTGCGAAACAAATGGGCATAAAAAGTCGCTTAGATGCGGAGCAAAGTATTCGAGGTGGCGCTAAGTATTTTAAACAGCTTATTGATCGCATGCCAGCAAGAGTGCCTGACCCCGATCGATTATGGTTTGCCTTAGCGTCATATAATATCGGTTTAGGACATTTAAATGATGCCCGTGAAATAACACGACAACAAGGGGGCGATCCTGACCGTTGGGTAGAGGTCAAAGAGCGTTTACCCTTATTGAAACAGAAAAAGTATTATAAAAAGACCCGCTACGGCTATGCTCGTGGTGATGAACCGGTTAACTATGTTGAAAATATTCGCCGTTATTACGACACCTTAACTTGGATGGATGATCAAAATAAAAAGTTAGCACCGAGAAATGAGCTAGCTAAAGATGTTAAAGAAGCGGTTACTGAGTAATTAACGCATAAAAACTAATCTATGTCATGAAACTGTCATAGAGATTGGTGATAATAACCGTGAGTATAAAAATTTAAGATAATGAAAATAAAAGGCATGTAATTTGGCATGCTAAAGAGGTCAATATGAGAGCTAAAAAGTGTTTATCTAGTAACCAAAGAAAAAGAACATTACATCGTAATAAAGTCAGACTTGTTAATCGTCGTCATTTGCAATTCACCCTTGAGCAGTATAATCATGAGCAATTATCATGTCATGATGAAAACGAGCTAGCCAATAGCTAACTCACTCTCTAACAACTAAAGATGCTTACCGCGTGTCCAATCACTATTACTAAGCAGCCTTTCTCCCGCATCTACCGCGCCACTTTCCATAGTCGTACCCATAGAATCGTTCCATCGATTTAAATAGCCAAACAGTGAAATAACCCCCAATATTTCCACTATTTCCCCGTCATCCCAGTATTTATGAAGTTCATTGGTAATTTCATCATTAACGGCATTTGGTACGCTCGATGCGGCTAAGGCAAATTCAAAAGCGGCCTTTTCAGGTGCGGTATATAAATCACTGGCACGAAAGTCCCAAATATTAGCTAGTCGTTCATCGCTGCCGCCGTAGCGCTCAGCCGCTAAGATAGTATGAGCTTCACAATATCGACAGCCTGTATTGGCACTAGTTATATAGCCGATTAAGCGTTTTTGTTCGGCGGTTACTTTCCCTTCATTAGCCATCACTGCCATATTAAGATTAATAAAGGCTTTAGCAATGGCAGGTCTACGTTGCATGGTTAAAACACTATTAGGGCAGAAGCCTAAGGTTTCATTAAAAAAACGGGCAAGCTCAGCAACTTCTTCATTTTCATCACAGGCCAATGGGGTAACTAGTGGCATAGGTTGTTCTCCATATCGTCATTCTTATTATGTTTATATTCACCTTAGCACTGTAGATGTTGCAAATGCAATATCTGTGGTGCTAAAAATATTCGGTTTGAGGTTAAATTTTGAAACATTTAAACTGTTGGATATTAATTGTGTCAAATGGTCTGACAAGGTAAAGTGAGTTTGCCAATTTGAGTTTTAAGGAAGGTGTGACTATTTCTTTATCAGCTAGAGAGCAAGCATTTGAGCTGTCCGCATTGAATGCAGAGCCATTAGATTTATCTAATCACTTACCATTTCGTGTGGCTGTTGTGAGTAATTTACTGGCATTAAATAGGGACTTAAGCATTCGTAGCTTATCTAATTTAGAGCCTAGAGAGTTACGAGTATTGTTGAATATTGGCTCTTATATGCCGATTAAATCGGCAGATATTGCTTATCAGTCCCGTATTGATTCTTCCAATGTCAGTCGTGCGGTGAAAGTGCTATTAACAAAGCAATTGATTAGCGCAGAGCCTGATCCGGCAAGTAAAAATATTAAATATTTGAGCTTAACTGAACTTGGTTCGCGCTTATACGAGCAATTAATTTCTGCTATCGAGCCAAGAGCACAGGCGTTAGAAAGTGTTTTATCTGCCAAAGAGAGGGAATGTCTGTTTCAGTGTTTAACAAAAATAGAAGCGAAAGCTGAGCAACTATTAGCACAACAAGCGTTATCTTTTGTTAATCAAGGCCTAGAAATACCGGCAGATCAAAAAGAGCTATTGCGTTGGTACAAAAAAAGCCAAGATCAGTAAGTCATAATAAATAACTACTTGAGAAAGGAACTTTTAAGTATGATTGAACATGGAAGTTATCAGGTAACATTAGCTGAACAAGTGCTAACGGTCAGCTTAGCGGAGCTTTTTAATGAGCATGCGACAGCAACCGTTTGTCAGCAAATGAAAAACTATATAGAAAGCCTCAATGGTCGAAGTTTTGTGGTTTTACTCGACTGCATGGGTTATGAGGGCAGTACCCCAGAAGCGCACCAAATTTCGAACAATTTTCTGCGTTGGTTAAATAAACAAAATTGTCTTGCTCGCGCGATTGTTTATAGTCAAAAACTGTACTTTGATATCGTTAAAAATGAACAGCCGGCGGTGTTAGAATCAAATAATCGTCGTGAATTTTGTAATTTAGCAGAGGCCCAACAGTGGTTAGCGACACAATTATAACCTTGTTATTCAAGTTGTTTTTCAAGTAAAACCGGACCATCATTTTGTTCAGCAAGTTTATCTTCTGGATTGTATATTGGGCAATTTTTCATTGAAAGGCAGCCACAGCCTATACAACCGTCGAGTGAATCACGCAATTTCTCTAAGTAAGCAATTTTTTTATTAAGCCCTTGTTGCCAATAGCGAGATAACTGTCGCCAATCATCTTTTGTCGGTGTTCTTTTATCCGGTAAATTTGCAAAAGCGAGTTTTATTTCCTCTAAAGTTACGCCCATTTTCTGTGCGGCTTTAATAACAGAAATGCGTCGAAGCACTTCACGTTTATAACGTCGTTGATTACCATTATTTCGTAAGCTTTTGATTAACCCTAAGCTTTCATAATAATGTAAGGCAGACACTTTTACTCCACAACGCTTGGCTACTTTACCAACACTTAAATTTGCTTCTTCTAACATAATTTCTCCTTTTTATATTTTATTAAAAATAATGCTTTACCTCAAGGGTACTTGAGGTTTTATGCTTAGCTCAACATTAACTCAAGGGAAGAAAATAATGAAAAATATCAACCAACAACAAAAAATCAAAGCTTCACAAAACCAGTGGCAAGTAGCAGCTCTTGTACAGAAAACTTTAAAGTTATATTGCGCAACGTTAGCGAACAAATAATGTCGATGAGTAAAGTAAAAATTGAAAAAAGCAAAAATAGAAGGAAATAATTATGTTGTATTTAGAGCACTTAAACTTAGTTGTTAAGGATATTCCAAAGGCATTAGCATTTTACCAAGCCGCTTTTCCACAGTGGAAAGTTCGTGGTGAAGGCAAGTCGTCATGGCACGGAAAACCAAGACGCTGGTTGCACTTTGGTGACGATTACCTTTACTTGGCCTTGAGTGATCATGGGGAAAGTGACATTCGCGATAATAGTGGTTTTCAAGTGGGTTTAAGCCATTTTGCCTTTGTGACTGATGAACTGGAAAAAGTAAGCCAACGATTAGCTGCCGCAGGGTTTAATGCTGAAAAGGGCGAAGGCACACCGGGTATTCGTAACAATACTTATTTTACCGATGCTGATGGTTATGAAATTGAATTTGTTGAATATTTAACAGAAGCTGTCGGCAAAAGAAATGACTATTAGTGCTCTTAGTAATAACGTCGAGCTTTGGCGACGAACAACAACTGTATGCTAAACTTAGTCGTCTTTCAATGCTCGCTGTGCTTGTTTTTCTGCCTTTTTTTCTGCCCTGCGGCGTTTAAAAAAGGCAGAAAGCATGGCGCTGCATTCTACCGCTAGCAGGCCTTCTTTAACGTTAAGCTGATGATTGTGCTTTTCATGGTTTACTAAATTAAAAGCGCTACCAGCAGCACCGGTTTTTAGGTCTTTGCTGGCAAATATCAGCTGATTAATACGACTGTGAACTAATAAGCCCGCACACATAGGGCAGGGCTCTAACGTCACGTAAAGTGTGCAATCTAATAAGCGATAGTTTTGTATTTTTTTACCGGCATCACGTATGGCCATCATTTCAGCATGAGCTGATGGATCGTTATTCATGATTGATTGGTTAAAGCCTTCACCAATAATTTTGCCTTGGCAAACAACAACAGCACCAACTGGGATTTCATTATGGCTTTCAGCCGTTTTAGCTAAAGCCATTGCCCGACGCATGAATATTTCATCTTCTATAGAAAATTCACTAGTTGTCGATAAATTATCGTTAAATTGTGAGGTGTTATCAGTCATTGTTTATAAAAACATTTCCAGTAAATCATTTAAATATCTATGGCCTAATTTACTAACTGACCAAAGTTTACCATCAAACTCCATTAGCTGCTTTGCCTGAGCTTGCTGTAAGGTTGGCAAAATAGCGTGTTCGCTTAAGCCGGTGCGTGCCTGAAATTCAACTAAAGAAAAGCCAGAATATAAACGCAGGCGATTCATCATGTATTCAAAAGGCAATTCTTCATTGGCAACGGTATGTAACTTATCGAGTGCTACTCTATTTTTATCTAAATAGCCCTTAGGATGTTTTACTTTTACCGTTCGATAAACTTGTTGTTCATTGACGTCGGTGATTTTTCCATGGGCGCCACAGCCAATCCCCAGGTAGTCACCAAATTGCCAATAATTTAGGTTATGCTGGCATTGATAATCAGGTTTACTATAAGCGGATATTTCATATTGTTGATATCCTGCTTGCTCAAGCAGGGCAACGCCTTGGTCCTGTATACTCCACAGCGTTTCATCTTGCGGTAATTTAGGTGGCCTTGAATGAAAAGCGGTATTAGGCTCAATAGTTAATTGATACCAAGAAATGTGGGTCGGCTTTAAAGCTATGGCAGTTTTTAAATCATCCAGAGCATGCGCTACAGTTTGATCCGGCAAGCCGTGCATTAAATCTAAATTAAAGCTTTTCACACCACATTCGCTAGCAAGATTGGCTGCGGTTTTTGCTTGTTGGCTATCATGAATGCGGCCAAGTTTGATCAGTTTTTCTGATGCAAAACTTTGCACACCAACCGACAAGCGGGAAACACCACCATTAAAAAAGCCAATAAATTTTTCTGCTTCAACCGTGCCTGGGTTTGCTTCTAAGGTAATTTCAATGTCGGCTTTATGTTCAAAGCGTTGTAGCACTTGTGTTAACAATTGCTCGATTGCTGGCGCTGAAAATAAGCTGGGTGTGCCGCCGCCAATAAAAATGGAATGTAGTGGCCGTTGTTGTAAATTAAAGCGTGCTATATCACTATCTAAATCTAACAAAAGTTGTGAAATATAATCTTGCTCAGGGATCGCATGCTTTAACGCGTGCGAATTAAAATCACAATACGGGCATTTTTCAACACACCAAGGTATGTGAATATATAGTGATAGCGGTGGGGCAATTAGCATTTTACGATTATTCTTCTGTTGTTGGAGTCGCTGAACCGTTTGCGAACTCTTTGCCAATAAGTGGTAGCAATTGCTGTAATGCTTGGCCACGATGGCTCAGTTTGTTTTTTAGCGCTCTCGGCAATTGCGCCGAGGTCATTTTATCTGCTTCTTGCCAAAAAACAGGATCATAGCCAAAACCTTGTTGACCTAATTTTTCACGACAAATACTACCTTGCCAAACGCCATGACAAACCAGAGGCGTAGGATCATGCTCATGGCGCATGTAAACAAGTACACAATGAAAGCGAGCTGTACGTTTTTCATCTGGCACATTTTCTAATGCCGCTAACAGTTTATTGGTGTTGTCATCATCACTAGCATTTTCACCGGCATAACGTGCTGAATATACGCCAGGAGCACCATTTAAGGCATCTACTTCTAAACCCGAGTCGTCAGCAATGGCAGGTAAACCGGTTATTTTTGCGGCATGACGAGCTTTGATAATGGCATTTTCAATAAAGGTAGTTCCAGTTTCAGCAACGTCTGGCACATTGAATTCACTTTGGGGCTTTATTGTTATATTTTGCTCGGCTAATAAGTTGGCCAGCTCTTTGACTTTGCCTTGATTGCCAGTGGCTAATACGATTGTCGACATCACTACTACCTTAGAATAAATAAATCATAACAATGGCGCGCATAATACCTTAATCTAAGGCAAAGAGGGAGCGTCTAATAAGCTATAGCCCACAACTTAGAGGTAATATGTCGTTTAAAGATACATTGATTGCGTTAGTGATCATTTCTATTTGGGGTTTTAACTTCATCATCATCGCTTGGGGGGTAGAGTCTATGCCGCCATTATTGATGGGGGGCCTGCGGTTTTTATTGGTGGCAATACTCGGCAGCTTTTTTATCCGTAAACCTGATATCCCTTGGCGCTGGATGGCCTTATATGCGTTTACCTTATGCTTCGGACAGTTTTCATTACTGTTTTCAGCCTTAGCATTTGGTATGCCGGCGGGTTTAGCGTCTTTGGTGCTGCAATCACAAGCCCTGTTTACATTAATATTTTCTGTGATTTTGCTAAAAGAGAAAATAAAGCTGAATCAAGTTTTGGCTATGGTCATTGCTGCAATTGGCCTAGTCATCATTGGTTATTCAGGGCAATCGGGTAACATGACCTTAATAGGTTTTGCACTTACTATTGCTGCTGCCGTAGCTTGGGGCATGGGAAATGTGGTAAATAGGATGATAAACCAGCGAGGCTATCGGGCGAATATTGGTCTGGTAGTGTGGTCTTCTTGGCTAGCCATGCTACCTTTTTTTCTGACGAGTTATTTAGTTGAAGGAGAAGATGCTATAAGGCAAAGTTTATTAAACTTGAATTGGTTAAGCTTTGTGGTGTTATTTTATTTAGCCATTGCAGCATCTATTATCGGCTATAGCTTATGGAGCTATTTACTCACTCACTATCCAGCCGGGCAAGTTGCGCCTTTGACATTAGCAGTTCCTGTTGTTGGTATGGTATCGGCGGCCTTACTGTTAGGGGAGAGTATGTCAAGTCAGCAAATATTAGGCATCACTGTTGTGATGGTGGGGTTATTGGTCAATACCTTTGGCGAGAAATTTTATCAACGTCTTAATATAAGACGCGTTTAATATGAGCTTGTTACTAAAATAAAAAATGGCAACTAGGTTGCCGTTTTTTATTTATTAAAAGCGATTTAGCTCAGAGTCGATAATTTGTCTTAACACTATTAATCAACATAAAACTTTTGTGAAAACTTTAAGTTATGCTGTTTACCTTTATCACTGATATTAATATCAAAATAAATGGTTTCTTCATTGGCGTAATTTACCTGCGCCAAATAATAAATCGCATTACCTTCTTTTACTTCTGTAAAATCCAGTGATTTTATTTGACCAACATCGTTACGTGCTTTGCCATTAATGATTACGGTTTTAGCGGGAGTATCTTTTTGCGTGTTATCTAAAACCGAAATGTTGACTAGGCCTTTATAACGGCTACGTTCTAAACCATAAGTTTTCGCTATTTCTGGGGTTAAAAACGTTGAGTTAATCGCGATGTAATGAACGTTAATATCATCCATTTTTTTCATATTTTCAGCATTGACTGAGCTGATAAATGACAGCGCGATGAAACCAATCAACGCGAGTTTATTTATGATACTTTTCATGATTATGACCTTAAAATTTAAGTCGTTTAGGTTAAGTATATACGACTAATTCAGTTAGGATAAAATAACTGCTATATCATTGCCCAATATGGTATCCAACCGCGCAATAATATATTTACAACGTTTAATAGCAAAAAGGCGATAAGCACAGATAGATCTAGTCCACCGATACTCGGGATAATTCGTCTTATCGGCGATAAAACTGGCGCTGTTAGTTGGTGAAATATCATTTGCGTAGGGTTGTAGCCTTGCACCACCCAACTCATCAATGCCATGACTAACATGATAATAAACAGTAACATGCCGGTTTGTTTAATCAGGTAAATAAGTCCTAAATAGAAGGCCATGACAAAGTCAATGGGGCCGCCATTTAGCAAAGGTAGTATGATAAAGGTTAGTGTGGCTACCAGATAAGCTAAAATAATTGTCGATAAGTCGATGCCACCTAAACCTGGAATTATTCGACGCAAAGGGATCACTAATGGATTACTTACTTTGACGATAAACTGGCTAAGTGGGTTGTAAAAATCAGCTCTAACTAATTGTAACCAAACCCGTAACACTAAAATCATTAATAACGCGTCAAAGGCAAATTTAAGCAAATAATTTATTGCTTCCATTTAAAACTCCAAAATTATGAAAAGGGATCTCACCATGCTGCAATAGCTATAGTTTATTTTCTAACTTCCAAGAATAAACTTAATAGCAAGTTAGCTAATTGCAATAAAATATTAAAAACAAGATATACTCAACTGATATATCAAGACATTAATACTTTAACCATGGCGATAGTAATACGATTAACTATTTTGCGCCATTTCTTTAGCACGATCCAATGCACAATTCATTGCTTTTGTTACAAGTTGTTCCAAACCACCTTCACCAAACGCACTTATTGCCGCTTGAGTTGTGCCACCTTTTGAAGTGACATTTTCACGCAATTTACCAATAGGTTGCTGATTCTCAATCACCATTTTGGCAGCGCCGATAGCAGTTTGTTGTACTAGCTCTCGACTATCTTTTTCATTAAAACCATAGGCGCGCGCTTGCTTTTCCATGGCTTCCATAAATAGGAAGAAATAGGCTGGACCAGAGCCAGATACTGCGATAATGTGATCAATTTGCTCTTCGCTTTCTAGCCACTTAACCATACCCACCGAGGCCATTAGTGTTTCAGTAAATGCCTTTTCATCGTCTGTTGCTTTAGCATTGGCAAAAATACCGGTAACACCTTGACCAATTTGGGTTGGCGTATTTGGCATGGTTCTAAAAACTGAGCATGGTTGAGCCAATGCTTGTTCAATTTGGGCAAGCGTAGTACCAGCAGCAACCGATATAAATGACTTTCCTGTTAAGTCGATACTTGCACTTAATTGCTGGCAAACGTCGCTAATTAAAAACGGCTTAACACCGAGGACAATGACATCAGCAAATTTTGCCGCGTCAATATTACTTTGGCTGTGTCGAATACCGTGTTGCTCTGCTAATGCTAATCGTTTTTCTGGGGAAGGGTTTGATACGATTATGTTGTCAGCTTGGTAACCATTTTGAACTAAGCCGGAAATAATTGCGCCGTTCATATTACCAGCACCAATAAATGCTATGTTTTTCATGTCTATCCTAATATTTAATTGTTCTACCGCCATGTTCGATATGCGAACCATCAGCAGTAATTTTGAATTTGTTTAAGTGTATCGAACTCATTGTTCAACGAGTAGACGACTTTTGTATAATTATTATTTTTGCGCTCGGGCACCAAAAATAGCTGAGCCAATGCGCACTATGGTTGAACCCGCGTTAATAGCAAACTGCATATCGGCCGACATGCCCATTGACAGGGTGTCCATGCTTGGATATTGCTTTTGTAATTTTTTAAATAAATTTTGCATCTCGATAAAGCTGGCCTGAGGGGCATTTTTTTCAGGAATCGCCATTAAGCCCCGAAGACATAAGTTATCACATTCAGCAATTGTGTCGAGTAACGCCGGTAGCTCGTTTACCAAAACCCCTGATTTACTTTCTTCGCCGCTAATATTCACTTGTAAACAAATGTTTAGCGGGGTATCTTGACCAGACCTATGCTCATTAAGGCGCTTTGCGACTTTAGCTCTGTCTATGCTATGTACCCAAGAAAAATGGTTGGCAATTAACTTGGCTTTATTGCTTTGAATTGGACCAATAAAATGCCACGAAATATCAGCTTTATTTTGCAAAGCGTTAACTTTTTCAACCGCTTCTTGTACATAGCTTTCGCCAAAAGCGCGCTGACCAGCATCGTATGCTTGTTCTATCATTGCAACCGATTTGGTTTTGCTTACCGCAAGCAAAGTAACTTCATTAATATTGCGTTGTGCTTGTTGACAGGCAGAAGAAATTTGCAGTTCAACTTCAGCAATATTATCTTTAATAGCAATCATATTGTTTATTTCAGTTCTCATGACTTATACAGTTGTTAAATCAATTATTAATTCGACTTAGAGGTTTGTATGGATATTACCGAATTACTCGCATTTAGTGTGGAAAATAATGCTTCCGACTTACATTTATCATCGGGGACGCCCCCGTCTATTCGCGTTGATGGTGATGTACGTAAACTCAATATACCAGCATTTGATGAAAAAGATGTTAACGCTTTGGTCTATGATATTATGAATGACCGCCAGCGCAAAGAGTATGAAGAAAATTTAGAGGTTGATTTTTCTTTTGAAGTGCCTAATTTAGCCCGTTTCAGGGTAAATGCTTTTAATCAAAATCGCGGTCCTGCGGCCGTATTTCGTACCATTCCAAGTAAAATATTGTCATTAGATGATTTGGGCTGCCCGGATATTTTCCGTGATATATCTGAGTTTCCACGTGGTTTAGTGCTTGTTACAGGACCAACCGGCTCTGGTAAATCAACCACCTTAGCGGCTATGGTTGATTATATTAATAAACATAAGCACGATCATATTCTAACTATCGAAGATCCGATTGAATTTGTTCACGATAGCCACTCTTGTTTGATTAACCAACGTGAAGTTCATCGTGATACCTTAAGCTTTAGCGCTGCCCTGCGTTCAGCCTTGCGTGAAGATCCCGATGTTATTCTTGTTGGTGAAATGCGTGATTTAGAAACCATTCGCTTAGCGATGACCGCCGCTGAAACGGGTCATTTAGTGTTTGGTACCTTACATACCACTTCCGCACCTAAAACCATCGACCGTATTATTGATGTTTTCCCAGGTGAAGAAAAAGCTATGGTGCGCTCAATGTTGTCTGAATCATTGCGGGCGGTTATTTCACAAACCTTAGTGAAAAAAGTTGGCGGTGGCCGTGTCGCAGCGCATGAAATTATGATGGGGGTTCCGGCCATTCGTAACTTGATTCGTGAAGATAAAATTGCCCAAATGTATTCTGCCATTCAAACCGGTATGTCTAATGGCATGCAGACTATGGATCAGTGTTTACAAAATTTAGTTAACCGCGGCATGATCACCAAACAAGATGCCATGGAAAAAGCACAAGATAAAAACCAATTTATGGGTTACTAGTACCATAGCAGTATCAGATAAATGAAAAGGCAATTAAATGAATTTTAATGACTTGTTAGAGAAAATGGTGCAGCAAGAAGCATCAGATATGTTTGTTACCGCTAAGCTTGCCGTGAGTGCAAAAATCAATGGTGAGCTTACTGCCATTGATGAGCAGATTCTAACACCAGCAGAAGCGCTCGGTTTAGTTCACGATGCTATGTCAGAAAAGCAAAAATTGGAGTTTGAAGAAAACAAAGAATGTAACTTTGCTATTTCAATTGAAGGTATTGGCCGTTTTCGTGTTTCGGCATTTTGGCAGCGTGATATGGCAGGCATGGTTGTTCGCCGAATTGTAACTGAAATTCCGGAAGCGGATGATTTAGGCTTACCGTCAGTATTAAAAGATGTGGTGATGTCGAAACGTGGCTTAGTGTTATTTGTTGGTGGTACTGGTACCGGTAAATCGACCTCGATGGCGGCTTTAATTGGTTATCGTAATAAGAATTCACGAGGTCATATTCTAACTATTGAAGATCCGGTTGAATTTGTTCATGAACACGGCAAGTGCATGGTGACCCAACGGGAAGTGGGTTTAGATACCGAGAGTTTTGATGCCGCGTTAAAAAGCTCGTTACGTCAAGCGCCAGATGTTATTTTAATTGGTGAAATTCGTAACCAAGAAACCATGGAACATGCCTTAAGTTTCGCGGAAACAGGGCACTTATGTATTGCCACTTTACATGCTAACAATGCTAACCAAGCCATTGATCGCATCATGCATTTAGTGCCGGCTGAGCAACATGGTAAATTGTTGTTTGACTTAGCATTAAATCTTCGCGGCATTGTAGCCCAGCAATTAATTCCAACGCGTGACGGTAACGGCCGGGTGGCAGCCATTGAAATATTGCTTAATTCTCCCTACGTTGCTGAATTGATCAAAAAAGGTGAAATCGGTAGCATTAAAGAAGTGATGGAGAAGTCTACCGACCAAGGTATGCAAACCTTTGATAAGGCTTTGTTTAACTTGTATCAACAAGGCTTGATTAACTATGCTGATGCCTTGCACCATGCGGATTCACCAAATGATCTTCGTCTAATGATTAAATTGCGCAGTAATGATCAAGGGGGAACCGGTTCATTATCGGGCGTCACCATTGATGGTTTAGAGCCGAAAGAAAATTAGATCAACAGCCCCTATTTAAACACAGTTAAAGCATGCATATTTCGGCATGCTTTTTTGTTTATATAGCGCAACAATGACAAGATAAAATCAAAAATAAAGGATGGTTCAATGTTATCAGCAATACGGTTATTCGTTATTACGTTAGGCTTAACAACGGCTAATTTTGCTAGTGCTGGGGCTGATAAATTTGCTGCCGGTCCGGTGATTAAAAACTATGGTAAACATGCCAGTGTGCAGCAAGATTTAGTGTTGGAGAAAGGCAGTAAATTAAAAGTCGCGTTTGATATTAGTGAGCAAAGTAACATTGGCAAAGTGAGTCGGAAAATTGAAACATTAGCCCGATTTATTAATATGCATGCTGCTAATGGTATTGAAGCAAAAAATATACACTTGGCGTTAGTGGTACATGGTAAAGCGGGCTTTGATTTACTTAAAAATGAGCTTTATCAAAAAAAGTTTCAGCAAGATAATGCCAATGCGAAGTTACTGAAAAGGCTGATGGAAAATCAGGTGGAAATCTACCTATGTGGCCAATCTGCCGCTTATTACGATATCAGTCATGAGATGTTACAACCCGGTGTGAAAATGGCGCTTTCAGCGATGACCGCCCATGCGGTTTTACATAATAATGGCTACCACCTTAATCCATTTTAAATTGCACTAATTGTTGTAAATTGATGTCACTATAAAATGTAGTTGCTTAGCAGCCAAAGTAGCAATGGTAGGGTAACAATCGATAATGCTGTGGTGACCACAACAATGCCAGCAACAGTTTCTTGGTGTTTACCTTGCTGTTTAGCAATAAGGTATGAGTTAACACCAGTTGGACTGGCACTTAAAATCACTAAAGTTGCGGTGATCATTGCAGGGAACTGAAAAATAATATGGCATGCAATAAATACCAGTACCGGCAGTAAAACTAGCTTTAAAATACTTGCCGACAGGATAAACTTGATTTCACTACGGATGTGGTAAAACGCTAACGAAGCGCCAAGTAAAAAAAGTGCCAATGTGATGGCGGGGCGGCCTAGCAGTAACAAGCTATCATTGATCATGCTAGGTAAGGTTAATCCTGCCAAATTAATTATAAATCCGGTAATTATCGCAATTAAGAACGGATTGTAAAAAGTCTGTTTTAAAAATAGTCGCCAATTAAATTGACCATTCTTTGCTGCCAACATACTGGTTAGGCCAAACAATAAAGCGCTATGCAAGCTGACCACTAAAAATATGGTTGGCAATACTTGTTCACCTAATACCATTAACGCCACTGGCATACCAACAATAACATTATTTGAATAGCTAGTTGCAAGTGCATAGACGGCGGACGCAGGTGTATTGCTGTGTAGCTTTTGATGAAAATAAAAGTTAAATAGCCACCCCACTCCGAAGACTAATAATACTGGCAGATAAAAGGCTGCGTAAATGGAGACATCAACTGTACTCAAATCGGCATTGGCAAGCTGTTGAAATAGAAATGCT
The DNA here is from genome assembly GCF_057553355.1 of Colwellia sp. SU-HH01172. NCBI lineage: Bacteria > Pseudomonadati > Pseudomonadota > Gammaproteobacteria > Alteromonadales > Colwelliaceae > Colwellia > Colwellia sp. SU-HH01172. The sequence goes on along the minus strand of NZ_BAAJMB010000003.1, from coordinate 446,599 downwards.
GGTATGGCTAAGGTAAAGGTGAATTTACTTAGCGTATCAATTTGCGTTTTACTGAACACGTTTTTTTTGCTGGTGAAATAACCAACCAAGCCAACCATAATTAGTGGGCTAATAATCGCAATAATACTCATATGGTTTTATTTTATGCTCGGTTGATGTTTGACTTATAGTCGCTATAAGTTTGGCTTAAATAATTGAACTAGGCTTTAACGCTTGTTGAAAATTAACTAAGCAATGCGCTTAGGAATATTGACTCTCAAAGAAGCTTTCAATAATCAATTTTGCTGATTCAGCATCGATATTATCTTTTTTTAAGTTACGAAACCCGCCTTGGGCAAATAGCGCTTCTTTTGCTGTTGCTGTGGTAAGTCTTTCATCTTGAAATTCGACTTTGACGCCGAAACGTCCAGAGACTCGATTACCAAATTTCTTTGCGTCTAAGGTTAATTGTTGCTCGCTGCCGTCCATATTGAGTGGCAAACCGACTACAATAAAGTCAGGTTGCCATTCATTAATGAACTTGGTCAGACTATCCCAGTGTGGAATACCGTCATTGGCTTTAACCGAGCCCAATGGAGAAGCTAAGCCGGTGAGTTCTTGGCCAACAGCGACACCAATATACTTTTTACCAAAGTCAAAACCGAGTACGGTTCGTTCGCCTACCGCTGTTTTACTCGCCATTACGCATGTCCAATTTCGTTAGATAAATGTGCTAAGTCAATGCCTAACATAGTGGTCGCTTTCTTCCAGCGTTGTTCAATTGGAGTGTTGAATAAAATATCTTCATCGGCAGGCGTGACTAACCATGAATTTTCTTTAATTTCTTCTTCCAACTGGCCAGGACCCCAGCCAGCATAGCCAAGCGTGACCATATACTTTTCAGGTGCTTCTTCAGTACCCAATGCCATTAAAATATCTTTTGAGGTGGTGATCATCACTTCATCATTTAGTGCCAAAGAGCTACTCCAGCCAGACTGTGTGCTGTGCAGTACAAAACCACGATCTTGAGAAACCGGGCCACCAGTTAATACTTGTTGGTCTAATTCTGGTATGTCAATTTTATCTTCGTCAATTTGCGTTAATAGTTCGTTGAGCGAGACGTTAATTGGCAGGTTTATAATTAATCCCATGGCGCCTTCGGCATTATGTTCGCAAATATAGGTAACGGTTTTATTAAAATAAGAGTCATCTAAACTCGGCATAGCGATTAATAATTGATTTTCTAAACTATCCATAAAATTCCCCTGTTGCTAATAAAATAAGGTTGATGAGCGCTCAATTAAGAGCGTTGATTGATAATCAAATTAATTTTTTCGGGTAATATTTTGTTCAATGGCGTCCATCAATTTTCCACTAATATTTATTGGGTATGCGGCTTCAATTTCACGAATACAAGTCGGGCTAGTGACATTGATTTCAGTAACTTTATCACCGATAACATCTAAGCCAACAAAATATAAGCCACGTTTTTTCAACTCTGGAGCTATGGTTTCGGCAATAAGTTTATCGCTAGCGCTTAATGGCCGAGCTTCACCACGACCACCGGCAGCTAAATTACCACGTGTTTCACCTTGGGCGGGAATACGCGCTAAACAATACGGCATAGGTTCACCGTTAACGATTAAGATACGCTTATCGCCGTCGACAATTTCTGGCATGTACTCTTGAACCATAGCATATTGTGTTGAATGTGCTGTTAGAGTTTCGAGAATAACACCGACATTTGGATCATTTTCGCCAATACGAAATATGGAAGAACCTCCCATACCATCAAGCGGTTTGATAATGATATCTTTGTTTTCTTTATGAAATGCTCTTATTTTTTGATTGTTGCGTGTTACCAGGGTTTTCGGCGTTAATTCAGGGAACCAAGCGGTAAATAGTTTTTCGTTACAATCACGCAGGCTTTGTGGCTTATTAACAATTAATGTGCCTGCAACCTCAGCACGCTCCAACATATAAGTCGCGTAAATAAACTCAGTATCAAACGGCGGATCTTTGCGCATTAATACCGCATCTAAATCAGCAACATTGATATCTTCTTGTTCGCTTAACTCGTACCAATGTTCAGGGTCGTTAAACACCTTTACTTTTGCTGTTGTCGCACGGCAAACACCTTGTTCTAAATAAAGGTCTTGCATCTCCATGTAGTAAATTTCATAACCACGTGCTTGGGCTTCAAGCATCATTGCCATTGAAGAATCTTTTTTTACATTGACCTGAGAAATAGGGTCCATAACAACGCCAATTTTAATGCTCATGCTTTTTCCTATTGTTTGTTTATGAATAATGCCAAGGCACTTTTTTATCTTAATTAGCCAGCAAAACTTATTGTTTTAACTAGTTGGCTTAATGACTTATGTTAAATCACCGTATCGGCATTGTAGCGCTGATATTGCCGTTAATGCTGCGGTTTCTGTTCTCAATACCCGTGGCCCGAGTAAAACGTCATGAAATTCTGCGTTGTTTGCTCGTGCTATTTCATCGTCACTTAAACCGCCTTCAGGGCCAATAAGTAAACGCACGCGTTGGTTTTCAATTGGTAAACTCATAATTGAATGTTGCGCTTTAGGGTGTAAATTTAGTTTTAATGCGCTGGTTTCTTGTTTTAGCCAATCGTCTAAATAAATTGCGGGCTTAACCATTGGGACCGTGCATCGGCCACTTTGTTCACAAGCACTGATGACTATTTTTTGCCATTGCTCACGTTTTTTCTCTAAACGCTCGCCGTTGAGCTTTACACCACAGCGTTCTGTAAATATCGGTGTGATGGTATTTACGCCAAGCTCCACTGACTTTTGCAGGGTAAAATCCATACGTTCGCCGCGAGAAATCCCTTGGCCTAAATGAATGTTTAATGGTGATTCATTGGCAACTAAGTCTTTGGATATAATTTCTATATCGGCCCGTTTTTTACTAACATTGCAAAGTTTAGCTTGGTACTCAAAATAGTTGTTTTGCTCTTTATTTTGATTACCGTCTTGCTCGCTGCTTTGCTCAATAAAGCCATTAAATAAGGTAATGAAGTCACCTTCTTTTAGGCGTAAAACTCTTACTGCGTGTCCAAAAGCGTCGTCACTCAAGGGTTGTATTTGCCCTAGGGTAAAGTGTTGTGCTTGATAAATTCTAGGGTTACGCATAAATATTATCCATGGTTATATTTTTTGCACTTACTTACTAGCGTGTGCGCTTTTGGCACAATTCAATATCCAGTTACTTTCCTTTGGTTGTGAAAGTGTTGTGCAAGATATCTATGCTAAATTGTGTCCTTTATATAGCCTGTAAAGTAAGGGCAACTTATCTAAATTTCAATTGTCTATAGGAAAAATAGTTCATTATGCTGTGATATTAGCCTTGTGGTTGAATACGTGAGAATGAAAATAGTTCAGAAGTAGCTATTATTAATCATAATGACACTTGGCTCTAATTTGGTCAGAGAGTTGTTTTACAGCAATAGCGATAATTTGCATAAATTGTTGCTTAAGTTACAAATGTTTACGATATTTAATGTCAACTGTTGTACTATATTTTTAATTATAAAAATAAAGCCATATTCTGGTTTATCTTACTACGTGTTTAAAGGAGTTAGTTGATGCCCATTCAACTGAATAATTTGTCAAAATTTTCGTCGCTACGTTTTGTTAAAAGTGCTGCCCTTATTGCAGCATTGCTGACGGTATCTGCCTGCGGCCAAAAAGAACAAGTCGCTCAACAAGCGCCACCTCCAGCGGTTTCTACTTATGTCGTATCAATGGATAACATTGGTGACTATCGTGAATTTGTTGCTCGAACCGTTGCCTCGAAAGAAGTCGAATTAACGGCACGTGTAGAGGGCGAGTTGGTTAAGCGCTTATTTAAAGAAGGGGCGATAGTAGAAAAAGGGCAAGTTTTACTAAAGATTGACCCTACAACCTATATTACAGCTCTTGAATCAGCCAAAGCCGATTTGACTAGTAAAGTTGCAGGCGCAGAAGGTGCGGCCCGTGATTTAAAACGTGGTAAGGAAGTGGCAGGGCAAGGTTATATTTCTCAATCTGATTTAGACAAATTAATCACCAATGACTCGCAATCTAAAGCGGCGGTTAATGTTGCAAAAGCGGCATTAGAGCAAGCAGAGCTGAACTTAAGTTACACCACTATTAGCGCGCCATTCGCCGGCCATATCGGTAAAGTGAACTTTAGTATTGGCAATATTGTTAGCCCGTCAACAGGATCAATAGCAACATTAACAGCAACTAACCCTATGTATGTTAGTTTTGGTGTGGAAGAAAGTGAATTTATCTCATACCTGCAAGGTAAAAAAGCTAATGAAGGTGATGTGAAAGACGAATTAGACATCAGCCTTCGTTTACCAAATAACACCACCTACGCTGAAAAAGGTGAAATTGTATTTGCCGATACTAAAATTGAACAAGGTATGGGCACGGTTGAGTTAAGAGCTATTTTTCAAAATCCAGATGACATAATTTTACCTGGGCTATTTGTTACTTTAGTGGCTGAAAGTAAAGATAAAAAAGAGATGGCACTCATTCCACAAGCGTCAGTACAAGAAAATCAGCAAGGTAAGTTTGTATTAGTGGTTGATGAACAAAATAAAGTCGCACAGCGCATTGTTAAGCTGGGTCGTCGCATTAATGCCATGTGGTTGGTTGAATCAGGCTTAAAAGAAAATGAACGCGTGATCATTGAAGGTTTACAAAAAGTACGAAATGGCATTGAAGTAGGACCTGTTGACAAACGTGTTGACCCTATAACCGGTGTTATTTCTGATTATTTGACACAGTAAGGGGCAAATAATGATAAGTAAAACCTTTATCAATAGGCCTAAGTTTGCCTTTGTTATTTCAATACTGATAACACTGGCAGGTCTAATCGCCATGTTGTTATTACCAGTCAATATGTACCCGCAAATTACCCCGCCGCAGGTAGAAATTACCGCCGTTTATCCTGGCGCAAGTGCACAAGTTGTCGAAGAGTCTGTTATACGGCCAATTGAAGAACAGGTTAATGGCGTTGAAGATATGCTTTATATCGAATCAACGGCGTCAAATAACGGCACGGCGACGATTACGGTATTTTTCAAAGTGGGTATTGATGACGATATTGCACAAGTTAATGTACAAAATCGCGTGGCATTAGCACAAAACTCTTTGCCAAGTGAAGTTATTCAGCAAGGGGTTAGTGTTAAGAAAAAGTCTAGCTCGATGCTGATGGCGATAACTTTGTATTCAGGGCAAGAAAACATTGATCAGTTGTTTTTAAGTAATTATGCAACCAATTATCTAACTGAGCCATTAGGGCGAATTCCCGGTGTTGCTGCGGCAACCGTAATGGGCGAAATGAGCTATAGTATGCGAGCTTGGTTAAATCCAGATCGTATGACTTCTTTAGGAATAACTGTTGCTGAAGTTCAACAAGCCTTGCAGGAGCAAAACTTAATTGTTGCTGCTGGTAAGCTTGGGGCAAGCCCGTCGTTACCGAACCAACAATTTGAATATTCTATTCAAGCGAAAGGGCGTTTAAAAACACCTGAAGAGTTTGGGCAAACTATTATTCGTTCTAATTCTGATGGTAAATTTATCCGTTTAGGTGATATTGCACGTCTTGAGCTAGGCTCTGAAAACTACGGCGTACAAGCCCGTTTAAATGGTGATGAAACTGCTTTTGTTGTGATTTACCAATTACCTGATGCCAATGCCACCGAAGTTGCCGCGCAAGTAAAATTAGCAATGGAAGACTTGTCGCAACGATTTCCTGATGGCCTAGAGTACGCTATTCCATATGACACCACTGAGTTTATTGTTCGTTCTATTGATGAAGTTAAAGTAACGCTTTATCAGGCGGTTGGTTTAGTTATTCTCGTAGTGTTTTTGTTTTTACAGAATTGGCGCGCGACCATTATTCCTTCTATTGCCATTCCGGTTTCTTTAATTGGTACGTTTGCCTTCATGCAATTGATGGGCTATTCAATTAATACCATTACATTATTTGGTTTAGTTTTAGCCATTGGTATTGTCGTGGATGATGCCATTATAGTTATTGAAAATGTTGAGCGGATCTTGAAAGAAGAAGGCTTGCCAATTAAAGAAGCGGTTTCAAAAGCCATGGAACAAGTTTCTGGGCCAATTATCGCGACAACACTAGTACTATTAGCTGTGTTTGTTCCTGTGGCGTTTATGCCGGGAATAACCGGAGAACTATACAAACAATTCTCAGTAACGATATCCTTTGCGGTATTAATTTCGTCGGTTAACGCCTTAACCTTAAGTCCTGCATTATGTTCGGTACTATTAAGTGCTGAGAAAATGAAACCTGTGACATGGTTAGCACCTTTTGAGCGTTTAATTAGTCGCACAACAGTTTCATATACATCAGGGGTGAATTTCTTACTAAAACGAGCCGCACGCGTAGGTGTACTGGTATTAATTATGTTTGGCGCAACAGCTTGGTTAACGGCTGAAGTTCCTACGGCATTTGTTCCCGCTGAAGATCAAGGCTATGTGTTTTTAGATGTGCAACTACCTGATGCGGCCTCGAGCAATAGAACCGAAGCTTTACTTGCGAAAATTACGCCAATTATTAAGCAAGACCCTGCAGTTACTGACGTAATTATGGTCTCTGGTTCTTCATTAATTGGTGGCTCAGGCTCCAACAATGCTTTAGGTATTATTATGCTGAAAGACTGGGAAGAGCGTACAACACCAGAATTAAAATTAGGTGCTGTTATTGGCCGCTTAATGGGGCAGTTGTGGGCGATGCCTGATGCGCAAATTATGATATTTAACCCACCACCGATCCCTGGTTTAGGTAATAGTTCGGGTTTTGAATTTAAACTACAAGATAGTGAAGGTCGCAGTCCAGCTAATTTAGCGCAAGTGATGAATGGTTTAATTTATGAAGCCAATCATCGCCCTGAACTAAGTCGTGTATTTAGTACTTATCGCGCTAATGTACCGCAATACTTTTTAGAAGTTGACCGCAATAAAGCGAAAGCACAAGGGGTAGCGTTATCAGATATTTTTGTTACCCTGCAAGCTCAACTTGGCTCTATGTATGTTAATGACTTTAGTCAATTTGGTCGTACCTATAAAGTAACGTTACAAGCTGAAGCTGAGTTTCGTAAAGACCCATCAGACCTACGTCATTATTATGTCAAAAATAGTGCAGGTGAAATGGTGGCATTAACGACCTTAGCGAAACTTGAGCCGATTCTTGGGCCAACAAGTATTACCCACTTTAACTTGTATCGAAGTGCCGCTATTAGTGGCCAATCGGCGCCAGGATATTCTTCAGGTCAAGCCATTGCCGCGATGGAAGAGTTAGCAGCTAAACTACCGCAAGGTTATGTGTTTGAGTGGTCAGGGCAATCTAAACAAGAAATTGAAGCGGGTAATTTAGCGCCAATCTTATTTGGTTTAGCGATTATTTTTGTCTACTTATTTTTGGTGGCGCAATATGAAAGTTGGACTATTCCATTTTCAGTTATTGCCGCGGTGCCATTGGCATTATTTGGTGCTATGTTAGCGCTGTATACGGTTGGTATGGCAAATAATATTTATGCTCAAGTGGGCTTAATACTCTTGATCGGCTTATCAACGAAAACCGCCATATTAATAGTGGAGTTTGCTATGGAGCAACGTGCTGCAGGCCATAGTATATTTGATGCGGCATTAAATGCTGCCCGCTTACGTTTTCGTGCGGTATTGATGACGGCATTGTCATTTGTTCTTGGTGTTTTACCGTTAGTGTTTGCCTCTGGTGCTGGCGCTGGAAGTCGTGTTTCACTAGGTTTAACGGTATTAGCCGGTATGATTGCCGCAACTATATTTGGTACTTTGCTGGTCCCTTACTTTTATATGATAATTCAGCGTATGCGTGAGTACATTAAAGGTGATGCGGTAGTTGAAGAACAGAGTGTTAGTTAAGGTATAGTCACTTATTAAAAAAGCCTCCTATATGGAGGCTTTTTTATGTTCTCAGCGAAAACTCACTAGCTAACCTGAGCTCGGGATAAGCGAAATGCTACAGCAGCGCAATTAAAGCCTTTTGCTACGTTGTTTAAGTTGCCAATAACGCGTTATTGCGCACACTTAAACGCCTTGAACTCGACATAAATACCACTACTGTCGATTAAATGTTGATAATACTTTGAAATAGTTATGTGACAGAGTGAGGTTTATCGCTTTGAATATGACTATTTAAATTAGGTATAAAAAAACCGCTGCTTTTATAAGGCAACGGCTTTTCGCTAACAATAGTTAAATTACTAAATACCAGCTGACAAACGCAGTGCTTCTGCTTTATCTGTTTTTTCCCAGCTAAAGGCAGTGAAAGTGTCATCACCAACTGTCATTTCAAAAGGTTCGCGACCAAAATGACCATAGGCCGCCGTTTGACGATACATAGGGTGAAGCAGATCTAACATTTTAGTGATGCCGTATGGGCGTAGGTCGAAATGCTCACGCACCAGCTCAACTAAACGTTGTTCAGAGACTTTACCGGTGCCAAAGGTATCAACCGAAATTGAAGTTGGCTCAGCAACACCAATAGCGTAAGAAACCTGAATTTCACAACGGTCAGCTAAGCCTGCTGCAACAATGTTTTTCGCAACATAACGGCCCGCGTATGCGGCACTGCGGTCAACCTTTGATGGATCTTTACCTGAGAATGCACCACCACCATGACGCGCCATACCGCCATAAGTATCAACAATAATTTTACGACCTGTTAAGCCACAATCACCCACTGGACCACCAATAACAAAGCGACCTGTTGGGTTAATGTGATATTTAGTGTCAGGTGTTAATAACTCTTCTGGTAACACATGCTTGATAATGTTTTCCATTACCGCATTCACCAAGTCTTCTTGTTTGATATCTGGATTATGCTGAGTTGAAAGTACCACGGTATCAATAGCGACAGGTTTATTATCTTCGTAGATAAAAGTCACTTGAGATTTAGCGTCAGGACGCAACCAAGGTAAAACACCAGATTTGCGCGCTTCAGCTTGACGCTCAACTAAACGATGAGAGTAGTATAAAGGTGCCGGCATTAAGGTTGCAGTTTCGTTAGTGGCGTAACCAAACATCAACCCTTGGTCACCAGCGCCTTGCTCTTCAGGGCTAGTGCGGTCAACACCTTGAGCAATTTCAGGTGATTGTTGGCCAATTAAGTTCATAATGCCACAAGTTTCACCGTCAAAACCGACATCAGATGAGGTGTAGCCAATTTCACTAATAACGTTACGTGTTAGTTTCTCTAAATCAACCCATGCAGAAGTTGAAACCTCACCTGAAATAATGGCAACGCCGGTTTTTACCATAGTTTCACAAGCAACGCGTGCGTTCTTGTCTTTTGCGATAATCGCATCTAATACCGCATCAGAAATTTGATCGGCAATTTTATCCGGATGACCTTCTGATACTGACTCAGAAGTAAAAAGGTGTGTAGACATAAACCCTCTATATAAATTAACTGAAAAACAACTACTGTTTTTAATAGCGATATTCTAACTGTTTAGTTAACTGTTGCCTAGAGTTTTTTACGCCTAGATGGCTAAACGTCTTTGAGCTGAGTCAAATTGATCTCAAATAGCTTGATTTTTGCTGGTCTTGACGGCAAAGAGAGTTTTTATGGGAATTTATGCAATGAAAGAGCTTGTTGCCAAATATGTGAAAAAAGCTCTTGCTGTGTTGGGCAGTTCTTTGAACTATAGAAGGTAGTAGAACCAAGGTATTCGGTATTGTTTAGCAGTCGATATAAGGTTAACTGCCTTTGCAGTTGTTCAGTAACGGGTAGAGCGGTTTCCATTATTTCAACGCTATTACCGCATATCTCATTGATTAATTCTTTTACCAAGGGGTAATGTGTACAGCCTAGTACTATAGTGTCGACACCCTTTTCGATAAGCGGCTGTAAGTAACTTTTTAACATAAGCTTGCAGTCGATAGAGTTTTTTTGGTCACGCTCAATTAATTCAACTAAGCCAGGACAAGGTTGAATATAGACATCACTGTTATTCCGATATTGTGCTACTAATGCTCTAAATCGCTGATTTTCAGCCGTCGCTTTAGTGACTAATATCGCTACTTTTTTGTTTTGACTGGCACTTGCGGCGGGTTTAATTGCCGGCTCAACCCCGATAACTGGAATACTAATACTTTGGCGAAGTTGATCAATTGCATTTACCGTTGCGGTATTACAAGCAACCACGATAGCTTTAGTATTTTTTGCCATAAACCATTCGGCAATCTCATTAACCCGTTGTTGTATAAACTCAGCTGACTTTTCACCATAAGGGGCATTTAAGGTGTCGGCAACATACAGTAAATGCTCATTCGGTAATTGTTGCTTAATACATTGCATAATTGACAAGCCGCCAATGCCAGAATCAAAAATGCCTATTGGCCGTTGATCACTGCTTTGATGCAAAGTTTGTTTACTCATTTCAGGTGTTGTGTTGCGAAGTGTCGGCATTAAGTCTTTATAGATTGAGGTTAGATACAAGTTAGCTAAGGTAAGTATATTATTAACAAGCAAACTAGGTCTATCAAATAATAATATAAGAAGGCAAACACAGATAAAATATTTGTAAAGTATTTTGTTTATATAGTAAGCTGGGACAAAATAATTTACAAGTAACAGGAGTCGCTGAATGCAAAGTGATGTGTCGCTAGCACGAATTAAACAATTTCCAGTTTTAATGTGGATTTTGCTGTTTGGTGCTTTTATCACGCGGGGTAGTTTCTACATGGTTTGGCCTTTCCTTGCCGTTATTCTTTATCAACGCTTTGGGATTTCTGCAACAGAAGTTGGCCTGATATTATCGGCAGCGGCAATTATTTCAGTATTCATAGGCTTCCTTGGCGGAACTTTATCTGATCGCATCGGCCGACATAAATTGATGTATGCCAGTGGTATCCTTTATGTTGTTTCATTTTCTTTGTTGGCAATTGCTGAAACATTGGCTGGCTATGTTGTGGTGATCACTTTGTGCTCTATCGCGAAAGCTTTATGGGAGCCGCCAACATCGGCATTAATAGGTGACATTGTTCCTGAGGCAAAAACGCGAGAATTAGTCATGCAGGTGCGCTACTTCGTAGTTAATGTTGGGGCTGCTGTTGGACCAATGGCAGGGATTTGGCTTGGTTTAACGGGTGAGCAATCTAGCTTCTTTTTAACTGCTGGTGCATTTGCGCTATTTTTATTGGTACTCGTGTGGGGCTTTAGCCAGCATGGTAGTATAGGCCATGAGCACGCGGTTGAGAAAACACCTTTCAAACAAACGTTTAGCATATTAAAACAAGACAAATTATTGCAGTGTTTAATCTTTGCCAATGTTTTATGTATGTTTATTTATGCACAAATGGATTCTTCCTTAATCCAATATTTAACCAGAGCACAAGTGCCTGAATTAGTGCTACTTATTTCCGCTATGATCGTGGCTAACTCTGTCACTATTGTCTGCTTTCAATTTCTATTATTAAAGTTGATGGCAAACTTGACCTTGGAAGTCCGTATCCAGTTTGCGCTAGTATTACTTGCGCTTTCGCAATTTTGGTTTGCATTAAACCCACTAGAGTGGTTTTGGGGCTGGATTGGCGCGGCTATCTTAATGAGCTTTGCCGAAGCCATTTTGTTTCCTACGATGAATGTACATATTGATCGCTTGGCGCCGCAACATTTGCGTGGTGCATATTTTGGTGCCGCGTCTTTTTATTCCATAGGATATGCCCTTGCGCCGTTAGGTGGGGGGGTGATCTTAGATGCTTTAGGTGGTGGCTGGTTATTTACGATTGCTGGTGGCTTATGTGCAATCGTTTTCTATCTATACGGTATTTTAGACAAATTACCGCGGCCTGAGTTTGTGCATGCTAACAGCGGCCAAAAAGTTGTTGCAGCAAAGAGCTAATTTAATATCGCTGGTAAGGTTGGGTACTTTGAAAAGTAAAAAAAGATAATGACTTCCAGAATGCCGCAGCTCCATTGTTCTGAATATTGAGTGCTATTTTAGAGAATGTGCGGAAATATCTTAGATGTTTCATTGAAAATGATAAAAGGATAGTGATTTCCAGAATGCCGCAGCTCACATTAGCACTTAACACAGGGGGCTTTTTTAGAGAATGCGCGGAAATATCTTAGATGTTTCATTGAAAATGATAAAAGGATAGTGACTTCCAGAATGCCGCAGCTCACATTAGCACTTAACACAGGGGGCTTTTTTAGAGAATGCGCGGAAATATCATTGATATTTTATCAAACTAATATGGCGTGTTAATAGACTAGAAATTAGTTAAAGAAGGTGACTTCCAGAATGCCGCAGCTCACATTAGTCCTGAACACCGGGTGTTCAGGGCGGAAATATCATGCTAACCGTAGGCTTCCCGATACGAGCCGGGCTTGCACAATAGTTAATAATCAACATCCTTAGGTAAAACTTATCGGCTCAGGGACATAGTTCACAAACGAACATCCCAGAAGACGAAGTCATTATAGCGAATAATGCCAGTTGAATTAAGTATTTTATTACTTGTAAGACCTGAATGCTTAATGCTTGAACAAATTGAACTTTCTTTAAACAAAATGGCTAAGTGATAAATGAATTATGTGGAAACAGTAAAGCCATTACGCACTTTTAGTGGGATTAACTGCCTGTTCGATGGTCATTTGTAATAATTCAATTTTGCTTTGCAGTTTTTCACGCTCTTGCTCAAGCTCTGTGCGGGCTTGAATTAAGTCATTAGCAAGGTTAAGCGACATCATCACTAGTGCTTGTTCAGGACTTTTCATCGTAGCACTTTTTTTTGTGTCTTTTTCTAAGCGTTTATTGATTTCATCTGCAGCTTGTAAAAGCGCCGATTCATGGCCAGCAGGGCAAGCGATTTTTAGTCGTTTGTTGGCAACATTAATTGTTACTGTGTGTTGGCTCATTACGTCGTGTTTCTCAAAGCATTAACTTCATTGATTGAGTTAAGCACTCAATATCATCTTGCTACGGACTGTACTAATGGCAAGTCATGGTAAGAAAAGTAAATAAATACCAAAACTTAGTCCGCCATAAGGAGGAACTATAACCATGAGCGTTACACTATGCAAGTGATCTCTATGGTTTTTTCTGGAATCGAAGCAATGCCGATGTTACGATAGAGAGCAATTATACTTCCGATTGAATTTATATTTTTATGGCTGATAGCTCTTCTTTAGATTTTTCCTCCGCACAAGCAATTTTAACTAGTGAAAGTGTTGAAGCACACGCTGCTGAAATTCATGGTGTGCTTACTGGTCTTATTTCGGCTGGTTTTGAATTTGAGAGTAGCGACTATATCGCTATGGTCAACGACATGTTGAATAACGCTGAAGGTTTACCGACAAAGGTTAAAAGCCTAATAAAAGACATTTATAGTGATATTTGGCAACAAATTCTTGATGAATCGTATAGCTTTCAACTTATGTTGCCCGATGACGATGATTCAATTGTTGAACGTGGTCACGCATTAGGAAAGTGGGTTGAAGGTTTTAACTTAGGTTTTGGTTTACAACAAACTAAAAACACCACTTTTTCAGATGATGTTAAAGAAGTGCTTACCGACTTTGCTGAAATTGCCAATTTATCAGACGAAATGGAAGAAGACGAAGATACTGAGCAGGCATATTTTGAAATTGCTGAATACGTTAGAATTTCGGCACTGCTTTGCTTTACTGAGTTAGGTACGCCGCCAGCATCGAAAGATGAACAAGCGACGCTGCACTAACCGTTTGAATTAGTAAGCACTTTCGCAATGTATGAATAATCTAACCTAAATTTGACATCCATGATCAAAAATACTTTATTACCCGTTGCTGAGTTTTGTCAGCGTAGAAGCGATTTTATTGCGCAAATGCCTGCGAATAGCATAGCTTTAATTTCTGCTGGCAAAGAAGTTACGCGCAGTAACGATACTGAATATCCATTTTGCCAAAGCAAAAATTTTTATTATCTAACCGGCTTTAACGAACCAGATGCAATTTTAGCTTTGGTGACAGGGGAAAGTGCGGGAACAGAGCAAAGTATTTTATTTTCCCGCGAAAAAGATAGCTTGCAAGAAATTTGGCACGGCCGACGTGTCGGTCAAATAGCGGCAGTTGAAACTTATCAGGTTGATTTGTGCTTTAGCTTAGCGGAAGTGAACGAGCAGCTTTTGCCGTTAATTGACGGTAAAAGTGCGCTATTAATTTGTCAGCAAGAGCATGGCGAATTTGAGCAACAAGTATTGTCTTGGCTAGCTGATATTAGAAAGTCAGCCCGCACCGGAGCGAAAGCGCCAAAGTCATTAGTTGATTGCAGCGAAATAATACACGAAATGCGTTTACATAAATCAAACGCTGAACTCGATATTATGCGTCAGGTTAATGTTATTAGTGGCGTAGCTCATCAAAGAGCGATGCGGCAAACATCAGCAGGTAAGTTTGAATATCAAATAGAAGCTGAATTATTACATGAATTTGCCAGTAATGGTGCTCGATATCCCGCTTACGGTTCTATTGTTGCTGGTGGCGACAATGCCAATATCTTACATTACACCGACAATGATGAAACACTTAACAATGGTGATTTATTGCTCATTGATGCCGGTGGTGAATTAGCGGGCTATGCCGCTGATATTACCCGAACATTTCCAATTAACGGCAAGTTTAGCCCAGAGCAAGCGACAATTTATCAATTAGTGCTTGATAGCCAAAACCTCGCGATTGCAGCAATAAAACCGCAGCAAACTTTTGCTGAATTAAATCGACTGGTTTGTGATTTTCTTACCCAAGGTTTGTACGATTTAGGTATTTTACAAGGCGACATCAGCACACTGTTGGCCCAGAAAGCCTGTAAAAAATATTTTATACATGGTTTAGGTCACTGGTTAGGGCTTGATGTTCATGATGTTGGTGATTACCAGGCTAATCAGCAGCGTGAGCAATTACGACCGTTTGCGCCTGGCATGGTGATGACCATTGAGCCAGGAATTTATATTCCGCTCAGTGATAATTCAGTTGATGAAAAGTGGCGTGGTATCGGCGTTCGTATTGAAGACAATGTATTGGTAACTGAATCTGGCTTTGAAAACTTAACGGTTAATGCGCCAAAAGCTATTGCTGATATCGAGCGGGTGATGGCAGATTAGTATTATTTTGTGTGTAATCCATTGATTAAACACAAAGTGGTAACTGTGATAGCAAGCTAAACTTAGCGTCATTAACGAAAGCAAGAATTAAAATAGGTTAACGATGAATAACAATGAGCAAAGCTCAAACACTAACAGCACAACAGATAAGCCCGCTGAACACTTTGATGTGGTTATTTCTGGCGGTGGTCTATCGGGCGCTTTAATGGCGCTGAGCTTATCAAGTCTAGTGACTCATCAACAAACCCCTTTGAAAATTGCCATTATTGAAGCTAATCCGGTATTAACTGACCCATCAAAAAGTTTTGATGATCGTGTTTTGGCTCTGTCACATGGCAGTGCGGCTTATTTAAAAAGTGTTGGCGCGTGGCAATATCTGCAAAGCCATGCAGAGCCGATTAAAAATATTCATATTTCAGACCGTGGCCACTATGGCAAAGCCCGACTGTATGCCCAGCATCATCAAGTTGATGCCTTAGGTTATGTTGCTGAAATGTCATTTATTGGCGCAGCATTATTAAAAGCCTTAGCGAGTAAAAATAATGTTACTTGGTTTGCCCCTGACAGTATTGAAAATGTGCAATGGCAAGCTGAGCAAGTCAATATTGAATTACGCTCAGATAGGCATTTATGTGCCGCGCTATTATTAGCTTGTGACGGCGCACAATCTGCTTGTCGAAAGTTTGCCAATATCGCGAGCAGCAGTCGAGATTATCAGCAGTCGGCATTAATCGCGAATGTTGGCACGGCAATCCATCATCAAAATATTGCCTATGAACGTTTCACCGAAACGGGTCCTGTTGCTATGTTACCGCTTTCAACCTTATCCCCGTCAGCGTCAAACACAACCAATAACCAACAAAGTAGTGCAGGGCGTTGCTCACTGGTGTGGACATTAACGCCGGAATTGGCGGAACAAATGCTAAATTTATCGGATGAAGAGTTTGCGGCACAGCTGGAAAAATCTTTTGGACGTTGGCTAGGCAATATTATCCAAGTGGGTAAACGTGCGGTTTATCCGTTAAAATTATTGCAAGCTAAGGAGCAGGTTTATCACCGTATGGCACTTATCGGTAATGCTTCTCACACTATTCATCCGATTGCGGGTCAAGGCTTTAACTTAGGTTTACGTGATGTCAGTGATATGACCGAGGTGATCAAATCAGCGCTAGCAAATCAACAAGATATCGGCTCCTTTGCTCATTTAATGCAGTACGCTAAAGCGCGACAACAAGATCAAAAACAAGTGATCACCTTAACAGATTCACTGGTTACCTTATTTTCTAATCAATTACCGCCGTTAGTGGCAGGGCGTAATATTGGCCTAAAAGTGATGAATTATTTACCCGCGTTGAAAAATGCCTTGGTGAAGAAAACCATGGGTTATTAGAGCAGAGGTTACTAGTGCAGAGGTTATGAGCAAATAACTAAAAGATAAAATACAAGCTACTCGCAATCATATGCGGGTTCTTAGACATAAAAATGAATGTGAAAAATAATGCAAAAATTTGATCTATTAATTGTTGGTGGCGGCATGGTTGGCTTAACGTTGGCATTAGCTATTCGTCAGCAAACTGAGCTTACCATCGCAATTGTTGATAATACGCCTGTTGATGAACTTGGCAGCGAGCCTGAAGTGCGTGTTAGCGCCATTAATGCTGCCAGCCAGCAAATGTTCAATAACCTCAATGTTTGGCAAGATATCACTGCACAGCGCGCGCAGCCTTATCATGATATGCATATTTGGGATAAGGCCGGTTATGGTCAGCTCGACTTTGCCTTAAAAGATGTTAGCAACTCTACGGGGGCAAGTAACCTTGAGCAACTAGGTTTTATTATTGAAAACAAAGCCATTCGTAATGCTTTGTGGCATAAAGCCCAACAAGACAGTGGTATTAGCTTTTTTACCGATAACCAATTAGAGCAGTTAAATTTCAGCGACAGTGAAGTGTTTGCTACTTTTGCGGCGAATAGTGATACGGGCAAAACACAAATGCCTGTGATGGCAAAACTGGTGGTGGGGGCCGATGGCGCAAATTCGTGGGTGCGTCAGCACATGAATATACCGTTAACGTTTCGCGATTACGATCACCACGCCATTGTTGCCACGGTTAAGTGTCAGCAAGGCCATCAAAATACCGCTTGGCAAGTGTTTTTAGAAACCGGCCCGTTAGCTTTACTGCCTTTGTATCAAGATGATTTATGCTCAATTGTTTGGTCAACAAGCCCTGAAGAAGCAACACGATTAACGGCTTTGTCGGCGGCAGAATTTGCTAAAGAAATAACTGCCGCAAGCGATGGCAAGTTAGGACAAGTATCACTGGAAAGTGAACGTTTTACCCACCCATTAACTATGCGCTTTGCCCAAGAGTTTGTTAAAGATCGTATGGTTTTAGTTGGCGATGCCGCACATACCATTCATCCGTTGGCAGGTCAGGGCGTTAATTTAGGCTTACTTGATGCTGCGGCCTTAGCACAAACAATTAGTCAGCAACTCAGTAATGCAAAAGCCAATGGCGATCTTGATGGCAATGCATGGTATAGCAATAAATCGTTACAGCAATTTGCCCGCTGGCGCAAAAGCGAAGCAGCAGAAATGATCGCCGCCATGGAAGCAATCAAACAAGCCTTTACGCCACAGCAGGGCGCGGTGAAGCTAATTCGTGGTTTGGGCCTGTCATTACTCAATAATATTAAACCCGCCAAAGCACTAATGATAAATCAGGCGTTAGGTTTTAAAGGTGAATTACCTGAACTAGCCAAGCCACTTCAACAAGCAGAAAAATAAGCTTATTCAGCCTTTTTTATTGACCATGCAGTCAAGAAAAACCTCATTTTCATTAACCAGCTAAAGCAAATTTAGCTGGTTGATAACTTCGGTAAAGTTATTCTTTTCATCAATATAAAATTTTAATTTGCCGCTGGGGATATTTATATCCTCGACAAGGAATTATATTTTCAAAAGCTTTACTTTTAAAAATATAATTTGAAATATTTTTATTTGTCCATTTTAAATTTTTTAAAAGGCGTTTTATCTGTTGAATCAACAGTGTTGCGCAGTTATAATCTTGCTCACTTTTTGTAAATCTTCCGTCTTTATCCTAGTTTTACTTGATAAGTAAATCGACGCGTTAGCTCAATGGGCGCGAAAACTAAGATAAAACAACTAACGTGAGTGGAACGTACGATGACAAATAAAACAGTATTACATGCTAAGCATATTGAAGCTGGCGCCAAAATGGTTGATTTTTACGGCTGGGATATGCCAATCAACTATGGTTCTCAAATTGAAGAGCATCATGCGGTTCGTACCGACGCAGGTATGTTTGACGTTTCACACATGACCATTGTTGATGTTAAAGGCGCTGATGCAGAAGCGTTTTTACGTAAGTTAGTGATTAACGACGTGGCTAAATTAGATGTTGCTGGTAAAGCGCTTTACACTGGCATGTGTAATCTTGAAGGTGGCGTAATTGACGACCTAATCGTTTATTTCTTCACTAAAACTGATTACCGCTTAGTGGTTAACTCAGCAACGCGCGAAAAAGACTTAGCTTGGATTGCAGAGCAATCAGCTGATTTTGACGTAACCGTAACCGAACGTCCTGAATTTGCCATGATCGCCGTGCAAGGCCCACAAGCAAAAGCAAAAGTTGCAACCTTACTCAACGCAGAGCAAACCGCTGCGGTTGATGGCATGAAGCCATTCTTCTCAGCACAAGCGGGCGATTTATTTATTGCCACTACCGGTTACACTGGTGAAAACGGTTACGAAATCGCGTTACCTGCTGAGCAAGCTGCTTCACTTTGGCAACAATTATTAGATGCTGGCGTTAAACCTTGTGGTTTAGGTGCTCGTGATACTTTACGTTTAGAAGCAGGTATGAACCTTTACGGTTTAGACATGGACGAAAGCGTTTCACCACTTGCCGCTAATATGGCGTGGACTATTAGCTGGGAACCAGAAGATCGTAACTTTAATGGCCGCGAAGTATTAGCAGCGCAACGTGCGGCTGGCGACCAACCTAAACTTGTTGGTTTAGTACTTGAAGAAAAAGGCGTATTACGCTCTGGTCTTAAAGTAGTTACCGCTGACGGCGAAGGGGTTATTACTTCTGGCACTTTCTCACCAACATTGGGCCACAGTATTGCTATGGCACGTGTGCCACGCAGTGTAAAATTAGGCGATACCGTCGAAGTTGAAATGCGTAAAAAGCTAGTTAAAGTTCAAGTGATTAAGCCAAGCTTCGTGCGCAATGGTAAAAAAGTTTTTTAAAACTTTGATCTAGCTTTAATGTTATTAAACTAGGTTAATAATGGCCAATATTTAAGCTATAGTATGATTGATTGGCTCAGGCCGCGCTTCGTACTATAGACGTTTACACAAAATTTAAAAATAAAGATTAGGAACAAAACAATGAGCAACATTCCTTCAGAACTAAGATATGCAACATCACACGAATGGGTACGCAACGAAGGTAACGGTGTCGTTACTGTTGGTATCACTGAACACGCACAAGACCTTTTAGGTGACATGGTATTTGTTGAATTACCAGATGTTGGCGACACAGTAAGCACAGGTGATGACGTTGCCGTAGCAGAATCTGTAAAAGCAGCTTCAGACATCTACGCACCAGTAACAGGTGAAGTAGTTGAAGTGAATGAAGACCTTGAAGATTCACCTGAGTTAGTAAACTCAGATGCCTTTGGTGACGGTTGGTTATTCAAATTGAAAATTGAAGACGAAGGTGAGTTAGAAAGCTTGCTTGATGCTGAAGGTTACGCAAATTCTATCGATGAAGACTAGTTTAGCGTCGTTAATCGATTTTATGCTGCATTGTCTACGAGGTAAATCGCAATCACTTAGCTTACTAAGCTCATGCGATTTCTCTCTTGACAGCTTTGCCTAAAAGTCGATTATCTTAGCTAAACAATATGTTTAAGCCTCGAAAATTCTTCTGAATACCGAGGCTTTATTTTTATTAAATACTATCAATTTTATAGTGAAGCTGTTTTATGACTACTCAATATAATGACTCTTTATCTTTGGCTGAATTAGAGCAACGACAAGATTTTATTCGTCGTCACATTGGTCCAAATTACGAGCAAACTCAAGCAATGTTGAACGATATCGGCGCTGAGTCAGTAGACGCACTTATCGATGAAATCGTACCAAGTGATATTCGTTTAGCTGACTTACCGGCTATCGAAGAAAGTAAAACCGAAGTTCAAGCGTTAGCCGATTTAAAAGAGGTTGCCAGCTTAAACAAAGTAAACGAAACATATATTGGTTTAGGTTACTACGGCACACTAACGCCTAACGTTATTTTACGTAACGTTTTAGAAAATCCAGGCTGGTACACGGCATATACGCCATACCAACCAGAAATTGCCCAAGGTCGTTTAGAATCATTATTAAACTACCAACAAATGTGTTTAGACCTTACCGGTTTAGACCTAGCGTCGGCTTCATTGCTCGATGAAGGTACGGCAGCAGCTGAAGCCATGGCATTAGCGAAGCGTGTTTCTAAAAACAAAAAATCAAATACATTCTTTATCTCAAACGATGTATACCCACAAACAATCGACGTTGTTAAGCAACGTGCAGAAATGTTTGGTTTTGAAATCGTTGTAGCTCCGGCTGACGAAGTGGTAAATCACGACGTATTTGGCGCGATTTTACAATACCCAAGTGCAACCGGTGAAGTACGTGATATTTCAGAGCTAATCGCGAAAGTACATGAGAAAAAAGGTATCGTTGCCGTAGCAGCCGATATCATGAGCTTAGTGCTATTAAAAGCGCCGGGCGAGCTAGGTGCTGATGCTGTTATTGGTTCAAGCCAACGTTTTGGTGTGCCAATGGGCTACGGCGGACCACACGCTGCATTCTTTACTACGTCAGACAAATACAAGCGTTCATTACCAGGTCGTATTATTGGTGTATCAAAAGATACTCGTGATAACCCAGCACTACGTATGGCCATGCAAACACGTGAGCAACATATTCGTCGTGAAAAAGCCAACTCAAACATTTGTACAGCCCAAGTATTATTAGCGAACATGGCGGCGTTCTACGCGGTTTATCATGGTCCTAAAGGCTTAAAAGTTATTGCTGAGCGTATACACCGTTTTGCTGATATTTTAGCGCATGCCGCTAACCTTAAAGGTTTAACACCATTACACGGTCAGTTTTTTGATACCTTAACGTTTAACGTATCAGAAGCAAGAAAAGCAGAAATTGTTGCTAAAGCCTTAAGCAAAGGCGTTAACTTCCGCACTGACGTGCATAATCAAATCAGTATTTCACTTGATGAAACCACCACGCGTGCAAACTTAACTACCTTATTTGATATTTTATTTGGTGAAGATCATAACCTAGATATTGAATTACTTGATGCAGAATTACGCGTCTTAGGTAGCGATTCAATTCCAGCGTCACTAAAACGTGAAACGCCAATTCTAACGCACCCAGTATTTAACTCGTATCACAGTGAAACTGAGATGCTACGTTACATCAAAAAACTTGAAAACAAAGATTTAGCATTGAACCACTCAATGATCTCTTTGGGCTCTTGTACTATGAAGTTAAATGCTACCGCACAAATGATCCCAGTATCATGGCCTGAATTCGCTAACATGCACCCATTTGCGCCAGTTGACCAAGCTCAAGGTTACAAGCAAATGATTGACGAGTTAGGTGACGCATTAGTCGAGCTGACAGGTTATGACAACATTTCAATGCAACCAAACTCTGGTGCACAAGGCGAATACGCTGGTCTTATTGCCATTCACAAATACCATGAAAGCCGTGGTGACGCGCACCGTAACATTTGTTTAATTCCATCATCTGCTCATGGTACTAACCCAGCGTCAGCGCAAATGGTTGGCATGAAAGTGGTTGTGGTTGATTGTGACAAAGAAGGTAACGTTGATATGGACGACTTACGCGCGAAAGCAAGTGAGTTAGCCGACAACCTTTCTTGTATCATGATCACGTACCCGTCAACGCACGGCGTATACGAAACTACCATTGCAGAAATTTGTAATATTGTTCATGAGCACGGCGGCCAAGTTTACCTTGACGGCGCCAACATGAACGCACAAGTCGGCGTTACCTCACCAGGTTTCATCGGTGCTGATGTTTCACACTTAAACTTACACAAAACCTTCGCTATTCCGCATGGTGGCGGTGGCCCAGGTATGGGTCCTATCGGCGTTAAAGCGCACTTAGCACCATTCTTACCTGATCATGCACTAATCAATGTCAGCGAAAGCACACAAGGTAATGGCGCAGTATCAGCAGCACCATACGGTAGTGCTGGTATTTTATGTATCTCATACTTATACGTAGCCTTATTAGGTCGTAAAGGTGTTACTGACGCAACTAAATACGCAATTACCAACGCTAACTACTTAGCCACTAAATTAAGCCAACATTACCCAATTTTATACGCAGGGAAAAATGGCCGTGTTGCCCACGAATGTATTATCGACTTACGCCCAATTAAAGCGGAATCTGGTATTACGGAAGTGGATATGGCGAAACGCTTAATGGATTACGGTTTCCATGCGCCAACCATGTCGTTCCCAGTAGCGGGTACCTTTATGATTGAGCCAACTGAATCTGAGTCAAAAGTTGAACTTGACCGTTTCATTGAAGCTATGGTTTGTATTCGTAATGAAGTGCGTAAAGTTGAATCTGGCGAGTGGTCAAGCGATGACAACCCATTACACAACGCACCGCATACTATGGCTGACATTACCAGCGAGTGGGACAGAGCGTATTCAATTAAAGAAGCGGTTTACCCAGTAGCAGCAGTGGCAGAAAACAAATTCTGGCCAACGGTTAACCGTATTGATGATGTATACGGGGACAGAAACTTGATTTGTTCTTGTCCGAGTGTAGATACCTATAAAGACTAGTAACTAGTTGATATAGAATAATAAAAAGCGAGCTAAGGCTCGCTTTTTTGTTGCTTTAGTTTTATAACTCGATCAATATAGGTGCGCTGAACTTATGAGGGAATATGATGACTACTAGCATAGATTTTAATTGGGAAAATAAATTAGAAATTGAAAATAAAGAAACACTTCCAGAAGATAAGTTAGATCGGGCAAAGTACGCTAAATTTTTAACTAAATATCTTAAGTCTACTTCGTATGATGAATCAACATCAAAATATTCAAACTATGTCTTGAATTTAAATTCTGAATGGGGTGCTGGTAAGACCTACTTTTTAAGAAGATGGGCAAACGATTTGAAAACTATGCACCCGGTAGTTTATGTAGATGCTTGGAAACAAGACTATTCAGAAGATCCATTAATGACTGTTATCTCGTCATTGATAGAGCAACTGAAAGTACAAGCTCCTAAGTCTGCGGAGTTGATTCAGCCACCTAAAAAATTAATTGGACTCCTAAAAGCAGCAGCTCCAGCATTAGCAAGAGGGGTAACCAAAAGATACTTAGGTATAGATCCCGTTAAAATAATGGAATCTGAAGACGAAACAGAGGAGTTAGGGAATATTAATGATGAAGAGGGTAACCCAATAGATATGGGGTTAGCTGCTTCTAAAGCTGTTGAGCACTTAATCAATGAACACGATGCAAAGTCTAAAGCAATTGAAAGTTTAAAGATTACAGTAGGTCAATGGGTCAAAACCGTAGTCGATAATAAAAAAGATAGTCCCGCATTTGTCTTTATTGATGAACTCGATCGCTGTCGGCCAACATACGCAGTGGAAATGCTAGAAACAATCAAGCATATATTCGATATTCAAGGAGTTATTTTTGTTGTTGCTACAGATACAGAGCAATTGCAGCACGCCGTAAAAGCTATTTATGGGGAAGGTTTTGATGCTAGAACTTATTTAGGTAGGTTTTTTGATAGTCGATTTAGCTTAAAGTCACCTAAGTTTGACAATTTGCTTGATGTTCATTGCCAAAAACAGAAGTTATCAAAAGAGAATTTTGATGCTCATAATATTATAGTTTGGCCTGAAAATGATGACTCCCAATCTACATTAGAAAATATCATTGCAGTATTAAATTCGTTTAATGTTTCTCCTAGAACTGCAATACAATTAACTAATAGAGTAATAGCAATAGTTTCAAATTTAGAACCTAACACTAAGCTAGATATTTTGAAGTTAACAACTTTGCTTTGCATTAGAGAAAAAGATGAAAGCTTATATGAAGATATTATTAATTCTAACTTTAAAAAGCTTGATGGTGATGTATCTATAAATC
Source organism: Colwellia sp. SU-HH01172 (assembly GCF_057553355.1). Classification (NCBI taxonomy): domain Bacteria; kingdom Pseudomonadati; phylum Pseudomonadota; class Gammaproteobacteria; order Alteromonadales; family Colwelliaceae; genus Colwellia; species Colwellia sp. SU-HH01172. The sequence goes on along the minus strand of NZ_BAAJMB010000003.1, from coordinate 422,198 downwards.
TTGCTAGTCACCTTAACGAGAATTTCTCTTTTAAAGGAGAGAAAGTAAAATTATATTTTGATAAAAAACCATATACATCATTTTCTAAAGTCCGCTATCTTAACTATATTAGTGGGACTTATTCTGCGGATTTTTCTTTTTATATCAAAAATATATTTTCACCAGCTTTTGATGATAAAAGTAAAGAAAATCTTTCTATAGCCTATATGATTAAGTCAAATGGAAACCACTCTAAAGTGGATAGAATTATAGATGTGCTGAATGAACTATATCAAAAGGCAATTTGTAATGATGCTCGATTTTTAGGTGAGTGCGCTAATAAAATTTTAGAGCTTTCGAATAATCTGATCGAAGTTAATGCAGAAAAAACTCAATTTTATAAAGATCTTGTAGAGTTAGCGTCTGCGATAGACTGGATAGAAGAAGATGATTAAGTGGATTTTCGCGGTGGCGACGGCTCGGCAACTGCTCCTGCGTTGCTCTAACTCCTGCATCCATGCAGTCGACCCAACGAGGGCTAAACGCACTATACCTAAGTTAAGCTCTTTGGAAACTCCCGGTGCTGCTGAAAAATGTACTCTTCATAAAATAATAATGTAATGAACTAAAGCTTAGAACGCACTGCGCTCCTTGCCATCCATGGCACCGCGCATTACCGTTCATCCTGAACATAATCCATGCCCTACATCGCTTTGTTCATCATCCATGATGAACATACGTGAACACTTTGATTAATCTCCGCGTTTGTTCAAGCAGACTAGGGCGATCGCTAATCTTCCGTAACCCTCTTAATCTAATTACTCTGACGAAAGAACAACGATCGCTAAATTCCCATCTCAGCGCTGAAATATTAATTTTTATTAGCAGTGTATCGACGACAGCCATGGATGGCTGGAACTGGCGTTGCGCAGGGACGAGCATTCGACAGGTATCGATAACTGCAAAAATTCATATTTTAGTATTAGCTGAGTAGGGCACAGCGGGGGATGCAAGGGGGAGATCTGTGTCTATTTCCCCCTTGCGTGTAGTCGGCACCCCGACGCCAAGCAGTTAATTAAACTCCAAGTAAACTATGATGAACGCTAATCTTCCGTAACCCTCTTAATCTAATAACTCTGACGAAAGAACAACGACCACTAAATTCCCGTCTCAGCGCTGAAATATTAATTTTTGATAGCAGCTTATCGATGACAGCCATGGCCGCTCTTAGGCATCCCTGCCTTCGCGGCATTAGTGCATCCATGCACGTCGAAGGCTGGAACTGGCGTTGCGCAGGGACGTGCATTCGTCAGGTATCGATAACTGCAAAAATTATTATTTTAGTTTTAGCTGAGTAGGGCACAGTGAGGGATGCAAGGGGGAGATCTGTGTCCGTTTCCTAAATATAAGCCCCTTGCGTGTAGTCGACTCGGCAATTGCTACTGCACCCATGCAGTCGACCTCGACGCCAAGCAATGAATCTAGCTCCAAGCTGGTACTTGATTCAATTAGTGATAATTACGTTTTAACAAATAATTAAAGTGCAGTAGGTTTTCTTTTGACACGTTCTTTTGATGGTTCAGTAACTGTTTCTGAAGCAGCAGCCAACGCTTTGCTTTTGGCTCTTTTTTTCTTTTTGGCATTTTTACTCGCGGTAACAACGGTATTAATAAACTCAGCTGATTTTTTATCTGGGTTATAAGCGACCTTAATCGTTTTACCATTAAATTCGATAATATCACCGCGGCGAATTTTTTTACGCTTTTGCACGGTAACTTTATTATTTACTGAAACATTACCTTCGCTGATCATGGTTTTAGCTTCACCGCCACCACCAACCATGTTGGATATTTTAAGTAATTTATAAAGTTCTATCGGTTCAACACAAATGTCGAAGGTTGAAGGTTCAGACATGAAATACGCCTAATAATTTTAAATAATAATATTGCTAGATTCTAACATATACATACGCCCAGAGCACTTGAATCTGCGGAATTCAGTAAGTTGAGTGCTGGTTAGCATCAAGGTGTTGATTGAACACAGTGGTTGTTCTTACTGCTACATTTTAGTTGCTAATCTAATAAGTGCTTTCCAAGCAAAGTTCTCTACGTTCAATTTTGATGTTGTTACGTATCTATTTGTGTTAATTAAAATTTATAAACTAGCGTCAACCAACGCTTTACTCGGGTATTTCGTCGGTATTCAACTGGAGCAACTGAACTGTCTATGATATCTTGCGCTCTATTGTATTTTTATGGGACTAAATATTTATGAATTCAGTGGTTACCGATAACGAGCCTAAAACTAAACAACAAAAAGGTTGGTTTAATCGCTTTTTGGCCACCGTGGAATACTTAGGAAACCTATTACCACACCCTATTACCTTATTCGCCATGTTTTGTGTTGCCATTATCATTGGTAGTGGTATAGCTGGTTTTTTTGACCTAAGTGTTGTTGACCCTCGCCCAGAAGGCGCGAAAGGGCGAGCACCTGATGGTGTAATTCATGTTGTTAGCCTAATGTCTGTAGAAGGTTTACATCGGATAGTGACTGGTTTAGTGACTAACTTCACCGGTTTTGCGCCACTAGGTACGGTTTTAGTCGCGATATTAGGTGTTAGTGTTGCTGAACATTCTGGTTTATTGTCTGCGACGATGCGTAATATGGTAATGGGCGCTTCTAAACGTTTTGTAACGTTTGCTATCGTGTTAGCGGCAATATTATCAAATACCGCATCAGAGCTAGGTTATGTGGTATTAATTCCCTTAGCTGCAATGATATTTCATAGCCTCGGTCGTCATCCTCTTGCTGGCTTAGCCGCCGCTTTTGCTGGTGTTTCTGGTGGTTACAGTGCCAATTTATTACTAGGTACCATTGACCCGTTACTTGCAGGTATTACAACGCCAGCCGCACAAATGATAGACCCTGATTACGTTGTTGGCCCTGAAGCCAACTGGTATTTTATGATAGTTTCAACCTTTTTAATTGCCACTTTAGGTACCATCATTACTGAGAAAATTGTTGAGCCGCGTCTTGGCAAGTATGACCCAAGCGAAGCAAGTATTGATTTGTCTGAAAGTACCGTCGAGCATATAACACCTTTGGAGAAGAAAGGCTTGCGTTGGGCTGGTTTTACCTTCTTATTGATGTGTATTTTACTGGCGCTTAGTGTCGTACCTGAAAACGGTATATTACGAAATCCAGACACTGGCTTAGTGGCAGGGTCGCCATTTCTTAAAGGTATTGTTGCCTTTATTTTTATAACGTTTGCGATACCAGGCTTTGTTTACGGTAAAGTCGTTGGCACCATGAAAAACGATCGCGATGTGATTGATGCAATGTCAAAAAGCATCAGTTCAATGGGGCTGTATATCGTGCTGGTATTTTTTGCGGCTCAATTTGTCGCCTTCTTTAAATGGACTAATTTTGGCACCATTATCGCGATTAAAGGCGCTGCGTTACTGCAAGCAATGAGCCTTACTGGGCCAGAAGTGTTTATTGGTTTTATTCTGCTGTGTGCCTTAATCAATTTAAGTTTAGGTTCGTCTTCGGCGCAATGGGCGGCAACAGCACCGATTTTTGTACCTATGCTAATGTTAATTGGTTATGCACCAGAAACTATTCAAGCAGCGTACCGAATTGGTGATTCCGTTACTAACTTAATTACCCCTATGATGAGTTACTTCGGCTTGATTTTAGCGGTTGCGGCAAAATATAAAAAAGATATGGGTATAGGGACACTTGTCGCGACAATGTTGCCATATAGTATTGTGTTCTTTATCGGTTGGGTAACGCTATTCTACGTTTGGGTGTTTGTTTTTGGTTTACCTGTAGGACCCGAGTCACCTATTTATTATCAACCTTAATCAAACATAGTTTAAAGCCGCTTAACCGCGGCTTTTTGTTATTTTATGGCAGACAAATATTTCAATGTATTCTTGAGTTTTGATATAGGAAATAAAAAACAAACGTGCCCATAAGGCGTTGGCAGCATAAGAAATTTGTTATCGCTGATGCTACGTCAGAACTATATCCGCAACTATTCGAGTCTAACTTGCCTACTATCTATTAGCCTGTAGTTAGCTCTGCAACGGCTTCTCAACAACTGCTCCTGCATTACTCTACTTACGCACGCCCTAGCTAACGTGTTGCTCTACTTCTTGTATCCTTGCCGTTGGCTCTGATGCCAAACAGAAAATCTAAATCCAAGCGCTTAAAAGACAATTAATAGAAAAATAATTGAAAAAATACGTTCGAATAGGCCCATTTGGGCGTATTCGGTTTGTCATTTTCTCATACTAGGTCACATTGTCGTACAAGATAGGACTTAATAATGGAAAATATACGTAGTGACGATTTAGGTTCACAATTAACAATAAATGATGAAAAAAAGGCAGGTTCAAATAAATTCATATCTACAAATGTGGCGAATAAATCTTTGAAATACACCACTATGTTTTGGTTTATAACAACTTTGCTTGGACAGTGGTTTTTCTTTTATTACATCATTGGCTTTTATGGCTTTTCAGTGATTAATGACAATATGGAGATTTGGAATCGTTGGGAACCCATGGGCAGCAAACCTTACCTACTGGGTGATTTTTCCGGTAATCTTGCTTTTGCCGCTCATGCCATTGGTGCTGGCATTGTCGCATTTGGTGGCGCGTTGCAATTGCTACCTAAAGTGCGCAACACTTATCCGAAATTCCATAAAATTAATGGCTATGTATATCTAACAACGGTGTTTTGTTTGGCTATTTCTGGCTTCTATCTCGTCTGGATAAGAGATCCTGATCCGATTGATCTTTCAGGCATTGGCACTACGATTAATGGTTTCCTGATACTGGCTTTTGCATACTTTACGGTACGCTTGGCTATTAATAAGGATATCGTTAACCATATAAAGTGGGCGTTGCGATTATTTTTTGTATCAAATGCGCAATGGCTTTTAAGACTCGGTGTTTTCAGCTACCTAGTGACAGGAAACTTGTTAGGAATGAAGCCGGCCTTCGGCGATCCGTTTTTCCCTATTTGGACATTTGGCTGCTTCGTTTTTCCGCTTCTAATGCTGCAACTATATTTTTTTGCAAAAGAAAAAGGCAGCAATAGTGTTAAGTTTTTAACAAGTGCTGCGTTGTTCTCCGTGACAATACTCATGATAATAGGCATGGTGGGTTTTACTCCTTTTCTGTTAACTGTCATGTCAGATGGACCGATTACATTTTAAATGTTATTCGAAGCATAGAACGATGAAATGGAGCATTGCAATTATTGTGATAGCTCCATCGCTTTTCTTTCGTGATTTTTTGTGGTTCTAGTAGCCATAGGCCTATTTCAAAAATTGGCTTCAATATTTTAATGTTCATTTTTAAAGAAAAGTCGACACTGAACATGGTGTTTAAATATTAATAGGCGTAGCCCTTCAACTTTAAAAAACAGTAAAAAAGTAAATCTTGAAAAATAATTGAAAAAAATACGTTCGAATATGCCCATCAAGACGTCAATACGATTAAATTGCGATATTTTTCAAATCCAAACCTAGTACTTAAATCTTAAAATTTTAAAAAGGAATACTATGAAAATTTTTGAATGGGATGGCAATCGTAAAAATCTATTATCTTTACTTTGGATTTACCTAACGCTGAATTATATCTATTGTGATGTGTTTACTTTACACCTTGCCAAATATTTGGAGGCATTCTTGACTGGCGATGTCGGTGGCATGAAGATCACTGAAGAATTCTTATTGATGTTTGCCGTCATAATGCAAATTCCTGTGATCATGATTGTTTTGTCTAGGTTCTTAACTTTCACACTAAACAAATATTTTAATATTGTTGCGGGTATCATTACCACGTCAGTACAAGCTTTCACCGTAATGATGGGCGGTGCCACTCTGCACTACATGTTCTTTAGCTTTTTTGAAATTGGTACCGGATTATTCATTATTTATTTGGCCGTTACTTGGAAACAAGAAAAAGCGCCATAATTTGCAGAAATAGCGCTCAAAATAAAGAAATGAACGCCATAAACGCGTTATCTAAGCTGACTCTTTTCCTATTATTGAGTTGGAGAAAGAAAATCAACTAGGGGACACTAGCGCTTACATCGAGCAAGGCTAAATAAGGTTATCAGTCTGGCGATATGTGGATTTAGCTGCTATTTACTTTTACAATTACTGGGAGTCACAACAATCTTTTTATCTGGTAATGAAATGGTCAATCTTTTTCCCACAGTTATATATTCCTGCATGATGGGAATGACAGTATTCGCATTATTAGAGGTTTTCAATAGACCGAAGGAAAGACAAAACTTTTTCCTTAAAGGCTTGTTGTTGTTATTACTGATGCATTTGGCCGGTGAACTGTTTATATATTCAGGCGCATATGTTTATGCGCCAGCCTTAGCCGGTGCACAATTTCCGTTTAGGGCTTTACTTGGGCCAGCACTCTATTTTTATGCTCATGCCACTATGTCACCAGACAAAGTAATAGGTAAACAGTTGTGGGCATTGGCTTTCTCTGGACCTATTCTAGTTCTGTTGGCTATGCTTCCTTTTATATTTATGATCAGCCCCGCAGAGAAGTTGGCCCTTGCAAATCCATCAACAAGAGATCCGGAACTGTGGAAAATAGCGATATTTACTTGTTTATCGACAACCTTTGTTTTTATTTCATTCACAATTTTATTCCTAATAATGGCCTTAAAACTCCATCATTCTCACCGTCAACAACTCTTGGAGCGCTTTTCTGACATTGAGCAACGTTCAGTAGATTGGTTTAGACCTGTGCTGCTAATTTGGGGAACTGTATGGCTAATGTATGCCGTTGAGTTTTCTCTAGGAGCCTTGGGTTGGTTTTGGTTTGGCTCAGGGAAATTACTTCCTGTATTAGAGGTTTTTGCGCTGGCTATTTTTATGCAAAAGGCATTAAGCCAAAAAGTGCTTAATGAATCTGAGAAAGGTTTGCCTCGCGCTAATCAGATAAGAGCGGCGTTACTTAGCACTGAGAAAATGCAATTGATTGCCGCAAAACTGGAACATGCAATGAAAGAAGACAAGTTGTTCTTGCAGGATAACTTATCGCTAAACAAGCTCTCTGAATCGATATCTGAAACTGAAAATCATATTTCAGAAACACTCTCTCAATTTTTAAACACCAAATTTTTCCAATTTGTTAATAGCTTTCGAGTTGAAGAAGCGAAGAAGGCTTTACAGGATAGTGATAAGTTAGTGACAAATATTGCCTTTGATGTAGGTTTTAATTCGAAATCGACATTTAATACTGCGTTCAAAAAAACAGTCGGTTATAGCCCTTCAGCATACCGAAATTCACTGCTCGAAAATAAACAATAAATTTTACCGCCTAATAGAGAGTGACAGAGTTTTAGTAGTGGTGTGTGAATGCTTAGAGTGTAAGAGGAATAAAGCGGTATACAGAGCTGTATTAAGACTTCTGTACTTTGTCATAAATTGTTGCTATCGGTATTGTACTTAGCTTTTAATTCACTATGAGTTAATGCTTTATATAGTTGACCCTATTTCATTTACTTGTTTCAATATCGCCTAGAAAATAATGACGGCTAATTGAATAGCCTTAGTTGTAAACTCAAAAAATGTTGGAAGAGTTAGATGCAAATTGAACAAGCGCAACTTGATAAGGTTGAAGAAAAGTTAAATAAGCAAAATGCGTTGTTAGCAGTACTAGGTAGCGCTCTGTGGACTATCCCCCTTATTATTTCTTGGAGCTTTGTAAACTCATATAACTCAAACTTTTCACCAATTATGCTACTGCTCAGTGGTTTAGTTATCGGTTGTGCGGTTCGCTTTCATGGTAGAGGGATGACAGGATTGTTCGGGCTCATAGCTGTTATCTCTCATAGTTTTATTGTCATTGTTGCTTTTAGTTTAAATATCGTTTGGTCAGGAACAACCTGGGCGTTTCTATTATTTGGACTTTACGCTGCAGGTGCTATTAGCGCCAAAAAAATTGCCCGCATTGAAGTACCATTTGAAGAGCATAGAGCGCATTCCTATTTAACGTCTCCAGAGCCTCACTCAAGTAATAAGCAATTAAGAAATAATTGGATGATTTCCTTACCTATTCTACTTGTTGCTATTACTGCCACTTCATATATTTCTGTAGTCGGTGCTGTATTTTTTAGAGAATTTCAATTTTTCTACATTACGAACAAAACAATCAACAGCAGAAGCAATTTATCGAAAATAAAGAGATTGATGCGTTACCTAAAGCTTTAGATAAACGAAAAACTCATGATATTCTGCTTTACGCTTATGCATATCATTCTGGTTTACTTTTTAATAAGAGAGGCACGCGCAGTGAGGTTTTTCCGCAGTCTGAGTATAAAGCAAAAACTTTACTGAAATACCTCGTTGAGTTTCGTGATAATGCTCGAGCAAAATTCATTCTTGGTTTTTTAACGGGCGAAGAGAAAGGTAATGCATTGCTAGAGGAAGCAGCAGAGCAAAAAGATAAATATGCTCGAATTTACTCTGCTGTTCGTTTTGGTTGTTACTCTAATGAAGATCTAGCGGTTGAGCTATTAAGAAAGCTAAGAGACTCATCGAGTGAAGAGTATATTCAGGAAGAAATAAATTCGATTCTTTATCTGGGGATTAGTGATACTTGCCAAGACTTTGAACAACCTGAGTTTGCGTTAAGCTATGTTATTAATTACCGCGAAAAGTAGCAAAAAAATATTTAGCAGCTTTATTGCGCTGCAACTTCGATTGAGTAGAAAACTTAAGGGGGGAATATTTTTAAGATATTCCCCCCTTGCTAGTAATAAGAAATAAGCACAGTTACAAAACACTTGTCGATAAATGCAAACAACAGCCTTTACCAGCAAAAGTTAGTTGATAGCTAGGTTCATTACTATTCGTTGATGGCGATATTTTTTCCAACATGCCTTTCTCAACTAAAAAGTCTAACATGTTGGTTGATAGCTCATCGAGTTTAGCTTTTGCGATAATTTCCATTTTAGTAGCGACACCTTTAAAAGAGTACATCGCCTTGATTATTTTCGCTTCCGCTTCAGATAATTTTGGCATGCTACCTGTGTATGCTGGGTACTGATGTAACGGAAATTTACCGCGAATGGTTTTATAAGAGGCTTGCATCGCTTTAATGTCATGCTCTTTATTCTCGGTTAATTTGAAGGTATGAAAAACGCCAGATTCTTTACTTAGATAGTCCACTTTGGCTAGAAAAATAGGTAAATCGCATCCTTGGGCTACATGATAAAAGCCGGTTTTCCATTTAGGTACGGCACCACGGGTACCTTCTGGGGTAAATAAGAAAAATACACGACCTAATTTTTGGCTATCGATAAAGTCTTTTATTTGTTGAACTTGGCCAACGCCGTTTTCTGAGCGGTCAATTGGAATTGCGCCAAGGTACATTAGCCAAGTGCCTAATACCGGCACTCGGCAAATGCTGTCTTTAATTGAAAAGTATATTTTTACATCTTGTTGAATGGCAGCGCCAAGTGCGTAAAAGAAATCCCAATTCGAGGTGTGAGGCGCAGCAATAGCGACACCAGCGCCTTCTGGGGCATTTTTACAAAGTTTCCAACCGGCAATTTTGAACCAAAGGGTAAAAAGGAATTTCAGGAAATATTTAGTGAAAACACCGTCGAAAATAGTTTTCTCACGAATGGTGAGTGATTTTTTAGCCATGATAATGGGATAGTTGTTACGTTGAATATAGCTAATATTCTAGCATGTAAGCGGCAGAAAACATTGATATAGAGTAAAAATTGTTATGGCTAAGTTTTGTTCACAGGAGATTAGTTGCACTATTGTTTTAGTGCTTGGTAAGCATCAACAATGTGTTGCACGTTATTTACTTTACTGTGCAAAGAAGCTTGCAAAGCTCCTTGCTGTATACGTTGGTAATGACTAAGGGTTTTATGTAAATAGTTATTAACTATTTCAGTTTGCCTACTTGAGGTTGGCTGCCAAATTTTATCGCCAACAGGATTGATTTTTTGAGTTTCATGACTCACGGATGAAACTAGTATGACTTCATAGCATCGCTGATTTTCTTCAATCAGCACTTCGTCTTTTAAACTAAAATCTAGCTCGATTAATTTTTGACGCAAGGAAAACTGGTGATGAACCGGGCAGAGTAGAAAATCAATATTCAAATTTTTGTGCTGCTGATAAATCGCTGCTATGAATTGGATCATCAGGTCACCGCCAACACCGGCAATAATAATTAAGTGCTTGCCTTGATGTTGCGCTAGCGGCAACTTGGCAACGTCGAGGCAGTGGGTTTTCCATGGTGAACTTGGATAAAATCGCTCAAGCTTTTTCTCGACGTTGGTCATCAGCTCGGGAACAATATCGACAAAGTGAATATTGCTACCCGCTTGGCGCGATAATAACGAAAAGCCTAATAAGCCATGATCACAACAACAGTCCCAAATATGATCGTAATGAGAGACGACCATTTTTTCAATTTGCTGTAAGCGTTTACTGAGTTTCAAGTTGTTTTTCAAAAAAGTTGCTTTGTCGTGATTAAAAACGCCAGTATTGTACAGAACCGCTAGCGTTAATGTTTAACAATTTTGTTATTAGCTTTACTCTACTTATTCTAGCGGTTCTTCATCAAGAATCACTACTCTGATAATCGTGATCATTTTTTTCGGCACTGTGGTGTAGCCTAATTCCTCACTGTAACCAACCTCTACCTGCGCTATAGCTTCTAGTATTTCGTAACCTTCTATCACTTCGCCAAATACTGCATAACCCCATGAGCTACCGGGGTCTAAATTAGTATTGTCATTTAAGTTGATAAAGAATTGATTGGTCGCAGAGTGCGCATCGTTAAGCTGCTTCGCCATCGCGATAGTGCCTTCTCTATTTTTCAAGCCATTGCCAGACTCATTAAAAATAGGCTTGTCGGGCTCAACGTCGGTATAGTTAGTCATAAAGCCACCACCCTGAATAAGATAGCCTTCTTCTACGCGGTGGATTAAGGTTTTATCGTACTGCCCTCGGGTTACATAGCCCAAGAAGTTATCCACGGTAATTTTAGCCCGGTATCGGTCAAGCTCAATGACTACATTACCCATGTTGGTTTCTATCCGTACTTTTGGTGAAAGGTTATTTGGTTGAATATATTGCCCTTTAGTATTGGCGGCGAGCAGTTGAAATGACATTAGTATTGTAAGAATAAATAGTGAAAGTCTGATCACGCCGGTACCTTTTATTAGAATGGGATAAATATTTAATCAAAGAAAAAATATTTTAGCAGTTATCTCTGTCGCTTATCAAAGGTATTTAAAACTGATTAAAGAGCCGAAATTTCTTACCTGCATTTATCGATTCCAAGCGTTAAATAAACTGCAAGTGAAAAATATCAAAGCCTAGACCATAACTAGATCATAACTAAGGCATGAGTAAGGGTTGTGTTTTGCTCCACCAAAAAGTAAAAATTAGCCATTGTTTAAAGTCGCTTACTTATTTATATTGGTAGAGAATTCATAAACATAGTTTTAAGGGATTAATGGCTGTATCAACCCCAAAAGCACCATCATCGGTATTACATGGCTTTGAGCTTCAACCTGGAAAAGTGGTCGATGTAGAAATGAGTCATCCGGTTAAAGTTCGTATTAAAGTCCCTTTAATCGGCTATGAAATGGGTAGATATATCATCTTAAAATACCCTGTTTCGTCGAGAGGTAGTGATTACCAAGATGTACTAGTTGAAGGTAACGTAGTTATTGCACGTTATATTCTAGAAGGGGATCGCGGTGAATGTTTTGCTTTTCGTTCGACCATAAAACATATAACCAAATACCCAGAAAACTTTATTATATTAAATTATCCTAAAAAAATTGAAAGTCGTCAGTTACGCTTACAGCAGCGAATTGCTACTCATTTACCAGCAAGTATCATGGTCGATTCAGAAACAGGTGATCAGAAAAGTATTCGCTTAAATGGCATTATTGGCGATATATCGACAAAAGGCTGTGGTTTCGCATTTAAAGCTGACAACAATAAAATAACGGTGACTAAGCGTGATGTTTTTGTCTGCATTCAGTCCCCTAATGCAGGTGAAGTTAAAATTCTTGCCAATGTTTGTAATAGCCGAAATGAACAAGGAAAGGTAAGTGTTGGTATAAAGTTTTTTGATGATGATAAACAAGTCAGTAATTTACTTGAACAGCTATTTATTGATCAGAACATGTTGTAAAGCTGAATATTTATATGTTACCTGTTTTCACAAGCGTTAACACTTGATATAACTAACAACACTAAATTAGATGACTACGATGCGAACGATGCGAACGATGCGGTTACTATTCGTAAATAAGTTAGCTTAAAACACTATGTAAAACAGCCCAAGTAAGGGCTGTTTTAAGTTTCTCTAAACAGTTCTTTAATTCATTTATTCGCTAATAGTTAATTCAAATTCATCAGCATCTAAAAACGCTGGAAAGTCAGCTTTGAATTGACTCAGCTTGCTAAAATCAAGCTGTGCTGTAATGATTTGCTGTTGATTATCGGTGGCAGCAACTAAGGTTTCGCCAGTAAAGTCAATTATTGCGGTGCCGCCAGAATGGCCTGTATCGTTTCCGTCTGCGCCAATGCGATTGACGCCCACCACAAAGCTTTGATTTTCCATTGCTCGGGCTTTTAACAAGGTGTCCCAAATATGCCGCCGTGCTGCTGGCCAATTTGCCACGTTAATCATCAAGTCATAGTCTTGTCGATTACGCGACCAAACTGGAAAACGTAAATCGTAACAAACCAAAGGCAGTATTTTTATGCCATTTATGGTGATTATTTTCCGCTCTTGACCTTGTTCAACATAGTCTTGCTCTCTACCTAGGCGGAATAAATGCCGTTTGTCATAATGTTCAACACTGCCATCGGTAAATACCCAATAAAATCGATTAACCTTTTTATCTTTTTGGCTGACTAAAACACTGCCAGCAACAACACAGTTATATTGCTGAGCAATTTTTTTCAGCCAAGCTAAGGCAATACCACCGTCTACAGGTTCTTGTATGTCTTTTCGATTAATACAAAATCCGGTGGAAAAGGTTTCGGGTAAAAGTAATAAGTCAACGGCGCTATTGGTTGTAAAGTACTCTGAAATAAGCTGTTCTAAGTGCTTAAAGTTCGCCTGTTGATCTAACCAGTGAATATCGTATTGTACTGCCGCTATGGTTAAAGTTGACATAATATTTCCGCTGCTTGTCGTAACGTATCGTCATTTTTTGCAAAACAAAGTCGGATCACTTTATTGCTTTTATGATATTCAGCCCTTTGCTTAGCAGGATAGAATGGGCTAAGTGGAATAGCTGCCACGCCTTTTTCTTTTGTTAACCACTGACAGAACTCGCGGTCATTTAATTCGGATATTGCCGAGTAATCTAGCAATAAGAAATAAGTGCCTTTTGATGGCAGTAAGGTAAAGCGTGAACCTTTTAAAGCATTAATTAAGACATCGCGTTTTTGCTGATAAAAACTGGCGAGTTCCGTAATGTGCGCAGGGTGCTGTTTTAACATTTGCGCTATGGCTATTTGCGCTGGCGTAAATGAGCAAAAGGTCACGTATTGATGAATTTTTCTAAACTCATCCATCAATTCATCAGGTGCGGCGCAATAGCCCATTTTCCAGCCGGTACAATGGAAGGTTTTGCCAAAACTAGACACCACAAAGGCACGTTTAAATAAGTCAGGGTAACGTAAAACACTTTCATGACGTAAACCGTCAAAGGTCATGTGCTCGTACACTTCGTCACTAATAACATATAAGTCATGTTTATCAACTAAGGCCTGTAGGATATTAAGATCGGACTCACTCAGTATTGAACCGGTTGGATTATGTGGGCTGTTAATAATAATGGCGCGAGTATTTGTATTAATGTTTTGCTCGACATGCTGCCAGTTTATCGCATAACTTGGCGCATTTAGCGTGATATGTCGGCACTTGCCACCTGCAAGTTCAACGGCTGGTTCGTATGAGTCGTAAGCCGGGTCAAAAATAATTACTTCATCGTTTGCTCTGACAAGTGTTTGTATTGCGACCCATAGCGCTTCGGTTGCGCCAGAGGTTATCGTGATGTTATTTAGCCCGTTAAGTTGCTGTTCTGGTGTTAAGTGCGACTGATATTGTCTTTGTATCATTTCGGCGATTTGTGTTAAAAGCTCAGGTAAACCATTTGACGGTGAGTATTGATTTTTTCCTTCGCTAATTGCCTGATTGATTTTATTTTTTAAAAACTCAGGAGTATCAAATTCTGGGAAGCCTTGCGATAAATTAATCGCCTGATGTTGATTGGCCATGACTGACATTTCGGTGAAAATACTAGTTTCGACATTGGGCATTTTGCTGGTAAAAGATGATGTCACAAAAAACTCTCTTAATTTTATATTTATTGTTTGAGCTCGCTTAGCGTTAGTTTACTAGCCAGCGCAAGGATGGCTCAAATGTTAAAGTTAACGGCTGATGAGTGCAATTGTTATCTATTGTTTACCGATGATAGCAATCGTTGGTATAAGCTATTTGCAACTGGACCACTATGTACGCCTTTAGGTAAGGTAAGATGAAGTGGCACTTGAAAGCAATTTGCATGCTCAACGTTAAGTACTGCAATTTCTTCACTACGGTGCTTATCGACAATATGTTGCGGTAGTCGACAGTAGCCTAATCCTTGTTTTACCGCTTGCCACGCGTGATCGAAATTGTCGACCGTTATCCGTAAACTGGACTTTAGCCAGCCAGCATTTTGCTTATTTACTGCCCCTAAATCTCGAACGACAATTTGTCTATTGGCTTCTAAATCAGCCAAACAGAGCTCAGCCTTATTTGCCAAAGGATGATTTTTTGCAACAACAATGATCATATTTACTGCGCCGAAGAATTCTGAAGGGTAATTAGTGATAGGAATATTAATAATTGAAATATCAGCTTTTTCGTTTTCAACTGTACTGGTTGTTTTAGATAGTGAAGTTTCGACAATTTTCACTGAGGTAGTGGTGTTCTCAGCAAAAAACTGTCTTAATGGCTGATACAGCCAGTTTCGATCGCACAGATGATCAATAGCAACTGTAATTTCAGCTTCAAGCTCCTGTGCCAATTGATTGCTAATATCTTCTAAAATTCTTGCCTGTTCAATCATCGACTGTGCTCGTCGTAATAAAGACTTGCCATCATTAGTCAGTACCGCTCGCCGCTTTTCTATTTTTACTAATTCAACACCAAGTTGTTCTTCAAGTTTATCAATGGCATAAATTAAGGTGGTATGGCTTTTATTTAGTGCCAATGCCGCGGCTTGAATGCTACCCGCCTTGTCAACTTCAAGTAAGGTTAGCCATTGATTAAGCGTTGTTTTAAGTCTCATTGGTCTACTTTCTCCACATTTGACGGCAGTTTTATGAACTTTATTGTTAGTTTTTTCTAGGTATTATAGCAGTTATTGCAAAAAGGGAGTTACAACGCTTGGCGTTGATGCCTAATTTGTATTTGATGAAATTTAGGAGAATGATGATGAATAAATTATTACAGGTAGATTTTGATTACTCGGGACCATTTGGTGAAGAAATGGCAAATGCGCTAATTGGCTTAGCAGAATCAATAAATCACGAACCTGGCATGATATGGAAAATTTGGACAGAAAGTGAAAAAGCTAAATTGGGCGGTGGCATATACTTATTTGACAATGAAAGTTCAGCCCAAGCTTATCTTAAAATGCATACTGCAAGATTAAACGCTATGGGTATAAAAGACGTTAGAGGACAAATATTTGACGTCAATGTTCCGTTGTCAAATATAAACAAAGGGCCTATTAAATAAGGGGAAGCAAATTATGACGAATAAAGTATTTTTATCAGTGCATGGCATTATTTACTTTATATTTGCTTTTGCATTGTTTCTGATACCAGATGCTATTTGGCCAATGTATGGTGTGCAAATAAATGATCAATATGCTTATTTTTTATCACAACATACTAGTATCTTTTTAGGTGGAATCGCTTTAATTAGCTGGTTGTTAAGGGAAATAGAAACAGGACTAGTCGCGAAAAAATTATTTCTTGCCTTGCTCCTTACTAACCTTTTAGGGGCTGTGATAACGATATATGCCGGTATAACAGGTGTTTTTGTGGGCTTTGGTTGGACCGACCCTGCTTTTTTCACTTTACTATCGATAGTGAGTTATCGCCAATACTCAAAACAATAGCTTAGCAGGGCAATAAAATGGTTGCAGGAAACCGCCATTTTATTGCCTATTTTACTCTTTCTTAAAAGTTAAATTACTTTTTTATCAATCACTTCCATGATTATCTATGGTTGACCTAGGTTCAACTTTGCTCATTAAAGTTTTTACCGCTAAAAAAACTTCTCTATTGGGATAGCCGTCAGCAATTAACTGATGTTGTAGTTGAAATGAACGAATGGCTTGTCGACTTTTCGGCCCCCAAATACCGTCTGGTTCACCCGTTTCAAAGCCTAATGAATTAAGTTGGCTTTGTAAGTTTTTCATTTCGGCAACACTATAAGTTTGTACTGATTTATTTGTTAACAGTTCTACGCCTTTAGCGCCGACTAATTTATTCGCTAATATGCCGACGGATAGCGCATAACTTTTCGACAAGTTCCAAGTCATGATGACGTTGAAGTTTGGATAGAGTAAAAACGCAGGCCCTTGGTGCCCCGAAGGTAGGTAAAGTTCTGCTTGAATATCATAGTTAGATAGGGCTTTATTATCGGCTTGTTTAACCCCTAACTGTTGAAAGGTAGTTAAAGGGTAATATTGATCAAAGGCTACTTTTTCAAAGGCGAAGTTTTCTGGCATTTTAACTTCTCTACCCCAGCGCTCTTTACTTTGCCAACCTATTTGGTTTAGGTAATTGGCGGCTGTGGTTAAGGCATCAACCTCACTTTGCCAAATGTCGACTTTGCCATCGTTGTCGCCATCTACCGCATACTTTAAAAATGCTGTGGGCATAAATTGCATGTGGCCCATAGCGCCGGCCCAAGAGCCTTGCAGTTGTTCTACAACCACTTGTTTATTTTCAATTAAGGTGAATAAATTTAACAATTCAAGAGTGAAAAACTCGCTTCGGCGTTGATCGCAAGCTAATGTGGCTAGGGCATTAAGCACTGACATTTTACCTTTATGTTTGCCAAATACGGTTTCTAAGCCCCAAAATGACACTAAATATTGCCGTGGAATACCGTATTTTTTTTCTAATTTATCAAATAAAGCTTTATGTTGTTTTAGTTTTTCTCGACCAACACGAACGTGATACTTGGTAACCCGAGCCTTAATATATTGTTCAAAGGTTTGGGTAAATTCTGGCTGTTTTTTATCTAAGCTGATCACACGCTTAATAGGGGAGATATTACCAATAACGGACTCAGTAATATAAGGTGAGAATCCTGTGCTTGCTGCGCGCTGAGCTAAGTTGATTTTACACTGGTTAAAGTTTTCATCAGCAATTTCTGCATTGGCGAGCATCGGCAAAAAGGCAAAAATAATGATTGATTTTCGAGACTGAAAAATATTGGGTAATTGTTTAGCAACATATTTGCTAAGACGAGTAGTTGAAATCACAAATAAACATTCCTTGGTAAAGCTAAATTTAAAAAAAGGGATATTGATAATTACACCATGACTAAATTTTACATTGATAACAATCATTAAATTATCGTTTTGATAAATTAGCGGCTTTTAAGTAATTCAGCTTTCGGGGATGAGTCTTGATAGGTAATGAACTGAATTACTTGCAGAGTTAACGTCTAAGTGATTGAGTTAATTGCGTTAAATAAATGTTCTGGCAGAAGTCTGCATTTAGCGGTGTTTTGAGGTTATAATGATCCGTTCTCAACAAAACTTGAGAGCCATCACAGATGCCCCTCATCGTAGAAGTTTTACGTTGCGAGCAAGCTATAGTTTGTGAATGTGCTAAGACGTAGCAATAACGGGTTTTACAAGACCAAAACTAATAATAAGCCCGAGTAGTATGGTATGCAGATATTAGAAAAAGATTATCAAATCAACAGTGTTCGTAAGGCGATTGGCGCAGGGGGCAATGCAATTATTGCCCTACCTACGGGTGGCGGTAAGAGTATTTGTATCCTTAAATTGTGCCAAGCGATGTCTGATAAAAAGGTTGTTGTCAGCTTACGTAATGCCGCCTTGATCCCACAACTATTGCATACCCTCACCGTTAATGGCCTGTCTGTTAGTGTGGTTAAATCCGGCTACAAATATGTTGCTGGCGGTGATGTCACTTTGGTGATGGAGCAGTCATTTGCTCGACGAAAACACCTCAATATAGCCTGTGATGTGCTGCTACGTGATGAATACCATGTTGGCTGCATGGGCGGCGTTTATATCGCCATGCGCGAAGAACTAGCACCTGACTTGATTATCGGTTTGACTGCGACACCGATTGATAGATTAGGGGTTTATATTGATCAATCGATGATATTGATTGAAGAAACCACCACTAAAATGCTGATTGAAGCGGGCGAATTAGCCAAACCGGTTTACAAAGTACCTAGTTTATCGCAAGAAATTGATTATAGTGCCGTCAAAATGTACCGAGGCGACTTTAGTGTTTCTGGCTTAGATCTTATCTTGTTGGAACATTGCTCTTTAGTTGCCCAGCAGACTGTTGATGATGCGCTTTCGCAAGGTCGTAAGGTTATGTTGTTTGCCAATTCGATTAAGCATGTGGAGGCACTATCTAATGCTTTTGATTTACTCGGTGTTAAGCATGAGCGAGTTCATTCTAAACGTTCAATTGATGATAATGATGAAAGCATACGACGATATAAAGCCAACGAGGTTCGCTTAATCATTAATATGTCGATGTTGACCATTGGCTTTGATGACCCAGAAACAGACTGTGTTGTTTTAGCTCGACCGACTAAAATATTAAGGTTGTACTTGCAGATTATCGGCAGGTGTTTACGTGCTTCGAAAGGTAAAACTGATGCTTTGATTTTGGATTTGGCACAGTGTATTTCTACCCATGGTTTTGCTGAAGATTATCGAGACTTTACTCGTAAAACTGCTAAGTCTGCGGCGATAATGTCTGAAAGGTTAAGTGTGACTAATATCGGCCAGTTTGTTGATGGTGAGTTCAGCTATCATGAGTCAATTGAGCGTAAAATTGTTAAGAAAAAGCCGCCGGTTAAGCGTGTCAAATCCCGACCTAAGTTAGTGGTCAGTAAAGAGCATGTTGATAGAACGGCAAGCAAGAGAGCCGAAGCGTTACTCAGGCTAAATCCTAGAATGGAAAAACTTGTCAGTACTATTGAATTGGTTAATATTGTTTATGATCAGCAAAATGAAAGCTATAAGATGCTTGATGAGGAGGGTATGGTGAAGTTAGTTGCGCTTATTGGCTTTGCTTACAGTGACTCCTTGGTTGATAGCTGTACTAACTTAGTTGAGGCGCTGCATGATAAAAACCAATCAATTAAGGGCCTATTATTTAAGGTCAGTAATTTGATCACAACATTAGCCAAGAAAGACTTAGTCGGCTGAGCGTGAAGAGAAAAGGTGACTAAACGCTCCTTTTTGAGTCGTTAACCAAGTTGGTATAATTACAATATGAATGAAGCTGTACCCAATTGTCCTAAATGTAAATCAAGTTATGTTTACCCCGATCAGGCGTTACTGATTTGCCCTGAATGCGGGTTTGAGTGGAACCCATCAGACTTTGAAACTGAAGACATTGTTGAAGTTAAAGATGCTAACGGCACATTGCTTAGTGAAGGTGATAAAGTTACTGTCATTAAAGATTTAAAAATTAAAGCTAGCTCGCAAGTGATTAAAATTGGTACTAAGGCACTGATCAGGCGTATTAAAGATGCTAAAGATCACCAGCTTGATTGTAAAGTTGACGGTGTTGGCGAAATGATGGTGACCGCTAAATATGTAAAAAAAGCCTGAGTCAATACCAATTGGATTAAATTATTGCTCACCTGTGCTTGTTAAAATAGACCATGTCAGCGTTACTCTCAATCCTAATAGCTATTACTCGACAATTGCTCCTGCATTTTTCTACTTACGGGCATTCATGCCCTAATTAATCGAACATCTTGCCCTGAAATATTTTTTCTACGCACAGCAAGATCACAAACTTAATCAAACGGGTATAACTTTATTGCTTTTAAAACATAGAAAATTGCTTATGATAGTAAAATGTTTGCGTACAAGTGACTTTTGTAATGTTATTTTCACCAATAGTTCAGTTAGATAAAATCAAGCAACACAATCGAAATTCCTCCATTACCAAACTATTGCTACTTGCTTATAGCTTGCTGGTTTCCTCTTTTGCCTATGGTGTTGAAGTAGCTAAGGCGACTTCTGAAGAAGTAGTTCAAAACTCCCGTGTTGAGCTTCATATTGCTGACGCGGGTATACCCTGGGGTATGGCGTGGTTGCCGCAAGGTGATATGTTGTTCACTTTGCGTGCTGGTGAGCTAAAGCGCTTGAAAAGTGGCGAGAGTATTGCCGAGTCTATCTCTGGTTTGCCTAAAATAGCGACGGGCAGCCAAGGTGGATTGCTGGATATTATTTTACATCCCAATTACGCGAAAAACGGTTGGATATACTTATCTTACGCAAAATCTGATGGTCGAGGTAATAAAAGTACTGCGATAATGCGCGCTAAGCTAAGTGGTAATTTGTTAAGCGAGCAAGAAGATATTTATATTGCTAAAGCCTACAGTAATAAAGGGCAACATTTTGGTAGTCGCTTGGCTTTTGACAATCAAGGCTACTTGTATTTTTCGATAGGAGATCGAGGGCAAAGAGATATTAATCCACAAGATATTACTCGTGATGGCGGGAAAATTTATCGAATTCACGATGATGGTCGTATTCCTGTCGATAACCCATTTGTTAATAATGCTAATGCTAATGCTAAAAAAGCGATTTACTCATATGGTCATCGCAACCCACAGGGTATGGCAAAGCATCCTAAAACCGGTGAAATCTGGAGCCATGAGCATGGACCGCGTGGCGGTGATGAAGTTAATCTAATTGCTAAAGGTAAAAATTATGGTTGGCCGATCATTAGTTATGGTATCAATTACTCGGGCTCAAAGTTTACGGAATTAACTGAAAAACAAGGCATGGAGCAACCGCTATGGTATTGGGACCCTTCGATAGCGCCTTCAGGAATGGCGTTTGTTACTAGTGAAAAGTATCCTAATTGGCAGGGGAATATGCTGGTGGGATCGTTAAAGTTTGGTCAAGTTATTATGCTAACTTTGGATGATAATACTGTTGTTAAAGAAGAGGTTATTAAAAGTAATCTGACACGTGTGCGCAATATTAAACAAGGGCCTGATGGCTTTATTTATATCGCGGTCGATGGCAAGGGGATTTATCGGTTATTAGCTAACTAGTGGGAATAGAAATATTCTACTGTTTGATTGTTCATTTTAAAAGAGCCAGCTCAAGAGTAAGTTGGCTCGTAATTCTAAACTTTTAGATTAAAAACCTCTTTCATAAGATGCTTTTGCTGATACAGTTTCCCATGTGCCATCACTATACAATATGGTGGCTGAGCCAGTGTATGTTTTATACGCTCTAACAGTTATCGAACAAGACGTACCAGCTGTTCCACAGCTGCTAGTGTCTTCTCCCCAAATAACTGAATTAATTGAACCATTGGTTGCCGTAACGCGAAAGTTTGCAGTTGTTGACGACGCTGGGTTTAATGCAAAACAGCGATTCGAGGTATAATTATCATATGCTTGTGTATCGACATAACATTGCATTTCGGTAGCGGTTACCTGTGAAGTTGCAAATGATGAAGCTAACAATAAACCAACACTTAATAATCTTTTCATAATTCATCCTTAATTTAGATTTTATTTTTCCTTCCCAAACCGGGAAATTAATTATTAGCACTTAGGTGTATAGAAAACAACCAAAGAGAAAAATAAATAAGTATATGTTAATTATGAGGTTTGTATTGTTTGGTTTACGTTTTTTTTACAAATGAGTGTAAAGGCGAACTTTAACAGTCGTGAGAGGCCGGAACTCTACGCTATCATGTATTCTCTGGATTAATCGTAATCAAGTAACCTGCTTTACACTACCATATAAGAATTTTGGCTTATTCTTGTAAATAAACAAGAAACGATGAAGGTAGGTAAGTACTGACGCTTATGGCTGGTTAAGATTAAATTTTATCGATTTAAAAATCTTTCGACCTTGCTCAAGCTCAACGATATCTTTAAATTCAATTAACATGGAAAAGCGAAGTTTCCCCTTAACTTGGGGAATAAAGAGTGCCATTTTTTTATCTTGAAGCAATAGTTTGCCCTGATGGCCATCAATTAATATTGGCTCAGAAGTAGCACGGGTGAGCTCGCGAAATTGTGAGGAATACCAGCCTAAATCGTAGCTTAAGGTGATATTGTCATTGCTGAGTTGACCAGCAACAGAATCAATATTTTGTAGATTAGCAGCGACTAAACTTTCAGGGTGTTGAAAACATAATTGACTACTAGGACAAAGTTCAAGCCAAGTGCCGGTTTGGCCTTTGCTGGTTGAAGATATTATATATAGAGAGAAAAAAAACGCTAAAGTTAAAGTTGCTTTGCCAAGATTCATTTTAGTTCCATGGAACACCAACACCTGTTAGTACTTTACTACAACAAGTGTTGGGCTATGAAGTTTATTTTTAATTTCTTTTCACTGCATTTTTTAGGAGGAAAGTAAAAGAAAGTAAAAGCAAAATTAGTGTGCTGGGCTCTGGTACTGGTTGAGGCTGGCTAGCCGATGCAACAATAAGTACTGGGTTAATATCAATCCAAAAGTCTTGTCCGTCTGTTTGCACTAAGGGACTGTTACGAATTGTATTAACTTCACTGTCGGTTAATGTGGTGTTGTTATTTAATGAAGGGTTCATTAGAAAGCTGCCAATTAAGTGGTCTAACCCTAAGTTGTGGGCTAATTCATGTGCTAATAGTTCAGCGCCGAAACCACCTGCTGCAAAAGAAGACTCAACAACAAAATCATTACCTGGAGTTTCTCCACAGCCGACGAATCCAGTGTTTATAGAGCCACCACATGCACTGATAGTGTCAATGAAGTAAAAGTTAACCACGTTGAATGCGCCGACATGCAAATTGAATAATTGCGAAACTTCTGCGTCAGATGTGATATCTAAAAGGTCAGGAAATATTAGCTCTGAAGCTGACCCGATGCGAATATCAATTGGCATATTCCCAAAACTAGGCTGTGAAAATATCGCATCGAGATCCGTTTCATTGGTGGTAATAAAAGCTGCTTGCGCTTGAGATGCTGTAAAGAATAGGGTTGTTAAAATTAACACTTTTAATATGTTCACATTTATTCCTTTAAATTTATAATTGGTTTAATGCTATCTTTTTGATTTTAAGCATAAAATGAACCGCTTTTGTTTTATTTATTTAAAACAGATGCTTATCTTTTTTAGAATGTTACATCTATTTGAAAGTGTTAAATTTTATGACAATAAATATAATGTTGAGATTGATACTTTGATGGCCTAATTTGGCGTTATTATCAATATCAATAAAGCGTCACAGTTAGCGAACATTTGGGCGTTTTTCAGTTGTATTGGAAACTTGAAAACAAGTTTGTTTAAAAAACACCCATTTAAATGCAAGTTTAGATGGGGGTCTGCATTTTATTCCTGTATAATGCGCGGCCTTATTATGATGGCTGAGCAAATATTTAGTTTATATTTTACTTGGTTATCGAAATTTACAGTATTAACTATCCATTTAAAGCTATCCGTTAGCTATTACTAGTTAATGATTTTAGTTAACGGAATATAGGAAGACTTCTTTGATCACTACATCGAACATTACCATGCAATTTGGCGCTGAGCCTTTATTTGAAAACATCTCAGCTAAGTTTGGCAATGGCAACCGTTATGGTTTAATCGGCGCAAATGGCTGTGGTAAATCTACATTTATGAAGATTCTCAGCGGTGAGCTAACACCAAGCTCAGGTAATGTTTCAGTCAGCACAGGTAACAAAGTAAGTACCTTGGGCCAAGATCAATTTGCCTTTGAAGAATTCAACGTTATTGATACGGTGATCATGGGTGACATGCCGTTATGGAAAGTAAAACAAGAACGTGATGCTATCTACGCTCAAGCCGAAATGAGTGAAGCGGATGGCATGCGTGCTGGTGAGTTAGAAAGCGAATTTGCTGAAATGGACGGTTATACCGCAGAGAGCCGCGCCGGTGAAATCTTACTTGATGCAGGTATTGATGAGTCTTTCCATTATGGTTCAATGCAGCAAGTAGCTCCAGGTTGGAAGCTGCGGGTACTGTTGGCTCAAGCCTTATTTGCTAATCCAGATATTTTATTACTTGATGAGCCAACCAACAACTTGGATATTCATACCATTAGCTGGTTAGAAGGTGAGTTGAACAAACGTAAATGCACCATGATTATTATTTCGCATGATCGACACTTTCTTAACTCTGTTTGTACACATATGGCGGATATTGATTACGGTGAATTGCGTATATATCCAGGTAACTACGAGTTCTTTCTACAGCAATCTTCTTTGTTACGCGAACAGTTACTTGCCGGTAACACTAAAAAAGCGGAAGAAATTGCTGAGTTGCAAGATTTTGTAAACCGTTTTGGTGCTAATGCCTCAAAAGCAAAACAAGCGAGTTCACGTGCTAAAAAAATGGATAAAATTAAGCTAGATGAAGTTAAAGCTTCAAGTCGTATTACACCCAAAATTGCCTTTGCGCCGGGTAAAAAAATGCATCGTCAAGCATTAGAGCTTGAAAATTTGAGCCATGGTTTTGATGGTGAAGTGTTATTTGAAAAAGGCGAGTTATTGTTAGAGGCGGGCGCTAAATTAGCTATTATCGGCGAAAACGGTGTCGGTAAAACCACCTTGTTACGTTGTTTAATGAGTGAGCTAGAGCATACTGAAGGTGTGGTTAAGTGGTCTGAAAATGCCTCTATCGGTTATTGCCCACAAGACAGTGGTCACTTTTTTGATAATGACTTAACGTTAATGGAATGGATGTCACAATGGCGTCGACCTTGTCACAACGATTTAAGTGTTCGTGGTATGTTAGGTCGTATGTTATTTACCGATGACGACGCTAATAAAAAAGCCCGTAACTGTTCAGGTGGAGAGAAAAACCGCTTGTTATTTGGTATGTTAATGATGGGTGATGTCAATGTCTTGATTATGGATGAACCCACCAACCACATGGATATTGAAGCCATTGATGCCTTAAACAATGCCTTGAAAGACTTTGAAGGTACCTTGATATTTGTTAGTCATGACCGAGAATTTGTTTCAAGTTTGGCGAGCCGTATTATTGATATCAAAGATAAGAAGTTAGTGAACTTTCAAGGCTCATTAGATGAATACCTTGATAGCCAAATTGAAGTGAAGAAAATCGCTTAAGCCTGATTTATTCAAGCTGATTAATTTATCATGAAAGCCAGATACTGCTTTGTATCTGGCTTTTTTGTTAGTTAATGACCCACTATCGTAAAGCCGTTGGCGGTGGCATCAACAACTTGGCCATCACTATAGGTTACGGTGATTTCTTGGTTACTAAAGTTATACACCACGTAGCTTATGACACCATTTTTTTCAAACGCTAGTGCCGCCGGATGGTTTGCCGTTAAGGCACCCGTACCTGTTTTTAAATGCCCTAATTTACTGAAAGTGTGCAGCCAGTGATAAGTATGAGCCTTTGTTTCACCCGCTTCAGCATCGTAGCTGCTAACACTGTTATAATCAGTTATGGCTAAATCGGCGTTAGTCATAGCCCATAAGTTCCACCAAATATCACGCCATTGATCGTCAACTAAGCCTGAAGGTTTGTTGTTTGATGACTCACTCAATCCTAATGTTACGTAGTCTTCCATATAGTCAGCATGCAAACCAACGTGCAGTGTTAGTGGGTTTATTGGCAAACCTTGTATACCTAAAATATGGGCATAAGCGGCGCTGAACCAAGTTGAAAATACCGCACCATCGCCCCAAATAATTGAAGTGGTTATTTTGTCATAGCCTTCAGGAAAGTTGTTTTCAGTTTCACCAACGTTATTGTAATCATCAATATTGTTCCAATACTCCCAATAAGCTGCCGTGGTTGATGCATGTAAATACATGCCACGCTCTACTAAATCATTATTGTCGGTGATTAAGCCATAGAGAATAATTGCGCCATAGGCGTTGGCGGCTTCTGAAGTGGATTCATTATTATTGCCACGAGCAAAGTTGACTTTACCAGAAGCCCATGAAAAACCATTGGCGGGATCAAAGTTACGTAAATATGGAAACATGTCGTCATCTCTACCACCGGCATAATCTCGGATCAGCAATTCAATCATAGGGCCGTATTGTTCGTTACCACACCAGTTGGCGTCAGTACGACAAATTTCTGCGGCGGCGCGAATTAAATAGCCATAGTGGAAGTGATGATCGTTAAGTTGTTGATGACTCATAAATGACTCTTCTAATGCCAATAATGTCGACCACTCTTCATCATAGACAAAGTATTTATTGGTATCTAAATTACCCTCTGTTTCAGCAGTAAACCAGTCAGATAACTCAGCCTTTAGCCAGTTTCGCAGGGTCGTTGCTTCAGTTGTCATATCGATTGAATCGGCAATGGCAATTAATTCAGCAACTTTGCTGTAGTTTTTGCCTGACCAGTACGCGTCGGTATGGGTATTCCAAGACTCAGCCCCTTGTGCAATAAACTCTGTGATCTTAGCTTCTAAGGTTACTTGATCAAAAGTCGCATCAATTGAAGGGAGTGTCGGGAGTACGCCAACAAAGGGGAGTTGATAACTAAATTGTGCTGTTTCACTAAATTTGATGGTGCCGCGGGCACTTTTAATATGGTAAGTCGATGTTGTTTGCGTAGAGTTTTTCCAGTGTAATGGCTGCATACCGGCGATTGTTTCGACAGCTTCGCCTTGGCTATTTTGATAGCTATGGCTAACCGTAACGGTATTGGTGGTTTTATCAACTGAGTAGTCTATGGTGACACTGGCAACAACATTACGCGCTTTAGCGGCAAAGAAACTTGTTAAGGTATCTGATGGAACGCCATTTAGACTAGGAAGGTAGGTGAGAGTAAACTCTTTTGTGGCGTTGCTAACGGTTATTTCGTTACTGGTAATATTATCAAATGTCGTTGTCCCTTCGCCGGTAACTAAAAAATTATTGCTATTACCGGCAACGCTAGTCCAGATACCTAAACTATTACCTTGATTATAAAAGGTACCTTTTTCGCTGCCGTCATCACGTAAGGTGCGTATGACCATGTCACCGTCATAAACTTTAAAATATATGTAGGGAGAGCCATGGACAAAAGTCGCTTCCATCACCGCGGTGTCGTTATTTTGCCATTCTACCGTTACTGAGCCGTCACTGTGGTCTTTTAAATAGCCTTGTAAATTTGCATGCTGTGAATTGCCGACAGCGATGCCGTCAAACACTTCACTAAAAGGATCGGGAATAGGGTACAGGAAACCGTCTGTTGTGGTGGTTAACCCTGACGGAATTCCCATAACTCTAACACCACGCTCTGATATGCGTGCAGTCATTGGGTCTGGGGTAATATAGGCAGCGGTGTTAGCATCACCTATGGTCATTTCTCCCATAAATGGTACAGAGCCCCACCATTTATGCGTTGGCGTTGGCTTTGTCAATGCAGGACCGGTTAACTGCGGATGTAGCTTAGTTGGTGTACCTGTTGGAATACCTGTTGTGGTATCACAACCAGCTATTGCTGGCTCAACGATACCTGCGTTGTATATCCAGTTACCAAAGTCATAAACACAACGATAGCTTTCTGGATTGATGGCGTCGGAAATAGAGCCAGCACCGTAAGCGGTAATTTCATATGACTCAGGTACGGTTCCACCGTCATTAATTCCTGAAAAATGAATGTTATCTAGCTGGAATATGGTACTAGTTGCATCTGTTGCCCAAATGACTATACCAGTATTGATGCTTGATAAATTTAATCCTGCGTCAGCTAGCGTTGCTAAAGATATTTCAACGGTTTCCCAGCCGCTTTCACCTATGTTACCCAAGGCTTGGTCGCCAGAGGTACAAGGGTAAATGCAATCGAGTTTCATGGTGATTTTACTGTCACCACTAACAACCCTAATATCAAAGACCAATTTACCATCGGTGTGATTACTAAGGTTGATAACACTGCTGGTACTAATAAATAAACCTGCCACGTCACCAGCAGCACTATGGCTGATTTCAAGTACATCACCTCGTTCACTGTCATTAACCATTTGCCAGGCAATACTTGGACAACCTGCGCCACCGTCATTATTACATTCTGCCCAACCTATGGCAGAATCAAAGGCATTAATACCTCTGTCCCAAAGCGCGGCAACGGTGCCGTTTTCAAAAATACTTACTTGTGTGCTTGTTGTACTATCACCAACAATCACGGTTCTGGTTGCGGTGGCTTGATTACCTGCGTTGTCGATTGCAACATAAGTTAATGTATATGTTTGAGCGACATCACCAACAGTGCCTGATGTAGTAACAACAATGGCGCCATCAACAGTATCAATTGCAGTAGCGCCCGCATCGACATATTCAGCTCCTAAGGTGTGGTTGATAACAGTATCACCAATGATGTTAATAACGGGGGCGGTCGTATCTGCGACTATGATTGTTCGAGTTGCCGTTGCTGAATTTCCTGCCTTATCGGTCGCAGTGTAGGTGAGGGTATATACCCCCGCCTGCTCACCAACAGTGCCGTTAGTGGTGACTGTTAACGTACCGTCAATATTGTCTATTGCGGTGGCGCCAGCGTCAGCATAGATGGTACCTTGCTCATGCTCAATGTTTGCTAGGCCAGTTATAGTGATAACAGGCGCGACAGTATCGACAGGTACAGGAACATTATTGGTTGCATCTCCGGTGCTATTGCTGCCGCCTCCACCGCCACAGGCTTGCAGGGCTAGCGTAGTAAAAAGAAAAATAGTAATGGGTCGCCAGAGATTTAATGACATTGTGTTTCCTTTATTATTATGAATATTGAAAATCTAGCGATAGTTAAAGGCTAAATAATAGCCAGTTGCAATACAGAATAGGTGAAGCGGACTTTATTGATGGTGAATCGGTTAAAATGTCACTAGTTATGCTGACAAGAGCAACAGTTTGAATATATGGACAATCCTTAATTTGCCCGATTAATTTTATAGGCAGTTTTATTAACGGTTGTAGGTGGTCCATATATTTTCAATGCTTGAATAGGGAAAAAAATATAGTCGGTTGAAAAAGTTTTCTTCCTTTTTCTAGTTAATGCTGCACAGCAGGGAGCTTAGCCTTTCGCTCAGAAGATATTAGCTAGTAATGTGCAGTTATGTCGGTTGTTTTGCTTATCAACGTAACATCAAATTCGCCGATGATGGCAGGAGAAATATCGAGTTTTTCAAACCAAAAAAACAAACTTAAGCGTTGTTTTGAAGCTAAGTTACATTAGATTATTTGAGTAACTTTATGTCATGGTTTGTTATGACTTGTGGTTAGCTTACTTATGAATCTACTTATTAATTCTATTGATGTTATTTAAGGATAAGTAAGCGATGCATTAACCTTACAATAGTTAATGCAGAGGTAAAACATTATGTTAATACTAGCTTTTTGGAGTGTATTGAAATGGTACTTATAAAACTTTATAAACAACCCATACCAATATAGAGCTGACGTTTGGCTAAATCGCCTTGTATTTCTCGCCGACCGTGCATAACACGCTTATTATCAATAAGCACTAAGTCACCATCTTGCCATTGCACTTCATGGGTGAATCGTTCAGCGAGTACCGTTAATTCTTGCTTAAGCTGCGTTGATATTTCTTCGCCATTAGATAAGATAACTTTTGGTGCTTGATAGTTAAATGATGGCCCTAGAATCGCATTGGCAAAAGCTAATTTGCCGGAAAATGCCGCTTTGATGCAGGGGCTAATGGTTAAATGGTAAGTGAGGCTATCATCACTATTTACTATCGCTTGCTGGTTCGGAGCGAGGGCATTTAAATCACGTAAGTGCTGTTCATTGACTTCTGCACTAGTTGAAATAGCTGGATGTTGATCAGCAACATATTGTCGCCAAAGCTTTGAAGGTAATGTTCGTGAAACCGTGATAGGTTTTTCGAATAATGCTTTTAGTTCGCTCGACATATGCCGGTATATTTCCGCGCCATCGCAAACGGTTGTTTGTGAGCCACTAATTGCACTTTGTGCACTATAAAAAGCAACTAGATCAGGCGGTAAAGGCGTGTTGCCATTTTCAATATGTAATCCAACGGCTGCCGTACCAGCATTAACTTTTTGGGTGCTGTCATTACTGTACTCTCTTGCGGGGTCAAAGGTTAATTGTCGAGTTAATTTTTTTATCACTTGGCTAAAGCTGGTTAAGCTTATTTGAAAGTCACGTAGCAAAACCCAGCCTGACTCGGCTAAAGCTTGCTTGGCATTGTTTAATATCTCGGCTTCAAGAATTTCACTGTTATTGGTGTTTAATATAATATTGTTCATAACGCTGCTCTTTAACTAGAAAAGTGAATTAACTTGCAGTCAGTATTTAGCAGCAACCTTAAGAAACTCTTAACAAGAGCAAATAAAATTAATAGCGGCGAACCGGGAATTTTAAGCAAAAAAAAGCGTTTACTTAAAAAGTAAACGCATTATAAAAACATGAAACACTAAGGGAAATAAAAGCCTCTCGTATACTATGAGTGGTCAGTTTTAAATTAGTTCAAATTGTTTCTAAATTTTCTTCATAAAATTGATTTTGTTTTTTTTATTAGCCTAATAATAGTTATAACTTGATATTTCACCGCACTGCACGCACCTCTATATTAGGTTTATATAATTTACGGTGCTTTATAACGTTATGTTGTCTTATTTTTTTCCGATATTTATTGGCGTTATACTGATCACCTATATAGCTGGAAAGCCGTATTGGCGGAACCATAAACGTTCACTCATAAAACGTAAGCCCTTCAAAAAAGCATGGCGTAAAATTATTCAGCAACGCATGCCATACTTTCGAACAATGCCGGCAGATTTACAGTTACAATTAAAACAACATATTCAGGTGTTTTTAGCGGAGAAAGAGTTTGTTGGTTGCAATGGTGTTGTAATAACTGACGAAGTTAAAATTACTATTGCCGCACAAGCGTGTTTGCTACTGCTAAATAGAGAAACTAATTATTATCCCAAGTTAAAAACAATATTAGTGTATCCAAGTGCGTTTGTTAAAGAGCAGCAAAATAGTAATGCTGATGGTGTGCAGTTTTCTCAAAAAGTGGTGTTAGCAGGGGAGTCGTGGGATTTTGGCAAGGTGGTCTTATCATGGCAAGATACTCTTGATGGTGCGCAAATTCCTGACGATGGTCGTAATGTCGTTATTCATGAATTTGCCCATCAACTGGATCAAGAAAATGGCCCAGCTAATGGTGCGCCAATACTGGATAAACAGCATAGCTATCAATGTTGGTCAGAAGTTTTTTCAGCGCAATATGCTCTTTTGCAACAACAAGCTAGAGCTGGAGCGCCATCTTTATTTGATTATTATGGTGCCACCAATCCGGCTGAATTTTTTGCCGTGGCCAGTGAAGTATTCTTTGAACAATCCCAACAGCTAGCTAGAGAGTACCCAAAGCTCTATCGTCAATTAACACAGTATTACACTATAGACCCTTTGCATTGGTGATTGGTTTTGAAGATAATGCGAAGGCTAAAAAATGGACAAAAAAAAGCGTTTACTTAAAAAGTAAACGCATTATAAAAACATGAAACACTAAGGGAAATAAAAGCCTCTCGTATAGTAAGAGCAATGAAATAATAAAAAGTTCCTTAACCATGAATTTATTTTTCATTTAAATCTCATTTTTTATTTATTGCTCTTTTATCCTGCTATGAGTGATGGGTTTTACTTTCCTAATTTCTTGCTTATTTCAAGTCAAAGCGATCAAGCTGCATAACCTTTACCCAAGCATTAACAAAGTCGGTAATGAACTTATCGTTGGCATCATTTGAGGCATAAACTTCAGCAATGGCACGTAATTCAGAGCTAGAGCCAAAGATTAAATCCACCGGTGTTGCTTGCCATTTTAGCTTGCCTGAGTTGCGATCAAAACCTTGATATAAACCCGCCTGTGATTTATCTTTTTTCCAAGTTGTCGACATATCTAACAAATTGATAAAAAAGTCGTTGGTGAGTACGCCAGGCTGCTTGGTAAATACCCCTAATGCTGAACCGTCGTAATTGGCATTAAGTGCACGCATGCCGCCCACTAGTACCGTCATTTCAGGAACATTTAGGCCAAGGGTATTGGCTTTATCAACTAACATTTCTGCCGGTGACATATAGCTATCAGCGTGATAGTAATTTCTAAACCCATCTGCTTTGGGTTTTAAATAGTTAAATGATTTTACATCTGTCTGTGCTTGTGTTGCATCGGCACGTCCTGGCGAGAAAGGCACATTAATTTTGTGTCCTGCCATTTTTGCTGAGTTCTCAATTGCGGTTGCACCAGCCAAGACAATAAGATCTGCAAGTGATACTTTTTTGCTTGATGATTGGCGGTTGAACTTCTCTTGAATATTTTCAAGCTTTGATAGTACCTTCTTTAACTCTTTTGGGTTATTAACCGCCCACGTGTTTTGTGGCGCTAAGTTAATACGAGCACCATTAGCACCGCCGCGCATATCGGTAACGCGATGACTTGATGCCGCCGCCCAAGCGGTTTTCACCAATGCTGAGTTAGCTAAGCCAGATTGAGTAATTTGCTTTTTCAGTTTGGTAATATCTTTGTTAGTAACAAGTTGATGATCTACCGCAGGAATCGGGTCTTGCCATAGTAGTACTTCAGCCGGAATTTCAGAGCCAACATAGCGGGCGCGAGGACCCATATCACGATGTGTTAACTTAAACCATGCCTTGGCAAACGCCTTGTCAAATTCACTAGGATCAGCTCGAAAACGTTGAACAACTTTGATAAAATCAGGGTCTTCTTTTAGCGCTAAATCTGTCGTGAACATAATAGGTGCATGGCGTTTATTCGGAATATGAGCGTCAGGCACTAAGTTTGCCGCGGCTTTATCTTTTGGTATCCATTGAATTGCTCCCGCCGGACTTGTAGTGATAATCCAGTCGAAATTCATTAAGTTGTCTAAATAGTTGGAAGACCACTGCGTCGGCGTTGTTGTCCAAGCACCCTCTAAGCCACTGCTAGTTGTGTCAGCACCAACACCTGAGCCACATTTATTTTTCCAACCTAAACCTTGCTGTTCTATGCTAGCGTCTGCTGGCTCTGCGCCAACACAATTTTCTGGTTTTTTCGCGCCATGGGCTTTACCTAAAGTATGACCGCCTGCTATTAAGGCGACAATTTCTTCGTCATTCATTGCCATTCGCCCAAATGACATTCTTATGTCTTTTGCCGCTAATAATGGGTCTGGCTTACCATGAGGACCAACAGGGTTAACGTAAATTAGTCCCATCTCTACAGCGGCAAGAGGGCCTTTTAGCTTGCCTTTTTTATCGCGACGCTTGTCATCGAGCATGGCGGTTTCTGGTCCCCAATACACTAAGTCTGGCTCCCAGTCATCACTTCTGCCGCCGGCAAAACCAAAGGTTTTAAAACCCATCGATTCTAAGGCAACATTGCCAGAAAGTACCATTAAGTCAGCCCATGAAATTTTCCGACCGTATTTTTGTTTTACTGGCCAAAGTAAACGACGAGCTTTATCTAAATTGACATTGTCAGGCCAACTATTTAATGGATCGAAGCGTTGCTGTCCTCCTGATGCTCCGCCGCGACCATCGTGTACTCGGTAAACCCCCGCACTATGCCAGGCCATACGGATCATTAATGGGCCATAGTGTCCCCAATCCGCAGGCCACCAAGTTTTCGAGTCGGTAAGTGTGCTTTCAATATCTTTTTTAAGTTGCTGTAAATCGACGCTGGCGAATTCTTTTGCGTAGTTGAACTCTTCGCCGTAAGGATTTGATTCTACGCCATGCTGACGTAACGGACTTAAATTTAATTGCTTTGGCCACCAAAACTGATTGGTTTTTGCTTCTCCGACGGCTAACGCAGAAGTTGAAAAGGCCATGGATGAAACGGCGACGGTAATGGCAGCCGCTAACGGTAGTGTTTTTTTAAACATGTTATTCCCCAGTTGTCATGCAGGTTTATACAATTGTTGATAAACCCAAGTAGCTAAAGCTTAGAACCGGCGATAATATTTTTATAATTGATTGATTGGAAGATAGTATTCTATTTTTTAAATGGTGCTGGTAATTTTCATCATAAACAGATGCTTACGATGTATTTAGGCTGGAGGATGTGGCTCGAAAATTCGTCTAGACTAGCATAATTTAAGAAATTGATTAAACTGGGGTTTATGTTCAGTAATAACTATTGATAGTGCTTTGTTAGGTACTAAAACGGATAATTATGATCTCATTAAAACAGCTTCACTATGCCTTAGCAGTGGAAAAAACATTACATTTTAAAAAGGCCGCCGATGCCTGCAATGTTTCGCAGTCGGCCCTAAGTACAGCAATTATCGAATTGGAAAAGCAGTTAGGCACGACGATTTTTGAGCGTAACAATAAGCAAGTATTGATCACCAGTAATGGCCAACTTATTTTAAATAAAGCAAAAGCAGTTAAGTTAGAGCTTGATGAGCTTATGCAGATATCGCAGGCGAACAAACAACCGTTTATCAACGCGATGACAATAGGTGTTATTCCCACTATTGGCCCGTACCTTTTGCCAAAAGTATTACCTGAAGTTAGGCGACAGCAACCGAATTTTAAACTAAAAATTATTGAAGAGCAGTCACATGTATTAGTTGAAATGGTCAGAAATGGTGACATTGATGCCGCGATTTTAGCACTGCCTTATCCCATTGAAGGTTTAATGAGCTTTGACTTTTGGCAGGAAGATTTTTATTGGGTAAGTCATAAAGATGAATGTCCAAGCCAACTAAAAGAAATCACCAGTGAAGAATTGGAAATTGAAAAGTTAATGTTGCTAAAGGATGGCCATTGTTTAAAAGATCATGCCTTGGCGGCCTGCAGTCTGCAAAATGATAAGCAAGACTCTGATTTTGATTCTGCTAGTTTACACACTTTAGTTCAAATGGTGGCAGGAAAGTTAGGCACAACACTAGTGCCACAAATGGCGCTAGATCAACTCATTTATGATGAATCTGAAATTCGGGCTATACACCTAAATGAACCAGGTCCGCATCGCACTATTGCTTTAATCATTCGCCCTAATTACGTTAGAACCAATGAGTTAACCATATTGCGCGATATATTTAGAGAGCAATTAGCAATAAAATGCAGTTAGTTATTTATTGTCCCGAGTTCAGGTTTATTAACAATAGGATGGGTAAAGTGAACATTTAAATATCAATTTTTTAGAATGACTTTATTGATTTTATCAAATTTACTGAATTGAATTTTTACGCAACAATAGCGTTACTGTTAAGCAATTAGGTAAATACTATGCACAAGATTATTGAAAACATTAAAGTCGCATTCCATTTTGACACTAACAAAAACAGCAATGCGAAAAAAGCTCGCCAGCAAATAATTGAATGTAATTACGCTAATAATTATTATGGCGATCAACAATGTCAGCTAAAACCCGTTAAACAATAATTCAGTGTTGTGAGGTAGAACGGTTTACTTCACGTCACCCTGATATTGTTTTAGTAACCTGACGATACTGTTTTTGAACATGGTATTTGAGCCACTAATAGCCACACTGTGTTGTGTTATTGCGTGGCCCAAATATAAGCTATAAAGCTCATAAGCAATTGCCACGCTATCGACATTGTCTTGAAGTTTTTTATATTCAATACAACGATTTATTCGATGAGTTAAATAATCAATGAGTCGATTTTGTTGGCTGATGGTAAACGAACGCACTTTGGAATCTGGACGGTTTTGAAATTCAACCACGGCTTTAATAAAAGGGCAGCTGACTTGATGTTCGGTGAACATTTCTCTAACCCAGTCCGCCCAATTTTCTAGCAAGGCAATCACATGCTCTAGCGGATCTTCACGCCAGGCGGGAAGAATAACGCGCTTTCTAAATAGATCTTCACCATATTGTAAAATGGCAATCTGCATATCTTCTTTATTTTCAAAATGCGAGATAACGCCAGTTCGTGACATATTACATAACTTAGAAATCGTCCCTATAGTGATATCAGCAAGGCCATATTGACTACTGTAAATAATACTTTGTTTTAATATTTCTAAACGGGTGCGTTCGCCTTTGTTCATTAAGAAGCTAAAACCTGACTAATATTTTCAATAACCTTAGTATCACCTAAAATTTTTCGATGACCAAGACCTTCTGTTGTTATTAAAGTGTTTTTTTCTTGCTTTAGAAAATGCTTTACATCATCGAAAGGGGCGAACCTGTCGTTAATGTCGTGAATAAAGGTGATATTTAGTGCTAGCTTCTCACGATGGTGCTCCGCCGTTAGCTGATGCCAAGTTTTACCGTACGAAAGGCTAATACTTTCTAACACTCGCTTTAGTAGTTTTCGAGAAATACCCACTTGTTCAACTTTTTTAAACATCAATTCGAAAAATTTAATCGGTGAAGATATTAATATAATCTTTTTATCGTTCAGCATATTAAAGGGTAAGTTTAACGTTGCAATAGCGCCCATAGAATGGCCAATAATCGCTTTGACGGGTAATTTATTTTCATTGAAGTGTTCAATGAGCAAATTAAGTGTTTCGATAAAGCTCAGCAAATGAGATTTTTTACCGGATGACTTGCCATGGCCAATATGATCGATAGCCGCCACCCGATAGCCTTGCTCGGTTAACGCTAAGATCATTTGTTGAAAACTTTGACTATTGTCTTCCCAACCGTGACTGACAATAACAACCTTATTACCTTCACCAAATATATTTACGTGGACTATGCCCATAGAGGTGAGAATATTAATTTCATTGTCTGGCATAATTAATTCAACACCATAGGAACGTCGGCCATATGGGCGCATAAGTATATTTTTCCCTAAAAATGCACTTAATCTAGGACTGATGGTACTTAGCACACTGGTAAACCCTCTGCCAATTGCTGTTAATCCAAATTTGCTATCACTTTCGTTGAAGTAGCTAAATTTCATTTTATTTTCCTTTTTATGAAATAAGTACGATTGTTCTTTTATAATAGTTCGACTGTTCTATTTTGTAAATAGTACAAGTTAACTATTTTTCTGAAGTAACGTAATATGCGTTTAGGTTATGGGCTTAATAAAATTTATTTATTAAGAGCTGGTGCTTATCTGCTATTTCCATGCTTTAATAGCGCGTTAATAATTCTAAGTATTTGAATAAATAGATATGTTGCGAACTTTTCAACTTACTGGAACAGTCAATAACCTACTGAACGAAAGTGAGCTCCCTGCCGCTTTAACAATAGAAGATTGTGCTAAGGCATTGGCCATGAGCATGACTTCTTTTCGTCGAAAACTCGCTCAGGAAGAGACGAGCTTTAAGTTAATTCAAGCGAAATTCTTAAACGAATTGTGTGTTCAGGCATTATTAACTCGGCATGAAAAAATTGACGATTTAGCTATCAAATTAGGTTATTCCGAGCGAGCGACATTTGAGCGGGCATTTCGACAAAAATTTGGAATAACACCGTCAAAATTTAGGGAGTTATCGTTAGTTGGTAATACTGCAAGTAGTTGCCGTAGACTTACTGAAATTGCCCAAAGCATTCCCCCGATGTCGAGTAGTTGCCAACAGCTTATTGAAGAAAAAAATAATGGTAGGTTAGATGTACAACGAACGACAGCAATCATAGGTAAAGATATTATCTTTGCGGGCCGGATCATGGGGCTAGCAAGCAAAGCGATTTATGGCAAAACACCAAAAAACTTGCAAGAAGCGGTGAGTCGAAATTTAGGCATAGATACTGTGACCAACTTTGCGGTAGTTTTCGCCATGAAAGACGCATTACAAAATCATGTCGAGCAGAAGATTATTGAACAATACAGTCGAACATTTGTGCTTGCTCCTAAATTTTTCCAGTGCCTGCGTAGATCAATAAATAAAAAAATTAAATTTGATATTGCGATGACCGAGCAAGTATTAGTCTTTGCATTGTTGGGGATATTTTTACTCAGCCATAAGGGCGCACATAAGCATGAGCTAATGCTACATTCATTGAAAGGTATCGATAATTTACAGTCACTAAATCATCATATTAAAAGCTCGATGGGGATCAGTATTTATGCTGCCTCTTCACTGATGTTGTCTTTGTGGCATATTGACGCCGATCTAGTAAAGCAATTGAACCATCTAGATAAGGTTAGCCAGTTACAAAGTAGTCAAAATCAATTTGATGAACTGCTAATGTTTATGCTGTCATGTTTATATGCATCAGCAGCAGAGCATAGTGACTATACGGCATTGGCGCAAAAAGCAGAGTTATTAGAAATTAATAACTTTATTGAGTTACAAACATTATTGACGAGCAACTAGGGGCTGTAGAGCTTTCAGTTTATAACTCTGTTGCACTTGAAAAAGGTAGCTATCAAGGCACTTTACATTCATGTAGGCAACACGCAGAGGCAATTTTTCAAGGCAACCCGAAAGGCTATGACTATTTTCAACCTAGCTGAGTAGGAAATTATGAACTTTCTCGGCCTCTAGCAATTTTAGGGGCTGGCTACAAACCGAGAAAGCCATAAAGAACTTTTACTGTATCCACTTACGGTGGCGGGCAGCGAAAAAACTTAACGCAATTATAAATAGTATCAACATCGAAGGCTCAGGAACTGATGTTGCCTGTCTCGACGACACTTGGTTTAACGAGACATTGTCAATTAAGCCTCCTAAAGTGTTTTGCTTGCCGAAAGCACCGAAGCTTAAAGCCATTGATTGTGTTTCGGCGGTAAACATTACTGATTGCAATGACCAGTTTGGTGTTAGGCTGCGAGTACTATTGGTACTAAAATCAGCCAACATATTCATGTCAAAATTTATTGCTGAATCATACCAAAAAACACTAATACCATTGTCGTTCGAGTTATTAGTGCGGGGCTTATAATAAAATTCTAATAAGTAATTCGCGCCTATGGTCAGTGAATCTAGCGTTTGTGTCATTACGGCATTTGAAGCGCCACGTTGGTGCGAGTCTAGTTCAATATGTTGAGAGCCATTTTGCGAGTGTGCAACAATATTTTTTTGTAGTTCTATGCCATTCCCATAACTCGTTACCCAACCCGGTAAATTATAAAAAACGTCCCAAGCGCGGTTTTTATTGGCAAAGGCTTGCAAATTTGTTTGGTGAACTGCGCCAATAGATTGGCTAAAATCAGAAAACTCAAGTTGTTCAAAGCTACCATTAATGATTAATGACGCATTTGAAAATGTGCTCATGGTGAGCAAAATAATCGATAAACTGATTTTATAAATTAACTTTAGCATTTAATAACCACCGAATTTGTTGCTCTTGATGGCGGTTAGTATAAAGAAGGCCATATACTGAAAATATGGCTAAACTGTCCAAATTTATTAAATCGCGATATTTTTCGAATAGAATTTAGGGGGACAGTTAAAGAAAATATAAATAAAAGTAGGGCTTATAACCAGCCATTTTGGTGAGCAATTCTTGCTGCTTCCGTTCTATTTTTTGCATCCAATTTATTACATGCAGAAGAAAGGTAATTTCTTACTGTCCCGGCTGATAGGTGAAGCAACTTTGATATTTCTTCGGTACTAGCGCCAGTTTGGGCTAACTGTAATGCTTTACGTTCTTTGTCAGTTAATGGATCTACTTCCATCCACGCGTCTTGTAATAGTTCTGCGGCAATCATTTTACCACCACGTGCAATTTTTCGAATGGCGGTTATTAGCTCTTCTGAAGGGGAGCCTTTCAATAAATAGCCTTTAACGCCAGCATCCATTGCACGACGTAAGTATCCAGCACGAGAAAATGTCGTCAGAATAATGCTCTTGATATCGACTTTTTTTTCTTTGAGGGTTTGTATTAATTCAATGCCGGTCATTTTCGGCATTTCTATATCACTGATGACAATATCAACTTTAGGGCTATTCTTATCACATATGAAGGCTAAAGCATCCTGACCATTTGCGGACTGATGAACAACAGAAATATCATCTTCAAGGTCAATGATGGTTGCCAGCGTTGTTAATAGCATGGCTTGATCTTCTGCAATGAGTACTTTAATCATGTTGGTTCACCATAGGAATTGTAATTTTAATTTCGACGCCATTACAAGAATTTATAACCAGGTTGCCAGCTAATTTAATGACCCTCTCTGATAAGCCTATTAGCCCGAAACCATGATGCTTATGCTCAGTAAAACCTACACCGTCATCTTTAACAATTAACTGCAGTACTTCATCGAGAAGTGAGATTGTAACGTTTACACGGTTCGCGTGGGAGTGCTTTAAGATATTTGTCACCATTTCTTTTAACATGATCGCCAATTCTTTATTAACGTGCTCATTTATCTCACAGGTTTCAAATTGATAGTGAAAATGAATGTCGTTACTTTCCAAGACATATTTGGCATGAGCAAGTTCGGTATTGAGATCACTGGTTCGATAACCGGTTACCACTTCTCTAACTTGCGATAGCGCATCTCGAGAAATATTCTCAAGTGCTTTAATTTCGCTTCTGGCCTTATCTATATCCTTATCAATTAACTTATTGGCTAATTCTGCCTTTAATGTGATAACTGAAAAGGTATGGCCAATTAAGTCGTGTAAGTCTCGAGCAATTCTTTCACGCTCTGATGTTCTCGCTAATCGTCGCACTTCTTGTTGAGTTAAAACTAATTCCTTGCGCTGCAGTTCGGTTTCATATTGATAAATATTGATACCACCGACCATAAAGGTAAATAAAATAGCCGGAAC
This sequence comes from Colwellia sp. SU-HH01172, assembly GCF_057553355.1. Classification (NCBI taxonomy): domain Bacteria; kingdom Pseudomonadati; phylum Pseudomonadota; class Gammaproteobacteria; order Alteromonadales; family Colwelliaceae; genus Colwellia; species Colwellia sp. SU-HH01172. Next base: position 381,233 of record NZ_BAAJMB010000003.1, on the reverse strand, counting down.
ATAAAAAAATGGCCCATAGCCTAGCAGCCAAGACATCATCGCAACGGTTCCGGCTATTGATGCTAGCCCAATTACTGCGCTGCGAGGGTTGCCCAAACGGCAGCAGAACGCACCGGCATAAACAAAAAAAACGCTGGCGCCGGGAGTTAATTTTGTCAGTAAAGCACCTAAAATCACTATGCCTAAAATGTTCCATTTGACTTGCTTAGCACTGGCCCAATAACCGTTAAAATATAAGATAAGAAATAATAAGGTGCCGACGGAGGCATAAATCCAGCTATGCTCAACTGGATGATATTGCGCAAGGCTCACAAAAAAGAAGGCTAAATATATCAACCAAATATAGGGACCATATTGTAAGCTGGATTGTCTTGGCAGTAGGTGTTGGTCAATACGCTTAAATAGCTCAATCATTTTAATGGTGTCTTTTAGTTATTTAAAGCGTAAGTCATCAAGCATAAATGTAAATGGGCCTAATGTTTGAGATTTCACAAACGAAATATTGGTAATATTATCTAAATTAAGCATGTTAAATTTTACCTGAAAAGTTTGCCATTTATTTGTTAATTCAAAGTCTTGCTGAACAGGTTTAATGCTACCAACTTGAAATAGTAACACAGATAGTTTGTCAGTTTGAAGGCTTCCTTTGGCACTAAATTCAAGAGCATTTAATGCTGATAATTTCACCCCGTGTTGTTGCTTGTGGCTCAATAAATAAGCGACGCCTGACCAAGGGTAAACGAAGCCTGGCTTTAGCTCGCCACTGACTTGCAAGGACTTGTTGTTTAATCTTAAATGTTGCTTTTCGTCGACTAGAGATAACTGAACTTCTGAATTACCACCAGCAATTTTATCTGTAGTTGCGGCCAGTTTATTGCCCATGGCTACTAGGCTAAAACTTTGCGGCAAATTCTGGTTAAAGTCGGTAATTATCCCAGCTTTAAATTCAGCATTATTTTTAAGCGGGCGGTTACTATCACTGTCTGATTCAGTGCTAGCAACATCTTTGGCGGTTGAACTATTTGGAGTTTGTGAAGCATTGTCTGGCTCTGGTAATAACATAAAAAATGCCACCAGAGCGATAATAGCTACAATGAGTTTATTTGGCATTATTTCTTATCCTTTTTGTAGTACGCCTTGATAGCTAAAAAGATAAATATTGATGTGTATGCGCTAAGCACCCCGATATGCAACATCACCGGATAGCCTAAATCCATACTAGTCACTTTTAAGGCCAGCTGTGCTAAGTGGTATGGTGGCAATATATTGGCAAATTGTTGCATAAACTCAGGTAAAAAATTAATTGGCAGCCAAAGGCCAGATAGAAAGCCCATAGGTAAGTAAATTAAATTTACGGTTGCGGGCGCACTGTTAGCTTTTAAAAACAGCCCTAAAGTCATGCCAATTGCACAAAACGGCAGCGAACCTATGATTAATATTAAGGCAAGCGATAGCCATTGCCAGTGCAACAACCTAACGTCTCCAAATATTGCCCCAATGGCGAATAGTAAGATGATAATGGTTAATGAAAAAACAAAGGTTAAGGTGATCCTTGATACAATGTAAGCGGACGCTGGCATTGGGGAAATTTCTTTTAAATTGAACCAGCCTTGTCCTCTTTCAACCGCAATGCCAACACCAAATGAAAACAGTGCTGGACCAATAACGCCAAAGACAGCGTAAGTGGTCATCAAATAAGTTGGCATCGTTGCTGGATTCATTGAAAATATAATGCCAAAAAAGGTATAAAACATGACGGGAAACAGCAGTGTGGGAATGCTAAATCCAGGTGTTCTCATTAAGCGCTTAGTTTCCGTTTTGGCTTCTAAGTAGAATATGTTTAGTAAATTAGGTTTTTCAATTATTAATCTGCTCATCATTTATTCCCGTTAATTTGCGATATTGCTGGCGGTGTTGTCGTTATTGATAAGTTCAAAAGCATCTTCTAGTGCAGCGCCTATAATGGTGAGATCGTTGATAGACATTTGCTTGGTAAAAATATCTTGCATAGTTTTTTCAACAGCATTTGATTCCAGTTCGTAATAGCTATTTTCTTTAAGCGATGACGCCATTTTACTTACCTTAATTACCGAATTTAGCGCGGAAAGTGTCGCGATATCGACAGAAGAATTAAAACGTATTTTTTTGCTATTAATTTGCGACTTTATTTCGCTGGGTGAACCTTCTCGAATTATTTTGCCATCTTTTAACATGATAATACGGTCGGATAGATAGTCTGCTTCTTCTAAATAGTGGGTGGTTAATAAAATGCTGGTGCCTTGTGCTTTTAATGTTTCTATCGCAGCCCATAACGATTTTCTTGCGGTAATATCCATACCTACGGTTGGTTCGTCTAAAAACAATATACTTGGATTGCCACATATCGCTAAGGCAAATAGTAATCTTTGCTTTTGGCCTCCTGATAGCGTTTTACTATATTGATTTTCAATGTTTTTGAGGCCAGAAAAGGCCATAACCTGCTCATATGCCATGGGCTGGGCGTAGTAACTTTGAAATAAGCGAATGTGCTCTTTTATGGTCGACATATCGGGCAAACCAGATACTTGCAACATAGCGCCTGTTTGGCGCTTTACCGCCATTGCCCCTGGCGGCTGGCCAAATATACTCACTTCACCGCTGGTAAGACTAAGGCGACCAAGTAAGGTGTTAATAAGGGTCGTTTTACCAGCACCATTTGGCCCTAGAATAGTAAGTACTTCACCTTGATTAAGGCAAAAATTGATATTAGATAAAACAGCTTTATCATCAAACTTTTTGCCAAGTTTACAAATTGACGCTATTTGATTGTTTTTCCATGCATTCATATTTAATCCCAGTGTGACTTTATCTGGGAGTATTATCCTGAAGTGCAGTTAGGAAGGTAATTGAGAAATGTCATTAATTAATAATGACATTTGTCATAAAGCTTACCTTATGATGATAGCCATTCGCAAAATTTGGGCGTTTTTACGAAGGCTTAAACAAAGCCTTCATCGTCTTTTAAATTATTGTTGATCTTGTTCGTTGGTAGGATTAACGGTAGGCGTTTTCTAAACTCTTTACGTAACAAATAAAAGCTAAGTGATGCCTGTAAACAAACTGTTGTTACTGATAGGTACCACAGCTGTTCAATTTCAAAATCACTTTGTTGTGATAACCAAAGTGCTGGAATAATGAAAGTAAATAGTCGTGTCGCAGTGCTTAACAATGCCGGCAGGGTATTACCTAATGATTGAAACATGCCTGAGCAGGTAAATACTAATCCTGAAGGTACGAAGTTCCAGCATATAATTTGTAAGAAGGTGGCACTAATTATGATCACTTGCTTATTGTTAGAGAAACCATTCAGTAGTAGCTCGGCATTCCATAGACAAAGAAGTGTTAAAATTGCCATCAATGAACATGTCATAATGGCAGACCAAGCAAAGGTTTCTTTTACTCGTTGATAGTTTTTTGCGCCGAAGTTTTGTCCTGCAATAGCAGGGGCTGCAAAAGCGATAGCCATAGCGGGGAGAAACAAAGATTGCATTACCCTAGAGCCTAAACCAAACGCGGCTTGTGCATCGGGGCCAAATTGTTGAATGAGCCAGTAAATAGTCGCCATATACAAGAACATTAAAAAGAATTCACCGCCTGCTGGTAAGCCGATAGCAAGTAATTTTTTTAAACACTGAGTGTCGACTCGCCATAGTGAAAAATTAACACTGACATATTTTTCTGTTGTTTTAAAATAATATGCCAGCAGCACAACAGCAAAAATAACAGAAATTGAACTCGCCAAGCCTGCTCCTGCTATGCCCATAGCGTAACCTGTGCCCCAACCAGCGATTAAAATGGGGGAAAGTATGATATTGACTAAAATAGACAGCATTTGGATCACCATAGTGGGTTTTACTATGCCCGTGCCACGTAAGGCTGCGCTGATGGAAACCATAAGAAACTGCAATGCCATACAGGGAATAAACCAGTGCAAGTAGTCTAAGCCCATCGCAACGGTGCCGGGGTCTTGAGAGACAATATTGAGATAGCTTTCAGCCCCAATATAGCCGATTACACAAACTACCAGACCAATGATGCTTGAAAACATCATCGATTGATTGAAGATACTATTGGCATTATCTTGCTCTTTTGCGCCAACCGCATGAGAAATAAGCGTTGCAGTACCGACATTAATAATTTGTGTTAAGGCAAAAATTAAGAACATGGCATTGCCGGCCAAACTTAAACCAGCCAAGGCTGTAGCGCCCAGCTTTCCGACAAAATATAGATCTACCAGAAAATATAATGTTTGGACAAACATCCCTATCATCATAGGCATGGCCATAGTGATCAAATGTTTTGGAATAGAGCCTTGGGTTAGATCTTTCATGCAGTGAAGTCCGTTTGAAACGATAGAAATTAGCAATTATATGTTGAATTTTATAATGTTATCTTGCTTTTAAGGCGACTAGCATAGCGCACTTTTAGTGTTTATACATGGCGTAAGGTCAATGTATTTCAGCATCACTAACCACTAAATTGTAAAAAAATGATCGCTAGATGTAAGTGACACTTACACTATCACCACACTTTGTAAATATTAATAACTTGTTAACAGCATACAATAGCCTCAATTGCATGACTTACTTAACAGGAAATAAAATGAAAATTGTATTCGCGATGATATTTGTAACAACTTTAGCCGCTTGCTCTTCGGTTGCTGTTCAGCCACAAGCTAGTGGCGTGCGCTTAACCCATAATGAACCCGGTAAAGAGTGTACGTTCTTAGGGGATGTTACTGGCAGTCAAGGTGATTTCTTTACCGGTGCATTCACCTCAAATGCTGATTTAGAAACCGGAGCTCGTAACGATATTAAAAATAAAGCTATGCAGCTAGGTGGTGATACCGTTTACCTATTAACGCAGCGAGCAGGGCAAACAGGACATTTTGATGATGACTTTGGCGGCGGTAGCCAACAAACCAATGTCACGTTATCGGGTAATGTTTATAAGTGTAGCAACTAAATTCTCTAGATATCTATTAGGGGCTAGCGGTGAGATTATAAATAGCCTGCCGCTTTTTACGCTTTAAACAGACTCTTAGTGAAAATAAAGTGATATAGCGACTTTGTGATTGCAAAGTGTTGATAAGGTGAACTAATCTTATTGGCATTATTCTTTCTTGCCTAAGTTTTATAGTGAATTTAGATGGGACTTAAATAGAGACAATTAACTTTATGAGCAGGTCGCTAATTCCTTATGTTATTTTATTATTAATCGTACCTTTGTGTTATGCCAGCACTGAGAATAGTTTGTCTAACAGCAAGCACTCTTGTGATAACATTTGGAAGGAGAGTTTTGATTCAAAGGAATTGACAGCTTGGTCATATGTATTGCACCCTCATGGAGTTAACGTATTGCCTACGCCAAATGAGCAAGGTAACACCTCTGCTTATATTGAAATTAGAGGTGATTCTGATTACTTGTGGCGCGGCAATAAAAAACTAAACAGAGTAGAGTTACAACATAAACCCAACAGCACAAAAACAGGTGACACCACAATTGTACGCTGGCGTTTTATGTTACCTGAGCTGTTTAGTGACGATGTTCATCAGATAGCCTATTGGGAATCTGAGCAGAGTTATCAGCAAAGTTTTAGGCTACAACTAACTGGTCAACGTTTAAGTCTCATTTCTAGCCCAAATAATCAAGAAATGTGGCATATGTCGGGCATTAACACTAAGCACTGGTATTCGATTGCGTTACAAGTGATTTGGTCGACCACCAAAGGCCATGTCCGTTTGAGCATTGATAATCAATCACCGGTTGACTTAATGATGCCAACACTTGTTGCTGAAAATGAGAATATGTTTTTTCAACTGGGGATATTGCGCCCGCAAATGGAGAAAATAGAGGCTATTTGGCTAGACGATGTTATCGTTCATAACATTGCTTCTGATCATTAAAAGCTACCTTGTTATTGCAATGATCAAATACTGTAAACTATGTCGCTTAGTTGTTGACGCTGTTGAGCGAGTAATTTAAACAACTGTAGTTGATTTTTAGCTCGCTCTAAATTGTGCTCTGAGTGTTGCACATGAAAGTAATGATCACCATCAAGATAATCGGTTAAAAATCGTATCGCCATCATAAATGGTATTAATAAAGCGCCAACAATTAAGCTGCCAATTTCCTCTTTGTTAATATTATTCTTAAGTGTCGATATATAGCCTTTCGCTAACGCCTGGAAAATATCTAATCTTATAGCCATTTTCTCAATTTCAGGGCTATCTTCTGGTAAATTTGCGCAACAAGTGCGTACCATATCGCCAAAGTCATGCATTAAATAACCCGGCATACAAGTATCAAGATCAATCACGGCGATAGCTTGATGTGTTTTAGCACTAAACAGTAAGTTGTTAATTTTGGTGTCGTTGTGAGTCACTTTTATCGGTAATTTTGCGATTAATTCTGCTACCTCATCAATGAAAGCCTGTTGTGCAAAGCAATCATCGATGAGAGCTCGGCAATTTGATTTTCGCTTTGCTTGATCTGTATTAACCGCATCGGATAGTTGTTGTAACCTATGGGCTAAGTGATGAAAGTTTGGGATGATTTCAGCTAACTTTTGCGCAGGAAAATCACTTAAAGCGGCATTAAACTGTGCAAACGCCGTGGCAGCTTTTTCGGCTTGTTTAGGTGATTCTACCGCATCAACAGAGTAGCTATCAGGAATAAACTCTATTGCTCGCCAGAAGCCACTATCAAGCTGTAAAAGCGAGTAACCATCAATATTGGCTAGCTGGCAAATCGTTGCTAACGGGTATTCACCGCGTTGTTTTTTTGCTGATAAATGTTGATTAATCAAGTCAGCATTTTGCGTAACCTGCTCAGGTTGTTGAAATACATGGTCATTAATCTTTTGTAATACAAAACGCTTACTGCTCGATTTTATTAAATAGGTTTGGTTAATTAAGCCATTACCCAGTGGTGAAGCTAAATAGTTTGACGAAGATGTTTGGTAATGTTCTACCACAGTATCGAGTGCTTGTTGTTTGTTTGCAAATGCTGCTTTATTCATAAATCGAGTCTTAGTAGGTTAGTTCGCTAAAGAGGAAATAGGTAGAGGAAATAATTGATTAATTTTATTGTCGACCCGAGCTGAGTCTGCCGCATACGTAACACCAAACCAGTCGTCATCAGAAGTTAAAATATCGACGACTATTTGCTGGCTTTCAAGTAACTTCATTACGACATTGGGTATATAACATTCAACGTTATCGTCAGATATTGTGGTCAAGGTATTGATAAGCTCTTGCTCTATCGCCGAAAAAATAGTTGCATCGAATGCCCAACAATTCATCGATACTAAGGCGTTTTTTTTCATGTTAATTGTTTGATGTTTTTGGCTATTTCGACCTGATATAAGGATATTCCCAGCAATATTTTTGGCTTGAATGTTTTCAACTTCTTGCACTGTTATTAGTTGCATATTTTTGCTGTGTTGACACAAGCCTCGGTTAACACCACCGTGCTCAGAAAGTGTATTTTGTATTAAGTAGGCGATCATTGAAAAGTGGGGCAGTTGACTTTTAATAGTTATGTTTTGTTGTTGCTTGAGTAAGCTAAACGCCTGCTTGCCGTAATAGTCATCAGCATTAATCACCACAAATTGGCCGGCAATAAAATTTTTAGCGCACCATAGCGCATGTGCAGTGCCTAGCGGCTTGGTTCTTGTCGGTGATATGAGGCAATTTTGTGGTAGCGTATCAAGTGTTTGAATAACAATATCTATTTTCAATTTACTAGGCAAACGACTAAGAACTTCCCGTTTTAATTGTGCTTTTTGCTGAGCTTGGGTAATAAATACCAGGTGGTTAAACCCTGCCTCTATGGCATGAGCTACGTTATATTCCATTAGGGTTCTCGCTTGTTGACCAAAACAAGCGAACTGCTTGGCGCCACCAAAGCGAGAGCCATTACCCGCCGCCAGGATAACTAAGGTTGTTAATTGCTCCATATTAAGATGCTTTTCCACTCATAAGCCTAACCATTAAGAAATAATAGCCAGTGGCTTTGCGTCTCGCCAAACGCCACGTGTGAAGTCAGGAATATCTTTTGAATTGCTTCGATCCGCTACTGAGTCAGCACTTAATGGCGCTATTGCTGACCATGAAGCTGCATCGTATACGTCTTGATCAAGTGCCTCACCATTTCTTAGACAATAAATCATCCGCCAAAGCATTAGAAAATCCATGCCTCCGTGGCCACCATTACGCTCGGCTTCTTGCCCCATATTTAACCACATAGGGTGATCAAATTGTGCTTGCCACTTGGCAATATCTTGATCCCAATGATGAAAGCTTTGTGGTTTCGGCTTACGGCCTTTGCTGCCTGCGTCTTGCCATTTCGCCAAACGTTTTTGGTGATCTAATTGATATTGTGCAGAAATTTCAGCAGGAGCATTTTCTAGCGCAATACGGTTAGGAAAGCCTGCAAATACGCCATTAGTACCCTGAATATAATTATGGCGAGAATAAGGTCTTGGCGTTGTGGTATCGTGTTGCACCATAATACTTCGACCTAATTTAGTTTTTATCAAAGTGGTATTCATGTCGCCAGCGATATAATTTAACTGGTTTCTTTCGTGGTTAGCAGGAAATTCTCTTTTGGCATAAGCTTGTCGGCCCATGGCGGGTGAACTTGTTGATGTTAAATAATCAAACCTATCACCGCGGTTGATATTCATATACTGGGAGACGGGCCCTAAACCATGGGTAGGATATAAATTACCGTTAGTTTTGGTATGCCAATAAGTACGCCATGAACCCGTTTTGTCTTCAATTTCCTTCATCTGCCAGCGCAGTTCATGAATATAAGCTGCTTCGCCATGTAATAAGTCACCAAATAATCCTTGGCGAACCATATTAAGCACCATCAGCTCATCACGGCCATAACATACGTTTTCCATCATCATACAATTTTTCTGGGTACGTTCAGCGGTATTAACCAGTTGCCAGCATTCTTCAATAGTGGTTGCGGCCGGCACTTCAACAAAGGCATGTTTACCGCTTTCCATGGTGTCGACACACATAGGTGTATGCCAAGCCCAAGGAGTGGAAATGATGATAATATCGATGTCTTGACGGTTTAGCATTTCACGATAAGCATGGTCTGAGCCGGTATAGCGAGCAGGGCGAGGGAAATTTTTACTGACAACGTAGTCGATTGACCTATCGAGAACAGTATTATTAGTGTCGCAAATGGCTTTAATTTCAACGCCATCAATATGACAATAATGTTTGACGTGGCCAGAGCCTCGTTCACCAACCCCTATAAAGCCGATACGCACAACCGCCATTTTAGGGACTGTTAATCCCATTACTGACTTACCTTGTGCTGGCAAAGGTTGTTGGGGTTTTACTGATTTATTTGATGTTGCATATGCGGTAGTCATTCCCGCTGCGGTAATTGCTGCTGCAGATTTTAAGAAATGACGGCGATCATTGTTGCTCATCTCAACGTTCCCTAGCGATTATTATTATATTAATAATCTACGTGACAGCGTTGTCAGATGCAAGTACAGGCGGTTAGCACATGAAGCTTTCGTCAAATCAATAGTGCAATAGGGGGAATTAGCTAGCGTTTAGAATAGGAATTCTTAAGGTTTCTCTTTTTAAGAGATTCTCTGCAACTTCTGCGGGTACTTGGTAAAATTCATTAACATACTCTTCGGCATTTAAGTACTCACGAATTTGTTTTTTGACTTTACAAGGGTTCATGCATTTCAATGAAAATACAACTTTATAATCGCCTGGGGTTTTGGCGGATAAGGCAATAGCATGTTCAGTGGGATCAATAGGCGTACAACCAATTTTTATGACATCATTAAAGAATGAATGCGTCATTACGTAAACGTTACCATAGGAAACGTCATTGTTTTTTGAGTCTTGTTCTGTGTTTTCCATTACGCAAATAACCTAAGTTAATGATTCATCTAGTTGTTTCAAAAGTACTATAAATTTTAACTATAATGCAATAGCTAAGTCATTATACTCGGAACGAGAATAAAAGCAGTAGTTAGACCTTAGTGTTAACAATAAATAACATTCTTTTTTCATGGCTCTACTTAGGTTGGCTTGATGGATGTTAATCACTTTTTTGCCAAAAAAGTTCGGCTGCATGATGTTAACTATTGATGCTATAATCGCGACCTAATTTTGAGGGGGCTTTTTAACCCTTAGTTTCCTTACAAAAATCTATAGAGATATTTAATGCCATTTTCTCAGCTTGGTTTGTCAGCCGAAATAGTAAATGCGATAACAGATTTAAATTATCGCGAACCGACAGAAATTCAAAAAAGGGCAATACCCGTTATTTTATCCGGTAAAGATATTATTGCGGCAGCACAAACCGGCACAGGGAAAACCGCAAGCTTTGTGTTGCCTTTGCTAGAAAAGCTAAATTCAGCTGACATCAAAGAAGAAGGCAACTTAAGAGGAAAACGAGTTCGTGCCTTGATATTAACGCCAACAAGAGAGCTTGCGGTGCAAGTCGAGGCGAGTATTGCTCAGTACGGTAAATACCTCAACTTAAGCTCCATGGCAATGTATGGAGGCACGGAAATAGAGCCACAAAAACAACGTTTAATATGGGGCATTGATATTCTCGTCGCAACCCCTGGTCGCTTACTTGATATGGCGCATCAACGTGCGGTGCACTTTGACCAGCTTGAAGCGTTTGTTTTAGATGAAGCAGATAGAATGTTAGATATGGGCTTTATTGACGATATTAATAAAATTATTGAACGTTTGCCTGAGCAGCGTCAAAATTTATTATTTTCTGCAACAATATCGAATGATGTTAGGGCGCTTGCTAAGCGGACTATTCATCAAGCAACTGAAATAACGGCTGCTAAAAATGGCGCATCTAAGCCAAAAATCGAACAATGGTTAGTCACGGTAGACAAAAGTAATAAATCCGCATTATTGAGTTATTTAATTAAACAGCAGCAATGGCAACAAGCATTAATTTTTATTGAAACTAAACATGGCGCAGCAAAATTGGTTAGCCAATTAGAGAAGCGTGGAATTAAAGCTGAGTCCATTCACAGTGGCAGAACTCAAGCCATACGTGAGCAAATATTGGCTGACTTTAAAGCTGGAAAAATTAACTTTCTGGTGGCAACGGGGATTGCCGCCCGTGGTATTGATATTGGCGAACTTTCCCGTGTTGTTAATTATGATCTGCCTGACAAAGCTGATGATTATATTCATCGCATTGGTCGCACGGGGCGTGCGGGAAAAAGTGGTGAAGCGGTTTCATTTGTCGCGAAAGACAACTTTAGAAACCTTTGCGCCATTGAAAGCCGCTTAGATCATCTTATTGAACGTAGAGAGTTTGCAGAGTTTCCGGTTAAAAAAATCGTTCCGGTATCCATTTTGAACTACGTGCCAAAAAATAAACGACCGTAGGCCAATTAGTATAAATCGCTAGTTGCTTTTTTAATTTAAGACCACAATGTTAGAATAGTGACCATAGCTAGCAGTAAAAATAAATAACGCGTAAGCAACTTAACAAGTAAATAGGACATTTGATGAACCCAATTATTGCAATTTTAAAAGAACATAATGTTAGTGATGAACAAACGAAACAGGTGTTTCAAGCACTAACCGAAAACCCACTTATGGCAATGGCAACAGTGCAACAATTAGGTATTCCGCAAGAGAAGCTGCAAGCAATGATGATGTTGCTGATGCAAAACCCGGCATTAATTAAAGAAGCGGTAGATGAACTTGGTTTAGATTTTAGTAAAGTTGAAGCGGCGAAAGCTGCGTTAAATAAGTAAACAATCTACTTAGCGGAGTGCGCTTTTACTCCGCTATAATCAACTAACTTTAGCTGGGGCCTGAGCTACTACAAATTAGGGCTTTATCTTATAAATTCTAAAATGAATTTAAGCTAAAATAGATAACTAAGTGCGCTTTATTGACTACTTTTCTAACTAATTCGAATAACCGTTTTTACCATTGAGCGGTTTAGTTTGTTTGTTGATAAATTTTCCTTCCTGCTGATGCATTGCAAAACATTTAACACATCAGCAAGTAATAATGTCGACCGGCTGACGGCCATGGTTTAAATCGCTGATAATGTTTGACCTACTCATTAAGCATACCAGTTCCGCCATCAGCGCTGCATGTCATCATCTTCACGGTGATTGTCATTCTCTAGGTTTACCTCATTGTGCTCTTTGTCTTTTTGTAACTTGTCGTTATGTTCCATGGCACCCTGATGATCTTTAGCCATGGCTTGCTCGTGTGCCGATCGAGCACCGGCAGCTCCATGAGTGCCGTTAGGTTTTAGCGTTGGAGTTGGTTGGGAGTTTTTGACCATTTCCGAATCTCGTTTGTCGATCTCTGGCTCTTGGGTTTTCTGATCGAGTAGCTCATCTCTATCCTTATCATTAGCTTTAGCAAAATGTTCATCAATTTCAAAATCGATTTTGTCACGAAACTCATTGGGTGTTTTTTTGTACCCGTAGACTCCATCTATTGACTTATCTTTTTCATTTGAAAGCTCATTTTCGTTACTATACTGACTATCAGGCTCTAAATTAAAAAGCTCACTAATTTCATCAGCTCGATCCTTAGTTTTATCGTCATCGTCGTTTGCCATCATCCTATTCTCCTTTTGAACTACTGTGTTTAATTGCCGTATTTGTTGGCGAGATGTTGATGTTCTTTATTCAATGCTAGCGCGATACGAATTCGAAAGTCTCGTGCTTTAAAATAACCGAACGTCGCACCAACTAACCCACCGACTAACCACGGAGCCTCTGCGATAGCGACCGCTAAAATTATCAGAACTAACCCTACGCCCCACAATGCGCCCAGATAAACTATTACAGTATTAAACACTCCTTTGAGTCCGCTATAAGGCTCTTCGCGATAGATTAGCAACAAAGCGACAACGATCACTATCACTAGCATGATAAACACTCGCAAAATTGTTTTGGTTTGTGACTCATTAGCATAATTAAGTAACACATGGCTGCATAGCGTGACTATTGCTCCAATAGCGAAAAACCACAGAAAAATTGGGATAAGATACTGCTTCAACTTAGTTTGAAGCGCGCGATAGCGATTTAATTTTTCGTTGTATTCTGTCCAAGCCGCTCGCTTTTGATACTCATATGCGTGCGCACTCTTTCTGGCACGTTCCTCTTGCTCTTTTTTAGCGCGTGCTCTTGCTTCTTGGTCCTGTTTAAATTTTGCTGCTTGCTCGGCTTCTTGCTTTTGTTGTTCCGCCTTTGCTTTTTTCTGTTTTGCTTCAATATCTTCCAGTGATTGGGAAAAAAAATAGTGGTGTAAGTGTGTTACGTCTTCTTCATCGTGATCAAGCGGCGTTTTAAAACTTAACACTATATTGTTATTGTGATGATCCTCATTGATTGATCGGAGCACCCGACCAGGGACTGGAGACAGACAAGTCTTGTTGTTGCCCGTATCATTGAGCAAGTCGAAAACTTTCATGCCTCTATCAATTATCTGATGTGGAAACACTGACAGTTGAGTTTTGTACCCAGCATTCACTAAGCTTGACGGCATCTGAATATTGATGAAATTTCTTTCAGTGTAATAGCAGCCCAATTTGGGCTGCTCTTGTATCGGCACGAATTGATAATCTGGATCGGGCGTTGTACAACTGTCCAGATAGGGATCTTGATCGTAATTGCTACGACGGATAAAAAACGGGTTTTCGCCTTGAATTTTGATCAGCGATAGTCCTGGATAGGCATTATGGTCTATTTCATCATCGTTTAGAGTTCGCATAAAAGTGTTGAATTCTTGTGGCTCTAACAAGGGTTTCTTGTGAAATGACTCTGCAATGCCGCCGCCAATTTGATAGCCAGAAGAAGTGCCGTTGGTTGTCGAATGCTGTTGTGTTGTTGAATTTTGCCAACTCGTACCTTGACTGGTGTTTTTCCCCGTAGTTTGGCTTTGGGATTCATTCGTACCGCCTCCTTTGATTGTTGAGCCACCGCGGGAGGTAGAACGAGATTTATTGTCTTGATAAGAAGCGCTGCTTTGTCCGGACATATAAACGGAGGTCCGATCGCTGAAGAATAGCGATTGAGGTCCATAATTTGTACCGGCCGTTCGTCCCTGAGACTCCCCCCAAGACTCGGCCTTGGACCAATTTTCTGCTTCGGACCAATTCCAGTTCTGGCCGGTGCTTGTTGTCGATGAATCAGAAGTGGATGTGGCACGGTTTTCACCGACACTTTGGGTATAACTGCTTGATTCAGTATTAGACTCTGTTGTGCCGAAACTTCGAGAACCATTGATATTGCGGACAGTTTTGACAATCTCAGTTTCCCCTAGTTCACGGCTGACATATTCCAATGCCGTTGGGCCTATTTTACCAAAGTACATTTCCATACCGGCATTGGTAAAGAATGATTCCATCTCTTTGCCGTAGAGCGCTTCTAACTTGCCAAAGTTCTGCACAATAATGGCCAGTTTCATACCGGCACCAGCAATATTATCCATTGATGATGCAATATATTCCTGATAGCCAAGGCTTGAAAATTCATCCAATACTGCTAAAATTTTGTGATTTGAAGCCGGTTGACCTTTGGTCTGACGGACCGCAGCAAAAATACTAGTAAAGATGGTTTGTACCCAAGGTTGGTAAGTTTGCATGTCTTCAATGGGCATTACAATGAATACTGAAATGCCCTTGGGATCGGTTTTCAATCGTGCTGGCTCAAAATGCCTACTGCCGTCGCCCCAGCCAATTAGGCTTTCTTCAATTCCGCGGCTATCTAGCCAGCTTAATTGTTCTGCGGCCTCACCACGAACACTTTCGAAGTACTTAGGCGTACTTTGTTTTGATGACAAATAGCTACTGGCACTTTGGGATATCTTGCGTCGACAGGCGAGGTTATTCTGCATGACCTTAAGTAATGCAAGAAAAGGATCGGGTAAGTTTTTTTCCGTTTGCGGACTACGATTTAAGATAAAATTTAATTCTTGGGTAAGCCCTTCTCTGACCAAACGTTGAACTGTGATCAGGTGCCTTTCTGTTTGGCTGAAATTATCGGAGGTCACCACGTGCATGATGATCATAGCAATAAAGTCGGCAGCTTTTTGGGTCCATTCCAGCAACTTGGAGTCTTGGTCTAGGATCACTAGGGATTTTGCCAGCCGCTTTGCCCAAGTGACTAGCTCGCCATCTTTATCTTCTCGGTCAAGACAAGATAGGGGATCAAAGTATGCTCGATATTGGTCATCAATATTGGCTTTGCGCAACGGATCTAGTACATAGACTTCCTGCCCCATACCTTCACAGTACCGATCACCCATGCTACGGCGAGCGCTGAGAATAGCGGGTAGTTCTGCTTTAGGATCATAGGTGATTGTTGAACCTGGCCAGAGAGCCAAATTATTGATAATAAACGAGCGTCCTTTACCACTGCGACTACCGGCGCAAATGAGCATGTGTTTATCATCTTTATAACCTAAGGCTGTATGAGGATCATGGGGATGTCTGCCTAGCCAGATGTGGCCGGGTTGAAACTGGTATTTATGGCTAATATAGTTTGGATCTGCCCAACGAGCATTTGCCAGCTGCTTTGCACTTCTTATCATTCACCTATCCTTGCGTATAATATATGTCGAAATGCAGTTAACTAATGCGACAATGCAGTAAGTGTTCCATCGCTTTGCGATTGGAAGTATTTACATTAGAAACAACAGTAGCACGGACCGAGGTAGCTACCGAATAGACAGGTAAAGCCTCTTTCATAATAGGCCTTCCTTGCATTTTGATTCATTCAAATTATAGAAGCAAATGAAGATTAATCTACTGAGAAGGCTAACTTTTGTCGTCTTTAATTACCATGAACTCAAATTAACTGGCATATATACCGTTATGAATTAGAAGGAATACTTTGATGTTATTGTTAGCGGGAAAATGTCGAGCTTTTAGTGTTGTAAGATAAAGAGGAGAAGTCCTTGTTATCAATAAGCTTATCGTTATTGGTAACAAGATAACTGGTCAATACATTACTTTATTATCTATTAAGTTGTTGGGCATAGGGAAGCAAAAGTCGAACAAAACTAACTTTAGGTAGGAGTCCTTCTATTGACTGTGCACTTTGTGAACCAGAACCATAATGCCGAAGCTTAACAAAACTGAGTACTCTCGAAGATTAGAACTAATTTCTTAAACGTCTGTTTTCCTATCATGGTAAAGGTTAAATTGGATTATTTTGAATAGCTAACAAAGGCAACATTTTTGCCGGGTTGTTTAAAAAATACTTGGAATATGCATCATGCAATGTTCGTAATGTGGCTGAACTGCTCTAATAGATTATACAATCCATTAGAGCAGAGCCAATACCGAAATAGAGTTTATTTATTAGCGGGACGGGCAGTTATTCTTCAACTCGAATGCTGGCTTTAATTATTTTTACTTCTTTTTTCGTTCTGCCAGAGCGACTTCCTAGTGCTTCTATCGCGATTAGTGTGGTATCTAAACCGTCAACAACCTCACCAAATATTGTGTGTTTTCCATCTAACCAAGGCGTTGGTGTGAAGGTTAGAAAGAATTGGCTGCCGTCGGTATTAGGACCCGAGTTAGCCATACTCAATAAACCAGGTTTGTCGTGACTTAATGTTCCTTCAAATTCACCGGCATATTTATACCCTGGATTGCCTCTACCATTACCAAGCGGATCGCCACCTTGCGCCATAAATTTATTAATCACGCGATGAAAAATTAAGTCATCATAAAAGCCCAAATTGGTTAAATAAATAGTACTTGTGGCATGCATAGGTGCAGTTTTCGGGAATAGTTCAACCACTAATTTCCCTTCGCTGGTTTCTAAATCCCAGAAGTATTTTGCTTCAGGATTAAACTCTACTAGCTCGGGCTTTTCTAATGTCGTTTTCCAGTCAGCTTGAGTTTTATCTATTTTCTGAGTTTCGATATAGCTATTTACAGCTTTTACTGCTGGATCTGGCTTAGAACAGCCAGCTAAAGCAATTAAAACGGCGGTAATTAAATATGTCTTTAGTGATGAAAAATTAATTTTCAAGATACTATTTCCTTAATAAATTTATTGGCTATTCATTTTATTTTTGTAGCAACAATGTGAAAAACAATAGGCGACAGGTTAGTGAATTATTTGATGATATTCAACTGTATCTTCAATGATTTGTCGTTAGCCGTTAACAATATAGTATTATTCTAATAGTGATGAAGAGCCGTTAAAAATAGCTTTTCGCTGCGCACTTAATTTTGCGTGGTTATTTAATATAATTCGACCATTTTTTACTTCTACGCCTAAGGTACTCAGGAGTGGGAGGTAATCAGGAATAGCATGGCTTGATGAAAATTGAGTTAATAGCGAACTAAAAACTTGGCTTTGACTTAATTCATCGAGTTTTTCAACTATCTCATTTGCATTTAAATAACTATTAAAACAGCATTTTTGTAGTTGCTTTAATGCCGTATCTAATGAGTAAGGTTTAGCTGAATTTTTCGATAACTCTCGCAATGCAATATCAGCGTTAAGCCAGTACAAGGCGCCACTCCAATATATACGCATATAGTTTCTATTCTGACCGATATTGTCACTGACAATATTTAACGGTTGATGCCGGTAATTTTGTTGTTTGTTGCCCCGTTCAAAACCATCATAAAGCTTTTGCCACATTGTTTGTTCGTTAAACATACCAACTCTAGCTTGGGTAATATTTTGATAATAGCTTGCTAAACCTTCTGAGAACCACCTTGCATCGCCGGCATCATAGGGAATAAGCAAATGGCTTAACTCATGATAAATAGTCCAATCTGCTTTTAACATGTCTAGATTACTATTGATATTGACCACTAAGGTGACTTCGGGTGGTGAATAGCGATTAACCTCTCCCCAAGGCACTGCACTTGAACCGCGGTTGCTTGCTTTAATAACGGTAATAAAGTTATCAACGGGCAGGGTGCCGTAAACTAAGCGTAATGACTTTTTAGCATGATTTACCCAAAGTGTAAGCAGCGCTTTTTTATTTTCTGGAATATTGCGTGCAAACTTTATGCTTGATGAGGCGGTATTACTTTTTGAGCTAAATTCAGTTTGTTTATGCACAGGAATCGACGACGTTGCGTTTAGGCTAGCGCTATTTGCACGGGCATAAAAAAGTGCTCCAGCTAAAATAATGAAAGTGATCATGAGCTTTAAAAATGACGGGTAATTTCGGCTTGTGGTTAAAAATCTCATCTTATCTGGATGTATCATCACTTTTTAAATTAGTCTTTAGTGTAATTCAAAACATTTAGTTTTACGGGCTAAGTAAAGTGAGAATTTTGGCTATTGTGTAACAACTAATTGCGGCAAAGGGCGTCTAGCAAATTTAGCGTGGTTAAATTAAGGGTGAAAGTGTTAATTTGAGCTAGTTAATCTATTGAACTTTAATGCTAATATTGTGCTTCTTGAAATAGAAATTAACCATACTGGCTATTGAGGTATATCTTGATAGCATCTTAAGTGCTTTAGGGGATAGTGGAATATTATGACAAATAGTGAAATGGAAAATAATCAAGAGTCAAGAGTGTTCGTTGGCTTCTGGACTCGATTTGCGGCAAGTGTTATTGATTCGATTATTGTTATTATGATCACCTTTCCTATTTTATTTTTGATTTACGGCGGCGAATATTTCTATTCTGGGGCATCTGTGCACGGCTGGCTTGATTTCATTATTAGTTATCTATTTCCTCTGCTGGCAATCATATTATTTTGGGTTTATAAATCCGCAACACCGGGAAAAATTGCCTTATTGGCAAAGGTTGTTGATGAAGAAACTGGCAACAAACCAAGTGTTAAACAAGCGGTTATTCGCTACCTTGGCTATTATGTTTCTTTGATCCCTCTAGGGCTAGGCTTTATTTGGGTTGCCATGGATAGCAAAAAGCAAGGCTGGCACGACAAAATGGCAGGCACTGTCGTTATTCGTGCTGATGCAAATAATGATGAGTAAATGGCAATACTTGCTTAATTAACTTTTGCTACCGCCGACGCTCAATCTAGATGGACTAATTTCTTACATTGACGACTTCTAAGTGTATGTTTCAGTTTGTTATTTGTCCTAATTTCTGTTCGTTTCATCTCATATTAATCGCGACTAAACGTTAATTACCTTAAGGTTTATTGGCAATTTATAAGGGATTACCATAATGAAAAAAATAATAACGACACTAGTTTTTCTTGGTTGCTGTACTGGCTTTAGCCACTTTGCCAGTGCAAACGACAATAAAGCAAAGCTCATGGAAAAAGTGGTCTCAGCCTATGGGGGCAAAAGCTTTTTACAGTTAAAAAGTCTCAATGTTAAAGATACCTACAAGAGTTTTCGCTATGGTCAAAGTGAAAGCCCAACCGCAGTTGATATGGTTAGTTATCGCTCTGATAGCATCATTGATTTTATTAGCGAAAGAAAAAACTTTAAATGGATAAGAGGTGATAAAGACAGCTTTTCTATTCAACACCAATTGTTTGATGGTAAGCAAGGCTACCAGCTAAATCACAACTTAAAAACTTTATCGATGAACCCAAACCTAAGTTATGCACGTACCGATAGACGACATTTCTATTATTTAGATACAGCGTTAGCCGTTTTACTGAATAGAAACCTTAGTGATGCAAAAGTTATTGGCGAAGAAGTCACCTTTGACTCAACATTAGTAAAAGTGTTGTTAACCATGCAAGGGTATGAGGAACTGACACTATACGTTGATAAAGAAACAGGCTTAATTGTAAAAATGTCGAAAGCTGATTGGCAACCGGGTAAGTTGTTTATTTACAATTACTCAGCCGTAAAGCAACAACAAGAGATAACCTTTGCCAGTAGTACTTATGTCACTCGTGGTGGGCAACCTTATATGGTTTCGGTCGCTCGTGAAATAGCTATTAATCCAGAACTTAGCCAAGCTTTTAATTTACCGGAAAATTATCAAGATAATGCACCAACCTTAGCATTTTCTGAAATGATGGCAGAGCAGCTCAGCGATAATATTTATCTTGCAGGGCAAGACTGGGGCTTTTCAGTATTTTTAGATGCCGGTGATTACTTTATTGGCACTGGCGGCTATGAAGATTTAGGGCTGAGGCTTGCAGCAGTGCAAAAGCTGGTGGGTAATGATAAACCATTGAAGTATCAAGTGGTGAGTCATCATCATATTGATCACCTAGAAGGCATGAAAGAAGCTAACGAGCTGGGGGTGCAATTTATTAGCGTTAAAGAGCACCAAGCTAAGATCAAAGAATTGGCCTATGCGGACATTGCCCCAGAACGTTTTGAAGTTGTTGCAGGTAAAGCAAGTTTCGCGGATGGTGCTTTAAAAGTATTCGACTTTGCTAGTGGCCATGCAACACACAACTTAGTGAGTTATTTTCCAGAAGCTAAATTGATTTTTACTGCTGATATGTTTTTTTCTCGTAAAGTCAGCGGCTCGCCAAGTGGTGGAGAAACCTTGCAGTTATTGGCAAATCGTTTATCAGAAGAAAAATATGATGTTGAACGTTTTGCTGCAGCGCACAGCGGTCGAGTATTATCAGCGGAAGATTTTAACTACGCATTAAGTCATGAGGTTGAGTCGCAATGCCCAAAAACGTGGCAAATTTGCCAAGGATTTAATCAAGACTAAGTTAGGGGTTGTTGAATTTTCAGTTTATAGCGCTGTTACGTCTAAAAAGGTGGCAATTGCCACCTTTTTTAAGTCAAAAATACCGGGTATAAGGACAAAACCAGTAAGCCTGCCATAGTGTAATTAAATATTCTTAAGCGTTGTTTATTGGTTAAAAATATCTGCATTTTTTTGCCGAGCACAATCCAGCCACTAATACAGGGAAAGTTAACTAAACCAAATATTACAGCGACCAGTAATACCGCAGCTAAACTTTTTGATGGCGCATAAACACTAATCGCAGTAAGTGCCATCGTCCAAGCTTTAGGATTTACCCACTGAAACATTGCCGCCTGCACAAAGGTAAAAGGCTTTGCGTTACTTTTACCTGACTCGATTGATGAATTCGACAGCGCAATTTTACCTGCCAAGTACAGGAGATAAATAATACTCAGTACCTTTAATATTTGATAACTCACCGGAAAGGCGTCAAATAGCTGCATAATACCTAAACCCACCAAGGCCACCATAATGGTAAAGCCAATACCGACTCCTAATGCATGTGGCAGAGTTTGTTTAAAGCCAAAATTTGCGCCAGAGTTCATTAGCATGATGTTATTTGGCCCTGGTGTTATTGATGACACAAAAGCAAAAACGGCTAAGGCGGTGAGTATTTCAACGTTCATTGAGGTAATCCTTTATTGTCTTTGTTGTTAAACAAGTATAAGTTTATTTATCGGCAGTAACTGTGCGTATTTATAATGTAATTTCATTAGATGGACAATAAATGACTAAATTAGATAGATATAACCGTGAAATATTGCGTGAACTTAGAATTAATGGCCGCATAGCTAATTCAGAATTAGCAGAAAAAATAGGTTTATCGCCTTCAGCCTGTTTACGCAGAGTGCAAGATCTTGAAAGTACTGGTTTGATCAAAGGTTATCGCGCTGTTCTTGATGCTGAGCTATTGGGTAATAGTTTCATTGCCTACGTCACTATTGGTTTAGATGAGCATTCAACTGAGTCGCAACAAGCATTTGAGCGTGCGATTAATGTTGCTGAGGAAGTTAAAGAATGTCACAACATGACAGGGGCTTTCGAGTATTTATTGCGTATTGAAACCCATGACATTAAATCTTTTAAAGCCTTTCATGCCAATGTTATTGGGGCGATACCACAGGTTCGTACAATAACGACCCATGTAGTTATGGACTCACCCAAAGATGAAAGAAAGTGATCACTAGTTTTATTTACTTTTACTTACGATGATTCGCTGCTATTCGTTCAAATTTAGCAAGTAATCAAGTAAGCTGCTGGCAATCTTTCATTATTTTTTCTGTTATTAATTTATGTCGACTAAATCTATTTTAATTACCGGTTGTTCATCGGGTATTGGTTTACACGCTGCACTGACTTTATCTGCACGCGGCTATCGAGTTTTTGCAACAGCTCGTGAAGAACAAGATGCTGAACTACTTATTGCTAAAGGCTTAACGGCTTATTTACTCGACGTTACTAAAACCGAGAGCATTACCGAAACGCTTGCTAAGATACTTGAGCAAACTGGCGGACAGTTAGATTGCTTATTTAACAATGGCGCATATGGGCAACCTGGAGCGTTGGAAGACTTATCGACCGAAGCATTAAAGGCGCAATTTGAAACCAATGTTTTTGGCTGGCATGAACTAACCAAACAAGTTATTCCGGTAATGAGACGACAAGGGCATGGTCGTATTATTCAATGTAGCTCAGTACTTGGTTTTGTTTCTATGGCTTATCGTGGTGCTTACAATGCTTCAAAATATGCCATTGAAGGCTTAACCGATACCCTAAGGTTAGAGCTAAAGCCTGCTAATATTGAGGTAGTACTGTTACAGCCGGGACCTATTAACACGCAATTTCGTGCCAACGCCTTAGCTGCTTTTCAGGAAAATATCGATATAGATGCCAGTGTCCACAAAGTGCAATATCAGCAGCAAATTGAACGCTTAACCAGTGAAAAATCGAACGCGGCTTTTACATTAGAGCCATTGCATGTAACGCGAGCATTAATTCATGCCTTAGAAAGCGACAGACCAAAGTTACGCTATCGCATTACCACACCAACAAAAACTTTTGCCATACTTAAACGTTTACTGCCTGCACGCTGGTTAGATTATTTGTTGGCGAAAGGGTAGGTCATCAACAATTTATGGTATTTTTTGCTCTGCCGATTTGTAACAAAGTATTCATGTAAACGCCGTTTATAATGCATTCTATCGCTATAAAACGGCAGAGTATCGACCTTTATCAAGCTTGTTAATATTATTAGGTGTAAAGCACACGAAATGTTACATTCGAAAATGAATAAAACGGCTCCCATCACGTATCTTGTTAAAGGTCATCAATAACAAGAAATATCGCTTAATGGATCAAGAGCTTAAAAACTGGTTTACGCAAGAAAAAATATCGAAAGTCATCTGGCAATCTACGCTACCCATGTTTGGCGCTATTTTAGCGTTATTGGCTTATGACTTATTAGAATCCAGTTTACTTGCCTTAAACGGTGAACAAGCCTTGACTGCTCTTGGCTTTACTTTACCAATCACCACAGCAATCACGGCCATTGCTATTGGCATGAGTATTATTACCAACAATAAGGTGGTGAAGTATGCATGTTTACACAGTGATGAACTAGCAAAGTCTATTGTTATATCGCTGATACAAGCATGTTTTTTTATTGGATTATTCGCCATTATGTTTTATCTGGCGAATGAGCAAATATTGATGCTACTGGGTAATCATACCTGGTCATCGGGTCATATTGGCGATCCACAAATTAGGGTTGTTCATAGTCAAATGAACTACCTTGATGCTCGTTATTTTAGTTGGATTTTTCTCGGCATTATTTGGCAAGTGAATGCTATTTTTCGTGCCGTAGGTAATTCTAAGCTTGCCAGTCAAATAATGATGTCTTGGTTGTTGGTGAAAAGTATTACCGCTATTTTATTACTTACACCAGAAAGTTATTTTCACTTATCAGGGCTTACTGGCCTTGCGGTAGCGCATGGTGGTGTCGACGTTTCTTTCGCAATTATTTCCGTGGCATTTTTGTATAAAAATTTAAATTTGGTTTGGCCGTCATTGAATGAAGTGCGCCAAGCGATATTTTCTATCAAGTTAAATAGTGTTGTTATTGTGCTGCAACAACTGATAACACCGTTAAGTATTGCTTTATTAACGATTATCGCTGCTAGCATAAGCTACTCACATGTTGCGGCCTTTGCTTTTATCTTTCGCATGGAGTCGATATTTTTATTGTTGCCTATGATGCTAACCACGACCATGCCTTGCATTATCGGTACAAATTATTGGCTTGGCCATTTCAAGCGTGTGAAGCAAGCTTACTATTTTGCCTTCATTGTTATTGCTATTGTGCAATTAGGGCTGGCGATTTTGTTGATGATAAATAACAACATGCTTTCTTATTTTATTTGCCCTGAAGGTGAAGTGGCAGAATTATTGGTCATTTATTTAACTTGGCTTCCTCTGGGATATATTGGTGCGGGTTTCGCCATTGTTTATCAGTCATGCCTAAATGCCGAAGGTAAACCAATACAAGCGTGTTCATTGGGAGTAATGCATCGTTTAGTGCTGCTATTGCCGTTTGCCATTGCTGGTAGCGTAATTTCAACCAGCGCAAGCTTATTTCAAGCCCTGATGATTGGTCACCTCTGTGCTGGAATTTATGTTATCTATTTATTGAAAAAAAGAGCATTGCATAATGAAGATCATACCGTTGTTGTGCCGGCTTTACTCAACAAACCGCAAAATAATAACTTAGGAGAACAATTATGAAGATGAAGTTGACTATTTTAAGTATAGGTCTGGTGACTGCACTAGCAAGCGCTTCGGCGTTTAGCCATGATGGTGACAATAATGCTTTTAAAAAAGCGTTGCAGTCAGAACACAGAGCGCAGGCTGATCGTGACCGAGATGCTGGCCGAAAACCTGAAAAAGTGATGCAGTTTTTCGGTATCAAGCCGGGCATGACGGTTTTAGAAGTACTTTCAAGTGGCGGTTATTACACTGAAGTTTTATCGCACCGTGTCGGGCCAACGGGTAAGGTCATCGCGCAAAATAATAAGTTTATTTTGGAAGTGTTTGACGGGCGTTTTGCGAAAGAATTTGATAATCGTATCGCCAATGAAAGATTACCGAATGTAAAGCACTATAAAAAAGAGTTTGGTGAATTTGACCTAAACAATGAGGTCGACGTTGTTACTGTGGTGTTGAATTATCATGATTTATATTCTTCAGCATCAAAGGAAAAGCGCATGAAAATTTTGGCGCAATTGAAGAAAGCGTTGAAACCAGGCGGCGTTTTAGGCTTGATAGATATGGAGTCGATTGCCAAAGAACATAACCCTAAATTACATCGTGTTAATCAAGAATACGTAAAGAAAGAATTAGCTGAAGCTGGCTTTGAACTTGATAATGAAGCAGCATTCTTACGTAACCCAAGTGATGATTACAGCAAAGTTGTTTTTGACCCGTCAGTGCGCGGCAAAACTGATCGCTTCGTATTACGTTTTAAAAAATCAGGGGCTTAATAAATTCTTGCGCTGAGAAACGTTAGGTTCTGAAAATTAGTGTTTTTATTTATGGCCAGTAATTAGTTTTATTACTGGTCAAGCTGTTTTCGGACAATTGAAAATTCCTCCTTGTTGCGTCAAACTTAAGCTAAAACAAAACTATAAAAGGTCGGGAATATGTTTAAAAAAATAATGATTGTTATTGCTGTGATTATTGCTGCGCCATTAATCGCCGCTATTTTTATTGAAAAAAATTACCATGTTGAACGTGAAGTTATTATCAATCAGCCAAAGTCAGTGGTATTCAACTATGTAAAAATGCTTAAAAATCAGGATTATTTTAGCAAGTGGGCACAAATGGATCCTGATATGAAAAAAAGTTACCGTGGAGTTGATGGAGAAGTCGGTTTTGTTGCTGCATGGGATTCTCAAAACCCAGATGTCGGAACAGGGGAGCAAGAAATTATCGCGATAAAAGAGGGCGAACGTATTGATTTTGAATTGCGCTTTCTAAAACCTTTTGAAGCTAACGAGCCCGCCTTTATGAGTACAGCTAGTGTTAGGGAAAGCCAAACGAAAGTGACGTGGGGTTTTAGCGGCCATATGGACTACCCGATGAATATTATGTTTTTATTTATGGATTTCGAACAAATCATTGGTGATGACTTACAAACAGGCCTAGATAATCTAAAAGTGATTTTAGAAGCGCAGTAAGTTATAAAAATCGGATGTTACACTAGCGTGATTAATGTTTGAAAGGTGCTGGCATAGTGCAATTTAGAGTACGACTTCATTCTAACTTGTACGAGAAGGTCGGCTACCTTTCATCAGTGAATCTAACCTTGTTTGAGCTCGTTTAGGCTTTGCTAAATCAATCGATTCAATCATTTCACATTCATCTCTGATCATTTCAGAGATCAGGCTAGGGTAGTGACGACAGTCTTCAGGCCTATTTAAATAAATACTGCAGGTATATTTATTTGGCGCGTAAGTATCTGCTTTCGGAGCTATTTCAAGAAAAGGGCACCTTTTCAACTTCACACCAGAATTGGGATCGAACCATATATCGTCACCTTTAACAAAGTCAAAAATCTCTGGGTTAAATATTTCCCAAAGATCAATTTCTTCTTTTGTTGCAGAAAGATCACCGCCTCCGTATTTAATACAACATTTACCGCATTGATTACAATCTTTCATAGTTCGCCAATTAGTGAAGGGGCAAAGACATACTGCATGATTACTAGAAAGTTTAAAAGATAATTTAAATTTTCTAGTAATCATGCAGTAGTGCCACAACCTTTAAGTTTTAGGGAGTGTTATTGAAAACACAATCGAAATACATGTCAGCGTGACTAAAGCTTTTCCAAAGTGACTGCAATCGATTTATAGGTGGGTGTACCACAACCATCTGCGGTACTTTCTAAAGGCACTAAAGGGTTTGTTTCCGGGTAATACGCTGCAGTGCAGCCAGAAGGAATATCATACTCAACAACTTTAAAGCCGGAGATACAACGTTCAATAGTGTCATTAAATAATGTGGTTATTTTTACTTTATCGCCATTGTGCAGCTGCTGTTTTTCCATGTCGCTAGCATTAACAAAAATAACTTTTCGTTCGCCATGTATACCTCGGTAACGATCGTCCATGCCATAGATAGAAGTGTTATATTGGTCGTGAGAGCGCAGCGTTTGTAAGGTTAATATTGCTTTGTCGGTAAACTGTTTGGCGACTTCGTGAGCGAGCTTTTCAGGCAAGGATGCATTAGAAAATGTCGCTTTTTTCGTCGTTGTTTGCCACTTACGTTGTGCTGCCGCATTATTTAAGTAAAAGCCTCTATCCGATTTAATGCCTTGGTTGTACTGAGAAAATTCTGGCGATACGGCACTAATGTCTTCTCTAATTAAGGAATAATCATTCATTAAATTGCCCCAATTAACGACCTTATCTCCTAACGCTGCCAAAGCCATAGCCGCGACAATGGCAGGCTCAGAGCGTAATTGATTTGATGCTGGTTCGTTCTTTCCAGCAGAGCTGTGTACCATGCTCATAGAGTCTTCAACAGTAATACATTGCTTTTCACCTTTTTGTCGGTCAATTTCAGTTCTTCCTAAACAGGGTAAAATTAATGCTTGTTGCCCTGTAATGACATGGCTTCGATTAAGCTTTGTGCTTATTTGAACTGTTAATGCGCATTGCTGCAATGCATGGTAAGTTTGTTGGGTATCCGGAGTTGCGGCTGCAAAGTTACCGCCTAAGGCAATAAATACTTTCCCTTTATTCGCTAACATAGCCTGAAGTGAATCGACAGTATTCAGCCCAGGGGTACGTGGGGATTTAAATGAATAGTGCTTGTCTAAAGCATCAAGAAATGCCATTGAAGGTTTTTCGTTGATACCGACGGTGCGATTTCCTTGTACATTTGAATGGCCACGAACAGGGCAGGCGCCCGCACCGGCTTTGCCGATGTTGCCTCTTAGTAATAGCACGTTGATCAGTTCTTGAATGGTTGCGACTGAATGTTTGTGTTGGGTGATCCCCATCGCCCAGGTAAAAATGACTTTTTGCTTACTGGCATAAATATCTGTAATTTGCTCGATATCTTGTCGCGTAAGCCCGCTTTGACTAGTTATTTTTTCCCATGAGCTTGCGTGAACGCTGCGTTGATATGCTTCAAAATTGTGGCAATGATCCTTAATAAATGCACTATCGAGTATTGATTTGTCGTTTTCAAACCTTTCAAGCAGAGATTTTGCCACACCACGTAAAATTGCCATATCACCGCCTAATTGAGGTGTGAAATAGTGTTGGCTAATTTTAGTACCAGTGAAAAAAATCATTTCTTTTGGGCTTTGCGGATCAGAGAATTGCTGTAACCCTCGCTCTTTCAGGTTGTTAATACTAACAATGGTCGTGCCACGTTTACTGGCTTTTCTTAGTGTGGCAAGCATGCGTGGATGATTAGTACCAGGGTTTTGACCAAAAACAAAAATGGCATCGGCTTGATTGAAGTCTTCCATCGTCACCGTACCTTTACCGGTTCCTAAACTATTTGTCATACCTACGCCAGAGGCTTCATGGCACATATTTGAGCAATCTGGAAAGTTATTGGTACCTAATACTCGTCCAAATAACTGATACAAATAAGCCGCTTCGTTACTGGCTCTGCCTGAAGTGTACAATAACGCGTCATTTGGCGAAGGTAATTGTTTAAGGTTGTCGGCGATAATCTTGAAGGCATCATCCCAGCTAATAGGCTGGTAGTGATCACTTTTGCCATCAAAGAACATCGGCTCTGTTAAGCGGCCGCTTTTTTCTAATGTGTGATCATCCCATTGTTTTAGCTGAGTTAATGAGTGTTGCTTAAAAAACTCTGCATCTACTCGTTTGCTAGTTGCTTCCCACGCAATGGCCTTTATGCCATTCTCACAAAAATCTATTTTTCCCGCTGTTGCAGAATCACCCCAGGCACAACCAGGGCAGTCAAAGCCGCCTGGTTGATTAGCTTTTAGCAAGGCTCTAACACTTTTAGTGGCATTTTCACTACGAATAAGATGCTTAGCTGAGCTTTTAAGTGCTCCCCAGCCACCTGCAGGAGAGGAATAAGTATTTGGTTTTTTTGTAGACCTTGACATGTAAATTCTCTTTTAAGCGAAACGTTTCAATTGACCATGTTGAAAACAAAATAGTGTTAACCCTGTATTACGTGCTGAACTGACGGCTAAGTCTGTAGGTTGAGCAAGCGTGACAAGTGTACGTAAGGATAATCGTGCTGACTTAACAATAAGGTCATGGCTACAGCGACTGCTTAATAATGCAAAACCTTTCGTTGCTATGAAGTTATACTTAGCTAAAGTACCGAGTAATTTATCTAAGGCAGAATGACGGCCAACGTCTTCTCGGTAGGCGATTGAATTTGCAGATAAGTCAAAATAGCCCGCACAATGATTGCCTTTGCTGCCGTTATATTGTTTTTGTAAATCTAATAGTGCATCTTTGGCCCGCATTATAGTGGTTTCTGAGGGTAAATCATTACCGCTAAATTGATTTATTTTCGTTGGTAGGCACATCGCCATATTGATTGAATCAATGCCGCAAAGTCCACAGCCACTTGGTCCTGCCATATTACGGCGTCGCGATTGAAGTTGATGATGGGCACGCGCTAGTACTGTTAGGTCAATTTGCCAACCTTCATTGTGGCGGTCAATAACAATATCTAATACTTCTTTTGGTGACTGTATTAACCCTTCACTTAGCGCAAAACCTAGAGCAAAATCTTCCAAATTTTGAGGAGATATCATCATAACGGCTTGGCTAATACCATTTATACAAACAGCAACTGGCGTTTCGATAAGCTGAGCGCTGTAAAGGCTATTGTTATATGGATGAATAGAGATTTTGGTGCTAAAAACTGATTCATTGGCATGTTTTTGCAATGTAATGACACCTTGAATTTAAGTTTGTAGGGGAGAGTTGCCGGTAAAGGTTTTGCTGCCGACAACTTAACGGCTGGTTATCGATAACGTTAGCGCCCGCCCGCATCCTTTTTAGATGCTTCGGTGTTTTCAACCAAAACGCCCGCGGCAATGTTATTAACTTCAGCCCATACTTCAGGCTCTATTTCGATACCGTGTTCAACGGTATGTTCTTTGTTTTTTTCAATTTGTGCGGAACTAATAAAACTACTTTTGTTATTTTGTAGTGATGAGGTTATATCGACACGAGAGCTACATATAATGGTGAGTGCTTGTTTGTCATTCTCATTCGTAGTTAGGTTGGTAGTACCTTCGCTGTAACTAGGGTAACGTTGGCCGGAGCCAATTGCCGCAGTATGTTCTGTGACTTTTTTACTGCCATTTTGCCAATAGGCTGCGGCGCTTATGCCACTGCGACCACGATCAGTTAAGGCCTTTAATACAAACATGCGATTGTGGCAGTTGTGTACGGTTACCGTTGCAATACCGCTTTCTAACGCTTTGGCGTGTGCCAAATCAACGGCAGCCGCAATACAATTTAAAGCGCTACGATCATGCGCATCTATGGTGGCTGACGTGCTATCTTCATATACCACATTACTCAGGGGCTTATCTCGGTCTTCATAAATGTATGGCAGTGCTTGTTTTAGTTCTTTTAAACCATTTAAACCATGTTTTTCTAGCCATAGCACCATATTCGCTGCATCTTCATAATTACCAACAAAGTAGCCGCTGGCTTCAAAACAACGACGCAATGTCGCTTTAAGTTCATTCATAGAAATATTCATTTGATTCTCCTTATTGTTTTGGTGCTAATGGCATAAACCAGTCATCGTTAAATGGCTTACCAATATCGTCGAGCAAAGGAGCACCCTGAAACATAGTGTTTCGTACCCATAGGCGTGAACGAGGATCAAATTTACTAACACCAAAAAATGCCAGTTTTGCGCGTAGTAAATGCATAGGGAGTACGTCTTTATCAAGTAAATTGGCTTGAATGTCGCCATATACACAACGGTCCATTCCTTGGATACGGCGAACAATACCTCTTAGTTTGGGGTGAGCGACCATAAATCGTGCAGTTGTGTGGTTGGGATTTTCAGTAAAGTAGGCAACGAGCTGGTTATAACATTTACGCACCGCATAACCGACACCCAGTGCCATTTGTTTCTTTTTGCCTTCAATATCAGCAACACTGCCTAAGCGTGGCTCCATTTTTTCTTCTGAGCGATACCAATAGGTTTCACGCGCACCTGCTTGCTCAAAATCTAAAGCGAGTGCCCAGTCATATTTGTTTTCTATAATGCTTTTTAGTTGCTGAATGGGCATAACTGGGTCTAAGTCGAGTTGTTCATTCGCGCTATGGAAGTTTTCTAGCTCATCGACTAATTCAGGATAAATTTCTAACATAATCGACACCAACATTTCTTGACCTTGCAAGGAACAATGCTGCTCACTAAAGTGAATAACGTTGTCCCATGACCTAAGGCCGGTTTGTGTGTGTTGCTTTAATGAAGCGAGGTCTTCAAGTACGACTTTGTTATTTTTCGTTTGCCAGTCATCTTCGGTCATTGTTTCTTCAGTATGTAGAACACAGCGGTCAACAAGATCTGAAAATAGCTGGCTGATATGGGGAGTAATCGCACCTAATGTACGTACACGCGCTAATGCTAACTCTCGCATTTCTACCCATTGGTTAATTAATAATGGATGATTAACCAAATAAGGTGCCATACCTAACCCCGTAGAGTTGCCAATACCAAAATAACGTTTAATATCAGCGCGCATTGGTTGATAAGTTTGTGGAGATTGATGACGTGCGATGTGTTCTACTTGAAAAAGGCTGAAGTTTCTTAACATTAAGCAAACGAACATTTCACCTGCGAATGGTCGAGCAAAGTCGGGATGCTTTTCTCGTATCTTTTCCCAATCAGCCATACCTAATTTGCCACTGCCATAAACCGCAGTTGTACGATACAAGTAACCAACATTAGCAATTTTTTTAACATCAGGTTGCTGACCATTGGCTAGCTGTTCGACGACGTAATCAAAATTACGCGCACTGCGGTTGGCACGTGAAAGTACGAAAACCCGAGAATCAACACGACCCGCTTCTTGTTTTGGCACATTTTGACGAAGCATTTCAATATAGTCGTTGTCCACTTGGCCTTCGACTAGTGCCATTGTAAGATCCCATTTAGTGGCAATTACTCGGTCATTACGTTCATCAGGTGATAAGTAATCAGAAAATATAACAAAGCTAAACACACCATGTGGCGCATTAATTTCATAAACAACGGTACCGTAACCTTGATTATCAAGCTCCAATATACGCGCTTCAATTTTCCAACGTTCTTTAAAAACCCGTCTTACTATTGTGCGCATAAAGCTTAATCGACTTTGATGGAGTGCACCGAGTCTTTCTAATGTCATTACTTGACTAGCCGCACGAAGCGGTAGGGCATTTTCCCCTCTCAAGGATGAGCGAATAGCTGCATCTGTTGTCATGTTCCTTATCCTCTATGTACCTGTTAGCTGTCTGCTATATAAACCGGCTTCATTTCTATGATGAAAATTAGCACAGACCTCTGTTTAATGAACATTTCGGTAAATAGATTTAATTACCTACTTTGAGTATGGACATATCATTGGCTAAAGAGCTAGTAATATACAAATCAAAAAGCTCTATCAGCTGATAAGTAAAATTTATCGTGGTGTATAAAAGTTGGATTTTATTGGTGTTGATGAAAAGCAAGTGCTGAGATAATTAATTCTTATCAAAAGATAGAAGTTACTCATTTTTACTTTTCAATACGATTACTTATTATGTTTTTGTGAACTCTTAACACATAGATGAGACCGATTATGAATACTTTAATTTCCCCAGTTCAACGCCAGTATTTAGTTGAAGATACTGCCATTGTTAACTTGAGCAGCACTGACCAGTGCCGTGAGCAAGTAACCGAACAAATATCGTCAAGCGCACAGCTGAATGAAGAAAACAACGGTGATGCCATTACTTCAAGTTATGTTCGTGGTTATAATTAACCTGAACTCTGGATAATGAGAATGAAAGAAATAACTATTTCAAAGTATTATCAACAGCCAATCTACAGTTGTGGTATTTATGTCTAGTTCAAGGCGTTCAAGTAGGCTTTAATAGCGCAGCTGTAGCATTTTGCTTATCCAGAACTCAGGATAGTTAAGATTATGTTAGTTAAACATAACCTTAATACCTGTGATAAACGAACTACGTATTTTTCTTAATAAGGCACTCATTCGCTATACACAGCGAACTATTTTGCGCTGCTTTCTTCAAGTGATGCTTTTTTTAAAATAAATTCATTCAATGCCGATGCTGCTGGCGATAAAGATTTGTTGTTTAGCCGCACAATACCTATTTGACGAATAATTTTCGGTGTTGTCATCGGAATAAAGCGTAATTTATGATTTTCTTTTGGGAAAGCAAACCAAGGTAGTGTAGTGACGCCCAACCCTACTTCAATCATCGCTATTAACGATAGCATGTTAGAAATCAGAAATTGTGAATCTTTGAGCAAAGGCTCTGCCTCTGTACCTTCAAGTAAACGAGAGGTGCCGTTTCTAATTAATCGATGTTTGCGCAACTCTTTCCAATGAATATCTTCTGCTTCGGCTAATGGGTGGTTGATTGGACACACTAGACCAATTTGATCTTGCCAAATCGGTGTGAAGTTAATGTCTGCATGCTCATGTTCATGAGGTAAGCTGGCAATGCCAATATCTACTTGCTTCTTTTCTACTTTACGTAACACTGCCTCGGAATTATCGTCGAAGAAACTAATATGCAAATCAGGGGAGTCGGCAACAAATTCAGTTAATAATTCCGGTAACATGTGACAAGCAATTGAAGGAACAGACGCTAATCTCAAGTGGCCAGTTTTATGTTCACTCATTAGGGCCATGTCTTGAGCAACATTGTCGTGATGCGCAATTAACTCTTTTGCTTTCGGTAAAAAGTAACGGCCAAATGGGGTTAGATCTGTAACCGTAGTTTTTGCATTGCGTTTCTCAAACAATGGTGTCGACAGCTTATTTTCTAAATCTCTAATGGATAATGATATGGCCGGCTGAGTACGACAGGCCTTTTCTGCGGCATTATGAAAACCCCGTAATTCTGCTACCCAAACAAAGTGTCGTAATTGCGCAATTTTGAATTCTGGCATTGCCATAAGCATTCCTTATCAAGGGATAGTATTTATTAATTTTTATTATTAAAACATGCTACCTATAATATCTTCAATTATTTTATGGAGGTATTTATGTCTGAATCAATTTTTTGTAATTTCATCAATGGTGAGTGGGTAGAAGGCGTAAGTTCACTCACTAATATTAGCCCAGCTGACACTAGCGATGTTATTGGACAGTTCGCTCAAGCCGATACAAACCAACTAGAACAAGCATTAGATGCCGCAATTTCAGGTCAGCTCGCTTGGCAAGAAAGTGGTTTAGAACAACGTTATGCCGTGCTAATGGCGATAGGTGATGAACTGATTGAACGTAAAGATGAGTTAGGGACATTACTGGCGCGTGAAGAAGGAAAAACATTTCCTGAAGGTGCAGGTGAAATATATCGTTCAGGGCAATTTTTTCACTACTACGCAGCAGAAGTATTGCGTCAAATGGGTGAAACAGCTGATTCAGTAAGACCCGGTGTTGAAATTGAAACCCGCAGAGAACCCGCTGGTGTTGTTGGTATTATTACCCCATGGAATTTCCCAACGGCAACAGCCGCTTGGAAAATAGCTCCTGCGCTTGCTTTCGGTAATGCTGTTATTTTTAAGCCGGCTAACCAAGTACCTGCGAGTGCGTGGGCGCTCACTGAAATCATTTCTCGTCAAGGCTTACCAGCAGGTACTTTTAACCTAGTTATGGGGCCTGGTGCAGAAGTGGGTGATGCACTAATTAATTCTAAAAAAATTAATGCCTTAACTTTTACAGGTTCATTGGAAACTGGCCGTAAAGTCGCGGTAGCAACAGCGGTTAATCTTGTGAAGTGTCAACTAGAAATGGGCAGTAAAAATGCGCTTATTGTTTTAGATGATGCTGATTTAGATAATGCGGTTGAATGTGCTGTTGGTGGTGCGTTCTTTGGTACCGGCCAAAAATGTACTGCTTCTTCTCGTTTAATTGTCACTGAAGGTATCCACGATAAATTTGTTGATGCTGTTATTGCTCGTATGAAACAACTTGTTGTTGGTCACCCACTAAAAGAAGGTGTGCACATTGGTGCCGTCGCAGATGGTCGCCAAATGGAACAAAACCTAAACTACCTCGAAATTGCGAAGAAAGAAGGTGGCACGTTAGCGATAGGTGGTGAAGTTCTGACGGAAGAAACCGATGGCTACTACTTAACACCAGCGTTATTTACCAATACCACAAATGATATGACTATTAATCGCGAAGAAGCCTTTGCCCCAATAGCCTGTGTGATCAAAGTAAAAGATTATACCGAAGCGTTAGATACTCTTAATGACACAAATTACGGTTTAACCGGTGGTATTTGTACCGAATCACTTAAATATGCCACGCATTTTAAACGTAATGCAAAAACGGGTTGTGTGATGGTGAATTTGCCGACAGCTGGAACCGATTATCATGTGCCATTTGGTGGCCGTAAAGAATCAAGTTTTGGCTCTCGTGAAATGGGTAGCTATGCCAAAGAGTTTTACACCGTAGTTAAAACTACTTACATCCGTTCATAAATTCGGTGATTACTATGCATAACGATCTTATTGTCATTGATGGGCTGCAATATT
This sequence comes from Colwellia sp. SU-HH01172, assembly GCF_057553355.1. NCBI lineage: Bacteria > Pseudomonadati > Pseudomonadota > Gammaproteobacteria > Alteromonadales > Colwelliaceae > Colwellia > Colwellia sp. SU-HH01172. The sequence continues at coordinate 345,722 of NZ_BAAJMB010000003.1, read as the reverse complement.
CAAATTGGAATAGAGCGATCTTTGAACAGCTTAAAGAAGGTGGCGTTACCATGGTGCACGTCACTGTGGTATATCACGAACAAATTCGTGAAACATTATTGCGTATTGGTGAGTGGAACCATCATTTTGAGATGAATGCGGATCTGATCATGCCGGTTAAAAGTGCTGCGGACATTAGATTGGCTAAGCAACTCGGTAAGGTTGGTATCATGTTTGGTGCACAAAATTGTTCTCCTATTGAAGACGATATTGCCATGATTGAGATTATGCGCGAACTCAATTTGATGATTATGCAACTTACTTATAACAATCAAAGTTTATTAGCTTGTGGTTGTTATGAAGCTGAAGATAGCGGTGTTACTCGCTTTGGCAAACAAGCCATAAAGGAAATGAATCGCGTGGGCATGGTGGTTGACATGAGCCATAGCGGTGAACGCAGCACATTAGAAGCGATTGACATTTCAGAGCGTCCTATCGTTATCTCACATGCCAACCCAAACAGCTTTCATGCAGCTAAACGCAATAAGTCGGATGCTGTGCTAAAAGCACTGGGTGAGTCAGGTGGATTGTTAGGTTTCAGTTTGTACCCGTTTCATTTAAAAAATGGGCCTGACTGCACTTTAGATGACTTTTGCGACATGGTCGCTTCGACTGCAGATTTAATGGGAATAGATAATATTGGTTTAGGAACTGACTTATGTCAGGAACAACCGTTATCAGTACTTGAATGGATGCGTAACGGACGTTGGTCAAAAGACATGGATTATGGTGAAGGTTCGAAGGCAAACGCAGACTGGCCAAGGCCACTGTCTTGGTTTCGTGACAGTCGTGATTTTCCAAATATTACGCAAGGATTACAACAAAGAGGCTTTAAGGCAGACGATATTGCTAAAGTTATGGGCTTAAATTGGCTTAACTTCCTAGACAAAGGTCTAAAACCTCAGGTGCTAAAGCGCTAATTCACACTAGGTTTAGTCCTAAAAGCTAGCACTTTAGAAAATATAACTATAACTATAAGAGAACCATCAGGAGACTATAATGAATACTTCTAAAACGGTTGCGGAAAGTAGAGAGGTTGCAATGCCCAAAATCAAATTTCTACAGGGTGTCGATATTCCCGTATTTTTGATTAGCGGTGGTGCACTTGTGCTGTTTGCTATCTTGGCACTTTACGACATAAAAATGATGTCGGGTTGGGTAAACTCAGCATTTGCGACATCAACTAAATTATTTGGCGCGTACTGGCAAGTGTTGTTGTTACTGACGTTTGTTATTGGTATTTTTCTCGCGGTTAGTCGCACAGGCTCTGTGGTGTTGGGCGGTATTACGTCTCCTGAAATCTCAAGATTTAAGTGGGTCTCTATCATTATGTGTACGCTACTTGCGGGTGGCGGTGTGTTCTGGGCAGCAGCTGAACCAATGGCACATTTTACCTCTCCACCTCCTCTATTTGGTGGTGACTCTGGCACAGCTGACGCTGCTTATAATGCGTTAGCGCAGAGCTTTATGCATTGGGGATTTTTAGCTTGGGCAATACTAGGTAGTTTGACGGGTATTGTTTTTATGTATCTGCATTATGAAAAAGGCTTACCGTTAAAGCCGCGTACCTTACTTTACCCGCTTTTTGGCGATAAAGTGATGAAAGGAGCGTTTGGTACTATTGTTGATTCGTGCTGTGTATTAGCCGTAGTTGCTGGCACTGTTGGTCCAATAGGATTTCTTGGCTTACAAGTAAGTTTTGGATTAGAAAAATTATTTGGTATACCTGATACCTATACCACGCAAGTCGCTATATTGTTTGGCTTAATTTGTATTTATACTTTGTCAGCGGTGAGCGGTGTTACTAAAGGTATTCAAATATTAAGTCGTGCTAATATTATTTTAGCGGTGATATTAATGGCTTTTATATTACTGTTTGGACCAACAGCATTTATTTTTGATAGTTATTTGCACTCCTTTGGTATTTATATCGACCAATTCATTCCAATGGCAACATTCCGTTCTAACCCGGCTTGGCTTGATTGGTGGACAGTTTTCTTTTGGGGGTGGTTTCTAGGTTATGGCCCACTTATGGCAATGTTTGTTGCACGTATTTCAAGAGGTCGAACAATTCGAGAAATGATTTTACTAATCTCTGTTGTTGCTCCTGTCATTACTTGTTTTTGGTTCACTATTGTTGGAGGTAGCGGTTTAGCATTTGAATTAGCGAATCCAGGGGTTATATCAGAACCTTTCACCGGTTTTAACTTACCTGCCGCTTTATTGGCTATTACCGAACAATTGCCGATGGGGGGAGTCATCTCGGTGTTGTTCTTAATATTGACGACTATTTTTGTCGCAACTACTGGTGATTCAATGACATATTCGGTGTCCATGGTCATGACTGGCACAGATTCTCCTCAAAGCTCAATACGCGTATTTTGGGGAATAATGATGGGTGTAATGGCTGCAATATTGATATCAATAGGTGCAGGTGGTATATCGGCGTTACAGTCATTTATTGTGGTAACAGCAGTGCCTGTGTCTTTTATCTTGCTTCCTTCATTATGGAATGCACCTCAAATAGCTAGAAAAATGGCTGATGAGCAAGGCTTATAAACGGCCCATATATCATGGTAAGCCGACTAAGTTTATGAACTTATCATGATATTCAAACTTCTAATAACAATGAATGTATGCATGCTGTAACCAACAGTTTGCATAATTTCTATTTATCAATTTTAAACCTAATTAATAGAGAAAATTAAAATGAAAGTACCAGTTAAAACAGAGCTTTTTGCTTCAAAGGCTCCTTTGGAATGGGCGGTTATCGCTAATGGCACTCTATCCACAGCCCAAATACCAATTGATGCTCAAGGTAAAGTGGTAGACGGTGGCATCGAAGCACAAGCACGTCAGACTATGGAAAACTTTAAACATACAATTGAAGCGGCACAGTTGACTATGGATGATGTTACGCAAGTGCTTATTTATGTCACGGCTAGAGATCAATTGCCATTATTTAACAAAGTTTACGCAGAGTACTTTCAAGCACCATATCCCAATAGAGCTGCAATGATTGTTGCTGGCTTAGCACGAGAAGAAATGCTGTGTGAAATAGTGGCTTACGCGGCAGTACCCTAGTTAGTTTTTATTATGTTCAAAAAAATAAAAAGCTGACATTTAGTCGGCTTTTTTGTTTTTCATATCGGTAATGACAATAGGAATACTTTGTGCGTCACACTTTTATCTCAATGTTTTCTCTTTTTCTTAGCTGTTTTATTTTATTGCTAGGGAATGGCCTAATTAATGTTCTATTGCCGGTAAGAATGGCTGTTGATGGTATGAGTATCGAGTTAATCGGTATCGTTTTATCATTATATTATGTTGGATTACTTATTGGTGCACTTTATAGCACTAGGCTAATAGCACGGGCAGGGCATATTCGTATGTTTGCTGGCTGTGTTTCATTAGGAGCGGTCAGCATACTTATTTGTAGCCTGTATGCAGATGCTTTTCTTTGGGGAGTCATGCGTGTAGTCATGGGCTTTTGTATCGCCTGTGCTTTTACCGCTATGGAAAGTTGGTTAGGTGACAGTTCCACTAAAGAAAACCGTGGGCAAGTATTGGCAATATACAATGCGGTTATGTTAGCAGGACTTTTTGGTGGCCAGTTTTTTATGAATGTCAGCTATGCCCAAGACAATAAACTGTTTGTTATCGCGGGTATATTACTGTGTGTGGCGGTTATTCCTGTTGTGCTCAGTCGCCATGTTGGACCTACAATTGAAAAAGTTAATGCAATGCCGCTAAGGGCATTATATAGGCGCTCTCCGCTTGGCGTTGTTAGTTGCTTGATATCTGGCATGCTCTATTCCGCCATTTTTAGCTTATTACCGGTATTCGCAAAAGAATTCGATATAGCTGGTTTTCAATTATCCTTGTATATGGGAAGTGCTATTTTAGGGGCTTTTGTATTACAGTTTCCTGTTGGCTATTTGTCTGACCGCTTTGACCGACGCTCGGTATTGTTTGTGCTATTAATAATATCCTCATGTGCATGTATTGCTGTGACAGTATTTGCATCACTTGCGATAACTTGGGGAGTGTTTTTAGCGACAGCAATTACCTGCGGTATAATTGCTTGTAGCTACCCATTAAGTATTTCTGAAGCTTTTGATAAGTTACGCCAAGATGAAATGGTGTCCGCAATGAGTTCAATGATATTGGCATTTGCCTTAGGTGGAATTATTGGGCCTTATTCTACCTCGCTTGTTATGGATAAGTTTGGTGGCTCAGCCTTGTTCTATCTTCTTGCTTTGATTCAATGTTTGTTAGCTTGTTTTGTTATTTTTAGAATGATGGTACGCTCGGCGCTACCTGTCACAGAGCAAGAGAGTTTTGTTATGCAAGGCAGTGTCATTGTGTCTGCCGTTGAGCTTGACCCTAGAACAGCTTGCAGTGTGACACATTCCCCTACGAGCGCCGACGATGAAAACTCACCTAAACGATGAAGTATCAATAAAGTTATCTATCCGTTTTAAATCTTCAGTCAAAGCCATTAATACTACTTGTACTGCTTAGAGCTCATTCATCGCTTTTAGCAGTATTAAGCCACATGAGCTTAAAGACAATAACGCAACTACTGGCTTTAAATAATCTTGTACAAAATACTTATCTAGATATAGCGATACAGCAAAACCAATAAATATTGCTGGCGTTAACGGCAAGGTGAGCTGTAGTTGGAAGTCGCTAATATTTCCCGACAACAATAATAATGCTAAAGACAGCAGCGTCCCCAATAGAAAATATAAAGATAATTCTGCTCTTGCCGTTTCTAAATTACTATTCTGGTAAGTGATGGCGATTGGCGGACCGCCAACAGATGTGGTGGTTGCCATCAAACCAGAAAAAAAACCTGCCCAAGCTAAATTTCGTGTTGAATTACTAATGCTTATATGGTGATACGTAAGCAAAACCGACAGTATAATAAATAGCGAAAAGCTGACAGCGAGAAATACAGGTGGTAAAAGCAATAATAAAAACACGCCTAAAATTGAGCCAGGGATCCTTGCAAGTAGTGCCCCTTGGATATTAACAAAACTAAGTTGATGTCGATAACGAATGCAGTTTAAAAGTGACAACAAACACCCAAGTATTAGCATTGGGGCTGGCAATAAGCTTGGGTTGATTAGCAGCAATATTGGAGAAGCAATCACTGCTAAACCAAAGCCAGCCATGCTCTGCAAAGCAGCGCCGGAAGTTATCGCTAACAAAGCTATTATTAGCATTGAAGATTCGTAAAACATAAATAGGTTTTTCTGCTCAATAATTTGTTACGCGCAAAACAAACATCTTAAAAGCACTATTATTCATGTTTATATACTTCTGCTCTAATTAAATTAAGTTATTGTTTGATAAGTGATATTAATCAATTTCACTGATAATTTTTGTGACTAAATAAAAAGAGAAACAGTAGTTATCATTATTGGCTATTTATTTCAGATTAAATAAGTGAAATTTGCAACAAAGGCCAATCATCGGAATATGTAAAATTACTAGCTAGAACAAGCTTATAAGTTGAAAAGTTAACGGTTTATTTCACTAGGTATAAGATTCCCTTATTAACTGATTAAGTTAATTGACTTCAATATTTGTAAACACCTCCTTAGTATTATTTTCGTACAAAATAAGAATGTGTTTATTAATCGATTCAGTCCCAACCCTGTTAAAAGATTAAAAATAGATTCTACAAAATAATAAACATGATTCATCAATATGATAGGGGAAATTAACATGAAACTAAGCACTAAATTGGCCATAGCTGCCGCTTTAATTGTACCTACAATGGCACAAGCAAATAATGATTTATTTAATTGGTACGGTAGCATTAGAGTTCAATTGGAAGACACGAACAAAGGCGAAATTGAGTATAAAGATAATTATTCTCGTCTCGGTGCTTATGGATCAGCTGAAATACTTGATGGCGTTAAAGCGACCTACAACTTTGAATTTCGACTTTTTACTGATGACGGTTCGTTTGCTGGTAATGACCAACGTGCTCGTCTTGCTAATGTTGGATTAGAAGGTGATTTTGGCTCCGTTTTAATCGGCAAGCAATATTCACCGGCATGGAATTTTACCGATAACGCGATTGATATATTCTCTGATATTGATGAATCTGCTGGTTGTACCCATGAAGCTGCGGGTGTTATTTGTCATACGAGTCGTTACGGGCTTTTCGGCAAAGATGCTCAAGGTAATGGGCATTATATCGAATATCTTCGACCCGATCGTGCAGTAACCTACACAACTCCAGAGATGGGCGGCTTTCAAATTTCGGCGATGGCAATATTAAATAATGGTGACGTAAAGTCTGATGCTGCTGGGACAGAGAATGAAAATCTAGTCGGTTATAATGTGGCAGCTAAATATGTTGTTAATGATTTTACCGTATCAGCGTCACGATTTGAGGTAACAGCATTTGAAGGTGACCATGTGGTTGATTCATTTCAGCTTGCATACAACCATGGCAATGTAAGTCTTGCTGCGCATTACCAAGACTCAAGTGATTTACGTTTTTATGAAGGTCTAAATCCAAGTGGTGAGATTGTGGATGAAAATGTTTATGAGATCTATGGTGGATATAAAATGGATAACATACAATTTCAGGCTAAATATGCATGGGTTTCTATGGATTCAGCAAGCGGACTGACGGTAGACAGTAGCCAAATTATTCTTGATGCAATTTATAATCATAAGCTTGGTAGCTTCTATGTTGAATATAGTGCTTGGAGTGATGAAGCCGAAGATGTATATGAAGCTGAAGATAAGTTCCTTGTTGGTTACAAACTTAATTTCTAAATACAGATAATGCACAAAAATTCATATTTCTCGCTACTGAAGTATGCAGCGTGAAGGCTGAGTTTTTGCAGCGAGAACGTCCATGTTTCGCCACGGATGGCCTGCAACAAGTTTCCAATCGCAAATATAATTATTTACCTGTTTAAGTTCTGTGAGAAAACGATGTCAAATAGTCAAAGAGATATTACGTTAAGGTTCTTAGCTGAAACACAAGATGTGAATTTTGGTGGCAAAGTTCATGGTGGCGCAGTAATGAAGTGGATTGATTTGGCTGCATATGCTTGTGCCGCTGGCTGGAGTGGCCGCTATTGCGTCACAGCCTATGCTGGGGGAATTCGATTTGTTGCCCCGATACATGTCGGTAGCTTAGTTGAAGTAGAAGCGAAAGTGATTTTTACCGGCAAATCTTCAATGCATATAGCGCTCGAAGTTAATGCCTGTGACCCAAAGTCACTAAATCGACGCTTAACAACACATTGCATTGTTATTATGGTGGCTGTCGATCAAAACGGACAACCGGAGCGAGTGGCGCAATGGGTACCAGAAACTGAAAAAGATAAGAAACAACACGAAACGGCAGTTAAATTAATGGAAATGAGAAAAAAAATAGGTGAAGAGATGCAAGTTTATGTCGATAATTAGTTCTGTTTTAAATATCTCTATATTAAATTTTTATCAATATATCCATATGCATTCAGATCATTACAAGGGGAGAACATAGCATTTAATCAATCACAGCTTATTTCAAATCTTCCAATTTAAATGATTTTAGTTTTTCCCAATCACATTGAGTAATTTCTTCAAACCATAGCGGAGGCAGTTTTTCGTGATGAGCTTTATTCGGCAAGTCGACTTTTATTTTCAGTTCGTCGGCAAAGTGTTTTTTTAATGAAAACTTTAATTTTCGATCGCTAATCTTATTAAAACTTGTTGTAAGCTGTGTTTTGATTTCTTCACTAAGCTTCATTCCTTGCCTTGCGTTAAATACAGTATTTAGCCAAAACAAAGTACTTTGCCTTGATTCATTAGGGAAAGCGTCAGTAAGTCGAGCAATGGAAGGGGATAATCTTTGATAATTGACTTGCTGATATTGAATTAAGAAAGTTTGTAGTAGGTTTATACCACTAATGATATTGCCAGAGCGAATTGAGTTCTCTTGATACATGGCTAAAGCTGTGCGAAAGTGATGCTCTGCCTTAATAACATCGTCATTTTCTAAAGCAATAACGCCAAGGTTATTTTCAATGGTTGCTAATGAAGGTGTTAATTTTCTATCTTGAGCAATATGTTTTGCTAAGTTGTAGGTTTCTACCGCATAGTCATTTTGATTTAAGTGTCGTGAAACGATAGCAAGGCTTGTCAGTAGTTTTACTTTATTTTCTTCAATTTTGTTGTGGGTGAGTGCACAGGTTAGTGCCAACTTCGCCTGCGACAAATAACCTGATTTTCGTAACCAAATGCCAATACTACTTAATATCGGTACCAGCCGACGATTAAATTCAGCAGAGGACCTATGCTCTATTAGCTTTTGAATTGATCGCTCCATAATGGACAAGCGATTTAATGAAACTGACGCACGTATTATAGCGATATGCCAGCGAAGAAATTGAGAATCAGATAACGGTGATAAATTAGTATTTGTAGTTAATATCGCTAGTGATTTTGAAGGTTTTACCAGCAAGTAATCTTCAGCTTCCATAAGTATAGAAGCCAATTGTGCTTTACTTGGCCGCTCCGTTGCATAAGCTGAATAAGCCAATAATAAAGCGGTAAATATTAAGTTAACTTTTGTAAACAATAAATAGCCCTTATTTAAAGTGCTTAGTTTACAGAACGTAGTAATCTACCTTGGAAAAATTCCTTTAAATTACTTTTATATCAATATAGTTAAGGTATATATTTATCGTCCTTGGGCCATGTTCTGCAGCAGTAACAAGCGTTGTTGCTCTTGCACTGTTGGTTGATAAGGTACATCACTTAAGCTCGATATAGCAAAATTATTTATTTCATATTGATTGATAGCACTATTGCCATACTTTGTCGGTTTACCTGGCGCCGGTGACATTAATTCGATTGAAAAAGTAGATAAATAAAAGGGTTGTTGTTTGCCTTGAAGCACAGATTGATGTGCCTTTAAATCAATATCAGTATTGCCTTTACTCAGCTTTGCTTTACTAACCAGATGAGCAATGGGTTGGTGAGCAGCGTCAAATAAATTTGCCCGTATGCGATATAGGCCTTGCTCTCTAGTGGTGATATTCGCTTTTATTAACATATCGGCATCATGGCTAACCGCTGATTCAAAACTTTTCAGTGTCGCAACAGAATCGACATATTTTAGTGACAGGGCGATGCTAATATTCTTGTTGTTAACGTTTGCTTTTACAGTTGCTTGTAATTGGTCTGGAAAGTCACGTTCTCCATCAAGTTGCACATACCAGTTGTTTTCATCTTGTTGAAATTTTCTAGTCAGCAGTGACTTCCCAGTAGCTATATCGACGAGTTGCAATTCGGCATTTGCAATGTTTTCGCCGCTTAGTGTTGCCAAAATGGGTTCAGGGTAGGTGTAACGATATTTTGAAAGTTCAGCAGTGATACTAGTACCTTCGTCGTCAATCGGGATAGATTGTGGGTTGAAGTGATTTGGATTTAAACGATCGAAATCATTACGGCTTAGCGGTTGTGAATAAGCTGGAAAGTTTAATTCGCCGGCATACGCTTTAGCGACCAATGTTGCTGAGTCATTTGAGGTAATATTTGTCGACGTTATAACAATACGATTACTTTCGTTAACAGCTTGAGTTTGGCTAATATTAGTTTTTAGCATTGGCTTTTTTATCGCTACTTTGCTTTCCATTACTTGATGTTGTGGCATGGATGGCCAAAAAAGCCAAACAGTGACAACAACAATACTCATTGCCACTATTCGCTTTAAAAATGGGTTGTTTTTCATAACTCTTAATACTTTGCTAGTTTATTTAATTAGGAATTGCGTCATAAATCAGTGCTGACATACTGTCATTATCTGAGTTTTGTACGTAAAGGTAGTTACTTTTCCACAACCACCAGCCGGAGGTTTTTGTGTAAGTATCAAACTGGATGCTCTCACCAGATAACAGCTCTTGTTGATTGCTTGCTGCGGTAACTTTGCCTTCTTGTTCCGGCTCTAGTAATGAGCCATGGCTGTAGTCTTCACCCATAAGCATTGGATAATGATAAGGCATAAAACCGGAAACTGCATTGCTTTGGCTAGATAGCTTGCCGTTGAAAGCCACTTGTGCGCTACAGCTGCCGTAGTGCCCTTGTCGATTGCCACCACATGCGGAGTGGCTGCCAACAACACCATCATCGTGGCCCTGAATAAACGGGCTAGTCACGCCTAAATATTCACTGGCATCACCAATAAAACGTAAACGAGGGATGCGTGCATCAGGTAAAGGGGCGAGCTGTCTTGCGTTGTTAACTTTTAAGTCATGCAATACGCCCATTTCGTCGCTAAGGTCGCCACCTAACCAAGCTTCTAAAGCTGCTTCTATGATAAAGGTCCAACTTTCGGTACCTTGAGCGACACTTACTGCTAAATCGGCAAGTTCACTACCGCCGCCAGCGCCGGCAATATCGAAGGTTGCGACAATGTTAAGCGGCGATAATCCTGCATTTTCCAGCCAAGTTTCTTGATTATCAATAATATATCGAGCCACTAAATCACCAGTAGAGTGCGTAACGAATATGCAGCCCGGATCGCAAAAGTTGCTTTCTGAAAATGATTTTAATTTTGGCCAAACATAATCCGACGCTATTTTGCCTTCAATTCGCTCATATGAAGGCCAGTCAATACGAGCATCACTTAAGTTGTTCCAGTAGCCTTGCCAGTAGTTTTGGCCGCTTGCGGTAACGTCACCATCAGAGATTAATTGTTGTGGCTGAAAGCCATGGATAAGCACTATTTTGTACTCTTTGCTGTGAGCGTTAGTCGAGCACAGTGTTAAGCAGAAGCCGAGAATAGCGGCTACACTTTTAATTGCATTCATATTTTTCCCCAAATATTTTTATATTTATTACGTCATGTTTTTATTGTGGTTATTTTACTGATCGGACGTTCGACCAGTTAAAATGATAATAGAGTAGCGCTCATTTATTATCCAATTACAGGCTATTTATATGTTAAATGGTAGAAATAAACATAAATTATAGTCTTGTCTAGTAAGGGCTAAGGGGAAGTCGGATGTTAAAATAACGTTAATTAAGTGTTGGGTGTGTTAATGACTGATGAAGAACCAGTGTTATATTGAAAATTATAAATTAGATGATAATTAACTAGGCTGAATGTTATATGTGGTTTGACCACTGTTTACATTTAAATTTTGCGTTTTATAATCATTTATCAATCTAAGCGATTGAAACTGACTTGCATAAGCAAGAGAATTTATTTATTCCAGAGGTGTCTATGTACAACCTACCATTAACAATAAAACAAAAAATAATAATGGGGTTTAGCACGATAGGGGTTTTATTAGTTGCAGGAAGCATATTTTTTTATAATTCATTAACGCAAATTAGTACGGCCAACAGCAATGTAGAGTTATTGGCAGTGCCTGTACAGAAGCAGAGCAGTGCTTTGCAAATAAAGTTACTGAATATGATTAAAGTTGGCGCGCTTGGCTTTACTCAGCAAAGCACACCTGACTTAGTGAACAGTGAACAAGAATACGCAAGATTAAATCAAGAATTTCAATCAGCGGTTGCCGTGTTACGCAGTAAGGTGATGGATCAGCCAAAAATGTTGCAAGCTCTAAAACAAGCTCAAACTCATTATCAAGAATATGTGAGTCAAAGTGAGCAGTTTTATTTAGCGAAGAAGAATGTTGCTTTCGCTAATGAAGCATTTGTCAGCAGTTATCAGGAATTTATTGCTAGTCGTGATCAAGCAAGTAATGACATGCTTGATCTTGAACTACTAGAAATAGATAACGCACAACTATTAGTCGACATTGTTGGCAACGGTGCTCGCATCGACGATATGTTGTATACCTTACAAAATACCATGTCGGGTTTAAAGCAAGTGCCTGAGCTTGCTCTGCTTGCTCAACATAAAGAAGATGTGGGATTTTTAGTGGCTAATGCCAAAAACAACTTTGATTTTATGCAAAGACTGTTTGAGAGTATTGATGACAAGTCACTGCTTGATGACTTTGAGTTGCAATTTTCAGTATTAAATGAATTATTAGTGGAGCCAGGAAAACTTTATCAACAAAAACAACAAGCACTTGATGACGCGATTAACGCAAATACCGCTTACAATAATTCTGTTAATAGCTTTAATGCCACCTACCAACAGCTAACGTTACTGCTATCTCTAGCAGAAGCACGCTTTAATGAGTTGCAGTTAACCACTAAAGATAAAGTTGCCACCGGAGAAGATCTTGCCATTTATATGGCGGTGATATTTGTGGCTTTGGCCGCATTTATCGGTGTTATCACCACTCGCGCAATGTTAGGCCCTTTAGCTAATGCCAATAAATCTTTAGCACTAATTGCTCAAGGAGACTTAACGCAAAGATTGGTAATTGAAAACCAAGACGAATTTGGTGATCTATTTAATAACATTAATAAACTCAGTGACGATTTAACCTCATTAATGAAGAACATTAGTCAAAATGCTTATTCACTTGATGAGTCGGCAAAAATCACTAATGAGCAAAGTCATCGTATTGCCGAATCAACATCGGCGCAAATAACTCGCGTAAATGGTGCCAAGGAAATTGCAGAAAAAATGTTCGCTAGTTCATCCAGTGTTACTGATGAAGCAAACCTGACGGCAAATAATGTTTCTGAAGCATCAAAACATAGCTATGAAGTGCGCTCTATTGCTGATGATAATAGTAACCGCATCGTATCACTGTCTGAACGTTTGAGTGAGTCGGTTGATGTGATGGCGAGGCTGAGTAAACACAGCGATAGTATTGGGGGGATTTTGGATACTATTGGCAGTATTGCCGATCAAACCAACTTACTGGCACTAAATGCCGCAATTGAAGCGGCAAGGGCAGGAGAGCATGGTCGAGGCTTTGCGGTTGTTGCTGATGAAGTAAGATCACTCGCATCACGTACACAAGCATCGACTGCTGAAATTCAGCTTATGATAGATTCATTGCAAAAAGAGACGCAAACGGCTGAAATAGCGATTTCACAAGGGCAAAATCAGGCCGCAGAATGTGTCTCACAAAGCCAAGAGTTGAGTCATGCTATAAAGCAAATTGAAAGTGCGTTGCACACCATAGATGAAATGAGTAAAAGCATCAGTATTGCTTCTAATGAGCAACTTGGCTTTAGCCAAGATATTGAAGCGACTATGAGTGAAGCATCAAAAGCAGCAACTCACAACGCGGCGGAATCAAAAGCTTTATCAAACCGTAGTGAAGACGTAAACAAATTGGCTGATTCGTTAACAGACTCAGTCGCACGATTTAAGCTTTAAAAAAGAAAAGCCCTAATTACTCGTTGTAATTGGGGCTTTTGTTTGTCTTATGTTCGAGTAAATGTTTATCGTGGAGCGTTTGAGTACGGATCAAACGGCTTATTACTACTCGAGTTATCGTTTGATGAATCACCAGCATTTGCTTTATTATCACGGTGCGATCTTGCTGGACGGTTACTTGCTCTATTATGCCCTTGGTTATACGCTTTTTTATGCTCAGGCTTTGAACGATGTGTTTCTTTAAAGCTATCTTTGCTTAAAGGGACAATCGCTTCACCTTTGAGCAATACTTTTGGCTCTTTCGCTTTTATATGCAAAGGAATAATGCGTTTGCGTGGAGGAATTTCAAACTCGTCTTCCCCTGGCTCAGGCAGGTTCTTAAAGCTATACAGGTAGAAGCGTTCTAAAGTTTCTCTTGCCCAGTCGGTTTTGCGTAAAAACTTTAAGCTTGACGCTATACTCGGATTATTTTTAAAGCATTTTAGACGCGTGTACTCAGCTAAAATATCGAAGCCATAATGCGTTACTAATTCGTTTAGTAAGGTGTCTAATTTTAATCCGTGTAATGGGTTATTTAATTGTTCGTTTTCTAGGCTCATCGTTGACTTATTTTGACTGCTCTTATTAGATATTATACACCTAAATGTCGGTGTTATAAGCGTTGATTTTACATCAATGGTCTGTAGTGATGAAAAGAAAGCATATATACCTTTATGTTAAATGTTGTACACTTACTTTTAACGAAATTGTAACTTAATTAATTTGCGGAAATCTTTATGAAAAAACTTATTGTACTGTTAACCATTTCAACTTTAAGTAGCTCAGTGCTTGCAGAAGAAACAAGCTGGTTAGATAGCTTGAAAAACTTGGTTGGTTTAGGTGATGCGAAAGAGCAAACCGTTGAGGTAAATGCTTCAGCAATGCCAAGTACTGACGGTTTAGTGGATATGTTAACTGGCTCATTAGATGTAAACTCTGCACAAGCGTCTGGCGGTATGGGGGCAATTTTTAATTATGTTAAAAATAATGTTTCTGCTGAGCAGTTTAGCCAACTTGCCAAATCTTTACCGGGTGCTGAAGGGCTTGTTGGGCAAATGCCTGATATTAGTAAGTTAAGCTCTGGTGAAGGTTTAGGTGGTTTACTTGATAAAGCTGCTGAGTATAACGACTCTCTTAAAGCCGTAAATGATGTGAAAAAACAATTTGAAGCATTAGGCTTAAAACCAGAAATGATCAGCAGTTTTGTTTCTAGTGCGCAAAGTTACTTAGATACAGAGCAAGGCCAACAAGCAAAGCAAGTATTAACCGACGGTTTAGGAAAATTATTGGGCTAGTAACAAGTTTTGTTGTTTATTTAATACTTTATAAAAGCACTTTACTAGCAGTAAAGTGCTTTTTTATTTTGTCTGATAAGTGTGAAATTCAAAGGCAATACAATACAAGTGTGCATTGAGGAGTGCTAAGTGCAAAGAAGAATTTTTTTGAAACAGCTTGCTGGCTGTAGCTCAATTGCGGCTTTAAGTGCGTGTTCAAATACTTACAATTATGCCGCGGTTGTTAAAGAAAAAAGGCTCTATGTAGACGGACTTTCTTTCGTGCCAGATAATGCAATAGATGTGAAAGCATCACAGCTAAATAGTTTCATTGCTGATATTTCTGCAATTGAAGAAGTCAAACGTGCTGATGGCAGTGTCAATTATAAGCGTACTTATAATGCTTGCATGAAAAGCATTAAAGAGAAATCAGCGCAGATGTTGGCAAACCCTGATGTTTATATGATCGCTGACAAAGGCAGTGATATTGTGACAGCGAAACAGGCTGATAAATGTGCAGTATTCTTACAAATTCAAGGTGCAGACTGTGTTGAAGGTGGACTAGATCAAGTCGATGAATTTCACCAACTAGGTTTACGTGTGCTGCAATTAACGCATCATTATAATAATTTATATGCTGGTGGTGCCTTAAGCCTTGAGCAACGAGGGTTAAGTCAACAAGGCCTAGCGCTAATCGATAAGCTTGAAAGTAAGCAGATGTTAATCGATTTATCGCATTCTAGTGTTGCCAGTGCACAAGACACGCTAAATAGAGCCAAAGGCTCGGTCGTTCAAACGCATGGCGCGGCTCGTGCCATTATTGATAATGCCCGTTGTACGCCGGATCATATTCTAAAAGGTATTGCCGACAGTGGCGGAGTTTTTGGGGTTTTCATGATGTCGTGGTGGTTAACTAATGAAGAAATACCACTGCCTGAGCATTATATAAATCACCTAAATCATGTCCGTAATGTTGCCGGTATTGATGCCGTAGCCATTGCCAATGACTACCCGTTACGCGGTCATAAAAAAGCGTTAGCATCAGGTAATAATAATGCCGTGGCAATAGAAGGCTATGATAGCTGGTGGCAAGGTTTAGGCAAAAAAGGCGTATTAGGTTTTGATCAAGATGTTAGTCATATTGTGATCCCTGAATTAAACCATATTAAGCGCATGCGCTCTATTGAATATCAATTAACGAAGGCTAAGTTTAGTCATTCAGAGGTAGATAAAATTATGGGCAAAAATTGGCAGCGGGTACTTGTTGATGTACTTGGTTAGAACAAAAGGCTTAGCTTACGAAAAGCTAGGCCTAATAGATGTTATTCCTGATTGCGGTTAACTGCTTAAATTTCTTCGTCCTGAAAAATCTCTTCAATACTGAGTTTAAACAATCTTGCCGCTTTAAAGGCCAGTGGTAAACTTGGATCAAATTTACCTTTTTCTATGGCATTAATGGTCTGCCGTGAAACCTCTAAAGCATCAGCCAATTGTGCTTGTGTCCAGTCTCTTTCTGCACGTAGTACTTTTAGTTTATTTTTCATTGGTACTTCCTAGTGCCAATAAACGTTGCCGTTAAGTAAGTTAGCCCCATAAAAATAACTAGGTGAGAGATCTCAGCGTTAAAGCCGATCAGGTTTAACACGTCTAAGTTTGAATAGGTTAAGCCAACAATTAAACTCAAGCCTAGCGTGATGCCCATGGCATTTAGCTGAATACGCTGTTGCATTTCATCTAAGCCTTTAATATGTTGAACATTGGCTAAAACCATTTTCAAGCCTAATGCTAAATTTAGTACTACGGCAATGATGGTTAAGCTTTGTTCAAAATCCCAAATGAACCTTGGGCCAAAATTGGTAAGCGCCATACTGATCACCCACATAGTGGTCCAAAAACCTAGCTTAGCGGTATTTTTCTTATTCTTTTCTTGCCAATTTGTTGACTTATTTGTTGTGTTATCCGTCATCATATCGCTTCCTTTGTCTGTGATGCTTTACTAAAAGTTAAGTTTGCTTTACATGTGTTAATTTAGAGGAAGTTTAATGGTGTGTCAAGTACGCTTTACTTAATGTCTTGTTTTGATGTCTTTAAGTCGGCTGGGCGAGACATTCTATCGGGTTTAAGTGGGAAGGAGAGAATCTACAAATTACCAAGTACTAATCGCTCACAGAAAGCCTAACGCAATAGACTCACGGCTAAGTAATCTGGTGTATTATTGGAAATACTTGCGCAGTTAAGTGTTATTGGTTACTGCTTTTCGATATTCGCCAGGGGTTTGTTGCGTTAATTTATTAAACCAGCGATAAAAAGACCTTGGCTCTGTAAAGCCTAATTCAACGCTGATTTGGTTTAGGTTCAATGTACTTTCATGCAGATATTGCTTGGCTAATTTTAAGCGAGTTTCGTCAAGCACAGTTTGAAAGTTTAAGCCTAGGGTTGCCAATCGTCTTTGTAACGTTTTGGCACTAATAGCGAAAGTTTTGGCAACTTCCTGTTGGTGAAAACAACCATCTTTTAATGATTGCTCAATGGTCAATTGTAGCTGGCTTGAAAAGTCATTCTCACTGCTTAAGCTAGAAATCATTGCTTCAGCATGGGTTTCTAGGGTTGAAAGTAATTGTTGATCGCCTTTATTTAATGGCAACGTTAATAAGGCTTTATCGAAAATTATCGCGTTTTCTTCTTGGCTATAATTTACTGGGCATTTAAAAACTGCTTGGTATTCGTTTTGTTGGCTCAAGCTTGGTTGTTTTCGGGTCAGTAACAGTTCACTTGGATTACTCTCTTGGCTGACAAGATAGCGGGCAAAGGTTAACCATGATGCCAAGCAATTATCGACCATATGGCGTTTTACTTTTGCATCCGTAAATTGGCAGTGCCAGCTAATTTTTACTTGCTCACCTAATGGCGCAAAGGTTGTTGTGCCCATATCGCCAACCAGTTTTTCAAATGGTTGAATTTTAGTAAGTGCTTGCCCTAAGTTTTCACAATTCATCAAAATATAGCCTAAAACGCTGTACGAGCCAGGTTGTACGTGCTTTGCGGTATGTAAACCAAATAATTCATCGCTTGATTGCGCTATTAAGCGGGCGATAAGTTGTTGAAATGCTAAGCCGGTAATGTGATTGCTATTGTCACTGAGTGTTGATTGCTCTAAACCAATTTCATGGCATATTTTCTCAACGTCTAGGTTTTGCTCAATGGCGAGTTGTAGGTATTGATTTACCGCGGGAACGGAGGCTTGACCTAAGTTTTCATCTAAGGTTGGTTGGCTATCTTTGCTGATATTTATTGTTGTTTTGGTATCTGTCATATTTTCTCTGTTATTAAAGAGGTCCAACCTGACCGTATTTTTGTCCTAAAATGTCACCCCGACTGTCTTTTTAGGACATTTTGCCGTTGCAAACTTCGTTTTATCATAACTAAAAGCGAACTAACAGTGAATTAATAGCAGGGGTGGTAAATGAGACGTTGGAATGGCTGGGGTGACGAAAGCACCTCAATGGATTTACCACAATCGGCAGGGGCATTTTTATCTCAAGTTGTTGGCACTGGCCAGCCGCTAGCAGATATTTCCTTAGCACAGGTTATAGGCTCAGTACCAAAATCTCGTTTACCTGAACATCCGCTAGTATCTTTTGATGCTGAAGAGCGTGTGCGTCACGCTAAAGGTCAATCGTTACCTGATTATTTAGCGATGCGCAGTGGTGAAGTGGAATGTTTTCCTGATGGCGTAAGCTTTCCCGAAAACTGTCAAGACGTAAAAGATATTCTTGCTTATGCGAAAACCCATAGTGTTGAGTTGATCCCATATGGCGGCGGCACTAGCGTTGCAGGGCATATTAATCCAAAACAATCGCAACGTGCGATATTAACGGTTGATATGAGCCGAATGAATCAATTGCTGCACCTTGATGAAAATAGCCAAATTGCCACCTTTGGTGCAGGAACACCTGGCCCTATGGTTGAGGCGCAGCTTTTAGCGCGTGGTTATACGCTTGGCCATTTTCCGCAATCTTTTGAACTATCAACTATCGGTGGTTGGGTGGCAAGTCGCTCTAGCGGTCAGCAATCATTACGTTACGGTCGAATTGAGCAAATGTTTGCCGGTGGTAACATTGAAACCTTTGCCGGTTCATTAGATGTCCCGACATTTCCAGCTTCATCAGCAGGCCCTGATTTACGTGAGTTATTATTGGGCTCAGAAGGGCGCTTTGGTATTTTGACGCAAGTTAAAGTACGAGTTAGTAAAGTGGCTGATGCAGAAAAATTCTCCGTTATTTTCTTCCCTAACTGGCAAGCCGCTAGTCAGTTTTGTAAAGAATCAGTACAACAGCGCATTGCTTTGTCAATGTTGCGCGTTAGCAACGCAGTTGAAACACAAACGCAGCTAAAACTTGCCGGTCATGAAAACCAAATTAAATGGTTAGAGCGTTATTTATCATTGCGCGGCTGCGCTGATGGTAAGTGTATGCTGACTTTTGGTTTAACTGGCAGTAAGCAACAAATATCTGCTAGTAAGAAACAATTAAATGCTGTGGTGAAAAAATATTACGGTGTTAACACGGGTGAAATGCTGGGCAAAAAATGGCAAGCGAATCGTTTTCGTTCACCTTATCTTCGAGATGCGCTATGGCAACAAGGTTATGTGGTTGATACCTTTGAAACCGCGACTGATTGGGGCAATGTTGACGCGTTAATGACAACCGTTGAAGACAAAATTCGCCAGGGCTTGAAAGATATTGACGAGAAAGTGCATGTATTTACTCATCTCTCGCATGTTTATAGCCAAGGTTGTAGTTTGTACACCACCTATGTTTATCGTAATGCTGATAGCTACCAAGAAACGTTAAAGCGCTGGCAAACCTTAAAGCACTTAGCGAGCGATACTATCGTCAATAACGCCGGTACCATCAGCCATCAACACGGTGTTGGTAAAGATCATGCGCCATATCTACATGTTGAAAAAGGTGAATTGGGCATGAAGGTGCTAGAAAACTTAGTTGAGCATTTTGATGCTGAGCAGCAGTTAAACCCCGGCACTTTACTTGAATAATGGCTTTATAACAGGTGTGTTCGGCGATGCGTATCATGACTAAAGATAATCAACAAGCAAGTGATGAAAGTGGCCATAGCGCAGTGCATTGCGCGGCTAACGAACTTGCTTTGTCTGAAAACCTAAGACAAAGCCGTGAACAACGCATTGCTCAATTGGCTGAAAATAATAACAGCCAAACTGAAAATTGGGACCTAGTCATTATTGGTGGCGGCATTACCGGCGCAGGTATTTTAAAACTTGCCAGTCAAATGAGCTTAAAAGTTTTGTTGCTAGAGCAGAAAGATTTCGCTTGGGGCAGTTCAAGCCGTTCGTCAAAAATGGTTCATGGTGGTTTGCGTTATATGGCGCAAGGGCAAGTTGGTTTAACGCGTGAGTCTGTTGTTGAGCGACAACGATTATTAAAAGAAGGCCAACCTCTTATCGCAAAGCAAAGCTTTGTGATGAGCCATTACAAAAAATCATTTCCGGGCCCATGGCTGTTTAATCAATTATTGTCTTGCTACGATTTTATTGCCGGAATTAAACAGCATCAATTTTGGTCTAAATCATCGTACTTGGCTTTAGCGCCGAAAGTTGAAGACAGTGAATTATTGGGTGGTACGCAGTTTTTTGATGCCCTAACGGAAGATGCGCGTTTAGTGCAACGCTTAATTCAAGAATCATTACAGTTAGGGGCACAAGCACTAAACTATGCCAAAGTCACTAAGTTAGAAGCTAAAGAGTCAAATCAACAAATCACTGTTGAAGTAGAAGATTATGAGTCAGCATTAACCATTAACGCCAAAGTGGTGATAAACGCCTGTGGTGCGTGGTCAGAATTACTGAAAAAAACTTGCCTAGATGCCAACAATTTAGGCAAAAATAAAAAAGCGGTAATGCACATGCGACCGTTACGTGGCAGCCATTTAGTGATAGCGAATTGGCGTTTACCTGTGGCGAGTGTGGTGTCTATTCGGCACGCGCAAGATAAACGGCCAGTGCAAGTTTACCCTTGGCAAAATGTCACTATTGTTGGTACCACCGATGTTGAGCATCAACAAAGTATGGCTAAAGATGCGAAAATTAGCCAAAGCGAATTTGACTATCTGCTCGCAGCTATTGCACAACAGTTTCCTGATGCCAATATAACCGAACACGATGTTATTTCTACCTTTGCTGGTGTTAGGCCCGTAATTACGTCCGAACCTTCAGCTGCGCCGTCAAAAGAAAAACGTGAACATTATATTGAGCAGCAACCTGGACTTATTTCGATTACCGGCGGTAAGCTGACTACTTTTCGCTTAATTGCCGAGCAAGTGCTGAATATTGTCTGCCAGCAATTAAGCAAGGTCACGCAAAACGATAAAAATAACGCTGACTATTCACAGTTATTAATAAAAGCCTGCAAGCTACCAATACTTTCGCAAGCAAGTGCTGATCTTAACAGCCAGTTTAGCCAAGAGATTAATCAGCAAATAATGGCTTGCTATGGTGAATTTAGTCAAGCATTTGTCAATCAAAGTGATAAAAGCTATTGTAATCCAATACGTTACAGTAGGCACTTATGGGCAGAGCTTATTTGGTCAGTGCAATTTGAACAGGTGCAACACTTAGACGACTTACTGCTGCGTCGTACCAGAATTGGTAATGTTTTACCTGAAGGTGCTCGTGAATTGCTACCTAAAATACAGCAATTATGCGCGCCATATTTAGCCTGGAATGACGAAAAGTGGCAGCAAGAAAAAACGCGCTATATCGCTATTTGGCGACGGGCTTACAGTTTGCCAAATGGCATTGAAAATAACACGAGCAATAGTTGAAAATATGACGAAATCTAGCGCAGCTAACAATGTCGATGAACAATTAAGTCACCCAGTAAGCGAGGCAAGCAGCACGGTAAATAATGTTGATGATTTGATTTTAACGATAGACAATGGCACTCAAAGTGTTCGCGCACTCTTGTTTAATCTTAATGGCGACTTAGTGGCGAAAAGCCGTGTTGAGCTTGAAGCATATTTTTCAAGCAACCCAGGTTGGGCAGAGCAAAACGCGGATTATTTTTGGCAAATGCTTGGTAAATGTTGTCAGCAACTTTGGCAGCAAAAAGAAGTGCTTGAAAACGGTTATCGTGAACGAATAACAGCGGTAACCGTTACCACTCAGCGTGGCACGGTTATCAATCTTGGTAAAGATGGCAAGCCGTTGCGCCCGGCAATTTTATGGCTTGACCAACGCTTGTGCCAACAAAATAAGCCCATGCCTTGGTATTGGCGATTAGCATTTGCCGCGATTGGCCAAACTAAGGTGATTGATTATTTTCGCCGTAAATCGCAAGCCAATTGGTTAGAGCAAAATGAGCCGAAAGTTTGGCAAAATACCGATAAATTTCTACTGCTTTCTGGTTTTTTCACCTATAAGTTAACCGGACAATTTAAAGATTCTATCGGCAGTATTGTTGGTTATTTACCATTTGATTATAAAAAACAAAATTGGGCAGGCCGTTGGGATTGGAAATGGCTGGCATTGCCAGTAAAGCGCTCTATGCTGCCAACTTTAGTCAAACCGGGTGAAATACTTGGCACTATTACTGAGCAAGCAGCTCAAGAAACAGGCTTAAAATTGGGAACAAAGTTGATTGCCTCAGCCTCAGACAAAGCCTGCGAGGTGCTTGGCTCAGGTTGTATCAGCCCTGACACCGCCAGCTTAAGTTACGGCACTACAGCAACAATCAATACCAATAACGCTAAATACGTTGAGCCACAAGCTTTTATTCCGCCATATCCGTCGGCAATTCCAGACAACTTTAATGCAGAAGTGATGATTTACCGTGGCTTTTGGATGGTGAATTGGTTCAAGCAAGAGTTCGGGCAAAATGAAATTGAAAAAGCACAAACTTTAGGAGTGAGCGCTGAGAGTTTATTTGATCAACTCGTCGCACAAGTACCGCCAGGCTCGATGGGCTTAATGTTGCAACCTTATTGGTCACCGGGGTTGAAAAATTTAGAAGCGAAAGGGGCGATTATTGGTTTTGGTGATGTTCATACTCGTGCTCATATTTATCGCTCTATTTTAGAGGGCTTAGCTTATGCGTTACGTGAAGGTAAAGAAACGTTAGAAAAACGGCAGAAACGTAAAATTATCCGGCTAATTGTTTCTGGTGGCGGTTCGCAGTCAGATGCCGCGTTGCAACTGACGGCAGATATTTTTAATTTGCCCGCTCACCGCCCGCATACTTTTGAAACTTCTGGTTTAGGGGCTGCAATTAATGCTGCCGTGGGTAGTGGTTATTTTGACAATTACCAACAAGCCATTGATGCCATGACTCGCATTGAACAGTCATTTATACCCAATAAAGAAAATGTGAAGCTTTATAACAAATTATATCGTCAAGTTTATCGAAAAATGTACAAACAACTAAAGCCAATATATCAAGAGATCAAAAATATCACTGGTTACCCAGAATAGTAGGTTAAATAAAAACGGAACAAGAATAAATAACAACATAAAAGCAATAAGGCATTGAAAACTTGTCATAAAGTAAAGTTAAAATGTCAAAAATTATAACAACAATTAAATAATGAGTAAGAAGGATTTAAATATGAATTATACCCGTCGTAAATTTATTAAAACCCTTGCGGTAAGTGCTGGTGCTGTTGTTACCTCAAGCCTTGTTGGTTGTGGTAGTTCAGACAAAAAAGATGAAGTTGTCGAGCCCGGCCCAGTTGAGCCGAGTATTTTAGATGGTAGCCAATATTTCCCGCAGTCTGTGGTATCGGGTGATCCGAAAGCTGACTCAGTTATTTTATGGACTCGTGTTGATGATGGCTCAGGTGCCGACACATCACTAATGTTGCAAGTGGCTAGCGACGAAGGTTTCGCTAATTTAGTGGTAGAAGAAAGCTTTGATGCCCTAGCTTCGTACGATAATTGTTTAAAAATTCGTGTTACTGAGCTTAATGCTGGGCAGCACTATTACTACCGCTTTATTTACCAAATGGGTGGTAAAAACTACTCAAGCCGCGTTGGGCGTACTAAAACTGCTGCCGCAGCCGATAGCGATAGCAAAGTAAAATTTGCTTACGTTTCTTGTCAAGACTATATCGGTCGTTACTTTAACAACTACTTATCGTTACTTGATAACGACGATTTAGACTTTGTTGTGCATTTAGGTGACTACATTTACGAAACCACGGGTGATTCACAATTCCAATCAGCTGGTGGTGCGCGCAGTATTGAATTTACCGACAACGAAGGCGCATTAACCATAGGTGTTGGTGATAATAAAACGCAAGCAGCGAATAGTTTAGATAACTATCGTCAGTTATATAAAACTTACCGTACTGATGAATTATTACAACGCGTGCATGAGCGTTTCCCAATGATCGCCATTTGGGATGATCATGAGTTCTCGGACGATAGCTGGGGTGATACCGCGACATATTTAGATGGCGCAGGTGAAGAAAAACAAACTGAGCGTAAAAAGAATTCTGAAATTGCTTATTTTGAGTATATGCCAATTGACCATGAGCAACCTCATACTCAAGCAGGGCTTGCAGCTGGCGCTATAGGTATCAACGAAGAGCATTTATTCCCGAATACGCGAATTTACCGCGACTTCCAATTTGGTCAACATTTACATTTAGCCATGACAGATTTTCGTACCAATCGCCCCGATCACATTTTGCCAGAAGATGCTTTTCCGGCAAAAGTAGAAATGGACCAAGCGACGTTAAGTACCTTCTTACTAGGTGCTGGTATGGTACAAGCACAAGTAGATGCTATTGTTAGCCAAATGTCACCTTATGTGAATATTGACGACGCTATGTTTGCGCCATATAAAGCGACATTCCTAGAAGTGTTTACTGGCCTTTATATGCAAGAGCTAATGGCACGTGTTGAATTAACTGAAGCAGAAGCGTTAGCACAAGCACAACAACGCGCTGTTACTGCCGTGCAAGGCAATTTAACTACCAGTTACTTAAATCAAGTTTTAGCGGCTGCGCAAGCAAGTTTACCTGCCGAGCATCCTATTCAAATGCTACCAGCATTGCCTGAAACAGGCGTAGCACAAGGTTTAGCGTTTTATACTCTAGGTAAAACCTCGTTGTTTGGTTTTATTGGTAGCCGTTACTTAGTGGTTAAAGACACATACGATATATATGCTGGCTATCGTGAACATGTTGCCAATTTGCAAGGCACGAGTGCACAAAAAGTGTTTGACGATATGCAAACCGATTGGTTAGCGCAAACCTTTGCTACATCAACCAGTACATGGAAAATGCTCGGCAGTTCCGTGTCATTTTCACCATTAATTTTTGATTTGTCTTCGAGCCGTGCTGATAGTGGCTTAAGCTTACTCGAAGGGGTATTAAACTCAGATGCTATTCCAGCGCCGCTGAAACAGCGTTTTTATCTAGAAGCAGACCAATGGGATGGTGTCCCACAGTTTAAATCGAACTTTGTCGATAATGTTATGAGTCAATTTGGCGTTATCAGCTTAGGTGGCGATATTCATAGTAGTTACGTTACTGAGCACAAGCCAAATGCGGTTACGGGCAAAAGGTCATTTAACTTTACTACGTCATCGGTTTCATCTGGCACCTTTGGTTCATTCTTAGAAAATGGTATGAATCAAATATTCTCGCAATTAGGCGATGTACCAGATGCGTTAAGTGACCTACCTTTTTACTTTGACCCACTAGTACGCACCGCGACTAAACGTGATGATATTACTGACGACATGGTATTTTCACGCATGTGGGAACATGGTGTTGCCATTGTTGAAGTTGATGCAGAAAATGTATTGGTGAACTTCCACAATACTGGCAGTGAATTCCATAATATGGATACCGTGACACGCAACTATTACGATGACGCAGAGGCCTTCTTATCAACCGTACGTTTGTATAAATTTAAAGTTAATGAGGGTGTGTTAACTCAGCTGTAATTTTACTTTGTTAATCACGTTGAAAAATTAAAGTTCACAGTAGTGTGAGCTATAACATTAAAAGAGCTGTTCATTTAAAGTGAATGGCTCTTTTTTATTTAATTGTTTTGTAAGAACAATAAATGCTAGATATGTGGTTTATCAATGGCTAAATAGTATTATGTAATGCCTATAGCATTGGCTAAACCGTATTACTATGAAGGGCAATGCGGTTACCTTCTGAGTCATGAATAATAGCGCGAAAGCCATGCCCGCCCATTGATATTTTTTCTTCAACCAATCGACCGCCGTGCATTTCTGATTTTTTAATCGCATCGTCAAGTCGGCCATTAACATTAAAGTAAATCAGCGGGCCAGAGGTAAATATTTGCTCAGGTGGCGAGGGAACTAAGCAGCCAGAAACATTAGTTTCAGCGTGGGGTAATATACCAAACGTGAAATGTTCGAATTCTTCCTTTTTAATTTTTCCATTCAAGAGGGCGCTATAAAACTCAATAGCGCGGTCTAAATCGATGACGGGAATATCAACCCAAACAATTTGATTTTCCATGTGTTTTTCCTTTTTTATTTATTTTAGCGGTTTGTTATTGGTCACTTGGGCAAAAGGTAAACTAAAGATCATGGTTTATTCCATTTGCTATCAGTATAGCGCAAGAAATTTTTGCGGAAGATTCAGTTAAGTATGGTAGTAACCTCAACCTAGACTAGGTAGAATATTTACTTTGACTTATCCGACTTTGGCACGCTGAAAAACTATGCGAATTATTCACACTTCTGACTGGCATTTAGGCCAACATTTTTACGGTAAAAGTCGAGTAAATGAACATCAACAGTTTCTTAATTGGTTAATTGAACAATCCCAGAGTCAGCAAGTTGATGCCATTGTTGTTGCTGGCGATATTTTTGATACTGGCACGCCGCCAAGTTATGCCCGAGAAATGTATTTTGATTTTATCGCCAAACTGCATAAAACAAATTGTCAACTGGTGGTGTTAGCCGGTAATCATGACTCCGTGGCTATGTTGTCGGAGTCTAAACAGTTGGTGAGCCAACTTTCCACGCGGGTTATTTCTGCTGCTAGCGATAATATCGCCGAGCAAGTGTTTGTGCTTAAAAGCCTTAAAACTGAGCAACAAGCGGTGATTTGTGCCATTCCTTTTATTCGCCCACGCGATATTGTTAAAAGTTATGCAGGGCAATCAGCGAAAGAGAAACAACAGTCGTTGCAACAAGCTATTTCAACACATTATAAAAGCTTGTTTGCACATGCACAGGAGTTGTCACAAGAGCAGCGTAGTGATAAAGCTCGTTTGCCTATTATTGCCACTGGTCACTTAACCACGGTTGGCGCATCAACCAGTGAATCAGTGCGTGATATTTATATCGGCACCTTAGAAGCTTTTCCCGCCAGCGAATTTCCTGATGCAGATTATATTGCCTTAGGACACATACATCGCCCGCAAAAAGTGACGAAAAGTGACCATATTCGTTATAGCGGCTCGCCAATCGCGTTAAGTTTTGATGAAGTGAAAACGCAAAAAAATATTGTTATTGCTGAATTTGAGCAAGGTAAACTGGCAAATGTTGAGTTGTGTAATGTGCCGTGTTTTCAGTCAATGGCTATGGTGAAAACTAATTTAGAAAATTTAGCACAAGATATTACCGCTGTCGTTAATGAGCAGCAGGAAAAAGCGATTAATATTGGAGAACTTGAAAGTGCTAACCCTGATACTTCAAATGAAGTTCAAGAAAAAATTTGGCTCGATATTGAAATAGAAAGCGCCGAATACTTGCAAGATTTAACCACCAGAATAGAGCAGTTAACTGAAACATTACCAGTGGAAGTGCTACTGGTACGACGCAGTAAAAAAGCACGAGCGAAAATGCCAAGCAGTGAGAAAAAAATTACCTTAAGTGAGCTAAGTGTGCAGGAGGTTTTTGAGGCGCGTGTTGCACTTGAAGATTGGCAATCAGAAGAACAATTGGCAAGAAAATCACGCTTAAATACCTTGTATTCGAATATTGCTGAGCAAGTTCAACTTGAAACAACGCAGAGTCTGGTAGCTGAAACTGTGACGAAAAATGAAAGCAAGGCGGAGCAGAAATAATGAAAATATTATCGCTACGCTTTGAAAATATTAACTCGTTAAAAGGCCATTGGAAAATTGACTTTACCCAATCACCATTTGACACCAGTGCGCTATTTGCCATTGTGGGCCCAACAGGGGCAGGTAAAACCACCATACTCGATGCTATGTGTTTGGCGCTTTATCATCGCACGCCACGCTTAACTATTTCAGACAAACAAAACCAGCTGATGACCCGCCATACCAGCAATTGTTTAGCCGAAGTTGAGTTTGAAGTGAAAGGGCAAGCTTACCGCGCTTTTTGGAGCCAACGCCGAGCTAAAAATAGTCTCGAAGGTAATTTACAAAAACCGACCGCAGAGCTTGCTAAAATTATAGATGTTGATGCGGGTGAAGCCGATATTATCGCCACTAAAGTGTCTGATATTCGCAATGAAATTTCGCAGCTAACTGGCTTAGATTTTGACCGCTTTAAAAAGTCGATGATGTTATCGCAAGGGGAGTTTGCTGCGTTTTTGAATGCCCCGGCAAATGACAGAGCAGAGCTACTTGAAGAACTGACCGGCAGTGAAATTTATGGCGATATTTCCAAAGCGGTATTTGACCAGCACAAAGAAGCAAGCAGTGAACTAAAAATACTGGAAGCTAAACGTGCAGGTATGCATTTATTATCAGCTGAGCAACAGCAGGAAATCACTGACGATATCGCCAATATTTGCCAGCAGCAAAGTAAATTGGAAGCGCAGCTTGAGCTTTGGTTACAAGTGAAAAGCTGGTTAACACATGAGCAATCCGCGAAGCAGCAGCGCCAACATGCGCTATCGCAATTAACACAAGCAGAAAGTCAGCAAACTGAACAGCAGGAAAAACTTGCCTCGTTATCGTTAGCTGAGCCTGCAGAGCAACTGCGTTCAGACCATCAAAAACTTAGCCATTTAACGCAACAACAAATACAACTTGATGAACAACATGTGCTACTTAAAGATGAGCTAAAACAAAAACAGCAAGCGTTAGCACAAGAAAACCAAGCACTAGAAGCTTCTTTACAGGAGCAAAAAGCCTTTGTATCGCAACAACAAACAACCGAGCAGTTGATTGTTGAACAGGTTATCCCTTTAGATCATAAAATCAGCCAAATCACGGAACAAAGCCAGCAATGTGATAGCAAGTTAAAAGCGGCAAAGCAAGAATGGCAAGCGGCGCAAGCACAGTTAACGCAGTTGTCAAAAGAAAAAGCGCAACAACAGCAAAACTTAGCCACAGCAAAAAGCTTTATTGAGCAAAATGCTGATTTAGCACCTTTGCCTGAAAAGCTACCTTTGTGGCGTAATATTATTCAGCAGTTGCTAGCCGAGAAAAAAACTGTCGCGCAGATGAGCGACCAGCGCATAAGTTTAGTGCAACAAGCTGATGATATGTCAAAGTCATTGACGCAAGCGCAAACACAGTTACAACAAACGCAAGCGCAGCTAACACAACAACAGCAAACACTCGCCAACCAAGAGCAAGGCATAACTAGTTTATTACAGCAACATCAATGTCAAGATGAACAAGCATTAGTACAGCAATTGCATAGCATGCAATCTTCCAGTGCTGAGCAGGCGCAAATTAAATTGAACGCGCAACGCTTTCAGCAACTAGCGACTGAACTGCAAACGCTTGAACAAGAACTAGCGCAAGACCAACACGGTGCAACTGGGCTTAATGGGCAATTAATGCAAATGCGCGAACAATATAAACAACTGAAAGCCGAAATAGCTGATGTTAAATTAATTGTCGAGCAAGAAAGTCTGATCATGTCGCTGAGTGAACACCGTGCTAATTTAAAGCCCGAGCAAGCTTGCCCATTATGTGGCTCAGAGCAGCACCCAGCGATAGAACACTATCAAACATTAAGCACTAACGTATCGAAGCAAAGTCAACAGCAAGTTCGTTTAGAAAAATTGAAGCAACAGCGTGATAAAACCGAAAAGAGTGGTGCAGAGTTAAATAAGAAATATGCTGCGTTGGAAAGCAAAATTGCTTTTCAAAACGAAAACAAACTTGCTAAAAGCCAAGAGCAAGCACAGTTGCATGCTCAGTGGTTACAACAGCGTGACTTATTGCAACTAAATTGTGAGTTAGCAGAGTTTGAAAAAATCGAGCAGAGTTTGTTGGCACATCAACAACAATTTCAACAGTTAAATGATATAAATAAGCAGATGCAAGCCTTGAAACAAGCTTATCAACAGCAAGCGGAGCAGGTATCAAAGCAAGAAAAACAGGTGCTTAATCAAGAAGGGCAGATACAAACCCAAACTGTACAATTTACTCAGTTGCACCTGCAAATTGAGCAAATTGCCACAAATATTGCTGAGCAGCAAAGTCATATTAGTACTAAGTGGCAATCACTTTCTGCAGATATTACTGTTGCCAATATCGAATTAGCTGAGTGCTTTACGGTATTTAATAATACTGAACGAGTTGTAGGTAATATTGATGGTAATGTTAACAGTCGTATTGATAGCAATGAGGCCGCCGAAAAACATAATATAGCGGCAAGTGAAGTTGCTATTGAGCAATGGTTACAAGCCTTAACGCAGCAAGTTGCTCGTTTCCAACAGGCAATGCAAGCGGTTGCAAATGATAAAGAGCAATTGCAAAAAGTTGAACAGCAGTTTGCTGTATTAAACAGTCAAGAACAGCAATTAGAGAGTGCTTTAACAAATTACCAAGCGGAGTTGGTTCAGCACCAACAACAGCTCATTGCTAGTCAAACGCAAAGGCAACAAGTGTTTGCTGAGCAAGATGTTAAACAAGTTCGCGAACAATTAAAGCAGCAACAGCAGCAACTTGAGCAAAGAGTCGTTGCTTTGCAGTCAACGCACAATGAACAACAAAAGCAGCTGCAAAACATTAATGGCCAACTTACCGGTAATACTGATGCTAAAAACAAGCTGGTGCCTGAGCATCAAGCAGCGAAGCAACAATGGTTAGAGAAACTTGAATTAAGCACATTTGCTGATGAAAATAGCTTTTTAGCCGCGCTTTTGAGCCCAGAGCAAAAGCAAAGTTTGCAAGCGCTAAAAACTAGCCTAGAGCAACAAGTGCAACTGGCGAATGGGCAGTTAAAGCAAGCTGAGCAGCAACTAGAGCAATTGCAACAAGACCAGCAAAAATTGCAAACGAAACTACAAACGTTTTCTGCTGATGCTGCCAATGAACAGGCTAATAATGCTGGAACTGTGATTTTTTCAGGTAAAGAAAGTTTGGCGGATATGCCATTAACAGAATTTGAAGGAAAAGCAGAGGCATGCCAGCAAACATTAAAACAGCTGCAATTACGGCAAGGACAACTAAGTCAGCAGTTAGCGCAAAATGAAGCACAACGAAAGCAGCAAGAAGCATTGTTGGCAGAAATTAACTCACAGCAATCGGCCTTAGATGATTTGTCACACTTAAATGGCTTAATTGGTGCGGCAGACGGTGCTAAGTTTAGGCGTTTTGCACAAGGGCTAACTTTGTCACATTTGGTTTATTTGGCTAATCAGCAACTAAATCGGCTACATGGTCGCTATCAATTACAACGTCAAGCGAGTGATAACTTAGCCTTAGAAGTAGTTGATACATGGCAAGCGGATGGTGTGCGTGATACCAAAACCTTATCCGGTGGTGAAAGCTTTTTGGTTAGCCTTGCACTCGCTTTAGCTTTGTCTGACTTAGTCAGTGCAAAAACTAGCATTGATTCGCTATTTCTTGATGAGGGCTTTGGCACGTTGGACAATGACACCTTGGAAATTGCGCTTGATGCCCTTGATAACTTAAATGCCAGTGGCAAAATGGTCGGTGTTATTAGCCATGTTGATGCCTTGAAAGAACGCATTGGTGTACAAATAAAAGTGAAAAAGCAGAGTGGTTTAGGGGTTAGTGAATTGGAGCCGCGTTATCGGTATCAAGAAGGTGCTTTATAAATTTTAGCAATTAAAGCGTATATCGTATTGAGAGTATATGAACTTAGTGGTTAGGTTATCTGATTGTTTTCATTTCAATAAAATCTCAATGTAAAACCGTTTAGGTAGATATCTCTAATACGGTCATTCTTAATGTTGGCCTTGCTTATTGTTAACTTTGAGCCCAAAGCAAGCATTATTTTGTCTAACTTCTCGCGCTAGAATAAGGGTTAAAAAGTGCTAATGAATTTTTAGCACTTTAATTGCAATTTAAATCAATACTTATACCGTTAAGGTGATTTTTCCTACCGCCTTTCCTGACTCTAAATGTTCGTGTGCTTTAGCGACTTCCCAAATTGAATAGTTACTTTCATCAAGGATAGGAGAAATCTTTCCTGCATCAACCAGCGCCGCAATTTCCGTCAAAATGCGGCCATGTGATTCATGGTTAATGCCATGACATAGCGGTAGTAGCATGAGAATACTATGGAACGACAAACTCTTTAGCGCAATTGCAAGAGGATCTTCAATTGGTAAAGTTGTTGATACGTGACCACTGAATTTAGCTGCTTCAAATGACTTTTGAATATTAGCACCAGCCACTGTATCAAAGATCTTATCAAAGCCTATTCCGTCAGTGTATTTACCCACATAACTTGCAACTTGCTCAGTTGTGTAATCAACTAAGTTATCTGCACCTATTGTTTTAGCTAGTGCTTCATTAACGGGATTATAAGTAGCAGTGACATTTGCACCCAGCACTTTAGCTAATTGCACGGCAATATGACCCACGCCACCCGTAGCACCATGAATAAGAACGTTATCACCAGGTTTAATATTCATCTTTTCAACCAGTGCTTCATAAGCCGTAATTGAAACTAATGGTAACGCTGCGGCCTGTTTCATGGTGAGTGTTTTAGGTTTTTTAGCCATTAAACGTGCATCAACTAACATGAATTCAGCCAACGCACCATCTACACCGTTAATACCGCCAGCCATGCCATAAACTTCATCACCAATCACAAAATCAGTAATTTCTTCACTTACTTCAATAACAATACCTGCTACATCCCCGTGTAGTATTTCCGGTAAATTTGCTGACCAAGGTGTTTCAATTGAACGTAGCATGGTATCAAGAGGATTGACACTTGTGGCTTTTACTTCAATTATCATATGGCCAGCTTTGGCCACTGGTTTTGCTTTTTCTACAAGTTGGAATACTTCAGTTGATCCGACTTCTTCAATAATCATTGCTTTCATTTTTATTTACTCTTTATTTATGAGAGAAATTGTTTAGATGTCGCTATTCTATTTGTTGTTATTTGAGCAAGCCACTACCCCAATAACAAATCACCTTTGCCTTAAAAGCAAAGCAAAGGTAAAATGAAAAATAATCAATCACTAGGTGCCGTTATGAGTTCATTAAATCGATTATTGTATTTTAATTGTGTTGTTGAGACAGGAAGCATCTCAGAAGCTAGTCGAGTATTTGATATACAGCCCTCCTCGATATCTAGGCAATTAGCTGCGCTAGAACAAGAACTCGGTGTACGCCTGTTAAATAAAACAACAAGAAATACGGGATTGACTGAAGCAGGAAGAAAATATTACGAGTTTTCTCAGCGCATTGTGGCAGAATTTGATGAAGCTAAAAGAGTCGTGAATGACTTACAAGAGAAGCCCAAAGGCAAGCTTAAGGTAAGTATGACAGTGGGATTTGGCGAAAGCGTAATATTGCCATTGCTCCCCAAGTTTTCAAAACTATACCCAGCCATAGATTTAAAACTTGAATTAACAGAGCGGGTTGTCGATCTTGTTGAAGAAAATATTGATGTTGCTATTAGAAGCGGACGATTGTCTGATTCATCAATGATAGCTAAACGGCTAGCAGACAATAATTTTTTGTTATGCGCGAGTCCTAACTATTTAGAGAACAACGGCACCCCTCAAAGCCCAGATGAGTTAGCTAAACATATATGTATTCGATACAGCTATGCGCGCTGGCAAGAGTGGTTTTTAATGGCTGAGACAAGAACAAAGTTAACCATTAAAGATACGATTTCAGTGAATTCAGTCAATGGTCAAAAACAACTAGCGTTAAATCATGCAGGGCTTACATTAATGCCATTGTGGGCCATCAAAAATGAGTTAACAGAAGGCTCTTTAAAACACGTGATGCCGGAATATACCTTTAGTCCGTATGAAGAACTAAGCGCTACCTATGCTATTTATTTAAAACGAGATTTAGTATCACCAAAGATACGAGTTTTCTTAGATTTCTTAGGGGAAAATATTGCAGGTATTTATGATCAATTTGATGGCTTTGGTGACCGCTAGCCCCAATCAAAACCGCCGGTCAAAAAAATAGTCAATTGAAATGTTGTAAACTTTGGCTAAAATTGTTTACTTTATCGTAACATTGCCTTATAGTCCGGGTGTTATTTATTCCCATCTAGTTTATTTAACCGATTGTTTATTAAAATCGCGTTTTGTCTTTCCCTTTCACAGTTAGTCATCACATAATTTATTAAGCTTAAATTATTGTTAGTTTTACGAACAAATTTTTCGTAAAAATTGTTATTCTTCAAAGTTTTATTCTGTAAATCGAACTCAAGAAATATCAAAGTTTCACGCCGCAATAATATAGCTTTTGTTGTTCATGCGCATAGGCGCACATTAAAAGAGTTTTATTATGTCTTATACATATCAAGGTACGACGTATTCGATCGTATCACCAGTTCGAGCGGTTTCTGTTAATAAAAATAATGTTGCAGTTACTGATCAATTGGGTAAAAAAATCATTTCATTTACTAACGTAAATGATTCCAAATCATTTTTGGCTTGGATATATCAAAGTTAATATTCGCGTTAGCGATTAAAGAGTGCGCGTTTCAGTTTTGTTTTTACTGAGCGCCAATGGGTTACCGGTTTAGTTGGTGCTAAAGCAATAACTTGTTGCCACTCTTGTTCGGTTAGTTGCACTTTATCACCATGAGCAAGTATCAGTGTTTGTGCATTAAGCGCTTTTACTTTCTGTAATGATGTTAAGTATCGTTTAGGATAAAACACCGGGTAAGGTGGGATAAATTTATCTCTGACTTTTACCATTAAGTCGGCAACATAAACTTGATCACTGGGCAAGTGATGCAAGGAAATATCACGATCGGTATGACCTTGGGTAAAGTGCACTTGCCAATCTTCAAAGTTGGGCAATAAAGAGTTGTCACTGAGAAAAATATCCGGCTTTAAGGTACTGTTGTAATAGATATATTGCTTAGCTTTGCGCTTACGTTTGGCAACCCACAAAGTTAATAACATATCGGTTAGATGCATTAACTTACCATCAAAGCCTTGATACCATTGACCGGCAACATTGGCTGCAGCAATTTTGCAACCATGCTTTTTACGTAATATATTAGCGGCTCCCGCATGATCTGGATGCATATGAGTAACCACGATTAAACGCAAATCAGCCATTGTTTTATTGAGTTTATCAACAATAAAGTTTTCAATTGTCGTGATATCAGCTCGACAACAGCCATCGAGCAACAGTAGTTTATCTTGATATTCTGCAATTAAAATACGTTGAATGTAGCCGTCGATGGAGTGAAGTTTCAGCATAAAGTCATTAAGTAGATATGATCAGTGATTAGGTTAATGACTTTAAACTAACCTGAATGCTGTGCGAATTCAACAGGTAAGACCAGTGTGTTACTTTTTAGTATCAACATGGCCTGTGTTGAGTAAATTGGTTAGCCGCGTTAATTGGGTTCTTTGTACCTTATCAACAATAGGGGCGAGCTTAGTTAAGCCGCCATTCATATAGCCTGAAACTTGGTAGTGAAAAGTTATTTTAGTACGTGTTGCATCTATGGCGTCAAACTTCCACGACATACCGCCATTTAACCCCATCATTTGTAATGGTCCTAAACCACCAACCATTTTAATTTCGTTGTTTGGGTCAACATATGAAATGGTCATATGCATGGCTTGCTTTTCGCCGTCTATTTCACAAAAGCAGCCGCCAACGTTAGCGTCAATTGACAGTTTTTCTGATTTACCAAACCAAGTGTGATCAGGGTGCCACCATTGATTCACCTGCAAAAACTGTTGATAGGCAACGGCTTTTTCAACATTAACTTCACTTTCTATTTTAATTTGAAAACCATGATTATCGCTGCCGATAACTTGTGAAAAACTAAAAAAAGGTATGCATAAAAGTAATAAGTAAAATCGCATTTAGGAGCCTTGTTTATCGAAAATGATTGCCGTATTTAACGTTAATGTAACAGGGCACTCACAATTCTGCCAGTTTAGCTTTTGCTAAATGTCATTGGCAATAGAATAGATTATTTTGATATTGAATATCGACATAGAGCAATAGTGTTTTGGCATTTTGCCCCATACAATAGTACTTATAAAGCTATTGAATTTAGGAATGTTCTTGGAAATTTGGATTTACTTCACCTTGCTTGCCGCGTTAATGCAAGCTATTCGCACGGCCGGACAAAAACAATTAACAACACACCTAAATGCGATGGCGACAACGGGGGTGAGGTATATTTATGCGTTGCCTTTTGCCTGGCTGTATTTGTGGTGGATGCTGGATTTTCGCAATGAGCCCATGCCAACCCTAAATGGACAATTTTTACAATACGCAATTATCGCCTGTGTTATGCAAATTTTAGGTACTCTGTGTCTAGTGGCGGCATTTAAGTATCGAAATTTTGCCGTGGCAACCAGTTTAGCGAAAACAGAAGCCATTCAAGTGGCTGTTGTTGGTGCCTTATTGTTTTCAGCAAGTATGACATTGCTAGGTTGGTTTTCCGTTGTTATTGGCGTTGTTGGTGTATTACTGGTTTCAAAAGTTAAATTCACTATTCGAGATGTTTTGCAAAACCCAGGTGCTGGTTTTGGTTTGGCGTCAGGGTTAGGGCTTGCGATTACCACTTTGCTTATTCGTGAGTCTAGTTTAGCACTGAACACTGACCTACTGCTTAGTGCGGCGGTTACCTTAACTTTTATGGTTACCGTACAAACGCTAATATCGTTAGCATATGTTTATCTACAAGATAAAAGCCAATTGCGCGTTATGGTTAAGCAGTGGCGGCTGTGTCTGTTTGTTGGCATTACCAGTGTTGTCGGCTCTATTGGCTGGTTTACCGCGGCTAGTTTTCAAAATGCTGCCTATGTTAAAGCCTTAGGGCAAGTTGAGTTTTTTATTACTTTATTGATCACTTATCGAATTTTTAAAGAGAAAATATCGTTAATTGAATATATCGGTATGTCGTTGATTATTCTCAGTGTGATTATTTTATTACTTTGGGCCTAAGGGCAGTGTTAACACAAACATCACGGTAAATGCTGGTGGTGCCGCTAATAGTATTTTGTTAAACTCTCGGGAAAGTATAGCTGCCATTTCAGTGGCAAATGAATAAATACATTGATGGAAAATAAATGAAAATTACCGACAAAACCGTTGTTCAGTTTCACTATACGCTTAAAGATGAAGCGGGTGCTGAATTAGAAAATTCACATGTTGGCGATCCTCTAGCCTACTTACATGGTTATAAGAATATGTTAGTTGGCGTTGAAAATGCTTTAGCTGGCAAAGAAACGGGCGATAAGTTTTCTGTTACTTTACAACCAGAAGATGCTTATGGCGAACGTCAAGATGACGCTATTCAACGTGTGCCGGTTAAACATTTACAAGGTTTACCAACACCAAGTGCGAAATGGAAAAAAGGCATGACAGCGGTAGTTAATACCGACGCTGGTCAACGTCAAGTAACGGTGATCAAAGCCGGTAAGTTTATGATAACCGTTGATATTAATCCACCATTGGCAGGCAAAGTGCTGACCTTTGATTTAGAAGTTGTTGACGTACGTGAAGCAACAGCTGAAGAAGTTGAACATGGCCACGCGCATGGCGTTGGCGGTCATCACCACTAAGATTTTAAGTTTTGATATATTAAACCGGCTATATGTCGGTTTTTTTATACCTGTTTTAGTTTGATTTTTTGCGACAAGCTACCTAGCTGTTATTAAGCTGAATAAATTCACTATTTGTCGAATTTCCTTGCATATTTTTTTGCCATACTGCTATTGTCATTACTTTGCTTAAATAATAACAAAAAGGCTTAGCACATGATCACCTTTAAATCGTCACTAACATCGATAGCGCTCTTGGTTAGCGCTGCACTTTCACAATCAGCTTTCGCTGACACTTCTGTTATTCATGCTGGAGAATTACTGGTTGTGGCAGGTAAGGCACCACTTAAAAAGCAAACCTTAGTGATCACTGATGGTAAAATCTCTGCTGTTAAAGCGGGTTTTTTAGCCGCGAATACCTTTGCTGATGATGCCAAGTTAATTGATTTATCGTCGAGTTTTGTTATGCCAGGGCTAATGGACATGCATGTGCATTTACAAGGGGAGTTAGGGCCGAATAACGATAGTGAAACAGTTAATTTATCTGATGCTGATACGCTGATGAAAAGTGCTTATTTCGCTAAAAAAACCTTACTCGCTGGTTTTACTACCGTGCGCGACTTAGGCAGTAGTGCCGAACAAAGCTTTGCCCTTCGTGATGCCATTAAACGAGGTTGGGTTACAGGCCCAAGAATTGTTGCCGCAGGTAGCAGTGTTGCGGTAACTGGTGGCCATGGTGATGTTGATGGCATGGCACCTGATCTTATGAAACTTCATACCGCAGAAACGGTATGTGATGGGCCTTATGATTGTCGCAGGGCAACTCGACATGCCATTAAGTATGGTGCCGACGTTATTAAAATAACCTCAACAGGTGGTGTTTTATCAGACACGGATACTGGCACTGGCCAACAAATGGCGGACGATGAAATTAAAGAGGTGGTTGATACTGCGCATGCATTGGGGAGAAAAGTGGCCAGTCATGCCCATGCTGCTGCCGGCATCAATGCGGCATTACGCGCTGGTGTTGATAGTATTGAACACGGTAGCTATGCCAATAAAGAAAGTATCAAACTATTTAAAAAGGGCGGTGCTTATTTAGTACCAACCTTAATGGCTGGCGATACTGTGGTTAATTTAGCGAAAACAACAAATTTTATGTCGCCAGAAATCAAGGCTAAAGCGATACGTGTTGGCGGCGATATGATTGAAAACTTTAAGCGTTCATATAAAGCTGGGGTGAAAATAGCTTATGGCACCGATAGTGGTGTTTCAAAGCATGGTACTAATGCTAGAGAAGCACAATTGATGTTTGAAGCAGGTATGACACCGCAAGATATTTTGGTTTCAGCTACCATTCATGGAGCAGACTTAATTGGTAAGTCAGACAGTCTTGGTAGCTTAGAAGTAGGTAAAGTCGCGGATATTATCGCGATGGATGCCAGTCCGCTAAACAATATCAAAGAATTGCTTGATGTTGATTTTGTAATGAAGTCAGGAAAAGTTGTCAAGCAACCATAATATTTTAAACCATTAGTGAATGGCAAAGAAAAGGCTGTTTTTACAGCCTTTTTTGTTTTAGCTTATTTACTTTAAATATTTCGAAAATTGGATGTAATACTTTTTGATGTTAAGTACACACTATTTTCTTTTTATGACGCCAGTTGTGAGAGCAACACCTAGTAAAATAATGATACCACCAATTAGCATAATTAAACTGATGGTTTCTCCTAAAAACAAAGCACCCCATAAAAGTCCAAAGGCTGGAATTAAATAAGTAACAGAAATTGCTTTTGCTGGCCCGAGTTGCGCAATTAGGCGAAAGAATAAGATATAGGCTATTCCCGTACAAATAATACCAATTAATAATACGGACCAAATGGCATTGTTGCTTGGTATATTTTCAGGGATAAAAAACAAGCTAATAGGCACTAGCATAGCCGTTGCGGAAATTTGGCTACCCGCTGCAAGTGCTAATGGCTTGATACCCGCTAAATATTTCTTGGTGTAATTTGCTGATATTCCATAACAAAGTGCAGCCAACATCGCCGCTAAAGTAGGCAATAGGGCGTTGCTTTCTGATTCAGCAGCATCAGCATGACTGAAGTGTAAATTCTCTGAAACCAATAAATAAACCCCGATAAAGCCAATGAATAAACCAAAGGTTGCGCTAATCGTTAATTTATCTTTTAGCCATAAATAAGCCACTATGGCACCAAACATAGGGGTAGTTGCATTAAGTACTGAGGTTGTTCCGGCCGCAAGGGTTAAGGTTGCATAGCCAAACAAAACAAAAGGAATGGCGGTATTTAACGCACCAACGATAAATATTTGTCGCCAACGCCCCCTTAACGCAGATGTTTCTTTATAAAAAACTAAACACCCGAATAGAAAAATAGCCGCTATACCTGTGCGCAATGATGTAAATAATATTGGGCCAAACTCTGGGCTACCAACACGCATAAACATAAATGACGCGCCCCAAATTGCCGCTAATAGCAGCAGCTCTATACTGGCTTGATAGTTTTGTTGGCCGGGTGTAGTCAATGAATTTCCTTTGTGCTTATTTAGCTGTAAGTCGGTATTTTCACATAGTAAATACATGATGAGTCGCGATAATCGGACAGCTTGTTTTTATTAGTTTTTACTTAGCGCTTTATCGATAGAAAGCACTGTTAAAGTATTATTGTCTCGCATCTGCCATTGAATATTAAAATCATATAGCGCCATGCCATATATTTTTTCGTCGATAGTCTGTTGCTTGTATGCGGGGCGTGGATCTTGCCTTAACACTTGTTCAATAAGCGCCTCTAATGCAGGGTATTGATGACTGACACTTGTTAGCATAGCTTGGGCATCGCTAGAAAACACTACTTTGATATCAGTTATAGGTTGCTCTTGTGCATAACCACCTTGCGCGCTTTCAACAATGTCAGCGTAGGGAACATAAGGCTTAATATCGACAATCGGTGTACCATGGAGTAGATCCAATTCGTTGATATGAAGGATAACCTGTGAGCCTAGTTGTTCAACTTTATCTAACTTGACTACCGACATGCCAATTGGATTTGGTCTAAAAGTTGAGCGAGTCGCAAACACCCCGAGTTTTTTGTTACCACCTAAGCGCGGGGGCCTCACTAACGGTTTCCAACCTTGTGCTTGTGTACCGTGAAAAATAAATAATAGCCAAATATGACTAAATTGCGCTAAGCCGCGCACAGTTTCAATGTTATTGGCATCTCCTTGTAAAATCACCTTTCCTTGTGCGGCACTAACAATGCCCGGTTGACGGGGAATGGCAAACTTTTCTTTGTATGGAGATTCTATGGTGCCAATAACGTCAAATTGAACCTTGTTAGTCATTCGTTTCTTGCTCAACTTGATAGGTACGACCATAACAAACGGTTGATGCAACGCAGTATTTGGCTGCTTGGTCTTGTTCTATCATTACACATTGGCTAAAAATAATGGCATTCGCGTCCAATTTGTAAGCGTTACGTCTTGCTTCTGTTCGTGCGTCAATTTCGTTTGGGGCAGCATGATGGGCCTTTTCTTGACAAGACTCACCTTCAACTAAACCTATAAATTTATATTTTCCGGTAAAGTCTTTTTCACTTTCAAAAATTTGTACTTTTGTTGGTGAAAAATAATGCTTGAAGTTATCACGGTCTAGGTTAGTTGAAATATCATTTATTTTGGCGCAGCCAGACATTAGTAATGCGGTTGATAGGGTTAATTTTAGTATGTGTTTTGTCATGGTATATCATTATTCTTTTTAAGTTATTTAAGTCTAATCGCGACAGTGTGCATTATAGAGGAGATAAAACGATAAAAGTTAGTTGGCTAAATTTGTTTTACCTTCAATCCAGTAATTGAATAGTTTATCAATGGTATTACTTTGTTGCTTCATTGAGATCCAGTTTCGCATAAATAGTTCAAAAGCATGATCATTTTTATTGATAGGGAATGCCATATACAAAGGAGCCAGTGCCGGTTTTGGCACTACAACCGTGTAATCTGGATTTAATAGTGTCCATGCTGATGACGCCGCTGCGCCAAATACCATAGCATCAATATGAGCAAACTCTTCTTTAAAAAACAACCTTGGCGTTGATATCTGCCAAGCCTTACCTTGTGTGAAATTTCGAGCTACCGCTTTTTTATAGAAAAAGGTTTCAGGTATACCTAAGGTTAAGTCTTCTCGTTGCAGTATTTTTTGCCAATCGGTAAATTCAGCTCGTCGTTCATCTTTAACGACAATGGCAATATTTTGAGTGCTGTAAGGCATGGTTAAGGTAAATTGTGCCATATTATCAGGGATCACCGGCACGCCTGAGGTGATATCTAAATACCCCGATGCTAATAAGGGTTTCGCTTGATGATGAAATATTCTGACAAACTCTATTTCAACATTTAGATCAATTGCCAGTTGATTCATGATTTCAATATCGAAACCAACCAATTTTCCTTTATGGTTGTGAAAAGAGTAGGGTAAATCATCGCGAAAATAGCCAACACGAATAAAGCCGCGTTGCTTTATACGGTCCAGTACGCCAATAAAAGGTTGTGCAGTACTACTGTTAGCCTCAGGTTCATTTAAATAACGGCTTTGCACACTTTCCATTAAAAAATCGCGTTCGATGAACTTACTATAACCTTGGTATTGATAACTGATAGAGTTAAAAGCAAATTGTAATGCAATAAAGGCGATAATTGAAAGCGCTGGAATACCCACTAAGTTCTTTATGAACATACTTTTTTTGATACGAAACGCTTTGGCCATGCTAGTCGCAATTAGCAGTGGTAGGCAGCTAGCAAAAGTGACAGAAAGCAGTGCCGATAAACGACCAACCGCTAAATTTTCTGAGACAATAAAAAAGTCGAACATTGAGCTAGATACGTTAAATAGTTCTAACAAGTTCTGCATTGCTAA
The DNA here is from genome assembly GCF_057553355.1 of Colwellia sp. SU-HH01172. Lineage (NCBI taxonomy): Bacteria > Pseudomonadati > Pseudomonadota > Gammaproteobacteria > Alteromonadales > Colwelliaceae > Colwellia > Colwellia sp. SU-HH01172. Next base: position 303,223 of record NZ_BAAJMB010000003.1, on the reverse strand, counting down.
TGTGCTAGTGCCAAATAACTGGGGTACACCTATAATTACTAGCTTTATGTAATCTTCTAAGCCGATATAAGCGCCAGAAAACCATGCAGAAAATAGCACGAATAATAGTGATAATAGTTTGCCGCCAACCGGTAAACTAAAGGTAATGGGCACAATAACTTCTGACACTTTATCGGCATCGCTATTGTGCGGGTATTGCTCAATAATTAATTGCTTAGTTTTTTCGACAATAATGGGGATAACAACAAAAAAGCTGCCCGTAGCAAATGCCGTTACCATAGCTTCGCGCGAGGCTCTTAAAATGGCACGATAGCTAAAGGGGGTGATGGTCGCTAGTAATGCTGGAAAGACCACAAAAGACAGTAGCAGTACTAAAATTAAGGCACTGGCGACATATATCATTAAGCCATCAAGTTGAGAGGCATCAAGCGTTGATGCGGCTCGCCAACCGAGACAAAAAACGCCGATAGGGGCAAAACGCATCACTAGGTTACTGATATTGCTTACTGAGTTTTGTAGGCTGCCAAGTACAGTTAATACATGGCGTTTGTTCTTTAACGGCATTAAGCCAACACCAATGAAAATACTAAATAATACGACCGATGGGATAACAGCATTGGCGAAGGCATTAAATGGATTTGACGGAATAAACAGTTCTATTAAGTTAAATTCTTGACTAACTTTAATGGTATTGGCGCTATAAAACTCGGCGGTTTGCCAATTGGGAAAAGATAGCGGTGCTAATAGGATAAAGCCTAGTGTTAAAGCAATAAGTGCCAACAACCATACTACGCTGCTTTTTAACGCGTTTTTTGCTTTATGTGCTGACAAGCTGCCGATACCCACCATAAGTGACAGTGAAATATAAGGCAGGGCTGTCATTTGTAACAACATGACAAAGGCGTTTGCTAAATGGTTAACAGTGGAAAAAAGTGAAGTACCTAAACCACCAATGATGAGGCCTAAGGCCATTGAAATAATAATGCGTGCAGATAACGGAATTTGGCTAAGCTTAAATTTGCTCATGTAGGCTAAGGTCTTGTCTTATTGGCGTTATTATTTTTAGAGTATAGTAAACTGATTGAAATATAAATGTATTGATTAAACTGCGTTAAAAGGCGGGCTTTTTGATAAAGCGCTATCCATAAAGGTTGATACATAAAAAAGGGCAAACTTTAATAACTAAAAAGTTCGCCCTAATTATTTTTATGCAGAAGTTTGACTATTTAACACGCATGCCCGGTTGTGCGCCATCGTCTGGGTTTAATATCCACAAATCTTCACCACCTGGTCCGGCAGCTAAGACCATGCCTTCTGACATGCCAAAGCGCATTTTACGCGGTGCTAAGTTAGCTACCATTACCGTGTGCTTACCAATTAAATCTTCAGGTTGATATGCTGACTTAATACCGGCAAATACTTGGCGTGTTTCACCACCTTCTTCACTATCAAGTGATAAGGTAAGTTTTAAAAGCTTGTCGGCTTTTTCAACGTGCTCAGCATTAACAATTTTCGCAATACGTAAGTCAATTTTTGCAAAGTCATCAAACTGAATTTCTTCTGAAATCGGGTCATCAACTAATGGCTTGCCAGTAAGTTCTTGCTTTGGCTCTGACTTCTTAGCTTTTTTCTTATCCGCTTTTTTAGACTTCTCTTGTTCAGCTTTTGCCGCCAAATTGTCTTTTGATGCGTCAGTCATGGCGTTAACTTTATCCATATCAACACGCTGTAGTAGGGCTTTAAACTTATTAATTTTATGATCTGTTAATAAGGTTTTGTGACCTTCCCAGATTAATTCATCATTTAAGAATGCTGCTGTGCTGTCGGCTAAAACAGGAAGAACAGGTTTTAAATATATCATTAGGGTACGGAACATGTTGATACCTAATGAACAAATATCTTGAACCTCTTGCTGCTTGCTTTCGTCTTTCACTAACTGCCAAGGTTCTTTCACTGCAATGTATTCATTTACTTTATCAGCCAATGCCATGATTTCACGCATACCACGACCAAAATCACGAGACTCATAATGTGCCGCTATGCTATCGCCAGCGGCCATCACTTCGTCAGCTAGTGCTTGGTCATCAATATTTGTTGATAACATGCCGTCAAAACGCTTGGTAATAAAGCTTGCACAGCGAGAAGCAATATTAACCACTTTACCCACTAAGTCAGAGTTAACACGTTGCGCAAAATCTTCTAAGTTTAAATCTAAATCATCAATACGGCTGGTCAATTTTGCTGCGTAGTAATAACGTAGGTATTCTGGGTTTAAGTGTTCTAAATAAGTACGGCCCTTAATAAATGTGCCTTTAGATTTAGACATTTTAGCGCCATTAACGGTAACAAAACCGTGGGCGTAAACTGACGTTGGCTTTCTAAAACCAGCGCCTTCTAACATTGCAGGCCAGAATAAACTGTGGAAATAAATAATGTCTTTACCAATAAAATGATAAAGCTCAGCTTCTGAATCTAACTTCCAAAATGCGTCAAAGTCGATACCAGTTCTATCGCATAAGTTTTTAAAGCTACCCATGTAACCAATAGGTGCATCTAACCAAACGTAGAAGTATTTACCTGGTGCATTTGGAATTTCAAAACCAAAGTATGGTGCATCTCGGCTGATATCCCATTGCTGTAAACCTGACTCAAACCATTCCGCTAATTTGTTCGCCATTTCTTCTTGTAGGGAACCACTACGCGTCCATTCTTGTAGCATTTCGCCAAAAGCTGGTAAGTCGAAGAAGTAATGTTCTGAATCCCGTAATACCGGTGTCGCCCCTGAAACCACTGAACGTGGGTTTAACACTTCGGTTGGTGAATAGGTTTCACCACAGTTATCACAGCTATCACCGTTTTGGTCTTCACTTTTACATTTTGGGCAGGTGCCTTTTACGAAGCGATCAGGCAAAAACATACCTTTTTCTGGATCGTATAATTGCTCAATCGTACGGGTTTTTATATGACCTTTAGCATGTAAACGATTATAAATTTCTTCAGCAAATGCTTTGTTTTCATCGCTATGCGTTGAATGATAGTTGTCAAAGCTAATGTAAAAATCAGCAAAATCAGCCATATGCTCATCACGAACACCAGCAATCATTTCCTCAGGCGTTACACCAAGCTCTTGTGCTTTTAACATAATAGGTGTGCCGTGGGCATCATCTGCACAAACAAAGTAAGTTTCATGACCACGCATACGTTGGAAACGAACCCAAATATCGGTTTGAATATGTTCTAACAAATGGCCTAGGTGAATTGAACCATTGGCGTAAGGGAGGGCACAAGTAACTAAAATTTTACGTTTATCTGCTGATACTACAGATGACTTTGATAAAGACATATAAAGTTTACATATTATTGGTGGTAATTATGCGATGAATGGTACAGAATTTGTCACTACTTTTCATTAAGAATTATCGCCTTTATGTGATAAAGGTTAGATAAAATGCGTTTTAAAATGTTCTCAAATTTTTTCTCTAAAAATATGCTTTCAAAAAATGAACTTGATAACGAAATGGAGCAAGAAATTAATCAATTTCTTGACGCTTACCACTCTGCTGCATTTCCGGTCGGGCTTGTGTCGATAAGCCAATCTTTGCGCATGAGCTTAATTAACAAAGAATTGATAATTAAAGCCGTGTTACCTTTTCCTTGTGACGGTGAACTTCATGAACTTGCTGAACAACTAAGCTCGCAGATCAACTTACCAGTACATTTCGAGGTTGAATATGCTGTTGAGCCTGTGCGACAACATGCGATAAAAGGCATTAAAAATATAATTGCCGTGTCGTCAGGAAAAGGTGGTGTCGGTAAATCAACAACCGCGGTAAATTTGGCCTATGGTCTTATCGCAGAAGGTTGTAGCGTTGGCATTTTAGATGCTGATATTTACGGTCCGTCAATTCCAACTATGTTGGGTTTAAAAGGTGAAAAGCCAACATCGAGTGATGGTAAGTTGATTACGCCACTTGAAACAGGTGGTTTAGCGGCGATGTCGATCGGTTTTTTGGTTGATGATGCTAACGCGACCGTATGGCGAGGGCCAATGGCAAGTAGAGCATTTTCACAACTATTAAATGAAACAGACTGGTCAGATTTAGATTACTTAATTGTTGATATGCCACCAGGTACCGGAGATATTCAATTAACTTTGGCACAACAAGTACCCGTGGCTGGTGCCTTAGTAATTACAACACCACAAGATATTGCTTTAGTTGATGCGGTAAAGGGCATGGCGATGTTTGAGCAAGTTAAATTACCGGTATTGGGTATTATTGAAAATATGAGTTATCACCAATGTGAAAGTTGTGGTCATCATTCACATTTATTTGGTGAAGGTGGTGGCAAGCGTATTGCTAACACAGCTAAAACACAATTATTGGGACAATTGCCGCTTGATATTCGTATTCGTGAAGATGCCGACGGTGGTAGTTGTTTAATAAATGAAAATAGCGCTGGTGAATTAGCTCAGCTCTATCGTAAAATAGCGCGGAATGTTGCGGCGCAATTATATTATCAGTTAGATATGCGCAGCCCAACAACAGCTGAGGTTGTTGACAGTTAAAGCAAGGACTTGCAGAAAAATTTAATAGTGAAGTAGTTTAATGGCTATTTTATTTAACACCTAAATCTAAGAAGAATAATCATGAGATTGTGTGACAAAGATATTGAAGAAAGTATTAGCAAAGGTGAGATAAAAATTTCACCAACACCTGATAGCAGTATGATTTCAGGCGTCAGTGTTGATATCCGTTTAGGTAATGAATTTAGAGTATTTCAAGATCATACCGCGCCATATATCGATTTGAGTGGCCCAAAAGATGAAATGCAAAAAGCGATGAATTCAGTGATGAGTGATGAAATTTTCATACCTGATGGTGAAGCGTTTTTTCTTCACCCAGGAGAATTAGCCTTAGCGGTTACTTATGAGTCGGTGACTTTACCTGATAATATTGTTGGTTGGTTAGATGGTCGCTCTTCATTGGCACGCTTAGGTTTGATGGTGCATGTTACTGCTCATCGCATTGATCCCGGTTGGTCAGGGCAAATTGTTTTAGAATTCTACAACAGCGGTAAATTACCGTTAGCCTTGCGTCCGAAAATGAAAATTGCTGCACTGAATTTTGAAACTATGTCATCAAGTGCATTACGCCCTTATAACAAACGTGATGATGCTAAATACAAAGGTCAAATGGGCGCAGTGGCTAGTCGCATTAGCCAAGACGAACGCCAAAAGTAATATTTTAGTTACTTTGCCGTTAAGAAAAAAGCCAACAGAATTTTGTTGGCTTTTTTGATTATGAATTTACAATTAAGACTTAATTTGAATTAACAGCACTCGCTGGTGCTGTTTCATTTTCGCTTAGTGCTTTAGAGATACACATATTCAATGCGGCAATTAATTTATCACGGCTATGATAATGTGGAACCGTATCACTACCTAACTCATGATGACAAATGCTAATACGTGCTGACGTGGCTGTTTTATCGTGGCAAATTGCGCTATCAATAGGCAAGCAACCAATGTTCTCTTCAATCCATGCCAATTTCTCATCTAAAGTGATATCTGCGGCTGGACTATTTTCGGCAACAATATTATCAATAAACACCCGATGAGCATTGGTTTGCTTTAAAGCATTGCTGATATCTCGTACCAGCAATGGTGGAACTATGCTAGTTAAGAAACTGCCCGGACCCAGAATAACCAAATCGGCGCTTAATATGGCATCGATACAATTGGGTAGCGTTTTAACCAAAGGGGCCAACATTAAGTTTTTTGGCATTATCGGCATTTCATCGACAGATAGTTCGCCGACACGGCAGCGTCCCTCAGGATAAAACGCCATCAAATCGGTTGGTGTTTCAGACATTGGCAATACTTGCGTTTTAACACCTAACAAACGGCGAACAAGCTTAATGGATTCAATAGGGCGAGAGTGAATTTGACCCAAACCGTATAAGATAAGGTTACCTAGGTTGTGGCCACCGAGTTCATCTTCGCCGTCAAAGCGAAAATCAAAAAGTTGGCTACCCACGGATTGTTCATCGACTAATTGCGTCAAACAATTACGTAAATCGCCCCAAGCAATGGAACTACTGCGCTTTCTTAGACGGCCGGTAGAGCCACCATTGTCTGTCGTGGTGACAATACCCGTTAGTTGGTTGCCTAAAAAGGAGAGGGTGGAAAGTACACGCCCTAGACCGTGTCCGCCGCCAATGGCAACAACATTGAGCTCTTTTAGCTGCATATAACTATTATTTTTTTCAATTGAGCCTTAACCATAACGTTAATTATATGATAAATAAAGCGGCAAGCCATAGTTTCTGCGCAAGATAAGCTAGATAAATTGGCAGCTAAGCGCATATATTTTAATTAAGACTATGAAATGACATCAGAGTTTTTATTTTCTTCCTAACCATTCTTGCCACTATGTCTAATATAAACAGTTGATAAGACAAAATTTAGTCAACTTGTTCTATAAGTAATCAGTTAAATGAAATCTTTGAAAAAAATGCATTAATATCTAAAATAAGGGTTGACAGTATCATGGTCGCTGCTTAGAATGCGCCTCGCTTTCAACGAGTAACTCGATTACTTGTTTGGAGGAGGATTAAGATAAGTATTAGGCCACTTGTTTTATTTCTATGTGGGGCTATAGCTCAGCTGGGAGAGCGCTTCGCTGGCAGCGAAGAGGTCTGCGGTTCGATCCCGCATAGCTCCACCATTATTATTTAGTCATGTTAATCGCATGATTAAAAGATAGATAAAAAGATAAATGTAGTTGGGTAACGATTAAATTATCGGATTACACAAATAAGCTGTAATGGTTTGTTTTATCGTTTTAGTGTCCCTATCGTCTAGAGGCCTAGGACACCGCCCTTTCACGGCGGTAACAGGGGTTCGAATCCCCTTAGGGATGCCACTTCTTCGGAAGACTTCTACGGAAGTAAAAAGAAAATGAGTTCGTGTTTTAGACACAAACAAGAAATATATATGTAAACCATAAGTTCACTAGGCTAGAGCTTTATACGGTTTTATTATACTAAGTATTTCAAGTTATTAATGTGTCCCTATCGTCTAGAGGCCTAGGACACCGCCCTTTCACGGCGGTAACAGGGGTTCGAATCCCCTTAGGGATGCCACTCATTTTTAGTTAGATAAGTTTAATGGTAAGTGTTTTTGACACATACTATGGAATATATAAGGTTGTTATAAGTTCACTAGGCTAGAGCTTTATACGGTAGCTTTATAATTAAGTATTCCATTTGGTATTAATGTGTCCCTATCGTCTAGAGGCCTAGGACACCGCCCTTTCACGGCGGTAACAGGGGTTCGAATCCCCTTAGGGATGCCACCATTAACTTAGATTGATAAATGTTTTTTGACGTTTAACAATCAGATACAAAACGTGAATGGATTAACTTGTTTAACTTTAATCACATTGTCTTGTGTCCCTATCGTCTAGAGGCCTAGGACACCGCCCTTTCACGGCGGTAACAGGGGTTCGAATCCCCTTAGGGATGCCACTATTTATTTTGCTTTTATGCAAGTATTCAGTGCTTAAAAGTGAAAATAAAAAAACCGACTTTAGTCGGTTTTTTTATGCCTGAAATTTGTGGTATTGATTCTACTACGTATCCAAAAAGCATCAATAAATTGCATTATATACTTCAAAAATATATTGTTGATATAATTAAGTTTTTATAGAAAAATTAATTGCTTGATGGCGAGGGAACTTGCATATTGGCCAATAATTGGAGGTGAGCATATTTTAAAATATTATGTTATTTACTTAGTGTTTTTTGCTTTGTATTTTAAAGTTTGAGTTTATTTATCGAAAAAGAAAAATAAGGATGTTAAATGATTAAAAAATATTTATTTTCACTTGTAATGGCAGCATCATTCATAGTTTCATCTGTTGCTGATGCCGGAATTATAGATTTAAGTAGCATATTACTTGATGATACTAAAGCAACACAGCTTGAAAACTGGATTGGGCAAGGAGACTTAGATTGGGATAGTATTTGGTATGGAGCGTCAGGGCAAAATGCGACAGCGGCCTCTTGGCATAGCGCTGTTGACAATATTGGTGCTACCGTATCTATCTACGATTTTTCATATCAAGGTCAAAACTTTTTAGTTGGTGGTTATACCGATCTGAATTGGGCATCCTCTGGCTTTAAGTTTGGACAGGGTAATTCATTCCTTTTTAATCTAGATACAAATGAAAAATTTAATTTCGTAAATGGTTTTAGAGAAATAGAAGCCCAGAGCCATTATTTTGCAACATTTGGAAATGGAGTCGATTTATTTGGTGGTCTGGATGTACTAGGTGAAGTCAATGGATTTAGTTATGATTTTTCATATACAACAGGTTCTCATAACGCAGGACAACTTATGGGAGTTCGTTGGGACCAAAATTCAGATCTCAATAATCTGACGGTTAATGCCTTAGAAACATTTACATTTTCTTTAGCTGCACCTGTACCAGAACCAACTTCATTAGCTATCATGGTCTTAGGTCTTTTAGGTTTAATAGGCTTTCGTTCAAAAAAAGCATAAAGTAAAGCTGAAGTTTAGCTTAGTAATGGCACTTTCGAGTGCCATATTATTGCTGGTAATAAATTTTATAACCTCATATAAAGTTTACCTCAGTGACGCTATTAGAACTAAAATATGAGAACGTAACCTCTGCCAATCATTCCAGAACATAAATCACAAAGTTAGCTAATACGAATATAGACGAGAGCCTATAGGAATTACTTAGTTGAGAACGCCTTTGTCGATCTAACAAAGGCATGTTCAATTATTAAGCTCACTAATACCGTGTTAACTTGCTTAATCAATTTCATTAGCTAACTTGGCTAAATAGATATTAGTATGAAATTTATCGTGTTTATGTCTGTTTAATTAAATTGATACTTTCTTCAGCAAAACCAACACCAGCTTCATTGTAAAAGTTAAACACCTTATCTACGCCAAAGCTCTCTAAGGCAATACGTTCATCCTCATAGCGAGCAATTGCGGCAATCTTTCCGGTATAGTTTGTGCGTTTTATTTGTGCGGTAATATTCATAATGTCTTGTACTGACGGCAGCGCTAATAGTGTTAATTCAATTTTACTGAGATCAATGCTCTCCCAAAAATCTGCATCTTCAGCATCACCAACATAGGCTTGTATGCCGTTCTTATTTAACCATTTTACTTTATTCTTGTCGGTGTCTAAGCCCCAAGCTTGATTCTCTATTTGTGCATTCAAGGCTCGATAGGCCCCCATGCCAACACGACCCATACCGATAATGGCGATAGGCGCTTCACAAGGCTGGACAAAGTTATCTTCCTCTAAGCGCTTTTTACTTTCAAAACGCTTAAATTTTTCTTTGTTATTAGCAAAGTAGTCGTGAGCAAAGTTGTATAAAATATTGGTTATAATAAATGATAGTGAAACTGCCAGCGACAATATCACTAGCCATTCAGGTGAAAGCCAACCTGATTTACTACTTAACGCCGCGACTATTAGTCCAAACTCACTGAAATTACTTAACGCTAAAGCAGATAGAAAGGCTGTTCGTCCACGCAAGTTGAGCTTTACCAATATAAAGAAAAATAAGAGGAATTTAATTGGTAGTAGCAAGGTTAAAATGGCAGCTATCGCAAGCATCTCTAGGGTAGGTAAAGCGGTGAAACCTATAGATAAGAAAAAGCCAATTAAAAATAAGTCTTTAAAACTAAGTAATGATTTGGTTATTTCACTGGCTTTGCCATGAGATGCTAGATACATGCCGACAAGTAGGGCACCTAAATCGCCTTTTACTTTCATCAATTCAAACAGTTCATAGGCGCCAAAAGCCATGAAAAAGCCCATTAACGGAAGTAGCTCGCCATGTCCTACTTTGTCTATTAATTTATTAATATAAGGTTTTAAAGGAATGAGCACCAATAATAATGCCACCCAGGGGCTTGGTATTTTGCCGGTAGCAACAACTAAAAATATCACCGCAACGATATCTTGCATAACCAAAATGCCGATAGCGAGTTTACCGTGGCGGGTGCGCATTTCACCATGATCTTCCATTAGCTTTACAACACAGACGGTACTGCTAAAACTTAATGCGAATACAATTAACGCAGACGTGGTTAAACTTAAGCCACTGACAAAGGGGATGGTAACAAGTGCAATGGCTTTTAATAGTACTAAGCCAATCAATAGCCATAAAACCGTATGACTTAAACTACCTAGCCAAACTTCTTTTTTCATTAAGTCTTTTATATTTAATTTCAGCCCTATGGTGAATAGCATTAGCGTAATGCCAATGTCAGCAAGGGTGGTTACCATGTCGTCAGCCTGATAACCGAGAAAGTGGAGAATAAAGCCTGCGGCCAAATAACCAATAGAAGGGGGTAATGAAACCAGTTTGGTTAACAAACCACAGATAAAAGCAAAACCTATCCAGATAAATTCCATTTTTAAATTAAAGCTCCGTTGTCATCAATTTCGCAAGTTGTTGCCCAACATAATCGGCAATTATCGGTTGCGCTTTTGCGTTAGGGTGAATGCCGTCAGCTTGCATTAATGCTTTATTAGTGGCGACTGCCTCCATAAAAAATGGCAGTAGCGTGATGTTGCGCTCTTTGGCGACATCTTCGAAAACTTGCTCAAACATTTTATTGTATCGAGGGCCATAGTTTGGCGTTATTTTTATCTTAATCATTGAAACTTTTATGTTTTTATCTTGTGCAAGCTTGATCATTTGTAACAAATTATTTTTAATTAATTTAGGAGAATAACCTCTTAAACCGTCGTTACCACCCAACTCAATTAATAAATGGTCGACTTTCTCATTGGCTAAAATACCGGCTAACCGAGATAAACCGCCACTCGTCGTTTCACCACTAACACTGGCATTTATTATTGTGTAAGGTTGTTTCTGTTGTGTAAGAGCTTGGTTCAATAAATGAACCCAGCCTTGAGAGGGTTTCATCCCGTAACTTGCGCTGATACTATCACCTAATAGTAAAATGTTGCTCGTTGGTGTGATAGCTATCGGGTTTTCAACCGTATTGTTTTCTACTGCTGCATTGGCGGTAGTAATAAGTAGTAAGCTAATAAATAAGATAAAAAGTGGATAATTTTTCATGCATCTAAATTCCGAGAGTATTTTAAGCGTTAAAAGCTTAACTAAATCAGTTCAAGTTGAAGATAAAACCTTAACCTTACTTCAACCACTTCATTTAACCGTTGCCGCAGGTGAGTCAATTGCTATTGTTGGATCTTCTGGCTCAGGTAAAACAACGTTATTATCAATTTTAGCAGGATTAGATCTGCCAAGCTCTGGCGAAGTGTATCTTAAAAACCAACCATTACACCAGTTTAATGAAGAGCAACGTAGCCAAGTTAGGGCGCAACATGTTGGCTTTATATTTCAGCAATTCTTATTGATTAACAGTTTAACTGCGTTGGAAAACGTGATGTTGCCGGCAGAATTAGCTAACTTGCCTGACGCCCAAGCAAGAGGGGAAGCGTTGCTAGAGCAAGTTGGTTTAGCAGACAGACTGGATCATTACCCATCACAGCTCTCTGGCGGTGAACAACAGCGTGTTGCTATTGCCCGCGCTTTTATTGCTAAGCCTGATATTTTGTTTGCTGATGAACCGACGGGTAATCTTGATAGTAAGACCGGACAGCATATTACCGATTTAATTTTTGACTTAAATGCTAAAGAAGGCACCACCTTAGTGTTAGTAACACACGATGCTAAATTGGCGGCAAGATGTCAGCGCCAAGTTGAAATGGACAGCGGTATGTTGAATGAAAAAGCTGCGGATCCTGAAATTGAAAATGTTAATGTTAATGTTCAAGCCACGCAAGCGAACGATATTGATAGCCAAACTTCAGTTCCACAAGTAGGTTAACTATGATCACTGTTAATCAAAAAGCGTCTTCGGCCTGGTTCGCACAATCATTACGCTTGTTACATCATGAGCTTCGCCGTGGTGAATTGACAATAATATTTCTCGCCATTGTTTTGGCTGTTGCCACGGTATTTTCATTAACCGGTTTTTCAGGACAAATTAAACACGCCATTGTTGCCAATAGTACCAATACCATAGGTGCCGATCGGGTGTTAAGAATGTCTGCGGAAGTTGATAAAAGCTTTCTCGAAAAAAGTCAGGCTTTGTCGCTAAACCATGCGCGAAAAATTGAAACTGAGTCAATGGCATTTGCTGGCGACAATATGTTGCTTAGTGAGATTGATGCGGTTTCAGCAACATATCCATTGCGTGGTGAGCTGCGAGTTAAAACATCGTTATCACAAGCAAACAGCATATTAGTTAATGCTCCTAAGCCAGGTACTGTCTGGGTTGAGCCTAGTGTGTTAAGTCGTTTAAATGTCAATATTGGCGATATTATTGAAATTGGTGTTGCACCACTCACCATTGCCGGCATAGTCACCGACATTCCCGACCGCTCTTATCGCGCCTTTATAGCTGGGCCAACGGTGATCTTAAATATTGCTGATATGCCAAAAACAGAGTTGATACAGCCTGGTAGCCGTATGACCTATAAATATCTCTTTGCCGGTGAAACTGATGATATTGAAGCGTTTGAAGCATGGGTTAAACCACAAATTAATGATGCTCAACGTTGGTATGACGCGAAAGCGGCACAAAATCGGTTATCAAGAATATTAGATACGGCTGAAAAGTTTCTGTCTTTGGCCAGTATGCTAGGTATTGTTTTAGCTGCTGTTGCGGTGGCTGTGGCAAGTCGTCGCTACGGTCAACGCCACCAGTCAACCGTGTCAATTTTTAAGGCTATGGGTGCATCAATATCTCATGTGAGAAAATTATATTGTTTACATTGGACGTTATTAAGTTGTTTAAGTATAGCTACCGGTTTGGTTGTGGGTTATGGCCTGATGTTATTAGGGGTTAATGCCATTGCAAATTATTTGTCGCTGGCTGATGCACCACTTACATTTACGCCTTTTTTAACTGCAATATTTACTGGCTTATTGTGTGCGATTGCCTTTGCGATTCATCCGATTAGTGTTTTAGTGAATAGCTCACCGCTTAATGTTATTCGCGGTTTTAGTCAGCAGCAACCGGCTCGTTTTGGTTGGCATCAAGCACCGCCGTTATTAGCATTATTTGTTTTGCTTTTCATCTTCAGTCAAAATCTTGTGATGAGTGCCGCATTATTATTTGGTGGCATAGTGGTTGCCTTTATTCTGCTGCTATTTGGTCGTGGATTGATGAGTGCTGGTCGCAGTGTCGGTACAAAAGCCGGTAAGTCATGGCATTTAGCACTGGCGAATTTAAAACGCCGTGCCAGTGAGAATAGTGTGCAATTAGTTAGCTTTACGATTGCTATCAAGTTGTTGTTACTAATTACGGTGATGAAAAGTTCGATTTTATCGGAATGGGAACAACAATTTCCGGATGACACCCCTAATCACTACTTGATTAATATTGCTCAAGAGCAAATTGCACCATTACAGCAATTTGTTGATGAGAATAACATTGCTAACCAAGGTTTTTATAACATTTATCGTGCTCGTTTGGCGGCAATAAATGGTGAAAAAACTATTCGAGAAGAAGATAGTTCTCGTCAAGAACCTAGTTCTGAGCAAAATAATGAGAAAAAAGCTGAAACGGATAGCGATGAAACTAAACAGGAAGGCCGACGAGGAGCAGGGCGAGAGCTCGGACTCACTTGGCGAAATGAGTTGCCGGTTGAGAATGAAATCATTGAAGGACAATGGTGGCAATTTGATGATGAACAACCACAAGTGTCTATCGAAAGTTCCATGGCAGAACGCTTGGAAATTGCTTTAGGCGATGAATTAACTTTTACCTTGGGTTCTGATGAATTTACCGTACCAGTGACTAGTATTCGTAAAGTTAATTGGCAAAGCCGACAGTTAAATTTCATTATGGTGTTTAACCGCCATGTGCTTGAACAATTTCCAACAACAGCTATTTCAGCTTGGTCGGTTTCCGAACAAGACCGAGATATGATTTATCGTTTTATGGCGAACTTTCCTACCATAACCTTAATGGACTTTGCTGCCATTATGGCGCAGCTTAATAATATTATTGAGCAAGTCTCAGTGGCGATTCAATTAATTCTGATCCTTGTTGTTCTTGCCGGCAGCTTAGTATTGATTGCTCAAGTACAGGCGAGCATGGAAGAACGAGAGCGCGAACTCGCTATTTTGCGAACGTTAGGGGCTCGCGGTAAATTACTTCGTAATAGTGTGCTCTATGAATTCGTTGCCTTGGGAGCTATTGCGGGTTTAATGGCAAGTATTGGCATGGAAATAGCCGTTTATATATTGCAAAAGCAAGTTTTCCAAATGGCGGGTAGTTTTCATTTTCAGTATTGGTTGGTTGGTATTGGCGCAGGAGCATTATTTGTTGGCTTAATCGGTATGCTAAGTTGCTGGCGATTGTTGAACTTATCAAGCGTAACCTTGATCCGAAGAACCATGTAATTTCATTTCTATGCAAAACTATGCGTGTTTAACACTAGCTACCCAGCTATGAAATCGCGTATAGTTTTAATCACTTATATTTAATTTGATAATACTCAGGGTTTATAGAATGGGTTTACAAGGGAAGTCAGAAGGCGCTGTGAAGTTTTTATTAGTTACAGCGGCTTTATTTGTTGTTTTAGCCGGTATAAAAACCGCGGCAACATTATTAGTACCATTTTTATTGTCGGCATTTATCGCCATTATCTGTAACCCTTTGGTGGTTAAAGCGGCACGTTACAAAATACCTAAACCAATTGCTGTCATTTTCATTATTGGTATTTTTGTTTCTATCGCACTGTCATTAGCAGGTTTAATCGGTAATTCATTAAATGAACTGTCTCAGCAGTTACCTGTATATCGCGCACAACTTCAAGAACAGTTCGTTTGGTTAACTCAACAACTTGATATTTATAATATTAAAATTTCATCAAAATTGTTGATTGAATATTTTGACCCTGCTGCCGCTATGGGACTAGCTACTGATATGCTTAGTGGCTTAGGTGGCGTTATGGCGAACTTATTCTTGATTATTATCACGGTAATTTTCATGCTATTTGAAGCCTCATCAGTACCGCATAAATTGCATTTGGCACTTGATGATCCTACTGCTCGTATGAAACAAATTGATCAATTTTTAGAATCGGTAAATAACTATTTAGCCATTAAAACTTTAGTCAGTATTGCGACCGGTGTTTGTGTTTCGTTAATGTTATGGGCGATTGGTTTAGACTTTTTCTTATTGTGGGGCGTGTTAGCCTTTTTACTTAACTACATTCCTAATATAGGTTCAATTATTGCTGCTGTTCCAGCTATGTCTTTAGCGGTATTGCAGCTTGGGCCAGCGGCTGCGGGTTTTATCGGATTAGGTTATTTGACCATTAATACCGTGATGGGCAACGTTGTTGAACCTCGTTACTTAGGTAAAGGCTTAGGTTTATCAACGTTAGTAGTTTTCCTCTCCTTAATTTTCTGGGGTTGGTTACTCGGTACGGTAGGCATGTTGTTATCTGTGCCATTAACTATGGTGATTAAAATCGCGCTAGAAAATTCCGCAGAGGGACGTTGGTTTGCGGTGTTATTGTCAAGCGAAGAGCAATAGCCTTGATTTATCTATAGCAGTAATCGAATGGTAATTTAACGACCTTTTGATTACTGCATCCGTTTCGTTTGCGTATTATTTATTCCACATTTTACACTTTCTAACATTAAGCACCTGTTAACTCACAGTTTCGTTACTGAACTGAACACTTGTTCTAACTTATTATTAGGGTATTGAGTTCAAGGTTAGAATGCCTTCAAGGATGCTTATGTTAACGTTAAAAAATACCAATAACACTATGATCGCGCCGGTGATCAAGTTTTTAGTTACTCCATTATTCATGGTTTTATTCTTAGCCGCGTTTAGCGCTAATGCCTACCAAAGCTCTAGATTCGGTTTTTTTGTAAAAAATGAAGTTAATGGTGATGACTATATTTCTGGTATCGGTAGTGAAATCTGGCTAACCAATAGAGATTCAAATTTTGGTGTGTCGGTGCTAACTTCAATCGGCAAGGCTGAAGTTACCGATCAAGATAATGTTCAGCATGATTATTTGGCGTGGGAAGCCGGACTAAAGTTGGGTTATTTTTCTGACATTTTTGCCTATGCTGAAGTTGGCTTTGATCTTGGTGAACTTGCTTTTCAAGACAGAGATGAAGATCATCATTATCGCGTTTATTTCAGTGATGATGACAGCGACTTTATTGTTGCGAATAGACGCCATACTGATGATTCAAATAACGTTGATGGCTATATTGGGGTTGGTGCAGGCTTCAAATTCGAGCACTTGCAAATTGAAGCCTTTACTCGTTTAAGACAAATCGATGGCGAGTATTGGAAAGCTGATAATCAAGCTTATACTGGTGCTAAGCTATCAGTGGTATTTTAAAAATACTGCTATTGGAAAGGGGGAGATGCCCCTTTGCTGGTATCGAATATAGCTTAGCTGAGTTTGTTGCCGACCTTAAAATAACCAGTTGATAAAAACTGCACCGCTTCTTTGCGCTTTTTGGCAATTAAAATTGGGCCATCATCCATAAATAGAAAATTTTTCCAACAACGTTTAAATACCGCCCAAGTGGTTTCAATAACATTGCTTCGGCTACTGCAGTAATAAACTACAGTATTATTGTCCCAATTTAGGTGTTGTAGTATTGGCTCTGGTAATTGTTCATCATCGCCGTCCCATATGGTTTCCCATTTGCCGTTATCTAGCCATGAGCTGCCATTTTCCGCCCAGTCACCTTTTTTAAAGAAATCAGGGTGATCCACTTGTTTACTGATATTGCTATCCCATAACACTTTCGCACGATTGGCGGTCATAGGTTTGATCTTCGCTTTATCATTATCAGAAATCGGTAAGCTTTTGTGCTTGAATATCCAAGCGTTTTTTAATTCGTCAACAGTGGTGTAATTCATAGTGATAATATTGCTGGCTTTAGTACGTCGATTAACAAGAGTTTATAGTATCTCATTATTTGGTGTTATTTTGCAGAGGGTAAAGATAAAAAGCCTGGCAAACAGCTATCTTTTTGAAGTTGCTATTACCAGTAGGTTATTTTAGATTTGAATTAGCGAGCAAGGCTACTAGTGGTAAATGCAACAAAGTCTGCGGGGCTGATACTATTAGCTGGCTGTTAATATAAGGCATTGTGCATATTGAGTAATTTTTGCTGTGAGATTTATGGCAAAATTTTTTATATTATTTACTGCGGTAATTTTCTTTCTCTATGGAGGGACTTTCATCTTCTTTCCACATCAAGCATGGTTATATGTCGTGCAAAGCGGTGTTGATACTAATTCGGCAAGTATCGACTTAAGAGCTACTTATGGTGGTTTGAATATCGGCCTAGGCATAGTTTTATTTGTTTTAGCGCGTCAAAACAGTACCTTGAAAATTGGCTTGTTGACGGTATTTTTATTAATGCTAAGTATGGCCTTTGGACGTATGGTAGGAATAGCTGTTGACGGAGAGCCAAACCAAGCTATGTACATTTATTTGGCATTAGAATTATTGGCTGGTGTGGTTTCTTTGTTGTTGCTTAAACGTGTTAGCTTCACTCTTTCGCGACAATAATTAACTTGAACTTGGGATAATGACAATGAAAAACATAATTATTTCAAAGTATTACCAATACTCAATCTAGTGTAGTGATATTTATGTCCAGTTCAAGGCGTTTAGGTGTGCTCAATAACGAATTATTGGCAACTTAAACAACACAAAAATAGCCTTTAATAACGCGGCTATAGCGTTTTGCTTATCCCGAGCTCAGGTTCATTACTTGTTCATAAGTTTTTTTATATGTGCTTGTAGTTTGGGCACCACATCTTGTTCAAACCAGGTGTTTTTCTTTAACCAAATATTATTCCTAGGGCTAGGGTGAGGAATAGGTATTATTGCCGGAGCGGAGTTTTCATAGTAAAAGCGCCAATTTTTGACGGTATCAGTTAAGGTTTTTTCTTGCTTATTTGGTAGGTGCCAATTTTGAGCATAAATACCTATAGTGATAATAAGTTCGACATTTGGCAGCTGTTTAAGTAATTTTTTCCGCCATTGTTCCGCACATTCAGGTCGTGGCGGCAAATCACCAGACTTTCCTTTGCCCGGGTAACAAAATGCCATCGGCAATATGGCAAAAAACTTATCATCGTAAAAGGTTTTATTGTTTACTCCTAGCCAATCGCGCAGTCTTTCTCCACTTTTGTCATAAAAAGGTAGACCTGATTGATGTACTTTTAATCCAGGTGCTTGTCCAGCAATGATAATTTTAGCTGACGGTGATATTTGCAATACTGGATTGACGCCATGAGATAAAAACTCTTGGCAAAGTGTGCATTGCTTCACATCGCTTAATAGCTGAATAAATACATCAGACATTCTTATCTCTTATCATTTTTAAATAAATGAAACTTGTCGAATAATAACGTAAAAAAAACGCTGTTATCAAACCATGATAACAGCGTTTTAAGGTTTTACCTTAAGTCGTTACTAACGCTTAACAGCAACTTTAGTTTTAACACTTACTTTTGCTTCAATACGTCTGTTTTCTGCATGCGCAGCGGCATTGTTGTTAGTGTTTAATAATTCTTCTTCACCCATGCCCTGTGCTGTTAATCGTGAAGAATCAATACCAAATTTTTCAGTTAAAACAGCAACAATAGCATCAGCGCGCTGTTGTGAAAGCTTTTTGTTAAATGCAGCTGGGCCTTGACTAGAAGTGTGACCCGTTATCGCCAAAGAGGTATGAGGATATTTAGTTAAAAAGTCAGCAGCAACTTTAATATTGTCTAAATATTCAGGTTTTACCACCGCTTTAGAGTTATCAAAGTTGACATGTAAGCTTAATTCGTCATTTTCTTCGGTGAAGATAGTACAGCCATTACTATCAACTTTATCAGTGCTAGGTGTCGCTTTACATTGGTCTTTACTATCAATAATACCATCATTGTCGCTATCTACTGGTTTAGCGATAACAGGAGCAACAGCCGCTGGTTTTACCGGCGCTTCAACTTTCTTAGGTGCAGAGCGTACAACTTTTTTTGCGCTATCACCGAAGAAGTAAATAAAACCTATTTGTGCGCTTAAATCAGTATATTTATTATCGAACTGGTAATGACCATTACCTTCAAAATAAACCGCGCTGCGTTCACTTAGATAATGACGATAGCCGGCACCAACATTTGCCGATAAGTCCGAATCGATGACATCAATTACGCTTGCACCACCCATAACATAAAAATTTTGCTTAGTTGGGAAATATAAATAATTAGCTGCAATGTTTTTACCAGATGGAGTGTTGGGAACCCAGTCTGTTAACGTTAAGTTAAGGCGAGTGTATGAAAGTCTTAGTTCAGAAAACTCAGATAAACGGTGACCAAATTCAGCACCAATACCATTGCCATGCTCGACATAATCAACATCGTTTGTTGCTAACCTATCATCGTCAGTATTCATTCGCATTCCATGAATACCAATATAATTCTTTCCTACTAGGTCTTCTGCTTTAGGTTGTTCTTGTGCATTAACCCCGAATGCACAGATTAAACTTGAAATTAATACCGCTGATAATTTTTGTTGGCGCACAATAAAATTCCTTTTGACACAAAATGTTAATAAAATGTTTTTATTGTAATTATTTTATTGCAAAATCTTTGCCTTTGCAGCATTTATCTGAAAAATAGTGCTATAAATTAGAAAATTACAAAAATAATGTCGAATTATCTTGTGTGAATTGTTAAAACATCGCTTTGTTATTCAATTTTGACTCAGCAAAATGTGCTGGTGCTGGCATTTATTAATAACAGGTATAGCTTATTGGCAAATAAAATAGCGCATTAAATTTTTCGCTAATTTGTTTTGATTATCGACTTCTCTACGTATAATCGTCACATGAAAACCCCGATATACGGTGAAAGTAACTAGGTAGTATTATGAAAAATGAATCAACTTATTCGATAGGAACGCAAGGTAAAAAATGGGCCGATGCAGAAAAAGCGCAATGGCTTAATATTCAAACGGTCAAACGTAGTTATCTAGATGAAGTGGTCACAAAAATAGACGGACTTAGGCAAGACTTTATTGTTGAACAATACGGCTTGTTAGACTATCCAAATAAAAGTTATCCGCTATATGCGATAAAATCAATCAACTGGCTAGCTGATAAACCTGTTGTTTTAGTGACTGGTGGCGTTCATGGTTATGAAACCAGTGGCGTGCAAGGAGCTATTCGCTTTTTGCAGTCAACGGCACAGCAGTTTTACGGGGAGTTTAATTTTGTCGTACTACCTTGTATTAGTCCTTGGGGATACGAAACCATAAATCGCTGGAACCCAATGGCGATAGATCCTAACCGATCGTTTTACGCAAATAGTCTCGCTGCTGAATCTGCGGCGGCGATGGAGTACGTCTCAGCACTTGATGTCGACTTTATCGCGCATATCGACTTGCATGAAACAACCGATACCGATAATAGTGAATTTAGGCCTGCACTTGCGGCGAGAGATGCAATAGAGCAGAAAAATTGGAATATACCGGACGGTTTTTATTTAGTCGGCGATACGACAAAGCCACAAGCAGAATTTCAAAAAGCAATTATTGACTCAGTAGCAAAAGTTACCCATATCGCCCCTGCGGATAATGATGGCAAATTAATAGGTGTGCCATTAGAGCAGTTTGGTGTTATTAACTATGCCGCGAGAGAGCTGGGATTATGTATGGGCTTAACGGATGCTCCTTACGTTACAACCACGGAAGTGTATCCCGATAGCCCACTGGTTGATGATGAAAACTGTATTATTGCTCAAGTGGCGGTAATTACTGGCGCGCTAAATTATTTGCTGGCGAAATAATTTCGAGGGTTTTCTCTTAGCCTAACAAGAGCATAAATAAAGCGTATTTAATTAAAAGCCCTGTGTAGCTAAGCTAAGCAGGGCTTTTTAATACCGGTTGTCTTGTCTTAAATTTATACTATGTAAATATTAGAGTTTACGTGTTGAGCTATTGCAGCTGTTATCCAAAAGTCCTTCATTGAGGTGACTAATGGTAATATGATGATGTTTGATATTGGCAATTGCTGGGGCAATTAGCTTAGAAAACTTATCGGCAATATCGCCTATACGTTTGCCTTGTGCGCTAAGGGCGTCAAAATCAGCCTGATGTACAGCCATTAACTTATCGAGTTTTTTAACAACCTGCTTTTGTTTAGCAAGTGCAACTTTATTAATGCGAAATGATTGCTCCGAGTCGATAAAAGCTTGCTGGCTTAGTTGTTCTATTTGTGAAGTGTACTCTTCAAGTTGAGCTTCAATGGCCGGAATAGGGCTTTCTAGTTCGGCCATTTTATCTTCTTCATTCCTTAATGCTAAGTAAGCTTGTGTTTGCTGCGGTGTTAGCGGAATTTCAGTAATAACTTGACAGTTTTCGATGACTTTAATTGAATAAGTTTCGGTTTTTATACTTTTGTTTGCTAATGCTGAATTGCCAAATAGTGCAATTGATAGCGATAACATTGATAGTGTCGCGATGGATAGCGCTTTAGATGTGAACATGTGATGACCTTTAATGAGTAAGCTTATTAGTAAGGTCGTTGCTGCCAATAAAAAGTTTAGTTTTGTGTAATTTAAATACCGGCGATGTTTTTCAATCTATGTGCTAGCGCATTACCCTGTACCATTAAGCAGATATTTCCTTGCATAATCAGCTATACATGTTATTTTTCTTGCAAAAATAAATTTAGGATAATTTCTCATGCCAAAAGCGAGTGATATTAAAAAGAATGCCGCGATAGAATATAACGGTAAAGTAATGATAGTAAGAGACATTGAACGTTCTGTGCCACAAGGTCGAGCAGGTGGTAGCTTATATAGAATGCGCATGTATGATGTGGTTACCGGTGGCAAAGTTGATGAAACATTTAAAGCCGAAGAAATGTTAAATTTTGCTGATCTAACGCGTCGACCGGCAATGTTTTCATATGTTGATGGTGATGAGTACGTTTTTATGGACAATGAAGATTATACGCCATATAACTTAAATACATCTTCAATTGAAGAAGAAGTATTATTTATCAATGAAGATACTCAAGGCTTGCAAGTGATTATTGTTGATGGTGTCCCCGTCGGTATAGATTTACCATCAAGTGTTGAATTAGTCATTACTGAAACCGACCCATCAATTAAAGGTGGTTCTGCGACAGCACGAACAAAACCAGCAATTTTATCAACCGGGTTAACGGTACAAGTGCCAGAGCATATTTCTACCGGTGATAAAATTAAAGTAAATACTGAAGAGCGCAAATTTATGGGCCGCGCTGACAAGTAATATTTTAACTTTTACTAAAGTAACAAAAAGCCAGCGACATTACTCGCTGGCTTTTTTATTTGAAATGTTGAAACCATTTTTTAAATAAAAAACCTTGCACATAATCGACATTAAGCTTACGCGCAAAAATGATATCACTGTCTGTTTCCACCCCTTCAAGAATGACCTTTTTTCCTGAGCTATGGGCAAATCCGATAAGTGCCTTAACTAATAACATAAACTCTATGCTGTGCTTTTGTTCAACAACATGTTTGTCGAGCTTAATATAATCGACCAATTGAATAACCGAGGTTGAAATCATGGAAAGGGGGTTACAAACATCATCAATAGCGGTATTAATATGATTTTTTGCTAATACATCTATCATTGCCAAACTTTTAATTGCGTCATTTATTTCGGAATTTTCAATTAGTTCGACGACAATATTGGCATTACGATAATCCTTAAAGAGTTTTAAAAATGGATTATTTTCATTGTCTTCATTATTTTCATTCGCTGAAAAATACGAGTCCTGATCCAAATTAACAAATATGTTGCTATTGCACGGAGCGTTGTCTAGCTGTAGAAGCTTTTGCTGATACTCCACTTGAAACAAGCTTAATGGACTTTGATGTAAAGCCGCGTAAACAATATCGGGTGCAATACGGTTGCCGTTTTTATCTGAAAATCTCGCCAAGCATTCATAGGCCATAATTTCTTTAGACTTTAAATCTACAATTGGTTGGTATTCTACGCCATAACGCTGTGATTCAATTATTTCAATTAAATTCAATGGGGTGATTTGTCTATTAGTCATCTAATCTCACAAATAAAATTATTATTTGTGTACTTCCTTATATGCTCTAGAAAACTTATTCTAAATAAGAATTATTATCATGTAAATAAGTATGAATTTGTATAAACAAAATAAAACCTTATTTGTCGAGAATATCATCAAATAAGTAATATATTGTTTAACAGGGCTTTTTTAAAACTAGTAAAGCGTTGCTATTCAAAATAGAACCTCCGTACTTGCTAACAGATATGCTAGTCGTAGCAGTGAATGCTGATACAATTCCAAAGCGTTATACTTTATATTTTTATCGCTTTTTTTGAGTGTCTAAATCCACAGAGGCGCTGCTAATAAAACGTTACCAACGACTTAATGCGGATTAGTCTAGAAAAAACAAAAATGAAAAAATATGGCTAAACTGTCCATTTTTCAATTGCTTGTATGTATATTTTATACAGAAGTCGCATTTACTCTTTGAATACAGTTAGAGGTGAACCATCGTTAATGTACAGGTGAAAATAACCAAAGAGATACTTTTTAAATCACTTCATTATGATAGTTTTTGAGTGATAATAATTTGGAGCGTTAATGTGTGAAGCAGAGCTAATTAAAGTAATTCATTAACGATCAGCTTTAATAGAAACGTCTCTCTTTCAATTGATAAGCCTTTTTTGCTACTGTTGCGAATAACCGCTTCATTATGGGCAATTGCTTGATGAATATTTTTCCATACGGGCGTCATGCCATTTTGTATTTCATGTGACTCTAACATAGGGGTTAGCAGTTCAGCGTCAATATCACAGGTATAACAATAAGAAAGCATATGAATAACGTCGAAGTCGTTTTTATACCAATTACGGTACTCTTCATAACAACCAAACTCTTTAATATTACTAACATTATGCGCGCCAGTTTCTTCACGCAATTCACGAATTAGGCCCGTTATATTGTCTTCACCTTCATCAATACCGCCACCCGGTAAGCTATAGTCATGATAACGTTCTGTAAAAAGTACAAGGATCTCTTCACCTTTTATCACAATGGCGCGTGTGGCTTTTCGAGTAAATTTGTTGTCAATATTTGGATGTAGGTCAGGTACTTTTGTTGATTTTAATAAACGCATAAATGGCTTTGATAAATAGTTATTGGGCATTTATGGGGCTGGTGGCTGATAAATTCAATGGCATGGAGAATTTAGTGTTTTGACTTACTTGCCGAAAGTTTTCATGTGATGGGGTTTTATCTATGCACTCTTTATTTTATCTTTTGTTTTACCTTTCGTTTAAGTGATTTTGTTATGGTTTATCTTTCGATTTGAAATTTATGTTAAAAAAATAGGGTAAAATGAAAGTTGTTGTGTAATAATACAGTTGTTGTAACGTGAACGAATTAGGAGAGCATTATGTCTCACGAAGATACTGTAAATGCAATTGAGCCTAGCGAGAATGCTACGGAGTTATCAAAAACGATTGAACAGCAATTAGTTGATGCCAATGATGAAATTGCAGATTTGAAAATGCAAATTGCTTGGTTAGAGCGCTCTTACGAATAAAGCTGAAATTATTATTTAAAAAGGCCACTATGAATATTCATAGTGGCCTTTTTTCTGCGCTTCATTTTGTCGGGCACTAGACTAAGCTAGCTAACATTTCTTCTGAATAAGGCGTTACTTGCTCGCCGTTACGAATTTTTTTAACATAATCTGGGTTGGCGATAAAAGGGCGGCCGATTGCGATCAAGTTAAATTGTTCATTTTCAATCGCTTTGCTGGCGGTTTCTGCAGTATAACTGCCAACACCAACTAAGGTATTACGGTAATTGGCTCTGACATAACTTGATGCGGTACCACCTAAATAATCAAATTCCATAGCATCATCAAAGATACCAATATGTAAAAATGCTAATTGGCGTTTGTCTAGCTCCGGCAATAAATAGTCAAATACTGCTCGGTCGTTAGCATCCGTTGCCATATTAAAGTAAGCACCTGGCGTTACTCGCAGTGCGGTTCTGTCTTTACCGATACGCTCGATAACGGCATCAACAACCGCTAGTGGAAAACGCGCCATATTCTCGGGTGTTTCGCCATACTCATCTTGTCGTTTATTACTGTCAAAATGAAGAAATTGATCGATTAAATAGCCATTAGCACCATGGATTTCAACACCATCAAAGCCCGCTTCAATGGCATTCTCAGCAGCTTGTGCATAGTCATTAATTAAGCCTTCGATATCGGTTTGAGTTACCGCTTTAGGTACTTGATAAGTTAATTCGCGCATTCTAGGAACGCTGCCTTCAACTGCTACGGCAGATGGCGCTAGCACATCACCTTGCTCAAAAAAGTGTGGATGAGCAACACGGCCAGTATGCCAAAGTTGTGCAAATATTTTACCACCGTTGCCATGAACTCTTTCTGTAACCGTTTTCCAGCCAGCAATTTGCGCTTGCGTAAATAAGCCTGGTGTATTTGGATAACCTTGGCCATCGGGTCGAATAATCACGGCTTCAGATATTATTAAGCCTGCATCAGCTCTTCGGCCATAATACTCCGCCATGGCTTGTGTTGGTACTAAGTTATCGTCTGCCATGCAACGAGTTAAGGGCGCCATCAATATCCGATTGTTTAATGTAATTGTGTCGTTTAATGCATAGGGTTGGAATAAATTTTCTGTCATGACAATATCTCTTTCTTGAATGTGCATTCAAGATACTATTATTTGAATGAACGTTCAAGTATTATTTTGAACAAGCATTCAAATAAGGTACACTAAGGCTATCCATTAGAAATTAAAATTGAAATTGATGAGAAATGCTGAATTCGACAAAGAGTTTGTTTTAAGGGCGGCGATGATCGCTTTTATGGACAAAGGCTACGCAAAAACCAGTATGCAAGACCTGAAACAGGCTACTGGCTTACATCCTGGCTCTATTTATTGTGCATTTGAAAATAAACGTGGTTTATTATTAGCGGCATTAGGTCAGTATCGAGCGGATAGGGCCAAAGAGTTCCAGCACTTTTTTTCTGCTACAGGCTCAAAGTTAGTGCAGCTACAAGCCTATTTAGATCATATTGTTCAAGAGTGTATCAGTTGCGAAGCGGCACAAGCTTGTTTATTAACCAAAGCGTTAAATGAGTTGGCTGAGCAAGATGATGAAGTTCAAGCAATATTGATTGAAAATCTGGCAGACTGGCAAGCGTCTATTGAATCCATATTTGCAGTTGCAATTGAAAATAAAGAACTAATTAGTAAGCGCTCTGCTAAACAATTGTCTCGCTTTTTTATTATGGGGATTTATGGTTTAAGAACTTATGCCCAAACCCATCCTGAATCAGAAGTTATGCATGAATTAGCGGCGCAATTGTTTGCCGATCTGTCTCGATAATTTTAATAAATAAATGATTGACCGTGTTGACTAACTTACCTAATGTAACAGCTAGATAACTTGTGATTTTATTTATCTAAGGTTGAAAAAACCTTAAGCTAAAAGGAATAGCTTTGTCATTAGAAATTACGGCACTTAGCCATCAAATAATTGATGGTAACCATACGCGAAGTTTACTGTTCGAACTTTCCTTATCGATTAAGCAAGGTGATTGCATTGCGCTAATGGGCGATAGTGGTAGCGGTAAAACAACACTTTTAAATCTGATCGCTGGTTTAGAGCCAATTCAAACAGGCGACATTAAGGTTTCAGGCTTTTCCTTAGCAGACGCTTCAGATAGTCAACTAAGCCAATTACGCAAAGAATACCTTGGTATTATCTTTCAGCAATTTAATTTGCTAAGTGGTTTGTCGGTAAAAGACAACATTGAATTTAGTGCTAAGCTAGCGGGGCGATTTCAACCAAATTATGGTCACCAATTGGCGAAAGAGCTCGGTATTGAGTCATTAATGGCTAAGTTCCCTGCAACACTTTCAGGTGGTGAAATGCAAAGGGTGGCCATTGCCAGAGCGCTCAATGCTCAACCTGATTTATTATTGGCTGACGAGCCTACGGGCAATTTAGATAGCACCAATAGTGAACATGTTGTTGAGCAATTGGTAAAGCTAGCTAAATCAAATAACACCGCCTTGCTCATGGTGACGCATAGTCGCGAAGTGGCGCGCCGAATGGACAAAGTTTATCGCTTAGCAAATGGCCGATTAACCTTGTTTACGGGTTAATTGTATGAGCCGTCTAGTAACAGCTCAGGCCGTTTCCGGTAATGGATATCACTATTCAGAAATTTTTCTGGTCGCGAAAACTTATATTGCTGAATATACTCGAAAACCTTTGTTAAACATTGGTTTTGTTTTTAGCTTAGCGATAGCCACCAGTACTTTACTGAGTATTTTAATTTTAAACGATGCTAGCAAACAACAATATCAAACCGCCAATACGCGTTTAAAGTCACCTATTGCTTTTAATATCGTACCTAGCACAGGTAAAACCATATCAGTTGCTGATTTTGCTGAACTACGAGCATTAGGTTTTTCTCAAATCAATGCGGCGCATGTTTTTCGACAATCATTAGCTAATGGTAAGAAAGTATCTTTTAGAGCGCTCGATATTTTACCTTTTGTACTGACCACGCCCGAAAGCTTCACCAGCGAGGCAATTAATATCAGTCAAGACTATGCAAATAAACTTGGCATTGTCGCTTTGCTAAATCAAAAAGCTCAGCTGTTGTTCGCTGATCAGCAAAGTATCGCAGTAAACATTAATCAGGTGAATGATTGGGGGCAGGTCGCACTAATCGATATCAGCTTAGCTTGGCAGTTATTTCCTGATATTAAAGGCTTTAGTCACTTGATGGTTGGGCAAATGTCGAACAGTGAAATTGCACGACTTGAAGCGGCTTTACCTAAACACCTTGCAATTCAAGAAGCTTGGTCGATTCAAGAGCGTGAAGGCTTTGCTGATGCTTTGCATCTTAATTTATCGGCATTGGCCATTTTAGGTTTTATCGTTAGCTTGTTTATTGCCTTTCAAGCAGCAAACCAGGCATGGGCGAAACGCGGTGAATTAGCTGCGCAGCTAAGGTTGCTCGGCATAGAGCTTAGCACCATTCAAAAAGTCATGCTGTGTGAGTCGTTAGTTTTAACGCTACTGGCGAGTGTACTTGGCGTCTTCATTGCCGCTGTTTTAGTGTCGTTCTTGCTGCCAATGTTGGGGTTGACCTTAGAGCAACTTTATCGTTTGCAAGTCAGTGGTCATTTTCAGTGGCGCGGCGAATATAGTTTATGGGCATTTTTAATTTCCTTTGTTGCTGTTATTACGGCGCTAATAAAGCAGTTTCAGCGTATAAGCTCATCCAAAGTCGCTTTTACTGCTCGAACTCAAAACCGACCGTTTAGCTTTAAAACTACGGGTTTTATTGCCTTGGCATTACTGCTTGTTCATTTTTTCTGGCCAGACGACTCATGGACACAGCTGATGCTTAAGTACGGCGTGTTACTTATTGCTAGTGTGGTCATTTTACCAAATGTGCTGCGATATTTACTGTCTGGCATGGCATTTTTTTCTCGTTCATTTCGACTAAAATTTATTTTTCAGGATGCCTGTCAACAAGTGGGTCGGCGCTTTTTGCCTATTGCAGCTTTTTATTTAGCACTTACCGCTAGTATTGCGGCGGCGTTAATGGTGAATAGCTTTCAAAACTCATTTGAGTCTTATTTAAATCAATTACTCAGCGCTGATTTGTTTGTTCGTTTTAATGACCAACAAAAAATTAAAGTAGCGCAATGGCTTGATAATCAGTTTGATGTTGAAGAATATGTTTTATTTGAAAGTACCATTGCGAAATACCACGATGGCTCTCAACTAGACCCTCAACCAAGCGCTCAACAAGGCTCTAAGCAAGATACGGTTGAGGTATACCGACTGGCTTCAAATAAACAGCAGCAAAGCTTGATACTTAAATCGGGGGCATTTGTTCCTTTTTTCGAGAACAAAAGTACAGGTGAAAGTGCGGCGAATAAGAGAAAAACAGATACGGGTAACGCAATAAAGCACTGTTATATTAATGAACAATTGGCCTACAAACGCGCAATTGCATTACAGCAAATTATTGATATTACACAAGGACAACAAGGGTTGACTTGCCAAGTGCAGGGTATTTTTTATGATTATGGTAATCAAGGCTTTGCCATCAAAATTCCTGCAAGTAAACGTATTGTGGCACTTTCTGGTTGGCAAGAAACCGGTTTTGGTGTGTTTATCGATAAAGACTCACAAGCTAACGCTTCAGAAGTTAAAAAGGCAAAATTGGTCGAAGAACTTGGGCTAGATGAAAGTCAAATTTATCAGCCAGAAGAAATTAAAGCGTTGGCACTAGCTATTTTTAAACAAACATTTTTACTGACCCAAGCAATCGCTTTCGTATTGCTTTCTATTGCTTGTTTTGGACTGTTTTTATCAGCGAATGGTTTAGAGCTAGCAAGAAAGTCAGATTTACATATTCTCAGTAGTTTAGGTTATAGCCGAATTGGGCTGTTCGGTCATATGCTATCGCAGTGGTTTATTTTGGCTTTGGGCACTATTTTATTGAGTTGGCCTGTGGCGATTGTTTTAGCAAATGCTTTAGTGAGTTTAATTTTGCCAGCATCATTTGGTTGGTCAATGCCGTTGGTGTTAGATGTAACCTCGTTTGGTGTTAGCAGTTTAATTGGCTTAGTGATATTAATTCCCGCATTAGCTATCCCGCTTTATAAACTTAATATTAGAGCGAGTTTGTCATGAGTATTCAGCTAATAAAGTCTCGTCAACATCGCAATGCCGCAGGTAGCATAAATACCGCGCGGATGATCTGTTGGGTAATGTTTATATCATTATTTAGCACTGCTTGTAGCGATGAAAATGCCACGAAACGCTCACCATTAAAAGGCCTTGGTGATACGACAGGAATATTTGAAAAGCCCTCTAGAAATAATATTATTGAGTTTCCCGCTGCACATGCGCCGCAAAAAGCTTATCAGCAAGAATGGTGGTATCTAACGGCAAATTTAACCACAGAAAGTGGTGAGGCATTAGCAACACAATGGACCTTATTTCGTCGTGGCGTCGAGAGCAAACACTGGTACTTTGCCCATGCCGCATTGGCTGATACACAGCATCATCAGTCGGCATTTCGCAGCGCAAGAGAGGAACTAGGTAACCTTACGATTAATAGCAAAGTTACCGAAGCTAAACCTTTCAATGCCAAAATTGATGACTGGCAATGGCAATCATCAAAAGGGCTTATACCCGCGAATTTACATTACGGCAACTTTGTTAGCAAAGACGCTAGCGATAATGCCAGCTCAGATGCGACAAAAGAGGTGCGTAAAGGTAAAGAACTTTGGCAAGTGAATTTGAATCTGACGCTAGCTGAAAGTTCAACTGCTGAGCAAAAGCCAAATTACTTTTTACAGGGCGAAAATGGCTTTAGCCAAAAGCATCAAACCTTAGCGATTGCCAGTCACTATTATTCCCAACCCTTTATTAAGGTTAGTGGTGAAGTGTACTGGCAAAATAAATGGCAAAAAGTGACCGGGAATGCTTGGTTTGACCGCGAGTGGGGCTCACAAATGTTGGCAGAAGATCAACAAGGCTGGGATTGGTTTTCACTGCGCTTAAATGAAAATACCGCTTTGATGGTTTATCGTATTCGCTCTACCGAGGAAGATTACCTTTATGGCAGTTTAATGCAGCGAGACGGCACTATTCGCACTTTGTCATCAGAAGATATTGTTATTAAAAGTCGCTTTTCCAACCTGTCAGTCGCTAATGCTGAGTATCCAGACTCATTTGCAATTGAAATTGCGCAAGAAGAAATTGATATAACAGTGAAGGTGATTAATAAAAGTCAAATTATGCGCTTTGGCATTGAGTATTTTGAAGGCATGGTGTCGTTTAGCGGCAGTCATCAAGGTCAAGGTTTTTTAGAGATGACAGGTTATCAAGAATAAGAGTCTCAACTAAGGTTAATGAGTATTGAGACCCTATATTAGCTTTATGACTGCGAGTATTAAGCTAGCTTTTTATTACTGTTAATTAACGTGGCAAATATCAGTAAATTAGCAACAAACCACAGATCTTTAATCAAAAAGTGCCCACCGGTAGAAAGTAATGTTTCACTTGAAAGCGCTGCTGGCCAGCTTAAAAAGAAGGTTTGGGTTACAGCAAATACCGCACCCGACATCAATACCGCAGGTATCAACAGCTTTTGATTAAATATCGCTAATATCACCAGTGTTAGCGCTATTAGGTCGTAAACACCGATAAGGTTAGAAGTGGTTTGAAGATCCCAAACGTTATACATCCACGACATTAAAGGTGAGCTACTGACTAAAGCTTCAATACCTTTTGCTTCAAGTAAAGTGAATTTCATACCACCAATCCAAAGCAATACTAATACCACTGGAAAAGCATTTAGCCAAATCGCTTTACGGCTTTCTAAATAAGGTCTAGTAAGGAAAATACCTATCGACAGTAAGGCAAAATACTTGATCACGCCTTGACCAGAGCCAATAGTTGGAAATCCGCCCAGAGATTCTATCCACATGCTACTCCCCAAAAGTGGTAACAGCGCAACCGTACTTAATACAATGATAAACGCACCAAGTTTGGCTCTGAGTTCAATGCGTTTAATCGCTAACACTGATAAAGCGGCTGCGATAATAAAGGCCATACCAGCAATGCTGTTGAAGACCATATTAGGCAGTAATTCGCTAATACCAAAAAAGTCAGTGGTCATCGATATATGACTATGGTGCCCCATGAGTAAAATACTCGTGCCTAACAATCCCATAGAGATTGCAAGTAATATCAGTAGTGCGGTGTAGTGCAGATTTTTCATTTTTAATATCTTTTGTCAGTGGAAGTTTATCAATATTAGAATTAACGACAGCAAGCTAATGCGTATAGCATTTGGGTATACATCCTAATAACTTGTGCAAAAGACCTAATAGGCACTAAAAATATTTCAAAGGTGGGATGATATTGATAAATATTTATTTGATGTTCATTAAGCAACTATAGATAAATGACTTATGAATTCGTATGCAATTGGCATGGCAGTGATTATCTGTGTACTCTCAAAAGATTATTTTTGTTGTCGTTGTTGCCTGTACTGATATTTGAGCAATCAGGCGTTTACTTTGTAAGGTTTTTAAATGCGTCGTTACTTCCCAAAATTTAAATTGTCTAAGCCCACGAAATTAAATAACTTAAAAACGATCACTTGTGCTGTTCTTTTAGGGAGTGGCTTGACTGGTTGCATTATTGGGATAAAAGCACCGTCTATGACGTCTGATGTTAGCCATTTGGCGACAGCAAAGACTAGCGGTATTGTCAGTGATGAAAAAGTTATGGGCAAGCCCGTGGTATACCAAGTTTTTACCCGCCTATTTGGCAATAAAAACACTACCAATAAACCTTGGGGAACAATACAAGAAAACGGCGTTGGAAAATTTAGTGACTTTAATGATGCTGCGCTAAATGGCATTAAATCACTCGGTGTTAGTCATGTTTGGTATACCGGAGTGCCACACCATGCACTAATTGGCGATTACACAGAATTTGGCATTGATAATGATGACCCTGATGTGGTTAAAGGCCGCGCAGGCTCGCCATATTCAGTAAAAGATTACTATAGCGTTAACCCAGATTTAGCCAATGAGCCGGCCAATCGCGTGGCTGAATTTGAAGCATTAATAAAGCGCACCCATGATCACAACATGAAAGTGATTATTGATATTGTGCCGAACCATGTTGCGCGTGCATATCACTCGATTGATAAACCTCAAGGCGTTAGAGACTTCGGCGCAGATGATAATAAAACCGTTGAATTCGACCGAGATAACGACTTTTACTATGTTGTCGGACAAGATTTTAAAGTACCAAAAGCGATGAATGACTATGCTCCACTTGGTGGTGAAAGTCATGTTCTCGCTGATGCGACTTTTGCTGAGTCACCAGCAAAATGGACAGGCAATGGCTCTCGTGCCGCACAACCGCACTTTAATGACTGGTATGAAACGGTAAAAGTTAACTACGGCGTAAAACCTGATGGTAGCTATGCTTTTACTCGCTTACCTGAGTCGTACCGCTTTAAAGGTTATCAAGCGCACGCGGCATTTTGGGCTGATAAAGACGTACCGAGTTCATGGAAAAAATTCCGTGATATTACTCAATATTGGTTAGCGAAAGGCGTTGATGGCTTTCGTTATGATATGGCGGAAATGGTGCCAGTTGAATTTTGGAGTTACTTAAATTCGGCGATAAAAATGACCAATAAAGATGCCTTTTTGTTAGCTGAAATCTATAACCCTAAACAATATCGAAACTATATTCAGTTAGGAAAAATGGACTACTTGTATGACAAAGTCGATTTTTATGATCGCATAAAAGATATTATGCAAGGTCATGGTAACACAGGGGATTTAGCCAATATTCAACAACGTTATAGTGATATTGAACAGCACTTACTGCATTTCTTGGAAAATCATGATGAACAACGTATTGCCAGTGAGGACTTTGCTGGCAGCGCTGAAAAAGCAAAACCTGCCATGGTGGTTTCGACTTTGATTGGTCGTTCTCCGACAATGGTATATTTTGGTCAAGAAGTTGGCGAAGATGGCAGTGAAGAAACTGGTTTTGGCGACCCAACTCGTACCACTATATTTGATTATGCTGGCGTACCGGCTCATCAACGTTGGATGAATGGTGGCAAGTTTGATGGTGGGCAACTTTCAACTGAAGAGAAAAGCTTACGCGACTTTTATCAACGCTTGCTTAATATTTCAGCCGAAAATAGCGCAATGCAAGGGCAATATGCCAGCTTACACGAAGTAAACCGCAAAGCACTAACCAGCTATAACCATTTACAATTTGCTTTTACTCGTTGGTCAGCCCAAGAAAAACTCATTGTCGTTAGTAATTTCGATAGTGAAAATAGCGTTCAATACCAGCTTGAAATTCCTGCGCAGTTAATTAATCAATGGCAGTTATCAGCAGGGCAATATCAAGTTGATGACTTACTTTATGGCGCAACCAATACCTTAACTGTACGTGACGATAAAACAGCGAGTGTCGATGTGAAATTAGCACCACTTGCCTCTTTCGTCTTTCAACTACAGGCGGCTAAATAATGCTAGATAGAATAACAATCCAACGACCTTCATCAGCAATGTTCAGCGCTTTTACTGCGCTGTTATTTAGCCTTTTTAGTGCTTCGTTATTTGCCAGTGACTATGTTAGTCATCAAGTACAGAGTAACAAATTAGTCATTACAACAACCGACGGCGTAGTCGAAATCAACGCGCTTAACCAAGCCGCATTTGAAGTACATTATCAGTTAACGGGTGCTAAGCAACTATCATCATTTGCTATTGATAAACAATCTCAAAGCTCGGTATTAGCAAATACGTTAAGTAAATCGCTAACGATTACAGAGTCAGATAAACAGTTAATGTTCTCTACTAACGAGCTTGTTGCACGTATTGATAAGTCGCCATTAAGAATTAGTTATCAAAAGCCTTCAGGTGAACTTATTGCTGAAGAAGAGCAAGGTTTCTTCGCAAAAGCGCCAATGCAAGCCAACGAAGATCAAAGTAAAGCGCAAAGACAAGAGCAGCAGAAAACATCCTTTAACCTTGGCTTTCGTTTTAAGTTACAGCCGCAAGAGAAAATTTTGGGCGGTGGTCAACGGGTATTAGGCATGGACCGTCGAGGTCAGAAAATGCCGTTATACAACCGCGCACATTACGGTTATGAAACCCAATCAAGCCAAATGTATTATGGTTTGCCAGCAATCATGTCGAGCAATAAATACATTATTGTTTTTGATAACTCTGCCAACGGCGAGCTTGATATTGCCGCTACTGAGCAAGATATTCTACAGTTTAGCGCTGTTGCAGGCCGAAGCTCATACCTAATTATGACAGGGGAAAGTTACCCAAAACTAATTGAAAACTTAGTTTCTATTAGCGGTAAGCAGCCGTTACCGCCACGTTGGAGTTTAGGTAATATAGCCAGCCGTTTTGGTTACCATAGCGAGCAAGAAGCGCGCAGTGTTGTGCAAAAATATCAAGATGAAGACTTTCCGCTTGATGCCATCGTTTTCGATTTATATTGGTTTGGCCCAGATATTAAAGGCCATATGGGTAACTTGAACTGGGATGAAAAAGCCTTTCCAACGCCTGTTGATATGATCAAAGACTTTAAAGCCGATGGTGTTAATACCATAATGATCACCGAGCCGTTTATTTTAACGTCATCAAGCCAATGGCAAAGTGCAGTGGAAAATAAAGCGTTAATGAAAAACAAACTGGGCGCACCGGAAAAATTTGATTTCTATTTTGGTAATACCGGCTTAGTTGATGTCTTTGATAGCAAGGCACAAGACTGGTTTTGGCAATATTATCAGCAATTAGCAGAGCAAGGCGTTGCCGGTTGGTGGGGCGATTTAGGTGAGCCAGAAGTGCATCCTGCCAATGGCTTACATAACTTAGCTGGCGAAAACGTTACCGGTGATGAAGTGCATAATGTTTATGGCCATCAGTGGGCAGAAATGGTTTATCAACGCTTAAGAAAATTTCAACCTGATACCCGACCGTTTATTTTGATGCGTTCTGGATTTGTTGGCTCACAGCGTTATGGCATGGTGCCATGGACCGGTGATGTTAGCCGTAGCTGGGGCGGTTTTAAGCCGCAAGTAGAACTGGCACTACAAATGAGCTTAATGGGCTTAAGTTACATTCATTCAGACTTAGGCGGTTTTGCTGGCGATGGCCCAATAGATAAAGAATTGTATATCCGTTGGCTACAATATGGCGTATTTCAACCGGTGTTTCGTCCACATGCGCAAGAAAACGCAAAACCTGAGCCTATTTTCCACGATACTGAAACTAAAGATATTCTGCGTGAGTACGTAAAACTGCGTTATCGTTTAATGCCTTACATTTACTCTTTAAGTATCGAAAATAGCTTAACGGGCATGCCGATTATGCGTCCAATGTTTTTTGAAGATGAAACTAACTTAAGTTTAATTGATGAAAAAGACAGTTATTTCTATGGCGACGCATTACTGGTTGCACCGGTAACTGAGCAGGG
Organism: Colwellia sp. SU-HH01172; assembly: GCF_057553355.1. Classification (NCBI taxonomy): domain Bacteria; kingdom Pseudomonadati; phylum Pseudomonadota; class Gammaproteobacteria; order Alteromonadales; family Colwelliaceae; genus Colwellia; species Colwellia sp. SU-HH01172. Next base: position 266,974 of record NZ_BAAJMB010000003.1, on the reverse strand, counting down.
CGCGCGTTCAGTCGATGTTAACTTGCCATCAGGTACTTGGTTCAACTTTTGGAATGATAAGCGCTATCAAGGTAGCCAAAAAGTTGCTGTTGCAGCGCCATTATCGCAAACACCGGTGTTAGTGCGCGCAGGCGCGTTTATTCCTATGGTTGATGCAGTGCAATCGACTAAAGATTACAACACGACAAATTTAACCTTACATTATTATGCTGATAACTCAGTTAAATCAGCCACGTCAACTATGTATAACGACGATGGTAAAGATCCCAAATCATTAAGCCGTGGCAATTTTGAAACACTTAATTTTAGTGCTACTCAAAAGCAATCACAGCTAACGGTCGAACTACAAAAGCAAGGGCAGTTTACTAGTATGCCTTCACAGCGTAGCGTTAGCCTTGAGGTTCATAATTGGTTAAACGATCCTAAGCAAATTAATTATGATGGCAAAGCAGTCAAACGGGTATTAAGTAAGCAGCAGTATTTGAAAAGTGAGCAAGCGGCTTGGTATGATAAAGAAAATAAGCGCTTGGTTATTAAGTTTAACTGGAAAAAAACGGTAACCATTGACATTCATTAGCGCTGATTTCTTGTTTGAAAGTTTTCAATATAGATGCCGTGTATTATCAAAATCACGTGAATTTTTATTGTTATTAGAATTGTGTAATGTAATGATGGATAGAGTTTATATCATTATCGATGAGGTGAAACTTGCAAGTTCAACATGGTGAGTTTGAAATTGTTTTAGACAACAATATAATTAAAATTACCGTACAAGGCGCCTTTAATGATGTCGGCGCCAAAGCCTTAGTAGAGCAATTAATGCCGTTGATTGTTTCGCTAGACAATCAACCTTTTGCTATCTTGGCTAACATGTTAGCCTTTGATGGCGGTACGCCTGAAGTTTTTGCCATGTCTGAAGAGTTTAATACTTGGTTAAACGATAAAAATATGTTGGCGAAAGCTTTGGTATTTACTTCCCCTGCGCTTATTGCCATTGAGCAGGCATTAGTGAAGTCAAAAGTTCAGCAGAATATTCAGTATTTTGATGATGAAAATAATGCCTTGGATTGGCTAGATAGCCAGCTACAAAATTCTAATACTAAATCTGCTTAGTTGATATTCTGTGCGATTAACAAACGGTTAAATTGTTAAAAAATGTAGCAATTTAACCGGAAAATACATTTTAGACAAAAATATAGGTCTTTGGTAATTAAGGTTTTTTGTTATAAATTTAACGGTTTTTCCTTTTGACCTTGTAAAATAAACAGTGTGTTAATTAATTTCACGTCTTCAAATATATTCCGCTGCTTGTGATAAGAAAATAAATCATTTACACTTTTGCTAAGTTTTTTAAAGAGAAATATCTGTGTTTAATCGTGTGTTAATTATAATGTTTGCTGTGTTGTTTGCTAGTCAAACGATTGCCGCTGCGTTTGATTTTCACAGTGCTCACCAAGCAACAGATGTTAGCCAAAACTTATCCCATCGTAGTTTAGATGAATCACATAAATCACATCCAGAAGGTGCGTTAACGGCCGCTAATCAGCAAGTAAAAAGTGATTCTGATAGTACCGACCAAAATCAATTTGATTGTCACCATTGTTGCCATTGTCATGCGCCATCTGGCGTCTACATAGCAAGCAATGTTGAATCAAGCTTATTACACAAAGGTAACGATGATATATTAGCCGGGAAAACCGCACTATTGTCACTTTGGCTCTCTCCAGAACATCGCCCTCCAATCGCTTAATTTTCAGCAATCATCCGATAACAAACGGATTAAAACCGACTGTAAATCTAATACGTTGATAATAGCTCATTATTCCGAGTTCAGGTTAATCAGAAAATATACGGCAAAACACTTTGTTTTATTGAAATAAACAAAGCAAATAAACCATGCATTTTTGTGATTTCACTCAGCTAAATTCACTTGATTTACGGTCTAGAATTGAAAAGTTAAGAGATTTTGAAAATGATTAAATCGTCTATCGAAAATAGTGATATTTTTGTATTAAGTAGTAATGTTAAAAATAACATTAAAACCAGCCATAAGCTTTCTATTATCCTGTTATTCGCCGGTGTGGTGTTCAATTGTTCAGTCATAGCAAGTGAGAATAACGCTCACTCTAACCATAAGCATCAAGCGCCAACCACTAACAGTCCTCTAATAAAAAACCATACCGTTTCAAGCAATGATATTGAAACTGAACATGTTGAAAGTGCTGATGATCATGCGAGTGAGACAGAACATCAAGATGATGGCAGTGAAGCTGTTCACCAGCATGCCGCTGCAGAAAGTAAAGGTACGCATGCTCACGAAACGAGTGAAGCAGAAATGGGCGAAGAAGCGCATGAAGAAGGTATTAGTTTTAGCCCAGAAAAAATGGCGATTGCCGGTATTGAAGTTACCCCCGTTGTGCCACAAGTGTTTGCAAGTAATTTATATGCGCCGGGCGAAATAAAAGCCAATGGCTATAAAAGCTATATAGTTTCACCACGAACCGAATCCGTGGTGATCTCTCGGCATGCAACATTAGGTCAACATGTTGAAAAAGGTGATGCTTTGGTGACACTTTTTAGTGAGTCGGTCGCCGAGGCACAAGCGAATTATCGAGTGGCATACAATGATTGGCAACGAAATAAAAAACTCGGTAAAGCAACCGTGAGTGAAAGCCGTTTATTAAGCTCTCAAACTGACTATGTTTCGGCATATAGCCGCTTAAAAGCCTTTGGTTTAACTGAATCAGCAATTGCAGAAGTGGCTAAAGATCACTCAACCAATGATCATTTAGGAGAGTTAGGAGAATACACCTTAATTGCCCAACGCGGAGGTGCGGTACTCAGTGATGATTTTTCTCAAGGTCAGCGCATATCAGCGGGGGATGCCATTATGGTACTCGCCGATGAAAGTGAACTGTGGGTCGACGCAAGGGTATCACCAAATAAGCAATTAAGCTTACCTAAAGGTACGCAAGCGGTACTTGAATTTGGTGATGAATCCTTTGTTGCAACTGTCATTCAAGAAGCTCATACCATTGACCCTAAAACCCGTACCCGTATTGTCCGTTTAGCAGTGAAAAACATTAATGATCGCTTACATCCGGGTATGTTCGTCAACGTTACTTTCAGTTTTAATACACAAACGGCAGTGATGGCAGTGCCTGAGTCAGCATTGATGCGTTCTAGTGACGGTGATTGGACGGTCTTTGTTGAAGACCATCCGGGTGAATTCGCTGCAGTAGAAATTGAATTAGGGCGTTCATTAGGTGCTTATCGTGAAATTATAGGACTTGCTGCCAATACACGAATCGTTACCAAAGGGGCATTTTTTGTTGCTTCAGAAATCGCAAAAGGCGGCTTTGATCCGCACAACCATTAATTTGGTGTTTTGCAATTTTTATAGTGAATTAAGGAACAACAAAAAATGTTTAATAAAATTATAGATTTTTCTGTCAATAATCGCCTTTTGGTGATGTTGATGTTACTGGCAACACTGGTTGCTTCAGTATTTATCATTCCAAAACTTAATTTAGATGCTTTTCCTGATGTAACAAACATACAAGTGGCTATAAATACCGAAGCACCAGGTTTAGCAGCGGAAGAAGTCGAGCAATTAATTACCTATCCAATTGAAGCAGTAATGTATGCCATGCCTGATGTTGAGCAAGTTCGTTCAATTTCAAAAACTGGCTTGTCAGGCGTAACTGTCGTGTTCAAAGAAGGCACGGACATTTATTTTGCCCGCCAGTTGGTGTTTGAACGCTTACAAGCAGCGAAAGAGCTTATTCCTGCAGGTGTAGGTACACCTGAAATGGGGCCAAATACCTCAGGTTTAGGGCAAGTATTTCAGTATTTATTGATTGCTGATAAAGAGGCTGGCTATGATGCTATGGCGCTGCGTAGTCTTAATGATTGGATAGTAAAATTGCTAGTGATGCCCGTTGATGGTGTTACTGATGTATTGTCATTTGGAGGTGATGTTCGTCAATATCAAGTCAATATTGAGCCCAGCAAATTATTATCTTATGAGTTAACGCAAGCGGATATTGTTGCTGCCTTAGAAAACAACAATAGTAACGTTGGCGGTTGGTACATGAATCGCGGCCAAGAACAACTCGTTATTCGTGGTACCGGTTGGTTCAGTGGTGGTGAAGCCGGTATTGCAGATATTTCGCAAGTACCAGTAAAAACAGTTGCTGGTACGGTTATTACGGTTGCTGATGTTGCCACGGTTGAGCTGGGTAGTGAAATTCGTCAAGGTGCGGTAACCATGACACGCCGTACAGAAAATGGTGAAATTGAAAGCTTAGGTGAAGTAGTTTCTGGTATCGTACTCAAACGTATGGGCGCCAATACCAAAGCAACCATTGATGGCATTAATGCTCGCCTACCGTTAATAAAACAAGCATTACCCAAAGGTGTTCGTTTTGAACCTTTTTACGACCAATCTGACTTAATTGTTAAAGCGGTTAGCACGGTTGTTGATTCGTTAATTCTTGCTTTTATCTTTATTTCTATTGTTTTAGCATTATTTTTGATGAACCTGCGTGCAACATTCTTAGTGCTCATTTCTATTCCTATTTCCATCGCCATTACCTTGATGATTATGTCCTATTTAGGTTTATCAGCTAACTTAATGTCATTAGGCGGTATTGCAGTCGCCATAGGTATGTTGGTTGATGGCTCTGTGGTGATGGTTGAGAATATGTTTAAGCATCTTAATCGTTCTAATGAAAATCTTATCGCAGGTACAATCGCTAACAATGAAAGTAATGGCTTAGCTAGTGAGCAAGACCTTGATAAGGTTGAGCAAGACAGTGCTACTATTCCGCTATGTTTAAAGCAAGCGGGAAAGGAAGTTGCTCGGCCAGTGTTTTTTGCTGCCTCGATTATTCTGGTGGTGTTTATGCCATTATTTAGCTTTGAAGGTGTTGAAGCTAAGTTGTTTCAACCTATGGCGATTAGTATTATTTTAGCGGTTATTTCAGCCATTTTTGTTGCCTTAATTGTGGTACCAGTAATGGCAACGTATCTATTTGCTAAAGGCGTTAAAGCGCGCGAAAGTGTTATTTTACGTCCGTTAGAACGCTGGTATCGCAAAAGTTTAGCGATGGCAATGAAGCGTACTAAGTTAGTTCTTGCTTCATCGGTTATTTTACTGCTTGTTGCAATTGGTTTAGTGCCACAAATTGGTACCGAATTTGTACCAGAACTTGAAGAAGGCACCATTAACCTTCGTGCGACTTTAGCGCCTTCTTCTAGCCTAGCAACTGCTTTGCAAGTGTCACCCATTTTAGAAGCAAAGCTGATGGCATTTCCTGAGGTTGAATATACTTTGAGCCGCATAGGGCGTGCAGAAGTAGGTGGCGATCCTGAACCAGTTAATAATATCGAAATTTATATTGGTTTAAAGTCGGTTAGTGAATGGACGAGTGCAAAAAACCGTTATGAATTACAGCGTTTGATGGAAATTGAACTAGAGCAGTTTCCAGGTTTATTACTGAATTTTTCACAACCTATCGCCACACGCGTTGATGAATTACTTTCTGGCGTTAAAGCGCAATTGGCAATTAAATTATTTGGTTCTGATTTAGCTACGTTAGCCTCGAAAGGACAAGAAATAGCCGCTGCGATTAAAGCCGTTGCAGGTGCGCGTGATGTTGCTATGGAGCAAATTGTTGGTGAAGCACAATTAGTGATCAAACCAAATCGACAGCAACTTTCGCGCTACGGCTTTTCGGTAGGCGATGTTATGAATGTGGTTAAAGATGGCATTGGTGGTAAGACGGCAGGGCAAGTGATTAATGGTAATGAACGTTATGATATTTATGTTCGTCTACAAGAGAAAAGCCGTAATAACCGTGAAGTTATCGCCGAGCTGCGCTTGCAGTCACCAACCGGTGCTTGGGTGCGTTTAGGTGATATTGCTGATATTTCATTAGAGTCAGGTCCGCCACAAGTGCGTCGTGATGACGTGCAGCGTCGAGTGGTGATCCAAGCTAATGTCCAAGGCCGTGATATGGGTAGCGTTGTTGCTGATATTCGCCGTGTTATTGCTGCAAATGTAGACTTACCTGCGGGTTACTCAGTCGCTATTGGTGGTCAATTTGAAAACCAACAACGGGCACAAGCTCGCTTAGCGATTGTTTTACCTGTGGCATTAGGCTTAATTGCCTTATTGTTATATTTTGCTTTTGGCTCAACAGGTCAAGCGATGTTGATATTAGTGAATGTCCCTTTAGCGGTTATTGGCGGGATTTTTTCGCTTTATATTTCCGGTCAGTATTTGTCGGTACCCAGCTCTGTGGGTTTTATCACCTTATTTGGTGTCGCGGTGTTAAACGGTGTGGTGATGGTAGCAAGTATAAATCAACGCATTCAAGATGGTTTAGAGGTATCAAAGGCGATATTTGAAGGGGCAACATCACGTTTACGTCCGGTATTGATGACGGCAATTACCTCAGCTTTGGGTTTAATTCCTATGTTAATGTCAAATGGTGTTGGCGCAGAAATTCAACGTCCATTAGCCAGTGTAGTTGTCGGTGGTTTAGTCACTGCGACGTTATTAACCTTATTTGTTTTACCTGTGTTATTTCGCTGGTTTTCAAAAGCAAAAATTGCTGAATTAACCCGATAGCTTTTTCATATTGCTGGATTGCTATCATTAAAGTTGTCGGATATCAGAGGTTTTACTTGTTAAAGTAAAACCTCTTTCGTATGGTAAATATACTGATGCGATCTCAATAAGCGTGTTTAAATTTCGTGGACATACAGCCAAACCCAGTCAATTAAGGAAAGCTCAAATGAGTGTAGAGCAAGTTATTGCCAGTATTAACAATGTACTTTGGGGAGAAGGGCAAGTTCTGATTTATGTGCTGTTGTTTGCCGGCTTTTGGTTTAGCTTTAAATTGAAGTTTGTACAGTTTCTGAATTTTCGTCATATGTTTGCTGTGATGCGCAACAGTGCTAAAGGTACTGGTGACGGTGGTGAAAATGGCTCAGGTATTAGTTCACTGCAAGCATTGTTTATTGGTTTATCCGCACGAGTTGGCACTGGCAATTTAGCGGGCGTTGCTGTTGCTATATCACTTGGTGGTAGTGGCGCAATATTTTGGATGTGGGTTATTGCCTTGCTCGGCATGGCAACCGGCTTTGCGGAAAGCGTTTTAGGTCAACTTTACAAGGTGAATGATGATCATAAGGAATATCGTGGTGGCCCAGCTTATTATATACAAAAAGGGCTTAACCAGCGTTGGTTAGCGACTTTATTTTCTATCTGTTTATTTCTCGGATATGGCTTTAGTTTTAGTGCTATGCAGGCTAATACGATTGCTGATTCTTTAAACCATGCTTTTAATATTCCTAGCCTGTACTCTGGTGCCGTTATTACCACATTAGCAGGGCTAATTGTTTTAGGTGGCTTGAAACGCATTGCTCGCTTTGCTGAATTGATAGTGCCGTTTATGGGCATAGCGTTCATTCTTGTTGCTGTTGCAATTACCTTGATGAATATTAGTGCCGTGCCTGCGATGCTTTACGATATTCTTACTTCTGCCTTTGGTTTACAAGAAGCGGGGGCCGGCATGCTGGGCGCTGCGATTAAAAATGGTATTCAACGCGGTTTGTACTCAAATGAGGCAGGTGCCGGTAGTGTGCCGCATGCCGCTGCCAGTGCAAGGCCAGTACCTAATCACCCTGTAACACAAGGTTATGTACAAATGCTTGGTGTGTTTTTAGACACTATCGTTTTATGTACTTGTACGGCGGTGATTATTTTACTTGCTGATATTAATATTGGTGGTGAAATGGAAGGGATTCGTTTGACTCAAAATGCTATTACCTATCACTTAGGTGCAAATGGGGTTTATTTTGTCTCTGCCGCTATTAGTTTATTTGCTTTTACTTCGGTTGTCGCCAATTACGCTTATGCAGAAAGTAATCTACATTTCTTTAAATTGGATAATAAAGTTGGCCGCACAATATACACTGTGATGTATTTAGCTATGGTTTTTTGGGGCTCAAGCGCCAGCTTAAAGCAAGTATGGAGCATGGCTGATGTTGCCCTAGGGTTGATGACCTTAGTTAATGTTGTGGCGATTGTGCAACTTACCCCAACCATAGTGGCATTAATGAAGGATTATAATGTAAAGCGTAAGCTTGAAAATTCAACTGAGGCTGATATGGAATTTAAAGCTAATGATATTGAATTACAAGGCCAGCTTCATAAAGGCATATGGGATAAGTAAATACTAGTCAACAAAAAGTAAAACGCTTATAGCCGAATCCTTCAGACAGCGTTTGTTAGTCATTTTTATAGCGTTATCGCCTTTTTATGTAGATCAATTACATAACAAAGGCCCTGCCTTGTATAAATAGGCGCAAAAACAATCTCTAAAGATCAACAGACCTAATATTTTAATCACCGCAGATTTCTTTGTAATTATTTATGTGTTTTTGTAATTAGCTACTAGACTAATTGCTTATAGAAAGCGTAAAAATACTTTCTATAATAATGATTACTATTAACATTTTGGCTTTTCTGACCATAATTGATTTGTGTCAAAAATGAAACCATAGAGGCTGTGGTAAAATAGCATTACTCCATTGGTTATTTAACCTCGTCGTACACCTCTCTTTGATCTGCTTCTTTTGCGCAATTAATTTTTCAAAATAAGCTTAAATTACTCTTATAAAAAGGATAAGTAGTGAAGTTTTCTGATATCTCGTTTAAAAATAAAATATTTATACTCTTAGCATTGCCCTTAATAGGGTTTTTATGGCTGAGCGGTGTAACTTTGACGCAAAACTATTCAGTTAATAACGAGATGGAAAAATTATCTCAATTAACCCAGTTATCCATTACTTATAGTGATTTAGTGCATGAATTACAAAAAGAGCGTGGAGCGACGGCTGGCTTTTTAGGATCTAAAGGCAATAAATTTGTCAATGAACTTCGCCAGCAGCACGTCGCTACCGACAGTAAGCAACAAAGTCGCGCGGCATTTTTGTCAGAAAATAGTTTTCAGCAAGAAAGCATCCGTCGATTGAACCAACAAATTGGCGATGAACTGCAGCGATTAGACCAAATACGTTCACAAGTTAATAACTTAAATATTGCCGCAAAGCAGGCGATTGGTTATTACACTAATCTCAATGCCAAGCTACTTTCTGTTTCTAGTTTAATCGCTGAAATAAGTAGTAATGCCAACGTTTCTAAGCAAACCATTGCTTATTATAACTTCTTACAAGGGAAGGAGCGTGCCGGTATTGAACGGGCCGTGATGAGTAATACTTTTGCTGCTGATAATTATGCTGATGGCATGTTTGTCAAATTTGTTGCTTTGGTGACGGAGCAAAATACTTATATGAACAATTTCCTGACGTTTGCAACCGTAGAAAATGTTGCTTATTACCAAGCGCAATTGGCTCATCCTGCGATAAAAGAAGTTGCAAGACTGCGTGGCGTTGCCGAAAGTAAAATGTCAGAGTTTGGCGTTGATGCCATACACTGGTTTCAACAGGCGACATTACGGATTGGCCAACTAAAAAAAGTTGAAAACCAAATAGCAAATCATTTGTTGGTGTTAGTTAAAAATGAATCTCAACAGTCATTTAATATTCTTATTATTGATGTGTTATTTACCATGGCGTTACTCGTTATTGTTATTTTTATCAGTATCATTTCAATTAAAGACTTGATTGCTCGGGTACGAGAGCTGACGTTTGTTATGGAAAAGGTCAGAGATGAAAATGACTTAACGGTACGGACAACTTTACTGGGCAAAAGTGAGTTGGGGCAAATATCTAATGCGCTAAATTTAACGTTAGCGCAGTTCTCACAAACGGTGAATGAAATATCGGGGTCGAGTTTAACTCTGTCAGCGGCCGCAGAAGAAACCTCGACTACCTGTGAATATAATGCCACAACCATGACCCAGCAGCAGGAAGGTATTGTGACTATTGCGGCAGCAGTAGAAGAGCTGTCCGCCACCGTTAAAGAAGTTGCGAGCAACACCCAACTCACGGCGGATTCCGCCAAAGAAGCTAATGGGCAAGCAAGCCAAGGCTTGACTGTGGTTCAGCTTTCTTATAATTCAATTGAAATTTTGTCAAAAGAAATAGACAGTTTAGCAAAACAAATTAACAGCCTGCATGAAAGTAGTAACAACATCACCAAAGTGGTTGATGTCATCAAATCAGTCGCCGAACAAACTAACTTGTTGGCATTGAATGCCGCTATTGAAGCGGCAAGGGCCGGAGAGCAAGGTCGTGGGTTCGCCGTTGTTGCCGATGAGGTTAGAACCTTAGCACAAAGAACTCAGGAGTCTACGTCGGAAATTGAATCATTTATAGGTTCTTTGCAAGCGGATGCTAATTCGGCTCATCAAGTTATCGAAGACAGCCAAAATAAAGCCAGTGTCGCGGTGGAAAATTCAAAAAATGTTGAACATACATTGGAGGAAATTACCCATGCGATAAGTCATATTTTCTCGATGACGGAACAGGTTGCCACGGCGATTGAAGAACAGTCGGTGGTTACCCAAGATGTTGCGCAAAATATTGTCAGTATAGAGCAAATGTCAGCAGAAACTACCGCTGGAGCATCGCAAATAGCCAGTACAGCTAAAGAACAGGCGCATTTATCTGCATCGTTGCAGGACTTAGCTAACCGATTTAAGATCTAAGTTATAAACGGGTTTTATATTTCATTAATGTATGAGTGAAATTAACGCGGTATTGAGTTGAATATTATGGAAGTTAACCTCGATGTTTTTTACTAGCAATAAAAATAAATTAGTTATAAGTTTTATTGCCATGTTGCTAATGGGACTTTTAGCATCAACGTTCGTGGCATACTTGCATGTTAAAAATAGAATTGAAGTGGCGATTCAAAAGCAAATACAGCTAAAAGCTAATTTTGCTGTTAGTGAATTGAACTATTGGACACAAGATATTGTTAAACAAGTTAATAGCTTTGCACTTTATCTTGAAGATCATGATCTTGACTTAACCCAACACCATAGCTTTGATGAATTTCTAAAATGGCACCCTTATGAACATGGTATGCAATATTTAGGCTATGTTGTTGACAACACGGGTCAGTATAACGTCGACGGCTGGCAAGCTCCTTCCGGCTATGATGCCAGAAAACGAGGTTGGTACATTGCCGGTAAAGCAGCAAATAGAGCGGTATTTGGTCAACCTTATATAAGCATAGAAAGCAATAAACAAGCTTGGCTAGCGATTACGTCGCCAATCAAATCAGACGGTAAGTTTATTGGCTTAGCCTCAGCACACGTTACCTTTGACTATATGATATCGGTTTTGCGTAATATTGATATGGATATGGCAGGCAATGCTTTTTTGGTTAATAGTCAAGGGGATATTATTTTATCGGCATTGCAAGGGAGAAATAATGATTGGTCTTCGCAAGCACAGCTCTTATTCCAGAAAAATCAATTAGGTGGCATTTTACCGATAACAGAGTCTTCTTCTCATACTTTCTATGTTACTGAAGCGATTGAGGACTTAACTAGTCATATTGTTTTTGCCATTCCCAATAGCTTGATCACAAAAGAAATCTATCAAGGTACGCTAACTTTATTGGCAAAATTTTTAGTGATCTTTATTTTGGTGATGATCGCGTTATATTTTTCTAATCGGCACTTATTAGCGCCACTTTTCGACTATCTTGAATTAGACAGTGTTACCTTGTTACCCAGTAAAAAGCACTTTAAACAACAGGTTGAAAAGCACTTTCTGTTGCCTGAGAAAAAAGGGCGCCTGTTGATTATTAACATGGAGAACTTCAACCGTATTACGGCCTCATACCCCGCAGCATATGTCAGTTTACTACAGAATAAAATTAAGGAGCGCTTGCAAGCGAAATTAACTGAGCCCTCTTTGCTGGGCAATTTTTCTGAGAGTCGCTATATTGCGTTTTGCCAGGTTAATGAAAACGCTAATAATGACATGTTAGAGTCGCTAACTTCAGCATTAGCTGAACACTATGACATTGCGGGGGGGGAAATTTATTGTAACTTTAGGGTGGGGGTTAGTGACTTCCCTGAACATGGACAAAATATTGAAACCCTGATCGACAACGCTTTTTCGGCGCTAGGCAGTGTAAGTCGGCAGCAAAATAATACTTATAGTATTTTTACCCCACAAATCAATCAACAGTTTAGTGATGCACAGCAAATTCATAACGCCATGAAAAAAGGCTTAAGTGCTGCTGAATTTACCATGGTTTATCAACCGCAAGTGGATGTTACTACTGGAAAGATATTTGCCGCAGAATCTTTAGTTCGCTGGTACTCAAAGTCACTCGACCGCATGGTCTCGCCAGCTGAGTTTATTCCTATTGCGGAGTCTAATGGCTTGATGCCATCGTTAGGGGATAACATCATTCGGCAAGTGTTTCGTCAAGTATCACAATGGCACGAGTTGGGTATTGAGGTGCCGGTAGTGAGTATTAATATTTCGCCTCAACAACTGTTATCGGCTAACTTTTACGATAATTTATTAGTGAATATTCAATATTTTAATGTTTCACCGTTACAAATAGAGTTAGAAATTACTGAAACCTGTTTGTTAGTCAATCCTAAAAATACTATCGAGCTCCTTTACAAGCTAAACCAACAAGGTTTCTCGATTGCTATTGACGATTTTGGTACTGGCTACTCCTCACTTGAGTATTTGAATTCGATGCCAATACACAAATTAAAAATTGACCGTGCTTTTGTGGTTGACCTTGATATGAAAGAAAAAAGTGCGGTATTGGTAAAAACCATTATCGCTATGGCTAATAATTTAAATTTGGATGTACTCGCCGAAGGGGTTGAACGGGATGAAGAAGCTAAAACGTTACTCGCTTTAGGTTGCAGTAAAATTCAAGGATATCTTTATTCAAAACCACTACCAGCTAAAGACCTTGAAGCTTATATTGCAGCTAGTTAATCTAGCTGCGATATTTACCTAGTTAAAGTAGTTAGCGGTTCTATTTTTCAACATAGCAAGTCACTTCTCTTTACTAACCTTTACCTTGTTTGACTTATCTTTACATTTATTCCGTTAGACTAGAGTACACACGCTTTATGTCTTGGCACTATGCTACCAGTTGTCTTCGGAATCATTTTATGAGCTCTACAACATTTACATTTATATTAGTGATCACTTTTGCTTGTTTTCTAGTTGGGTGCTCTATGAATCCGGAACGAGCAAATAAGAAACCGATTAGCTACCAAGAGTTTTTAGAAACCAAAATATTACCCGATGGCTCCAAGGTTTTTAGCTTCTCATTATTGATGCAACGACGAGACAATAATACAAAAGAAAATCAATCGGTAAAAGGTAGACCAGCAACGCAAGCAAAAAGAGACGGTAAGAGGAAAGGGGGCCGAGGTAAAGCTGAACAAAACCAAGTTGAAAAGCCTGTTATAGCACCGAATAAAAATGCACTCAATAACGAAGTATTACAAGAGTATTTTCAGGAGCGAATAGAGAGCTTAGCCATATTGAAAATGTTTTGTCGTCAAGGATATTTTATTCTGGAAGAATTTACTGACGTCAATAAAATCAGTGTTAAAGCGGAATGTAAAGAAAGTGCTTCAATTGACGATTATGATAAATTTACTAAAGCTAAGTAATTTTCAGTGCCGCAAAAAAGCTATTCAGTAATTATGTATAAACTAAAATGCCCCAATAAAATGTTATTGTTGAGGCTTAAAATTTTGCAAAAAAACAGACCCTAGGCTTTTTTAGTTTTGTTTCGCTCAATATTACGGCGTTTTTCGATAGCCATAGGTGTAATATCTTCATTGAGTTTTTTTTCAAGCCCCAAGGCAAAGTAAACTTCTGCCATTAAGAATAACGGACCAATAACTAGCCCCATAATGTCATCGAAGAATGCCGGTTTTGCTTTTTCATAGATATGGCCAATAAACTGAATGATCCAGCCAACAACAAATGCGCCAATAGCTATCCATAACGCGCTTGCCATTGTTGTGACTAAGCTCGCAAGGTAGATATTTGCGATAATATAAAACAGCATACCGAGTGCCAACTTAGCGTGTAATTTAAGGTAATAAACTAGCGCGACAATAAATAGTACCATTGCCGGAGTATAGGTTAGTGAGTTACCCGCTATGTCTACAGTAAAGGTCTGTAAACTTAATAATACCGTAATTGCCCAAACAATTAATGGGATCCCAACAAAATGAGTTTTAATATTACTTTTATTAAAGTGTACGCTTTTGTAATTTGATAATTGTTCTTCGACTGTTTTCATGACAGTTCCTCGTTATTATTCTGTCAATATAATGGCAACTTACCACGTCGAAGTAAAGAGAGCAGACCAGATGAAAGCTTTATCATTTAGCCAACGGTAAGTTACAGCATCAGCTTAACGTTTTGCATTGCTGAGACAATTTTACCACGACTTGTATCAGTTAATTTATAGTTGTACAGATGTTGAAGTCCTATTAGCTAGCTCATACAATATGACGATTACTCATTGAAAAAGTTATTTTTATGTCATCTGACAGATTCGGAACCAGTGCTAACTACAAAAGCCAAGAAAAAGGTTATCGTGACCGTGCATTAAAGCTATCCCCGTGGGTTTGTGGCCGCTGTGCTCGTGCATTTGAATACTCAAATATTAAAGAATTAACGGTACATCATGTTGATCATGATCATACCAACAATCCTAATGATGGCAGTAACTGGGAGCTATTGTGTATTTATTGCCATGACAATGAACACGCAAAATATACTGACCATGCCAACTATCAAACCGAAGTGAAAGCCGGTGATAGCAATCAAGATACCGCAACCTATAACCCGTTTGCTGATCTAAAGTCGATGCTTAAAAAATAATATTACAGGTATGTATGACAGGAGTTGAATGTGGCAGGTAGTAGTTTACTCACCTTAATTGATGATATCGCAACGGTTTTAGATGATGTCGCGATATTATCAAAAGTTGCAGCTAAAAAAACCGCAGGGGTATTAGGCGATGACTTAGCGCTAAATGCAGAACAAGTTTCTGGTGTCAAAGCGGATCGAGAGTTGCCCGTCGTTTGGGCCGTGGCAAAAGGTTCATTTCTTAATAAATTAATTTTGGTGCCAGCGGCATTATTAATCAGCGCTTTTGCGCCGCCATTAATAACTGTTTTACTGGTCATTGGCGGATTGTACCTGTGTTTTGAAGGCTTTGAGAAAGTTTTCCATAAGTTTTTACAAAGTAAGGAAGCAATGGCTGAACAGCGCCAACAAACACTTAATGCGTTAACCGATGAAAGTGTTGATATTGTAGTCTTAGAAAAAGAAAAAATTAAAGGAGCTATTCGGACTGACTTTATCTTATCAGCCGAAATTATTGTTATAGTGCTTGGCTCAGTGAAAGAAGCCGCCTTTGAAACACAAGTTATGGTGGTATCTGCATTGGCAATCGCTATCACGGTCGGCGTATATGGTCTAGTTGCTGCAATAGTAAAACTTGATGACCTAGGGCTTTATTTATTGCGAAAATCAGTTTCAGGTAACTTTAATAGCATTCAACGAGCTATCGGTCGAGGGTTGTTAATGTTTGCGCCGTTTTTAATGAAGTTGCTAACGATTGTCGGAACGGTTGCGATGTTCTTAGTTGGCGGTGGCATCATAGTGCATAGCTTTAAGTGGCTTAGTGACAAATTTCATCAATTTGAACATTGGGCACACAGTTATATTGGCGCCATGTCAGACAGTATATTGCCTATTTTATTGGATGGCTTAACGGGGATTGTTGCTGGTGGTGCTGTTTTACTGCTGGTCAGTGCTATATCGCGTTTAAAAAATAAGCAAACCACAGCCAAATAAAATTATTTATAAATTGATTTAAAACAAGGTTATCAACTAACTAGATAATTAATTACAAAATTTAGCAATTTCGCTATTGTTTTTTGTTGTCTTCGCCCTGAGTATATAATTGAAGACAACAAAAAAGGTAGCAATATGAAAATAATCATTTCCGGACATCACGTTGAAATCACTGAAGGCATTAACCAGTCAGTTGAAAACAAATTTGCAAAAGTTGCCAAACACTTCCCTAGCCTAATGACATTAGATGTTATTATTACCGTCGAGCCAAACCAACAAAAACTTGAAGTTTCCACTACCTATGAAGGCGCAACCGTATCAGTTAACGCCGCAGACAAAGAACTCTATGCCGCCATCGCCAGTGCTGCAAGTAAACTAGAGGCGGCTTTAGCACATCGTAAAGGTGTGTTATCAGCAAAACAGAAAAAGAAATATGAAGTTGAACAATCGAATGCCTTTGAAAGTGCATAATTGAACTTGTCGTTATCATTTTCTAAAAAGGCCGTATTTCACGGCCTTTTTTACATTTTAGAGTAGATGAATAATACTTCTTTCAATGCATGAAGTAATGGCTATTGTGGGCATGTTCTCGTAAAATACCTTATTGGCTTTATTTTGCTGATTTAACATATAAAGCGTTACTTTTAATCCCCAAGGAATCCCATGAAAAAAACATTCGAGTTAACACACCCTAAAATTAAAGTTGCCAGAATGGTAGAAGCGGTGAAACACGAAGTTAAAAAATATCTAAAACGTGAGCGCAACAAAACTTTACCTGAAGGTGCTGATTACTGGGATTTTGATTGTAAAATTGGCTCATCTGAGCAAACGGCAGATGTTATCCATGTCGCCACCATTAACAAGCAAATTGATATTGCCGTAGAGAATAACTTAACCTCGTTTTATCTTGAAATATTAGTAAAACCAGCGATTCGTACATTCGAAGAAAAATAACGCACTAACACAACTAAACCTCGCGGGTATTAGCTATGGCGAGGTTTATTGTACTAACACGAAAAATCTAATAACCAATTAAACCATTAATATGTGCAACAGCACTTCTGCCAAGAGCACCCAACGAATAACCGCCCTCTAGTACTGAAACTATTTTGCCATCGGCATGTTTATCCGCTATATCTTTAAGCTGGTCTGTTACCCAGCGATAATCTTCATCAACTAAGCTCACTTGTGACATATCATCTTCAATATGAGCATCAAAGCCAGCAGAAATAAAAATAATTTGCGGTTTAAACTTATTTAGTGCTGGTAGCCAAGTATCTAAAATTGCTTGACGAAAATCAGCACTTTTTGCCGTGGCATCTAGTGGTGTGTTAATGATAGGAGGCTTATTGCTTTCTTGTATTTCAAATGGATAAAAAGGGTATTGATATGTAGAACAAAATAAGTAGCCTTTTTTATTTTTGACTATATCTTCAGTGCCATTGCCATGATGAACATCAAAGTCGACTATAGCAACACGTTTCATTTTATATTGTGATTTAGCATAAGCGGCTGCCACGGCAACATTATTGAAAAAACAAAAGCCCATCCCTTTGTCATGTTCAGCATGATGCCCTGGCGGGCGGGTGGCACAAAATGCCGCCGATAGCTCTTTTGACATCACTAAGTCTACTGCGTCTTTTGCTGCGCCAGCAGAAAGTAAAGCGGCATTAAGGGTGTTGGGGTTCATTACTGTATCGTCGTCAACACGATAAATTCCCTCTGTTGGAGCATTGGCAAAAATGGAATTTATGTAGCTTTCATCATGAGCTAAATACAGTAACTCTTTGTCAATAGGCTTGGCATTAAATTGCCTAACAACATAATCTAAACCGCTACTAATCAGCTGGTCTTGAATAGCCGCCATGCGCTCAGGGGCTTCTGGATGATGCTCTCCCATATCATGAGTTAAACATTGATGGTGACTTATAACGCCGACAGTCATATTGAATTCCTTTAAATGTCACAGATATATTATTGTTTTATGGGCACTGATTTATAGCGAGTAGGCTAAGCTTACTTCATCATAATCATCAGAAGGTTTACGTAGAAAACCTGCGTTTTCAAATACTTTCAGCATAGGCGCATTGTCGCGTCTGACACAGGCGATCAGCTGATCTAAACCACGAATTTTGGCGATAGCAATGAGTTCAGAAAGCAGTGCTTTTGCCATGCCTTTACCGCGTTTACTTTCTTTAATAACAAAGGCAACTTCCGCACTATTAGTCGATTCTAAATAATAATATCGAGCAACGGCTTGAATTGACTCTCCTAAATGGTCGCGCTCGGTTAAACATAAGGCTAAATCAACGTGCTGATTAACACTTACCAAGTTACATGACTTTTCACGAGTCATTTGTGTTGCATGATGGTTGTAACGCATCATCAAAGTTTCTTTGTTATGTGAATAAAAGAATTCTTGTAATTTTCGCTCATCTGCCGGAGCCAGTGGCCGAAGAAAATACTCAGCGTCAGCAAAGGTGAAACGTTTTATTTCTATTTTACCTAATTCAGGCACGGATGTTGGGGTGTTTTCTTGATATTCCGGTACCCAATAATGTTTGCGGACATCTTTTAATAATTGAGCTCTAAATTTCGGGTGGGCAATACGGATCAGCTCAAGCGCACGCTCACGAATACTTTTTCCTTGCAAAGAGGCAATGCCGTACTCAGTGACCACATAGGAAACATGGCCGCGAGAGGTGACAACACCACCCCCTTCGGTGATATGTGGTACAATTCGAGATATTTTACCATCTTTGGTGGTGGAAGGTAGGGCAATAATTGGCTTGCCACCTTTGCTTAAGGCCGCGCCACGGATAAAGTCAACTTGACCACCTATGCCACTATAAAAATGATAACCAATAGAGTCTGAAACCACTTGCCCAGTTAAATCGACTTCAATGGCGCTGTTGATTGAGACCATTTTTTCGTTGCGCGCAATATTCACCGGTGAATTTATGTGCTCACTTGGGTAAAACTCAACATGGGGATTACCGTCAACAAACTTGTATAATCGCCTAGTGCCAACGCAAAAACTGACCACAGTTTTACCTTTATGAAAGGTTTTTTTGCGATTATTAATCACCCCCGAGAGCATTAAGTCGATAATGCCATCTGAGATCATTTCACTGTGTACACCTAAATCTTTATGGTTGGCTAAATATTGCAACACCGCAGAGGGAATATTCCCTATGCCGATTTGAATTGTCGCGCCATTTTCCACCAACATGGCAACATATTGGCCAATTTGTTCGGTAACTTGGTCAACTTCGGGTTCCGGTACTTCTGGCAAATATTGTTTCATGGTCATATGCGCATGAATTTGATTGATATGAACAAAGCCGTGGCCATTAGTGCGCGGCATTTTTGGGTTAATTTGTGCGATAACGTATTTAGCTTTTTTAATTGCCGCTGAAACAATGTCCACGCTGACACCTAAAGAGCAATAACCATATTCATCTGGTGGGCTAACCATGATCAGGGCGACATCTAACGGCAAAATATTTTCATTAAACAACTTGGGAATTTCAGATAAAAATGACGGCGTATAATCGGCACGTCCTTCTCTTATCGCTTTCCTAATTTTTTCACCGCCAATAAAAAAAGCATTAACTTTAAATAAGTCTCTATGCTCTGCGTCGGCCCAAACATTGTCAGAAAGCGTTAAAATATGCACGGCTTCAATGTCATGTAAACCGGCACTATTGGAAATGAGATCATCAATAAGGGCATTGGGAACCGCGGCATTTGAACCAATAAATATCCGATTGCCTGATTTAAGGTACTTTGACCAATCGATGGCTGATTTTTCCTTTTTCTTTATCGGCATAAATCTCTCTATTTGTGCAGTATTTACCTGAGTATGAATTAATCAATAAGTTATTTTTTGATCCGAGTCAAATCTAATACATCTTTAGACTAAAGGTGTAGTTTAATAAATTGAAAATTCAATGTATTTCACGCATTGTTAACTTAACTTTAAAGTTATATTTTACTGTTAATTCGTTCTGTAACACTTTATCTTGCCTACAGATAAAATTGTCGTGATGAAAATTAAGATAAAGCAAGGACTAAAATTAATGCAGCAGTTTAATAAGACTTTGGTGACTGGTTTATTATGTTTAACTACTATGCTGATGCTGGCACTACCAACATATGCTAGCAGTAAAACACAAGTTGATGTCAATAAAACTGAAAAACCGCGCTGGGAAGCAGGGGCGTTGTTGGCGACTTTTCATAGTCCTTTGTATCCTGCAGCGTCGGAAACTCAAGAAAAGATATTACCGGTGCCATTTTTAATATACCGAGGTGAACGGTTACGGGTTGGAGAGAATGGCGTTATAAAAGCGGTGGCAATTGAAAAGCCGCGTTTTAAAGTTGATTTGTCGCTAGGTGCGGCATTTAATGCTAATTCTGATGACTCTCGCGCTCGAAAGGGAATGCCAGATTTAGACTTTATATTTGAAGTGGGACCAGAAGTTAGCTTTATGTTGACGGATAGTGATGACAGTGAAACTTGGCTGAATTTGCAGTTTCGCAAAGTATTTTCCACTGACTTTTCAAGTATTGATGAGCGAGGTTATATTTTTCAGCCGGAATTAGCCTATCAAGGAAAAGGACTATTTAGCAAAAATAGCAGGTTTAAATTTACTTTTTCACCGCTGTTTGCAACCGAAAAAACCCATCAATACTTTTATCAGGTTGATGAGCAATTTAGTACTAACGAGCGGCCAACGTATCAAGCCGGTGGCGGCTATTTAGGCACAGAGATGTCGTTGGTTAATCGTTTTAAGATCCGCGATGATCTATTAGTTTTTGTCAGCACTAAGTTGGGCTATTACAAAGGGGCTAGCAATGAAGACAGCCCGCTTTATAAAAAAGATATTAATTACGCACTTGGCTTAGGCATAAAGTGGACATTGTTTGCCGGGAACGAGCTGAAGCTATTTTAGAGGTTAATATGTCGGAATTAGCACAAATACGGTTAATGAAAATATTCATTTTTATTGGCATTTCTTTATTTGCTTTAGGGCATTACCTAATTTCTTATGCCGATTTACCGACATCAATGGGAGTAAAAGGAATTGTAATTTGTGCGACTTGTATCGCCTTTGGTTTGATATTTTCACTACCAACGAAAATGTATTTAACCTTTTTATTGGTAAAAAGAGAACAGGCTAATAACGTAAGCAAAAAGTCTGCAAAGTAAGAAGATAACAAGCCCAACAATGTTGGGCTTAAATTCATTGTAACTTAGTGCAAATAATGAATTTACTGACTAGCCAAAAATATTGCGCATTAAAGTAATGGCTTGGTCTACTGTTTTGCCATCTTTGACACTATTAACAATGGTGCTGCGCATATTGAGAATATATTCTGGAATATCATCCGCTTCAAATGCTTTATCAACAATGGCTTCGGCCGACTCTTTACTGCGCTTAACCGCTTTAGCGACACCAATTTTAATCTTTTTAGGCTTGTCGCGCATTCTGATATAGTTTGAGTTTTCTGCTAACGAATTGTCGGCAAACAAAAATAAATCAATTAACAGCGCGCGGTTTTGCCATAGTTGTTGTTCAATCTCGTCACTTGGCATAGCGCAGTTCCACCACTGTGTGCTTCTAATACTGGCAATTAATTCGTGCCAGTAATCATCAAAACTTTGATTATTTAATTTTACTAAGCCTAAGCCTTGCGAAAGAACATCTAACTTACCATTGGTAAGAGCGATAAATTGGTCTGGTCGGCGCATAGCCAATAAACGAGTGGCTGCGGTTAGTGGTGCTTTTTCATCACTGGCATGTTCAGCAAATATTGCCTTATAGGCTTTAATGAAGTCTTGATAGTGCGTTAAGCTAACGTCGCCTTGCAATGGAATGCTTGCTAACGCTTGGTCAAATGCTTGCGGATGCGATTTTAAAAGTTGGTGAAATGTTTTTGCGCCTCGGCTACCGGCAAACCATTCAACATCAAAGTTATAAACGCTAATATCGTGTTGTGCAGTATGTTTGCCTGCGAACGCCAAGCGATCTTCTTCAATCATGTCCGCTAAATTACTAGTGCGTATCTTGTTAATATAGTCGAGTAATTTTAAGCGCTCAGGCAACGCTTGTAGTGCTGAATTTTCTTGTACAAAACCGGCAAACATAGGCCAAGGAATAACGCGGGCCATTTTTAGTTGGCAGGCACTGACACCGTTAGACAGTGTCTCTTGTAATTTTTTGAGGGGTTTTTCTTGGTTAGGCTCTAATAAGTCACGGTTAACGTCATGTAAGCAAATTCGGTGTAACTCTCTGCACCAGTTAAGAAAGTCTTCTGGATGATTTTCAACTTTTACCGCCATTAAATTCAAGCTGAGATCTGCAACAAATGATAATGCATTCTGGTAAATAGTTTGCTCAGTAGAAGTAAGCGACATCGCATTAGGAGAGGTAAGTAATTTTCTCATGTAACTGGTATTTTCCGACGATAAAAACATAAAAATAGGGCGGCATAATACGTGTAAAATAGTCTAACGCAAGTGATAAAGTGTAATTTTATAGAGAAAATATGAACTGGTGTTATAAGAGGCAATATTTGCCGAGATAAACAACAATTTATGGTTGTTATAAGCTGCTGGTTTGTTCAAAATGAAAACATAAAAAATTTATTATACCAAAACATAATCATTAGGGAGATGAACATGGGGCGCAAGTGTATGGCTAATTTGGCAACCGCGTTAATTTTTGTACTTGCCAGCTGTGTTGCTGCTGCGCATGATAATTATAACAAGCAGAAAAGTCATGCCACATACATAGGTAATGCCGGTATTTTGGTGCAAGGGCAAAGAACTAAGCTATTGTTTGACCCTTTTTTCCACAAAGACTTTAGTATCTATCAATTAGTGCCTGAAAGTATTCGCCAAGCTATCTTTCAAGGCGCTGCACCTTATAACAATATTGATTATGTTTTTATTAGCCATGCTCATGATGACCATTTTTCAGCTAAAGATGTGCTTAATTATTTAACGCTTCAAACTCAGGTACAGCTTGTGGCGCCAAAGCAAGCGATTGATAAGTTAACAAAACTAAGTGAATACCATACGAATGCTGCAAGTATATTGCCTAGGTTACATGCGGTTTCACTAAATTATGGTGATATGGCCTGGTCAAAAACGATTAATAATACTCATATTTCGGCAGTGCGCATTCCTCATTCAGGTTGGCCAAGTAGAGCGAGTGTTGAAAATATTGTATTTAGAGCCACCTTGGCAGATGGTTCAACCGTTATGCATATGGGCGATGCTGATCCTGACGATGACCATTACCTGCCACATAAAGCTCATTGGCAACAGCAAGTTACTGATACTGCCTTTCCTCCTTATTGGTTTTTCTATTCGGCGGAAGGGCGAGATATCCTCGATGAGATAATTAACGCTGAGCAGCATATTGGTGTTCATGTGCCAGTGCAAGTGCCTAAACGCCTTAGCAGTGGTGAAAAGTTATTTTTCTCAAAACCTGGACAAACTGCTGAAATTCAGCGGCATTAAGCTTAGGTAACGTTAGGTAAGCTATTGCCAGCGCATTTTATCTACATTGCTTGAACTGTGTTTATATTTTGCTACTTGTTCTTTGTCGGTAAACTCAGTAATCTGTTTTCTGGTCTGACCATTTGAAGGGTTTTATAAATCACTTGGTCTAGGCGGTTAATCAATGGGTTAGGGATGAGGATGTATGCAACAAGAGTCAATTTTTATTAATGATGGAGAACATCGACTTCATCTGCGTCATATTTGGGCTCAGCAAGGTGGCGTACCCATTTTTATGTTGCATGGCTCAATTGAAAATGGCTTTATTTTTTATACCGAGAAAGGTAAAGGTTTAGCGTGTTTTCTTGCCAAACAGGGCTTTGATGTCTACGTTGCTGACTTACGGGGCCGGGGTAAAAGTAAACCTAGCATTAATGCTCATTCATCTTTTGGACAATATGAAACTATTACTCGTGATATCCCTCTGTTTTTGGAAAAAATACAGAGTTTAAATGCGCAAAAAATGCATCTGATTGCCCATTCATGGGGTGGGGTGCTAGTGTCGAGCTTTCTGGTGCGTTATCCTCATTGGCTTGATAAAGTGCGCAGTAAGACTTGTTTTGGTACGAAAAGGGTTGTTACCGCAAAAACATTTGAAGCATTTGTAAAACTTAAAGTATTGTGGCGTTATGTCGCACCTTTACTGGTGAGAAAAAGTGGCTATCTAGATGCAAAAAGATTAGGTATTGGCTCTGACAATGAAACGAAACAATCGCTAGCAGAAAGCTTAGCTTGGGTAACGCCAGGAATGTGGCGAGATAGTTATGATGATTTTGATTATTATCGTGCCGCACAAGAAATAACTTGGCCACCAACCTGGCATTTCACCGGCATTAAAGACCACGCGCTAGGACATCAACAAGACGTACAATTATTTATTGATGAATGTGGCAATAAAACGGCAAAATTTTCAGTCCTGTCAAAACAAGCTGGTAACCACCTTGATTATGACCATATCAATATTCTTACCCACGCTCAGGCGGTTGATGATCATTTTCCTGTCTTGGTCAATTGGTTACAACAACATGATAAAAAGGCCGAGTGATAACTATATTGTTTTCCAATACATATTTTCGAATGGCCTAAGGTAATATACTGATAGGCTTAATTAGTCATCATTATTGCAATGTTTTCGCTTGAATTTTTGCAAAGACTTCCCCATAAATAATTTATATCAATACATCATAGGGATTAGACTTTGGCACTTAAAATAGACCACGTTACGATTTTGGTAGCGTCGCTTGAAAACAGCATGAGCTATTATGATAAGTTATTTTCACTAATCGGCTTTACTAAATTAAAAGCCCATATTTGGACTGATAATGAAGGTTTCTTTTTTCAATTTAATGAAGCTAAACCCGGGACTTCAGATTATGAACGTTATGGTGCTGGTATGAATCATATTGGTTTTTCTGCTCCTTCAATTGAGTTTATTGAGAACGTGCAGCAGCAAATGGAAGCTGCTGGTTTTAATGTTCCCGAAATACAAACCTTTGGTGGTGTGAAAGCGTTATTTATGAAAGATCCTGACGGTATACGTTTTGAAATTACCTATTATCCGCCAGGCGCTGCTGTAGTTGGCTAAATTAGCTTTAGCTCACTACGAGTAGAGCTTTCTTAGTATAAAATATAACTATAAATCTTCGTTATCACCCATGGTTTCAATATTAATAATAGTGGAGCGATTTAAGGTCACCTTATAGCGCTGTACTTTTTGCTGCTGCTGTTTGTCGGTTTGCATTAAAACTAAGTTAATTTGATAGCGCCTTTCTACCGCTTGTTTCGTGATTTTATTCCCGTCTAGTGAATATAGTCGGCCTTCACCTTTTTTTAAGTAGCGTATGAACGGGGTTAGGTTGAAATAAATGCGCTGTTGTATTTCGTCATAGCCGGGTAAAAAACTTTTCACATTGACCTTAGTGTCGCTGCGAAAATGGAGTAATTGCGCCGCTTGCTTATTCTGCTGGCGTCGTGTTTGAAATAACTTATCAACTTCTTTTGGTAAGTCTTTATTACGAATATATTCCAGCCAAATTGTTTGGCTGGCAATGCGACTTTTATTAACGCTATTAGTATAAATGTTTTTCCATTTTGGCAAGCCATGTTGAATGCGCCGCCAAATAATTCGGGTAATATCGTCTTTAAATATTTCCCTTAAGCCATAAATGATCCCTAGCATACCAACGAGGGCTATGGTGACTTCGGTGAAATTTGCCCGAGCATTTAGCACTAGCATCATCACAAAGGCCATAATGATGGCAGTAACTGTGCCACGAACCAGTCGCTTTAAATTAGTATTTAGGTTTTTAACTTCTTTTTGAAATACCACGCCATACTCTACCAACCGCTGCAATAAACGCATTTTATTGGTAATGCGGTTCGGATCAGCCAAGGTAATTTGTGAATTATATTGATTAGTTTCACGGTAATCATTTTCACTTCTGCATAATGCAAATAGGAAGTTTCGCTCGGCAGTAAAGTCACTACTTTTCGGGCCACGTGATAATATTTTTAAAAACGACTGCTCAACATGCCAACTTAGGTAGTTGTCGGCATTTTCAAAAAAGGGACTGAGTTTTTTATCTGGTGGCGTATAGCGTCTTAATTTTTTCAGTAAGCTGATAATTTGCTCTGCAACAACGATTGCCTGCGGATAAAACGCTTCACTGTCTTTTAGTTTGATGGTTTGCTTTATGTCAGTGTCTAGTGCGATGCGAATTTGGTATGAAAATAAATTTAAGTTTAAACGATAGTCACTTTGTTCACCTTTGGTTTGACTGATAAAACGACTACGTACTAAAGGTAAATGTAATTGGTCGGAATAATAGGCACTATGACTTTTAATACTACTGTGAAAGTATTGCTCTTCAGAAAGGGTTCTGGGGCTAATGCCCATTTCAACAGGTAAAGAGAAATATAAATCAAGTCTTTGATAGTCACTCGGTAATAACTGGTAACTGACTTTTATGGAAAGGTTTTCGTCTTGAATGAGTTTAGTATTATTCACTTATAAATTTTACTCCTTGTTGGTTTAAAAAAAGCAGACCCTAGCACCTATAGTTTTCATTATACGCTATTATTAGAGATGTTATTGTTAATTCTTAGATGAATTTAATCTCAGATAATCCGGTCTAACTAAATGATTAATCAAGGCTCTTTGGTAATCCTTTAGTTAAGAAATCAAGCGCATTAGTTAAGTGAACTTGTTATTAATATTGTTAGAGTTGTTTAGTTGTACAAAAGGAATATCAATATGAAAATGGTTTACACCAGTGAAAATCACTTTTTAGTCAATAATGCTAAAAATATTATTGAATCTGCAGGCATTGAGACTTTTCTAAAAAATGAATTTGCACAAGGGGCCGTCGGCGAAATAGCCGCTTTTGATTGCTGGCCTGAAGTTTGGGTTGTTGATGATATTGCTTTTGAAAAGGCAAAAGCGGTTATTGCCGAGTCCAATAAACCTTCTAGTATGCATGATTGGATTTGTAATCATTGCTTAGAGAAAAATGATGCTTCGTTCGAAATTTGTTGGCAATGCAATAATGACGCAGAGTAATTATTGAGAATTGAATACCCCGGATGACTATCCAACTAAAATAA
Source organism: Colwellia sp. SU-HH01172 (assembly GCF_057553355.1). Lineage (NCBI taxonomy): Bacteria > Pseudomonadati > Pseudomonadota > Gammaproteobacteria > Alteromonadales > Colwelliaceae > Colwellia > Colwellia sp. SU-HH01172. The sequence goes on along the minus strand of NZ_BAAJMB010000003.1, from coordinate 239,943 downwards.
TATGCAGTTAATTACCGATTTGATAAAAAAGGATAAACTCAGGTTACAAGCCCTTGAGTCTGTCAGGCAGTTACATCTGCCACAATGTTACATCGCGGCTGGATTTTTACGAAATCTAGTTTGGGACCATTTGCATCATTATCCCAAAGCGACAAAATTAAATGATGTTGATGTTATATATTTTGATAACAACGAAAGCGACCGAAATTATTACCTGCAAGCTGAACACTATTTACAAGAAAAGATGCCAGCGCTTAATTGGCAGGTGAGAAACCAAGCATATATGCATCAACGCAATGGTGATAAGCCATATACAAGTAGTCTTGATGCAATGGGGTTCTGGCCAGAGAAAGAAACGGCAATAGCGATTCGTTTAACAGCAATGGATACATTTGACTGTATTGCCGCGTTTGGCTTTGGCTCATTATTTAAGCTTGAACTTACGCCGAACCCAAAACGTAGTTATTTATTATTTGAACAACGCGTTAAGTGTAAAAATTGGTTAATACAATGGCCGAAACTGTCGATAGTAAATTATCGTACAAAAGCACAGTGAATGTTAGGGGCTGTTGATCTTTCGAGCTTACTTTTGCAGCATTTTGTTGGCTATTTATACAAGGCAGAGACTTTGTCATGTGATTATTCCACATAAAAAGGTGATAACGCTGTAAAAATGGTCAACAAATGTTGTCCGAAGAATTCGGCCAAAAGCGTTTCACTCTTTGTTGAGTCGTATTTGCATAGAATGACTAGGCTACATACGACTCGCCGCAATTAAAACGCTTTTATCTCGAACAAAATTTAACCACGAAAGGTTAACAGCCCCTAGTTTGGTTATTCGCATTATTTTTTCATTATTTTTTCTGAAACAGGTACATTTTAATTTTAATGCGATAGAATGTAAGCCAGACGATGGATCGTTTGTAAAATATGGAAAATAGAACAATGATGTTATCTAAAAGGAACCTATACCTTTCACTTTTATCTATGAGCTTAATGCTGTTAATGGCTCTTGCGCCGTTATCGGTTTACGCCAATAAGCCAATAGACAACTACAATGATTTAAAAAAACTACAACATTTAAATACTGAAAAAAATACTGACTTTATCCATCAGTTAATTAATAAGGCAAAAAGCGATATTTACCAACAGCTAAAAGCCCCTATTTATGCTTATATAGCGAAATTAAAAACTAATGATGGCAATTGGCTAGAAGGGAAATATTTTCTAGAACAAGCCATTTCTACCTTACCTGAAGTTAAAAATGACGATTTACTCATCGACTCGCTTGAGAATATTAGCTGGATATTTTTTATTCGAGGAAATTACACTGAGGCTATTTTTTATGTGCAAAAGATGGCCGATCACGCGTATGAGACCGCTAATCAGCGAGGCCAAATCGTTGCATTAAACCGGTTAGCGTTAAGCTACATAGAATTAGAATTATTTGAACTGGCGATTGAGCCTTTAGAAATGGCATTAAAGCTTTCTCGTGCTAGCAAAAATCATGATGGTGAATTTTTAGCGACACTTTATCTCATCAATACTCGGATCAAACTTACCAATACCGACCCAAATGAAAGCTTAAGCTTGAGCTTAATAGCTGAGCGAATCCCGTCTAAATTTAATGTCGATGATGGCTACTTGCCGCGCTTAAAAGGGGTTATCAATCAACAATTGGGGAATTTTGAAGCCGCAGAACGATGGCTCAAGCTAGCTGAAGAAAAAGCGACGTCAAACCATGATGTACGATTATTGCAAATTGTTAGTCAAAGCTTATCAGAGTTTTATTTAGTGACGAATCAGCCCTGGTTAGCCTTAGATTATGCCATGGTAAGTTTAGGATATAACAATCAAATGCAGCATTCTAACACTGGCGCGGCAATACACTATTTACTTAGTCGGATTTATCAACAGCTTGGCGATGAAAAAAATTCGTTAAAGTATTTGCGCGCCTATGCCGACTTTCAACAAACAGCAAGTGATAATAATACCGTTAGTTTAATTACTACTATGGATAAACGTATTGCCAGTATTAAACGCCAGCAAAAGCGTGCCGAATTAGATAACACATTACTTAGCAATACCCTTATGTCACAAGAAAATAAAAACAAACAACAGCTTTTTATTTTTATTATTATTGCCTTAGTGCTGATTTTTTTCTTTTTTATTGTGGTATTCGTCGTTCATCATCGGATGTTAAAAGCCCAATTAATATTATCGATGAAAGATGAACTAACTGGGGCTTATTGTCGTAATTATTTAAAAGGTTGTTTGCCAGCAATGCAGTCACGATTTGAACGGGAAGTAGATGAGCAGTTATCGTTAGGCGCGTTAATAATCGATTGTGATGATTTTAAATTTATCAATGATACCTTCGGGCATGCCGGAGGCGACAAAGCACTAAAAGCCATTGTTAGCACCATAAAAACTCATATTAGAGAGCATGACTTGTTACTTCGTTGGGGAGGAGACGAGTTTGTTTTAGTTTGTGAGTCTGTCAGCCAAGCGCAAATGCGTGATTTGGCCAAACGAATTACTCGCAGTATTAGTGATATGTTTATAGAATACGAAGACGCAACACTGACGGTAACTATCTCTGCAGGCTATGCTATTCACAAAAAATCTGAGCCGTTTAATTTTGATGGTTTAATAAAAGCCGCAGATGAATTTTTATTGGCAACCAAAAAAACGGGTAAAAATAGTTGTTTAGGTGATGGTTTTCGCGATATATCAATGAACGCTTTTTCTCGTGAGCTATCTGATGGTAAAACATAAGAATCAATAGAAGAGTAGCGTAAAACGAAAACGTAAGTCAGATAAAAAATAGATAATCAGATCATAAAAAGCATTAACCCAAGTTTGCCAAACCGCGCTAGAAGACGTTCATGGTTTTGAGTGGTTAACACATAAAGTTAATTATGGGAATTTCCAGAAAGCTTAAAAATTGTTTGTGTTTTTACCAGCAACCAAGCATTAGCAAATTACTTAAAGTCAGAGCATAACCGACAGCTGCCGTTGTTAATCGAAAACGCCCTAATAGCGATTGGCATTAAGCTCAAAAGATTGCAAAACAAGTTGAGCTAGATAGCGAAGAAAGCTGCACGCAGCAGCATCAGGGCAATTGGCGTAAAAGATTATCTTAAAAAGCCTTACAAGTTGCTAAATAATGATAAGGCAATAGCGCACATAATTATCCCGACCATCATATCAATTCCACGCTTTACCTTTGGCTGCCCAAGCCAAGGTGACATTTTCGCCGCCGCGCCTGCCAAACTATAAAACCAAATAATAGATGCCAACATAGTACCAAGGGCAAAAGCTATTTTTTCGTTACCTTGAAACTGGCCGCCAACACTCCCTAAAATCACCACAGTATCTAAGTAAACATGCGGGTTTAATAAGGTTACTGCTAAGGTTGAGCCAATTACTAGCAAAGGACGTTTTTTGTTTTTAGTTGCCGATAACCCTTTTTGTGCATAGCTATTTAGCCATGCTTGACGAAATGACAAGCCAGCATAGGCTAATAAAAAAGTGATGCCGCCCCAGGAAATAACAGTAACTAAGGTTGGTGACGTGGCAATGAGTTTAGCTCCGCCAAATACACCTAACGCAATAAGGGCAACATCACAAAACATACAAATAGTAGCGGCTAGAAAGTGATAGTTTTTTTTAATACTGTGATTCAATACATGTGAATTTTGTGCACCTAGTGGCAAAATCATACTAGCGCCGAGGAATAAGCCTTGAAATAGCGGTGAGAACATTTTTACTCCAATTAAATCGTGTTGCTGACTGGTGGTGAACAATTCAGGGCTAATTTAGCGTACAAATAGGTATAAATATAATTAATGATTTTTATCTTTGATTAGTTTTGCTAATATATGTTTTTGTCATTCTCAAGCTATGGGGTAGAGCACTTTGCTAGACTATAAGTTATTACATGCTTTTAGTGTCGTCGTTGATGAACAGAACTTTGCCAAAGCAGCGTCGGTATTAGCGATCACGCAATCTGCAGTTTCTCAACGAATAAAAATGTTAGAGCAAACCATAGGGCAGCCAGTATTGGTGCGAGCGCAACCTTTAGTGGCAACGAGCATAGGTAAAAAATTACTTGCACATTACCAACAAGTAAAACTGTTAGAGCAAGATATTCTTCCCGATATTTCAGCAAATACTCAAGCTGAAACGATTACCGCTAACATTGCTAGCAATGCAGATAGCTTAGCAACTTGGTTGATCACGGCTATTAGTGATGTTTGCCATCAATATAATGTCGCGGTAAATTTTCGTCTCGCTGATGAAAACAGAACTATTAACTACTTAAAAGATGGTGAGGTTTTTGGTGCTATTAGCACGCACGCTCAAGCGTTACCTGGCTGTACGTTAGAAAAGTTGGGCGATATGCACTATTTACTGGTGGCAGCGCCAAGCTTTGTAAAAAGCTACTTTCCAAATGGCATTAACGAACGCTCGTTGGCAAGAGCCCCCGCTGTTGCCTACGATCAAAAAGACGATATGCACATAAAATATATTGAGCAAACTTTTGGTTTAAAAGGTGGTTCTTACCCTTGTCATACGGTGCGCTCATCAGAAGCCTTTGTCGGTTTTGCTAAGCAAGGTTTAGCATATTGTTTGATCCCCAAACTACAAATTCAGACTGAACTTGCTTCAGGCAAACTTATTGATTTAATGCCTGAAAACACGATAACCAGAACCTTATATTGGCATCATTGGGTGTTGCTTAAAGGAGTGTTTAAAGCGTTTTCAAAAGCAATTATTTATCGCGCACAACAAGCGCTGAAAAACCAATAGATCATCAGGAGAAAGATATGAATAATTTAACGGTAAGAAAAGCCACCGCTGCAGATTCAACAATTCTGTTTAAGTTTATTAAAGACCTCGCAATTTATGAAAAAGCCGAGCATGAAGTCTTGGCAACCGAGATGAGCATTAGAGAGACGCTATTTGCAGAAAATAGCCATGTTTTTGCCCTAATTTGTGAGCTTGATGGACAAGCGATAGGCTCAGCAATTTATTTCTTTAATTATTCGACTTGGCTAGCAAAATCAGGACTGTATCTAGAAGACTTATACGTAATGCCTGAGTACAGAGGTAAAGGTGCAGGCGTTACACTATTAAAAGCAATGGCGAAAATTGCAATAGCAAAAGATTGTGCGCGCTTTGAGTGGAGCTGTTTGGATTGGAACACACCGTCAAGAGAGTTCTACCACTCTTTAGGTGCTCAAGCGCAGGAAGAATGGGTTGGCTATCGCATGACCGGGAAAACTCTTAGTGATTTTGCAGCTGATCTGACTCAATAATACATCGGCCTTGCCCGGGATTTTTGGCAAAGGCAAGCATAGCATTTGCTACTTTCTCTGCTGGTATCGCACGGTATTTCTTTGCAATAAGTCGTGCTAATATTTTCATCAATATTGCACCCAAGCGCTCAGCAAAGCGAATTTCTTGACGTTTGCCCGTTAACAACGATGGGCGGAATATGCCAAGAGATGCAAAGTTGAGAGCCATTAAATCGCTTTCGACTTGACCTTTAACTTGGTTATAAAAAACACGGGAGTTTTTATCGGCCGCCATGGCTGAAACAATAGCGAAAAGAGGCGTGTTTTGGCGTTGAAAATACCGAGCTATGGTGACGGGGTAGTGATAATCCACTTGCTTGAATGCTTTTTTAGAGCCCGCTTTTTTAATGGTGGTACCTAGTACACAAAACACATGCTCAGGAGTGAATAGTTTTTCATTGGCGGTCAACTTATCGAGCTCTTGTTCGAGTTGTTGAAAATTAACCACGTATTGTTGAAGTTTCTTATGCTGAATTTTGTTCTGTGTCCGCACTAATATTATGACTTGAGCATAGTCATCCGTTGCCAGTAACCGATTCAACAAATGTTGACCAATTAATCCGCTTGCGCCGACGAGAAGGGCAACTTTGCCTTTATTGTTATTAATGCTATTCCCAGTCATTGCTTTGCTTACCTTAATTCGTTGAAATAATAACAAGGGCATAAGTTTTTGATAAAAAAAACTTATGGTTAGCCAGCGGCGTGCTTCGATACTTTGCCTGATAACCTTGTTATTAACGATAGATTTTATTGGCCCAACGTGTCAAGCCTGATGTGACACTGCCGAAGTGATCGCCAATAACAATAGGCACCTGATTAAACTGTGCTTGTAGAAAGTGATTAATGACAGGTGATTTAGCGGTACCACCGGTAACAAAAATAACATCTGGCTGCACCTCTGCTTGAGCAATCGCATCGTTCATTAGCCGAGTGATGCTTGCTAGCTCTCGTTGACAAGCGCTGGCAAATTCTTCGCGATTGACTGAAATTGATAAATCAGCCGCGATGTCGTCTAAACTAGTATTATGCATTGCCTTATCGGTTAAAGATATTTTGCACTGCTCGGCGCCATTAACCACTCGGTAACTCAATTTTTGTTCTTGTATGGTTAATAGTCTAGCAACAAGCTCTGGCTGCTCGGAATCACGAATAAGCTGCTGTAAAAAGCGTTTATTGCTGTCACTATAAAACTCTGTTTGTTCATTAATATTGTTTATTGCTACCGCTTGCCAGTAGCTATTTGACGGCATAGGTTTACCGGTTTTCAGTAGTGAATCTAAGCCAAAACTCGGCATGAAACCGCGTAATGCCAAGGCAATGTCAAAATCATTGCCACCAACACGTTCACCGCTATGGCTCAATAAATCTTGTTCTCTATCTTGGTGAATGGCTTGATTTGGCCCCATTAATAACATTGAACAATCGGTTGTGCCACCGCCAATATCTACCACGAGTACTTTGGTTTCTTGACTGAGGGAGGCTTCATATTCAAAGCCTGCGGCAACGGGTTCAAATTGAAATTCTATGTCTTTAAAACCGACACGTTTGGCGGCATTGGTTAACACCGCTATTGCTTGTTGATTACTTTCTTCCCCACGCACCCCCTGAAAGTTGATTGGACGACCAATGACCGTTTGGCTAATTGAACGGCCAAGCGCCTGTTCGGCGAGGGTTTTTACATTCATCATCATGGCGGCGACTATGTCTTCAAAAAGCGCTATTTGCTGCGGCATTAAGCCGCTGGCTCCGAGGAATGATTTAGGTGATTTTATGTAATAACCTTCATCTGGCTCAGCTAAATAATCTTGTAAGGCGTTTTGACCAAAGGATAGCTCAGTTGGGTAACCGTCTAAAGTCAGCTCTCTTAAGGTGCTATTTCCTTTTTGTAGTTGCCATTGCCGTTGTTGTTGAAAGTTTTTCTGCTCATCTAAGGTCAAGTGACTATGCAACCAGTTAACAATAATCTCGCGGCTTGGTGCATATAGTGTGGAAGAGATATATCGACCATGATCGCCTAAAGTCAATAGTTTAGGTGTGGTGTTTTGCATTACGCCGACGGCACAGTTAGAAGTGCCATAGTCAAATCCGATCATGTTGAGGTCCATAATAAAAAGGTCGCGTAGAATACTGAGATATTTAACGCTAAGCAAGTGCTTTTCACATCAGCACTTATATTGCTCTTGTCGGTAGAATATTCACCCTAATAAAAATAATTGAGTTAATTCCAGAGGAAAAATTAATGCGCTTTTCAATGAAAAACTTGCCATCGGTGCTGTCATTATCATTATTACTTTCTTTAGCATCAGCTTCGGTAACAAGTTATGCGGCTGAAACTATTGAAAGTTATGCTGATAAAACCAAAAAAAGCATGGAAAAAATGCAGAAGAAGAGAACTACTTGGACCGAAGCCGATAAAGCCATTATGAAAGCGGCAAGTGACAAGTTGGCCAATGAACTACCAAACCCTGGCCTAAAAGCCGGTAATAAAGCGCCTAACTTTAAATTGAAGAATGCATTTGGCCATACAGTTGAGCTATATAAAACCCTTAAAAAAGGTCCTGTGGTATTGATTTTCTATCGTGGCGCTTGGTGCCCGTATTGTAACTTGCATTTACATGCTTTAAAGAATGCACTACCTGAATTTGAAAAATTTGACGCACAAGTGATAGCGGTATCGCCACAATCTCCAGATAAGTCAGCGGAGCAAGTTAAGAAAGATGGCTTTCCATTTGAAGTGTTAAGCGATAGTAGCTCAAAAGTGATGAAAGATTATAAGCTTTATTTTGAATTACCTAGTGATTTAATGAGAATTTATAAAGAACATGGTTTAGACATTGAAGAGTTTAATGGTGCAGGGCGCAATGGTTTACCTACCCCTGGCGCATTTATTATTGATACTAACGGCATGATCAGAACTATGCAGGCAGAAGTTGATTACAAGTCGCGTATGGCACCAGAAGATATTCTTAAAGCCTTGGCAAAATTATAAAAAGCATAAGCCAGCTGAACATTTGCAGTTTGAGGTGAAATCAGTGCTTGATTTGTGCGGTAAATAAAATAATGGCGAAGTGATTTTCGCCATTATAGCTACTCGCATTGCGGCCAATCTTGCTCTTGATCTTGAAACAATTGTTGAATTTCTTCAATGTCAGCACGGCTGTGATCTAAGGCATGAACAAACTCGAATTCTATTTTGTTGCGAGCCATTTTATACAATTCATCAAATGCTTGGTCATTACTCCAAGCCTTTTTATAAGGACGAACGCTAGTTAAGGCATCAAAAATATCAGCCACGGCGACAATTTTCGCTTCAATAGGAATATCTTTACCCTTCAAGCCCAAAGGGTAGCCACCACCATCAATTTGTTCATGATGAGAGCAAATGATATTTTTTAAGACATCGATAAAAGGCATATTATTTAGCTGGTATAAATCGACAAGTTTCTCAACTAATTCGCTACCTTTGACGGTATGCAATTTCATTTGTTCAAATTCATCTGCGCTCAGTCTACCAGGCTTTAGCAATATTGAATCTGGGACCATAAGCTTGCCTAAATCGTGCAGGGGCGCATATAAGAATAAATGCTCGATGAACTCATCAGATAACTGATATTTTTTTGCTACTTTTCTGGCGATTAGTAGCGAGTAATAAGCCATACGCTTTAAGTGTTCACCGGTTTCAGGATCACGATATTGGCTAATGACTTTCATCGATTCGATAGTCGATTTAAGCATGTTGATATCACTTAAGTCTTGCTGCAAAATCAATGACACCATCACCGAAATATAACTTAAGGTCATAGTTAATTCGGTACTCAAGGCATTTTTTGCATGAGAATTAACAAAGAAAAAACCTAACAGCTTATCATCATAGAATAATGGCATAGTAAAACTTGAAAGGTAGCCAGCCATTTCTATTTTGTCGGAATGTGATTGTTTATTATTTGAAAACACTGACATATCGTTGACAATGCGAGCACTTTTTTCTTGTGCTATTTCATATAAAGAGCGGCATTGGTCAAAATTCACTTCATAGTTTGAAAATTGACTGTTTCTATTTTCATCGAGTACATATGTTTGTAATGTGTTTCGATCTTCATGGTAAAGCACGATAGAAATACGGTCGATGACTTGGTATTTCAGATTGAGTTGCTGGCGTATATACTTAACTTTATCCGCGATTGCTGTGCGTTTGCTTAAAAATGCAAAGTCTCGTTCAATATTCAAGACGGTTCCTCTATAGTCGAGACGCAGCTTTCATTGGCTTCAGTATAGCTTCATGTATCGACACATCATAAAAGTGGTTTAATCATTACCTGTTTTAGGCAGTTACTATTATATAATTGTCTAATAGCCTGTATAGCTAAGATCAAAATGAAACATGATCTAGATCACTGATTTTCTGTGTTAAATTGTACGATAGTGTTATTTCTTGCTTTAAATTGTACGATGGCGTTACGTTTGTTGATTGATGGTTATTATGCTGTGATTTTTCTGTTAGCTGCTGATGTTTTTAAAACAGTATGAATAGGACTGATGAAGTAAGTCGATAGAAAATCAAAAAGGTTAGCATCAAAAGAATAAGATTAAATGATTTGATTTTTGTTTAAGTTATTGAAATTTAATTGAAATAATTATTGGTAAAGCATGATGAATTATTGATTTTACAGTAAGTCAGTAACAAGGCAATTTCCTCTTAGTTTCAAGGGGAAATTACCTTACTATATTAATACTTGTGATAAAGATCACTAGCCCGATGGCATCGCCAGTATAGTTTTAATATCAATGGTTTCTTGATATTGCACTAAAGCTGTTTCTCGTTGCATTCTCGCCAATACCGCCATGCGATCAGAAAGTTCATTACCTTCAATATTAGCGTGGCCTTTAACGTGGCTAATAATTAAGTTCGCTTTTAAGGCTTGATAAAGTGAAAAGCATTGCTTGATGACTTCAAGGTTTTTAATTTCCTCACCTTTGCCACGAGTCCAACCTTTTGCCTGCCAGCCTTTTGCCCATTTAGTTATGCAGTCAATAGAGTATTTAGAGTCAGATAATACTTGCACCGTTTTACCTTGTTTTATATGTACTTGTGCGTATCTAAATGCCGCTAACATGCCGTTGAGCTCAGCGGTATTATTGGTGCCCATCGGAAGGTACAAACCATACCAAAGTTCTACTAATTTTTGTTTTTGATATACCGCCATACCAGTACCAGATTTACCTGGATTAGGAGAGCAGGCACCGTCACAATAAATGTTGATATCGGCTGCTTGCTTAGCGGCTGAAGGCGCGTCACTTGCTTTCACATAAGCCGCAAAAGCGCTAGGTTTAGTCGTGCTACTTTTGCTCATTGAGCGTTTTGTTAGTGCTTTAGTGTAAGTCGATTGAAAAGCGAGCTCAGCTTCTGCTTTAGAAGCAAAACCCATGTATTGTGCATCAGCTCGTCCTTGGGTGTGATTTTTAACATCGTTCCAATGTTCAAAAACGCCTGTTTTCGCGCCTTTCCATATCACGTAATATTTTTTACTCATAGATTTTTGACCTGGGTACTATTTTATTTGTTTGCTGTTTTTTACCGACCAAATAACTAGCGCAATACCGGCAATAAAAAATGGAATACTTAACATTTGCCCAGCTGTTAACATGATATCTGCGGTGTAAGCGGCTTGTTTTTCTTTTAACATTTCAATCAGAAAGCGAGCAGTAAAAATTAGAATTAAAAATACGCCAAGAACCGAACCTTGTGGCGTTTTTTCTTTCTTTTGTTTATAAAAAACCATTAAAATAAAAAATATCGCTAAGTAGGCAAACGCTTCATACAATTGAGAAGGGTGGCGAGCAACATTGTCAATTCTTGAGAAAACAACGGCCCAAGGCACATCACTGGCGGTGCCGAGAATTTCTGAATTAACAAAGTTAGCACTACGCACAAAAAAGCCAAACAGTGCGGTACAGATGGCTAATCTATCGAGAAGCCACATAAAATTCATATTATTTTTTCTGCTGTAAAAACCGGCAGCAATAATAGCGCCTAAACCGCCACCATGACTGGCAAGTCCGCCCTCCCAAATGGCAAGTATTTTCATTGGATTAGCAAAGTAGTAGCTGGGATCATAAAAGAAGCAATGACCTAAGCGAGCGCCAACTATGACGCCAATAACGATATAAACCAATAAATTATCTAAAGCGACCGTATCTTGTTTTTCAGTTTGAAATATCCATTTCATTGCCTGTAAACCAGAAAGAATTGCGGTCGCGAATAACACACCATACCAATGGACGGTAAGTGGTCCTATGGAGAAAAATACCGGATCAAGATCCCAAACTAAATGTTGCAAAGAAATACCCTTATCATGCTTATAGTGAAAATTGCTGAACTAAAGTAATAGCCTAATTGCCGATATTCTATCAAGCTACTTGTGGTTGTGGTGAATTAATTTGTGCCAAAGCATGAACAAATTCAGTTGGTTGTTCAACGTTGATTAAAACTTGTTCGAATGATTCAACGAACGCGCCCATCATGCCCCAGTATTTTACCGGCTGATTGAAGGTGATTTTTATATTGTGCTGCTTAGCACGGCCTATTTTTAATAAATCACTGGTTTTGCTTCCATTGCTTTCATATTCCTCAGCGTTATTTAAGACAACCGATGTAATATCAGCTAAATGCACCGGCATAAAATTAAAAATAGAGTTGTTAATGATCAATTTGTTATCTTGGATGTAGATGGAGTAATGACGTGATAAACGATAATTTGCTGCCATTAAAATAAATCCATAGAGAATAAGTATTGCCGCCATTGATGCTGCTATTTCGCTCCAATCCACCAGTAGTTTATAGCTAACAGTTGCCGCCAGAATTAAGCCTAATGTCATAGCGAAAAAGTGCCAAGCTTTGCCTGACAATAAGGTAATTTTATTAAGTGATTTTGGATGATTTTTTGATAAGCGTGGAATCGTGTAGTATCAACTTGCGGGCTCTGTGGCAAAGGTTAGTGCTAAGCCTTGTTTTTTTTCATCATCGTATTTTTCAATGGCACCAATGTGTGGATCACCAGATAAGTTACGTGCTTGCCAAAGTCCTTTAACAATAACAAACATTAAATAGCATTCAATTATCAGTAACACGGCAATAATGGGATAACGCAACCATAAAATAAAATCAAAGTATTGTGCGATGTCTTCTGGGAAACTGTAGCGGGCTACGGCGCTGGAAAGACTGAGAATAATCAATAATTTCCAAGCTTTTTGCTTACCGGCTTTAATGATTAAAAACCAATAGAGTATCGGCAAAATGAGAAAGTAAACAACACTTGCGATAATTACCGAATATAAGCCGAATGCTTCAGTTGTCGTTTCAGGAATAAACTTAAAACCTAAATAATAACTCGTTATTGCAATTGCTAAAAATATCAGACGGTATTTAACAGAGGTTCTCACAAGTATTCCTTTTCTTATTTTTGTTACAACTTTTTCTTTGCTGAAACTGAGTATAAGGGAGTTTGATTAGTGCTTGAAGTTGAATTTTTTAAGCGAGCTAAAGTGGCGATAGTAAATGCAGTTAAGTGAGGTAAAAAAGCCACGATAAAATATCGTGGCTTTCGGGTGGTTAATAATACTTGTTCGGTAGATTAATCTAAGGCTTTAAAACGAATTGCTGCACCGCCACTGGTGGCTAACGCTAAGGTCATTTTATCGCTAGAAGTCACTTCTTTATTTTCTATGATTAAATCATACGGGTTGTTTATCCATTCAGCTTTGTCACCATCACGATAAATTTGTGCTTGATAACGTTTACCTTGCTCAAGAAAGCCTAATTTCAAGGTGATTTCACGAGCATTCTCATCGGTAAGGGCACCAAAATACCAGTCATTGCCATAGCGCTCTTGACGAGCAAAGGCTACATAGTCACCAACTTCACCAGCAATGGCGATACTTTCATGCCAGTCGGTAGGTACATCTTTAATAAACTGAAAAGCAGGCATATTTGCTTGATAGTTTTTGGGTAAATCAGCCGCCATTTGAATAGGGCTGTAAAGTACAACATATAGTGCAAGTTGCTTTGCTAAAGTGGTTTGTGGTCGGTTACTTTCACTGCCTAAACCGTTGAAGCTCATATCAAAAATACCTGGGGTAAAGTCCATCGGGCCAGCTAGTAAACGAGTAAAAGGGAGTATTGCGGTATGCTCAGGTGGGTTTGGTGGTGTGCCCCAAGCATTAAATTCTTGGCCTCGAGCGCCTTCGCGCGCTATCCAGTTAGGGTAGGTTCTGCGTAGCCCAGTTGCTTTAATTGGCTCATGGGTATTGATGCTAATTTTATGCTTAGCGGCTTCAGTAATACTGTGCAGATATTCATTGACCATAAATTGGCCGTCGTGCCATTCTTTGCGCACTATGCCATCTTCATCGATACGTTTGATATTGCCACCATCAGCAACATAGCCGGTTTTTATTTGGCTAACGCCATGTTTTTCATAAAGTGCATAAGCATCTGACATTTGATTACGGTAGTTGGTAACACTGCCCGATGTTTCATGATGACCAATTAAACGTACACCTTTTTCCGCACCATACTGACTTACTTTGGCGATATCAAAATCATCATACGGCTTGGTAAAATTAAAGACATCACCATTACTGAACCATTCGCCATCCCAACCAATATTCCAACCTTCCACTAACACGCCAGAAAAACCATGCTCAGCGGCAAAGTCCATGTAGCGCATGGTTTCGCTGGTGGTGGCACCGTGCTTTTTACCGCTGCCCCAGGTATTGGCATTAATGTGCATGCCCCACCAAATACCAACATATTTGCCTGGTTCAACCCAAGAAACATCACCAAGCTTGTTGGGTTCATTAAGGTTGAGTATTAAGTTTGAATTTAATAAACCGACCGCGTCTTTACTGATTTGTATGGTGCGCCATGGCGATTTAAAGCTTGTTTTAGTTTTTACTAAGCTGCCATCTGACCAAGGTGTTAAGTCAGCCTTTAAAGTACCTGGGCGCTGTTGATTAATAGTCATGGCAGCGTAATCAACTAGCGCGGCTTCGTGAATGCTGACATGGGTGCCAGAAGGTAATTTAAAAGTGAACGGGGTATGGGCTCTATCAACACTTTCAACATTTGTCGTGTTGTAAACATATTCATAACGATTCCAGCCGCGAGCAGGTATCCACCAGGCGGTCGATTCTTTTGCGTTGGCTAAAGCAAACTCAGTGAGTTCATCAGTAATTTCTACTTGATTTAGACCCTTTTGCTTCGGTACTTCATAACGAAAACCAATACCTTCGTTAAAGGCGCGAAAGCGAACTTTGTATTGGTTGGCGCTATCTCGCTCTGTGGTGAAAGTGAGCAGTAATTCATTATGATTATTGATAACATTTTTACGCTCTCCCCATGGTAATTGCCACGTTGAGTCTGCAGTCGCTTTGCTTACTGAAGTGATTTTGAAACCATCGCTAAAACCATGCGCGTTGTTAAATAACATGCCTAACTTTGACGTGGTAATTACCGGCTCGCCATCAAAGATTACTTGGTAATTAGGTTGGTTGTCATCATTAACACTAATGGTGATTTTATTATCTGGAGAGCTGACATGTACTGTTTTTGCTAAAACCATGGCGCTGGAAAATAAGCCAATAAACAGTGCGGATAAAGGGAACGCGATATTTTTCATTATTGCTCTAGTTGTTAAAAAGTCGTTGTTCAAGCATAAAACGCTAGCAGGCAAAATACATTAACTTGCATACGTATTCACGTAACTGGTTAACCATTTAATACAGCTGCGTATTAGTAGTAGCAATTTAGCTATTTGGAGTTCAGCAATAGTGACAGATAGTTAGTCGCCATTTTTATTGTGATGAGAGTAATTCAATATGCAAACAGCTAAGGTAACAGCTGTTTTTGCTCGTAGGCTGATCATATATTTTCAAATGCATAGCGAAAAATAATTTTACAATTAATCGTGATGTTTATTGAAAACACTGCTTTACTTAAAAAGTAAATGGAATTTACCAATAGCGGTTAAGTATGCGATATCAAGGCATAGCGTATTAAAATTAGCGTAACGTTATTTTACCTTGTTAAATGCTGCTTATTATTTATGTTGTTAATGAGTCGTAGTAAGGAGCTCTAAATTATGGAAGGGTTTATGCCGACCGAATTTGATCAAAATGATTTTGAAATTGAACAGCCACCAATAAGTTGTAAATTAAATATTGCCGCAGAGCAATGCATAGTTGACGGTATTTTTATTGACTTTGTACTATTGAATCAATGTGATAGTGACTTATCAATATTAACTTGGTATACACCTTTAGAAGGTTTTTCCTCAAACCTTTTTATCATCACTGATAAATATGGCAAGCAGGTTTCATATCAAGGACCTATGGTGAAACGTTCAAAACCGACATCTACTGACTATCAATTGATTCGAGCTAAGGGCAATGTCGCAACTATGCTAGATTTAAGCTTAGTGTACAGCTTAATTCCTGGAGATTATAAACTACAGCTAAACAAGAAAACTCTACAAGTGATTGAAAATGGTATGCCCATGAGTATTTATCAATGCCAAACGGATACCTTAATGTTTAGTGTGCAATAATTAATGCTGAAGTCATTCATTCTAATGATGTATTTGACCGCTAAGTTTTTTAGTTTTAGCTGAATATCTGCATACGTATTCAGCATCTAAATGAGAATGAAATTTGTTGACAATGTTAGACGTTTAAGGGGGAGATAATTATACGGTAACTCAGCTATTCAAAGGGATGATGTCTGATTTGTCTAGCAAAAACATACTCTTTCTATAAGTAAAATTATGGGAAGGGGGAGTCTGTGAATACGTATGCATACTCTGTGCATATCTAAAGAAGCCTTCTATATTTAATCAGCTATGAAATTAATAGCCATGAATTAATAAAAGCAAAAAATAAAAATTCAAGGATGATATAGAGGGAAAATCTATTATGTTTAAATCCAAGCCCAATAAGCTCACATTGGCGATGATTTCTTGTGGTTTATTAACTTTGTCAGGGGCCAGTTATGCTCAACAAGTTGATGAAAAAGAAGAAAGCCAAGCTGACAAAGAAATTGAAGTTATTGAAGTTACTGGCTTTCGTCGCTCACTGATTGATTCTATCAATCAAAAGCGTTTTGCCGATACAGTCTCTGAACAAATCACCGCTGATGACTTAGGTGCCTTGCCTGATGTTTCAATGGCTGATGCCTTAACGCGGTTACCAGGTATTTCTGCCGTACGAACCGGTGGTCAGGCCGCTGAAATAAATATTCGCGGTATGTCGGGTGGCTTTATTTCTACCACCTTAAATGGCCGTGAACAAGTTTCTACTAGTGGTCAACGCAGTGTTGAGTTTGACCAATACCCGTCTGAGTTAATTTCAAACGCAGCGGTTTATAAGTCACCCAAAGTCTCAATGATCGAAGGTGGTGTTGCCGGCTCTGTTGAGATGACAACTGCTAACCCACTAAAAAATGAACAAGAACATAAGTTTACTGTTAATGCACGTGGTATGTATAACGATTTAGCAAGTGATATTCCAGATGCTACCTCGAATGGACACCGTTTTAGTGTTTCATACCAAGGTAAATTTATGGATGAAACACTAGGTGTTGCACTTGGTTATGCACGTTTATTTCAGCCGAGTGCAACTCAGCAATTCATTGGTTTAGCTTATGATAAATCCCGAGATGTTGATCAAGTTGAAGGAGATACCGGTGGCACAACAAGTTGTCCTGAATGTGAATTTATTAGTGAAGGTTTTGAATTACAACATAAAGGTGGTGAAGAAACCCGCAATGGTTATGTAACCACTATAGAGTGGCAACCCACTGATAACTTTAATTTAAAATTTGACGGATTTTACTCAAAATTTGATTCTGAAGAATTTGCACGCGGCTATCGGGTAAAACTTGAGGGCAGTCAAGCCGCGATTAGTAACCCTATTTATCACGATAATTCAATTATTGGCGGTACGTTTAATCGCACCTCGAACAGTGCAACGCGTATTGAAGTCGTCAATGATGATAATACCGATCATGATGAAGTAAAAAGCTTAGGTTTAAATGCGGATTGGGATGTAACAGAGCGCTTAAATGTCAATATCGATCTTTCTTATTCTTCAGCAGAGAGTAACTTTCGAAATGGTTTGATTTGGTCATTGGTCTCTACTGATGCTAACGCTGAAAACCCAGAATTTGATAATAATGTTTCTATTAGCTACGGATTAAATGGCTTAAACCTTCCTGATGTCGGCTTTAATCAAGCTGACGCCTTAACTGATTTAAATAAGGTGATGGTGACAAAATACGGCATTTATCCATATGAAAATAAAGATGAAGTTAGTGCTGTTCGTTTAGATTTTACCTATCAATTAGATAATGACTATTTTTCATCTATCGAATTTGGTGCTCGTTACTCTGAACGTGAGTATGACAACCAGAGATCAGTTTTCGAATATGGCAGCGATAGTAGCTTCAATTCTCCTGAAGCTCCGTTAAATATAACCTCTGATATGGCGACTGTTGTTAATTGGTCAGGCGACTTTTCATATTTCCCCAGCTACCTAGCGCTAGATCAAGATGCGGTACTTAATGCTTGGTTCCCTAATGGTGTTCCTCAGCCCGTGCAAACATGGGGTTTTTCAGGTGATGCGGTAAATGGTGAAAACCCATATTTGAATAACTATGATTGGACGTTGAAAGAAAGCGGCACTGTATTTGAAGATATTACAGCCGTTTATATTATGGCTAATATTGATGCGGAAATTGGCGGTATTCCTGTTACCGGTAATATTGGTGTACGGGTGGTCGACACTAAACAAGCGGCTACGTCATTGCAAGATGTTGGTGGTGATGTCGCGTTAGGTGCGCAGTATATCACTGATGAAGTTGGCTTAGTTAATGATAGATATTTTCCAACGAAAATTAGCAACAGTTATACAGACTATTTACCGCAAATGAACTTGAACTTTAGGTTAACTGATAGTGATCAAATACGTTTTGCTGCTGCCAAGGTGATGAGTCGACCAAATATCGATAGATTGGCGTCAAATAGCAGTACTAACTTAACCCGAATTTCAACCGAAACTGAAACTTACTTTGAAATTAGTGGTCAAGCTAAAAATAGCCCGCATTTAAAACCTTTTTATGCTAATCAATATGATCTGTCTTATGAAAGGTATTTCGAAGAAGGCAATGGTTCACTGATTGCAGCGATTTTTTATAAAGATATTGATTCAACAGGTATAGTGACACAAACCATTAGTGAGTATGACTTTGCTGCCAACGGGTTAGCGGTACCAGAGCAAATGGTTGATCCAGTAAGTGGCGTGCCGTTAGAAGTAAGAAATGGCTCTTTCGAAACCGCATTTAATGATGAAGAAGGAGGTTATATACAAGGAATTGAGTTTACTTATACGCAAATATTCTCTTTCTTACCTGATTTTTGGTCAGGCTTAGGTTTGCAAGCAAGTTATTCGTATACCGAAAGTGAAATTCAACAAATATCAAAGACAGGGTTACAAGATTTACCTATTTCATTGCCAGGGTTATCTGAAAATGTCTTTCAAACTACCTTATTTTGGGAATATGAAGGTTTTGAAACCCGTGCCAGCATTCGTTATCGCGATGAATTTGTATCTGAGCAAGTTGCCGTAGAAGCTCAAACAGTTAATTACGATGCTGAAACCATTGTTGATTACCAAGCTTCGTATCAAATTAACGATAATTTTAATGTGGTATTTCAAATCAATAACCTGACTGATGAGCCAACCAAAAGTTACTTTGGCGTTAAAGCGCAAACAGGAACGATTCAATATTTTGGCCGCCAGTTCTTTTTGGGTATGACTTATTCGTTATAAGCACCTAGCTATTGGAGTAGAATTTATGTTTTATAAAAACTCAATGTTACGGCTGCTTGCTATAACATTTATTACTATCGTACTGTCTGCCTGTGGCGGTTCAGATTCAACAAAGTCAGGTACAACGTTACTAACATGTGATGTACCTATGGTGCCAGATGCTACTGGATCAACGTGTGTAGCACCTGAGCCTATTCAATGTCCAGTGCCTACAGTACCAGATGCACTAAATGAGAGTTGTGTTGTGGGGGTTGATCCTGACGCACCTGCGCCAGAATTCTTTCCAAGTGACACTCAAGCCGTACTTTATTATAACCGTGCCGACGGCGAGTATGATGAATACAAAATGCACAATTGGAATGATCCTACCTGCAATGCTTATGCTGAAGACTCGCTAGCGCCAAGTTGGGACAATGGTTTAGTGCATACCGGTGTAGATGCTAACTATGGCGCCTATTGGGTTGTAAACTTAATTGATGACTTTAGTGATTGTGGTAACTTCATCATTCATAAAGGTACTGATGACGCCGGTAAAGAGTTTGGCGGTGGTGATTTTAAAATGCCACTAAAACAAGATGATGAAACATATCAACGGATGAACTTCACTTTTTCAGGTGTTGCGTCAATTTTTGAATACCCTATTGTTTCATTAGGTGAGCAACCTTTACAAATTGCTGATTATGCTGCGCATTGGATTGATAGTAACACTTTTGCTTGGAATGTTGATGAAGCGGTAACTGAGGTTCGCCTGCATCATTCGGCCAATGCAGACATTGAAGCGGATGACAATGATAACGTTAACGGTACAGCAATTACTTTGTCTGCCGTCGACTTATCAGACGAACAAAAAGCTAATGCTCCACTTGTTAGTGAATGGAAAGCATTTTCAGGTGATTGGTCGATAGATGAAGCGAAAGTGGTATTAAAAAATCAACAGGTTTTAGTTGGTTACAACAGTGAAGGCAAAGCGATTGCAGCCACTTATGTGCAAACAGCTAAAGCGCTTGACGATGTTTATACCAAAGGTGAGGCGGATGCAGATGAAGCGACGCTTGGCGTTACTTACGACAATGAAAATATTAATGTTGCCGTATGGGCACCAACAGCGCAAAGTGTAACGCTAAAAGTATATGACGCTGATAAAAAGGAAACGGCTAGCCAAGCAATGACTGAAGACGCCAATACAGGTGTTTGGTCATATCAAGGTGATGCGAGTTTAGATCGCCAATTCTATCGCTTTGAATTGTCAGTTTATCATTATCAAAGTAAACAATTAGAAACCTTATTGACCTCCGACCCATACTCTGTGGGGCTTTCTACCAATGGTGATTACTCCCAGTTTGTTGATTTAACTGATATTGAGCTTATGCCCGAGGGCTGGCAAGATCATAACGTAGTTGCTGCTGGCAATTATGAAGATGCGGTTATTTATGAAGGCCATATTCGTGACTTTAGCGCGTTAGATGAAAGTACAGATGCGGAAAACAGGGGTAAGTACTTAGCCTTTACTGAAACAAATTCTTTACCTGTGCAACATTTACAAAAATTGGTCGATAATGGCTTAAGCTATTTTCATATGTTACCGGCAAATGATATTGCATCAATCAATGAAGACCCTGCATCTATAGTTAATATGGATAATACGGTAGCAGAGCTTTGTGCTATTAAAGCTGATGCGCCTGTTTGCGGTGTTGAGGGGGCGGATGAAACACTGGCTTCAGTTTTTGAAAGTTACAATAGCTACTCAAATGACGCGGCAAATTTAATGAACGCGCTACGCGAAGTAGATAGCTTTAACTGGGGCTATGATCCTAAGCATTTTAATGTACCAGATGGCATTTATGCTTCTAACGCTGATGGTGTAGCTCGTATTACTGAAATGAGGGCTATGATCAAAGCTTTACACGACTTAGGTTTACGCGTCGTGTTAGATGTTGTTTATAACCACACTAGCTCTGCTGGCTTATCGAACAACTCAGTTTTGGATATGGTTGTTCCGGGCTACTATCACAGTAGAAATATCGAAACAGGTGCTATTATTCAATCAACTTGTTGTAACGATACTGCACTTGAACATCGTATGATGAATAAAGTGATGGTGGATTCGTTAAAAATATGGACCCAGCATTATAACTTTGACGGTTTTCGTTTTGACATTATGAGCCATGGTTCGAAAGAGCAAATGCTTGCCGCCAGAGATATTATTCAAGCGATTGACAGTGATACCCATTTTTATGGTGAAGGCTGGACCCGTGATGATCGTGGTTTTGAACAAGCGAACCAATTTAATATGGCAGGTAGTGAAATAGGCACCTTTAATGACCGCTTGCGTGATGGTATTAGAAAAGGGAAATTCTTTAGTAATGATGCCAATGATAATGATGCCTATAAGCAGCAAGATATTATTAAACTTGGCCTAGCCGGTTCACTTGCCGATTATGTGCTGAAAAGTGCCAGTGGCACTAGCAGTTTAGGTAGTGCATTTTCACCAAATATGTATGCTAAAGACCCTGCTGATGTCATCAACTATATTTCAAAACACGATAATGAAACCTTATGGGATCAATTGCAGTTTGTACTTTCTCCTTCAATGGATATGCAAGCACGAGTTAGAGCTCAGAATGTTTCACATTCAATTGTATTACTTTCTCAAGGTATTCCATTCTTACAAATGGGCGGTGATTTTTTACGCTCTAAGTCGTTAGATCGTAACACCTATGATGCGGGTGATTGGTACAATTTTGTTGATTTTACCTTTGACAGTAATAACTGGAATAAAGGATTACCTCTTGATAAAGGTGGCAAAAGTGATGAAGAGTTATTACGTATTGCACTTAATGCCGATAGTAATGTTGGAGTGGCTGAAATTTCATTTGCTTCAAGTGTTTTCAATGAGTTCTTAAATATTAGAACGACTAGCCCTTTATTTAGCTTAACTACCGCACAAGATATTATTAACCGTGTTGGTTTTCATAATATCGGTAAAGGCCAAACTCAAGGCTTAATTGTTATGAGTATTGATGATGGCAGTGATTTGGAAGATTTAGATCCGGCAAATGATGCTATCGTCGTTGTCGTAAATGGCTCAAATACTGAATTGTCGCATACAGTACCTACTGCAGAAGATTTTAGTTTACATAGTGTGCAGTTAAATTCAGCTGATAGTACGGCTTCTGGTGCCAGCTTTAATCAAGGCGAAGATGAGGGGACATTTACGGTGCCAGCACTAACAACAGCGGTATTTGTTAAGGCACAAGGTGAGCAACAGGGAGCTGGTTTATCCGCAATCGCAACATCTGGAGCACCTGATGTAGTACCTTATGGTGATACAGCGGTTTATGTGCGTGGTGGCATGAATGATTGGAGCACAACAGATGCGTTAACTTATCGTGGTGACGGTATTTACCAAGCTTCAATTAAGCTAACAGCACAAGACTATGAATTCAAACTTGCTTCTAGCGATTGGAGTACAGTTAACTTGGGCGCTCCACAAGCAGGTAATGTGGTTGAAGAGGATATTGATTTCTCACTCGCCTCCGGTGGCAATAATTTAGCATTATCAATAACTACTGAGTCTACATATACCTTTACCCTTGATGCCTCAAATATTGAAGCACCGGTATTAACTGTCACAAATGAGGAACCATTTTTGGGTACCGTGCCATATATTCGCGGTGATATGAATGGTTGGGGGGAAACAAATCCGCTGACTTATATTGGTAATGGTAAATACTCTGCTACCTTTACTGTTAATGCTGCTACCCATAACTTTAAAGTTGCCTCTGTGGATTGGTCAACTGTTAACATGGGGGCACCAGCGGATGATGCAGAAGTGCTATTAACAGAAGAACAATTATTGTTGTCAGGCAGTAATGATAATTTAACGATGACCTTTGCTACTGAGCAAGAATATACTTTTACTTTCGATGCTTCTGATTTAGAGGCTCCAACAATTTCCGTCTTCAAAGCAGAAATGTTTGCTGGTTCCAGTGTATATGTTCGTGGTGAGATGAATGATTGGGGTGTAGTGGATGAAGTGACTTATCAAGGAAATGCAAGTTATTCTGTTGAAATTGATTTAGATGCAGCAGGTTATGGCTTTAAAGTCGCTTCAAGTGATTGGTCTACGTTCAACTTAGGTGCCGGTGATGAAGGTAATGTTGCTAACCTAAATCAGCCACTAATCTTATCGCAGGGTTCAAGTGATAATTTGTCTTTCACTGCTGATGAAGCTGGGACTTATGTGTTTACGGTCACAGGACCTAATCCGGAAGCGCCAACAGTAACCATATCGAAAAAGTAAATAGTAATGAATTAGAGCAGGCTAATGATTTAGCATTGCTCCGTAACTATTAAAACGCTCTAGCTTGCTAGAGCGTTTTTTATTGCAAAACGATAACATTATTCTTTGGATGCTATTTTATTTGGCTGGCTTACATACGTATTCAGCGCTGACTGCAATTGTAAAATGCATTGATTTATTGAAATGGGTAATCATCTGTAAATTAGTGTAATCCAAACTAGCTTTATTGAAGTGAGAGAATGAAATTTTCCATTATCCTTTGTATTTAAAGAGATTTTGGAGAATAAATAAAAAGCTCTATTGAAAGTAGCTATTGTTTTATCATTAGAATAATCTTTGTTTCATTAATTCAATAAGTCATTGGTGAAAGGCATCAATTAACGCTTACCAGCTGAACGGTGTGATGAATACGTATGCAGATGGTATTCATTACTTATTGCTCACACTATATTAGGAGCGTCTGCTAAAAATGCAGAGAAAAGCAAATACAAATTAGTTACATCAGCGCAGGAACGCTGAACAATAATTAAAGCAGGGATGTTTAGGGGAGTTCACCAATGTTAAGTTTCAAACCAAGCCGAGTAACTTTGGCTTTGCTATCAAGCGGCTTTATGGCATTAAGTCTGCCTGCTCTTGCAGAAGAAGTGGCTGATGAAAAAGCAAAAGAAAAAGAAGTTGAAGTAATAACAGTTACCGGCATACGCGGCAGTTTACAGCGTGCTCAAGCAATTAAAATGAGTTCAAACTCTATTGTTGAAGTATTATCGGCTGAAGATATTGGTAAGCTTCCTGATACCAGTGTTGCTGAATCATTAGCACGTCTTCCTGGTGTGACTGGCGAAAGACGAAATGGCCGCACCAGTGGTTTATCGGTTCGTGGTTTTAATGAAAACTATGTTGGCACTTCTCTTAACGGTCGTGAATTATTAGGTATGGGTGACAACCGAGGTGTTGAGTATGACTTATATCCAACGGAAATCGTCTCTAATGTCGTGGTATATAAAACCCCTGAAGCTGGTTTAGTATCGCAAGGCATTGGTGGCACGGTTGATTTACAAACAGTAAGCCCGCTAAATTCTGAGCCAGTTATGGCATTCAATGCCAACTTTGAGCAAAACAAAAAAGATTCGGCCAACCCAGATTATGATAACGATGGTCATCGTTTTTCATTTAACTACGTTGATAAGTTTATGGATGACACATTAGGTGTTGCATTAGTCTTGTCATCTTTGGAAACTCCTCGTCAAGAAGAAAACTTTCGTGCCTGGGGCTATGCAGATACCCCAGACGGTAACAAAATTTTAGGTGGCCATGACTCATTTGCTCGTTCAGCACTATTAGAGCGCGATTCGATTGCTGCAATCGTTGAATACGCACCAACAGATGCGTTAAAAATACAATTTGATGCTTTATACATAGACTTTAATGAAAACGATGTTCGTCGTGGCCTAGAAGAAGGCGGCCCAGTGTGGGGCGGCGTAAATTATACTGAAACCAATGTTGAAGACGGTTTAGTAACCTCAGGTTACTGGGATGGTTTTCATTCAGTAGTGCGAAATGATGCTCGTACCCAAGACTCAGAATTAACGACCTTTGGTTTAAATGTAGAGTATGCGTTAAATGATGATTGGACAGTAGAGCTAGATGTATCTACCGGCTCAGTAGAGAAGTCAATTATTGATGTTGAAAGTTATTCTGGCGTCGGTCGTGCTGGTGTTGATGGTCGTCCTGCTGCTGCGCGCTCTTGGCAGATGACATCTACAGGTGTTATGTATAGTGACCACCCAACATTAGCAGGTGTTGATTATACAGATGAAAGTTTAATGCGTTTAGCTGGCCCACAAGCGTGGGGTGCACCAATTATTGGTAGTGACGCGCAAGATGGTTTTATTAACCGACCAGAGTTTGAAGAAGACTTAGATAGTGTGCGCTTACAAGTTGAAGGCTTGTTAGAGTATGGCATTATTTCTGGGGTTGAAACCGGTGTTTTATACTCAGATCGTACTAAAGAAAAAATTAATGAAGGTGACTACTTAACAGCGCCAGAGTATCCAAATGATGGCCCAATCCCTAACGTGTTAGGGGTTGCTGACCTTGGCTTTATTGGTATTAATGGAGTCTTGGCATACGACAGTCTTGGCTTATATAAAAGTGGCTATTATACCGAAACAGCAGCTTCATTAGTGCAAACCGATCGCTTGGGTGATACCTATACTGTTGAAGAAGAGCAATTGTCTGCTTACGTAAAATTAAACTTAGAAGCTGAGTTTGGTGATGTATTAATGAGTGGTAATATTGGCTTACAAGCGATTAATATTGACCAAAAATCAACAGGCTACTCGGTGGTAGACAATGCAAATGGTCGTGTAGATGCGACCCCTGCAACTGGTGGTGATTCGTATACCGATATTTTACCAACATTAAATTTAAGCTTTGAAGTGGCTGAAAATCAATTTATTCGTACGGCCATGGGGAAAGTGTTAAGTCGTCCACGTATGGATGATATGAAACCAAATAACCGCGTCACATTTGCGTTTAATGATCAACAAATTGGCAGCTCTGCTATTCAAAATAGCCCATGGTCTGGCAGCTCAGGCAATCCAACTCTTAAACCACTTGAAGCGAACCAGTTTGACTTGTCATACGAAAACTATTTTGCTGACGATGGTTATTTTGCGGCAACGTTTTTCTATAAAGATTTAAAAAATTGGCATAGAAGCGGAGATACAGCTACTGATTTATCTGCGTTTTACATTGAAGGATACCACCAATCACAAGGTTGTTATTTAAATGGTGTAATCTCACCCGAGAACATAGTAGATAATGATGAAAATTGTGCCAATGGTGGCGAGCATCTAGCCCCTGTTAGTTTTGATGGCTTAGTTGATTCAACTGAAGATGGTTTAGAAGGCTTTGTTAGAGGTTATGAGTTGCAAGCGAGTTTGCCATTTCGTTTGATTCATGAAAACTTAGAAGGTTTTGGTATTGCCGTTAGTGCGACTTTTCTTGATGGTGAGTTAGAAGATGGAGAAAGAATTCCAGGCCTTTCAGAAGAAAGTTATTCATTAACAGCTTACTATGAATACAAAGGCTTTGAATTCCGTATTGCCGGTACTAAACGTGATGAATTTTTAACAGAAGAGCGTGGCCTAAGTTTAGCACTTGTTCCTGTTGAAGATTTAGGTTCAGAAGTTTGGGATGCGCAAATTAGTTATGACTTTAAAGAATCAGGTATTGCATCACTTGAAGGCTTACGTATTACTTTGCAAGCACAAAATATAACGGATGAAGATACATTGAAAGCTGAAGCGGCAGACTCTCGTCAAATTAGATCTTATCAATCATATGGTGCTAATTACTCTTTAGGTATTAACTACAAGTTTTAATTATCGCAAGAATTTGATGATGTGTTTGTAACTATAAAACCTGCTAGGCTTCTAGCAGGTTTTATTATTTTTACTGATAAAAAATTACTAGCTAAATTTGATAGAAAGAGAATTACAAATGGCAAATAACATTAAAAAAGTTGTTGTTTTAGGTGGTGGCACTGCGGGGTGGATGTCAGCGTCGTTGATCAAAAAATTAATGGGAACGAGTGTTGCTGTTGAGTTGGTTGAGTCTGATGATATTGCCAGTGTTGGTGTGGGCGAGGCCACTATCCCACCGATTCGGTTATTCAATAGTGCTTTAGGTATAAATGAAGCCGAATTTTTACGAGAAACAAAGGCGACGATAAAACTTGGCATTAAGTTCGAACACTGGAAAAATACCGAAGAAAGTTATTTTCATACCTTTGGCGCCGCAGGTAAAAGCTCACCATTTTGTCATTTTCATCATTATTTAAAACGTGCACAAGATGCTGGCTTAGAAAATCACTTATGGGATTATGACCTAAATTATCTATGCGCAACGCAAGGTAAATTTGCGCAAATAAAATCGAAAGATCCTATTATCGATATCCCTTATGCGTTTCATTTTGATGCTGGCTTGTATGCGCGATTTTTAAGAAAATTTAGCGAAAAAATTGGCGTTAAACGCACCGAAGGCATGGTTGCCAACGTTAAGCAATCCAAGAGTTCTGGTAATGTTAATGCTTTAGTTCTTCAAAATGGAGAAGAAGTTAGTGGCGATTTATTCATTGATTGCTCAGGTTTTCGAGGCTTATTAATTCAGCAAACATTAAATACCGGCTATGAAAACTGGGGGCATTGGCTACCTTGTGATCGCGCTATTGCTGTACCATCAAAAAGGTTTGATGAAACATTACCTTATACGCGCTCAATTGCCCATGCGGGCGGCTGGCAATGGCGAATACCTTTGCAACACAGAAATGGCAATGGTCTGGTTTATAGCAGTAAACATTATACTGATAAGCAAGCTAAAGAATTACTGTTGGCTAATATTGAATCTGAGCCTTTAGCTGAGCCTAAAGTGATCAAGTTCACCACTGGCCGTCGACGTAAGCAATGGCATAAAAACGTTATTGCCATCGGGTTATCTAGCGGCTTTTTAGAGCCTCTGGAATCAACCAGTATTCACCTAATTCAATCGGCAATTGTTCGGCTTATTCATATGTTTCCGCAAAACGGTATTAGTGAAGCGCAAGTTGATGAATATAATAGGCAGTCGAAAGTAGAATTTGAACAAATCCGAGATTTTATTATCTTGCATTATCATGTTAACCAACGAGACGACAGCCAATTGTGGCGCGATTTACGAGCTATGGAAATTCCAAAGTCACTAGCGGAAAAAATTAAATTATTTAAAGAAAGTGGCAAAATATTTCGTGAACAAAATGACCTATTTAATGAGGGCTCTTGGTTACAAGTCATGCTAGGACAAGGAATAGAGCCACAGGATTATCACCCTATGGCCAATGAAATGCCATTACAGCAGTTAAATGTAATGTTAGAGAAAATTAAAAATATTAAGCTCGAACCTTTATCTAAGCTACCGACGCACGACGAGTATTTAGAAAATTTTTGCAAATTATAGAATATGCACTAAAACCGTTATCTTTGTTGATGCGAGTACCTTAATTGGATATAAATTGTTGTACCCGATTAACAAGCGTTGATGTAGGTACTAACGATCACTAAATACAAAAAATTTTTAGGATAAGGACAGATATGAAAAAAATATCAATTGGCAACTCAACGGTCGAATCTTCACGTTTTATTTATGGTTGTATGCGCATTGCCGGCGATAATACCACTGATGATCGCAATAAAGGCAAGCGCGCGATTATGACCGCTTTGGAAGAGGGCTATAATCATTTTGATCATGCCGATATCTACGGTGGCGGGGCATGTGAAAGTCTGTTTGGTGAAATACTGGCAGAAAAGCCACGGTTACGTGAGCAAATTATTCTCACCTCGAAGGCAGGAATTCGACCGCGTAATAATGATCAAGACAGCTACGCACCAACACGTTATGACTTTAGTCAGCAATATTTGTTAGAAAGTGTCGAAGGCTCACTCAAACGGTTAAATACTGATTATTTAGATATGTTTCTATTGCATCGCCCTGATTATTTGTTCGATGTACATGAAGTGGCTGAAACCTTTGCACGATTAAAAGCCACTGGTAAGGTCAAACATTTTGGAATTAGTAATTTTAAACCCTCGCAAGTTGAGTTATTAAAGTCAGCTGTTTCAATGCCATTATTGGTTAACCAAGTGGAAATCAATATTCATAATATCGATACTTTACTTGATGGTACGCTAGATCAATGTCAGCAACATGGCATAACACCTATTGCGTGGTGTCCTTTGGGCGGTGTGGCTTATTCTGCTTGGGGCAATACCTTCTCAGTTGACGATGAGCAACGTATTGAAAATGAATTGGCTAAACAAAGTGAAAGATATAGTTGTGCACCTTGGCAGATTATTCTCGCTTGGTTATTGAAACACCCTGCTGGTATTTGTCCTATTATTGGTTCTACAACCCCTGAGCGCATAGTTGTAGCTAAACAAGCTCTTGAATTAGATTATTCACGTGAAGATTGGTATCGATTACTCGAAGCAAGAAATGGTCAAGCAGTGCCGTAACTTATTTTAATAAACGAAAGCTATCACCTGCAGATAACACCAATCGTGGTTTATCGTTGAGTCATTTTTCGAAAGAAAAATAACGAAAGATAAAGTGCCAGTTGCGAAGCTATGCTCAATACTACTCAGGAAGTAGATTTATTAATTGCCAATTTTATGTTTGTATATCATGAAGCCGTGTGTGCTCAAAGGAACCAAACAATAAATAAAAAGCAAGAAAGTAATGGTGCCAATAAGGCCAATAATATGGACATTGCTATATCGCTTGGTGCTGGCGTTGGTATGATTTTTGGTTTGGCAATGTATGGAAACCCTGGGCTAAGATTAGTTTTTGCTGCCGGTATTGGCGTTGTTTTCGGTAATATTATTCGTACTAAATAAATTTGATAAGTAATATTTATCAGCTTTTGGGGAAAGTTATTAGGAGTCATTATGTTAATGTTTATTGTACTTGTTTCCGTTTTGTTTTTACTAATGCTGCGTTCAGGTATCGCCGAGTATAAATATTATCAATCAGTAAAAACATATGAAGCTGAGGTTTGGCAAAAACTTGGCTCTCCAAAACTTTTTAAAACTCCGCTGGTGTTTGTATCTTCTAATGGGCTAAGAATACTACAAGGTATTACAAATGAAACTGTGTCTGCACTTGCCATTAAACACCGTAAAGCAGGCATACAGTTTTTGGCTTATGTTGTGATGGTTTTGGTTGTTAGTATCGTTTATTTTAAATCCGCATAATCATTTGTTATCTCGTCAACCGGTTATTTCACGCCAGAATGTTTTTGACCGATAATAGGTTTTACTTCTGTTAGCATTACGGCTTTTTTCTCCTTCGTGAGTTCTCCTTCAATACCCAGCTGAATTTCGGAGCCACCGTCAATTATTTCTGAAATATAATTAGAAGCGTAATATCTCAATAGTGGAAATTTAAGCAAGAAACACTAAGCTTGATTTGATACCTTGTTGATAAAGGGAGTTGTCTTTTAGTTATTGCCGTATTTTCTTCTTTTATTCTATTCTCACTATGTGTTTTTTACAAAATTATAGTTAATAAAATTTTTTATAACAGATTAATAAACAAGCGATTACTAGATTTTTAATTAGTGTTATATGGAAAAGCAAGGTAACAAACTACATTTGCTAAATAAAAGGAAGCTATTATGTCAAAACTAATTTTGTCACTCGATGGCGGTGGTATTAGAGGAGCAGCGACCACACAATTTCTTTCCAAGGTGGAAGAGAAGTTACAACTAAATGGTAAAACAATTCGAGATTGTGTTGATTTCTATGCTGGTACAAGTACCGGCAGTATTATTGCCTTGGCACTTGCTACAACAGATATGACCATGGATGAAATCAACAAATTATATAACTATAAAACCGCGCAGAAAATCTTCACTGAAAACAAAGGTTGGTTTGAGATTGACGGTGTCAATGCGCCAAAATATGAAGCAAAAGACAAAACTAAGGTGCTGAAAGAGAAATTTAAAGAGGCACGAATTGATGATATACCTGAAAATAAACATATTTTAGCGGTGACTTATGCCATAGAAAAACGCCGACCTATGATCATTAAATCGACCAAAGCTGATTATCAATCTTTGTACTCTTATCAGGTCGCCGATGCTTCTAGTGCCGCGCCAACATATTTTCCAACTAAAGAGTTAGAAGTACCGCCAGAGCAAGACGAGTCTTGGCTTATTGATGGTGGTGTTATTGCCAACAATCCAACCATGTGTGCAATTGCAGAAGCAAGGCGGTGTTGGAGTGATGAATCAATTAGTGACTTACGGGTGTTGTCAATTGGTACTGGCTTTATGACCAGAAAAATTAATGGTCCAGAATCAAGAGGTTGGGGCGCATTGCAATGGATGACGAAAGGTAAGATTCTCGACATCCTCAGTGATGAGCGCGTTGTGGCTTATCAAGGTATTACCATGATGGACCAAGGCAGTTACATACGTGTTAATGCCAAGCTGTTAAAACAACCGGGTTTACCAAATCCACCTGATGATGCGATGGATGATGTCAGTAAAACCAATATTAAAAAACTAAAAGAGCTAGGGGATTTTTGGTTTGAGCAATATGGTGAAGCGGTCGTACAGTTATTATTAGGGGACTACAATGGCCCGTCGCTCGATCGTATTGACCCTGAAACAGGCACGCCGATAAAGCATAGCTAGCAAGTTAATTTTGTTGGTTTGTTAATAAAAAAGCCCTGTTATTTTGTAATAACAGGGCTTTTTTAATTGCTAAGTTTTATCTGAGAACATAAAACTAATGCTATTTTTACAGACCGTTATGATATTGAATATTGGTAGACTCAGGTACTAAGTCATTTAATTGTTGTTTGACTGCTGAGTCGTTATCTGTTGCTTGCTCAGACAGCAATTCTTCGAACTGTTGGATCAACAAGGCTTTATCTGGCGATGCTCTGTCACCTGCGCCAATGTTAGTTAAGTCAATCATAAAGCCATCAAACAAGTGTGATAAGTCTTCGATAATTTCCATATTTAAAAACTGGTCTTGGTTATAAATACTCGGGTAACCGGCTTTTTGTTTGTCGATAGCAAACGGCACGCCTTTAAGGTTGGTGATGCTGGTTGACTTATCGCACGACAACATACATCCGTTGTCGATACGGGGCTTTTCACAACCAACACTTTGTTGGAAGAAACATTGGCGGCTGGTCATCAACAAAATAGGGTGGTAAATACTGTAAAACAATTTAAAGTTATCTGGACGAGCAATGTTTTTTATCTGCATGGCATTAATTTCATTAGAAATAAAAGCGCCGCTACAGTCAAAATCTTCTTTTAAGGCTAATAATGCGTATGAGTTAGTGGTATTTAAAAATGGTCCTGCAATCCATTTAATACCTAATTCATTAGCGCGATAAGCAATACCTGTGTTGTTGGTAACGATCAACTCTGGTTTTACTTGCTCTAAAATATTAACCGCAACATCGTAATCTTTGCCAATTAACACTGCCGGAAACCACGGAATTAAACGCGGATTCGCCTGTAAAAAGCCAACATATTTAGTACAGCCACGCTTGTAAGCATCAGGTAATTTAAAGTAAATATCGGCATCGGTAACATTAGCCAATTCAACATCAGACTCATCACAAATTAATAGTGATAATTGAGCTTTATTGCCGTTTTTAACGTCAGCTTTAGGGTGACTAACCAAGGGTGGTAAGGTTACTTCAGGTAATACAGTGACAGAATTATTTAACCGGCTAGCAATGTCATTTTTAAGGGCAGTGAGCTCTTTAAAGGGAATGCTTAAGCCATCGTTTAAGTTATCGCAGTTTATTTCTTTTAGTAAAAACTCAGCATTATTAAAGCTTTTAAAACGTTTGTTAATGGTAGCTGCGTCAATAAAGGCTTTATCACTGGCTCTTAATAAACTTGTTGATTGCACGGTAAAGGTATTTTGCTCAACAGAGAAGCCTTCGGTTGTTACGGTTATCGCTAACGCTTGTCCAAGTTGGCCTGCAAAGCTTAAGCTTAACGGCACTTTTTCAATGCTTAAGTGTTTAATTTTTTCAACCACTTCCGCCTCAATAGTATTTTTATCGGCTTGCAGGTTTTGCTCAACGTCTTGAATTTGCACTACCGAAATTGCTTGGCTTTCATCAGCTTTAAATTTGTTTACCGCATGAACTTTTGAGTTATCACGCGGGTTATCAATAAACATCGACTGGTTTAAATCACCACGCAAAAAGGCATTGGAAAAGTCGCGGTTAAATACTTTATATAAACGCTCGCCATCTTCGGTTAGCTCGCCCGTATTAAGGAAACCATCAATTTGTTTGCGGAAGCTATCAACTACCGTATGCACATAGTTAGCGCCTTTTATCCGTCCTTCAATTTTAAATGAATGCACGCCAGCGTCGATTAATGCCGGTAAGTCAAAAAAGGCGGAATTGTCTTTAATGTTTAACGGGAAGTTATGGCCTGATGGCGTGGTTTCGTATTCTTCACGACACGCTTGGCTGCAACGGCCACGGTTACCGGAATTACCGACGCTGGCAGAGGTTGAATAACATAAGCCTGAAAAGGCAACACAAAGTGAGCCATGAACAAACACTTCGGTGAGTACGTCGTGCTCGACACAAACCTTATTGATTGCGGTAATTTCGCGCAGGTTTAACTCGCGAGATAAATTAACCCGAGACGCCCCCAGTTTTTTCAGAAAGGGAATTTGGCCAATGTTATGGGTAGTTAACTGGGTAGATGCATGAATATCTAATGTTGGGAAATGCTTTTTAATAATATTAAACATGCCGATATCTTGCACGATAACGCCGTCTAATGTGGTGTTAACGAGTTTGCTGAGCAATTTGGCAATCGACTTAAATTCACGTTCTAAAATAATAATATTTAGCGTTAAGAAAATTTGGCAATCGTATTGATGCGCTAAACGAATAATACCGATAAGTTGCTCGAAGGAAATATTAGCAGCGCGATTTCGGGCGTTTAGTGTGTCTAAGCCACAATATACCGCGTCAGCGCCGGCAATAATGGCCGCTTTGATGGCATCAACATCGCCACCGGGCGCTAATAATTCAATTTTGGGTTCCATTTTTACAACTTATTGTTCGCTAAATTTAAGAGCAGGGATTTTACCCGTATATTTCCCGAATGAATACCGTTAAAGTTGCACTTTATAATGCGTATAGTTTTAAAAAGAAGAAAATAATGGCACTACCTATCCTTTATTCGTTAAGAAATTGTCCTTATGCCATGCGAGCACGAATAGCGATTTATAAATCGCAACTGCCTATAGCGCTGCGTGATATTGTGCTAAGCAATAAACCTGAAGAAATGATAGTTGCTTCGCCTAAAGCCACAGTACCAGTTTTAGTGTTAAACGAAGCTTCGGAGCAAATTAAGGTTATTGATGAAAGTTTCGATATTATGCTGTGGGCGCTTAATCGTGCTGACCCCGATAATTTACTGCATAAAATAAATCCGGAATTATTAAACGAAATGTTAGCGCTGATTAATGAGTTTGATGTTGAATTTAAAGTCCGTCTAGAAGCGTATAAATGTGCTAAACGCTACCGTGAAACTACGTTAATTGATTGCAGAATAGCTTGTGAAGCATATATTCAATTATTAGAAACACGCCTAGCTAAATACGAATTTTTATTCTCAGCGCGAGAAAGCTTAGCCGATATTGCCTTATTACCTTTTATTCGACAATTTGCCCGAGTAGAGCGCCAGTGGTATTTGCAATCGCCATATCCAAACCTGCAAAAATGGCTAAACCGTTATTTGCAAAGCCGAATGTTCACCAAAGTTATGGCCAAATACCCGCTTTGGTTAGAAAGCGGTGAAGAAGTGATTTTTGTTGGAGAATAGCTGTATACAACTTTTATTAGAGTTCACGAATTCCTTGAATGGAACCACGCAATATTTGTCCATCTACTAACTTTATATAGTGACCAACCTTGTCTTGCCCTTTTTCCAAAATAGGAATGTTTTTAGGAAAAATTATGGATTGTTCAAATGTACGCCAATTAATGCGATTATTGTAAAAATTAGTCGTACTTTCAATTTCCACCCAAACATATTCTAGCGGGGTTGTTTTTGCTATTTCGACTTTTTGTGTTTTTACAAGCTTTAGTTTACTTTGAAATTCTGGCAATAGTGCAAAGTTTTCTCCTCGTTTTTTTGAAACTACAGATGGATAGCTTATCCCAGCTAATGAACTGTTTTTCTTTTTCACCCCTAAAAGTACCTGTGTAATAGCCGCTGTTAACTTGTATTCATAGCTAAACGTGTGGTGAATACGCTGAATAAATTTATCTGCAAAAAAATTAAATAGTATCGAGTGGGAGTGCAACAACTTGTCAGGAATATTCGTAGTCACCGAAGTTATGTTTAAATCTTCTATAACTTCCCACTCTGACAGAAACAAAAAGTCACCAGTGTTTGCTCGACATTCTCTTAGCGAGCGCTCTATACATGTCGAAGCGTAAAACATTGGACTTTGTGGTGGATTACATCTCTGAAAGCCTTTCACTAGTTTTTTCTGTGGCGCTAATATTGAATTTACATATGTAGGGGTTTTCTCACGAGTTAATTTGTCGTCCTTATTATGCTTGAAATGGGCTCTAAATAACCGTTCTCCTTTTTTCAAAGTACATGCTACTGTGGTTGCTTCATGGAGCGCTTTTGCTTGAGAAGCAAGAATAACTAATTCACTAACTTTTTCTACTATAAAATCATATTCAACATTTTCTAAATCTAATAATCGGAGTTTGTTTATTCTTTCATTGATAATTTTGTTCATTCTTTCTGCTATCTCTAAATAGGTGTAAGTGCTTTCTCAATCTGAGTTAAGTAATAGTCTATGTATAAATGTTGGTTGACCTCATTATCCCATATTAGAGGGGAAAGAATCTGATTTATGCCAAGTCTTAAAGTAACTATTGAACATGATTGTAAAGCACTAACAAAGAGGCAAAAAGGTAATAGAAATGACAATTAATGCATAACCTCTTATCGTCATGGATTCTAGTTGATTAGGAGTTGTTGAAACTTGTTATACGCGAAACTGATAAACATTACTTTCTGAGCCATACAATTGCATGGTGCCGATAAAGCTGAAGTTTATTTTTTTCAATAAATTATGGGAGCTTTGGTTCGTCAGTGAGGTCACTGCTAAAATAGTGTTTAGAGAATGTGCGACAACGTCATTTTTTAATACCGCTTCGGCGGCTTCTTTTGCATAACCTTTGCCACAAAATTCAGGTAAAAAAGCATAACCTAAATCGGGATAATCTAGCTCTGGTCTTTTCAGTAAACCACACATGCCTATTAGTTTTTCATCTGGTGCTTCAGCGCTGGATTTATCATTATTTTCTAATAACACGGCATATAAACCGTAGCCATAATTTTTATAGCTTGCCTTTGGCCCTGTTGTTAAATAGTTTTTAGCATCGCTAATAGTTCTTACTTGCTTATCGGCAATATTTTCAATGAAAGACTTTTCATTGAGCAGTCGGACAATAAACTCGGCATCATTGAGATTGAATTGCCTGATGGTTAATCTTGATGTTTGACATATTTGCTTCATTAAATTCCCGCTATTTTTTAGAGCAAAATAGAAGCTGGCTAGGATTTTCAATACCTTAGCCAGCTGCTTCACTATTTAATAACTAGTTCTGATATAAGTGCTGAGTTTACTGTACAACAAAAATATTGCTAGTGGCATTTAGGTCAAGTACACCGATGCATGTATCGCTTTCGTCCGTTACCATCATACGATCGCCAATGGCCCAGAATGTTTCGGTATAAATTTCACCTTCTGCCAAAGTGGCATAGACGGTACTGAGTAATGGTTCACCAGTATTGTTGTTGATCCAATATAACTTCACGGGTGAGGTTAGGGTATTCGCCACTTGTAAGTCTGGTGCATTTCCTGACTGACGCGTATAAGGTACGGCTAGATCACAGCTGCCAACTTCAGCTGTAGGCTCTGGGATCTCAACCGGCGGCGCTTCATCTAAGGCATTTTCTACCATAGCTTCGGTAACAGTAAAGGCATTGTTTTCATCGTTAAGTAGTGCAACACCTAAACAGTTATCAGCGCCATCGGTTAGCATGATGCGGTGGCCGATATCCCAATCGTCAGCGGTGTAACTTTCATCTTTCGCTAATGTTGCGTAAGAGTTACCGCCTTTATCACCTGAGCTGCGGCTTAACCAATAGACTTTTACTAGCTTGTCAGTCGGGTTAGTTATAGATAAATCAAGCGCTGGCTTAGCTGAGTCATAATAAGTTTCTGCTAAACTACAGGTACCGATAGTGCCTTTTTCTGGCCAATGTGGCAGGTAAGGTTCGGTTGCAACAATTTTCTCCAACTGCTCGGGTAATGCAACGGTACAGTCAGTGCCGGCACAAGCGCTAAAGTTAAGGTCGATAATGTCTGAGCCAACAAAATCAGATGAGATGGCAACATAATACTTGCCAGATTCTGGTGTTGTTATGGTACAGGTTTCTTCGTTACTATCATCAGTGATTGAAGTACAAGTGAAGGTGTCGTCAAGTGACGGGTGGGTTGCCTGGCCCTTATTTACCCACATATCAACATTGCCTGAGCCGCCACTTGTGGCAAAGGTTACCGCCTCATGTCCGGCTGGCACATCAACTGAGAATAACCAACCGCCACGACCATTAATTTGTTTGTAGTCGCCTAAGGTCAGTACTTCAACACTGTTGTTGTATTGCTCAGGTAAGGTGGAGGTTGACCAAGTTTCAAACTCTGCTTGGTTATCGGTAGCAATATTCGCCAATAAGGCATCGAATTCAGTCCATTCTCCAGCGCGCATATGTACTAGCATTTGGTTGACGAGCTCAGGGTGAGATTCAATTAAAAATGCTACCGCAAGTTGACCCCAAGAATAGTAATTAGCGTCACCGGCAAAAATTTCTGCCAAGGTGTATGGGTCGCTGCTGCTAGCAGTTGTTACGCGGGTGAACGGTAGTTGATAAAAAGTACTTAGATATTCTGCCAAACCTTCACTCCACCAGCCTAAGTTACTTTTATAGCCACCTTCTTTATTGTAGCGACCATCTAGCGCGTGGATGTATTCATGATTAAGGGAACGAATTACCGTGCGACCGTCACTCCATTCAAGGGCATTAAAGGTTAGGATATCAGAGCTGTGCCACCAATTCGTTGGGCTAGTTTCAAAGTAAATACCGCTGGTATTGCTGGTATCAAAAAGGTGCTCTGCCCATGAGGCATGATTAGATAAGCTTTCGAAAATATGAATGTTAGTGACTTCGTTAAGATCGTTTTCAACCGCTTGTTGAAACTCTGGCGTAATGTCAGAGCTTAAGACGTTGTCGAATACGCGTTTGGTCTGGCTAATAACAGTACAGGCTTCTTCTAGCTCTTCATTGCTCATGTTTTGCGCACGAATGCGAACTGGCTCATCACATAAGATGTTGCCGCTAAATAATTCGGTGGTGGCAAACATAGAGGCGTCTACTGCGTCACCGCCTTCGTATGCGTCAATAAAAATGTGGTAACGACCTGCTTGCGGTTTGTCGATTATACAGGTTTCGTTGTAGTCGGTGCCGTTATATGAAACACAGTCGAATACGCCATTTTCGCCAGCACTGGCTTCTTGATCAAATTTTACATAAACATCTGGATCGCCTAAGGATTTATTGGCAATACCACTGAATAAACTCACCACTAAGGTTTCTGCTTCTTCTTCAACATCAACATAGTAAGAAATGCCTTGGCCTTCGATGGTGTTGATATTGGTTTTTACTACGCCTAGCTTTACCGCTTCAACGTCAGCACTGGTAAAGTCGACTTCAGGCTCTGGGGTAACTACTGGCGCAGGTGGTACTTCAACAGTTTCGGTTTTTGAGTCACTACCTCCACAACCCGCTAGTGCGATTAGCACTGCACTTGTTAATGTAAGCATTTTAAAAGACATTTTACTTTCCCTCTGGTTATTATTTTTTTAGTTATATTTTTATCTGTTATTCAGCTAGTTAGTGATAGTTGGTTGTACTTAGCATTGATGGCTTATGGCATTGTTTGCTGATATCAAAAGCTTGGTTTTATAAATAACGCGAATATATGTAACACAAACTTCAATATATTGTAAATTGTATGCAATATATTATTTTGAAATAATAAATAAAATATTGACAAAAATAATGACTAAGAAAGTTATTGAGGCAGAAAAATTGTATTGCTGTGGCCGACCAAAATGGCTGAAAAAGTTTTGGCGCTAAATGGGTTTAGTAAATGTTATAAGTAATTTTCGACCAAGAAAAAGCCCATTAATATCGACATATTAATGGGCTGAAAGTTAAGACTTTATTCTATGGTTAAAGTAGGATGAAGCTATTTTACTTTTTGATAAATAGCAAAGCTTAGAGGCGGCATTTCAATGCTAAAGGTTGCATTTTCAGAAGTGCTCTCGGCATTTTTCACCAGTTTACTATTGCCGGCAACTTGCTTATATTCGTTGCCATTTGTGGTTATTTTTGCCTTAGCAATACTATCGCCCGTATTAAATGCCACTAACATGCTTTGCCCGTCACTTATTGTACGGGTGATGGCAAAAATGTTGTTGTCGTCCACTTGAAACACCGTTGCTTGCTCGCCTCTGCGTAGTGCTGGGTATTGATAGAAAATATCAGCGTACTTGGCAAAGCTTTGATAAATTGGATGCTGAGTGTCAAAGTTATCATCTGCAGTTGTGGCATCAGTTGCCAATAAGTCATCGTCATTATAACTGGCAACGAATGACGGCATCATATCTTGACGAGACGCTTGATCGCCACCGTCACCAACAAAACCTTGTTCGTCACCGTAGTAAATAATAGGCACGCCGCGCATAAAGTAGGTCATGGCGTGGGCCAACAAACTACGTTTTACCATTTGTTCTTCACTGTAGTTGAACCCACTTTCTTTTAGCATGTAAGCAAAACGGCCCATGTCGTGATTACCAGTAAAGTTCATTAGCTGATTAGCATCGCTATCGTGATCAAGATAGTCACCGTCGTTAGCAAATAATGTTGCCAACGCTTTAGTGCCTTTTTGCTCGACTAATGTTTGCGTCATGGCACTTTGAAAAGCAAAGTCTAATACCGACTGCATATTGCCATCGGTGGTGTATTCACTTAACTCTTTACTGCTAAAGCTATAGACTTCACCAAACATAAAGAAGTTTTTAATGCCTTCTGCTTGGGCATGCTTCACTAGAGCAGGAGAAAATTCTGCCCAAAATTCGGTATTAACATGTTTTACGGTATCAATACGAAAGCCGTCAGGTTTAAATTCAGTGATAAGATTTTTGAAAATCTCAGTCATGCCTTTAAGCACTTCTGGGTCGTTAGTATTTAGATCATCAAGGCCAGCAAAGTCACCACGTTTTGAGCTTTCACCTTGCCAAAAAGAATCACCTTGGTTGTGATAGTACTTGGTGTCGTTTAACCAAGCCGGAGTTTTTAATTGCTCTTGGCCTTTTGGAATAACCGTAGTGTATTTATCACCAGCCGCTAATTGGGCGACTGACTTAAACGGACAACCTTTATCAGTTTCGACTAACCATTGTAAGCCATCTTCACCATGGCATTCAGTGTACTTAATAACGTCGGCGGTATGGTTGGTAATAATATCGAAATAGATTTTGATATTTTCGTTGTGAGCGCTGTCGATCAGATCTTTTAAATCATCATTGCTGCCTAAATGCGGATCAATTTCGGTAAAGTCTAATACCCAATAGCCGTGATAGCCGGAACTGTCAGCTTGCATCGCCTGATTTCGTAAAATTGGCGTTAACCAAATAGCAGAAATACCTAACTCTTTTAAGTAAGGGAGTTTGTCTTTTAGGCCTTGGATATCGCCGCCATGAAACATACCTTTGTGAGTTTTGTCTAAACCACCAGCAGATATCGGTTGAGTTTTCGAACCGAGATCATTATCGGTATTGCCATTGTTAAAACGATCAGGCATAACAAAGTAGAACACTTCTTCTTGCACATCACGCTCAAGGTAATGGGGAAGATCAGCAGCTGTTTTATAGCTTTGGTTTGGAGCTTCACTTTGAGTACTCGCTTTAACTTCAACAGCGGTAGGCGCTTTCGTAGCGCTGTTGGTGTTTTTATTTTCATTATCGGTGGCGTTCTCACATGCCATTAAGCTCAGTGAGATGGCTGTTGAAAACAGTAATCTAGATATTTTATTTTTCTTATACATTTATCTATCCTATTTATTTTTAATACGGTTAAGTACGAGGACGAGCATTTCTCATTGCCGCCGCTAAATCAGTCACTGATTCGGTTTGATCGAACGCTTCAATACTGACAGGTAGTTTTTGTAGCCAATTAGGGTGTTCATCAATGGTACCTGGAATGTTCACTTGCTCGATAACCTCTAAAGTATCTTCCAGTGGAATTAATTGAATATGACTCGGTGCTTGTGCCATGTACTTTTGAACGGCTAAGTTCAATTCACGATTCATTTTTGCCGGCGCTTGTTCTGGCGCTTTGCTCATGTCGATAACATTTAAATCATCTAATGCAGAAACCAGTAATTGGCGATCTTCAATGCGGCTGCTGCGTTCGTTTTGGCCCATTTCTTCATTCGGGTAAAGGTTTAACTTTTGACGCCATTCAAGATCTTTACCAGTCCACCAACCGGCAAGAGTCGGCAAATCATGAGTTGATACCGTCACCATAGATTGCGCTGGGTAGAGTTCTGGGCGCATAAAGAAACCAGAGTCCCAACGCTCGAAAAATAAGACTTTGTACGACAGTAAACCAGCGCGTGCCATTATTTCACCGAAACCGTCTGGCACGGTACCTAAGTCTTCACCGATAACTACACAGTTATTGCGGCGAGACTCTAGCGCGATAATGCGCAAGATGTCTTCTAATGGGAAGGTAATATAAACTCCTTCGTCGGCTTTCATGCCCGGCGCAACCCAATATTGACGCATTAAGCCTAGAATATGATCAATACGTAGTGCACCGGCATATTGCATGTTACTGCGCAACGCTTTAACTAGTGGCTGATAACCTTGCTGCTGTAAGGCAACTGGGTTAATTGGCGTTAGGCCCCAGTCTTGGCCTAAAGTATTCATCGCATCTGGTGGCGCGCCAACGGCAGCACCAGCAACATAAACGTCTTTGTCTGACCAAACGTCAACACCTGAGCCGTCACAACCAACCGCTAAATCGAGGTACAAACCGACCGGCATGCCTAATTCAGAGGCCTTATTAGCAATCGACTTTAATTGACGATGAGCCAACCATTGCACAAAACAAAAGTAATCAATGCGTGTTTTGTGCTCTTGTTGAAACGCTCTTACTTCATCACTGTTGGGTGATTGATAAGCACTTGGCCAGTTTGGCCAGCCATAAGCGTTGAAGTCAGTTTGTCGAAAATATTCATACAAGGCTTCAAATGTTGCCAGTTGCAATAAGTCATCACCTTGGTCATTTTTAAAGTCATTAAATTCAGCTAATTCAATCGGGGCTGTGGTAATGAAGTCTTGGAATAGAATTTCTAAGAGATCAAATTTAATGTCAGCAACAGCAGGGTAATCAATTAGCTCAGTTTGTCGTGCATAAGCAATTTTATTTTGTACTTCTTCACTATTAAAACGGCTTTGTGCCGCTTGGCAAGCAGCAAAGTTTGGTACTTGCTTTATGTCAATGTAAAGGGTGTTCAAAAAACAACGACTGGTCGGAGAATAAGGACTACGGTGCGCTGGATTATTTTGATACAAGGGATGTAACGGGTTTAGGCCAATAGCTGAAGCTTGTTGCGCAGCTGATTTTTCAACCAATTTGGCCAAATCGCCAAAGTCGCCCATTCCTAAGTTATCTTCACTGGTTAATGAATAAAGCTGCGCGGCGTAACCCCACATTTTATCACTTGATGCTTCTTGCGGGCTATAACAAGTTTGCGGTGCATAAATTAATGGGCAGCTGGCACTTGCTTCGCCGTAACTTATATTTAACTGATGATAACCTTGCGCTAGCGTTGGTAACGGCAGGGCATATTTATTAAAAGTTTGTCCTGAAAAATTAGCAGAATCTATTACGGGGAACTGGGTTAGTGAAACAGTATCGTTGATTTTTTCACCTGATTCTAAAAGAATTTCCCAGCTGAGTTGCTGTATATCTGAGTTAGCAAGGCTAATCGTAATTTGATGCTGCTCTGCCTCAAGCTTGGCAATATGTGCTGGCGGCAGCATATCACGCCAGTTTTTTTGTTCTAGTTCGGTAATGCTGCGATTGATGCTTTCATCTGAAGAAAGATCATAGCCCATAGCGTTAAGTAATGAGTGTCTTGCCTCATCTTTGGCATAAACTTGCTCGCCAAATGAATTGGTATATGTTGCATGAAAGCCTACGAGTTCTGCAAGTTTTTCAATTAGATTCATTCTATATTTCTCTTTGCTTATCGCTACGCAGATTTGCGCTAGCGCTATTATTTTTAAAATTTGCTACCGATGATCTTTGGGTAAGACCCGGCTGTTGTTCAGAGGTCAAAAAGCTCAATACTCGGCAGCTATGTGCCGGGATATTGATGCTTGATGCGGTAATATTTTTGCGTACTGCGTTTTCTTGCTTAATGAGTGTTTCATCAGCGGTATTGAGCAGTTGCTGCCAATAACCCTTTAAGGCTGGCAGTTGATAATTTATTTCACAGGGGTGAGCATTGAATATAACCAGCAATGCGTCATCTTGGATGACATCTTCAGTATTTTCCGGCAATAGATCGTCAGTTTGTGCAAGTAACATGGCAAAGCATTTGATGTCTCGGTCTTGCCAGTCTGATGCTTGCATATACTCACCGCGACAATTGAGCCAATCAATATCCTTTAGCGCGGTTTTATTTGATACTTGTTGACCATGATGATAATGACTGCGATTGAGTAACGGATGCTGTTTTCTTAATTGAATAAGTTGCTTAACAAACGTGATTTCATCATTTTCGCTGCTATTTTCTGCAGCTAAGTGAGACCAGTTTAACCAAGAAATTTCATTGTCTTGGCAATAGGCATTGTTATTACCTTGCTGGCTATTACTCATTTCATCGCCGGCAAGCAGCATAGGTGTGCCTTGAGAAATAAATAAGGTGGCTAATAGGTTGCGCTTTTGTCTGGCTCTAAGGCGATTGATGGTAACGTTGTCAGATGCACCTTCATGACCGAAATTGCAGCTAAAGTTACTGCCATGGCCATCAAGATTATTCTCGCCATTAACTAAGTTGTTCGGCGTTTGATAGCTGACTAAATCCTCTAAGGTAAAGCCATCGTGAGAAGTGATAAAATTTACACTGGCGCTTGGACGACGACTGGCTTGTTCAAAAATATCACTTGAGCCATGTAAGCGGGCAGCAAACTCTGGGGCAATGCCTTCGTCACCTCGCCAAAAACGGCGACAGGTATCACGAAATCTGTCAT
Organism: Colwellia sp. SU-HH01172; assembly: GCF_057553355.1. Lineage (NCBI taxonomy): Bacteria > Pseudomonadati > Pseudomonadota > Gammaproteobacteria > Alteromonadales > Colwelliaceae > Colwellia > Colwellia sp. SU-HH01172. The sequence goes on along the minus strand of NZ_BAAJMB010000003.1, from coordinate 195,378 downwards.
TCCACTCTAGCCAGCTTTTATCAAAGCGACCCAGTTGGTAGCCATCGTGGCCGATATCCCAAGGCTCAGCAATGAGTTTGGTTTGTGACAAAATAGGGTCTTGCTTTAACGCGCTAAAAAATGCGTTATTAGCATTAAAGTGTGGGTTTTCACGGCCTAAGATCGTGGCAAGATCAAAACGAAAGCCGTCAACGCCCATGGTTTCTACCCAATAACGTAGGCTATCAGTTACTAGTTGCAATACCCGCGGGTGGGCAATATTTAAGGTGTTACCACAGCCTGAATAGTTTTCATAAAAACGCTTGTCTTGGCTTTGCAAACGGTAATAGCTAGCGTTGTCGATACCTTTGAAACTTAAGGTTGGTCCTAGCTCATTGCCTTCGGCGCTATGGTTATAAACTACGTCGAGGATCACTTCGATGCCATATTGGTGAAACGTTTCCACCATGGCTCTAAATTCTTTGATACTTTCCGCCGCACCACCGGCATAGCAGTAGCTAGCTTGCGGTACAAAAAATGATACGCTGTTATAGCCCCAATAATTACTGAGGTTTTTTTCTTCAATAAATGCTTCATTTAAAAACTGATGAACGGGCATTAATTCTATGCTGGTGATACCAAGAGCAACTAAATACTCAATAGTATGCTCGTTTGCCAAAGCAGCAAACGTACCTTTTAACTCCACCGGAATATTAGGATGCTGAGCAGTAAAACCTTTGACATGCATTTCATAAAGTATGCTGTCGCGTTGGCGAACTTGTGGATGAGTTTGACATGGCTGAATGGTGCTTGTGTCAACAACAATACACTTAGGCATAGCCTTAGCATTGTCTTGAAGATCTAAAGTTAGATCCTGTCGCGGGCATTGCTGTGACTTTCCGTCATCAGTGCTTTGCTGATAGGCATAATGTAAAGGTGAGTTTTTAACTTCACCATGTAGCGCTTTTGCATAGGGGTCGAGCAATAGTTTTGCTGGATTAAAACGATGACCATTATGGGGTTCAAATGGACCGTAAACGCGATAGCCATATAATGCGCCGGGTTTGATCCCTACCACAAAACCATGAAATACATCATCAGTATATTCCGGCAACTCTAAGCGCTGTATTTCATTTTCACCACTTTCATCAAACAGGCATAACTCGACTTTTTCTGCATGAGCAGAAAATAGTGCGAAGTTAGTACCGTCGTTGTTATTTTGTGCGCTGACATTTTGTTTATCGACAGGGATAAAACTCGCGCCAAGCGGAAAACAACGACCTGATGTGATAGCAAATTGGCTCACAGGGTTAATTCGCTCCTTGTAAGCTAAATATTACCGTTGCCATTGGCGGTACAGTAACTTGGATATGATGGGGTTGGCCTTGCCATGGCGAGTTAACACTTTGCACTGCTGCGGTATTACCTTGGCCTGAGCCAGCGTAAATTTCCATATCGGTATTAATTAATTCTTTATAATGTCCTGCTTCAGGTACACCAACAGCAAAGTTAGGTTGAGTTTGTGTACTGAAATTACACAGTACAATAACGGGGGCGGCGCCGTTATCGCCGAAGCGAATAAAGCTGTAAATAGATTGCTGCGCATTTTCATGGTCTAACCAAGTAAACCCTTCTTGCTGGCAGTCTTTTTGATATAGTGCAGGGGTAGTGGTGTAGACTTTATTTAAGTCTTTCACTAAACGTTGTACACCGCTATGCCAATGAATATCGAGTTGATGCCAGTCGAGAGATTGGTCGTGATCCCATTCTTTACCTTGGGCAAATTCACAACCCATAAAGAGTAGTTTTTTACCTGGGTGCGCCCACATAAAACCATAATATGCACGTAGGTTTGCAAACTGCTGCCAGGCATCGCCTGGCATACGAGCGATAAGCGAGCCTTTACCATGCACTACTTCATCATGACTTAATGGCAGGACAAAGTTTTCATCAAAGGCGTAAACCAAGCCGAAACTTAATTCATTATGGTGATGCTGACGATGAATAGGATCACGCTTCATGTATTCTAGACTGTCGTTCATCCAGCCCATATTCCATTTGTAGCCAAAACCTAAACCGCCGTGTTCGGTAGGGCGAGAAACCCCCGGCCATGAGGTTGACTCTTCAGCAACAGAAAAAGTGCCGGGGTAGAGCGAGTAAAGCTCTTCATTAAAACGCTGGAGAAAATCAACCGCTTCTAGGTTTTCACGACCACCATGCTTATTGGGGATCCACTCACCCTCTTTGCGGCTGTAATCTAAATACAACATTGAGGCGACCGCATCAACGCGAATACCATCAACATGGAAGGTATCAAGCCAATGTAAGGCACTGGCGCGCAGAAAGTTTGCCACTTCAACACGGCCATAGTTATAAATTAGGGTATTCCAGTCAGGGTGATAGCCTTGACGTGGGTCAGCGTGTTCATACAAGTGGCTGCCATCAAATTGGGCAAGACCATGCGGATCACTGGGAAAATGGCCGGGCACCCAATCAATTAACAAACCTAAGTTCGCTTGGTGACATTGATCAACAAAGTATTGAAAGTCTTCGCGGCTACCAAAACGTGAACTGGGTGAAAACAAGCCAACGGGCTGATAACCCCAAGAGCCATCAAATGGAAACTCGCTTACTGGCATTAATTGCAGATGAGTAAAGCCCATTTCCATAGTATACGGAATAAGCTTATCGGCAATGGTGCGATAGTTTAAATACTCGTTATTTTCATCTCGTTGCCATGAGCCTAAATGCACTTCATAGATAGAGATTGCTGCGTTGCGGCCATTACGCTGTGCGCGCTCGCTTAGCCATTGCTGATCTTGCCATGGGTAGTCTTTTTCATTGGCGACAATCGAGGCTGTATCGGGTCGATACTGCGCTTGTATACCAAAGGGATCAGCTTTTGCAGGTTGTAAATTACCTGCATGGTCTTTTATTTCAAATTTATATAAGGCGCCGGCTTCAATGTTTGGCAGAAATAGCGTCCAATAACCGCTACTTTCGCCGTGATGAGCGGCGTTGGCCATTGGATGACAACGACCGTCCCAGTGATTAAAGTCGCCAATAACGCTGACATGGCTAGCATTAGGCGCCCAAATAGCAAAACTACAACCACTGACTTTTCGGCCAGAGATTGTGCATAATGATGTTAAGTGTGCGCCAAGTTTTTTATAAGCACTTTGATGATTACCTTCGCGTAATAGGTGTAAATCGAGTTCACCTAAAATCTGATCTGATGAAAAGGCAAAAGCGTCATCACAGATAACGCTTTGTTTCTCACCGTTGATGTTTTGGCTAACTTGCAGTTGGTAATCAAAAACTTTCTTTCTTCTTAATTTCAGTGCGTACAAGCCTTCGCTAGCTAGTGGTTTTAGCTTGCCGAGTACTTTTTTTGTCTTGCTATCAAGAATTTCAATGCATGCCTCAATAGCGTTATTAGCCATTAAATGAGGCATGAAAACCGTGATCACCAGATAACCCGTTTCATTATCTGGGCACAAGCCCAAAGTATGATGAGGGTTAGGGTGGCTAGCGTTAAGTAGGCTAGTTATTTCACGGTTTGTTAATGCCATTGTTTGTCCTTTATTTACAGCTAACTATTGCTATTACTGGCGTTTAAAACCGAGCTTTATACGCTCGGTGTTAGTTGCCAGATGTTTTGCACGTAATCTTCAATGGAGCGATCAGAGTTAAACTTGCCCATGAGTGCAGTATTTAAAATGGCCATTTTTGCCCACTGTTGCTGATTTTTATACGCGCTATCTAAAGCCTGGTGGGCATTAGAATAAGTTTGGAAATCAGCTAATACTTTGTAAGGGTCGCCACCTGCTAAGAAACAGCGTTTAACTGCAGATAACTCACCTGGGTTACCCGGCGTAAAGTAGTCAGTGTCTAACCAGTCTAAACAAGCTCTAATTTCGGCATTATTTTCATAGTACTCGTACGAGTTGTAACCTTGTGCATCAAGGGCTTTCACTTCATCAACTGTTAAGCCGAAAATAAAAATATTGTCGTCGCCTACTTCTTCAGCAATTTCAATGTTAGCGCCATCAAGTGTGCCAATTGTTACTGCACCATTTAGGGCTAGTTTCATATTGCCAGTACCAGAAGCTTCTTTACCTGCGGTTGATATTTGCTCAGACACATCCGCTGCTGGAATAATTTTTTCGGCTAAACTGACGCGGTAGTTAGGTAAAAACACTACTTTTAACTTGTCTTGAATACGAACATCGTTATTAATTTTTTCCGCAATTTTATTGGTTGCGTAAATAATTTCTTTCGCTAATTCGTAACCCGGTGCCGCTTTAGCGCCAAAAATAAATACGCGAGGTTGCATATCTAATTCTGGGTTAGCTAATAATCGGCGGTACAAGGCGATGATATGCAATAAATTTAGGTGTTGGCGTTTGTATTCATGTAAACGTTTAATTTGCACATCAAAAATCGCGTCAGGACTTACCGTTACGCCAGTCAGCATTTTAATTTCTTTGGTTAGGGCAATTTTGTTTTGATGCTTAATGGCCATAAACTTTTTCTGGAATGCGGCGTCGTCAGCAAACTTCTCTAATTCGCTTAAGCTGTTGAGATCTTTTGCCCAGTCACCATCAATGGTGTTATCAAGTAATTTTGCTAACAAAGGATTACAGGCTTTTAACCAGCGACGCGGGGTAATACCGTTAGTTACATTAGTTAACTTTGTAGGCCATAGCTGGTTAAACTCGGGGAATAAATCTTGTTTTACTAAGTCAGAATGAATTTGTGCCACGCCGTTCACTTTGTGAGAAGCCACAACACAAAGGTGTGCCATTCTTACTTTACGTTCGTGACCTTCTTCAATTAATGATAAGCGTGCGCGCATTTCATTGTTGTTTGGCCAAAGTGCTTCAACGTCATTGTTTAAGAACGCTTCATTAATGCGATATAAAATACTTAGGTGACGCGGTAAGACACGTTCGAATAAGGCTACTGACCATTTCTCTAATGCTTCAGGCAATAAAGTATGGTTGGTGTACGCGAATACTTTCTGACAAATGCTCCAGGCGTTGTCCCAATCTATGCCGTGCGCATCAACAAGTGTGCGCATTAATTCTAGAATGGCGATCGTCGGATGAGTATCGTTTAACTGAATCGCTACTTTTTCACAAAATGTTGGCCAGTTTGTACTATCGCTGATCAAGCCGTATTGGTTTTCAAATCGAGCGATTATGTCTTGTACTGAACAGGCACAGAAGAAGTATTGTTGAACAAAACGTAACTCTTTACCGGCGTCATGTTCATCGTTCGGGTATAACACTTTTGAAACGGTTTCAGCGGCAACTTGTTGTTGATGGGCATTTAGATAGTCGCCATTGTTAAATTGCTGCCAGTCAAATGCACTGTCAGCGCGACATTCCCATAAACGTAATGCGTTTACTGTTTTTGAATTGTAGCCAACAATTGGTACATCCCAAGGTACACCTTTTAGCATTTTACCTGCATGCCAAACTGATTTGGTAGTGCCATCAGCTTGAGCAATTTCTTCAACATGACCATAAAGCGGAATAGTTTGGCTTGATTCAAGACGACAAACTTCCCATGGGCTGCCAAATTCACGCCACATATCAGGTGTTTCGATTTGGTGGCCATCCACAAAGCTTTGTTTAAATAAGCCATGTTGGTAATGCACCCCATAACCCATGGCGTTGTAATCAAGCGTTGCTAGTGAATCTAAAAAACATGCCGCTAAACGACCTAAACCACCATTACCTAAGGCTAAATCAGCGCCTTCTTCACAAAGGTCGGCCAATTCAAAGCCCATTTTTTTCAAGGCTTTTTCGGTGTTGGTGTATAAACCTAAGTTATGTAAGTTGTTTGACAGTAAACGACCCATTAAATATTCAAGTGATAAATAGTTAACTGACTTTGCTTCGCTTTTGGCTTGTCGCACTTTAGTGCTTTGTAATTTTTCAACAATGATATCGTTCAGGGCAAGCGATGTTGCGCGCCAATAGGCGGGCTTTTGGTTGGCACTGCTTTGTTCACCGCTAGTGAATTGCAAATGGTGCTCAATTCGTTGGCTAATATCAGCCACAGTAATTGATTGGTTTTTGCTTTTTACTGCAGACTTCGATTTAGTCGACGCTTTTGTTTTGGTAACCATATAACTTCAAACTCTTCTATCGGACATAATTATGTCGGTAAATTTTCACCACGGCGATTTCGCAACAAGGTGAAGATACGGCATGTCTAGAATTAATCCCTTAATGAGACAAGATGTAATTGATGGAGCGACCATCAAGTTATAATTTTTGTTTTAACTGATGCTGTAATTTAACTGTTGAATTAATTATGCCGATGTCTGACGTTAGAGCAATGAACTACATACGTATGCACAGCAGATAATTTTAATATTTTGCATGCATACGTATGTATTTTTATGCAAAAGTTGAAGTGAATTTAATTCAATGGCGGTCTATTGCTATAGCGTATTCGTATTGATTGTTGATGAAGAAGTCAGCGCTATCAATTATTGGCTTAAAGCCGTTGACTCATCACTAATTAAATTATGTACTTAGATAAAGTGCTCAGTTAAGATGAGTTAAGAATTTTCACTTGTAGGTAAACTGTGAAATCAAAACAAACATCATTTGATATTGCTTATCGTGCCGGCGTTTCTCAATCGACGGTATCTCGAGCATTACGTAATAGCCCTTTAGTTAATGAAGAAACACGCCGTCGTGTGCAAGAAATAGCGAAAGAGCTAAATTACAAGGTTGATAAAAATGCCAGTAGTTTGCGCACTCAGCAAAGTGGCACAATTGCGCTGTTATTGTTTGAAGACCCTACCAATGACGACTCATTAATTAACCCGTTCTTTTTGTCTATGTTAGGCAGCATTACCCGTGCCAGCGCTAAAAAAGGTTATGACTTATTAGTCTCATTTCAACAAATGAGCAATGATTGGCACGCTGATTTTGAAGATACCCGAAAAGCGGATGGTATTATTTTACTAGGTTACGGTGATTACACTGACTATGAAGAGAAATTAGTTCAGTTGATCAAGCAAGAAACTCATTTTGTTCGTTGGGGCGCAGATGTTAAGGATTTATCGGTAGTTTCCGTTGGTTGCGATAACTTCCATGGTGGCTATCAAGTGACTGAGCATGTTATTAAGCAAAACCGGAAAAATTTTGCTTTTTTAGGAGGCGTCACCTCTGGCTCTCCAGAGTTTTTAGATCGTTATAATGGTCACTGTCAGGCATTGAAAGACAATAATTTGAATGTTGATCGCAATTTACAAATTGATGCGGTATCAACGGATGAGTCAGGTTATCAAGCTGCGCAGCAATTACTTGCTAAAGGTGTCAGCTTTGATGCGATCTGTGCTGCAAGTGATTTAATTGCTATTGGCGCTATGCGGGCCGTACAAGAGGCCGGTTATAACGTGCCAAATGATATTGCTGTCGTTGGTTTTGATGATATCGCGACGGCTAGCTTTACTTTTCCACCGATGACAACCGCTAAACAAGATACCGTGTTAGCGGGCGAATTGTTGGTTGATAAACTATTGCAGCTAGTCAGTGGTGAAGAAGCACAAACACAATTGATGCCAACAACCTTAGTGGTGCGTAAATCTTGTGGCAGCTAAGGGCTTGTTGAGATAGAAAAGCTGGGTAATTAAATACCACTTAAGAAGGCTGTTAATTGACTGATTAGCAGCCTTTTTTCGTTATTATCCCGTTAAAGCAAATACCACGGCAATTAGCATAGATAATGCAAATATCACTCTGATCGCACGGGCTTGTTTAGGTTTGGCAAAAATAGGTCGCAATATGCTGCCAAAGAGCAACCACAATATATCGACTACTGTGGCCACCAATAAGCAGGCGACTCCGGTGGCCAAATAGCTATAGCTTATTGTTTCAAGTGGTAAGAGAAATTGTGAAAATATAGCTAAAAACGCGGCATATGCTTTAGGGTTAAGTAGGTTTAATATAAAGCCGTCTTTGAAGTTTGGTGGGTTTATCGGTGCATCGTCGATATTTGTTGGTGCAGTGGCAATTTTATAGGCAATGAATAGGATATAACCGGCACCGACTAATTGGCATATTAGCTTCATAGTTGGCAATGTTATGAACAAACTTGCCAAACCAATGCTGGCGCAGAATATTGCCACGGTTAAGCCAGATAATATACCGAGTAAAAAAGGTATGCCATTTTTGCTACCAAAGGTGGCGCCAGTTGCAGCGAGAGCCAGAGGTGCAGGGCCCGGAGAGCCAAGCAAAAGAGCGGTGGTGGTGAGTAGGGTAAGTAATGCTTCTGTCATTTTAATTTCGATGTTTTATTGTTGATATAATTTTTCTGTTGCTTGCTTTAAATCGGCTTTAGGTAGAAATTGATCTGATATGGTTAAAATGGCATGTAAGTTATTTTGTAGCTTATTAAGCTCCATATCTCCAGGGGTTAATGCGGTTTGCAGTAGGTGTAATGCCATGTCGGCGAGTAATAAGCGTTGCTTTTCTAACCAGTCATCATCGCCAGCTTTAGCTAAATTGTTTAAGTAACTTGTTTCAACCATGCTATGCAATTGCCAGCTTGTATCAATAATGTTTTGTTTGTCGTCGTTAGTCATTTTAATCATATGGTTTTTGTTGATTTTCTTGCTATGAATTTTCGCATGTATCTATCGTAGAAAAGATGAAGGCTCAAAATCTTTTACTGAGCATTCATCACACTTCTTGCAGTTTAGTTGATGGCCAAGCATCTTCTCTCGACTTATTTTATTTAATACCCAAGGGCGATTAATAAACGGTGGCTGATGACGAACATGCTGATTGTGACCGCATTGTAATTTTGCAACCCAATGGTTTTCTTCGTCGATATCAAAACCGATAATTGCTTGTAACATGCGGGTATTTTCACTGATTAATGGTTAGGAAGTTAACTTTTAGCGTTTGGCTCCCAATGCATACCTTCGCATTCTGGTCGACTTAGCACAAAGCCAAATTTTTTATATAGCTCTGGCACATCTGCAAGCAAAGTTATATAGGCGCCTTCGGGAGCTGTATCATTTAAATAAGCCATAATACTGGTCATAATTTTGCTGCCTAAGCCTTGCCCTTGAAAGTTAGGGTCAACAGCGACATCAACTACTTCGAAATTTAAAGCGCCATCACCGACCACACGTCCCATACCCACAACAGCTTTATCATTTAGAATATGGACACCAAAAAGGCTATTAGGCAAAGCCTTTTTGGCCGCTTCTGCCGGGCGAGGTGTTAGTCCTGAAATTATTCTCAAGCGTAAAAAATCGTCAAGAGGTGCTACTTCTTCGATGATCTGTATTGTCATAATTTTTCTCTTAACATTGCTTGAGTTGTGTAGCGCAATTACTAAAATCGGTAACTTGTTTCTATGCTGATACCGTTAAGCTCTATATCGCTGCCTAAATTTATGACATCATAGCCGACTTTCAACCCTAAGCCCATGTCCCATTGATATTTCCAGCCGAATGAGTAGCCAAAGTCAGAGCCATCATCATTAAAGATGGTTTTATCATCGTCTAGAATATCGTAGTCGTACTGCAAAGCGTTTAGCTGCACATATAAACTATTTCTCTTTGAGATAGGAAGTTGAGCTTTAGCACTGATCATGAAGGCACTGTATTCAAGTTCTGAGTCGTTAAAATCGAATATTGCAATAAATGAGCTACTGTCGCCAGTAAGGTAACCTGCACCAACAGAAAAGTTATCGTTGAAACTGTATTGATAAGATAAGGTGTAGTGAGTTGTTGAAATATCGTCTAACTTTTCAGTATTTTCATTTGATTTAGTACTAAGCTCACCAAAATCAGCTTGTAAGCCTATAACATGTGGATTGTCTTGAGCAAAAAGCACTGTCGAAGAAAGTGAGAGGGCAAGTACAGAAAATTTAATAAAACCGGTCATAATACATCCTTATATAAAGTTAGCGGAATGTTAACGTAACTTTTATAAGGATGCTATAGCTTTATAATTATTAACTATTTCAAAATGTTACTTTTTAGCAGGGCGGGAGTCATGCTTAGGAATGTCACAAGTTTCTTGGTACCATGGCGCACGCGATTGCCAAAATATACTGCGTTGCGGTTTAATGTTGATATCCTCATCTAAGGTGCCTGCCGGAACAACGATATTCGCTCCACCTTGGGTTGCCCAAGGTAATGAAGAACCACAACTTTTACAAAAGCTGGTGGCAAAATATTGCGCATCTGGTTGCTCAAACCGACCAACAAGCTCCTCACCGGTTAGCCATTTAAATTGTGCTGGTGGCACAAAAAAGTTTGCGGCATGCGCACTACCGGTAAATTTTCTGCAGCGCGAACAATGACAATATTGAAATGTTTTAATGGGCGCTTCAATAGTGTAGGTAACTTGACCACATAAACAACTGCCTTTCATAATTAACCTCTAGAAAAATCAGATATATTAATAATACTTAATTGGTAACAGCTTACCTTAGGTATTGGCTTTTTTGTAATAAAACTCAGTAGTTATAAGTTTAATACATCTTGCAATAGCGATAAGTTTTTGATTGTGCATAGTAAACATTTTGACTGTAATTATGAATTTATGCGAAAAACATTTGGATGGCGATCACATGCATACTCATGAAATATATCATCCAAGTAAACGGCCAATTGCGTTACGGTCATGTCTTCAGGAATTACCACGTCATACACTCGTGTTGGCATACCTATGTCTGTATCGTTAAATAATAGCCATTGTTGATTTTCTCGTTTAACTAACATCTTTTTACCGAAAACATTAAATTGGTATTGCATAGCTTGACCGCCTTTAACTTCATGGCTAAATAATATCCCATAAATTTAGTTGTTAAAAAAGCAATAACAAGTGTTCAGTAGTATTTTGAAAATTTTTGATTGCACAAGGATACGATTTAAAGCTCTTATCTGTGATAATGGACGTAAGCATTTATATAAATTCTAGGATTCGGTTGAATGATAGATCGTAAGCACCAAAAGTTACTATTTTCTTTTATCATGGCATTGATGATGTCGGGCATAATGTCGCTTGTTATTACCATCTTCAATTTGGGGGTTGTAAGTGACTTATTTTCCATTTGGTTGCAAGGTTGGGGATTTGCATTTTGTGTCGCCTTTCCCACTATTTTGATTGTTTCTCCTTTAGTTCAAAAGTTTGTTATTTTACTTTTGAAAAAGGATTGATTTTAATAAAAAAGTGATAAATATTTTACCTAATGATTAGAAAAGCCTACATGACGTAGGCTTTTCTAATGGTTGAATTCTACTTGTTTTACTACTTTTTGCGCTCTTGTGCACGAAAGTAAAATTAACTCAAAATTACTATGCTTCGACAGTATTCGTGCTGCCTTCTATTTCGCTATCAGTATCGATTTCATTATCTTTAACAAAATACACTGACAATGAACCTAAAATCATCGAGCCACCCGCTAGCATAATAATGTATATCGCTTGGTTGTCGAAAATACTGCTTAGTATCCAGCCTGCGAATAGACCAGAAATTATTTGTGGTGCCGCAATAGTAAAGTTAAATATACCCATATAAACGCCGGTTTTACTCGCCGGTAGTGAACCCGCTAAAATAGCGTACGGCATTGCCAATATTGCCGCCCAAGCCATACCAATACCTATCATTGGAATGAATAAATCGACAGCGCCTTGTGGTACTTCAATTGAGGTTATAAGCAAGTTAACCATAGTAGGCTCGGAATTGGTGATAAAATAAAAGCTTAAATAGCCAACACCACCCGCTAGTAATGACAATGAATACACCAATTTACGACCAAATTTATTGGCAAGTTTGGTTAAGAATAAAGAGAAAATAGCGGCAAATAATGAGTAGCCAGCAAATAAAATACCGACCCAATCACCAGCGGCGCCTTTTGCGGCAGCAATATGCTCAGGGATACCACCAACACTTTCGATGAAAGTAGGGTCAAACCACTTAGCTTCAACACCCCAAACGTTTTGTGCAATGGCTGGCATGGTGTAAACCCACATGATGAATAAGGTAAACCATGAGAAAAACTGCACAACCGCTAACTTTTTCATCGCTTCTGGCATAGTGGTTAATAACTGCCAAAATGCTGATAACTTGTCCGCTAGTGTTTTAACTTGCGCTTGCTCTTTTGCAACGTCTTCAGCATTCATACCTTTATAAGCATAATATTGCTCAGGCGGATGTTCTTTGGTTCTAAACACTGTCCAAAGCACGCATATTATTAATACTGAGGCGCCAATATAAAATGCCCAAGTAACCGAAGGTGCTACTTGGCCAGCTTTTGCGGTATTTTCAAGGCCAATAACATTGGTTAGCACGAAAGGTAAAATTGAACCAATAACCGCACCAACATTAATTAGAAACGCTTGAATTGAATAACCCAGGTTGCGTTGGTTAGCGGGTACCATGTCGGAAACAATGGCGCGAAAGGGTTGAAAGGCAACGTTAAATGCCGCATCCATCAAGGCTAACATTAGGCCACCAAATAGCATTGGCGTAATTAATTCAACAAATAGCGGCGCATTGGGCATTAACGACATGCCAAAAGCGGCAACAACGGCACCAGCTAATATATATGGGCTACGGCGACCAAAGCGATTCCATGTGCGGTCAGAAGCTGAGCCAACAAGTGGCTGAATAATTAAGCCCATTACTGGAGCGACCAGCCAAAATAGTGAGAGGGAGTGAAGATCTGCGCCTAAATCAGACAAGATCCTACTAACGTTAGCATTTTGTAATGCAAAACCAAATTGCACCCCCAAAAAGCCAAAACTTAATGTCCAAATTTGCCAGAAACTTAGTTGTGGTTTTGTGCTCATATATAAACTCTTATTGTTGTCATTTCGGTATTAACGACTACGGTTAATCAGCGATTTTTATCGCCTTGCCGAACACGACTGTGATGTATATTGCCTTCATCTTAGCAATAGTATGAGCCTTGCAACATCAGCTGCATACGTATTCACCACTTTGCATTACTAAAGCTTAATGAAGTCTTGATTTGAAGTCTTATTGGTTAGCGGCGCTATTTTGTTGCTGCTCACGCCACTGTTGCTCACTAATAGCTTCATCTTCGTTATCAAGTCGTTCAATAAATGTGATGCCATCAAGATGGTCTAATTCATGTTGAAAAATACGAGCCAAAAAGCCAATAAGTGTTTGGTGATGTGCGTTGCCTGCTTCATCAAGATAGCTGACTTCAATGCGACTATGTCGAGCAACTAGTGCGCGTTTGCCTTTTACACTTAAACAGCCTTCCCAACCGAGTTCTTGCTGTTGGCTTGCATTGATTATTTTTGGGTTTATCACCACAGTAAGTGGCAGCAACGGTGCATTTGGGTAACGCTCGCTTGGCGCAGAGCACATCAGAAATAAACGTAAACTTACTCCGACTTGCGGTGCGGCAATACCAACACCTTTAGCTTCTTTTACGGTCACTTTGAGATCGGTAATCACTTGCTTTATTTCGCTAGTATCAACATCTGTAATTGCTTGTGCAACTTGCGCTAAAACGGGCTCGCCGCGTTGTAAAATGGTTAAGTTATTCTCGTTAGTCGTTGTCACAATTATGCTTCTTTTTGTGGCTGATTTTTGTTTTTCGAACTAGCTATGTTTGTTGTCTCTTGTGCTGATTCTGGTATTGCTTTAGCGCGTTCTTTTTTAAAGTAAAACCAGCTCACTACAAATAACAGCAATATAAAAGGTAAGCTGGTTAGTACCACAACATGCCAGCCGGCTTTAAATAATATCCATCCCGCCATTAATGACGCCGTGGCTTGAAAACCAAAAATAACAAAGTCGTTAATGGCTTGTACTTTATGACGCTCGCTGGCCTGATAGCTTTGTGGTAACAATGATGTGCCGGTAAGAAAGAGAAAGTTCCAGCCAATGCCGAGTAAAATTAAAGCCCACCAATAATGCATGACTTGCTCGCCCGACAAGGCAATTACCGTAACTAAGGCATATATAATTGTGCCTGCCAGCATTAAGTTCTTTAAACCAATACGCTTTACCAGTAACGCGGTAAATAATGACGGAATAAACATCGCGGCAATATGGCTTTGAATAACCCATTTGGTATCATTTAAGCTGTGGCCATGTAAGTGATGCATACTTAGCGGGGTTGCTGTCATTAGATAGCTCATCAGCGCAAAACCTATCGCGGCAGATAGTATTGCGATAACAAATATCGGTTGTTTAATAATTTCACTTAACGGCCTCGCGTTGCCATGACTATCACTTTGTTGAACTTCTGGATTTTTGAATTTTAACATTAACACCATAGCTATCACGAAAAGCCCAGCAAGAAATAAGAATGAGCCTGCATAACCGTGCGGAGAGCTTAACCAGTCTTTGGCGGTTACCGCTATTTCAGGTCCTAAAAATGCTGAAAAAATGCCACTTAACATTAATATCGATAGAACGGTTGGAATGTCTTTACTATCAGCAATACTCTCGATCGCCGCGAAACGTAATTGCTGAATAAATGCCGTGCTAGCGCCAAATAATAGACTAGCAAAAACAAACATTTCAAAGCTGGCGTTTTTTGCCGCTAGCATCGCCAATAAGGTCCCCAATAAGCCTAAGCTAAAACCCGTATAAGTGGCAAAACGACGGCCTTTCTTTTTTGCCAAAAGAGCCGCTGGAATGGCGGCACTCGCCACCCCTAAAATCATTACCGTTACAGGTAAGGTCACTAATGCGGGATCAGCGCCCATGCTGGTGGCGAGTATTCCGCCGATAAAAACAATCACTGGCGATGCTGCCATCACTAACGGTTGTACTAAAAATAATAGCCAGATATTTCTAGGCAGGGTAAATAAGCGCTGCAAGCCAAGAAAAGTTAGAAACAATAACGCTAGCGTTATTATGATATTTGTTAGCATTAATTGCCCTTGTTAAGAAAGTTAAATCAGCAGATGATAATGATGACGTTTAAGTGTAACTATCATACTGAATTTTTCACGGCTTAGGTGAAATTACCGACCTGAATTGGAGATAAAATCTTTTTAATTAATGATTATAAATTTTTAAATCCAGTGCTAAACTGCCAATCTTCGTTGTTAGGCCGTGATCAACAACGAAATAAATAATAAATTAAATAAGGTTGTTGATGAGAAAAGCCTTGTTCAAGTTCATAACCGTTAAAAAGAGTCGTAATGAAATTTAGTCCATTAGTTCAAGAGCTTATTGATTCACTAAAATGTTTACCTGGCGTTGGCGCAAAATCAGCACAACGTATGGCATTTCACTTACTGGAAAGAAACCGTAATGGTGGCAGTAAGCTTTCGCAAACATTAGGACGAGCAATGGAAAATATCGGCCATTGTCAGCAATGTCGAAATTTTACTGAAGAAGCGTTGTGCGATATCTGCCAAAGCCCGAAACGAAAAATAGCCACGCAATTATGTATTGTTGAAACACCGGCAGACGTTATTGCCATTGAACAAACCGGTGAATTTCAAGGACGTTATTTTGTCTTGATGGGGCATTTATCACCGCTTGATGGCATTGGCCCCGATGATTTAGGCTTAGATGTTTTAGAACAGCAGTTAGCAACAGGGCAGTTTAGCGAAGTTATTTTAGCGACAAACCCAACCGTAGAGGGTGAGGCAACAGCGCATTTTATTGCGGAACTTAGTCAAACCTATGATGTTAATATTTCTCGAATTGCTCACGGCGTGCCGGTAGGTGGTGAATTAGAATATGTTGACGGCAACACCTTGTCGCATGCGCTATCTGGTCGCAAAAACTATAACCTTTAATGAATAACTTGAGCTAGTACGAAGTGAATATATTAATGGAAGCGAGTAAATTGCGATGGCTCAGCATTGCTATGGTATTTGTGTTTTTGCTTGGTTGTGTAAATACCAACCAAGTCACTCGCATTGAGCAAGCTGACTCTGTGATTAAATATCAAAAAAATTCAGCAAGCCCTTTACGCTATGATAATTTGTTTCCTGGAAAGAAAGCCTACCCCATTACCTGCAAAGAAAATTGTTATCCGCCTTCTTCGGTCGTTGAATGTAAATCAGCCGCCGAAAATTGTCGTTTTATTGGCGAAAACGCAAAGCATCAGCTAAACACTGGGTTTATGGTTCGCTGGTTAGGACACGCAAGTTTTTACATTGAAAGCCCCGATGGCACCTCGTTATTATTTGACCCTGTTAGCAAACAGTTTGATTGGCCAGTGAACTGGGCGTTTAAGTTAAGCGGAGGTTTTTTTCGCAATGAACCGACATGGCCGTCAGCAAGTGAAATGGCTGATGTTGATGCGGTTATGTATTCTCATATTCATTACGATCATTTTAATAAAGACGATATATCAAGCATTGGTAATAAGCCACAATATTACGTACCGTTAAGCTTTGCCGAACATTTTCCAAATGATGGTTACGATATAAATGAAATGGCTTGGTATTCAGCTGCCAAACTCGCTGATTTAACCATTAACTTTGTCCCTGCGCACCATTTTAGTAGCCGAATTTTAGTGCCTTATATCTACGAAGATAATGACGCGACACTGTGGGGCGGTTGGGTTATTGAACATGAAGATAAACGCCTATTCTTTGCTGGCGATACTGGCTATTCCCAGCACTTTAAAGCTATTCAACAGCGTTATGGTGATATGGATGTCTGTTTAATGCCTATTGCTTCCTACTTTCACAAAGAAAGTGGTGATTGGTACCGCTATGTGCACACCACGCCAGAAGATGCTTTAGTGGCAGCACAAGAACTTAATTGTAAAGTGATGATCCCATGGGGTTACGGCAATGCAAGCTGGCAAATGGGTGATCATAGTTCACACTCGCCGTTATTAAGGTTGTTAAAAATGCATAAAGAATTGAACTCGAAAATACCCTTGTATGTTTTAAATGAAGGCGATGAAGTCAGCTTCTAAGTTAAGCAAAAGGGATAACATGACATTTTGCTAAAGCTATTTAAGCTCTGTTTCAACAATCACAATTTCGCTATTGCCGATATTTTTCACGTTATGTGTGGTGGCCGGTAGGAACAAGGTTTGTCCGTCACTAGCGGTTAAGGTTTTACTTGCTTTACTACTATCTTTTGGTACTAACCCTAATGTACCGCCTTTAACAAAGTAAACCACACGATTAGCAAACGCGTGGGTATGCATTCCAGATTCAGTGCCGACAGGGTAGGTAAGGCGAACAACTTGTACCTGATCATTTTCCAGCACAATTTCTCGCTTTGGTAGTGCTCTGTTAATGATTTCAGGTTTTTCTAGTACAGCTTGTGTCGCCAAAGTGCTAAAAGATAACAATGGAATACAAAAGAGAACAACAGCTAACGATGGTATTTTCCAGCTATGTCGGCTTTGTCGCTTATTTATCACCTTATTCTCCTGTTACATTGCTGCATTAAGTTGTTGTAAGTTTGGCTGCCACTTATGGTCGTTTGACCTTACTGCAATCATGTTAACTATTGCCCAAAAGAGAAGCAATTGATCAGCAAAAAATTAATATAATATATATTTTAAGTGTTAATTCCTTTAAGGCTCAATGCCATTTTTTTGCCTAGGGGCTGTTGATCTTTGTTTATTAATTCAGCTGAGAATTAAAATTGCCTTAATTAAGGCGAAAATAGTGCAATTTAGTCATCTAAATCAGTCATTTTCAACGCAAAGTAAGGCAATTTTAGACTCAGCCCTCTGGGCAATGACTATTTTTAACGCTAGCAGCATTAGAATCTCACTTATTTGGAACAACCAAACATCGTTCATTCTGCTTTGCTAACGTTAAAAATAACCTATTGCTGAAAATATAAACAAAGATCAACAGCCCCTAATGTTCGCGGATATTGTTTTCCATTTTTTGCAATTTTAGCACTCGACTCTGGTCAATAATTGAGGAATTAATAGTGCTTTTTTGGTATAGCTTCAATGCTTCTGTTGCACTCTGTTTATCACCTTCTAACCCTCGTTCTGCCAATATTTTAAATTTCTGACTTTCGACAAATGTAGCGGGTAAGCTACTACTGTTTTGCTGTAACCATGGCGTGATTTCAATCCCCGGTAAGTTTGGCTCGCTACGTGCTTTAATAATGCTTTCCAGTTCCAAAACTTGCGGGGATGGTGCTATCGAAAGTTTTTTGGCTGAATTCAAGGTTTGCTGGGCTTGTGGTAAGGCATCGAGTTGCAGGTAGCCTTGCATAGCCTTTTGATACCATTTTCCGGCCTCAGCATTTTTACTTTTGCAATTTTCTTTTTGGCGAGCAAGGTTACAAGCGTAGCCATCTGCCAAAAGTTTCGCGAGTTGTGGCAATTCAGGTTTTGTTTGCTTTTGCCTTTTTGCTAAGCGCTCTGCAGTGTATATGGCATTACTTAGTTGAAATTCGGCACCACGGGTATTACGGCCAAAAATACCGAGGTCAGCATACAATTTTCCAAGCAAAGTGTGATGACGATTAATGGCTTTTAAATCATCTCCTTCATAGGCCTTGGCCTTACTTCTGAAAAGTAAATTCTCAATTGCTTGGAAGTTCTTTCCATCGAGATCAAGCTGCTCTTTATAAAGTTGTTGTAGCCTAGCTAAGTCAGTAAGTAACTCCAGTGTTACGGCTTTCTCATCTCTTAACTCGTGCCGATAAGCGAATACATTAGGTGAATAATAGAGTGCACCTAGCCAGATATCATGGGCTGTAGATACATTCCCTTTCAGTAAATGACGATGCCCAGCACTCCAACCAGCCAGCGCTAAAGTAAGGGTTCTAAATTCATTTTCTGTCCACCATCCTCCGTTGTCACGACCCGTTTGCATAATACGTCGATTGAGTTTTACGTTATGTTCGTTGGCACCTAAATATTGAGCAGATACTCGGCGATATAACTCGGCAAATACTGGCTCTTTCTCTAGATCAAAAGTTTGCATAATTAACTCAGCGTTGAGCTGACGTTGTTCACTCATGATGTGAACCCAGCCAAGTGCGGCATTATCCCAAACTGACATTTCTATTTCGGTTTTGTGCTTAGCCACTGCTGCATATAACTTGCTAGCGTGTGTTGGATATTTGGCCCTGTTTTTGTTAGCAAAAGTTAATAGTTCTTCTGCTAGCTTTGATGTCGGTTTTGATGCAAATGCGGTAATTAGCCGATTAAGTGTGCCGTCACTGTGTTTTAAGGAATAGGCCTTCAGCAAATAAATGGTTGCGGTAGCGGCATCGTTTTGTTTCATGCTTAATTCGGCAATAATTTCGCTTGCTTCCATTTTTTGATCAACATTGTTAAGTGATGGCAGCAGCTTAATAAGCCCTCGATGATCTTCTAATTGCTCTAGCACCAGTAGTAAATTATTAATGCTGGCACTATGGCTTGGGCGCAATTTTAATATGGTCAGATATTCATCTCTTGCAAGCGATAATAAACGGGTCGCTTGTCGTTTAGCACTTATAGTCTCTGGTTTTGCTATAAACTTGGCACGCTGGCTGTTAAGCCAAGCTCTTGAAAATATCGCGCTTAGCTTGCAATTCTCTTGTGCGGTTTTATCTTGCCCAGCTGCAGATATGCAGTGATTTTTTTGTCTTTCTATACTTTGCATTGCTTGCTGCGATTGGCCTTGTTTTACGTATTGCTCTAGTGTTTGTGCATTTGCGATAGCTTGCATTGCGGCAATGACCAAAGCTATTACGCTAAATAGTTGCGTAAGAGGTTTCATTACTCACCTCCTTGCGCAAAATTTACGCTGGCAGGTGAAACTTCAGTAAGTGCGTCTGATTGCTCACACAATCTTTCATAACTTACGACATGAACAGCCAATACTTTCGCTTGTTCTGGCGCGGTCAATAAACTGGAAACATCACTTTCTGCTTTAGTGAAGGTAGTGATATGGTCATCGCGGTGTTTTTTAACTTCTGCCGAAAATTCATCTTCAAATCCTTCATCGGGCACCATGCTAGTAATACGTAATTTGCTGCGTTTGTAAAGACAAAGGGCTTTTGCAGAATGTTGAATAAACCAGCCTTTAACAGAGCCTGTGTTTTTAAAGGTAGCACTGGCGGTGAAGCTTACATGGCTAAGCAATTCCCCAATGATATTGTTATGTTTTTCTCTTACGTCTTGACTTAACGATTGGGTAATTGACATTGGTGTGTCTGCACCTGACAGACTTGAGGCGGCATCTCGAAACAACCATTTTAGCTCTTTTGCTAGGGGAATATTTTTTTTATTCAAACTCAAGTAAATGTAGTAATCTTGAATATTATGCATAGGTTGTGCACCAGATGCTGTCGGTGGCGCGATACGAAACAGTAATTGATGCTCTGCAGGTGTTGTTGAAGGAACAAAATTAAAGTAGCGGATAAGATCTTGCAGTGTTTGCACAAGTTCAATTTCAGCCAAACGTTTTGCTTCGTTTGTCATTTCACTACCCAGCACATTGGCATAGCTATCACTAAGCGTAACTGATATCTGAATTGTTGTTTTGTTATTAGCCTGCGCCTTTTGCAAGCCAACTACAGACAGAATCAGCACTATGACTAATATTTTCCAATTCATTTTTTAAATCCTCTTGGATAAAATCGAATATAGGCAAATCTTGATAAGGGGCGCTAGTCACCTTGCTTACCATACCTGCGGAGTATTGTTGACGATCGACATTAATAATGAGTGCGCAGATTAGTTGTCCGGGCGCTATGTCGTTTTTTAAGGCCAATGGTTTGGGATTTCGCCAGCGTAATAACAAAATAGCGGCGGTTGTCGCATTTGTGTTGGTTGCTGTTAGCTCAAGCCGCCAATCATTGTGCAAGCTGCTTGGCTGCTGTCGAACAGGACCATGAAACCAGGCAGATTTCCCTTGTTGTTCAGTTAGCTTCTCGAACTTTCCTGCCTTATTTTGCCGGTAAAGTTCAAACCAGCCTTTATTAGCCAGAAGTGCATTACTCTGTCCGGCTGGACGAAACAGTAATGTGGGTTGCTGCATTAGATCTCGTTTGGGAACTATTGTTGTACCTATAAATGGTTGCAGCGCTATGACTTTGTCGAGGTAGCCGGCAAGGCTTAGCGTATACTCGTTTGAAAAGGGATTAATAAACACTAAGAAACGGGTAGGTTTGCCGGGCTGTGTTTGTGCCTTCGATATTGGTTTTTCAGCATTAAGTGCTGTCAGACTGACATTACGCTTGTTGTTGTCGGCTAATGGCGTAATGTGTATTGAGGTAACCGTCAGGGCAACAATAAAGCTCAGCAAATATAAAATGCTAATTACACGCTGGTTAAGGTGGCGTTTTATTTTATTGCGTAAACCACTTTTAATTTCTTCTTGCTCGTTAGGGTCAATTAAAAAATCTACAACATAAGTGAAAGCAGCTGCGCCAAAAGGCACCCCGAATAATACACCGAGATTAGTTGTGCCTAAATGTCTGGTTAGCCAAAAATTAACTAGGGCGAACCAGAGCGCAATCAAAATGACATTGATTAACATGAAGCGAATATCCTTTTTACTTTATCGCCGTAACGGCCTTTCAATTTATAGCGCAGCTTTATTTAGGTGGTTAAAATATAAACTAAAAGTATAGGTGATACATTGAAAAGGCGCGAGTTAACATATGCTCTACATCTTGCAAGTACGGCTTATTTCAGTATGAAAAGTTATACAGTCTAAATTGCTGAAATTGCTGAAATTGCGGGAGTTACGGTGTTAAACATAAAACCATTTCTATTTGGATGTTTTTAAGTGCAACAGAAGGTCAGGGCTGTGGCAAAACTGCTGATAACAAGACCACTGTATTTCGCCATTGCCGTGCTAAAAACAATGAACATTCTCTTCAAGTATTTTTATAAACTACTGGCAATCTTACTATTAGCCATTAAATTTTCTTTTGCGTATTTAAGTAATAATATGCCGATAACAACAATAGCGGCGGTGAGATAAAGTGCGGTATCGTAATTGCCAAAATGTTCTATCAATGCCACACAATATAACGGTGCAACCACTTGACCAACGCCGTAAGCCGCGGTGATCATGCCCATGATAAATACCGGATTCTTACCGGCCAATTGACCACCGAAATTCATAAATAAAGCGACTAAGCCAATAAAGGTTCCACCGTATAAAATACCACTTAGTAAGTTAAGCATTATGTTACTAGAAAAGGTCGGGATTAAAATACCAATAACTTGCAGCGCCATGGCTAGCATCATAATGTCGACGCTGTTATAGCGGTGTGCTAAGCGCATCCAAATAATACAAGATGGTATGCCGGCAACACCAACAGCTAGCCAAGCATAACCGCCATAGCCAGATAGACCTGCTAATGAGTTAACAATGTCGGGTAAAAATGTTGCTTGTACTACCATACCAACACCTTCAGTAAAGTACGCTAGGGCAAGAACTATCACTAATGGGCTAAATAGTGATTTATTAAATTGATGTTTTACAACCTCGTTTGCAGGCTGTTTTTCAAAACTGAGAATGTAGGCAGAATAACAAGCAAAAATGGCTCCGGTTGTGGCTAGAGCAATCCACGCGTGTTGCCAATAGTCACTGAAGTTAAATACTGCCCGCATAATTAAATCAGACACTAATATTGAAAAGCCCAAACCGCTAAAGTGAATACCCATTGCTTTAGTTTTATTGGTATTTTGTAACTTTGACATCACAATGGCTGAGCCAACAACAAGTGCCATTGCTGCACCAAAGCCGGCTAATAATCTCGATACTAGCCAAAGCCATTGATTTTCAGTTAGCCCTAATAATAACGATGTCACAATACACAGAGCTAAGCCAAACCTAAAAAACCTTACTTTTGAGTGTATGTCTTTAATAAAAATAGAAAAAATTGAACCGGACAAGTACCCAATATAGTTAATTGATGCCAGTACCCCCGCAAAAGCGATACTTAAATGGTTCTCCAACATCGCAGGTAATAAAGAGGTAAAAGCAAAGCGCGCAACCCCTACGCCAACGACTAAAGCGAGAATGCCAGCCAATAAAATTGCCGCATTGTTGTTTTTATTAAATAACATGACACATCCGGGGTATTAACGCTTTTAAAATTTGGGAAATTTTAATGTAAGTGTACTGATAATACTTAGCAAATCACTAATGATGATAAGTAATATGTTAAAAACAGATATTGATAACTATTAAGAATTTAATTTAAGTCTTAACTAAAGTAACATAAAAATTAGTATTAATTTACTTAAGATAACATACAAGGACGTATAAATAGATGGAATCTAATAAAAAAACAAAGCAAGATGAAAATGACATAAATCTTAATTCACTGATTAAAATGTTTTTTATTGCGTTTTTTATTATTTTAATTGCTTCTGTTAGTTACTTTGTTTTTCATATTACATCTTCACCTTTAAAACCAAATGAAATAGGTCAAATAGGTGATTTTTATGGCGGATTGCTAAACCCCTTTTTAACATTTTTTACTATTGTGTTTTTAATTTGGTCAATTCGTCTTCAGTCAAAAGAGTTACAAGCAACAAAGAAAGAATTAAAGCGAAGTGCGGAATCTCATAAAGAGTTGGTTTCTCAAGGTAATGCTAATTTCTATATTGAGCAAGCAGTTAAGTCGTTTGAAATTGCTGAGCTTAAGATTAGAAAAATTTATGATTATCAAATTTGGGTCACCTTATCTCAAACAGGAGAAAAGCCCCCTCGGTATATAGCATCTTTTTTTGAACCTAGTACGGAAACTAAAGACGGCACGGTTTTGTCCGAATGGATTAGCTCGAATGCAATTTCATTCACAGATCTTCCTGAAAGTAAAAGGACAGTATATGTAGACAAATATGGAAAGCCTGTTATTAAGAGTTTAGTTTCAAGCATTAAACAGCAACTTATATGCTTAAACGCCTTAATTACTTATAAAGGATGGATTCACGCTCTTAGTTGCCTTCCTGCATTAATAGAAAATATTGAATTATTGAGACGGTTTAATATCCCTCAGTCAAATCTAAAATATATGCTTCATATAATCGATAATACTAAATCTTCAATTGAAAGCCATGTTTCTCTGCAGCTTTTGATAGGTCCAAATTCTGCCAGTGTTTATATGACAAGCGAACTTAATAACCATTTAAAAAGGTTAAAAGAAGTTGTGGAAAATAACCCGTATGATGATTAACACTTATTTTTATTTTTTTCTCTTGAAAAGTTAATGCATACCCCCACATGTTAACTATCGAGTGAGGAATTGCGTTATTTGCTCACAGTAATCAAGTATTTTATGTTAGTTAAGTAGGAAGTTTTTCAGATGTCTGAGACACAAAAAGAAGTTCATGGTTTTCAAACCGAAGTAAAGCAACTATTACAGTTGATGATCCACTCACTTTATTCAAATAAAGAAATTTTCTTGCGTGAGTTAGTGTCTAACGCGGCTGATGCGTCAGACAAATTGCGTTTCAAAGCACTATCAAATGCTGAACTTTATGAAGGCGACGGTGATTTACGTGTTCGCGTTAGCACTGATAAAGAAGCCAACACAATAACTATTTCTGATAACGGTATTGGTATGACACATGACCAAATCGTTGAACACTTAGGTACCATTGCGAAATCTGGTACGGCTGAGTTTTTCTCGCAACTTTCTGGTGACCAAGCGTCTGACTCACAATTAATCGGTCAGTTCGGTGTTGGTTTTTACTCAGCATTTATTGTAGCTGATAAAGTGACCGTACGCTCACGTGCTGCTGGCGTTGCAGCGTCAGAAGGTGTTGAATGGACATCTGAAGGTGAAGGTGAATTTACTACCGCGAAAATTGAAAAAACAGGCCGCGGTACTGACATTATTTTACACCTAAAAGAAGATGAGTCAGAGTTTGCCGATGACTGGCGTTTAAAGTCTATCGTGACTAAATACTCAGATCATATTTCAGTATCTGTTGAAATGTTAACACCTGAAGTACCGGCTGTTGAAGCCGTTGCTGAAGTGAAAGACGAAGAAGGTAATGTAACAACACCAGCTGTTGAAGCGCGTGATGCGGTACCCGCACACTGGGAAGCGGTAAACAAAGCGACTGCGCTTTGGACTCGTGAAAAAGCTGATGTTAGTGAAGATGAATATAAAGAATTTTATAAGCATGTTTCACATGACTTTGCTGACCCTATGCTTTGGGAACACAACAAAGTTGAAGGTAAAACAGAATATACCTCATTACTTTATATTCCATCAAAAGCACCATTTGATATGTACAATCGTGAAAAACAACACGGTTTAAAATTGTACGTACAACGCGTGTTTATTATGGATGACGCTGAACAATTTATGCCAACCTACTTACGTTTTGTTAAAGGTTTACTTGATTCAAACGATTTACCACTAAACGTTTCTCGTGAAATTTTACAAGACAGTAAAATCACTCAAGCGATTCGTAAAGGTTGTACGAAACGTGTGTTGAAAATGCTTGAGAAATTAGGCAAAAAAGACGCAGAGCAATACCAGTTATTCTGGAATGAATTTGGCCAAGTGTTAAAAGAAGGGCCAGCAGAAGATGCAGCTAATAAAGATGCGATTGCTAAGTTATTACGTTTTGCTTCAACTCATGAAGATAACAGCATTCAAAGTGCTTCATTAGCACAATACATTGAACGCATGAAAGAAGGCCAAGACAAGATTTACTATGTTGTTGCTGACAGCTTTGAAGCGGCGAAAAATAGCCCGCACTTAGAAGTATTCCGCAAGAAAGGTATTGAAGTTTTATTAATGTCTGACCGCATTGATGAGTGGTTAGTCAGTCACTTAACAGAGTTTGATGGTAAACAATTACAATCTGTTACCCGAGGTGGCTTAGATCTTGGTGATATGGATGATGCTGAAACGAAAGAAGCACAAGAAAAACTTGAGCAAGAATTTGATTCAGTAGTCGCTCGCATTAAGACGGCGCTTGAAGGTAAAGCAAAAGACGTGAAAATTTCACAACGTTTGACGGATTCTCCAGCATGTATCGTTGCCGATGAGCACGATATGAGTAGCCAAATGATGAAGTTAATGCAGTCAGTGGGCCAAGAAGTTCCAGATGCATTGCCGATTTTTGAAATCAATGCTGAGCATGATTTGATCAAACATGTTGCCGATGAGCAAGACGATGAACAATTTAAACAATGGTCAGAAGTATTGTTTGAACAAGCAATGTTAGCTGAGCGTGGTAGCTTGAAAGATCCAGCGACATTTGTATCTCGTTTGAATAAATTAATGTTGAGCTTAACAAAATAAGTTTTCAGCGCTGCAAGTCTAATTTAATCGTTAGACTTTAGTCAAAAAAAGGGGCTTTTTAGCCTCTTTTTTGTTTTTTTACACAGCTAGCTACTTGTTTGCAACCCTTTGAATATGTATAGTGTCAGCTTTTACGCAAAACCAATTCATTAATTAAATAGGGTTATACTAAATGCGCATTATTTTATTAGGTGCACCGGGTGCAGGTAAGGGTACTCAGGCACAATTTTTAATGGCTAAATTTGGCATTCCACAAATCTCTACTGGTGACATGCTACGTGCTGCAATTAAAGCAGGAACTGAACTTGGGAAAAAAGCCAAGGAAGTAATGGACGCAGGTCAACTCGTTTCTGATGAATTAATTATTGGTTTAGTTAAAGAGCGTATCGCACAAGACGACTGTAAAGCCGGCTTCTTACTTGACGGCTTTCCTCGCACTATCCCACAAGCGGATGCCATGAAAGAAAATGGTGTTTCAGTTGACCATGTTATCGAATTTGACGTACCTGATGAAGTGATTGTGGAACGTATGGGTGGACGTCGTGTTCACGCTGGCTCTGGCCGTGTTTACCACATTGTTTACAACCCGCCAAAAGTGGAAGGTAAAGATGATGAAACTGGCGATGATTTATCAATTCGTCCAGATGATGAAGAAGCAACGGTTCGTAAGCGTTTAGGCATCTATCATGAACAAACAAAACCATTAGTTGAATACTATCAAGCAGAAGCCGGTGCTGGCGCTTGTGCGTACTTAACTATCGATGGTACACAAGCTGTTGAAGAAGTTAGCTCATTGTTAAATGAGAAGTTAGCGTAAGTTAGCTCTTTCAGTAGTAAATGTTCTATAAAAAAGCTCGCTTCTGCGAGCTTTTTTATGTTCAGGCCTTTCTCAGGCATCCTGTATTTCAACGCTTTAGCGCATCTCGATAAACTCTCTGGTTAATAACTTTCTTTCATATCTTGTGTCTGGCCTTTCTGCACTTCATTTTTACGTAAATGCCGCTGTTCATTGCATTTTCGACTAGGTATTATTCCTAACAATAATAAAAACAATTCTCTATAAAAATTAGTAATAAGGAATTTATCATGATGACATTGTCAATAACGGGGTTTTACGCAAGCCTACTTGGCATTTTATATATTGGCTTAGCCATTAATATTATTCGTTTAAGGAAAAAGTTTAAGGTTGGCATTAATGATGGTGGCAATAAAGATTTAGCTAAGGCGATCAGGGTTCACGGTAATTTTTCCGAATATGTGCCCGTAGCACTAATATTATTTGCTTGTTATGAGCTAAATCATGCTTCAGTAATCATGTTACATGCATTAGGTGCTGCATTAGTTGTTGGCCGAGCACTGCATGTTATTGGTTTAAGCAAAACCATTGGTGTTTCAATGCAAAGACAAGTCGGAATGTTATCAACATTCTTTGTAATTTTAATTTTAGCTTTCGAGAATATTCGCTTATTTATTTTCACATAGAGTAAATGTGATAACAGCAGGTGTTAGTTGCACCTGCTTTGTTAGTAGAATGGTTAGTGCTTAACGGGTTTTTAGCATACCAATATGTGGAATATCGTCTTCTAAATACATCTCAGTAACCCGCTCAAAGCCATGCTGATTATAGAACTTTTCTAAATGCTCTTGTGCCGATATTTTTACCGTATCATCGGGGAAATTTTGTAAGCAATCAGCTAATGCCATTATCATTAACTGGTGACCTAAACCTGTGCCGCGAGCGCAAGGCGCGATTACAACTCGGCCAATACTAATATAATCTTGATAAGTTAGTCCTTTTGGCAAAATTCGTAAATAGCCAGTCATAACACCATTTTGATAGCAAAATAAATGACGAGTGTCGGGGTGGCGATCATGATCATCTAAGTCGGGGTAAAAACAGCTTTGCTCTACAACGAAAACATCAATACGCAACTTCAACAAATCATAAAGTTCATTGGTATTGAGTTCGGCAAAGGTTTTACTTTGCCAGTTGATTTTATTGGATTCAGATTTATGAGACATAGGGCATCACATGAAAAAATAGTTAGTACTATTTTTTCATGATTACCGTTTCTTGTATAGCGAAGAGAGTATTATGCTAATTTTTTTAAATAGCCGTTATAACGTTTTCTATTTAGGTAGTCGATAATTTCTTGCTTGTACTGACTAATGTTGAGCTCTGGGTATTCAACATAGAGTACATTTTTTAAAGCATTTTGATCGAGAAATAGTAAATAGGCAAGAGGCAAATACTTGGGATTAAAGTTGTTCTGATATACCGTTGCTCTAACTTCTGAGGCGCTATAATGAGCTTTTTCACCATAACGTTTTTCAAGCGCAGGTAATAATTTTGCGCCATATTTTTTTATCGAATAGTATTTAAACATATGCTAATCCTTAGCGTTTTATTACATCCTAACTGAGGGCGGCTATTATAGTGTCTCAGCCATCATGTCGTCAACGATAATTTGATGGAAGTCTTGCTGTTATTGGGCTGTGTGGAATTTGTTGCACATGTTTTTTGGTGGATGTCTTACGTTTTTTGCAACAATTAGCGACAAGCTTGCTAATTTTTACCGGAAATAACCACTACTTCATCACCTTTATATTTTTTCAGAATAATTAACGAAAATTATTACCTTGCTATTACACATATTGCCAGATGTGTAATAGCAAAGTCGGGACTTCTTCATTCACATTTAATTCGGGGCTGTTATTATTTGTGATGTCTTGTTTGTAATACCTCCATCACTTCACTGAGCTCAATATTTTTATCTTGTAGCAATACTAAGGTGTGGTAAAACAAATCGGCACATTCACCTAGTAAGTCTGCTTTAGTTTCAGCTACTGCCGCTAATGCGACTTCAACGCCTTCTTCGCCGACTTTTTGCGCAATTTTAGTGGTGCCGCGTGAAAATAGGTGAGCAGTGTAGCTATCTTCTGGCGCATCATTCTTACGACTGGCAATTACTTGCTCAAGTTGGCTAAGAAAATTTTGTTGACTAAGCTTTTGCTCAGGAAAACACGACTCAGTGCCTAAATGACAAGTAGGGCCTACAGGGCGACAAGCAATCAACAAACTGTCTTGATCACAATCGGTCAGCACTTGGCTAACCTTTAAGTAATTGCCGCTGGTTTCGCCTTTACACCACAGTGCTTGTTTCGCGCGACTATAAAATGTTGCTAAACCTGAGCTTAGTGTTTGCTGCAAAGCTTCAATGTTCATAAAGCCTTGCATTAACACCGCACCGGTATCTTGGTGTTGAATAATGGCGGGAATAAGACCATTCATTTTATTCCATGCCAATTGGCTGATGTTTTCATTGGTAATTAGCATAGTCGAATCTCTATTTGGTTATCTTTAAGGTTTTGTTTTAACTGGTTCATAGCGATAATGCCTTTGTGGAACACGCTGGCTGCAAGTGCGCCGTCAACATCAGCTTGTTGAAAAACATCAACAAAGTGTGATATTTCACCGGCGCCGCCAGAGGCGATAAGTGGGACGTTACACTGAGCACGCACTTGGCTAAGTTGCTTAATGTCGTATCCTTGGCGAACGCCATCTTGGTTCATGCAGTTAAGCACTATTTCACCAGCGCCTAGTTTTTGTACTTCTTGTATCCAATCAAGCGTGCACCATTTGGTTTTTTGTGTGCGAGTTTCATCACCGGTAAATTGATAAACTTGATACTCTCCTTGGCCGTTGTTCGCGTCTTGATTGAAAAAACTGTCAATGCCAACAACAATACATTGTTGGCCAAAAACATCGGCAAGGCGAGATATTAAATTTGGATCTCGCAAAGCAGGGGAGTTAATTGATATTTTGTCAGCCCCCATCATAAGAATCTGTTTGGCATCAGCTTCTGTTTTGATACCGCCAGCGACACAAAAAGGAATGTCGATAACTTGTGCAATACGGCTTACCCAGCTTTTGTCGACTACACGGTCATCTGAACTTGCAGTAATATCATAAAATACTAATTCATCAGCACCGGCTTCAGCATATTTTTGCGCTAGTGGTACTATGTCACCAATAATTTCGTGGTTACGAAACTGAACACCTTTAACGACTTTGCCGTCTCTTACATCGAGACAAGGAATGATACGTTTGGCTAACATAAAAATAGCTCCCTAATTTCTAATTTACCCAATTGCGTCGCATCGCTTTCTTTTACGACTTTTCCATCACGAACATCAAGACATGGGCTGATACCTTTAACAAAAAAAACTACGCGTTTGGCCAACATGCAATAGCCTCCTCAAGGGTAAATTTTCCTTCTAATAGAGAACGCCCTAAAATGACGCCATCAACACCGGTAGGGATCAGTGCTTTAATGTCGTCCAATGAACCAATGCCACCAGAAGCTTGCCATTTTATTTGCCGATATTGCTGGCAAAGTTCGCTATACATTGAAACATTGCTACCGGTTAAGGTGCCATCTTTGCTGATGTCAGTGCACAGTACGTGAATTAAGCCGGCGGCAATATAATCATCTAATAATGATTCTAAATTTACGCCGCTGTCTTTTATCCAGCCGTGGGTTGGTAAGGTTTTATTGCCTGCAGCATCAATTTTCACATCAAGTGCTAATACTATACGTTCACCGCCAAATTCACTGAGCCAAGTACGTACTAAATTTGGCTCTTTAATAGCGAGTGAGCCAATAACCACACGGTCAGCACCTAAGTTGAGTAATTGCTGCACGTCTTCTTTACAGCGTACGCCGCCGCCAACTTGAATGATCATACTGTCGTGATTAACTAAGGTTTTTAGTAGGCTTAATTGGCGTTTATCACTGTCTTTTGCACCGTCTAAGTCAACAAAGTGCATAACCGTAGCGCCAGCGCTAGCATAAGCATTTTGGCGATCTTTTGCTGTGTATTGATAGTTGGTTTTCTGTTGGTAATCACCTTGAAATAATCGTACGACTTCACCGTTGATTAAATCGATTGCTGGGATCATCATGGCTTACATCTCCAAGAAATTTTTAATAATTCTGCTGCCAAGCTCGCTTGAGCGTTCGGGATGAAATTGACAACCAATAAAATTGTCTTTGGCAATAGCAGCAGAAAATTCACTGCCATATTGACAGCGAGCAATGGTGTATTGAGATATAGGTGCAGCAAAACTATGCACAAAGTAGAAATAGTCGCCTGCTTTAATGCCCTTAAAAATGGCATGATTTTCAACACCTGTTAGGGTATTCCAGCCCATATGAGGCATACGCAAATTGTGTGCGTCTAGTGGGCGAATGTCTGTTGGAATTAAGCCTAAACATTGCACCGCCTCATGGCTATCAACGCCTTCAGCAGAGGTTTGCGCCATTAATTGCATGCCTAAGCAAAAACCTAATACCGGTTGCTTAAGTTGTTGTAGTGTCGTAACTAAACCTTTAGCGACAATATTTTCCATGGCATGACGCGCGCTGCCAACACCAGGTAAAATAACTTTATCTGCGGCTTTTATTTCCTCTATGTTATCGGAAATATTGATAGCAAAACCTAAGCGTTCAACGGCAAATTTTACCGAAGCAAGGTTAGCGCAGCCGGTATCAACAATCACAAAATTAGTCTGTTGCTTTGTTGTCATCTTACAAACACCCTTTCGAACTCGGTAAATCATCACCTGATATGGTAATGGCTTGGCGTAAGGCGCGGCCAAAAACTTTAAACAAGCTTTCTACTTGATGATGACAATTACCTTCGGTAGTAGAAAGGTGCAAGGTGATCGCCATCGCATCAGCCAATGAGCGGAAAAAATGCGACACCATCTGAGTCGACATTTGCCCCACATTATTGTCGGTAAATGTTGCATCAAACTCTAGCCAAGGCCGGCCTGATAAATCAATAGAACATTCCGCTCGGCATTCATCCATAGGCAGTACAAAGCCAAAACGACCAATGCCACGCTTGTCGCCAAGCGCCTGTTTTAATGCTTGTCCTAATGCTAATGCCGTGTCTTCCACGCTGTGGTGTTCGTCAATGTGGTAATCGCCATCAACATTTACATTCATGCTAAAGCCACCGTGAGTGGCGATTTGTTCAAGCATATGGTCGAAAAAACCTAACCCAGTTTTGATATTAATATCGCCAACTTTATCTAAGTTTATTGCGACATTAATATCGGTTTCTTTGGTGGTGCGAACAACATTCGCTTGTCGAGACTGAGTGAGCAATTGCTCAGCAATATCACTCCAATTTAATGATTGGCGATCATATTTAATGCCTTTTATGCCCATATTCGCGGCAAGTTGAATATCTGTTTCACGGTCGCCGATAACATAAGAGTTGGCAAAATTAACTTTTCCTTGTTGCAAATAATCACTCACTAAACCTAATTTGGGTTTACGACAGCTGCAATTGTCAGCGTCAAAATGAGGGCAAAGCAGCACCTCATCAAAGCTAATACCTTGTGATGAAAACATCGCCATCATTTTGTCGTGCGGTAAGTCGAAATCCGCTTGTGGGTAACTTGCGGTGCCTAAGCCGTCTTGATTTGACACCATCACCAAGCGAAAGCCTTTCTTTTGCAGGGCAATAAGCACAGGAATAACATTGGGCTCAAAAACTAATTTTTCTAGGCTATCAACTTGCTTATCAGTTACCGGCTCTTCAATCAGGGTACCGTCTCGGTCGATAAATAAAATATTCTGCTGGCTCATACTAATTCTCTTTTATTTGCTGTTATGGCGTTCGTTATTACTTGTTTTAATTGTGATAATTCACTCTCGCTGCCGATACTTATTCGTAAGCAGTTTGATAGACTTTGTTGTTTAGATTGGTCGCGAATTAAAATATTGTGGGCAACAAGTTGGTCAAAAATAAAGTTTTTGCTGGCGTTATTTTCACAGCGAAATAAAACAAAATTAGCATCACTGGCAAATACTTGCTGACACCAGCTCTGTTGCGCTAACCAGTTAGCAAGTTCGCCGCGTAAGGTTTTTGTTTCTTGCACTCTTGCATTCATTTGCGCTAAACCCGCCTCATTAAGCGCTGCACTGGCAATGTCTGCAACCGGCGCTGAAATAGGGTAAGGGGCAATAACTTTGCTCAACATGGTAATAATGTCTTCATTGGCTAACGTGAAGCCACAGCGTAAACCCGCTAAAGCAAAGGCTTTTGATAAAGTGCGCAATACCACTAATTGTGGGTGATCTTTTAGCCAATTGACAACCGATTGCTCTGGACTAAATTCAATATAGGCTTCATCGACCACAACAATGGCCGTATCGGCAAATAATGCTAGTGCGGCTTTAATTTCAGCTTGCGATAGTAAATTGCCAGTTGGGTTTCCGGGAGAACATAAAAACACTACTTTTGCTTGACCAACTTGAGCTTTTAACGCCTCAAGATCGAGTGATAGCTCAGCCGTTAATGGTACTTTAATAGTATCAACGCCATGGTTTTCAGCACTGATGGCATACATGCCATAAGTGGGCGGACAAATTAATATTTTGTCTTGGTAGGCTTGGCAAAATGTTCTGATCAGTAGTTCAATGCCTTCATCGGCACCGCGAGTCGCTAAGATATTATTTGCATTTATGTTATCCATGCTCGAGCTACAATAATCACGGTAAGCATAGATTAAGTTTTCCGGTTGAAAATCAGGGTAGCGATTAATGTTATTGCTATTGACTTGATAGCGACCTGAGCCCGATGCTTCATTGGCATTTAACCAAATTTTACTGTCCATTTCGCCGTTACTTGAATGGAGTCGACGTGCCGACTGGTAAGGCACCATGTCGATTAATTCTTTACGAGCAAGTTTGTTGGCAATGGTCATTTATGCTTCTCCCGTTTTATCAGCAGCTTGCTCTTCCAAGCGAATAGTTACCGCACGTTTGTGACCATCTAAGCCTTCAGCATCGGTAAGTTCACAAATACATTCGGCTAAATTACTCAAACCCTGGCGGGTAATTTCTTGCACGGTAAAGCGTCTAGAAAAGTCTGCTAATGACAAGCTGCTAACGACTTTAGAATAGCCATAGGTTGGTAGCACGTGGTTGGTGCCACTAGCATAATCACCAGCAGATTCCGGTGTATAAGCCCCAACAAAAATAGAGCCAGCATTACGTAACTGTGTTAATAATGCTTGCGCGTTGTCGGTTTGAATAATTAAGTGCTCTGGGCCATATTCATTCGATACTTCAACCGCTTGTGCTAAATCGCTAGTTAATATTAAACGGCTTTGTTTTAAGGCTTGCTTAGCGATATTTGCTCTTGAAAGCTCAGCTAATTGCGCGGTTAATGCTGACTGTACGTTAGCTATTAAGGTTTCACTGTCAGATAACAGCATAACTTGGCTGTCAGGTCCGTGCTCTGCTTGTGACAATAAATCGGCGGCAACGTACCCAGCATTGGCATTCTTATCAGCGATAACTAACACTTCCGATGGGCCAGCTGGCATATCAATAGCAAAACCATTAACTTGTTGTGATAGTTGCTTTTTAGCTTCAGTAACATACTTATTACCTGGGCCAAATATTTTATTTACTGCTTTTATTGTTTGGGTACCAAAAGCCAGCGCCGCACAAGCTTGAGCACCACCAATATTATAAATTTCATCAATTTGACAAAGTGCTGCCGCAACCAATATTTCATCGGCCAATTGACCATTTTTATCGGGTGGGCAAACCAGCACTTTTCGCGGACATTTAGCTAATTGCGCCGGAACACCTAACATCAGCACAGTTGATGGTAATGGTGCACTGCCTGCCGGAATATATAAACCAACACTAGCAATAGCTTCGGTTTTTAATGTACAGATCACTCCAGGTGTAGTTTCAACACGCACATCTTCAGTGCTTTGTGCTTGGTGGAAACGTTTTATATTTGCATAAGCACTTTCAATGGCGCTAAGTCGCTTGCTTGTTAAGCGAGTTTTAGCCGCGTTAACCTGTGCTTGACTAACTTGTAGGCTTTCAAGTTTTACGCCGTCAAATTTCTCGGTTAAATCAAAGAGTGCGGCATCACCATTTTTTCGTACATTGGTTAAAATATTTTCTACTTGCTGCGACAATAATGCACTTTCTGCAATGGCTGGGCGCGATAGTGCAAACTTGCGCTCAGTGTTGGATAAGTTCTGCCAATTGATTATTTCATTTTTCATATCATTCAACTTCTAATAATTTTCTTTAGTGGGTTATTGTTCAGTGCAAATGTTGTCGAGATAATTCGCACTGAATCTTTTCCTATCCCATCATTTTTTCAATTGGCATCACTAAAATAGAGTTACAACCTAAGGCATTAAGTTGCTCCATGGTTTCCCAAAAGAAGGTTTCAGTTGCAACAACATGCACGGCAACTATATCGTCTCGACCTGCTAATGGCAGAATCGTTGGTGTTTCTTTGCCTGGCATTAGCGCGCTAACTTGGTTAATTTTGTCTTTCGGCGCGTGCAACATAATGTACTTACTTTCTTTGGCTTTCATTACCCCTTGAATACGTGGCAATAAGGTATCGAGAATGGCTTGTTTTTCCGGTGCCAAAGCATCAGCGGTTTGAATAAGTGAGGCTTTTGAGCGAAAAATTTCCTCAACTTCAACAAGACCATTGGCTTCTAGTGTTGCGCCGGTAGAGACTAAGTCACATATGCCATCAGATAGGCCAACACGAGGCGCCACTTCAACAGAGCCTTTCAATAAGCAAAACTCAACATTTATGCCATTGGCTTTTGCGTAGCGGTTTAGTAGCTGCGGGTAAGTGGTGGCAAATCTCAGGCCGTCGAGACTTTGTACTCCTTGATATTCAAAGCCTTCTGGCATAGCGATGGATAATCGACAGCCACCAAAGTTTAAGCCTGAGGTGCGAATGTATTGTGATTTTTGCCCCATTAATTCGCGCTCTAACGCGGTTTCTTCTAAGGTGTTGTCGCCGACAATCCCTAAATCACATACGCCGTCCATCACCAAACCTGGAATATCACTGCTGCGTACTCGCATAATATCGATAGGCATATTGGTGACGTGGGCGAGTAAGCGGCGATCTGATACGTTGAGCTTTAAGCCACAGCGTTTTAATAAGGCTTGGGTGTCTTCACTTAAGCGACCTGATTTTTGCATTGCGATGCGTAAACGTGGTTCTGTTGTCATGTTCTTTCCTATTAAATTTTAAATTCTGTCTTCATTTAGTCGCTTTTTTTGTTGTTAAAATTGCTCAAAAAATATCATGTATATACAATTCTAAGGCCATAAAAATGCGAAAACCCCCGAGAGAGGTGAACTCTTTCGGGGGTTTAGAAATTAATTTTTATTTATCTTACACCGCTGAAAGGTTCATAGCCCCTCAGCGAATAAACCTGAGCAGCTAATCCGTATGATGGTGATGAAGATGGATGGCAATCAGGTTTAATATCATTTGTTGTCTACTCTATTAGTATTTCATTAATTTGCTGTAAGTTTAAAATGGCTTTGCTTAATGTATGTTAAACAAAAGCTCGTAGATAAATTAAAGTAGTTACTTTAATTTATGTTTTTACATTACGTTGATTTTATCACTAGAGCAAGTGTTTAATTTTGCATCGATATTATATTTTGAACTAAGTTAGTTTGCTTTCGATCTAAGAACTAGTATGCGGGACTATTAAAGCTTTTCTTTTGATTGTCGATAAAGAAGCAAGGCTATGCAATAATCTCAGTGCATATTTTAAATTTACTCAATAGCGCGTTATTAATAACGGGAGGCAAGCATGGATATTTTTACTACGGCGTTAACACGTGTTGTTCCCGTGCCGATTAAACGTGCAAATTTAAAAGTGAAAGCGCTAGCAAAAGAAGCCGCAGCAACGGGGGTTTCGGATGATATTCAAGGTTTAGAAGATCATGAGTATTATTATAAAAAACCGTCATACAGTGAAAGTGAGCAAGAGCAAGCGGTAGAGGCAAAACCTGATAGTGTTATTGAACCTTCTCCTGTGCCTTCTGATAATACTGGTCAGAATATAGATATCTTTGATGATAATGATGTTGAGAGTAAAACCAGCAAAGATGACAAACCCCATTTAGATATTTTTGTTTAACATTTTTTAGCGAATTAATCGTTTTATCTCACTAACTTTCCAAGCAGTTAAACTTTATATTTCGATAAATATCAACTCGCATCTTAAAGTGGCTTGGGTATAATGAGCGCAAATTCCTTTAT
This sequence comes from Colwellia sp. SU-HH01172, assembly GCF_057553355.1. Classification (NCBI taxonomy): domain Bacteria; kingdom Pseudomonadati; phylum Pseudomonadota; class Gammaproteobacteria; order Alteromonadales; family Colwelliaceae; genus Colwellia; species Colwellia sp. SU-HH01172. The sequence continues at coordinate 158,053 of NZ_BAAJMB010000003.1, read as the reverse complement.
ACCTTTTCTTAATGAGTGCTGTAGAACACGCGTTTTCACATCAAGGAGTCTTAGCTAAAGCGATTAATGGCTTTTCTCCTCGTCAAGCTCAACTTGATATGGCACTCGAAGTGGCTAAGGCTATCGAACAAAAAAGTTCGTTAGTGGTGGAGGCCGGAACAGGCACAGGCAAAACTTTTGCCTATTTAATTCCTGCTTTGTTGGCGAATAAAGCCGATGCTGAGCGTGATCAAGGGCAGAAAAAAATTATTGTCTCTACAGGGACAAAAAACCTACAAGAACAACTATTTCATAAAGACTTACCGTTAATTCGTAAAGCACTGGCCAGTAACGCACAAGTCGCTTTATTAAAAGGGCGGGCTAATTATCTTTGTTTATATCGCTTAGAACAATATCAGCAATCGCGAGGCCAGCTCGACGCACAAACTTTGGCAGATTTTGTTAAAGTTCGGGCCTGGGCTAATGGCACGCAAAGTGGTGATATTGGTGAAGTGGTCAATGTAACTGAAGGCTCGCCAGTTTTTCCGTTTGTGACCAGCACGGTTGATAATTGTTTGGCAAAAGATTGCCCAAATATAGATGATTGTTACTTAATCAAAGCACGCGAAAAAGCGATTGATGCCGATCTAGTGGTGGTTAATCATCACTTGTTTTTTGCCGACATGGCATTAAAAGATACGGGGTTTGGAGAGTTGATCCCAAAGGCTGACGTGATGATATTTGATGAAGCCCATCAAATTGCTGATATTGCCAGTGAATATTTTGGTGAAGCGTTTTCAACACGGCAATTACTCGATTTATGTACGGATGTTTTGCAGGTTTATCGCAGTGAATTAACTGACGTCAAACAGCTGGGTAGAGCGGCAGAGAAGCTATTGAAAACCAGTCAAGAATTTCGCTTATTATTTAACTATGATCCCGAGCGAGGAAACTGGCGAGAAAAACATCAGCAACAACGATTTTCACACGCCTTTGCCTTACTTAAAACTGATTTAGACTTTCTTTATCAAGTTATTAAGCTTTGTGTTTCTCGTAATGAAGCGATAGATAATTGTTTTGATCGTGCGGTTAACTTATTAACTCAGTACGAAATAATGGCCGATGTTGATGCCATGGGCATGAGTTTTTGGTACGAAACCACTCCTCGTCATGTGGTGTTGCATAAAACACCATTATCGGTTGCCGATAAGTTTGGCAACTATGTTAAGGAGTCGGGGGCGGGTTGGGTTTTTACCTCAGCCACGCTGGCAGTTGATGGCGAATTTAAACATTTCTCACGTCACTTAGGCATAGAGAATTCAGCAAGCTTACTACTAGATAGCCCGTTCGATTATGGCAAACAATCTCAACTGATAATCCCGCGTTATTTACCGGCTGCTAATGATAGAAATAGAGCCAAAGCGTTAGGTGAGTTAGCAAAACCGTTAATTGCAGCAAGTGCTGGGGCATGTTTTATGCTATTTACCAGTTACCGAGTGATGCACCAAGTCGCTGAATTATTGGCTGAAGAAATTGAAAACCCCTTGTTAGTACAAGGGCAAATGGGCAAGCGTAAGTTACTGGAAGAATTTGTTGAGCAGCGAGATGCGGTATTGCTCGCCACGGCAAGCTTTTGGGAAGGAGTTGATGTGCGTGGTGATAAACTTACCTGTGTCATTATCGATAAATTACCTTTTGCTTCGCCTGATGACCCGTTATTACAGGCGCGCAGTGAAGATGTTCGACGCCAAGGTAAAGACCCATTTGCTCAAATTCAATTACCGCAAGCCGTTATTGCGTTAAAACAGGGCGTTGGTCGGCTAATTCGTGATGTTAGTGACAATGGTGTACTGGTTATATGTGATGATAGGTTGGTTAATCGTCCTTATGGCGAAGTGTTCCTAAAAAGTTTACCGGAAATGAAGCGTAGCCGAGATATTGGTCAAGCTGCTGATTTTTTATCAAAACTAAGTTAATGCTGATATACCAAGATATTATCTATTAATTTGCATAATAATTAACACTTAATGTAAAGACTGCTCAAACATCAGTAAAAATAGTGATAAACTCGCCCGCAAGAAATAATGCGAACTTTAAAAAGGTTTTTTGACGTGAATTTTTTGGCCATCGACGCCTCAACTGAAGCATGTTCAGTTGCAATAACATTTAATGATAAGCAGTTCAGTGAATATGAGCTCTGCCCTCAGTCCCACAGCTTACGTTTATTACCTATGGTTGATAATGTCTTAAAGCAAGCCAACTGCAAGTTAGCTGAGCTTGATGGTATTATTTTTGGTCAAGGACCGGGCAGTTTTACCGGTGTGCGTATTGGTATTGGCGTAACACAAGGTTTGGCTTTTTCAGCTGAATTGGCCGCGCGCGGTGTTTCAACGCTGCAGGCGATGGCGCAACAAGCGTATATCGATAAAGGCGAACGTCGCGTTATTGCGGCAATAGATGCACGTATGTCGGAAGTTTATACTTGCTATTTTGAAGCAGATGACCAAGGCATAATGCAAGCTAAAACTGAAGAAACTGTGTTAAAGCCGGAGTTAGTAAATCAATATTATAAGGACTTATCTTTACCTGCCTATGGTGTTGGTACGGGCTGGGATGCTTATACAGAGTTAGCGACATTGAAAGCAAACGCTGGTTCGCCTGAAATATTATTTCCAACCGCTCAAGCCATGTTAGCAATTGGTAAAATCGATTTTGCTCAACATAGTGTTGACGCAGAACACGCTCAACCGAAATATGTGCGAGATACGGTATCGTGGAAGAAACTTCCCGGACGAGAGTAGTTTTTAACTTGTAATAAAGCATTTGTCAGGCCTTATCCCAAGTTAATTTTATAATGTGAAGATAAATAAAACTATTTTCACTTTGATTAAAATTTGTTAGATTACCCCGTATGCAAGTGAACAATTCTTCAAACATAGCAAGCAGCGCAAACTTACCGGTTCGCGCCCCTAGTTCAGTACAAGCTCAAGAGCAACGTACTCGCGCTGTGGCACGTGAAGAAAACCAAGCACAAAAGTCTCAAGCGGATGCAAATGCACAGCAGCGTTTTGATATTGATGAACAAGCCATTGCCTTAATTGAACGGGAACAGTTACAGCCGTTTAATAATGCCAGCCAGCAACAAAGCAGTGGCAGCAATAATGACAATAGTCGTTACGACGCACCGTCTAGCCAAAATCAGTCAGCTGTTGCGGCTTATCAGTCGGTAGACTCAATTGCTCAACGCGATAATATTCAACAAGTTTTTGGCGTCGATTTGTTTGCCTGAGCTATCTAAAAATTTCTTACCTCCAGAAAAAAAATTGAGTTTTCAAGCAAGATATCAATTTTGGTTGTTATTTGCCTTTGCGTTAATCGTATTACAAATTCCCATCGTTTCAATTCCTTTTAAGTGGCTAGAAAGTTATTTTCACGAAATTAGCCATGGTTTAACGGCAATAATAACCGGCGGCACTATCGTACAAATACAGCTGTTTCCTAACGGTGCTGGCTTATGTACTACTCGTGGTGGCTCAACACTTCTGATCAGTTTAATGGGCTATGGTGGTGCAATTCTTTGGGGCGGATTGCTATTTTCGTTAGCGTCTATGCATCGTAATATTGCCCGCGCTTTTTCAATCATTTTATTGTGCTTACTCAGTGCTAGTATTTTGTTATGGGTTAGAGACTTACTGACATTGTTTATTGTCTTGGTACTTATTTTGTTAGTAGCGGCACAATTAAAATTTTCATCGCATAATATTTTGCAAAAACTATTGCAAGTCACTGGTTTATTAGTGTTAATTAATAGCTTAATGAGTCCATTATATTTACTTGATGGCCAAGCTCGGGGTGATGGGGCGGCATTAGCTGACATCACCTTAATTCCTGAAATTGTCTGGGTGATAATTTGGTTTAGTGCGGCACTTTTTATGACATATCGATTAAGTAAAATTAAATTTACACGCTAGTTTAAGTACATTGCTTAAAAGGCAATGAATATGAGACAAAGATGTTGCAACCTAACAAGATAACAGAAATAGAATTTAGTATAGGTTCAAAAAAAATTGCCGCGTTAACGAATGGTAATGATAGTGCAGCTAAATTATTGTGTTTACATGGTTGGTTGGATAATGCCGCGAGCTTTCAACCACTGTTCCCTTACCTTGATGAATTTCATCTGATCGCTATTGATTGGCCGGGTCATGGTTTGTCAAGCCACCGCAGTGAAGATGCACACTATCATTTTCTTGATTGGCTATACGATCTGGTGCAATTGTTTCAATCACAACAGTGGTCAGAAATTGATATCGTCGCCCATTCAATGGGCGGGATGGTAGCTTCAGCATTTGCTGCTGCGTTTCCAGAATATGTTAAGTCATTAACCTTGATTGATTCTATTGGATTATTGGCCATAGATAGCAAAGAGACTACCCGCCAATTGCGCAAAGGCATGTTTAGTAGGTTATCCCGCAGTGATAAAAATATTCGTTATCACCCCAGCATGACTTCAGCGGTTGCGGCACGAACATCAGTGTCGGATTTAAGTACGGAAAATGCTCAGTTGATTGTAAGTCGAGGTATCGAAAATACCGAAAAGGGTTATCAATGGCGCTCTGATAGTCGCTTGCGTGCGACTTCGCCGTACCGATTTAGTATGGCTCAGGTTAAGCAAATAATGACTGATATTCAAGCTCCAACGCAACTGTTATATGGCAATAAAGGTATGGATATGGTAAGCCTTGGATTGCAGGAGTTTGGTGGATTATTTACTTCATTAGAATGCCACGAACTTGTCGGTGGTCATCATGTTCATATGGAACAAGCTGAAAAAACGGCCAAGCTGATTGCTAACTTCGTCAAATAAGATAATTAAGATTATATACAGAGTATTTTTGTAGTCAGTTAATCTATACTGAATTAAGTAATTTCGCGTTAAATTTAAACAAGTGTTTAAATTTACTGGATCGACCAGTGAAAATTTGATAAAACGTATCATTAAAATTAAGAATAAGAAATAAAAGAGGAAAGGCACTGTGGAAAAAATTTGGCTTGAGAAGAGTTATCCTCCTGGCGTTCCATTTGATATTGACCCTGATAAATACGCTTCAATCGTTGATATGTTCCATAAATATACTGAGGTATATGCAGAACGAGCTGCGTTTATTAACATGGGCGCGGAGATCAGCTATCGTGAACTTGCTCAACAAGCCACTGCCTTTGCTGCCTATTTACAAAATGATTTAGGGCTAGTGAAAGGCGATAAATTTGCCATCATGGTGCCAAATTGTTTGCAATATCCTATTGCATTGTTTGGTGCCTTGTTGGCTGGCTTAACTGTTGTTAATGTCAATCCTCTCTACACTGCGCGCGAATTAGAACATCAATTAAAAGATTCCAATACCAAGGCGATTTTGATCATTCAAAATTTTGCCAGTATTTTGGAAAAGGTTATTGATAAAACACCGGTAGAAAAAGTTATTTTAACTTCGCTTGGTGATCGCTTAGGTAAAGTGAAAGGCGCGGTTGTTAACGGTGTTGTTAAATATGTTAAGAAAATGGTTCCGGCATTTAAAATTGCCAATGCCGAGCATTTTAATAAGGCATTGGCAAAAGGCTATAAGTCGTCATTTAAGGCGGTTTCACTGAGTGGCGAAGATTTAGCTTTTCTACAATATACCGGTGGTACCACAGGTGTCTCAAAAGGCGCTATGCTAACGCATCGCAATATGGTTGCTAATTTAGAGCAAGCGAAAGCAGCGATTAAGCCACAATTGGAATACGGTGCCGAGCTTGTGGTAACCGCGCTACCGCTTTACCATATTTTTGCACTAACCGCGAATTGCCTAACCTTTATCACCCTTGGTGGAACCAACTTATTAATTACTAATCCACGTGATATGCCGGGTTTTGTTAAAGAGTTAGCGAAATATCCTTTTACTGCCATTACCGGAGTAAATACGCTATTTAACGGTTTGTTAAACACGCCAGGTTTTAGTGAACTTAGTTTTGCTAATTTAAAAATATCACTTGGTGGTGGTATGGCGGTGCAACGTCCGGTTGCCGAAAAGTGGGAAAGTGTCACCAAAACCCGCTTACTTGAAGGCTATGGTTTAACGGAATGTGCCCCGTTAGTGACGCTATGTCCATATAATCAAACACACTACAGTGGTAGCATTGGTTTGCCGGCATCCTCGACCGATATACGTATCGTTAAAGAAGATGGCAGTGACGCTGGTGTTGATGAGGCGGGTGAAATGTGGGTTAAAGGCCCGCAGGTTATGAAAGGTTACTACAATCGTCAAGAAGCCACTGATGAAATTCTTAAAGATGGTTGGTTAGCAACAGGTGATGTTGCTTGTATGAATGAGCAAGGTTTCTTCAAAATTGTTGACCGCAAAAAAGATATGATCATTGTTTCTGGCTTTAATGTATTTCCAAATGAAATTGAAGAAGTTGTTGCCAGTAATGAAGGGGTATTAGAAGCTGCTGCTATTGGCGTTCCACATGACGTTTGTGGCGAAGTGGTGAAAATATTTGTGGTTCGTAAAGATCCTGAACTAACCGAAAAAGATCTTATTAAGCATTGTCGTGAAAACTTAACAAATTATAAAGTCCCTAAAATTGTCGAGTTTCGTGACGACCTGCCGAAAACCAATGTTGGTAAAATATTGCGTCGCGAGCTGCGTTAATTCTACTAAATCAAAATAGAAAAAAGGCCAACTTACTGTTGGCCTTTTTTATTGTCTAAAATTACGTTAAACATAAACATCAAAACGAATTTGTTAGTTAAGTTTATATTGCAACGGTTTATTGTGCGTTTAATCGTTGGCCGTTTATCGCTTTGCTATCATCCGCCATTAAATACACATAAAGCGGCATAATATCTTCTGGTGAGGCAATGCTGTCTTTATTCTCTGCAGGGTAGGCGCTATTGCGCATATTCGTACTCGTTGCACCAGGATTAATGGCATTAGTTCTTAATGACGTATTTTCGTATTCATCGGCAATAACTTGCATCATACCTTCTGTAGCAAACTTAGAAACACTATAGGCTCCCCAATAAGCTTTACCTTTATTGCCAACGCCTGAAGAGGTAAAGATTAATGACGCGTTTTCTGCTTTTAATAATCCCGGTAATAATGCCTGAGCCATTAAGAATTGTGCATTAACATTCACTTGCATAACGTCCGTCCAAATTTGCTGATGAATTTGGTTAAATGGCGTTAACTCGCCCAACATTGAGGCATTAAGTAATGCGCCGTCTAGTTTGCCGAACTGACTAACAATAGTGGAGGTTAAGTCGATGTAGTTTTGTTTAGTGGCACCTTTCATATCTAGTGGCACAATAGCGGGCTCAGGGTGACCGTTTGCTAATATTTCATCATATACCGCTTCAAGCTTTGCGACGGTTCTTCCTAACAAAATAACGGTTGCACCTAACTCAGCGTAAGTTAATGCGGCTTGGCGACCGATGCCTGCGCCAGCACCTGTGATAAGTATGGTTTTGTTCGCTAAAACTTGTGGGGTAATTGAGTAGTCAAACATCTGAATTAATTGCTAATAAAATTTGCTGATAATTCTACTACTTTCAGCACTATGCTGACGAGTGTTTTTGACCTTAAACTACAATTCATTAACAAAAACTAACAATAAATCAAAAAATCACTAGCACTTGATCTATTCTTGAGTTAAGTTTAACTGGTCTAACAAGTTGAAATTAATGCTAGGATAGGTATAAAAGTCAACAAAACTATAGAACAATAAAAACATATTCTTAAAAAATAGTTAAGTTTATAAAAATAAAAGACTAGTCCGTGGGGAGATAAAATGAAAAAGCTAGTACTCAGTCTCGCAATTGCCAGCACATTAGGTTTAAGTGCTTGTGACGACGAAACCATAAAAGACGTTGAAAAAGAAGTTGTGGATAATGGTAGCGCCGTTACTCCAACAGCTCGTGTTAAGTTTGACCCAAGTGCTGGCGCTGCCGGACTTTCTATTCCAAATGATCTAATTTTTTCCGGTACTGTTGACGGTACTCTAGAAATACCTGTTGATGACCCTTTAGATGGTTCAGACCCTTTTGTGGCAATTAGTGCGCTTGACGGCTGGTCAATATCGCAACCATTTTCATTGGCGATTGAATTCCCAGCAGGCACCTCTTTAGACGCGACCAGTGTCGACCCTTCTGCTGTTCGTATTTTTGAAGCTGTGATGGGTGGAGACGCAAATGATAGCGACTGTACTTCTGTTACTCGTGGTTTAGCGTGTAAAATTGTTGGTGAGTTAACCTTTGGCCAAGATTTCGTCACACAAGCATCAGGTAATAATGTTAGTGTTATCCCAATGCAGCCATTGAAAGCCGAAACAACCTACATCATGGCAATGACCAATAGCCTACGTGATAATAACGGTAAGGCGGTTGCGGGCTCAAGTACCTATGAATTAGTACGTCAAGATATCAATACTTTGCCGCTAGGTAATGCATCACAGCTAGCACTTCAAGGCACAGTCAATAGCTATGAAGCGGCATTAGTTGCTGCAGGTGTTGATAGCGATACGCTAATTTATAGTGCGGCGATGACTACGCAGTCAACAACACGTGTTTTAAGTACCGTTAAATCATTATTGGCTGCTGGTGTACCACAAATGTTGGCTGACGCTCTAGCCGGAACACCGGCAATTGGTATCGCTGATACCGGTATGTCAGTGGCAAACGTGCTTGATGGTTTAATTCCTGCTGATTTAGTGCCATTATATTCTTCTGCTAACTATTTCCGTGGTTCAATCACCTTACCTTATTACTCTGGTATACCGTCGGCTGAAAATCCACTAGCACCTGCAAATGATTGGTGGCGTGCTCGTTGTGATTCAGGCGCTACGTTAGCAGGTCTAGCTGCAACAAACCCAAGTGCTATTCCAGCCGGACCATTGGATGCGAATGACGGCTTTTGTATGAATTTTGGTTTACGTGATTTAAGCTCTGTTGTTGCAGTTGATGCTGAACGTAACTTAACTAAATTCAATCCAATTCCAGCTACTACTGCCATGTTACCAATTGATGTACAGATGACTACGCCTGATCTAGCTGTAGCGAATGCGATACGTGCAACTATGACAGATAGTGAAGGTAATCCCTTGCTAGCACTTGAAGAGCCAGAAAATGGCTGGCCAGTTGCCATGTTAGTGCATGGTATTACTTCGACTAAAGAACAAATGTTACCAATTACAGGCTTGTTATCTTTATATGGTATTGCGACCATTGCTATTGACCAACCATTACATGGTAGCCGTGGCTTTGATTTAAACGGTGACGGCATTGATGATATCAATACCAGCACAGTTTCAACGTTGCATTATGTAAACTTAGCTAGCATGTTAACTATGCGTGATAATACCCGTCAAAGTACCGCTGATTTACTAGGTTTACGTTTAGGTATTAACTTTTTAGGCGGTGTTGACGGCGACGGAAATCCAATTAAAGTCGATAGCTCTAAAGTTCACCTTTTAGGTCATTCATTAGGCGGCATTTACGGTATGAATACTGTTGGGTTAGCAAATACAAGTTTAGACCCTCAAGTTGACGGCTTATTCAAAATTGCCAGTACATCACTGGCTATGCCAGGCTTAATGTTGGCTAACTTTGGTATCGAGTCACCAGCATTTGAAGGTTTAGCTAAGTCTAACTTAACACTAGAGTTATCTCCGGACTTTAAAGCTGCGGTTGAAGCAAATTTACCTGCTGATTATACACAGCAGCAATTAAGTGACTTTTACTTTGCTTTTTATGACGCTTTAGATGCAACACAAAAAGCGACTCTAGATGCGGGTTTTGCTCAGTTTACTTTTGCTGCACAAACCGTGACGGATTCAGGCGACCCAATTGCTTATGTACAGGCATTAGCTGCTACTAACACGCCAACTCATTTAATTGAAGTCGTTGGTAACGGCGTTGATAATTTGTCTGACCAAACGGTAACCAATACAGCACCATTTACGCCTATGGGTGGAACAGAGCCTGCTATCGCATTGTTAGGTTTAGCTGGCGTTAGTGAAGATACAAATGGCTCAGGTGCTGTTAGGTTTGTTAATGGCCACCATAGTTCAATTCTGGACCCGCGTCCGAATGCAGCATCGCCTGATGCTGAATTAAGTGGCAGAGCAACCCAAGAAATGCAAACGCAAGTTGCGACATTCTTTGCCTCAATGGGGCAATTAATTAAAGTAACTGATGCGGCTGTTGTTCAACAATAATTACTACAGTTAATGTTTAAATTTAAAGCCCTCATTTGAGGGCTTTTTTATTTGCCTTTCATATCTTCTAAACGCTTGTGTCGTAATAAAATGTCGCAATTAGGCCTTTTATTTTTTCACTTAACCCCCATATAATTAACCAAGAATTGATGCAATGCGCTTATGTTTAATAAGTATGTCGTTGTGATATATAGAGTAGAGTTTTTTCTTAGGAGAAAAACATTGGAATTTTTGTACGAATACGGATTGTTTTTAGCTAAAGCAATTACTTTTGTTGTCGCTGTTATTGCTATTATTATTGCCATAGCTTCTTCAGCGATGAAGCAAGGTGGTAAAAAAGGCGAATTGGAAATTACCGACTTATCAGAGCAATATAAAGAAGTTGAAGAGGATATTGTTCATCATTTACTATCAAAAGAAGAGTTAAAGGAAAAAGAAAAGCAAGATAAAAAAGCCGCGAAAGAGCAAGCTAAAGCCGATAAAAAGGCCGCGAAAGATCAGTCGGCGGATGAGAAGGAAGCGGAACCGAGATTATTTGTCGTTGATTTTAACGGTAGTATTGATGCCAAGGAAGTGAGCTCTTTACGTGAAGAAATATCAGCCATTTTGACGGTAGCAAAACCAAGCGATGAAGTGTTTGTACGTTTGGAAAGTGGCGGTGGTATGGTACATGGTTATGGCTTAGCGTCTTCGCAGTTAGATCGCATTCGCCAGCACAATATTCCATTAACCGCATCGGTAGATAAAGTCGCTGCTAGCGGTGGCTACATGATGGCCTGTGTGGCAAATAAAATAGTGTCAGCACCTTTTGCTATTATTGGTTCAATCGGTGTGATCGCTCAAGTGCCAAATTTCAACAAACTACTTAAAAAGAATGATGTTGATTTTGAACAATTTACGGCAGGAGAGTTTAAGCGAACCGTTACTATGTTTGGTGAGAACACAGATAAAGGTCGCGAAAAGTTTATTGAAGAGCTTGAAGAAACTCACATTCTGTTTAAAAACTTTGTTAGTGAACATAGACCTGAGTTAGACATTGCCAAAGTTGCAACAGGTGAACATTGGTTTGGTACACAAGCTAAAGAACTCGGTTTAGTTGATGAATTACAGACCAGTGATGACTACCTGCAAGCACGCTGCAAATCTCACAAACTTGTACAAATTAAATATGCCACGAAAAAAGGTTTAGCAGAGAAGCTTTCAAAAGCGGCGTCTTTATCTTTCGACAGCATTATTAGCAAAGTTTGGCAAAATAACCGTATCTTCCCAAGTTAAGCTTAATAACCTAAGCATGCTAAATGTAGGCTTAGGTTAAACTAAAATGCTTTAGGCATAAGTATGAAAAGTAGTTTTTGGCATAAGTGTTGGGAACGGAACTCGTTAGGATTCCATCAACAGCAAATACACCCATTTTTAACTGAATACTTTAAGCCCATGTGCTTACCTTCAGATAAACGTGTTTTCGTGCCTTTGTGCGGCAAATCACTCGATATGACGTACCTAGCTCAGTTTTTACAGGTAACGGGAAACGAGCTAAGTAATATTGCCTGTCGAGATTTCTTTATTGAAAACGATGTTGAATATCAGCAAGACAGTATTGGTGATTTTAAACATTATTTTTGTCCTGATGTATCCTTGTTGCAAGGTGATTTTTTTAAGCTATCTGTGGATATAACAGGGCCTTTTGATTGGATTTATGACCGAGCGGCATTAATTGCCTTACCTAAGCTAATGCAACAGCAATATGTTGCACATTTACAGCATTTCTTTACCGCTAATACGCGACTATTTTTGGTAACGGTAGAGTTTCCACAGAAGCAATTAGAAGGGCCTCCTTTTTCCATAACGTCTGATGATGTTGCTGAATTGTTTTTAGGTTATAAAATAACTTGTGTGGCGACCAAGGATGTAGCGGATAAACAGTTTGCCCAGAGACGTTTTGATGTTGATTATTTAACGGAGAAGCTCTATATCATTACCTTGGCCGATTAAAAGAGCCAAGAGTCTACATAGTATTTGTGCGGTAAAACAAAAAAGGTGCCCAAATGGCACCTTTTTTATTGCGAGCATTAATTCTAGAGAAATTAATTTGTTACCAAACTATGATTATTCGGCAAGAGATGAAATTTTAACACTTACATCATGGTGTTTTTCAGCTTTAGCACTTGCCATCGCTACTTGAGTACGAGCCAATTTTTCGATAGGGTTAATCTCTACCGTGTTAAGCTTGATTGATTGTGCTAAATCTACTTTAGCAATTTCCAAAAATTCAACTGTATTAGTTGGTTGTACTTTTACTAATTCTGTTGCTTGGCTGCTGTTTGCCATGAAAGCTAAAACAGCAATAGCTGATAATTTTAAAATGTTGTTCATAAGTCACCTGTAATAAAACGTCAATAGTCCTTATAGATGTTTTGGGACTTTTTCTTTTCACGTGCAAACAAGGGTTGGGAGCCTGTTTGTTTTCTACCCGCTCAGTGCGGGGCAAAGATGAAGTCCTTCATCTATGGCGAGTATATTACGGTAAAGCTGGTAACTTTTAAAATGACAATTTATAATGTTTTTCATTAGAAAAACTAATCCGACTACTTATGTCGCTATTATGATGAATTATGCAGTCGCAATTTATCATTTATTTGAAAATACAGGTGTAACTTGGCCAATAGACTCCCACCATTAAACGCTTTGAGAGCATTTGAAGCCTCGGCTAGACAATTGAGCTTTACTCGTGCCGCAGAAGAATTATTCGTCACTCAGGCGGCGATAAGTCATCAAATAAAAGCCTTGGAAGATAATTTAGGCATAAAGTTATTCATGCGTAAAAATCGCGCTCTGTTGTTGACCGAAGAAGGGCAATCATATTATTTAGATATTAAAGATGTTTTTAACTCTTTGCATGAAGCAACGGAGCGGCTACTAGCACGTGGTGCAAAAGGTGCGATAACGGTTAGTTTGCAGCCAAGCTTTGCGATTCAGTGGTTGGTACCGCGACTTAATACCTTTAATTTATTACATCCTGATATAGATGTGCGAATCAAAGCCGTTGATCAACCCGAAAACTCATTAACTGAAGATGTTGATATTGCCATATATTATGGTCGTGGGCGTTGGAGTGGTATTCATGCGGAACAATTGCATACCGAGTATTTAATTCCTGTTTGCTCACCCTTATTGATGGCAGGTAAAAAACCATTGAAAAAAATCGCGGATCTGGCAAATCATACCTTATTGCATGATACCTCACGCAGAGATTGGAAACGTTGGTTTAAACATGTTGATGTTCGAGGTGGTAATGTTAATCATGGCCCAATATTTAGTCATTCTGCGATGGTGGTACAAGCAGCAATTCATGGCCAAGGGGTTGCCTTAGCGCATAGTGTTTTAGCCAAACCAGACATTGACTCTGGACGCTTAGTTTGTCCGTTTAATGAAGTGCTTGTTAGCAAAAATTCTTACTACATTGTCTGTCGAGAACAACAAGTAGAGCTAGGAAAAATTTCAGCCTTTCGTGAATGGGTGTTGAAAACAGTGGCAGATGAACAAGAATTATTAGAAGAAGGGCAGATTGTCTAATGGCTGAAAATAACAGTATTGAAGACTTGCCAGAAATACGTCAAATTTTAAACACAGTTGATAACGCGAAAGCATTAGTTATATTTGCCCATGGCGCTGGTGCCGACATGGAACATGAATATATAACCGAGCTAACTCGTTTATTAAATAAGCAGCAATTGAATGTTCTACGATTTAATTTCCCTTATATGGATAAGCGTAAACTTGATGGAAAAAGACGACCACCCGACCGAATGCCGAAATTAATTGCATGTTATCAGCAGGTGTTAGCTGGTGTTAACAGCCGGTTGCCTATTTTTATTGCCGGTAAATCTATGGGCGGCCGAGTTGCTGCTACTATTGCGAGTGACAAAGAACTCACAGCAAAACATCAGCTGCAAGGTGTGATATGCCTAGGCTATCCATTTCATCCGGTTAAAAAGTTGGATAAATTACGTTTAACACCATTACAAGAAACTCAATTACCGATTTTGATATTACAAGGTCAACGGGATGCTTTAGGTAGTGAAACCGAAATTGAAAGTTATGATTTTTCTGTTAAGTGTCAGGTTCATTTTTTTACCGACGGCGACCATGATTTAAAGCCAAGAGTAAAATCGGGCTTTACCTTAAAGCAACACCGAGCTTCAGCCGTATTAAAAATGAAGGGGTTTATTGATGAATACAGTTAAAATAGCGAAGCTTCTGACACTATTTGTTGGTATCAGTGGCTGTTTTTCGGTATTATTCGGCGCTTGGTTAGCGCATGGCGGACAAGCGTTACCACTTGCACTACAAGATAGATTGTCGATAGCACTTCAATATCAATTTATTCATACACTTGCATTAATATTAACGATTATTTTATACAAGGTTCATCGCAACATTGTACTGATATTTGCCGCGATATTTTTTGCATTAGGTATTATATTGTTTAGTGGTAGTTTATATATTAAAACCTTTTTCGATGTGACCATGATCGGAAAATTGGCCCCTTCAGGTGGGCTTTCATTTGCACTTGCTTGGCTGTTACTTGGTTATGCTGGTGCAAAAATGTTTCAACATAAGTTAGGTAATTAATTTAAATGACTGCAATAGTTTTATATTGTCGCCCAGGATTTGAAAAAGAATGTGGCGCAGAAATTCAAGAAAAAGCGGCATGGACCGAAGTGTATGGCTATTTGCAGCTGACCAAAAACCAAGGTGTGGTTTATTTTCACCTAAATAATCCCGCAGAAGGTGAGGCATTGATGAACAAGATGCCATTACGACGTCTGATTTTTGCTCGCCAATGGTTTATGACGGTAACTGAAAAAATTGAATTACCTGACTATAATCGTGTTGAAACGATAGTTGAAGCATTGGGTAACGAATGGCAGTATGCGGATTTACGCATGGAAACACCGGATACTAATGATGGCAAAGAACTCTCTAAGTTTTGTCGTAAATTAGCGGTGCCATTACGCCAAGCGTTAAGAAAAAATAAAGTATTGACGGAAAAGGGCAATAAAGATGGTGCAATTTTGCATGCTTTATTTCTTTCTGGCAAAGAAGTTATTTTTGGTTTTTCGCTTGCGCATAATACCTCAGCGCATGTAATGGGGATCCCTCGTTTGAAATTCCCTAACGCATCACCAAGTCGCTCGACATTGAAATTAGATGAAGCTTTTTTACACTTTATTCCACGCGATGAGTGGGAAACACGCTTAACTTCTGGTATGAATGCCGTTGATTTAGGGGCGGCGCCAGGTGGCTGGACTTATCAATTAGTTCGTCGCGGCATGATGGTCACGTCTATTGATAACGGTCCAATGGCTGAATCATTAATGGAAACCGGACAAGTTAAACACCGGATGATGGATGGCTTTAAATATGTGCCACAAAAGCAGAATGTTTATTGGCTAGTGTGTGACATGATTGAAAAGCCACAGCGCGTTGCTAAATTAATGAGCGAATGGTTATTGAAAGGCCAGTGTCAGGAAGCAATATTTAATTTGAAATTGCCGATGAAAGGGCGATACCAGCAAGTTACAGAAGACTTACAAAGCATCAAAGATGCGTTTTCAACCTATAAAGTAAAATATGAGTTGTATGCTAAACACCTATATTATGATCGTGAAGAAATTACCGTACATGCCCGCTTATTATCACCAGCACCGATAGAGTTGTAGCCAGAATTTAAATAAGTTGCGCTATTTCTGTGCCCGTCATTATACTATTAGCCATAATGACGGGTATTTTAGTTATTAGCCTCCTATTTTTCTAAAGAGCAGGGCTAATGCTAAAAGTAATATCGGTAATACGTTAGGTTCATTAACTGAGATATTTTGCAAACTGCCTTGTAGTTGGACATTTTGAAAAGCTATTGCTTCACTTCCCCCGTTTACTTTTGCAGTTAATTCTAAGGTTAGTAAATTTCCAGAGCCGGCTAATGCTGAAGAAAAATGTTGAAATTCATTGTTAAGCAATACGGAGTCGACTGATATAGGGTCTGAAAGTGATATTTCGCTGCCACTTTCTAAAGTATAGTCGTATGAAGTGCTTTCATCTGTTAATCCTTGAAAAACGGTTACTAACGGAGCATTGTCAATGCTATATCGCCACCAAAATTCATCACTATCCTCAAAGTCTCCCATCGCCGCCATATCAATTAAAAACGTTAACATGGTTAAATTACTAATATCAATTTGCCAAGTTGCCGTGGCAAAGGTTGTCGAATTATCGGGGTTGACGGTATCAACGATACCAAAAAAATTCTGATGGTTACTACTGTCTATGATCCCCAAGCTATCAGAAGCGGCAATATTACTATCATCTAATAGTGAGGCGGCAATATCGCTATCAACACCTCGTTGATAAATTTGAAAAGCATCTTCGCTGCTAGAAAAAGCGTTGTGATGCTGATTTTCATAGTTAATGAGTGAACTTGAATTTGGTGCCAGTAAATCAAAATTGATTAGTGAGGCATTCGATGTGAATGCTGTAGCATAAACTAGCAGTAGGGCAAAAATTTTAACGGCAATATGTTTCATAAAAAGTCCTTTTTTATTCAATATATTATCCAAGAAGAGCTTTATCTATTTGTAAATACCGGCAATTAACGACATCTAATACGGCTACCGTCCTCTTTGGAATAGTGTGGTATTACAGCTTATTGTTTAACAATGTGCATTTAGCCATCGCAAAACATTCCCTAGTATAGTTGTCGTTTTTATAATTGCTAATTCATAGCTATAAAATTATTAGCGTGCGTTGTGCTCGCAATTTGTAGTTTGTCGTTATGCATAAAAAAACCAAGCATTAAGCTTGGTTTTTATTGCTGATAATTAGTGTGTTTTTACAAACGCTCTAGTACTGCATCGGTAAAGTCAGTAGTACCGTGTGTGCCGCCTAAGTCGCGAGTCGTGCGATCACCTGTGGCAATGACGTCAGTTAGTGCTGTTCTGATCTTGTCAGCTTTATCGCTCATTTCTAAGTACTCTAGCATTTGCAGTGCAGCTAAAATGACTGAAGTAGGGTTTGCCAAGTTTTTGCCTGCAATATCAGGTGCACTACCATGAACGGCTTCAAAAATTGCACAATCTTCACCAATATTAGCGCCTGGTGCCATACCTAAACCACCAACTAAACCAGCACATAAGTCAGAAAGTATATCGCCGAATAAGTTAGTGGTAACAATGACATCGAATTGCTCAGGATTCATCACTAACTGCATGCAACAGTTATCAACAATCATTTCTGTTGATTCAATTTCAGGATAACG
Organism: Colwellia sp. SU-HH01172; assembly: GCF_057553355.1. Taxonomy (NCBI): domain Bacteria; kingdom Pseudomonadati; phylum Pseudomonadota; class Gammaproteobacteria; order Alteromonadales; family Colwelliaceae; genus Colwellia; species Colwellia sp. SU-HH01172. Next base: position 140,505 of record NZ_BAAJMB010000003.1, on the reverse strand, counting down.
AGCAGCAACTTCACGGGCAACTTTTAAGAACAGGCCAGATGTTGATTTTAAAATGTTAGCTTTATGTACCGCTGTTACTTTTTTTCGACCTTCTTTGCGGGCAGTTTCATAAGCAAACGTTAGTATTTTTTCAGCGCCTTCGCGTGTCACGATACTCATCGCTTCTGCTTGTGTTCCATCTTCAGAAACCACTTGGCCAGCACCTGAATACATACCTTGCGTGTTTTCTCGAACAGTTAAAATATCGATATTTTCATAGCGAGCTTTAGTGCCTTTAAAAGAAAGTACAGGGCGTAAGTTAGCATATAATTTGAACTGCTTACGCAAGGTAACATTAATTGAAGTAAAACCTTCGCCTACCGGTGTGGTAAGTGGGCCTTTTAAAGTGACTTTGTTTTTCTTGATTAGATCTAATGTCGACTCAGGAACAAGATCACCGTGGTTTTCTAGTGCGGTTAAACCGGCATCCGCATACTCATATTCAAAATCACAACCTGCTTTATCTAGTACTTTAATTGTTGCGTCTATAATGTCTGGACCTATGCCGTCTCCAGGGATTACCGTGATGGTTTGTTTAGCCATTGTTTTATTACCTTTTGAATATTACTTTTCGTGAGTGACGAGAATCGAAATTTGTTGATTAAACATACAACAAATAGACGGCGAGATTCTTGATCTAGCACCGCTTTAATAGATTTAGTCGCATTAATATTGGCAATTATAGCAACTAATCGGAGCAGTTAGTGAAATTTGCACTTAAACTTTAGTCTTATTTATTGCAGAATTTGACGTTTTTGTTGTAATAAATTGAAATGTATAACTTTTGTCGAACTTTAACATTGATGAACAGGTATTTATAGTATTGCTTAGCAGTTGATTAATAATGATTTCTGGAGAAAAACTGAGCTAACTATTAAGTAACTGCATAAAAACGTTATAAGCTTTGGAACTGTTGATACGCCGTTTTACCAATGGCAGTTAAAATACCATTAGCGAATAATAGCGCGGTACATTCGTCTTGGGTGGTTATGCCATCTGATTTTACGTGTTGAGTGCGGTAGAAACTCACTTGATAGCGAATATTATCAACAATCTTAGCTTCGGTAATATCCGGGCTACCCAGTTGTTCAATTGCACTGTCAAAATTAAATTTTTCTAAAGTTAGTTTAGCGATAAATTGTCGATTGTAGGCTTCTCGATCTTCCCATTGCATTTTGGCTGGGCTGTCATCATAAAAATTAACAACTAAGCCAACAAAAACGCCATATACAGCTAACGCAATTAGTATTCTAACAATGACTTTTTTATTCACTTTTTTTCCTTGAGCCTTTCTACAATGGTTTTAGCTGGTATATTTTACTAACTATAATTTAAATTTTCATTTCTGGCTGCGATTCTGTCTTATTTTAAAGGTGATTAGTCGCATTAGAAAGTAATATTGGCGATGTTACCAGAATGTTAAGTGCTGGCAAGTGCATTTTCACAAGGTAATCTAATATCTTTTAAATTAAATCCTAGGGGAATGTCGAGCTTTAATGTCAGTAGTTGTCTACTAAGTGCTATTTGGTCTTTGTGTTGCTCTAGCTTTTCTCGGATGCTATTTTTTAGATCATCGGCAGCTAAGGTGCTTTTTATTGAACCATACTGATTAAGCAACTTGGATGCAGTGACTTGTCCAACACCAGCCACACCAGGTATTTTATTGGTGCTATCGCCGGTTAATGTCCACAAATCCATTAACTTATCAGGTTTGACATTAAATTTGTTTATCACATATTCGTCATCTAAATAGCGGCGATTAAAGTAGTCGTATACCTTAATATTAGGGCTTAATAGTGATAAAAAGCATTTATCAGTTGAAACAATCGTAATATTTTGACCTCTTAGGGCGACCTTTACGGCTAATGTTGCAATTAAGTCATCGGCTTCATCTTCTTCTGATATCAGCGAGTCGACAAATTTTTTCATAAATGAATCTTGAATATCAGCGAGCTTGTTAGCCAAGTGCTCGGGCATTTTTTTACGCCCTTTCTTGTAATCAGGATAAATGTCATAGCGCCAGCAAGGGTTTTGCGAGTCAAATACCGCGAGCGCGTGACTGGGGAGCAATTGCTCAATAATTTTACTGAGTGCTTGCTCACAGGCCTTAGCGGTATTGAATAATACTTGTTGCTTGGTATTTTCAGCTAATTCATTATTCATTAAGAACGGCCGCTCTTGAACCGCGTATATTCTTCGAATTAAGTTTAATGCATCAATTAATACCAAGTGTACGGCCATAAAACTTAACCTTCAATAACCTTATAACAAGGGATATATTTGCTACCTGGAAGCTTCATACGTTGTTGCTTCACAAAAGAATTTAATAGGGTATCCATTAAGGTCATCATTTCTTTATCACCACTAATTTCAAATGGCCCATGTTCTCGTATCGCCTTGATACCATTAGCTTTGACATTGCCAGCAACTATACCCGAGAAGGCTCGGCGTAAGTTGGCAGCTAATGAAGCTATATCTTGTTGATAATGTAAATTTAACGAGGCCATATTGTCGTGATCAGGCTCAAAAGGGTGTTGAAAGTCCGCTTCAATAACTAACGACCAATTAAAGTGATATGAATCGCCGGTATGTTTACGGTGAGCCACGACATCTTCAGTGGTTGATTTAAAGGTCTTTGCGACTAACTCTGGATCATCAATAATGATGGTATAAAGTTGTTGTGCAGTTTCACCAAGAGTTGCGGCAATAAATTTATCTATTTGTGCGAAATATTCGGCGCTCTCACGTGGCCCAGTTAAAATAATCGGTAGTTTTTGTGATTGGTTTTGTGGATTAAGCATGATGCCAAGAATATAAAGTAACTCTTCAGCAGTACCTGCGCCACCTGGGAAGATAATGATGCCATGCGACATACGGACAAACGCCTCTAAGCGTTTTTCAATGTCAGGCATGATCACCAATTCATTAACAATTGGGTTAGGTGGCTCAGCGGCAATAATACTAGGCTCTGTTAAGCCGATGTAACGACCGGTTGTATTACGCTGTTTTGCATGGCCAAAAGTGGCGCCTTTCATTGGACCTTTCATGGCGCCAGGGCCACAACCCGTACAAATATTAAAGCCGCGCAAGCCTAATTGGTAACCAACTTCTTTGGTATATTTATATTCAGTATTATTAATGGAGTGGCCGCCCCAACAGGTGATCAAGTTTGGGGAACTGTCAGGAATAATGGCATTGGCATTTCGTAAAATATCAAAGGTGATGTCAGTTGCACTATCTTTGCATTCAGTAGCGCCATCATAACGATTATTGATAAATAAAATATCACGTAACACGGCAGATAGGTGTTCTTGGATACCTTTAATAATGGCACCATCAACAAAGGCATGCTCTGGCGGATTATTTAATGCCAATTTTACGCCTCTTTCACGGCGTAACACTTGAATTTGAAAGTCGAGAAATTGTTGATAAATATCTTCGGCATTATCGGTATGACTACCGGCATTAAGCACCGCTAGGGAACAATTTCGATAGAGATTGTAAAGCTTACTCGTTGCTGATTGTTGTAAATGATCGACTTCAGCTTGGGATAGTAGGTTCATATTACCTACTGGGTTTATTTGGGTATGCATAGCTCGACCTCCTCGATAATTATTTTATCCGTAAATAACTCTATTTTTTCCGTCTTTTTTGGCTTTGTACAAAGCATCATCGGCACGTTCAAATGCGGAATGAACATTGTCGTCTTGCTGAACTAAAGACACACCAATGGACAAGGTGATACTGACGCGATTATTTTTGAAGGTAAATGGTAAACTAGCGACTTTTTTGCGTAATATGTTGAGCTTGTTAATAACAGTGATTTTATCGACACCACTATAAATCAAGACAAACTCTTCACCACCGTAGCGGCCAATAAAGGCTTCATTACCAACAACTTTTTTTAAGGTATTCGCTATAACTTGTAGTGTTTTGTCACCAGCAGTGTGGCCATAGGTATCATTGATACGCTTAAAATCATCTAAATCAATAACAGTTATCGCTAAATCAAAGTTTTTGTGATGAAAGCGAACAATTTCTCGAGCAAAATGTTCATCAAAGGCGGCGCGATTGCCTAGCTTAGTTAAAGCATCTTGCAGACTTTTTGCTTGTTGCTCTTGAATACGCTTTTCAAAATTTTGACTTTGTTGCTCAAGCTGCTCAACTTGTGCAGACATTTTATTTAATTTTTTCTCTAGTGCTTGACGTTGTTTTTCTTCTAATTGCGTTTTCTTTTCTAATGTTTTAGCAATATGCAGGAGCTTATCATTAACGTCTTCTTTCATATCGGTTAATGAATTTGCTTGCTTGATGCCGATACTCATTTCATTAATTTTTTCGTGCAGCTCTTTATTTATCTTGTCTTGCTTTTTATTTGAATCTGAATTTGACGCTATGGTTGAGCTAACCGAAGCTTGTACTGTCGCTAAGGTTTCGCTTAAGGTCGATAAAAAAATCTTCGCTGTACTGCGTTCTTGTTTAACATCTTCAATAATGAGATCGAAAACATTCAAACATTTTGTCATCAGCATGTGATTTGAAATATTTTCATTTAAGCTGGATTTTATTTTTTTAATATCAGCCTTGTGTTTTGCTGACATCACCAAGCTGTTGAGAATAGAGTCAAATCGAACTAATAGCTCTTTTGACGCAACTTGTTGGGAGTTTCCGCTTTCAGCTTGATTAATGCTAGCATCAACTTTATTAATTTTTTCTACTGAAACAGCATTGTTTTTATTTAACAAGCCAACGCTTGGGGTTTTGTCTTTAGCTGCTAATGCGGCTTCATAAAATACAATAAATTCACTTAATAACGGCACGTATTGAATTAATGAATCTTGACTTTGCTGATTATTTTCAACCAATAGTTTTAACTGTTTACGATCTGCTGCTGACAAGTTTCTAATTTTTTGTAAACTGATGCCAGAAGCTTGCAACTGCTCGTGCATTTTTTTGATGTTTTTGTCATTTTGCACTGAATGTTGCTGCAACAGCTGTGAGATGGTTTTAATTTCATTTTCTAAGTCAGCGAAGCTAGTTGCACTTTTTAGTGACGCTCGCAATTTTGCTAATTTATTGTCTAATAATTTATCAATTCCTTTACAGGCTTGAGAAAGCTTACCGATAAAGTTGGTAAGTAAAGCAGATTGTGCACTAAACTCTTCTTCAAGTTCACTACGAGCGTTAATAGCGGCATCAAGCTTTGATTTCAAGTGGCTGATGGTTTGTTCCGCAATGGTATTGTCGCCCATAAAAAATCTTCCCTAACTGGATATTTAAAAATAAAACACTAAATTTTCTAAATCAAAATAAGGTTTTATGAGTAATGTTAAAACCTTATACAACTATACGCTAATAATAAACATAACCGTATAAAAAGCCAGCAGAAGTCGCTAAACTTCTACTGGTTGCTGAAAAACTGTGCAGTTATTTCGAGTTATTGACGAATTGTTCTTAAATTTGGTGCTTTTTCGTTAAGCGTCGAGCGAAATGGATTGATATCTAAGCCACCTCGTCGAGTGTAGCGGGCAAAAACCGTTAGTTCATCAACTTGACCAAAACGTTGAATATCACAAAAAATACGCTCTACGCATTGTTCATGAAACTCATTGTGCTGACGAAATGAAATGAGGTATTTAAGCAAGCTCTCATGAGATATTTTTTTGCCAGTGTATTTAATGTAAACACTCGCCCAATCGGGTTGGTTGGTGATTAAGCAATTCGACTTTAATAAGTGACATACTAAGTGTTCAGAAACAGTTATTGCGTTAGCGTGAGTTGCTGATGCCAATATTTCAGGCTCAAGCTTATAGTCATGGATCTCGATATCTAAATCATCAATGCAAACGGCAGGGCTATCTTGAATTTCGAGAGCAGGGCACTGGTCAACCGGAAAAAGTTTAACTTTTGCTCCTGCTTCGGCAACTAGAGATAAGTCTGTGGTTAGCGCATCTTCGACACTTTGCCATGAATCAAACTTTGTTTGATTAAAGCTATTTAAATACAGTTTGAAAGATTTAGACTCGATGATGTTGGCACTGGTACAGGGAAATCTAAATTCAGCGACAGCAACGACAGGTTTGCCTTTGCTATTTAGCCATGAAAGTTCGTAGCCATACCAGACATCTTCACCGCTAAAGGGGAGGCTCTTAGCATTAAGCCCTAATCCGTCTCTGTTTAAGCTTCTTGGTACCCCTTGAAGCAATTTTGCGTTATATTGGCTGCAATAGTCAGTTGTTTTCCCTAGCGTTAAATTACTAAGTTCTTTGGCGTTTTGATAAGTGCTCATGTTTTATGTAGCTTCTTCTAGGTTGTGCTATTTATTCAATATTGACGTTATTTTATAGGAATTAGTGTTTAGATGAAAATATCAAATGCCTCTGTGGTTGAGGCAGTGAAAAATTTTTCCCAAGAATATACCCAAGGGTACCTGAAAAAGTTTCAACATTTACCCATTACTGAACGAGATGAGAATTGGCCTTCACCGTGTGAACAAGGAATTCATCAAGAGCTTTATTCCTTGTGGCAACCGGTGGAAGTCATGGATGACTTATCGTTTGATAATGTTGAATCTGCATTGGAAATGACAATACACAATGATATTAAAGATTATTTTTCAACAATTTATTGTGATTCCTTGGATGCATATTGTGAAGAGGGTGATCTATCGTTATTGTTTGCATGGAATCAAGATGATTTTGCTCGTTTGCAGCAAAATATTATTGGTCATATTTTAATGAAAAATAAGCTTAAACAAAAACTAACGATATTTTTTGCGGTTACGGATGATGATGACCATATTATTTCATTAGATAATGAATCGGGTGAAGTTTGGGTTGAAAAAGTCGGCAGTGAAGCGCATAAGAAACTAGCAGATAGCTTGGCTGATTTTGTTAGTTCACTATCTCCACGCTTGCCGCCAAGTCAACTTGAGAGCTAAAAACTGTTATACAAAATGATAGCTAGGCAATTATTTCCTCTACGCTTAGCTACCTTATTTTTACTGATTTTCTACTTGTTGTTTGTTAACTGCTGTAAAAGTGCTTTTATTTCTTTTAATTCATTTTGAATAGGAACTAAGGCTTTTGCAACCTCTTGGGATATTTCTTCTGTCGCTTGATTTGTTACTTTTTCGGTTGTTTCAGCAGGTTTTTCATTTTTACTAGCAACAAACTTGGGATCGTGTTGCCAATTTTTCAGTACCTCGATGATTTTTGGTAGTGGTACCGGTTGGCTTAACCTTGCTTTAATTAATGCCACACTGGGGCTTTTACCTTGATTGGCAAGTTTATTGGCAATGATGGATATTTCATCAAATATAGTCATAATTCACAATTCAGATGTATAAGTGGCAATATTTTAGCGAAAAATACTAATGCTGTCTTGTGATATTTTTGACGATTTTTAACAAAACGCTTATTAATCAGTTCTTTATAATCTTGGTTTGGCATTTGCAAAAGACTAGACAAAATAACTACTTTCTTGAGAGAAAAATAATATGAAAAAATCACTATTAGCGTTAATTGTTGTTGCACCACTTACCATGGGTTTAACTGGCTGTGTTATTGCGGTTGGCGGTGAAGATGGCCATTCTATTAGCAGTAATTTTGAAGATCGTGAATATGAAAACAGAAAGAAAATAGCACGTATTCAACTAAATAGTGCGTTTTCAGCGGTTTCTCGTGAAATGGGCGTAGCCGATTTTAATGAGACATATTTGGATGACGGCAAAACCGTTAATGTTGTTTATTATCGTACACACCGTTTGCATAAAGACGGTTTAACAACAAAAGATGAGTGCACTAAGCTTGTTTTTGTTGATGATGTATTGACTGCTATTGAGCAAGGTCGTTAGTCGTTGCTTTAATAGTCATGTTAACGAGTTAAAAAAAAGGGGCAATAACCTGATGTGGTTACTGCCCCTTTTGCTCCCCCCTGAAACCTGGTATCAATTTTCAGCTAGCCTTAATGGCGCTTTTTCTGACTATGTCGTTGCCCACCTGACTTGTGACTTTTTCTACTAACGCTAGCCATTTTTGCTGCTGAACTCTTACTTGAACGATTATATTGCTTTTTATGACTGCTAGTATGTTTTGCCTTACTGGTCGATTTATTCGCCTTATATACCTTTGCCGGCTTGTGGGTTTTAACCGCTTTATCAGTATAAGTTGGCTTGTTTCCAGTGTAGCTTTTATTAACTTTCACAGTCTTAACCTTATGGGCATTGGGCTTACTACTTGAGTGAGTGCGCCACTTTGCATTCTTATAGGGCTCGCTTTTGTTCAAGTTATGTTTCTTAGCTGCCTGTTTGTTAATTTTTACGGCCTGATTTACTTTTAATTTATGACTAACCTTTTTATGTAAGGTATTGGTACTTTTATACTTATGCTGCTTACTGGTATGCAAAGAGGCATTTTTTGATCTGATTATTTTCTGCTGATGTCTGCTTGGCGTAGAACTACGGTATTTTTTTTGAATATGTGCAGTTCTATAAGCCACGCCTTTTCTATGATGTGAGTTATGTTGCCACTTTTTACCTTGGCGGCTGGTTGACACTTTCTTGTTGCTATGATGTTTGTAATAGCGAGATTTATGGTGATGCACAACAACGTGTCGGTTATGCCAATGCACACTACCAAAAAATAAACCCACGGTTAAATGAACAGGGTTATGCCAATAATAAGGTCCATGATGATGGCTGTAGTGGCTAGGATAATGCCAGTATACAGGTGGCAAATGTGCCCAACGCCAGTGTCCGTAAATTTCACGGGTATTATAATAAGGTACATAAATAACCTCAGGCGTTGATGGCTTTATAATGATGGTTTTAGTTTCTCGAACAATATTAACGTTGTCCATTTTATCGAGATTGCCGGCAAGATCTGCCTGTTGACGCAATGACTGAACACTTGCCAAAACTTGCTCTTGGTCTTGTAAGAAGGCATCGCCTAAATTACGCATCCAGTGCAGGTCATTACTTAATTTTTGCAAAATATTTGCAAAAGGTAATAGTGCTTTAACACTGGCATCCCAATCCTTATTTTCTGCCTGATCAGCAAGCTCACTATCAGTTAAATGACTATTGTTTGCGAGCCAACGTTCGGCATCAACGACCTCGATAGGATACGTTGCGGCAATAAGAATATGACTAAGGAGTGAGTCAGGGTATAAGGCGATAGGTGCTAGCATCTGCTCAAGTTCAGCATTACTAAAAGCACTGCTTTGTGCTGGCAAAGCTGCTGAGTCATTATTTTGGTAGGCATTGTCAATACCTGAGGCTATAGCCAAGTTCTGTGATGCAGTTAAAGACAAAGCAAGCGCACTTGAAAGAGATACAATCAAGCGACTTAGTGATTTGTTTATTTTTAAGTTTTTCATTTCATCACTCCAAATTACCGACCAATTAAAAAGCTGTAATCAATAAAACAAAGGTATTAATGCTGTTTCATTAATGAAGACAATTTAAGTTATGTTGGCTATTTTACGAGTTGTAAACTGAACAAGAGCTGAACAAGATTATATTTTTTAAAATTGCTTAGTTTATTAAGAAGGAACGCGTAGATAAGGGGTAAAATATGAATTTAACCTTGATGCTAGAAGGCATTGATTTACTTATTATAAAGTAGCTTGAATTAAGTCACTTTATTTATGTTATCATCGTAGAAGTTAGTGTGGAAATTTCAAGCTAAATCTAGCGCCATTTAAACGCTCTGACTTTTCAATGACAATACTGCCTTGGTAACTATCAACTAGATCTCTGACAATTGCTAACCCGATGCCATGGCCATGTTGATAGGTGTCTGCTCGTGTGCCACGTTGTAAAATATCTTCACGCAGTGCCGGGCTGATGCCTGGACCATCATCCTCGACAATCATAGTTGTAAAGCCATCTTGATTACTAATATTTAGACTGACTTGGTAAACACAAGCTTTGCATGCGTTGTCGAGTAAGTTACCCAATATTTCTAGTAAATCTGCTTCGTCGCCTTTAAATGATAATTGTGCTTCGAGATGAGAAGTGATCTTGAGCGATTTATCCTGATAAATTTTTTCCAAACTGTTTATTAATTTATCGACGACTGGTTTAACTTTTGTGCCTAAGTACCAGGAAGACTGGCCTGCACTTTGCGCTTTGCGCAGTTGATGTTCTATCATGTCATTGATAATACCAAGTTGCTCTTGTGTCAGTTTTGATAGCTGCGACTGACTTTGCACTACGGCCAGTGGAGTTTTCAAACTGTGGGCAAGATCGGATAGGGCATTACGGTAGCGCTGTCTTTGTTTTTGTTCAGCGCTAAGCAGCAAGTTCAACTGGTCGGTGACCTGAGATAATTCTGTAGGGTAGACAGCATCTAAGCTTTCGCTAGTACCTTGCTCGACACTCTTTAGCTCTGAGCGTAGCGTTTTTAAAGGCTTTAACGTCCAGATTGACCAAAGGTATTGAAACAGCAATAGAATTGCCATTAGGCCAGCCAAGCCAAGCAAAAGTTGATGATGAAATTCAGTCATCATTTTATTTAAGTTATCTTTTTGTTTAATAATATGCAAAGTCATAGGATAAGGCTGTTCTTCGCTACCATAGCTAATTGTTATGCTATAGGTAAAATGCGCCTTTGTGTCTATATCGGCCAGATAAAAGTCATGCTCACCTAAACTAGGTTGATGAAATTGCTGAGCTTGCCATACCGAGAGTAATGATTGAGAGCTCCACAGTTGCTCGGGAATTGATTGGGAGGGAGCTAGCTGTGTGGTTTGCTCACTATTACGTTCGCGGTTGGCTGATGTGACAGAAGTTAAAACGGCATAAAGTCCAGATTGACTAACGTTAAACTGAGTTTCAAGTAATTCATCCGGCATCATTAGTGTATCATTTTCGACTTCAATAATAGCGAGAATGGAAAAGGAATAGGCGGTTAGTTCATTTTTTATCCCCGCGATCATATGCTTTTCGTAGGCATTGCTAATGATAACCCCAACTAAAGGCAACAAAATAAAAATCATCAGTAAAGCGCTAAATAGCACTCTATTTCGCAAGGAATTAAATGAGGTTTTTATTTTATTTAGCAATGCGCGTTACCCATATAAATATTGAAATATCAGAATGATGTTAGTCAAATTTCTTTAACAAATAACCTTGGCCACGTAAGGTTTCAATAAATTTATATTGGTTTTCTGGATCTAGCTTTTTGCGTAAACGTCGAATAAATACTTCGATGACGTTTGAGTCTAAGTCAAAGTCTTGATCGTAAATATGTTCGGTGAGTACGGTTTTTGATTTCACTTCACCTAGGTGATGCATTAAATACTCAAACAACTTATATTCATAACTACTCAGCGATACGGGGGTTTGATTGACCAAAACTTGCATGCTGGCGGTATTAATTGAAAAAGGGCCATTTTCAATTACAGGACTTGCTTTACCGGCACTGCGGCGAATAAGTGCATTTAAACGTGCTAACAATTCCTCAATATGAAACGGTTTGGTTAAGTAGTCATCTGCGCCGGCATCTAGGCCCGATACTTTATCTTGCCAGCTACCGCGTGCGGTTAAAATTAATATTGGAAAGTTAAAACCTTGCTCTCTTAGCGCCTTTACCACACTAACACCGTCAAGTTTGGGTAGACCTAAATCAACAATTGCAGCATCGTATGGACATTCTTGACCTTGAAATAAGCCTGATTCACCATCACCTGCGACATCAACACTATATTGTGCCGATGTTAAATGGTCTTTAATTTGTTGCTGTAGGTTTTCATCATCTTCGATTAACAATATGCGCATGCATTAACGTCCCGATACACGGCCAGATTTGGCATCAACATTTACCGAAATTACATGACCGTTGTCTTTTAGTAATTTCACGCGATAACTAGGGTTATTTTTAGAGCCACTAGCATTTACTTTTAAGACCTTGCCGCCATATTTACTTTTAACAATACGAGCGGCTTGCTGAGCACTTATTGATTTTTTCTGTTTAGATTTTGCGTATTTTGCCGGTGCACTTATTTCTAACCCGTTATTAGGCTCAAGGCTAGCATGTGCTGAGCTTGCAATAAAACAACCTAAAAGAGAGATAATAAGTAACTTACGTTTCATTTTTCCACCTGATCTAATCGATAATATCAGTCAGTTTAAAATAATGGCTGATGTAATCCAAGTCGATGTTAATTATTAACTATAAAAACTGAATAGTTACTGAACAGATCCATCAAAGTCGTTAAATAATTTAATATTGTCTTAAACAGATGTTCAGCCAAGGTTCAGATTAATTTAGGTTTAATAACAGTCATAATTTATGAAGAGGCTGGAATTATGTTTAATCAATATTTAAAAATAGCGTTAGCGTTAACTGTTGTTTTAGTGAGTCAATTATCAATGGCAGAAAACACTGAGCAGATCGGTAAAACGCATCAATCCGTTGGACAATTTAAGAAGCTATTGACGACTAGTGAACAGAGCAAAGCATCTATATTAAAAGATGCTAAATCGTCATTGGCTCTTAAGCCTTCAGAGCACCTAGGAAAATTGCGAAATGACGTGAACGAACTTCGAAAAATAGAGGCTAATTTATCGCAGTCACGCTTGGTCACTAAACAAAAGCAAGCGTTGAATGGCTTGGCTGGTACAGCAAGTGCCCATCATAGTTTTGCTATTTACTCTGGTTACAGTGAGCTACTAACCGATATTGATGGTGACGGCTATTTCCGATCTTTTAGTGTTAGCTTTGATGCCGATGTTTTATCCCCTTTTGCTAACGAGCAAGCGCTGGTTTATGCCGATTTATATTTTAGTGAAAATGGTGGCCCTTGGATTTTGTATTTCTCAACAGATGATTTTGTTATTACCGCCGATAGCAGTGATGATGAATTTGAAGTGATCACACAACTAGATTCGGGTTACATCCCTGAACATTACGATGTGCTGATTGATTTATACGAAGTGGGTTATGGCGATGTGGTTGCCACCTATAGCTCTGATGATACCAATGCTTTATATTCTTTGCCTTTGGAAAGTAGTGATTATGATCCAGAATATATTGAGGTTGTGCATGTTGAAGAACATGGCGGCAGCAGCCATTGGATGTTTATCAGTATTATGCTGTTTATGTTATTCCGTCGTCGCTTTAAACATAAGTAAACTATCAGGCGAAATGAAGCTATTTCACGTGAATATGCATTTAAATAGCGAGAAATAGCATTGTTTAATAATGTTGATGAAGATTTAAATTTGACCTGATTTCCAAAAAACTGATAAGGTGAGCGCATAAAAATAACAATAAATCTTATCATTTATGAGGGAATCTAGATGTCATCAGCAGTCATTGACGAAGCAAATGTCGATATTAAAGCCGCTTATTTATCTGCAGAGGATTTAAAGTTAGCGGCGTCATTATTATATCAAGCCTATCATGACGACCCGGTATTTCTTGAGATTTTTTCCGCTGAAAAAAATGACTATGAACAGCGACTACGAGCGTCTATTCGAGAAGAACTTAGTGCTTTTTGGCAAGCAAAACAACCAATGATAGGACTTTATTTAGGCGAGACTATGGTTGGTGTGGCATGCTTGAATAATCCTGAAGAAGGTGTGGCTTCTGAACGGTTTTGGCATTGGCGCTTAAAGATGTTACTTGGTGCGGGTTACTTTAGTACCAAACAAATGATCGAAAAGGAAAAAGTGGTCTTAGCAGCAGTGCCGTTGAAAAAATTTCATATGTTGTCATTTATAGCCATTCATCCGTTACATCAACATCACGGTTTTGGCCATTACTTAATGGCAGCAGTGAACACTATTTTGACTGAACACAAAGACAGTGAAGGCGTTGCTGTATATGCCACGAGCAAAAAATATAAAGCATTTTTTAATGATGTAAATTACCAGTTTATTAAAGAAGTCGCCGTTGGTAACGTTTCTGGCTCTTTAATGGTTTATTATCGTGAAAAAGATAACATGTAATTAAACCTATGTTATAACTGAAAAAGGAGCATCAGCTCCTTTTTTTATTTTTCCTGAGAAAAGTCTATTTCGACCGAACGTCCATCGAGAATAGCAATATTTTGATATTGCCAACCTAACTTAGTAACGATTTTTTCCACCAGCCGTAAGCCTAGGCCATATCCGTAGTCATTGGCTGTATTATTGACCACTGTGTTGTTAGTTTTTTGCTCAGCTTCGGCATGGTAATTTACATTATCGATACGCACCTTATGCTGGTGGCAGGTTATATTTATCGCACCTTGCTGAGTATATTGAAATGCGTTTCGCAAAATATTACTCAGTACTAATCGACAAGGTGTTGCCGCAATATATAACTCGCTGTCAGTTAGCGAGGTAAAAACTTCTACCGACTTGCCATTGAGTAAGTAGTTATTGTCTTCGATCAATTCAACTAACGTCTGTTTTAAACTCACGGCTTCAGTTAATAGTTCAGCTTCTTGTTCGCGGCTAAGCCAAAGCAATGTTTCGGTAAGTTGTTGCATATTATGTGCGGCTCTAGTAATACGACTTACCGCGTTTTGGCTTGCGGGAATATTTATTTGTCTGCAAGTCTCAGGTGATAATATTCTGGTCAACAGCTCACTATTGCTGCGCACCACTGCAATGGGGGTTCTTAATTCATGACTAGCGTGACGTAAGAAGTCTTGCTCATTTTCAACGAGATTTTTGATCTGCAAAAGTGTTTGTTTTTGTTTATCTGCAATGAGATTTAGTTCATCAAAATTAAAATTTGGAGTTGCTTCTTTTACATTATCTAAATTTAACTGGCCGACCCAACGAGCTAAGTGATTGAGCCGCTTAAGGTTATATTTTAAGGTTAGCTTAATGGCTAAATGTATCAATAAGAAAAAAAACAATGCGATGGGGAGCGTTAGCGTTGCTAAATTAAATATTTTGCTATTTGTAGAAAGGGCATATTTCTCCCGATTAATATGGCGAAATAAAAATAACATTTTGTTGTCGACCAAAGGTAAAGCAACAACATAAATAACTTCTTTTGGAGAAGGTAACCAATTGTTTTTATAAGTTAAGACAACATTGTTATTGACTATGCTAGTGGTTTTTTCAAGCTCAGGAAAGTGTTGCTGATTGGCAATGGGCACATTACGCCAATCGATAAAACCGGTAAAGTGCAGTGAGTTTGGCGGCAGCAGCGTTTTGTTTTCTTTATAGCGCATGGCGAAGTGTTGGGCTTCTAATTGTAAGTCTTGATAATTTGACTCATCTAAACCGGCGATAAAATAATAATTTACGATCACTGTGTAGGCCAAGATAAACGCTAGGACGACTATGGTTTGTGTTTGTAAAATAAACTGCTTTAGTGAGAATGTTTTATTTTTTTTTGACGATAGAATATTAATCATTTTTATTTTTAAAGATAAAGCCTTGACCTGGAATCGTGTGAATTAGCTCAGGTTCATTATTTTTATTTAATTGTTGACGTAGTTTAAACAAATGAACCTTCAAGCTATTGCTTTCTGGTGAGGAATCCCCCCAAACCGTTTGCAGTAATTGTTGTCTTGTTAGAACGTTATTTGCTTTGCGCATCAGCAGCTCGAGCAACATCCATCCGGTAGGTGAAAGTGATAGCCGCCGACCATTTCGATGCGCTTGTTTTTCTGAAAAATTTAACTCAACACCGTATTTGGTTAATTTATTACTTTGACCACTGATACGTTTAGCTAAGACTTGGATCCGAGCAATAAGTTCTAACATGGCAAACGGTTTTATTAAGTAGTCGTCAGAGCCGGCATTAAAACCGGCTAATTTGTCTTCTAAGGTGTCGCGGGCGGTTAGCATTATAATGGGGGTTGATATACCTAGCTCTCGCATTTTCATGCAGACACTTAGGCCATCCATGTGTGGCATATTAATATCGAGTACGACCACATCAAATGAATGTTGCTTGAGTAAGGTTAAAGCGAGCATGCCATTACTGGCATGATCACAATAAATATTTTCTAAGGCGAGGTACTCAATTATGGTACTGGCTAAATCTAAATCGTCTTCCACTAGCAGTACATTATAATTCATCGACTGACCTTGAAAAATAGCCCATATAGCACCGGCACTACACCCAGCGTTAATATGGTGCCTATGCCTAAACCAAAAGCTAATACCGTAGCCATACCGTAAAACATAGAGCCACTGTCCATCATTAATGGTAATAGCCCCATAATGGTGGTTACTGTCGTCATGGTGATAGGACGTAGACGAGTTAAACAAGAATTTATAATGGCTTGATAAGCATCTTTGCCTTCGGCGCGTTCAATATCAATCCGATCGATTAACACTATGCCATTATTGATAATTATGCCTGCCAAACTGTAAATACCTAAGGTCACCATAAAGCCGAACGGTGCGCTCATTATTAGTAGCCCAGACACGGTGCCAATGAGGGTCAAAGGGATAGTTAATATAATAATCCACGCTCTACGAAATGAGTTAAATTGCATGACAAGTAAGATAACGACTAAACCTAACACAAACGGCATATTGGCACTTAGTGCTTGTTGCGCTTCAGCTGACTGCACAATAACACCATCGTATTCAATATGATGATTAACCGGTAAATCTTGTGCAAGCTTTTGAATATCTTCGTCAATAACCAGTTGTAGATCTTGTGCGGTCATTTCAGTATTACTGGCTTCAACCGTAATCGTGGTAAACATATCCTCGCGCTTTATTTTTGCGAATTGATTTACCGGCATAAAGTCTGCAACCTGCAATAATGGAATTGCAGTTGAAGAGCCACTCGACATCACGGAAACCGTACGCAGCCTATCAAGGTTTGAGCGTTCTGCTTCATTAGCTCGTAAAATAATTGGGATAATATCATCACCATCACGATACTCAGTGACAGAAGCACCGGAGAAGAAGCTTTGTAATGCCGTCGCGATATCTTCAGAGGTAACACCTGCTCGTCGAGCTCGATGCTGGTCAACTTTTACTTGTACCTTTACAATGCGATTCTCCCAATCAGTACGCACATTTTTGGTATAAGGCACATTTTGTAAAACCGTCATGATCTCTTGCGCTTTGTCGTAGATCACGCCTTTATCAGGTCCTTTGACTTGAATGCTGATAGAGCTAGAGTCTGACGGGCCAGCGAACATACGTTTTACTCGGGCGGAAATATTAGGGAAATTGTCTAATAATGCGTTGTGCATTTCGTTAACGACAGTATCTAAGTCTGTACCTGATTTTATATTGAGAATGATAAAGCCTTTATTGTCAGCGGGATCTTCTGGGTTTAACGATAAAACAAACCTAGGCCCGTTGAAACCAGTATAGCCTGCATAACTGGTGACTTGCGGGAAGGTTTCTTCTTTATCAAGCCAAGTGAAGATGTCTTGCATTTGGCGATTGGTTTCTCGTGTTGAGGTACCATTTGGTAAATCAACATATACCATGATTTGCATACGGTCGGAATCAGGGAAAAATTGTTGTTCGACATATTTAAAGCCTGATAAGGAAACAAAAAGTATGGCAATCATGGCGCTTAAAAATAACACTTTATGGGCCATTATCCAGTGCAAAAATAATTCATACTTGCCATAGAAGCCGTTTGCACTACTCGCATTTTGGCTGGTAGCTGCTGTCTGTTCGTTAGGCTTTTTTTCATCTGTTTTAATGAAAAAATAACATAAGGTTGGTGTAACTGTAAGGGCGAGTACCCAGCTGGTCATTAAGGTAATTAAAATAACTAATGACACTGAACGAGTGAATTCACCGGCAATATTTTCAGCCAACATTAACGGTAAGAAAAACAAAATGGTGGTGATAGAAGAGCTTAGTAAAGGCAGTGCCAGTTCTTTGCCTCCTTGACACATGGCTTGAAAACGATCGGCACCACTTTCAATTCTTCGTTTAAAGTCTTCAGCGATAACGATACCGTTATCAACCAATAAACCAAGCGCGATAATCAAAGTCGCTAAACTCATTTTTTCTAATACCATACCGCTAAACTGCATGATAGCTAAGGTCGTTAACATAACAAAGGGGACAATTGAGCCAACGATAAGACCTGTACGCATGCCTAAAAATACAATCACAACCACGAGCACAATGGCGAGTGTTTGAAGCACGCTGGTTGAAACTCCGCTAATACTTTGCTGTACCTGATCTGCTTGGAATGTTGCATAGTCAATGTTGTAGCCTATCGGCAAGGTATTGGTAATATCTGTTACTAATGACTGAATTCGTGGGGCGTATTCCAATAAATTGTATTCAGGTAACATGGATACCGCAAACATGATGGCTTGCTTACCATTATAATAGGCTGGCTGATAAGGCGGGTCGATATAGCCTTTGCGAATAGTAACAAGGTCTTTAACGGCAAAGCTCTCATCAGTGCCAGGAATGCTAATTTGGGTATTAGCGACTTCATCAATAGAGGTAAAGTTCCCCGTTGGTTCAACCACCATAGATAACAGGCCGGTATCTATTTCCCCACCTGAACTAATAATATTTTGGTTACGCAATTCATTAATTATGGTTGCGGGTGAAATACCTAATTGTGATAACTTAGCGTTTGCAACTTCAAGAAATATCCGTTCATCTTGAGCACCAATAATATCAACTTTTTTAGTGCCGTTGACGGTATAAATGTTGTCGCGTATGTGTTTCGCTATATCGTACATCTCACCAAGTGAGAAACCGTCGGCGGTTAAGGCTAGCGTGACAACAGAGACATCACCAAAAGAGTCATTAATGTGAGGTGTTAGCGTACCGCTAGGTAAATTAACTTCTGCTTGCTTAACTTTATTGCGTAGATCTTGCCAGATATTGTCGAGATTAAAGTAGCGGTCATATATTTCGACATGGATCACCGAGCGGCCAGTCACCGAAGTCGAGCGAATTTTTTCTACTTCTGGAATTTTGCGAATTTCTTTTTCTAATGCGCGAGTGATCAATTGCTCTACTCGCTCGGGCGCCATGCCCGGAAATGACGTGGTTACTATGGCGTCACGAATGGTAATGGTCGGGTCTTCTTGCGCGGGCAAGGTAAAGTAGGCAAATGCACCATTAATTAAAAGTAGTGCTAATACCATAAGTACGGATTTTCGATACTTGAACGCTATTTCAGTAAAATTCATATTATTATTGTTCCTGATGAATTAATTAAAACGGCGAACATTTTTGTCGATCAAACGTACGCTTTGACCATCTCTTAAAAAAGACACGCCCGCAGTGGCAATAATATCTCCTTCTTGCAAACCTGAAGAGATAAGTACTTGGTTATCAATAATACTTTCAGTTTGAACAAACCTTTTTTCTAATGATTTTGTGGTTGAGTTATAAATAAATACCGCAGCTTTTTGTTGTTTGTCGGCAGAGATTGCTGAAATAGGTAGTCTAAATATTTTGCCGGTATAGCCGGTGCGACCGACGCCGACAAACGTGAAATCAACCTCAGCTGTCATGCCAGCTCTCAGGTTTGGGATGTCAGAATTAATCACCACAGTGACGGGAAAGGCATTGGCCGTTTCGGCGCGAGAACCAATTTCTGTTACACTTCCTCGTGCTTTTATGCCGGTAATGGCTGGAAATTCAATGGCAATATCTTTGCCTTTGCTTAAATCTTTAATTAAGTTTTCAGGTACCATGACTTGTATTTCTAGACCATCTTCTCCGGCAATTTCGAAAGCTGGCTGCCCAGAAGCAGTTTGCATGGATGGCTCTATCATACGCTTAGTGATCATGCCGTTATATGGCGCAATTAATACCGTGTCGTCCAAATTCTTTTGAGAAATATCGAGTTGTGTTTTGGCAATACTCACCGCACTGGTTGTTGACTCAAATGTCGCTTTAGCATTGTCGTAGCCTGAGCGAGAAACTAAGCCTTGTTCAAGCAACTCAGCATAACGTTTGTATTCATTTTCCGCTTCTACTTGCGCTGCCTTAGCTTGTTGGAGATTTGCCTGAGAAGATTGCACACTGAGATTAAAATTACGTTGGTCAAGTCGCGCTAATTCATCGCCACGATTTACTGAGTCACCTAATTTAACTTTTACTGACGCTACCTTACCATTGACTTCGAAGCTCAGATCAGTTGCTTCTATTGGGTAAACCGTACCAGATAGTCTTCGTACCTGATCTAATGAGGTCTGGGTAACGGTTTGCCAGGCAATCGGACGAATAGTTTCTTCAAATTTAGCTTTTGGCTCACTGCAACCAATTATAAGTAGACTCGCTGTTATAGCGATAAAAACTGTGCGCATATCTCTCTCCAAGATGTAACTTAATTACGGCGTTTGAACGTTTTTTTGGCAAAGATTTTGTAATCTTTTACCAGAGTCTGTTGAGCTTTCTGTTTATAACTCTGTTGCTCTTGAAAAAGATGACTATTAAGTACAGGCTATCAGTTCCAAAAACAATCTAAGTACTTACATCCATATAGGCAACACACAGAGGCAATTTTTCAAGGCAACTCGAAGAGCTATAACTAATTTTCAACCTAACCTCGTTGAAAAACGTTAAAGTAGCACAACTACATTGCACATTTTTCGCCTTGTACTCTTTAAAATTAGTCTATAGCAGAGACAAAAATGAAAAATCAACAGACCTTAGTGATTATCACTTTATCTTAAAGGGGGTTAACACTAGGTTAACGGCCACTAAATTAAATGCTCCCAATTTTGTAAAATAATTAAATTATAGAACAGAGTCTTCATCTCTGTTTTTTAATAATTTTTTTGATATGTCATAGATAGATAATATCGTTATTCAATTGAGCTTTTTCACCACATATCTGCAAAATTTCTCGAAGCTAACTCTTAAGTCGTCGCAATATTGAAAGTCAATTTCGAGTAATTGTTGATCAGTAAACGAGCTAATTTTGTTATAAAGTGATGTTGGTCGTATTCTAAAAAATTATAGCCAGTTTTTTCTACGCTAAGTTAAGGTCAAGTGCTTAACAGTTCTAGTGTTATTGTTCTTGATGTGGTTAAATTTAGTCATAAGAAAAAATGGCTAAAAAGGCACGCATTTGTTCTATCTTTACCCAGCTAACAAAATGGAAAATTTGTTAGTGTTGCTCGATAAAATTCAGCAAATTTCTCCTCTTCCTGTTTTCGCTCAAGATACCGTTATTGTGCAAAATGCTGGTATGCAACATTGGCTCAATATGTCGTTGGCAGAGCAGCGCGGTATTAGCATGAATATGCGCTATGCTTTGCCGTCACAATATTTGTGGAATTTGATCCGTAATTTAGCCAGTGACGAAGACGTGCCAGATCAGTCGCCATACTCGCGTGAAGTTTTAGCTTGGCGTATCGATACTTTGCTGGCGTCGAATGAAGTGCTCAATGATACAACTTATCAAGTGGCCAGTGACTATTGGCGTGTAAATCATGTGGGTAATGAACAAAGTGAAACTTGTCGCGAAAATCATAGCGAAGCCGAGCAATTAAAACGCTATCAATTAGCCTGTCAGTTAGCCGATTTATACGAACAATATTTAATATTCCGCCCTGAATGGATACATGCTTGGCATCAAGGCGAATTTATCGCTTATGACCAAGCTGACCAAGCTGACCAAGCTGACCAAGCTGATGAATGTGACTCAGACATGGAAAGCAGCGCTATTTGGCAAGGTAAGCTTTGGCATTTGTTGGTTAGCGAACAACCTTATGATCCCAACGAACTTGTCGCGCTAGCCATTAGCAACCTTAATAATATCGACTTAACTGATAAAACAAATCCCAGATCGAAATTGTTACCGCAGCGTTTATCATTCTTCGGTATTAACGCTATGGCGCCATTATGGCTTGAGTTTATCAATGCATTGAGTAAAAAAATTGATGTGCATTTCTTTCATTTAAACCCATGTTATGCCTATTGGGGCGATGTGGTGACTGAGAAACGTGCTATTGAAGCTTGGATAAAGGGCCAAGGTTTTACCGTCGAGGCTGATGAAGACAAAAACTTAACAGCAATGGAAAATTTGGCCGATATAAATCGCCAAGTGGGCAATCCGCTGCTGGCCAATTTAGGCCAACAAGGGCGAGAGTTTATGGCTTTGCTGTACCAATACAGTACCGTCAATATTGATGTTTTTGAATCAGCCGTTGAAGACATAAACGCCAAAGAAAGTGATAGTGCTCAACCCCTTGAAACTTCTTTTGAAGAAAAAACAAAAGACAATATTTTAGCGCGAGTACAGCAAGATATTCTGTCCTTGTCTGATGCTCGACATACCGAAGAAAAGGGCGAAGAAAAATCACCATTAATTGATGACTCAATTATCATCACCAGCGCTCACAGTGCCTTACGTGAAGTTCAAGGTTTGCATGACTGGTTATTGCATCAGTTTAATGATGATAAAAGCTTAACACCAAAAGACGTACTGGTCATGTGTCCGCAAGTTGAGCAATACGCGCCATATGTTAATGCCGTATTTACCCGTGGTTGGCAAGATATTGCAGACGAAGTACCGCCACTGCCTTGTTCTATTGCCGACAGGGTGAGTAAAGATGCTGAACCATTAGTTGCAGCATTTGCCGAATTATTAAAACTGCCAGACAGTCGTTTTCAGGTTTCAAGTTTAATTGCCTTATTACGTTTACCGGCAATGCAAAATCGTTTTGGTCTTAATTTAGAAGCTATTGAAAAGATCACCCATTGGCTTGAAGCCGCTTCAGTGCATTGGGGCTTAGATAAAGCCCATAAACAACAAATATTAGCGCAAAGCCGAACGGCAGGAGATGATAAAACCCATTCAGCTAACGCCAATTCAGCCAACGTCAGCTCAGTCAGCGATAGCTTTACGTGGCAGCAAGGCTTAACCCGTTTAATGCGTGGCTTTGCTTTTGGTGATCACAGTGTCATTTATCAAGATCAAATGCTGTTACCCAATATTGAAGGTAGCGACTGCGAATTACTCGGTAAGCTAATGCTGATTATTGAGCAACTGCAATTATCAGCCATAAGCATGTCAAAAGCGCGTAGTGCCAGCCAATGGCAGCAGTTTTTATTTGACTTGCTACAACAATTGTTTGAAGACGAAAATGACAATGGCTTGAGTATTGTGCGCACTGCCATAGAGTCGTTGGTGGAATATTGTCAGCATGCCGACTACGACAGCGAAATTAGCTTGTCTGTTATTCGCGATTATTTAAATGCTCACTTTAGTCAGCCCGATCCCGGTCGTCAGTTTATGGTCGGGCAAGTGACGTTTTGTTCTATGCTACCTATGCGTAGTATTCCATTTAAAATTATAGCGGTGTTGGGCTTGAACGACGGTGAATTTCCACGTCAGCGGCAACCGCTAAGCTTTGATTTAATGTCGACGACTCCTGCACAATTGGGTGATAGATCCCGCCGTGGTGATGACAGATATCTATTCTTAGAAGCGATTATTTCTGCCAGACGGGCGTTGTATTTAAGTTTTCAAGGCCGAAACATTAAAAATAACAAAGAACGTCAACCGTCATTAGTACTAAAAGAGTTAATGGAATACCTTGCGCGAGGTTACGGCTGGCGCTTGCTTGGCTTAAATGAAGGCCTGAATGAAAGTACAGATGAAGAGTCAGGTGAAGCGTTAGCTGAACACATTAGGCAGTTACCGATGCAGGCGTTTAGTGAACAAAACTACCTTGGCCGTTATGCAAGTTTTGACGCCAACTGGTTAAATTTAAAACGAGCAAATACAGCGCAAGAAACTGATGACAGGGTGAACTTGCTTGAAGATAATGAGCTAGCCGACAGTGCTAAAGTTGACAGTGCTTCAGCAAGCGACATTATTCGTTTTTATCAGCACCCAGCCCGTTACTACGGCCAGCACTCACTTTACTTATATTTAGAGCAACACAATACCCTGATTAATGATATTGAGCCTTTTGTCCCCGACAGGCTAGATAGTTACCTATTAAGACAAGACTTACTCAATTATTATTTGTCGCCATCGCAAAGTAAGCAAAGTTGTGAAGATATTTTACTCACGGCAAAACTTTCAGGAAACTTACCTGATTTACCGACCACTGATGATTTAATTCAAGGCTGGCAAAAAGACAGCGAAGACTTTAGTCACTTCATTCTTAACGAGGTAGCCGCGAATGAAGTCGCTAGCGTAGAATCAAGTACAGAAATAGCCATTGAACCGATAGACTGTAGTGTTACAGTCGATTTAAGTGCAAGCAATACGCAGGTTTTTGATACGAATTTATATTCTGACGCTGAGTTAGAGATCTTAAAAACCGTGCTACCCAAAAGTGTCACCGTCAACACTAAGCTGCTTATTATTGCCGGTAAGTTAGTGTTTTATCGCAGCAGTAGCGCGAAAGCGAAAGACTTATTTACCTTGTACTTGCATCAACTTATTTTACAAGTAGCGCAAACTGATGATTCACAAACACATGCCGATGTTTTAGGCACGGTAGTTTCAAGCCATGGTTATTATTTTGATACTAAAACGCAAAAGCCAAGCGAGTTTTATTTCAGCGATATTGTTGATGCCAAACTACAATTGCAGCGTTTAATTGCAATGTTTTATTTAGGTCAGCATCAGCCGTTGTTACTTAATGGTGATATTGTCGAAAAAATTAGAAAAAGCAAAGTTTTTGAACAAGCTCAATTTGAACAGTTTTGGTCAGACAGCAACACCTTCCAAGCCTTTGGTGAAGATGCTTACATGCAATACTTTTGGCCAACATGTCCAAACTATGATGAAATTTCGCTTAAGTTGCTCAGCTTATACCAACCTATGTTAGATGCCTTACAAGTGGTTAAGTCTTCAGTGAAGAAAGGAGCTAAGTAATGAATAATTTAAATGCTAGTTCAATTGCACTGCAGGGAAAACACCTAATTGAAGCCAGTGCAGGCACGGGGAAAACTCATAACATTACTCGCATATTCCTGCGTTTATTACTGGAGCGGGCATTACCCATAGAGCAAATATTGGTGATGACGTTTACCAAAGATGCCACTGAAGAAATTCGTGGCCGCATTGATGATTTTATTCGAGAAAGCCTACATAACTGGGATGACCTAATTATTGCTGATGAGTATTTTATCGCGCTTAGTCAAAACCTTGCAGTAAAAGGCATAGGTAGTGCAGAAGTAAAAGCACGCTTAACACAGGCATTACTGTACATAGATGAAGCGGCAATTTTCACCATTCATGGTTTTTGTAAACGAGTTTTAAACCAGTATGCCTTTGCCAGTGGCGTGAGCTTTAATGCGCAAATGGAAACCGACACTCAAGATATTACCTTAGAAGCTTGCCAAGATTGGTACCGTATTCTTGCACTAGGAACAGACACATCAGTAACGGATGAAACTAAAACAAGCCATTCAGACTTCAATCTAGTGACCGAGTTTTGGCCTGAGCCCAATAGTTTTATTAGCCAATTTTCAAAAGCACTCAATGGTCACAACGCCTTAAATGTGCAAGCGCCAGAAAATATTAGTATCGAATTTAAAAGCTTGGTTGAACAAGCCATTACTAGCTTAAATCAACATAAAGACATGCTAACCGCATCGTTAATTGATGTTAAAAAGGGCGACGAACGAGAAAAACGCCAGCAAGAATTAGATTTACTGTTATCGTGGTTAGCCGAGCTTTCAGCCGATGTTGAAGGCCAGCACGGCAAAATGCCTGACGCCTTTATTGATGGTAGACGTTTCGCCCGTTCAAAAGTTAAAAGTGAATTAGTAGAAATATTTAGCTTTGTGAATGCCGTTAAAAAGCAGCATCCGGCATTGGCCAAACACATTAATCGTGCGAAAGCCTTGTTAATCGTTAGAACTGGTATTTACCAAATTCGCGAACAAATTATTCGTAAAAAGCTGCAAGCGAATGTTTTGGGTTTTGACGACCTTATTTCTACGTTGAACAATTGCCTCACTAACGAAAAGTCGAGTGAAACTGAACAGGCATTAGCTAATAGTATTTTCAACCAATTTCCTGTGGCACTGATTGATGAATTTCAAGATACTGATCCACAGCAGTTTTCGATATTAAAAGCGATTTATTACCACCAAGCACAAAGCGCCTTGTATATGATTGGCGACCCGAAACAAGCCATTTATGGTTTTCGCGGCGGTGATATATTTGCTTATTTATCGGCGCGTGATGATTGTGATTATCAATGGCTAATGGATACTAACTGGCGTTCAAGTGCGGAAATGATCACTGGCTACAATCGCTTGTTTTATGGCAATAACTTGTCAGAAAAAGCTAATGACGTTTTTGGCTATAACATTCCATATCTGCCTGTTAATGCATCGCCTAAAGCGGCAGGTAAAGTCTTTCCAGATAAAGAGTTTAATGCGCTACAGTTTGTGCACTTTAATGTCGAACAAGAAAGTAAAAGCGGTAAAGATAAAGCGGTTAAGCAAAGTTATCGTGCCAATATGGCCAGCTGGTGTGCTAATGAAATAGTGCGCTTATTAGCTTGCCCTGAATTATCAATTGCCAGTGGCGATATTGCGCTACTGGTGCGTGACGGCACCGAAGCGGCGAATATTAAGCAAGCTTTGAATGATTGCGGTTTAGCCAGCGTATTTATGAGTAATAGAGCCAATTTATTACAAAGTGAACAAACTAAGCAGTTGCTACAAGTGCTGCAAGGCATTTTGTTTTTAGAAAACGACCGTTTATATACCGCGGCGTTAGCTAGCCCGTTGATGGGCTTTAATCGTGAAAAATTAATGCAATTACAGCACGATGAACAACAATGGCAACAGCTAAAAATTAGCTTTGAAAAGTTACGTAACGAATGGCAATTTAAAGGCTTTATCAGCATGGCGTTGCAGCTAATGCACCAGCACTTTCATATTGATGTTGAAGCGCATGACAATAGCTCAGCAGATAGAGCCTTAACCAACTTACTGCATTTATTTGAATTGTTGCAAAGTGCTAGTCAGCGCCACCGTCAACCGCAAGAATTATTGTTTTGGTTTGAACAACAAAGTCAGGTTGATAACCCTGAAGTTGAAGCTGAGCTGCGTTTAGAAAGCGATGAAAACTTAATTCGTATTATCACTCAGCATGGCTCAAAGGGCATGGAATATCCGGTAGTTTTCGTGCCATTTGCTACGCGTCATAAAGACCCGCTTAAGTTTGGTAATAAAAACGTTAGCTTGATTGAATTTCATGATAAAAATGGCGTGTTGCAACACAGCCTTGATGGTAATGAAGAAGCGAAAGCGGGCATGGCGGCAGAAGCTTATGCTGAAGCCATTCGTTTGTTGTATGTTGCGGTTACTCGTGCTGAAAAACGTTGCTATATTTTAAGTACCGCATTTGAACATTTTGATAAATCGCCACTGGGGAAAACCTTAAAATGGTCGACTGAGACTGATATTGCTGCTGGTTTAACGCAATTAGCACAAGATAACCCTAACGAAATTGCCGTAGAAGTTTTAGATAACTACATGGGCGATGCTGAAGCTCAACTACAAGTAGCAGATGAGGTAAAACCGAAAAGTGAATCGCTAGCCAGTGTTGCCAAGTTTAAAGGCAAAATTGAACGCGATTGGTGGCTAAGCTCATTCTCGGCGCTAAGCAAAAATTTGCGCCACGACGGTGTTTCCGCACCAGATCGTGATAACCAAGAAGCTTCACCTGTCTCGAACGAATTGGATTATGGCAATAGCGCAATTGTGGAGAGCCGCAATGAATTGCGTTTCACCTTAACCAAGGGCGCGCAAACGGGTAATTTATTACATGACATTTTAGAGCACACCGACTTTTTAGCGCCAGATTGGCAAAAAAGTTGCCATTGGCCATTGCTTAAATATGGCGTTATTGGTGTTGGAGATGATAATTTATCAGCGCAAGCGAACGGTGAAGAATTGCTAGTTCAGTGGCTAGAAGAAGTATTGCAAACACCATTTACCGGTAATCCTCATTTGTCGTTAGCGCAGCTTGAGCAACAAGACACCTTGCGTGAAACTGAATTTTACTACCCAATGCAATCGGCAAGTAGCGGGCAGTTAACAAAACTGTTGACCGAGCATCGTAATGATTACGCAGAGCCAAATAACGGTGCGAATGTACGGAAAAATCAACGAGTACATTTACCGTCTTATCAACAGTTAAAAGGTATGATGCATGGCTTTATCGATTTAGTCTTTCAAGCAGACGGTAAGTTTTATGTTTGTGACTACAAGTCGAGCCATTTGGGTGATCAGTATAGCGACTACAGCCATGATGCAATGCGAGAAAATATTGAGAAGAGTCATTATGACTTACAATATCTTATTTATTCATTAGCGCTGCATCGACATCTTAAATACGCCATGGCTGATTATGACCCTGAACTGCACTTTGGCGGTGTTTATTATTTATATTTACGTGGCATGAGCGATAAAGCAGAGCATCATGATTGTGGCGTTTACTATCGTCAAATTTCACTATCAGAATTGCAGCAACTTGATGATATTTTTGCCGGAGAAACTACCAATGCCTGAACTAGCCGCTAATATCACAACTGCCGACACTGGCATTAATCATACAGGCATTAATCACACTGATATGAATAAAACACAGGTATATTCATCATTTAGTCATGCAGCAAAAACCTTAGCAGGTTTAGTTGCTGTCGATTACTTTTTTGCGAAAGAAATCATCCAATGCTTGCCATTATCATCTACGCCAGATCAACAACAGTGCTTTCATTTGCTTGTTGCGCTTAGCGCTAGCTTACGTGATGGTCATAGCTGTTTACCGCTAGATGCCGTGGCGAATAAACGCTTATTTGTTGACTTAGTTTGCCAACAAATAAGCCAAGCACCTTTTGACTTAGCAGAGCAAGAACAACCAGCAATTAACAATGGCTTTTTGTTTGAAAGTACCACGGTATTAACTGCCTTACTTGAACAATTATCTTTGGGCGAAGATGCACAACAACCAATCGTATTTAACAATGGCCGTTTGTATTTACGACGTTATTATCAGTTTGAACAAGAGCTAAAACAAGCGGTTGCTGCGCGTAGAACTATCAAACCAATGCCTGAGCCTCAGGCACAAGAACAAGTAGAACTGGTTAAAAATATTATCGCTAAGCTGTTTCCTGATTCAGTTAACAACAGCTCTGCTAACTGTACAGGCATGAATCAAGAAATTGACTGGCAAGCACTTGCGGTCGCCAATGCCATTAACAAAGACTTTGCCATTATTGCCGGCGGGCCAGGTACGGGTAAAACCTACACGGTAACTAAATTGTTAGCGGCGTTAATTATGTTAGCGTTAGCAGATGCTAAAGGCGATGAACAAACGCCAAGAATTTCATTAGTGGCTCCTACCGGTAAGGCGGCACAACGTTTATCAGAATCTATTATTAATGCCGTACAAGGTTTTCGCGGTGATATTGATGATGATGTTTTAGACCTTATCCCTGAAAGCGCACAAACCCTGCATCGCTTACTCGGCGTTATTCCTGAGCAAGTAAATTTTCGACACAATCAAGACAATTTACTGGCGGTTGATATTTTGTTGATTGATGAAGTCTCTATGGTTGATTTACCTATGATGACGCGGATTTTTCGTGCTTTACCTGCCCATACAAAAGTTATTTTATTAGGTGATGCCGACCAATTGCCGTCGGTTGCTGTTGGCAGTGTTTTAGCTGACTTTGCGCCACGTCCTCATCCCGGCTTTAGTAGCGTTAATCATCAATATTTAACACAGGTTACAGGCTTTGAACAATTAACTAAGCAAGGCGCTGGCAGCGAAGTCAATCAACAATATAGTGTTGCTGATTGCGTTACCTTTTTAATGAAAAGCCGACGATTTGACGGCAAGGGCGGCATAGGTCGAATCGCTAATTATGTTATCAACGGGCAATACCAAGAAAGCTGGCAATTACTAAAAGCAAGCAGCGCGGATACCTTGGCAAGCAAAGGTCAAAATAGTGACGATCAAAACAAACAAATAACGTTATTAAATGGCGCAGTGGAAACTTGGTTAGCGCGGTTAGTCAGTCAATATTATCAACCACTGAGCGAATGTAAAAATATCGCTGATGCTTTTGCACTGTTAGCGAAATTTAGAATATTATCGTCAACGCGCAAAGGCCCACAAGGTGTTGAAAACCTAAATGCCTTAGTGATTGAAATACTAAGAAATAAAGGGCTTATTCCTTACAAGAAGTTTGCCGAAACTAATGATTTATTTCCGACACAACCAATTATGATCAGCGAAAATGATTATCGCTTAGGCGTTTACAATGGTGATATCGGCTTGTTATGGCGCAATAGCCAAGGCCATCTGATGGCGGTATTTGAAAATGCCTCAGGAGAATATGACTGGATCATGCCATCGCGCTTACCTAAATTTGAAACCGTATACGCGATGACTATCCACAAAACCCAAGGCAGCGAGTTTGAGCACGTTGCTATGGTGCTACCTGAGCAAAAAGACAATAAACTATTGTCTCGTGAATTATTATATACTGGCATCACTCGAGCCAAGTCAAAGCTCAGCATTGCTAGCGCTGAGGGCATTTGGCAAAGGGGCGTTAGTCAACAAGTGATACGTTATTCAGGGCTCGCCTTAGATTAAAAGTAACAAATACCAACGTCGTCAATATTAATAAATTTTATCGCAGTAACTAAGAGAATTTAGCATAACCATGATTTTAAAAGACATTGAAAAAACCGTTTACCGTAAACGCCTGAATATCGTCATTGTAAGTTTTATCGCCAGTTTATTAGTTCTATCATTAGTTTATGGGCAAGGATTAATCGCCTTATTTGCTGACAGTGTAAATATGCCCGTGTCTGCAGCGCCAGTAACTGAGGTTGCTGGGGAATTAGCGCCCGAGGCAGCACCTGCCAACAACTTTAAGTTTAACTTTTTTGGTGTATTAATGGCTTTATTAACTTGCGCATTTACTTTACACCGCTTAAAAACCAGCACGTTTTTTACTGAGGTTTATTATGTTTGGCAAGTAAAGCAGCAACAAAATTATATTTATCGTAAATTGAAAAAAATAAAAGCGGCGGCTAAAAATGACGATGTAGATGCGCTGATTATTTTGAATTTTTATTATGCAAGTTTGAAACAAATATATCTTCTAGATGACAATACCTTAACAATGTCTAAACTCAATAAAGATATCGCTGAATTAGACGAGCAAATTAAAAGCAAACAGTTAACAATCTCAACTGAGCAATATCAGCAAACAATGCTGACGGCGTATTAACATCTTTATTAGTAATGTTATTAGCGAAGTATTCAATAATTTTATTGATAGCTGTTAGTTCACTATACATTAAAATACTAAATGCAAAAATAAGGAATATGCAATGATAGGTTACGTTACTTTAGGTACTAATAATTTAGACAGAGCTGTAGCATTTTATGATGAATTACTTGCCACAATAGGTGCGGGTCGATTTCTCGAAACTGAGCAATTTGTTGCTTGGTCAAAAGGGCCAGACCAAGCGGGTATTTCCATTACTAAACCGTTCGATGGTCAGCCAGCTACCGTAGGTAATGGCGTTATGGTTGCCATCATGCTTGATTCTACCGACGAAGTTGATGCCTTTTACCAAAAAGCGCTTGAACTGGGCGCAACGTGTGAAGGGCCAGCCGGGCCACGCGGTGAAATGGAAGGTTTTTATGCCGGATATTTCCGTGATTTAGACGGTAATAAACTTAATGCTTTTTATTTTGACATGCCAACAGCGTAAGCTATAGGCACTTTATCTACCTATGCTTATGTATATAATTATATACATAAGCATTTTGCTAAAACGACTCAGTTAATAAAGGAAAAGATACCGCGAATGAAGAAGTTAAAAAACGAAAGTGAATTATTGAAAAAAGCTATTGTTATTGGTGAAAATTACGCAAAAAATCGTGGTTATAAAGGTTTTTCAGCCACCAATGCCGCGAAAGAAAAAATAGAAGCCTTATATCGTTTACTAGTAAATGATAAACTTATTCAGCCTTTACCAAAAGACGGTGAAGACTTAGCAAGCATGAAGCACAAATTAGCTTTATGGATTGCAAAACAATTACCTGCTGATCATCCTTTACTTAAATAAGCTAAGTAAGTTAAGTAATTTCGATAGGTCAACATTGGTTATTATACCAACTCAATCGGCGCAATAAGCCGATTGAATTTCCCCATTTGTATTAGCTAAATACAAGAAAGCAAAAGAAGTAAAGCTGTTCTATGAATCGTAAAAAGAAAATTAATCAGACCTTGAAAGCTAAGGTTAAAAAAATGAATGCTAAGCGCCAAAAATCGAACAAGCCTAAGTATATTTCTAAAGCTGAACGTGCTGCTATTGCGGCAAAAGAAGCTGAAGCGCAAGAAAGCACAACGGAAGTCAGTTCAGAGCCTAGCGTAGAAGCAATTTCAGCAGAAAGCTAAAACTTATCGTAGTAGTTTTGAAAATTTATAAAGCAGAAAAATATAAGTAGGGCGGTTTTATGATTACGGATAGTAACCAAGCAAAGAAAATCGTCATATTTGGTAACTCTGCATCGGGTAAATCTAGCCTAGCGAAAAAACTTGCTTCAGAGCACGAACTCGCCCATTTAGACTTAGACACCTTAGCTTGGCTACCAACCTCAACTGATAACCCAATACCGCAACGAAAAAGCATTGAAGTTTCAGTTGCCGAAATTAATGCTTTTATCAATCAGCATCAAGATTGGGTGATAGAAGGTTGTTACAGTGATTTATTAGCGCACACGCTAATAAAATGCAGTGAAATTGTTTTTATGAATCTGCCAATTACACTTTGTATTGAGAACGCCAATAATCGCCCGTGGGAGCCTCATAAGTATGAGAGCAAAGCTGCGCAAGATGCTAATTTAACTATGTTAATAGATTGGATAGCGCAATATGACCAGCGTAACGACACCTTTTCAAAGGCAGCACATCAACAGTTATTTGATGAATTTGTTGGTAAGAAAACACAATATATAAGCAACCAACAATAGCAATTTACTGTTGTGAATTATAGTTGCTTAGACTTTATCTAACGATTCAAAATATCAGATCTACTACGGGTAACCAATATTGATAGATAGTTAAAAACTCATTGCAGTCTTTAGAGGGCATCTCAGAACGCTAAATTTTGCGACATTGCCGACCTAACTTCGCCTTGAATTCACAGCAATAAATAGTCCGCTCAGCCACCGAAGCCGACGTTCAATGTTCAACTTGAAACGATCAATTAGTGCGCTAAGCGTAAGTTAGCTTCAAAGTATTTGCGATATATTGTCTAGTAATACAGAGCCGTATTACTGATAAGCCTCCATAAAAAGCGTTATATGCACTTAATAAGTTGATTACCCTCGTCAGAAAAAATCAGCAAAAAATCATTAGAACGTCAGGTGTTTTAAACCTGCTTGGCTTAAAGTGACCGCTTGTTCAATCACATTTAAACGCTATACCAACAAAAAGCGACTTCAACATAGAAGTTAAATAATACGTTGATTTTAAAATAAAGGTAAATTATGAAGACTATTTGTATATCAATTGTTCTGCTGTTTTCTATGCTAGCTTTCAGTAGCAATAGTTATGGTCAAGATGAGTTTCCAGTCTTGGAAGGCCCTTATCTTGGGCAAAAGCCTCCTGGCTTGATTCCTGAAGTTTTCGCTCCTGGCATTGTTTCATCAAAGCATCATGAATGGGGCACTATCTTCTCACCCGACATGAAAGAGTTGTACTTTAGTCGGAGAAACAACCAAAGTGGAAAAGATTCGCACTTTGTTCTTAAATACGAGAATAATCGATGGCATGAGTCAGAAGTGGAACCTGGTGTGGGTGGGTCTATCTCTCCCGATGGTAAAACTATGTTTTTTAAAAACCAATATAGGGAGCGAACCGATGAGGGATGGTCAGCGTTTAAAAGTCTTGGTTCTGCGTTTGAAGAATTCGACATCATGCGACTTACGACTTCATCCAAAGGTACTTATGTTTTTGATGAATACCCTAAAGAAGGAGATTTTGTTCTTCGATATTCGCGATTAATCAATGGTAAACGTGAAGCCCCGAAGCTACTTAGTAAAGAGATAAATACCGGAAAACAGAACGTCCACCCTTTCATTGCACCTGATGAGTCCTATATTCTGTGGGATAGTACGAGAGATAATGGCTATGGTGGTAGTGATATTTACGTTAGTTTTCGACAGGAAGACGGCTCTTGGGGAACTGCCATTAACTTAGGTGATAAGATTAATACAAACGTATCAGAACGTGGAGGATACGTAACGCCAGATGGAAAATATTTTTTCTTTTTTGCCCCTAATAGCAAAGGGAAAGGAGATATTTTCTGGGTGAGTGCAAATATTATTGAGAACCTAAGGCCAAAATTATGATGTATTAATAATTGAATTTGAGTGTAAGTATTGAAGAAAGCGCGTCAATTCAAACAAACGAATCAATTGTGGACATTTGCTAGTGAATTGATTCAGTATAAGAGATTATGTCACCAGTCACATCGATCAAAATATAACAAAAATCTGCACTCAGATTGCTGAAGCTTTGGCTGAAAAACGTCAAACCTCAGCAACTAGTGCTTTAGGTGTTATCGATACAACATCTAATCTAAATCAGCTTTCAGTAACAACTACCTAATGTTTCGAATGTGTTAAACAGTAACACTTCAGAGACAAAACTCCAAAGGCTGCAACGAGCTTGAAGCGGGCATAAGGATTAACTAACTGTTACAGTCCGCTTAGCGCACAATGTTAGCACTAGCAGTTTTATGATGAGTGACGTTTTTTCAGGCTTACGGTTGTCGGATTAGATTGAAACTTTTGAGTTCAAAATGTCTGTTCGAGCTTGATCTACTTAAACCTGACGCATCATAAACCGACTATTCTCATCTAACTGATAGTCACCAAAGGGTCCACAATATTCAAAGCCGAATTTTTTATATAGCGCTTGTGCAGGTTTGAAAAAACTCATCGAACCTGTTTCTAAGCTTATTCGTTGATAATTACGTTCGGTTGCGACGGTTAATAGGTGTTGTAGTAAAGTTGACGCAACACCAAGGTTTCGAGCATTAGTGGTGGTGCGCATTGATTTTAGTTCAACATGGTTTGTATCAAGCTCTCGCAGGGCCGCACAGCCTAATAGCTCACCGTTTTGCCAACAGCTGTAAAAGGTTATGCTTGGATCTTTTAGGGCGTTTACATCAAGTGCATGCACGCTTTCCGCTGGCGATGTTGCGTACATATCGGCTAAATGCTCTTCGAGTAAGCTGATGACTTCACCACCAGCTAAATCATCACGTTTTATTTCCATGTTTTTAATTAAATATCCCAATTTTACCGCTATTAACTTAGTTCATTCTAACAAGCTATAAACTTACCACTTTTTGCGCGGTAAAAATGGTTTTTGTTGTTCATCGTCGTGGGTTTGATTGTAGATTTTTCGATGAACATTTTTGCCCATTAAAATTTTAATTTGATAATAGGATTCGCGAAATAAAGCCCAGCCTTTGCTGCCTTGCCAACTTTTGTTATAAAGCTTTTTATTGGCGGCAAGGGCATCGGGTGATTTTGTCAGTAATGACTCGGCAAAGGCTTGTGCATCAGCGAGTGGTGTTTCTGTAACTTCTGTCACTAGGTTTAATGCTAGTGCTTGTTGGCCGGTAAATTCTTCTGCTGTCATGGCCAGCTTTTTGGCTTGGTCAATCGGCATTAAGTCACGCAGGGCAATGGTGCCGCCCATATCTGGTATTAAGCCCCATTTGCCTTCCATAATTGACAGAGAGGCATCAGGCGTTGCAAATCGAAAGTCTGCACCTAAGGCGGTTTGTAAACCTCCGCCCCAACAACGGCCATGAATTGCACAAATAACCGGAGCTGGAATGTCTTGCCAGCTTGTTGAAACCCGCTGTGCCAAGTTGGCTCGCCCTGGTAACGCTTTAAAAAGCAGCTTAATCATGCTTATTGGCGATTTCATGATAGATTTAACATCTAAACCTGAACAAAAGTCGTCACCATTTCCTGAAACAATAACTGCACGAACTGCCCGGTTTTTACGTAACATTTTCATGGTTTTATCAATGGCAAGGAACATCGGCATATCAAGCGCATTAAGCTTGTCGGCTCGATTAAGTTTAACGTGGGCGATGTTATCGATGATTTCTACATTGACTCGTTGCTCGGTCATGGGCGTCCTTGTATTGCAATGCTAGTTGGCAAATAGTGCAATTATCAAATTATTGGTATGACCAGTACCTTAGCGAAAGTCGTTATTGATGTCTACTTTCTAACAGCTAACCCTAAAGCGAATACTTGTAAATAAAGCGGATTTATCGCACATTGTCGCTACACCTTTATTTTCAATCATTTTCTATGGCGAAATATAATGAATAAAAAGCTACTTTTATCCAGTGTTTTAACCTTAGCTAGCACGCAATTATTTATAGTTAATGTGGCGCAAGCTTATCAAAAACAGCCTTTTGCTATCGCAATTCACGGCGGAGCAGGCACAATAAATAAAACTAAAATGACTGATGAAAAGCGCTTAGCCTATGAAACTAAATTAAAGCAGGCACGTGATGCCGGTTACGCTTTGTTAGCGAACGGTGAATCGAGTCAGGCAGCAGTGATTGCCGCGATTCAAATATTAGAAGATTCGCCGTTATTTAATGCCGGTAAGGGCGCAGTATATACTTATGATGGCGAGCATGAGCTTGATGCGTCAATCATGAACGGTAAAACCTTAAATGCTGGCGCAGTGTCAGGTGTTAAAACTGTTAAAAGCCCAATCGCCTTAGCTGAAAAGGTGATGGAAAAATCAGTTCATGTCATGCTAAGTGGCGAAGGGGCTGATACTTTTGCGAAGCAGCAAGGGCTAGCCAGTGTAGAAAATAGCTATTTTGATACTGATGCTCGATATCAGTCATTACTGCGAGCGAAAAAGAAGTTGGCTGAAAAGGAAAAGGAATTGAAAGACTTTCAAGCTGCTCATCAAACACTCGACAACGAATATAAATATGGCACTGTTGGTGCCGTAGCGCTTGATAAATCAGGCACCTTAACTGCAGGCACGAGTACAGGCGGCATGACCGCTAAACGTTTTGGACGTATTGGTGATGCGCCTATTATTGGGGCGGGTACTTACGCGAATAATGACAGCTGCGCGGTTTCTGCGACCGGTCATGGCGAGTACTTTATTCGTTACCATGTTGCTGCAGATATTTGTGCGCGTATGCAGTATCAGGGCATTAGTCTTGAAAAAGCCGCTGATGTTGTTATTAATGATGTTTTAGTTACAGCAGGTGGCTCAGGCGGTATTATAGCCATTGACCCTGCAGGCAATATCACCATGCCATTTAATAGCTCGGGCATGTATCGTGCGAGTAAATCGTCAACAGGCGAAGAATTTGTTGGAATATTTAAAGATGATTAATAAAAATATAAACTCGAAAAGTGGCTTGGTTGCAAAAAAATCGATCACACTAGCAAAAGCATTTAACTTAAAAGTTGCTTCTGCAATGTTGATGTCGATGGCACTCATTGGCTGTTCTGATGATGTTGGTAAAGTCAGTTTAGGCTTATTCACCACCAAAGATGTCGTAATTAACGCGAAACAAGACCCAATAGTTAAAGGGGTAACTTGTCACATCAGCCATGTTGAAGCGGATTTAGACTTTTCTGATCCGTCAGACATGAGCATAGCGTGTCGACAAACCGGTGAAATATCAGCGCAGGCTTTAGCGCAAATTGATCGTTCAAAAAATGGCGAAGTGGTTTTTAAAGAATCAAAAAGCATTTTATTTAAAAGCCTAAAAGTCAGACGTATTTACGATGCTGAACATAAAACCCTTATTTACCTGTCTTATTCAACGAAGGAATCATCGGGTAGCCACCATCATTCCTTGTCGACTGTGCCCTTGTATAATACTAAGGCGTGGGTTTGGGCATTGGCACAAGATGAAAATTCTGATCATTAACTGTATTACCCTGAACTAAAACGTAAAAATAAAAGTAGTAGAAATTATGTTAGCAAAACTATTTAGCCCGAAAGCAATTATTGATGAAAATACCCAAAATTGGATCCACGATACTTTTGCTTGGGCAATTGAAAATTTTGATATTAATGTCTTGAAAAAAGAAACTCGCTTAGTGTTACCAACGAATGAGTTTTATCCGGGCAAGGTATCGAGTATTGATGAAATGGCGCAAGCTATGTTTACCAATACCAAGAAGTATGCAGGCATGCAGCAATGGCCAATTCAAATAACATCGAATGCCCCTGCAAGTCACACTGCCATTGAAGATTTAACCTTAGGGGAAGTAGTTCGAGGTGATAACGCGGAAATAGCGTTACATGCGGGGAACGAAGCCCTGATGTTAGGCTTTACGCCTAATCAAGTAAATCAGCCACAAGATTTAATTGCCGGGATTAGCCAAGCACTTGCCAGTATTTTAGTGGTTTCTAATAAAGTTTTACCACCGGGTGGTAAAGAATATTTACCGCAAGCGATTGACTTAGTCGCCTGTTTTATGGGCTTTGGCGTTATATTTGCTAACACAGCTTATCAATTTAAAGGCGGCTGTGGCTCTTGTAATAATGCCAGTTTGAATCGCCAAGCGGCACTTACTGAGCCTGAAACTTTATATGCTTTGGCATTATTTTGTGTGTTAAAAAAAGAGCCAATTAAGAATGTTAAAGGTCACTTAAAATCACACTTAAGAAAAGACTTTGTTAACGCCTATAAAGGAATTGAACAGTCACTTACTCGCAGCACACAACCAGCACTATTAGCGGTGATGAATTAGTCAACTTAGGATCCGATAGCTAGAATTAACAATTTTAGAAAAAATTCGGTAAATGGATGATTTATTTGCAAATGCGTCTACAGTTAATAGTGTATACCTAAACTATTTGAAGATGTATCTACAAGTAGCTTGAGCATAAAGATTTTATTTTAATTTTTAGGGATCCGTTATGGAATCATTACAAGTAAAAGAATATATGAACCATTATCCAGTAACCTTTACACCTGAGATGGTGGTTGAGGAGGCAGCTTTACGGTTTTTAAAAACCAAGCAAATCGGTGGTCCTGTTATTGATAAAAATAATCAGCTAATAGGGTTTTTATCTGAAAGTGACGTGTTAGCAAAAATGATCGAAACCATTTACTACAACGAGCATATTGCTGATGTTGCAGACTTAATGCGAAAAGAGGTCTTAACGGTAAAACCGTATGACAGTGTCATGGAGTTAGGTCAGCAAATGCTGAAAAATAAACCGAAAGTTTATCCCGTTGTTGATGATGACGAGAACTTATTAGGCACGATATCGCGCAATGATGTTTTGCGTGCTATCGATCTACATTTACGCTCAGGTTATAAGGCATAGTAGCTAGTTAGGGCGTTTGATTTTATTAAAAATAATTAGAAAATAGTAGCAAATGAAAACTTTCAAATTGGTTAAATATTCATTTGCTATTATTTACCTGTTAAACTGTCTTTTTTACTATCTGTTTTGAGTTTGTTTTGTCCACTGAAGCCTCTGTTAATTCTACTGCCAATAAAAAAAAATCTAATAAAAGCAATGAAAATGTCACGGTAAAGTCACTGTTTGAGCAATTACATCGGGTTAAATTATCGGATAAAGCTCGCATTAGAAAACGCTTATTGGGCGTGAAAAAAATCACCAATGTAGACAAACAGCAAAAAGCTCTACAAAAGATTGCTGAGTCAATTGTGCAGTCAGTCGAGAACAAGCAAGTTCGCCTGACAAACTTACCTAAAGTAAGCTATCCGGAAGGTTTACCGGTTTCACAAAATGTTGATGTGATCGCAAAGGCGATTGCTGAAAATCAAGTGGTGATTATTGCCGGTGAAACAGGCTCAGGTAAAACCACACAAATTCCAAAAATATGTTTACAACTTGGTCGTGGAGTTGACGGCATTATTGGTCATACGCAACCACGCCGTATTGCCGCTAGAACGGTGGCAAATCGTATCGCCGATGAACTCAATACTAAATTAGGCAACGCTGTTGGTTATAAGGTGCGTTTTAACGACCAAGTGAGCGAGCATAGCTATATCAAGCTGATGACTGATGGTATTTTGTTGGCTGAAATGCAAAAAGATCGACTACTGCGTCAGTACGATACTTTAATTATTGATGAAGCCCATGAGCGTAGTTTAAACATTGATTTTATTTTGGGGTATTTGCGGCAAATTTTGCCGAAACGCCCTGATTTAAAAATTATTATTACCTCTGCAACCATTGACCCTGAACGCTTTGCTAAACATTTTGCTAGCGCGAATGGTGAACTAGCGCCGATTATTGAAGTTTCTGGTCGAACATTCCCGGTAGAAATGCGTTATCGGCCATTGAACGAAATGGCTGATGAAAGTAATGGTGATGCCGATATTATTTCCGGTATTCTCAATGCGGTAGATGAGCTCAGTTCAGATGGCCGTGGTGCAACAACTGACGGCGATATTTTAGTATTTCTTAATGGCGAACGAGAAATTCGCGATACCGCGCGTGCTTTAGAAAAAGCAAACTTACGTCATACCAATGTTTTACCTTTGTATTCACGCTTAACCGTTGCCGAGCAAAATTTAATATTCAAGCCTCATAGTGGTCGTAATATTGTATTAGCCACTAACGTTGCCGAAACCAGTTTAACCGTGCCGGGCATTAAATATGTTATTGACCCAGGTACGGCAAGAATATCGCGTTATAGTTACCGTACTAAAGTACAACGTTTGCCGATAGAGCCGATTTCACAAGCCAGTGCCAATCAACGTGCGGGTCGTTGTGGTCGTGTCTCTTCCGGTGTTTGTATTCGTTTATATTCTGAAGATGATTACTTAAATCGTCCTGAGTTTACCGACCCTGAAATACTACGGACCAATTTAGCCACGGTTATCTTGCAAATGTTGGCGCTAGATTTAGGCGAGATATCCGACTTTCCTTTTGTACAGCCACCCGATAATCGCAATATTAACGACGGCGTGCGTCTACTCGAAGAATTAGCGGCAATAGATGCCAGTGCTAACCGCGTTAAGTTGACCCAAGTGGGACGTTCGTTATCGAAATTCCCCATCGACCCACGTTTAGCGAAAATGATTTTAACGGCGGCAGACTTAGGCTGTATTGAACAAATATTTATTATTGTAAGTGCCTTAAGTATTCAAGACCCCCGTGAACGTCCGCATGAGAAGCAACAAGCTGCCGATGAAAAGCATGGTCGTTTTAAAAATAAGACATCTGATTTTGTTAGTTTGTTAAAGCTATGGAGCTACGTTGAAGAGCAGCAAAAGCTGTTAACTAACAATCAGTTCCGTCGTTTGTGCCAAAAAGAATTTTTATCCTATATGCGGATTCGAGAATGGCAAGATATCTACAGTCAGTTAACCCATTCATTGCGGGAATTGAAAATCCCGATGAGCCGTATTGAGTTAGATTTATCTGAAGAAACTGAAAAAAATCCAGTTAATGGTAATTTAGATATTGTTCACCAAGCGATATTGTCTGGTTTGTTAAGCCATTTAGGCCAACAAGATGAGAACCGAGAATACAAAGGGGCACGCGGCAGTAAATTCTTTATCTTCCCCGGCTCTGCGTTAGCGAAAAAATCACCGAAGTGGTTAATGGCGGCTGAATTGGTTGAAACCAGCCGTTTGTTTGCTCGTATGGCCGCGAAAATTGACCCGCTATGGCTTGAGCCACTAGCTGAGCATTTAGTTAAACGTAGCTATAGCGAACCGCATTGGGAAAAGAAACAGGGCGCTGTAATGGCGTTTGAACAAGTGACGCTTTACGGCTTAATTATTGTCGGTAAGCGTAAAGTTAACTTCAATAAAATTGAACCCGATACCTGTCGTGAAATCTTTATTCGTGAAGCCTTAGTTAATGGCGATAGCAACATTAAAGAAGCCTTCTTAAAAGATAATCGTCAACTGGTTAATGAAATTGAAGCCTTAGAGCAAAAAGCTCGCCGTAAAGATTTCTTAATTGAAGAGCAGCAGTTAGTTGATTTTTATACCGAGAAACTACCTGAAACGGTTATTTGTCAGCGCAGCTTTTTAGCCTGGTGGAAAAAACAAAAGCAGAGCGATGCTAAGTTATTGAACTTTACTAAAGCATTCTTATTAAAAGAAACCGCAGTAAAACTTTCAGCAAATGAATATCCCGAAACGTGGCAGCAGGGCAGTTTAACTTTGCCACTAAGTTATCATTTTAGTCCAGGTGATATTGACGATGGTATTAGTGTTTTGATCCCCGTTGGCATTTTAAATCAAATAGAAAATACTGGTTTTGATTGGTTAATTCCCGCTTTACGACTTGAACTAATTACCGCCTTGATCAGAGGTTTACCTAAGTCATTACGACGTAACTTTGTGCCCGCACCAAACTATGCTGAAGCCTGTTGTGCGGCAATATCAAATGCAGACAGCACGTTGACCGCGGCGCTTGAAAAGCAATTGTTGAGAATGACAGGTGTGCGCTTACCAGAAGATGCTTGGCAAGGTGTTGAGTTAGTGCCGCATTTATCAATGAATTTTAAAATTGTTAACGAACACGGCAAATTACTTAAACAAGGTCGAAATCTTGACGAGCTAAAAGATGGTTTGCAAGGTCGAGTGCAAGCGTCAATTAAAAAGGTGGCAGATAAGGGCATTGAGCGTAGTGATATTGCCAATTGGGACTTTAAAAGCTTACCGAAAAGCTACGAAAAGAAAGTCGCTAATATCACCATAAAAGCATTTCCGGCTTTGGTTGATAAGAATAAGTCAGTTGCCATTGAATTATTTGAGCATGAAAGCTTAGCAGAGCAAGCGATGTTAGATGGTGTCAGTCGTTTAATTTTATTGAGCATACCGTCGCCAGTAAAATACCTACAGCAGAAATTGCCTAATAAGTCGAAATTGGGTTTGTATTTCAATCCTTTTGGTTCCATTAACGATTTACTCGATGATTGTATTGTTGCCGGTTGTCAGTTCTTAGTAAATGAATACGGCGAGTTGCCGCGCGCACAACAAGAGTTTGCTGCGTGTAAAGAGCATGTTCGCGCTGAAATTGCTGATTGTGTATTAAGTGCCGCGATAAAAGTTGAACGAGTGTTGAGTTTAGCTCACGACGTACGCAAGAAAATGAAAGGCAAAATGTCGTTAAATGTTGTGCAGTCGCATGGTGATATTAAAAGTCAATTGGAAGCTATGGTGTTTAAAGGCTTTATCACCAAGGCCGGTTATCAGCGTTTAGATGATATTGCCCGATACTTAACGGCAATGGAACGTCGACTAGAAAAGCTGCAAATTGATCCGAATCAAGACCGACTGAAAATGCTTGAAATTGAAAAGGTACAAAAAGCATTAGATGCGGTAGTGGCACAACAACCCAAAGGGCAACCTTTGAGGAAAGAGTTAGTGCAAGGCTATTGGATGATTGAGGAATTACGGGTTTCCCTTTTTGCGCAAAACTTGAAAACACCGTTTCCAATTTCGGCTAAGCGAATATTGAACTACCTCAAAGAATACAGTTAAATTCAAGACAATGATTTGACAGTGATGGTTACGGTGAGTATAAATAAAAGCACTAACTATAAAAATATATTGGAGTAGTAATGGTTAATTACGATGATAAACGTAACTTTTATCGGATGATGTTAAACAGTGAAGTAACCGTGACCATTATTGATGATGAAGCTAACAGTAAAATATCTGCCACTTGTCGTGATTTAAGTGCAACGGGTATTGCCATTGAAATGCCACATCCACTTGAAATTAATACTGCGGTACGTATCAGTGTTGAATCTGCTAACAGTGCGGTTCAGCCATTAGATGCTAAAGGAAAAGTGGTCAGGGTGACTGAAGAAGGTACAGACTGTTACCTGATAGGTGTTAACATTACGGAAATTGATTGATAATAAATTAATTTTAATACGAAAATTATTAGGGGCTGTTGATTTTTGTTTATATTTTCAGCAATAGTCATTGCCCAAAGGGCTGAGTCTAAAATTGCCTTACTTTGCGTTGAAAATGACTGATTTAGATAACTAAATTGCACCATTTTCGCCTTAACTAAGACAATTTTAACTCTCAGCTGAATTAATAAACAAAGATCAACAGCCCCTAGCGAAGACCCTGTGAGAAAAGTTTTGCTACAGGGTCTAATTGCTAAGTGTGTTTCATCTCATATTTATAAGCCGTTTAGGTAAGCGCCCAGTTCGCGGCAAAATACACACCGATATAACCAACCGTATACGCTATGGCTAAGTAGCCAATATTGCGAAAATAGCTAATAAAACTCAGCTCTTTAAGTTTACTCATGGCGATAATGCCTGCAGCAGAGCCTATCACTAAAATAGAACCACCAACACCCGTTGCGTAAGTTAGCAGCAACCATTCAGTTACTTCCATGTTAACGTTCGCTTTTAATAATGCGGCGGTTAATGGTACATTGTCGATCACTGACGACATAAAGCCGACGATGTAATTAACCTGTATCGCTGGTAAAACTTGGTAAAGCTTAGTGAAACCATTAAGCACGCCAGTTTCTTTTAAAATACCCACCAGCAGCAATACCCCTAAAAAGAATAATAAGGCGTCATATTCTACTTCACGAATGTAATGCATTACGTCTTGGTTATTTTTATTTGGCAATTTGTTGGCAACTAAAAACATCACTGATAGACCAAACAGAAAACTTAACACTGGCGGGATTTGATAATAAACGTTCAGTAATAAAGTTGTTGTTATTGTTAGCAAGAATATACTGGCAATAATTACGTCACCTTTTGCAATCTTTAAAGGTGTTTGTGGTAAACGAACGGTTCCCGAAAGTTTTAATGATAATAAGCCTGCTAATACAATTACGCCGATAAATGATGGCACTATCAGTAT
The DNA here is from genome assembly GCF_057553355.1 of Colwellia sp. SU-HH01172. Classification (NCBI taxonomy): domain Bacteria; kingdom Pseudomonadati; phylum Pseudomonadota; class Gammaproteobacteria; order Alteromonadales; family Colwelliaceae; genus Colwellia; species Colwellia sp. SU-HH01172. Next base: position 95,662 of record NZ_BAAJMB010000003.1, on the reverse strand, counting down.
CAGTAAGTTAGCGATGGTGACTTTATTTTCAAGGAAAATCATTAAGGTGGTGACATCACCTGTGATTAACGAAACGCCGCCGCTGTTGACTGCAAAAATAATCAGCGTCGCGTACTTTAAGCGTTTCTTTACCTCAAATTGCAAATTCATTATCACGGTAATAGCAACCAAGGTGGCTGTCACGTTATCTGCAAAAGAAGAAAAAACAAATGCAAAGATGGCGATAACGAACATTAACCCTCTTTCTGAAATGCTTTTGGGTAAAATGCGTTGCACTAATGCCGAGATAAATCCCTTACTATTTAAATAAGCGACAAAGGTCATCGCAGACATTAAAAATAGCCATAATGTTGCTATTTCTAATAAGTTTTCATTTAGTTGATGGTTGGTTTGTACACTGTTGTTACTATTGATAGGAAATATAAAGGCTAATATCCAACATAAAGTACCAAAAAATAAAGTGGTTTTAGCTTTATTAATATGAATTAAATCTTCGGTAATGATCATTATAAAACTAATAATAACCAAGATGAGAATAACTGAGCTGATCATGATTTTTCTTTACCTGTAAATTGTTTTTGATATGACAAAACCTATCGAGGCAGTATCAATATGGTCTGTCTGATGTAAGAGAATTTAAAACGATTAAATAAACAGTATTACAGGTGGGTCACGGCTATTGAGAAAACTGTGGCTAATATAGAAAATGGTAATTGTTTTTGCATCAATATTTGAATTGATTGGTTCTAGGGTAATTAATAGTGGTTGATGGGCAGTTATTTCAGAGGAAGAGTTTTCAGTGATAAAGCAGATATGGCAATTATCTTCTTCAAGTAACGCATGCTCTTGGGCATGGACAAGAGAATAACTTGAACTTAGTAGCCATATGATCAAGAAAAGCGTGCCTAACAAACACTTCAGAGCTTGATTGCATGTTATTGAGCGGCTTTGTTGATTCATAATAGGCGAATATAAGTGCGATAGCTTATTATATTCGATATTAGGCTTGCGAACAGTTGATTTTCAAAGAAACTTATAATGAATCAAATGATAGGGGATTTTCTTAGCCTTATGCATTGCAAGTTTAGCTAGAGCCTATGACTCTAGCTAAATTATGTTTAGTTTATTCTACTTGGCAAACTAACCCTTTTAGGTAGTATCCTTCAGGGTAATTTGATGATACTGGATGATCCGCCGCTTGATGCAGTCGATCAACAAAATAAACGTTTCTTTTGGCATCTAGTGCGGCATCAGCCACTACTTTTTGAAATAAACTCGCTTCCATTAAACCTGAACACGAAAAGGTTAATAGCGTACCGTTAGGCTTGAGCAGTTGCATTGCTAGCATGTTGATATCTTTGTAGCCTCGACAGGCACCAGTTAATTGCGCTTTTGATTCGACAAATTTAGGTGGGTCGAGAATGATCATATCAAAGCTGCGTTTCTCATCTCGATATTGGCGTAGCAATTTAAAAACATCCGCTTTTATGAAGGAAACATTTTTATCGGCTAAATTGTTAAGCTCAACGTTTTGTTTAGCAAGTGCTAATGCCGTATCTGACACGTCAACGTTAATCACTTCTTTCGCGCCATTGGCGGCACAATGCAGTGAAAAAGTACCGGTATATGAAAAACAATTTAAGACACTTTTGTTTTGAGCATATTTTCCAGCGGCAAGGCGTGATTCTCGTTGATCTAAATAAAAGCCGGTTTTATGACCTTGGGCAACATCGACATGAATTTTAATGCCATGTTCTTCAATCACACATTCTGTTGACGCTTGAGGCTCGGTTAACCAACCTGTAACGGGCTCTAAACCTTCTTTTTTACGAACATCAACATCTGAACGTTCATAAATATGGCAACCCGGATAAAGTTCTTTAAGACATTCAACAAGTGTATAACGATGAAAGTCTGCGCCGGCACTAAGAAGTTGGCAGACAATAAAATTGTCATATTTATCAATGGTAATGCCTGGTAAACCGTCAGATTCACCGGCAATAAGACGATAACCTGTTAAGCCGCCTTTTTCGATAAACCAATCGCGGCGAACTTGCGCTTTTAACAATTTATTACGAAAAAAATTGGCATCAATTTCTTCGTCAATATCAAAACTCCAGACCCGAATTCTGATTTGAGATTCAGGTGAATAAGCACCTTTTGCTAGCCAGTTGCCCTTATTGTCAAAGACATCGACCGTGTCACCAAGTAATGGATTGCCTTTAATTTTATTGATAGCTTGAGAAAATATCCATGGATGTTTTCGGCGCAGTGATTTTTCACGCGCAACTTTTAAATAAATTCTTGCTGACATATGCCTATACTTATAATTAACAATAATAATTGCGCGAGTGTAGTCAATGCATTACTCACGTGCAACGTTCTATGTTAACTATTTCTTATTTAACTAGTTAAATAAGGAAATAAAGCAAAAAATAATAGCAAGTAGCTAAAGGTAAGGTGAAGAGTTATGAATGTAAGTTACATGGCGCATGTAAGCGGTAAAGTACAAGGAGTTTATTTTCGGGCTTCTAGTCAACAAGTTGCTATTGACCATGGTTTAAGTGGCTATGCTCGTAATTTAACCGATGGTGATGTTGAAGTATTAATGTGCGGTGAAGAACATGAAATAGACAAAATGCTGGAATGGTTAGCCCATGGTCCTCCGCAAGCAGAGGTTGCCAATATTGAAGCTAAGCAAGTCCCTTGGCAGGAACATCATTTTTTTGCCATTAGCTAGTACCTTTACACTGATGGATAAACGTAAGCGCTATTGGTATTAAAGGTTAAATAAGGCAAAATATTACTAACCTAGTAAGTATTATCAGGAAGTAAATTGAAGTATTTAGCCATTGATGAACAGCAAGCGCTGTCTTTTTCTAACACTGAAGTGCCAGAAATTGCCAGCGATGAATGCTTGATTAAAGTTCGAGCCATAGGTGTTAATCGAGCGGATATCTTGCAAAAGCAAGGCAAGTATCCTGCACCGAAAGGAGAGTCTGAAATACTGGGTATTGAAGCTTGTGGTGATATTGTTGCCATCGGTAAGGCATCAACATTAGATGGTGCCTTTGCTCTTGATGATAAGGTCTTTGCCATTGTACCTGGCGGTGCATATGCTGAGTATGTAAAAGTAAAAACGGCACATCTGATTAAATTACCTGAACAGTTTTCCTATGCACAAGGCGCTGCTATCGCGGAAGCTTATTTAACCGCTTATCAATGTTTGTTTCTAATTGCCGGACTGAAAGAAAAGTCTAAGGTACTGATTCATGCTGGCGCGAGTGGTGTCGGCAGTGCCGCTATTCAGTTGGCAAAGCACCTTAATTGTCATGTTACGGTTACGGTTGGTAGTGAAAAGAAAGTTGCTGCATGTAAAGCGCTTGGGGCTAATGAGGCGATAAATTATCAAGTCACTGATTTTGTTGCTTGGTCAAAACAACAAAAACAGAGTTATGACGTTATTGTTGACGTGGTGGCGGGGCATTATGTTAATAAAAATATCAGTGTTTGTGCCTTGGATGGCCACATTGTGATGTTATCTATGTTAGGTGGGCGATATGCTGAAGGTATTGATGTGGCAAAAATGCTGCTAAAACGCATTAACATCACGGCGACAACCTTACGAAGCCGAACAGATCAGTATAAAAGCCATTTAATAAAGGCTTTTAAAAACGATTTTTATCAATACTTAGAGCAAGGGACGATCGGCCCCGTTATTTATCAACAAAGCCCGTGGCACCAGGCAGAAAAAGCTCATCAAATCATGATGAACAATGAAAATATTGGTAAAATTATTTTAATTCTGGAAAGCTCTTAAGCTCTATTATTACTAGTTAATTTAGTTTCTAAATGTCGAACTTTCACATCGACGCCTGATGCTATTAAGTTTTCAAAGAAGTCATAAATCTGACAAGAAGGCACTTGTTTACAAATAATCTCGTATTTTAATATCGCTTTTTTGCTACTTTGTAAAGATGCTAAATTTAGCCAATATAGGGCTTTATTAAGGTCTTTTTCGACGTACTGACCATTAATATACATTTCGGCAAGGTTCACTTGCCCCTGAGCATAATCATAATTGGCAGATTTAGTAAATAATTCAAAAGCCTGTTGCAGGTTTGTTTCACTGTGTAGCTCTTTTAAATAAGCCTGGCCTTTTAAGTTTTCTCTTCGGCCCTGAATGAAAATACTAGAACGAAACTGTCTTGGTTCAGGGCCAACCCTTTGGCCTAGAAGTTTTTCGTGCACTGGACGCATAGCTTGGTAAATAGCGCCGGACGTAAGCTTTTGTTGTATTTCGCTATGTTTATAATCAAAGCGCTTAGTTTCAAAATAATCTTTGTAGCTTAATTGACCATAATAAATGCTATTAATAGCGGCATGCTGGTGCTGATAATAAAAGCTACCATAAACTAGCGTGACTATACCTCCGGTTATATCGACCACTTTTGCAAGGCGATATTTTTCTTTTGGTCTAAGGTTCTTTTTAATAATGCGGAAATCAAAAAAATAAATGTCGTTGATTTGAGGCGCAGCAATAATTTTTTGGCTTTGCTGTTGTACAACATGATTTTGATAAACAATGCCATAGCTGTAATAGCCAACAGCAAATAGCACAGGAAGGAGTAATAATTTCTTTGAAAAGAAAAACTGCCGTGAAAATTGCAGTACAGTGGGTAAATTGAATGGCCTTAGCTGCGTAACGACACTTTCCTTTAGCATACTTATTCCTTGAATTTTATGTTTTATTTATTAAATAGCTGCTGGCTAATAAACCATAATCATATTGATCTGTCCATTCATCTGCAATGAGGTAATGATCTTTAAAGAAGGCTTCTCTTTGAAAGCCTAATTTTTCCATCACACGATATGAAGATATATTTCGAGGATCGCACTTAGCAACAACTTTAAAAAAGCCTAGCTCGTTAAATAGGTAATCAATGAGTAACTTTGCCGCTTCAGTGCATATGCCTTTGCCAGCTGCTTTATTACTAAGCCGATAACCTATTTCAGCACGTTGGTTATCCCAGTCTTCGATACGAAAAACTACTTCACCAACTAAAGTGTCACCCTCTTGCAGACAAATAACTAAGCCATTCCAATGGCCTAAAGCGAGGTGCCATGGCTTTGATAATTGTTCAACAATTGCAATCGTTTCTTCATCACTCTCTGGGGGGCGTATATAGCGGCAATTTTCCGGATCTTGGCGATAAACTTTTATAACCGAGTAATCTGCTTTTGTTGCCGGTCTAAGATAAATGTTTTTTGTTGATAATGCCGGAGCTAAATGTTGTTCATTTAATTGTATTTTCATCGCCATGTGCTTTTTCACTATTGATTTTTCTAAGTTTTATTTTGCACACGATATAATTGAATTGTAAATGTTTTTTCTAATGTGCCACTAACTTGTACGTGCAAGGTATTGTCACTTACCATTGAATATTCAACTTCATTAGGAAAGTTGAATATTTTCAAATAGAAATTGTTTATTTTTACAGTCGGTAAGTTTAAAGGCGATTGGCAAAGAGTTATGTGAAATTTTAGCTAGATAAAATACCTCATTAGACATTTACCTAACTTTAATGTGGCGTATCAGCTAAATTATAGTATTCGGGCTGCATTTTTTCTTCAAGCTGCTTAAGTCCTTGCAGCAATTTACGGTGTTCAAGCGCCGACTGTTCAAGTTGTGCTTGGAGCTTAGCAACTTTAATTTGCAAACGTTGAGTTTCTAGCCGATCTTTTTGATAAGTATGACATTGAAATAACAGAGCTATTACAAGTATCAACATAACGACTAACTTAATATTAATTCTGTTGAGCATAGTGTTTCTCCTAAAATAGTTATTCGTGTGAATAAATTAAATTGCCTGATTACAGTAATGACGGTTATTTTGAGGAAAAAGTTTTACTACGAAATAAATTTTTTGGTGAAAGAAGAGAAGGAGTTAAGCAAGGGAATTAAGTGTAATTCCCTAAATAGTGGTTATTAGCTGTTATCACCTACATATTGAAAGCGTTTAATGACTTTGCCATTTCTTTCTATGGTTTCATCAAACATAGCAAGGGGCCTGACCCAAATGGCTTTTTCACCATATTCTGGTTGATAAACCACCATGGTTTCTTCGGTTTCACTATGTGTTGCTATGTTTAGCACTTGATAAAAGTTACCTTTGAAGTGTTGATAACGTCCGATTTTTAGCATGAATTTTCTCTTTGTGTTTATTGTCATTAATGGCGTTATTACTTTAGCTCATCTTGCCATCGCTGTGATGCATCATCATCACTACTTTTGGCATCTAACCAAACACTACCGCTACTGGTTAATTCTTTTTTCCAAAATGGCGCTTTGGTTTTTAAAAAGTCGATAAGAAATTCGCAGGCAGCAAACGCCGCTTTACGATGTGGACTCGTTACACCAATAAAAACAATCTGCTCACCTAACTGCAAATCACCAAAACGATGAATAATCGTCACTTTATTTAATGACCAGTTTTCGCGAGCTTTAGCTTCAATATCACTTAGTACCTTTTCTGTCATGCCAGGGTAGTGCTCTAGTGATAAACCTTGTACATCTTGACCTTCGTTAAAGTCTCTAACTTTACCGACAAAAGTTACAACGGCGCCATCTTGATTGTCGTTTGCTAAGTGTTGATATTCATCCGCAACAACAAAATCGTTTTGTTGTACTTTTATCATATTAACCGCCTGTAACTGGTGGAAAAAAGGCTACTTCATCGCCTTCGTTAACTTGCTGTGACCAATCAGTAACTTGCTGATTCACGGCAACAAGCAAGCTATCTGCGCTCATTACTTTGCTCCATAATTCGTTTGTTTGGGCAAGTTGTTGTCGAATTTTGTCAGTTGTTAATTCATCACTGGCATGAATTTGTATGCTGTCGGTCGATAATTGTTCGCGTAAGCGAGCAAAAAACAATACTTTAATCATCATTGGCTCCTTAATTAGTCGTACCTGGGTGCAGGTAGTTGCCGGATTTTCCGCCGCGTTTTTCACAGAGGTGAATATTAGTTATTACCATATCTTTTTGTACAGCTTTGCACATGTCGTAAATGGTTAACGCGGCTGTTGAAGCGGCCGTCAATGCTTCCATTTCGACACCAGTTTTACCTGAAAGTTTACAAAGTGCGGTGATCTCGACACGGTTTTGCTCGGGTTGTGCAACAATATCAAGGTCTATTTTGGTCAACATAAGAGGGTGACAAAGCGGAATAAGTTCACTGGTTTTTTTTGCGGCCATAATGCCGGCAATTCTTGCGGTGGCAAAAACATCACCTTTGTGATGTTTGCCTTCAATAATCATGGCTAAGGTTTCAGCCGACATTTCAATGTAAGCTTGTGCAATGGCCGTACGCTCAGTAACATTTTTTTCAGTGACGTCAACCATATGAGCATTACCATCGGCATTAATATGAGTAAAATCTTCGCTCATCAAAATAATCTCTAAAGTGTTAGCTATTCAGCTATATGTAAATTATCGCTTTATATTACCTTATCTCAGCGCGTATTTTGTGATTTATATTAAGAAATTTTGTTATTTACTTTAGATATTCCAATGTGAGGGAATAGAGTGCTGAGTAGAGTTTGCGTTACTGCTTGAGCTGGAATTTACACTAAAACTTTATATTGAGATAAGAATAATTAAAAAGGGTACGGTTTTACAAATGATGAAAGTCTTTATGGAGGTTTAATATTGTAGAAAAGTGGTATCGTAGAATAATTGGTTTCAGGAGTCGCTATTTTGTAGAGGGTGAACTGATGATCTACTTTTTATACTTAAGTGAAGTTGGTTGCGGGAGCCAGATTTGAACTGACGACCTTCGGGTTATGAGCCCGACGAGCTACCAGGCTGCTCCATCCCGCGTCCGAATGGTTTAAGTGATTACTTAAACAAGCCTTAGAAGTTTTGTTTCATTCTAAAAGAAAAGTTTGTTTAAACTCTAACATTGAAAAGAGTTGGTTGCGGGAGCCACTATTTCCGAAGAGAGTGAACTGACGACCTCAGGTCGTACGCCCAATATAATATTTATTTAATCTCTCATATTATAGAAGAGTTGGTTGCGGGAGCCAGATTTGAACTGACGACCTTCGGGTTATGAGCCCGACGAGCTACCAGGCTGCTCCATCCCGCGTCCGAATGACCTAGAAAAACTAGGAAAGCCAAGTTGTTTTAATTCAAACTTAAGAATTGCTTTTTATACTTAAGCGAAGTTGGTTGCGGGAGCCACTATTTCCGAAGAGAGTGAACTGACGACCTTATGTCGTACGCCCAATATAATATTTATTTAATCTCTCATATTATGAAAGAGTTGGTTGCGGGAGCCAGATTTGAACTGACGACCTTCGGGTTATGAGCCCGACGAGCTACCAGGCTGCTCCATCCCGCGTCCGAATGGTTTAAGTGATTACTTAAACAAGCCTTAGAAGTTTTGTTTCATTCTAAAAGAAAAGTTTGTTTAAACTCTAACATTGAAAAGAGTTGGTTGCGGGAGCCACTATTTCCGAAGAGAGTGAACTGACGACCTCAGGTCGTACGCCCAATATAATATTTATTTAATCTCTCATATTATAGAAGAGTTGGTTGCGGGAGCCAGATTTGAACTGACGACCTTCGGGTTATGAGCCCGACGAGCTACCAGGCTGCTCCATCCCGCGTCCGAATGACCTAGTAAAACTAGGAAGCCAAGACTAGTTTAATTCTAGCTTAAGAATGCTTTAAAAGTAGCGTTTAGCTGCTTCCCTGAAAGCGAGGCGTATAATAAGGATACCTAAGGTAATTTGCAACCGGTTTTAAGATTATTTTTAGCTTTTAGGTCATCTATTTTTTACTTGTTGTTTTTTTGTTCGTGAATGACTCGTAATTCACACAATTTGAACTTGTTTTAATAAAACACTTACTAAATTTTCGCTATTTGCTGTTAGTTTGTGCAAATTTGTAAAATGGCTATAAGTAGTGGACGTCTTTAGTTTATAATCGCGGGCATAAATTAGATTGGAAACCCGTTATGCAGCAATTTTTAGCATTAACCTCTCCGGGAATAGAAATATTACTGGCACAAGAACTTAAAGATTTAAAAGCCGAGCAAGTTGTACAAAAACCTGAAGGTGTTTATTTCAACTCTACAATAGAGCATGCATATCACATATGCCTTCATTTACGCTTGGCAACTCGTGTATTACTAAAGTTAGGTGAGGGCGATGCAAAGAATAAAGAAGAATTGTATGCCTCGGCAAAATCAATCGCTTGGTCTGAAGCCTTTTCTGTTGATAAAACCTTTGCTATTGATTTTGTTGGTACTAGTGATGAAATTCGAAATAGCCAATTTGGCGCGTTAACCGTTAAAGATGCCGTTGTTGACCATTTTCGTGAATTAAACGAAGACCGCCCGTCAATTGATAAATCATCTCCGCAGGTAAGTTTTCAAGCACGTTTATTAAGAGAAAAAGTTGTTATTTATTTGGATTTTTCTGGACGTAGCTTATTTAAACGTGGTTATCGAGAAAATACGGGTGCTGCGCCATTAAAAGAACATTTAGCGGCGGCAATTATTACTCGGTCAGGTTGGTTGGAAGATACGACTAAGCCTTTAGTTGATCCTATGTGTGGTTCTGGCACGGTCGTTATTGAAGCCGTGTTAATGGCTGCTGGTTATGCTCCTGGGATAGACAGAGCTCAATGGGGCTTTGATTATTGGTTAGGTCATCAACAAGATGCATGGAAGGCGGCTAAATCTTTGGCAATTGAGCAATCTCATGTTGGTTTAACGCAACTGAAAACCAAAGTATTTGGTATTGACCTTGACGGCAGAGTGTTAAAAACGGCGCAACAAAATGCTAAAAATGCTGGCATACAGCGCTTTATCGAGTTTTCATGTAAAAGCGCCAACGATATGAAAAATGCCTTCGGCCCTAAAGGTACAATTTTATTCAATCCGCCATATGGTGAGCGAATTGGTGAACTACCTGAGCTTGTTGAAACCTTCGCGTTGTTAGGACAAAAGTTTAAGTCGCACTTTGTTAATTGGCGTGTGGCAGTACTAACAGCAAACGTCGAATTGCTAGCCATGATGAAAATGGTCAGTTTTAAACGCTATAAATTTAAAAATGGTCCTTTAGATTGTCAGTTTGCTTTATATAATTTAGATGAAAAACAAGTGGCAAGCAGTAATGTTAATGTTGAATTTGAACAAAAAGACTCAGCATTTGCTAATCGACTATTAAAGAATAAGAAAAACTTAAAAGGTTGGTTGAAGCAGGAGCAAGTTCAATGTTATCGCCTGTATGATGCCGATATTCCTGAGTATAACGTTGCCGTTGATGTTTACGGCGACCACCTTGTTATTCATGAGTATGCTGCACCGGCAAAAATAGAACCTGAAAAAGTTGCTAAGCGTTTACAAGAAGTGGTTTATTTCGCGCCGAAAGTGCTTGATGTTGCAACAGATAAGGTGATTATTAAAACCCGTGCCAAACAAAAAGGTAAAGATCAGTATCAACGTGTTGAACAATCAAGAAAATCTATGGTTGTTGATGAATATGGTGCAAAGCTTAAAGTTAACCTTTGGGATTATTTAGATACTGGTTTGTTTTTAGATCATCGAAAAACTCGGCAAATTGTCGCTAAAAAAGCAAAAAACAAATCATTATTGAATCTATTTGCTTATACCGGCTCGGTATCATTGCAAGCGGCATTGCATGGTGCCAGCACAGTGACAACGGTTGATATGTCAAATACCTATTTAAGTTGGGCACAAGATAACTTTGTACTAAACAACTTAACAGGTCATAAATATCAGTTTATTCAGGCCGACTGTTTGCAGTGGTTAAAAAATAACGAGCAAAAATTTGATGTTGTTTTTATTGACCCACCTACATTTTCAAACTCAAAGCGTATGGGCGAAAGTTTTGATGTTCAACGTGACCACGTTAGCCTCATTACTGATGGCTTGAAGTCTTTAGCTGAGGGCGGTGAATTAATATTTACCAATAACAAACGTAACTTCAAAATGGATTTTGACGCCATGTCGGCATTAGGGCTAAATGTGCAGGAAATGACAGAAAAAACCCGAGATAAGGACTTTCAGCGCAATAAGCATATCCACAATAGTTGGTTATTTACCCGTAAGGCTAGTTAGTATGTCGGCGAAATTTAATTTATATGGTACAGAAGGTTGTCATTTGTGTGAGGACGCATTGACATTATGTTTGGCGCTGATGCCAGCAGAAGATATTAAGGTGGTCGATATTATTGATGACGAAAAGTTGCTTGAATTGTACCGAATTAGCATCCCGGTGTTAGAACGTTTATCAGATCAAGAAAAGCTATTTTGGCCATTTGAACAAGCACAAGTTTTGGAGTTGTTGTAATTTATGGAATTAATTCGTATTTCGCAGGGTGAATTGGCCTTTGGTGAAGATAAGGTTTTAGATAAAGCGGACTTAAGTATACAAACAGGTGAACGAATTTGTTTGGTTGGCCGAAATGGTGCAGGAAAGTCTACCTTAATGAAGGTCTTAATGGGCTTGCAAGTTTTAGATGATGGCCAAGTACTTAAATCTAGCACTATGCAAGTTGCGATGTTAGAGCAAGACCCTCCCGAGTCTTCAAATATCAGTGTTTTTGATTATATTGCCCAAGGTGTTAAGAAAAATGCGGACCTAATTAAACGTTATCATGTGATTATTCATGACGTTACCGAAGACCCATCAGAAGCAAACTTAAATAAATTAGCCGCTGTTCAAGAACAACTTGAACTTGCTGATGCCTGGCAAGATGAGCAGCGTATCGAACAAGTGATGACGACCTTGTCTTTAAATGCTGATGATAGCATTTGTGATTTATCTGGTGGTTGGCTACGTAAGTTGGCATTAGCTAAAGCACTAGTTACTGCACCAGATATTTTATTACTAGATGAGCCAACTAACCATTTAGATATTAAAAGTGTGTTGTGGCTAGAATCATTCTTAAAAGATTTTGCCGGTACGATATTGTTTATTAGTCATGATAGGGCGTTTATTCGTGGTGTTTCGACACGTATCCTGGATTTAGACCGTGGCATATTAAAAAGTTACCCGGGTAATTATGATTTATATATCGAACAAAAAGCGCACGATTTACAAGTAGAAACACAGCAAAATGCCCTGTTTGATAAGAAGCTGGCAGAAGAAGAAGTGTGGATCAGACAAGGTGTAAAAGCGCGCCGTACCCGAAATGAAGGTCGAGTCAGAGCACTTGAAAAGCTAAGACAAGAACGCCAAGCTCGTCGTGAAGTGCGCAATCAAAGTTCCATGAACATTACTCAAGGCGATCGTTCTGGTAAATTGGTGTTTGAAGCTGAGCAAGTATCTATCGCTTTTGAAGATAAAGTGATTATTAAAGGTTTAGACCTATTAATCACTCGCAATGATCGCTTAGCCTTTATCGGCGCAAACGGCACGGGTAAGTCGACTTTGATTAAAATGATCATGGGCAAACTTGAAGCCACTAGCGGTAAAATGCGCTCAGGAGTTAATTTAGAAGTCGCCTATTTTGACCAGCACCGTGATGCATTAGATGTTAATAAAACCGTACAAGAAATTGTTGGTGAAGGTAAGCAAGAAGTCATGGTTAATGGTAAACCACGCCATGTGTTGGGTTACCTGCAAGATTTTCTTTTTAGCCCTAAGCGGGCAAGAACACCGGTGCGTGCTTTATCGGGTGGAGAGAAGAACCGATTATTACTAGCGAGATTGTTTTTACGGCCAAGTAACCTCTTAATACTAGATGAACCAACCAATGATTTGGATATTGAAACCTTAGAATTATTGGAAGAAGTCGTTGCAAATTATGCAGGAACCGTTATTTTAGTCAGCCATGATCGTGATTTTGTTAATAATTGTGTCAGTAGTTGTTTGTATTTTGATGGTACAGGACATATTACACAAATTGTTGGCGGTTACGATGATGTTGACGAATACGTTGTATATAAAGATAAACAGCGTGAAGCAATGGCAAAGCCAGTAATAAAAGAAGAAAAAGTAAAAGTGGCAACCGCCGCTGTGAAAACGGAACCGGCTAGTAAGAAGAAACTTTCTTTTAATGAAAAGAGAGAATTAGAAAGCTTACCTGAACAAATAGATACACTTGAAAACTTGATTGATGACTTGCAACAGCAAGTGAATCAAGGTGATTTTTTTAGCCAAGAAAAAGCGCTAACCAATAAAATATTGAACCAGTTAGCTGAAACTGAGTCCAAACTCGAAGTTGCCTATGCTAGGTGGCAAGAATTAGATGAATAATAACGATAGTGAGTTTAGTAGTTACATGAACAAATTTTTAAAATCGATTTTAGCATTAGGTATCACTAGTGCATTAGGAATATCCGCCGTTAATGCTGCCACATACCAAGTTATCGATAAAGGTGATGTCTCTTCATTAAAGTATACTTATTCACAGCAAGAAAATAATAATGGTGAAGCCGCTATTTCAGGGACAGACATTTATAACTTTCCGGTACAGTTTCAGTATTTAGATGAAGATGATTTTGACGCTATCGTATCATTAGCAAATAATTCTTTTGAGGGTGTTCATGAATTAAATGATATAGAAGATGAAGCGGCTTTAAGGGCGGGTAACCCTACGGCGAATGATCTTTCTTGGGCTATTCGTTTTTTAAGTGCCAGAGCCGGTAATACTCTCTACCAAGAAGTTGGTGATGTCTTTGCTATGACAAATTTTACTGGTCAAACGGAATTGTTTAATGTTTTTGATACGCAATTTCCAGGTACAGATACCTATACTCGTTCAACTAAGGAGTTTATTAGTGGCATAACTGATGAAGGTTGGGTATACGGTAATGCCTCTGCGCCCTATTTGCCGCTTGACTTTACTGAAAGTGATGATGAAGAAGTAACTCACTGGGTCCGTGAGTTTACTACTCGTGGTTTTTTCTCTCCAGATGGCGGCGCCAGTATTATTGAGATTATTCCTCCGAGTGAGACTGATTTGCCTGAAGAACAGCGTTTTGGTGGTGAGTCGGCGATATTAGATATTAGTGAGTCTCATATTGCAGTAGGCTATGGCAGTACTAGTATTGATCAAAATGCCATTGATTTTATTACCGATGATACTGGTGGCTGTGCTGACCCAGACGTGCTTGATGATTTGCCTTTTGAAGTTTGTGTACAACGTATCATTGCCGATGTCTATAATACAGAAGCCATAAAGTGGACTATTGATGAACAGGGAACTGTTACGTCTGAAACCTTAGGGCACTTAGTCACGCCACATGAAGATGATGATCGTGAATTTGTTAATTTTGCTCAAGCGGTTAATAATAGTGGCGTTGTTGTTGGCTTTGCTCATGGTTGGGTGGATGAGAATGAAACTGAACCAAGCGAAAATGAGTCAAGAAGTTTGTATGCGGTGGTGTATAAAAATGGCGAAGTAACCGACTTTACTGAAGATCATAGTGAGTTTTTTGACTCGCGCGCTTATGATATAAATGATGCTGGCATTGCTGTTGGTCACGTGAATACATTCGTAAATGGTAATCAAAGAACTAAGTTTTATCATGTTGATACTAATGCTGAAAACATGGAAATGGTGTTTCCAGATGATTTCTTTGTCGGTAGTTCGAGTACGGCAAGGGCAATTAATGAAAATGGTATGATTGTTGGTGAAGGTGAGGTGGAAACTCATAACGATAACAACGGTTCTAACCCCAGACGCACCCATGGCTTTGTTTATGATATTACCAGTAAAGTTTTTAGCGATTTAAATGACTTTTTAGAATGTGAGAGCAATTACACAGTAATAGAAGCACGTGATATTAATGATGCTAATGAAATTTCAGCAACCGCTTTAATAAAAGTTCCTCGTCGTGATTCAAAGGGGGAGCTAATGCTTGACGATAAAGGAGAGCAACTGACTGAAGATGTTGTTCGTGCTGTGACATTAAAACCGATTGATGGTGAAATTGAAGATTGTAGTGAAGTCGAAGAAACAATCGAAAGGCAGGGGGCTGGTTTCGGTTTGACAAGTTTAATGCTGTTAATGTTTGCAGGATTAAGACGCCGTTTTAGTTAACCTTTAGTCTTAATTAATTATTGAAAAAGCCAGCGAAATAGCTGGCTTTTTTGTGTGAGAATTAATTTGCTAGCTAGTCATTATTGCTTTACGCGTAAAGCTTTTTCACCACGAGCAATGCCGACACAACCGGAACGTACTGATTCGATAATTTCGGTCTCATTCGCTAAGGTATTAGTGAAGGCATTTAGCTTATCTGCGTCGCCAGTTAATTGAATGGTGTACACTTGCTTGCCGATATCTATAATAGCACCGCGAAAAATATCTGTAATGCGCTTTACTTCCGTACGTGATTTATCATTCATCGCTAAAACTTTAATCAGCAATAGCTCTCGCTCAACATGCTGTCGCTCTGTTAAGTCGGTAATTTTAATAACGTCTATAAGCTTATTCACTTGTTTCACAATTTGTTCGAGAATTTTATCATCACCTTTTGTTGCTATTGTTATACGAGATAAGCTGGCATCTTCGGTTGGTGCAACCGTTAGGCTTTCAATATTAAAAGCGCGTTGAGAGAAAAGACCGATAATACGAGACAGCGAACCAGCCTCGTTTTCCAATAATATTGCTAATATTCTGCGCATTAGGCTTTTACTCCTTTTTTAATCCACATTTCATCAACTGCACCTGTGCGTATTTGCATAGGGTAAACATGCTCTTTTTCATCAACTAACACATCAACAAATACCAGTCTGTTTTTGATAGCGAAGGCTTGAGCCAACTTATCATCTAGCTCGTCTAAGGTATTAATTTGAATACCAACATGACCATAAGATTCAGCCAATTTAACGAAATCTGGTAAGGACTCCATATATGATGACGAATGGCGTCCACCATAAACCATATCTTGCCATTGACGCACCATACCTAAGGAGCGGTTATTTAATGAAATAATGACCACAGGCAAGTTATATTGCATACAGGTTGATAGCTCTTGAATATTCATTTGAATTGAACCATCGCCGGTAATACAAATAACGTGACTTTCAGGGAATGCCATTTTTACTCCCATAGCGGCTGGCAAACCAAAGCCCATAGTGCCTAAACCACCAGAGTTAATCCACTGGCGTGGCTTAGCAAATGGATAATATTGCGCTGCAAACATTTGATGTTGGCCAACATCAGAACAAACATACGCTTCACCCTTCGTTACTTGGTACATGGCTTCTATAACACGTTGTGGTTTGATTTTTTCACCCACTTGCTCGTAACTAACACTTTTAACATCACGCCATTGGTTTATTTGTTGCCACCAGCGTTGATTTTCTTCGGTGCTAACCGAGAAATTAGTTTCTTCAAGTTCCGCCAATAATTGCTGAATGACAATGTCGACAAGACCGACAACAGGAATATGCGCATTGATGGTTTTGGATATTGACGTTGGATCGATATCGACATGTACTATGGTGGCATTTGGACAAAACTTATTAACATTGTTGGTTACTCTATCGTCGAATCGAGCGCCTAAAGCCAAAATAACATCAGCATTTGCCATGGCTTTATTCGCCTCTAAGCTGCCGTGCATACCTAGCATTCCAATAAAGTTATCGTGTAACCCTGATATGCCACCTAAACCCATCAAGGTGTTTGTGATTGGGGCATTTAGTTTTTCAACCAGCTCTGTCAGTAATTCAGCAGCATTGGCAATAACTATGCCTCCACCTGAATATACCACCAGTCTTTTAGCTTGTGATATGGCTTGTACGGCTCTTTTAATTTGTCGATGATGGCCTTTAACGGTTGGGTTGTAAGAGCGCATTTTTATTTCACTATCAAAAATAAACTCAGCACTTTGCCCTGGCATTAATAAATCTTTTGGTAATTCGATAACGACCGGGCCAGGACGACCTGTGCTAGCAATGTAGAAGGCTTTGGCAATTATGTTTGGGATCTCGGCGATGTTACGGCAATTAAAGCTATGTTTAACAATAGGGCGTGAACAGCCAACAATATCAGTTTCCTGAAAAGCATCATCACCAATCAAACCCGTAGGTACTTGGCCTGATAAAACAATCATAGGGATTGAATCCATATAAGCGGTTGCTATGCCAGTAATACAATTGGTTGCGCCTGGGCCTGAGGTTGCTAAAACGACACCGACTTCTCCGGTTGCACGAGCAAAACCGTCAGCCATATGTGTGGCTGCTTGCTCGTGGCGCACTAGAATGTGTTCAACATCTTGTTGTCGAAATAGTGCATCATAAATATCTAATACCGTCCCTCCGGGGTAGCCAAATAGATATTTAACGTTAAGTGCGGATAGTGTTTTTACCACTAACTCAGCACCTGTATATAGCTCTGTGCTCATATATAATTCCTTTATTCTACATTTATTAATTGCCATAAAAAAACCCTCAGTCTTTACAGAGCGAGGGTTTTATTTTGATATTTTTTTGTTTACTTTTTACACACAATATCGCCCACGCATAGACTTAAAGACCATGACGACTATGAGGAGTGAATTAAGAGTGTTTAATTTAATCATTTAAATTTTTTATCGGTAAAAGGTAAAATTGTTTAAAAAGTAGTAGCTATAGTTTTAAGGGGTTTGACGACAAGTGTCAATGGAAAGTTACTATTTCGCTAATAATTTTCTTATCTGAGTTATGATAAAAATAAATGTGTTGCACTATATTCACTCTTTTTCAGGTCATATAGTAAATGTAATACCATATTTACGAACAAATTAAGTGACAATTTTAGATGAGGAATTATGAGTCAAATAGTTGATATTATTTATTAATTCTCTGTTACTATTAGGCATTGTTGATTAATATGCTTCACTGAGTTTAAAGTTACATATTTCAACAGATTTTTATCATTGATATGTTAATCTGTTGCTTATAAATTGCCATTCATCGAAGTTGACAGGACGGACGTATGTTGAAAAATAAATTACTTATTCTATTAGTGCTCATTGGTAGTATTGCTGGTTGTGCATCTACCCAGCAAGCTAGAGTTGACTTTGACCGTAATAGTGAAATCTCAACCACGGGCTATAAAACCTTCGCTTGGTTAAAAGAGACTAAAATTTTGGCAGAGCCAGTAGACGTTAATCCGGTAATGAAAGTCAGGATTGATAACGCCATTGAACAGGCTTTTATCGCGAAAGGTTATCAACTAGTCGATAATGCTGAACAAGCAGATTTTACCATCTCTTATACTATGGGCAGCCGAGATAAGGTGAAAGTTGATTCTTTGCCGACTAGCTATCGAACAGGTTTTGTTTGGGGCCATAGATATTATGGTGGTATTGGCATTAGTCACGACACTCATGTTAGAAATTATACCGAAGGTAAACTGGCAATTGATGTCTACGATGTTAAAAGTCATCAACCGGTATGGCATGGTTGGGCGGTTAAACGGATAAAATCAGCAGATAAAGATAATCCGACTAAAGCAATAAAAACGGTTGTTGAGCAGGTTGTTGCGCAATTCTAATCAGCAATTTTACCTAGAGTTTGTTAAAAAAAGCGCAGTTTACTGCGCTTTTTTATATCTCATTAAATAGCAGTATTATTTTCTAGGCGGATTGTAAGCGAACTCTATCCGATTACCGCTCGGCTCTCGTATCATCATATGAATAGTTGGTCCCTTGCCATTGAGCTCAGGAGCAAACTCTATCACTAGGTCAGGCACCGACTGAAAGCGTTTATACAGTTCATCTAATATTTCTCTACTTGCAACGGTTAGCGCTAGATGGTGCAGACCAACATTATTTTTCCTATCAAATGCAATCACTTTATTAGCTTGTTTAGTTTGCCAAAGGGTTAAAAAGATTTCGCCATCGGTGACAAATACTGAAGGGTAATCTGGGTAACCTCCAACGTTTTTCCAGCCTAAGGTGTTAACGAAAAAATCGACAGAGGCAGATAAGTTCTTAACCGTTAACCCTAGGTGATTCAAACCTTTGGTCATGACTTGCTTGTGCATCGGTCGCTGATTGTTGTTTTCTGTGGCATTAACAAAACTAGCAAAAGTCAGCAGTAATATTAATGGCATCCATTTATTTTTGAGCATTATAGATTCCAAATTATTGTTTTAGTAAATGACCAAGATAAGCTGATTAGCTATTCAATATATTTTTATTTCTATTATTTCAAATGCTTATTTTGTAGAATTGCTGTTAAAAGGAAAATATATCAAGGGTTTAAATGAAATTTAATATCGTACTAGCATTAGGCTTTATGTGTTGTTTATCTGCTTGTAGTAACACATATTTGCATTTGGTAAGTAAAGGTTATTCAGAAGAACAAGTTGCTAAGATAATTAGCAAGCTTGAGAAATTACCGGTTAAAGTAGTACGTTCAACTGTTAGCATTCCAGCAACGTTTCCTTTTGCTGTTGTGGCAACTAATCCCAATTTTACTGATCTTGAGTTGCTACGAGATGTTGAGTCTATTCTTTTGGAATCAGGTATCGAAACACCGTCTCATTTAACGTTCGCACAAGGCAAGCATTTTTACAATGCTAATAACCTTGGTATTTATTTGCAAAATAACAATAACATTCAACCAGAGATGCCAAGTTATCTAAGAACGCAATATTGCCAATTTGCTGATGCGACTATTATGTTTGGCCGCACTGGGGAGTTTGTATTAGAGTATGAAAAAGGCAAATTTGATGAAGGGTTAGCACTTGTCAACGGTCGATATAGTTTTGATGGCAAGGTAGCTAAATTAACTACTGAGTCTGGTTTATTTCAGGCTTTTATTTTGCGAAAAAAAATGAAGGTGACGCAATTTGGTGAACGTCCAGCTGATGTTTTTAAGCCAACAAAAAATACAATTGAATTACCAGCATTAAATTGTCAGTTCCTAATTATTTATATGGATTGATAGTAATTTCTCTGTGTTACATCGTCTTAATTCGGGTTATGAGTTTGCAAGTGAATTTAGCATGGGTATCGGAGAAAACAGGCGCTAGCGAGCAATTTATTATCCCGAGCTGGGGTCGTTCAATAAGCTATAAAAAGGACTGCGACAACAGAGCTTTATACCTTAAATGGATGCTCAACTAAGTTAAATGTTGCATTATTTTCGCCAAACACGAAAATATGACATTGCTTCCAAGACTCTGGTAGCTGCCAAGTATTGTTATTTTCAATAGAATAAACGTGACGTTTATTCGCACAGCGAATATCCATTTTTGACAACTTGCCTTTAATACTGGTTAATGTGAATTCATTGCGTACTAGAGAATGTTGCCAATAACTATCATTGCGAATGTTTGCACTTACTACTACATCTTTATCTGAATTCACAAACTCATCAACACGTTTTATTACCGTGTTATAGCTTTCTAAATAAGGCTTTGCTACGGGATGTTTTTCTATCCTTTTAAAAGTTCTATAGGCTTGCTTTAATCGATTTAATTTTAGTTCTAAATTAAATCGTTGTTCCAAAATTGATAATGCGTGCTTACTATTTTTTTCATTTTCGATAAAGTTTACTTTATATAGATGAGATAGTTGCAATGCGTCATCACCAATATCTTTGGCATATTGTGCGTGAAGTAACTGCAAAAAGTTGTTTTCTGACATGTGCAAATATTTTATTTTTTTTAGGTTAGCTAAGTACTCATCAACTTTAGTGTAGTTTTTCTCTTCGAGTGCTTTTTTTGCTTTTTTATAAATGCTATTAAACTTTCGAGTAACTTTTGTTGTACCGTTTTTGTGCATTCTAAAATCTAGTCGAACATTATTAACGCATTGTTGAATAGGTTGACCATTTTCCATTGCAGGTTCATATTGCCATTTCATCACCGCTTTTTTTGCCGCCAAAGTTATGTCTTTACTACCTGAATTATCGATAGCAATAACGTTAGAAACGCTACCATCTTTTTCAATAATAAAGCTAAATTTCGCCCAACCCTCACGATTACTTCGGGCCGCGTTGACAGGGTATTTAGGGTTAACTCGAACTTTAGGGACTGGCTCTGTTGTAGTACTTAAGTGTTTTGATAATTCAATAGCTGAGGTGTTATTACAGAGAAAGGTAGCGGGTAATAAGCTAAGTAAGCAGATATTTTTCATTTTAACTTCCGTGTTGTTTTAATAGCTAAAACATATCATAAAGCTAATATTTATTGAAGCTTATAATACTAGGCGCACTTACTTGTTCATAGGTTAAATCTAGCTTCTATAGCTTATAAGAATAGCCTCCATGGTCTTATTTTCTGCTACACAATGTTTACTTTTAGTATACTTTCACTAGTAGCTGAGATCATCAATTTTCGTTTTTTGAAAAAAAATTTCACTTTATTCGTTGCCAATTAATCTTGTTAATATACTGGCGGTTTCAAGCGGTTGTTCCATAGGGAAACAATGGCGTTCGCCAAACTCTTGCCATTTTATTTGGCTATTTTCTTTCGCAGCACGTTTAACGGCGCTAGGAATAAAGAAATAGGTATTTTTGGCGACAAGTATATTTACAGGTAACTGAATTTTTCTTACTGCCTGCCAAAGTCCTTTCGGGTAAGAGCCAAATATTGAAGCTTCCCATTTTGGTGAGCAACTCAGTTGTACTGAACTATCGCTATTGGGCGTACTAGAGTATTGGCAATAGTCGTCAATTACTTGTGGGTGCCATGTTTTATAAAATGACTTTTCAGCAATATTTTCTTTCATACTGTCTAAATCTGGCCAACTTGAGGTGCGATTGGCAACCGATTTAACTAGAGCGCGCTGACGCCATGCTCCGGTTGCTCGCATCAGCTGTTGCGCAATTATCATTTCGTTTTTAAAAAGTACCGGATCTAAGAGAATTATTTCACTAAATAAGTCAGGGTATTTAGCAGCGGCTAATAATGTTAAAACTCCCCCCATAGAATGGCCAATACCAATCAAAGGCCCATCGACTTTTACATTTGCTTGCTGATAGATAGCATCAGCGACAGTATCGGCCATTTTTTGCCAGTTTGGCATGCGTTTAGAGGGTTGAGTTGACAACCCGTGGCCCGGCACATCGGTTAGCCAAATAGAGCTGTCGTTGGGTAATTGCGACGCCATAGCCGCTAATGTCATGGCTGAAAAGCCGGTGCCATGTAACAAGTGAATACGCTTTCCTGTTTTTTCACCTGCTCGATAGTAACCATTAACGGTCATTTGGCTTTTTGATTTTTGTTGCCATTTTTTCAGGCCTTCAAATATCAAAGGGTGCGAAGTCAGCATAGGGTTTGAAATTATTGTTTTAGACATTGTGAGTATTTAAATGACGTTCTAGATTTTATTCAGCTAACATAACAATTAACTGGTCTGATGTGAATGGTGTTGTTGGTGTCATTTGCGATAAAAATGTTGAAAGCGTAAACCCGTCGTTATGACCTTCATCGTTGGATTCCGCCTAAGCATATATCATTATCGCAATGTCCTTTTGTGATTTCATTTAACAATTTCAAGCAATTAACGACAATATAAGAGCGCTATAATATTGGTTAATTCTGATTGATATGAGATACTCATTTCGGAAGTTAAGTTTTCAGCTTTGGATAAGTTAATAATAAAAAAGGATTGTTATGGATAACCACAACACAGCTTCAACCGTTGCAGATGAAGCAAACTCAGCAATGAGTAACCGTACCTCTACGGTTAAATTTCATGGTAAAACAGGCGAGTATTACGCTATTTGGTTGGTAAATATTTTGCTGACTATTATTACCTTGGGTATTTATTCGGCTTGGGCGAAAGTCAGAACAGAGCGATATTTTAAAGCGAATACTGAAATTGATGGCCATAGATTAAGCTATCTTGCTCAACCTTTGCAGATATTGAAAGGGCGAATTATTGCCTTACTTATATTTGCTGGCTTTTATTTTGTTACCGCTTTTTCTCCAATAGGCGCGATTGTTCTAGTCATACTTTACTTTGCATTAGTACCGTGGATTTTATGTAAAAGCATTAAATTTAATATGCAAATGATTGGCTATCGCAATATTCGCTTTAATTTTCATGGCAAATATGGCCAAGCATTTCTGGCCTTTATTTTATATCCGATTTTAAGTGTTTTTACTTTTTACCTAGCGATGCCGCTTGCACTTAAGACTATGGATAAGTTTATTTACGACAATATCAGTTATGGTGATAAGCCGTTATCGACTAACTTAAAAGCTTCTAGCTATTACAAAGCTTCATTTGGTGCGGTGTTTATTGCTATCGCATTATTTGCTTTATCTATGATTGCCTTTGGCCTCGACATGTCCAATTTAGTGGGGGAAGATGGGCAAATGGCCATTACGGTGCAGTTGTTATTTATGGCAACCTATTTGGCTGTTTTCGTCGTTGCAGGTGCTTTTTATACCAAGATCATTCGTAATCACCTTTATGACAATAGTGAGATAGCTGATATTGCGTCATTTAAGTCTACTGTTACTTTGGGCGGTTTAATCTTTCTAACAGGGACAAATTTGTTGGTATTAATCTGTACATTAGGATTAGCGCTACCTTGGGTAAAAATTCGCACTGCACAATATTATAGCCAAGTGACTGATGTTACTGTCTTAGCTGGCGCAAATGCCGTTATTGCTGATCAAAATGATGGTGTTAGTGCAATAGGTGATGAAATTTCTGAAGTTTTCGATTTTGATATTGCGGTATCATAAAACACAGCTTAAGTTTTAAATATTGCTGAGAAAAATCATAAAATTGCACTTAATGTTTTAGCTCAATGTGGCGGTAAATATTAGGGGCTGTTGATCTTTGTTTATATTTTCAGCGATAGGTTATTTTTAACGTTAGTAAAGCAGAATGAACGATGTTTGGTTGTTCCAAATAAGTGAGATTCTAATGCTGCTAGCGTTAAAAATAGTCATTGCCCAAAGGGCTGAGTCTAAAATTGCCTTACTTTGCGTTGAAAATGACTGATTTAGATGACTAAATTGCACCATTTTCGCCTTAATTACGGCAATTTTAATTTTCAGCTGAATTAATAAACAAAGACCAACAGCCCCTAGGTGCTTTTTATTATCTATCGTTATTAAGTATTATTACGGCGCCAGTTTAATGGTGATTAAATTGAACAAGGAATGTATGAGTAATATTATCGTAAAAGGGCAATGCTACCGGAAAAACTCTTCGCAATATATTGAAGGCGTTGCAGAGTTTAATATTAACGGCGATATCATTGTTAGAGAGCTTGATTCTGAAACCGACGATGTGATTGTTTCATGCAACATCAGTGAAGTTAAGGTGTCGAGCAAACTAGGCAATACCCCGAGGGAAATGCTATTTTCGTCTGGTGAGTTTTTCTCTTTTCACGCCAATGAAACTGTAGAAGCATGGTTGGCACAGCGAGGAAATAAGTCGCATATTGGCCAATTTGAAAAAAGCAAAGTGATGATTGCTAGCGCATTGTTCGTGGTACCTTTGCTGATTTTTCTTATTTTTACTCGGGGTATTCCATATATTGCGATAGAGTTTAGTGAGATGGTGCCTGAGTCAATTGTAAAGTTATCATCTAGGCAAACATTATTGTCGCTTGATGAAACCTTACTTTCCGCTTCTACCATTGCACCTTCAAAGCAAGAAGAATTGTTGAAAACCTGGCGTGCTGGCTTAGCGCCTTTATTTGTTAGCACTGCTCAATATCAAATACTGTTGCGCTCATCATCAAGTTTTGGTGCTAATGCTTTTGCACTTCCAGACGGCACCATAGTAGTAACCGATGAGCTTGTCGAGCTTATGGAACCTTACCCTGAGGCCATAATTGCTATTTTATTACATGAAATAGGCCATATTGAACATCGACACTCAATGCGCTATATCGCACAAACATTGGCGACTACTATGGTGGTGAATTATTTGCTCGGTGATATTAGCGGTTTAATCGATTTATTTGTTGGAACTGGAGCAACCATTATCGGCAATCAATTCTCACAAGAGTTAGAATGGCAAGCGGATGATTTCGCAATAACTAAACTTTCCGCGCATGGCAGAAATCCCGAAAGTTTTGCGCAGGCCATGGAGTTAATTCTGGCTGATAAAAATGAATCGGATTTAGATAAGCTATTTAGCACTCATCCACTTCTGCGTGAACGGGCTGAGCATGCGAGAGCTAGTGCAATCACGGAAACAACGCGATAACTAATTGCGCGCTTATGGTAATCTTTAGGTGCGCTCTGGTTAAATCTGCTGATATAATGCCGGCATAATATTATTTAAATTTTCATATTTTAGGGGTTTGTGGATGTCGGAAGTAGAAAACCGTCCAACCAATTTTATTCGTCAAATTATTGATGCCGATCTTGCTAGTGGTAAGCATAACAGTGTGCAAACACGTTTTCCGCCTGAGCCAAATGGTTTTTTACATATTGGTCATGCGAAATCTATTTGTTTAAATTTTGGTATTGCTCAAGATTACCAAGGTCTATGTAATTTACGCTTTGACGATACAAACCCTGAAAAAGAAGACATTGATTACGTAAACTCAATTCAAGAAGACGTAAAATGGCTAGGTTTTGAATGGGCTGGCGACATTCATTACTCTTCAGATTATTTTGACCGTTTATATGGTTATGCTGTTGAGTTGATTGAAAAAGGCTTGGCGTATGTGTGTTTCTTAAATGCCGAAGAAACTCGAGAATACCGCGGCACATTAAAGCACCCGGGTAAAAATAGCCCGTACCGTGATACGTCAGTTGAAGAGAACCTAGCGTTATTTGAAAAAATGAAAGACGGTGGCTTCAAAGAAGGCGAATGTGCATTACGTGCAAAAATAGACATGGCATCAAGCTTCATGTGTATGCGTGATCCAATTATCTATCGTGTTAAATTTGCTCACCATCACCAAACAGGTGACAAATGGTGCATTTACCCAATGTACGATTTTACCCATTGTATTTCTGATGCGATTGAAGGTATTACGCATTCAATTTGTACGTTAGAGTTCCAAGACAACCGTCGTTTATATGACTGGGTCATTGAAAATATCTCTATTGAATGTACGCCTCGTCAATATGAGTTTTCACGCTTAAATCTTGAATACACGGTAATGAGTAAGCGTAAACTTAATAGCTTAGTTGAAGAAAACTTAGTTAGCGGTTGGGACGACCCACGTATGCCAACCATTGCCGCATTTCGTCGTCGTGGTTTTACACCCAATTCTATGCGTGAGTTTGCCAAGCGCATTGGTGTCACAAAAATGGATAACACCGTGGAAATGAGCGTATTAGATGCTTGTATCCGTGAAGATCTAAACGACAACGCGCCACGCGCAATGGCAGTACTTGACCCTATTAAATTAGTGATTGAGAACTACCCAGAAGGGAAAGTTGAAAATCTTGATGTTAAGAATCATCCAAGTGATGAAAGCCAAGGCTCTCGTGTTGTGCCATTTGCTAAAGAACTTTACATTGAAGCAGAAGACTTCCGTGAAGAAGCAAATAAAAAATACAAACGCCTAGTGCTTGATAAAGCCGTGCGTTTACGTGGCGCTTATGTGGTAACCGCAACACGTTGTGATAAAGACGACGCAGGCAATGTAACAACGGTTTATTGTCAATACAATGAAGACACTTTAGGTAAGAACCCAACTGACGGTACTAAGCCAAAAGGGGTTATTCATTGGGTTGCCGCGGAGCAAAGCCTTGACGCTGAAATTCGTTTATATGATCGTTTATTTACAGTGCCAAATCCAGGTGCAGAAGAAGACTTTCATACCGTAATGAACCCTGAGTCGTTAATTACTATCTCGAACGCGAAAGTAGAGCCAAGCTTAGCTAATGCTGAACCAGAAAAAGCCTTTCAGTTTGAACGTCAAGGTTACTTCTGTCTTGATAATAAAATTTCAGCAGAAGATAAAGCTGCTGGTAAGTTAGTATTCAACCGCACGGTTGGTTTACGTGATACTTGGGCGAAAATCTCAGGCTAATCAACGTAGAACAAGAAAACTATAGATTTATAAAAGCTCATAAGTTAACGCTTATGAGCTTTTTTATGTTCAGGCATTAGCCATGGCATCACATAGAGTTTGGTACTTGTTATAAATATACATAAGCCTCTATAAATACAACAAAAGTTAACAAAATAAATCTTTGAAAATAAAAAATATTGAGTTATTTTGAGTCATATTGTTGTAGGTGGTAATTACTGATACATCTACATAATAAGCTGATAAGTTTATTTAGTTACCAGAGTATAAATAACAGATAGGGAAATAATTATGAGTAGAAAAGGACTAATAATACCATCAGGTGTGATAATTTCTGATTCAGAAAATAGCAGCCAAATAGGTGGCGGTATTGATCCAGCTTTAATTCGTAACTGGGTTATGTTCTGGGATGAATTTATATGTCCAGACAATAACTTTATATCTACAGGGTTACCGCCGGAACTGGACTATTTGCAACAACAAAACCTTCTAACTAGAAATAGAGTCCCGTTTTCTGGTGGTATTTCTAGTGGTGATTTTGGAAAGTTATTTCTTGCTGCGCAAGAAGTAACTTACATGCAAAAAAATGCAGAGGAGCCCGGGAAATGGTCTATAGCACAATCTGAAGGAATCATTAAAGGGCAAAGTTGCGCGCAAGATACCTCAGCATGTTTAGTTTTTGAGTTAATTAATAGTATTCAGTTGCCAGATAGGGCAACTCCTATAAATGAAATATTAGAATTTAAAGAAAAGCGAAGAGATGAATTGTCAGCATTTCATTCTTATTTAGAAGATATATATTTTCGTATTTCTGAATCTAAAGATATCCCAAGATCTAAAACTCATGAATTAGCAAAACTAGAATCTGCGATATCAGATTATAATAATACAGTGCAAGAAAAATTTCAGAATCGTTTACTAAGCTCGTTAAGAGTTGTACTTGACCGCTCGTTAATCACGTCAGCGGGTATGGCAATGGGTGCTGCTAGCTTAGCTCCGTCTATAGGTTTACCTGCTTTAGGCGCGGGTGTAATGGTTGGCTCTGCATCATTTGCAATCCAAAGTATTCTTACTGAACAACCACCAAATACAGGAATGCACCCACTGACATATGTTACAAAAATAGAAAATGAGTTGTTTTAAATTTGGTTTATGCGCTGATAAACTTAATAAGCTAATTAGACAGGATTACTAAAAGCTTACTCGCTCCAGTTATGTTGCACATTATAGCAAGCTATTATCAGTCCCTTATTGGAGCGTTAAATGCAATGGTGAGTTTTGGAATTAATTGAAATAGTCGCATTCTTCCGTCAGGAATTAGAAATAGCTTCAAAAGAAGAGAAAGTTGCAGTTCAGCTTAAACACTTCCCTAACGGCTCCTGTGAAATATCTAGTGTGTTACTTGGTAATTACCTATTAAGAAAAGGTTTTAATGTGCAAATTGTTCGTGCATATAAAACTATACTAGATGATATGTATAACTATGAAGTTCATAAAAAAATTGGACACGCTTGGTTAATTGTAAATCAAGAAATTGTTGATATTACAGGAGATCAATTTAAAGATTTTGATGATTCAACCTTCATAGGTAAAAGTTCAAAGTTTCATGCAGGCTTTACTGTAAAGTCACAGAAATTTGATTCATCAGATTGTGTAAAACCTGAGTACAATAGTGTATATCAAAAGATCACTTCAGAGATTAATCGCCATACAAGCAGTTCAAGCGGTACAAGTTTATAATGAGCAGCTAGCTTTTGCTTCAAAGTCGCTAAATCAAAATTAGCCTAATCAAAACCTGTTTGATTAGGCTATCTCATTAAGTCATAACTTAAGCTTAGTCGCTGCTTTCATGGCTGTAACAAATTCAGCTAATGCTGTTAGCATAGCGTTATTATCATCAAGATGATTTTCAATGATTTTAACCACGGCAGAGCCACTAATTGCACCTTTTGCACCTGTTGCTAATGCTTCGGTTACTTGTGCTGGTTTAGATATACCAAAACCAATCACTGATGGCGCAGCTTGAAAATTACCTAAAGCGCTGATCAGTTTATGGCCGGTCATTTCCGCTTCAGTTTCGGTACCTGTCACACCAACACGGCTAAGCACATAAGTATAGCCTGCACCTAGTTGTGCGACTTTCTCTAACGTTGCTGCACTGGCATTCGGTGGCGCGATAAAAATAGGGGCAACACCATGTTTTATTGCCGCTGCTCTAAAAGGCTTACTCTCACGAATTGGCAGGTCGGCGATTAATACTGAATCAACGCCTGCTACGGCAACATCTCGGTAGAAATTATCAATACCACGGGCAAACACTAAATTACCGTAGAGTAATAAACCAATCGGCATATCAGGTGCATAAGCACGAACACGCGCTAATATTTCTAAACAAACATCAGTATTAATATTGGCATTTAGGGCTCGTAGGGCTGCCATTTGAATGGTCATGCCATCTGCGCTTGGGTCAGAAAATGGAATGCCGAGTTCAAGGGCATCAGCGCCAGCGTCGATCAGGGTTTTAATGATCTCAAATGACTGCTCCGCATTTGGGTCACCTATGGTTACGAAGGGAATAAAAGCGCCTTCGTTTTTCTCAGCTAAATTTTTAAAGGCTTGATCATAACGGGTTGTAATTTGGTTAACTTGGCTCATTATGCTTCTCCTCTGTGTTTTACATCACTCTTTTCTGCCGTTTCTGGAGAAATAATGGCGTTTACGTGTGCTAAGTCTTTATCGCCACGGCCTGATAAGTTAACTAAAAATACTGTTTTTTCTGTCACTTCATCAGCCATTTTTAATGCTTGTGCTAACGCATGCGAAGACTCAAGTGCCGGAATAATACCTTCATTACGAGCCAATAATTGAAATGCTTCTAATGCTTCATCGTCATTAATTGGCACATATTGCGCACGACCTGAGTCTTTTAATTGTGCGTGTTGTGGGCCAACAGCAGGGTAGTCTAAACCAGCGGATACTGAATAAGACTCTTCAATTTGACCATTGTCATCTTGCATAATGTAGGTGTAGTTACCGTGTAACATGCCTTTACTGCCAGCGACCAGCGTTGCACCATGTTGATGAGTATCAATACCTTTACCTCCCGCTTCTACGCCGATTAATTTAACGTCTTCATTTGGAATAAAGTCGTTAAACATACCAATGGCGTTTGAGCCGCCGCCAACACAGGCAATAACGTAGTCTGGCAGGCGACCTTCTTCGGCTAGTAGTTGCTGTTTGGCTTCTTCACCGATCATTTTTTGAAATTCACGCACTATGGTCGGGAACGGATGAGGACCAGCCGCTGTGCCTAATAGATAATGCGCTTTATCATAATTGGCAGACCAGTCACGTAGCGCTTCATTCACCGCGTCTTTTAACGTGCCACTACCAGCAGTAACAGGAATAACTTCTGCGCCCATGAGTTTCATGCGAAATACGTTAGGTTGTTGACGCTGACAATCAACCGCGCCCATGTAAACTTTACATTTTAAGCCCAGTAACGAACAGGCAATAGCGGTAGCAACACCATGTTGACCCGCACCTGTTTCGGCAATAATTTCAGTTTTACCCATGCGCTTTGCTAAAAGAGCTTGGCCAAGTACTTGGTTAGTTTTGTGTGCGCCACCGTGCAGTAAATCTTCACGTTTCAAGTAAATTTTTGCTAGTGGGTTTTTAACAATGTTTCGGCACAAAGTTAACGGCGTAGGGCGGCCAGCATAGCTGGTTAGTAGTTTATTAAATTCATTGATAAAAGCTTCATCGCTTTGTGATTCGATAAAAGCTTGCTCTAATTGTTCTAAGGCGGGTACTAAAAGTTCGCCAACGAACATGCCACCAAATTCACCAAAATAGGCGGGTAAGGTTTTATTTTCTGTTGTATTTTTTACAGTCATGTTAGTAATTCCGAATATGCGTGAAAACTTTTGTTAGCTTTTCACGGCTTTTTATACCTGGGCTGTCTTCAACACCTGAGTTGATATCTAGGCCAAATAAATCTTGTGTGGTTAATTGCGCTAATGCGCTGTTAATGTTGTCTTGATTTAATCCGCCGGCGAGCAAACAATGCGACAAGTCTTGCTCGCTTTCTGCTAACGCTCGCCAACCAAATGCCTCACCACTGCCCGGATTTTTACCGTCGAGTATCCAGTGGTCAACATGCTCAAGAGTTAATGGAGGAATGTCATTTTCAACTTTAACCGCTTTCCAAATTTGACAACTTTCTGGTAGTGCCGCTCTTAGTTCATTGATAAAAGCCTGATCTTCATCACCGTGTAATTGCACAGCATATAAGCTTAAGGTGTTTGCATGCTCAACTATCTTGTTAATGTTTTCATTAACGTAAACACCAATATAATTTAGGCTTGGCACGTTGCTAACAATATTTTCAGCTTGTGAAAATGAAATACAACGAGGTGATTTTTCTGCGAAAATAAGTCCGCCAAATTGTGCGCCGGTATCAACAGCAGATTGGGCAAATTCTGCGGCGGTTAAACCACAGACTTTATTGTTGCCATAAATAAGCGTTCTGCAGGCGAGGTCAATATCGTCTTGCGCCATCACTGAACTGCCAACCAAGAAGCCATCAACCGCGGGGGCAAGTTCCCGCACTTGCTCGTTGGTATAAATGCCAGATTCTGAAATAACAATTCTGTCGGCAGGAATTTTTGGCGCAAAATCAAAAGTACGCGAAATATCGGTTGAAAGGTCGCGTAAGTTACGATTATTAATGCCAATTAATTTTGCATTAAGGTTGATAGCACGCGTTAGTTCTTCGTCGTTTGACACTTCCGTTAAAATCGCCAAATTTAATGATTTAGCAACGCTTTCTAGCTGCTGATATTCTTCGTCGTTAAGTACGCTTAACATCAGTAAAATTGCGTCAGCGCCGTAGTGACGAGCCAAATATACTTGGTAAGTATCAACAAAGAAGTCTTTATTTAATACTGGGCAGTTAACAATGTCAGTGACTGTTTTTAAGTAGTCAAATGTGCCTTGAAAGTATTTTTCATCGGTTAATACAGAAATAGCGGCGGCATATTTGTCGTAAGTTTTGCAAATGCTGGCAACGTCAAAGTCAGCCCGAATTAGGCCTTTAGACGGTGACGCCTTTTTACATTCTAAAATGAAACCCGCATCTGACTTGCCGCTGTTTCTATCGAGTGCAGCGTACATATCTTTTTCTGTTGGAATTAATGCACTTTTAAAGCTTTCTAATGGCATATCAATTTTTCGCTGTGCCACTTCAATGCGCTTATCTGCAACAATTTTTTCTAATACATTGGCCATGTTATTGATCACTCTCGTTGCTGTTTGAAATTTCAACTAATAGTTCTAAACTCTTCAATGCTTCACCTGATGCTAGAACCGTTTTTGCTAATTCAGCTGCCGCTTTTAAATTGTCAGCTTTACCATGTAAGTAAAGTAGGGCTGCACAGTTAATAATTACCGCACTGTTGTGGGCGGTTTGGCCGTTGCCAGACAAAATAGCTTTGATGATATCGGCATTTTCTTGTGGTGTACCACCTTTGATATCTTCAAGTTCATAACGGCTTAAACCAAAGTCTTCAGGCGTTACCACTTTATGTTCGAGTTTACCTTGGTTGATCTCACAGACATGCGTTTCACCGTGTAAGGCAATTTCGTCTAAGCCACTGCCATGAACAACCCAAGCACGTTCAACGCCGGTAAGCATTAAACTTTTTGCCATAGTCGGAATTAATGTTGGTGTATAAACTCCCATTAACATCACTTTTGGCGCAGCAGGGTTCACTAACGGGCCAAGAATATTAAATAACGTTCGAATGCCCATGGCTTTTCGCACCGGGCCAGCATATTTAAAACCCGGGTGGTAAGCAGGTGCATAAAGAAAGCAAAGGTTGGCTTGCGCTAAACATTTACTGGCCGTTTCGGGTGACATGGTTAAATTAACGCCAAATGCTTCGAGTAAATCGGCAGAGCCTGACATGCTGGAAACACTGCGGTTACCATGCTTTGCCATAGGTAAGCCACAAGCGGCGGCTAATATCGCTGCCGTGGTTGAAATGTTAATGGTATTTGCGCCGTCACCACCTGTGCCAACACAATCGCTAACCGCATGGGTTTGTAGTGGAAATGCTGTGGCATACTCACGAACAGCAACCGCTGCGCCGGCGATTTCTTCAGGCGTTTCACCTTTAATTTTTAGCGCGGTAAGTACGCTCGCGAGCAATTCAGGAGCAATGTTACCTTGCATAACATCGGCAAAAAATGTTTGTGCTTGTGACTGCGACAATGATTGACCATCGACTAATTTTTGTAGAATATTTTCCATGATTACTCCGTGTCCTGCTTGTTGCTCGTTGTTTTAGCATTCGATAAATATTGAATACTTTGCGCTAACAAGGTACTGCCATAGGTAGTTAAAATTGATTCTGGATGAAATTGAAAACCAATAATATTATCTTGCTTTTGGGCAATTGCCATTGGCAATTTTTCGCCGTTATCTGTGGTTAAATATGCCGTTGTTTCTAAAGCGTCTGGCATAGTTAACGCCACTAACGAATGGTAACGAGCAACAGGTAAAGGTTGTTGAATATCGCTAAATTCATCTTGTGCTGTGTGGGTAATATTTGAGGCTTTGCCATGCACGATTTCAGGTGCTCTACCAACCTTGCCACCATAATGTTCAATTAGCGCTTGATGGCCAAGACAAATACCTAATATTGGGAACTGGCCAACAGTAAGCTTGATTAACGCCATTAAACAGCCGGCATTCGCTGGTGTGCCTGGCCCAGGTGATAATACTAAAATTACCCCATTTGGGGTTTTTTGCTGTTTTTCTTGTAACTTTTGAAAAATAAAATCAGCACTTAAGGTATTGCGATAAATGGTTAATTGGTAGCCCAAGCAGCGAAATTCATCGACTAAGTTATAAGTAAATGAATCGAGGTTATCTAGCATGACTATTTCTGGAAGATAACTTGGTAAAGCGTCATTGGTGATAGTTGATGTTGTCATTATTTAACCTCCTTGTTGTTGAAGCTAATAATAAGTTCTTTGTTTTCCGCTTCATTAACGGCGCTAATTACCGCTTGTGCCTTTTGTCTGGTTTCATTGGCTTCTGATTGTGGATCAGAATCAAAAACCACACCCGCTCCAGCTTGTACTTGGGCAATATTATCTTTAACAAAAGCCGAGCGAATAACAATACAGGTGTCCATGTCACCATCACCCGTTAGGTAACCTACAGCGCCGCCATAGCTGCCGCGTCGTTTACCTTCTACTTGGCGAATCAGTGACGTCGCTTTTACTTTTGGTGCGCCTGAAAGTGTGCCCATATTCATACAGGCTTGGTAGGCATGTAATGCGTCAAGTTCATGTTCTAATGTGCCGCAAACACGAGATACTAAATGCATAACATGCGAGTATCGATCAACTTTGAGTAAATCAGCAACGTGGCGAGTTCCCGGCTGGCTTACTCTTGCTATGTCGTTACGCGCTAAATCAACCAGCATGATGTGCTCAGCTAACTCTTTTTTATCGAGGCGTAAATCAAGCTCTATGCGGCTATCTAAATCAGGTGACAAACTGCCATCGGCGTTAAAGCCGCGTGGTCGTGTACCCGCGATAGGGTAAATTTCAACTTGGCGATTACTTTGTTGATATTTCAATGCCGACTCTGGTGATGCGCCAAAAATACAAAAATCACTGTCTTGTAAATAGAACATATAAGGGCTTGGATTACGGCGTTTTAACGCTTTATAGGCGTTAAGGGTATTGGTACAAGGCAAACTAAAAGTACGAGAAGGTACAACTTGGAAAATATCACCAGCTAGAATGTTTTCTTTTAAATTGTTAACAATTTGGCAATAGGCTTGGTCGTCAATATCAGTGCTTAAATTATCGGTTGCAGTGCGCTGCGCTGATATTTTTGACACAAGTGCGGCACTAACATTATTAGCTAATGTTGCTTTAATTTCTTCTATTCTGGCAATTTGCGCTTGCTTAGCCTGAGAGTAATTTTCACCAGTAAAAATATTGGTAATCACTTCGCTTGATTGCTGTTCATGATCAATAACAATTAAGGTTTCTGCCAGGTAGAAAACAAAGTCGGGACAAGTGTTTTCGCCATCTGCCACGCTAGGTAATGCTTCGCTTACTGCCATCATATCAAAAGCAAAGGCGCCACCAAGAAATACTGAGAAAGGGTGACCAGTAAAATTAGTTAACTGTTGAAAAAGGCGTAAGCTTTGAAAGGGGTTAGTTGCGAGTAATCGAGAACGCTCATCTAATTGCTCAGCAACGTCTGAAAAGGTTGCTGTAAAGGCTTGCGTATCGATATTGGCGTTAGCAGAAACAGAGATAGCGGCTTCAGCGCTTAATTGTTGTTTAGCAAATGCTAAGGCATGCTCGCCGTTTATACTTAAGGCAGTAAAAGTGACTGAATTGCCATGACAAACAATTTTAACGGCAGTATCTGTTAGCAATAGACTTTTTAGTTGATGCTTTTTGTCAATTTCGGCTGACTCAAGCAATAAGGTATTTGCCTTTAGGCTGCCATTTTTACCGCCGCTTTTATTGTCACCTTCATCACCACATAAGGTGTGAAAAACAGCAAGTGGATCGCTTTGATAAGGCAAGTGTTCGGTAAAACTTGTAACCGCACCTAACTGCAGGTGTTGTTCGGCACTTTTATGTTGTTGGTTGTTCTTGTTCATTGTTATTGGTATTCCTAAATAGTTTTAAATACGGTCATCCAGCGTAAATAGGCAAAAGCCACCACAAAAACCAACGTTTAACTTTAATTCTTAACATGTTATCTCTCTAAAATTTTAATTTACAACTTAAAAAATCAACTTATTCTTAGTCAGATAAAAGCAAAAAACCCGCAATAAAATGCGGGTTTTCGGAATTTTTTACTTACAAGTAAACATCACAACCCACTTATGTCGAGTTATGCCACCACCAAATCAGAGAAATAGTTTGTTTTACTTGTATCATTATCTGTTTTATCTCAGTAAAATTGTTTTATTCACTTACCTAAATTTAGCTGCTGCCAATACCTTAGGTAGTTTTAAGTCCCTATAGAAGAACCGATTACACTTATGTTGTCAACCACTGATTTTAAAAATGATAAAGATTTATCAAGCTTGCGGGTTGACCTACATAGCCATACAAATTGTTCTGATGGTGCGCTTACGCCGCAAGAGCTTATAGAGCGGGCAGTTAACTTTCAAATTGATGTGTTAGCCATTACCGATCACGATACCGTTGCCGGTCTTGATAGTGCAAAACAAACTATTTTAGATAAAAATATTCCATTAACCTTAATTGATGGCATTGAAATATCAACCG
Organism: Colwellia sp. SU-HH01172; assembly: GCF_057553355.1. Lineage (NCBI taxonomy): Bacteria > Pseudomonadati > Pseudomonadota > Gammaproteobacteria > Alteromonadales > Colwelliaceae > Colwellia > Colwellia sp. SU-HH01172. The sequence continues at coordinate 59,376 of NZ_BAAJMB010000003.1, read as the reverse complement.
AGTGGCAAGGTTTTGAAATTCATATTGTTGGTTTGAATATTGATACCCGTAATGCTGAGTTAACTGAGTTGATCAGCCAACAACAGCAACGCCGAGAAACACGTGCGCTGACCATGGGAGAAAAGTTAGCTAAATGTGGTTTTGCTGATGTTTATCAGCAAGCAAAAGCATTAGCAGGGGCAGGGTCGATTACTCGAGCCCACTTTGCAAAAGTATTATTACAGCAAGGCGCGGTTAGTAAAATGCAGGCGGCGTTTGATAAATATATCGGCAAAGGCAAGCGAGCTTATGTAAAACCTAATTGGTGCAGCATAGCTGATGCGGTAGCAACAATTCACGCTGCTGGCGGTGTTGCGGTAATGGCACACCCGATACGATATGACTTATCAACTAAATGGTTACGGCGCCTGATAGTTGACTTTAAGGCGGCAAATGGCAATGGTTTAGAAGTGGTTTTGCCGCAAATGAACAACGAACAACGAAAATTAATGCTAAGCTTTTGTTTAGAATATGATTTGCATGCATCTATGGGATCTGATTTTCATCAACCCAGTCGTTGGAGTGATTTAGGGCGTAATTTAACTATGCCTGAACAAGCAAACCCTATTTGGCAAATATGGTAAGCAGATACTCAATAACTTTACTAAGCATTGGAGCACACCATGAGTCAGTTTTTTTATGTTCACCCTGATAATCCGCAAGGGCGATTAATGAAGCAAGCCGCGGCTATTATTAGTCAAGGTGGTGTTATTGTTTACCCAACCGACTCTGGCTATGCCTTAGGTTGCCATATTGGTGATAAAAAAGCCCTAGAGCGTATTTGTCAAATTAGAGATATCGATAAAGAACATAACTTTACCTTAATGTGTTGTGATTTATCCGAGCTGTCTGAATATACCCGCGTTGATAATAGTGCGTTTCGGTTGTTAAAAAATAATACCCCAGGGCCTTATACCTTTATTTTTAAAGGCTCAAAAGAAGTGCCAAAACGTTTGTTGAACCCAAAACGTAAAACCATAGGTATCCGCGTACCTGATAACAATATTGCCCAAGCATTATTAGCTGAGCTCGGCGAGCCAATTATGTCGACTACTTTGATCATGCCGGGTGAAGATATGGCAGAGTTTGACCCTGAACATATTCGCGATTTATTAGAGCACCAAGTTGATTTAATTATTAATGGTGGCCACTTAGGCGAACACCCAACAACCGTGATTGATTTTTCCAATGATGATGTTGAAATTATTCGTGTGGGTGAAGGCGATCCAACGCCATTTCAATAACATAGACGTTTTCTGAAACTATTTAGCGCTTAAAATAATAAAATGTCAGATACCACTGAACTGCCAAAAATCAGCAAAAAATCCGATGATGAACAAGCGTCAGGGGTGATGCTACAGCAAGTATTACCCTTTGCCTTTATTCGTGGTGAAGCTGTGGTTGAAAAGCCGCAAGATTTATTTATTCCGCCGGACGCGCTAGAAGTTATTCTAGAAATGTTTGAAGGGCCGTTGGATTTACTGCTGTATTTAATTCGTAAACAAAAGTTTGATATTTTAGACCTTCCTATTGCTCCCATTACCACGCAATACATGGCCTATGTCGAATTGATGAAAGATATTAAGCTGGAATTGGCCGCTGAATATTTGGTAATGGCGTCAATATTGGCCGAGATCAAATCAAGGTTGTTACTGCCTAAACAAGCAGTGGAAGAGGAAGAAGGCGATCCGCGCGCTGAACTGGTTAGAAAACTGCAAGAATATGAAGTCATCAAAAACGCCGCAGAAAATATTGACGAGCTGCCACGTTTAGGCCGAGATAACTTTATTGCACAAGTAGAATTAGCCGATAATTTTGTGCCGAAAATTGAAAACACTAAGGTAGACATGGCGGAGTTAGTTGCGGCTTTACAGGGCGTTATTAAACGCACACAAGCGTTTGAGCATCATCACATTCAAAAAGAGTCGTTATCAACTCGTGAACGTATGGCACATATTTTAGCGACTTTGAAAAATGCCAAAGATAAAAATACTTATATTGATTTTAGCGACTTATTCACCGTAGAAGAAGGTAAACACGGTGTTGTAGTTACATTTTTGGCTATATTAGAACTAATTAAAGAATCGCTAATTGATTGTTTACAAACACAAGTTTATGGTCGATTACGGGTATGTTTACCTAAACTTGCAGAATGAAATACTTACAGCGACTAAATAACCGAGCCCTATGAACGATAGAATACGTTTTAAAGACATTGATGATGACAAATTACAGCGCTTAGTTGAAGCGGCACTATTTGTTGCCGATAAACCGCTATCTGTACAGCTAATTAAACGTGATTTTTTAGTCGAATATCGTGTTAGTAACCTTCGAATTCGTGATATCATTATCGCACTTCAGGCACACTATAAAGGTCGCGGTGTTGAGTTAAACAAGGTTGCCTCGGGTTACCGTTTTCAAACACCGACCGAGTTAAGTGAAGACTTAGCTCACCTTTACAAGGAAAAAGCACCAAAATATTCACGGGCAATATTGGAAACTTTGGCATTAATTGCCTATAAACAACCGATAACGCGTGGTGAAATTGAAGATATTCGTGGAGTTGCCGTTAGTAGTAATATCATTAAAACGCTAACGGAACGAAATTGGATTAAAACAGTTGGGCATAAGGAAGTTCCCGGTCGACCAGTGTTATACGCAAGTACGCAAGAATTTCTTGATTACTTTTCACTAACCTCACTTGACCAATTACCAGAACTGATGCCAACGGCAGAGTTAACTGGCTAAAGCTTTTATTAGCACAGAATTAAAACGCAGGGGCTTATACAAAGAGTATAATTCCTCGAAACTTAGAGAGACAGAAACGTAGTGAAAGTAATGGCTAGCAAATTACTTTTATAAAGTTACTGACGTAAGAGAGTTAAGACAGATGTCTGAAAAATTGCAAAAAGTATTAGCGCGCGCAGGCGCAGGTTCACGCCGAGAAATGGAAACTTATATCAGTGCTGGTCGAGTTAGCGTTGATGGTAAGACCGCTTATTTAGGCGACCGTGTTGAAGGTAATGAACTGATCCGTGTTGATGGCCATCAAATTAAACTTAAACCTTTAGAAGATGATTTGTGCCGAGTATTGATGTACAACAAGCCTGAAGGTGAAATGTGTACTCGTAAAGATCCTGAAGGCCGTCCAACGGTATTTGATCGTTTACCTAAACTTGAAGGTAGCCGCTGGATTGCAGTAGGGCGTTTAGATATTAACACTTCAGGTATGTTGCTTTTCACTACCGATGGTGAACTTGCCAACCGTTTAATGCATCCATCTAAACAAGTTGAACGTGAATACGCAGTGCGGGTATTTGGTGAAGTTAATGAGGCTATGTTGCAAACCTTACGCCATGGTGTGAAGTTGGAAGACGGCCCTGCTAAGTTTCAAAAAATAACCTATCGTGGCGGTGAAGGGCGTAACCATTGGTTCCATGTGGTGCTTTCTGAAGGACGTAATCGTGAAGTTCGTCGTTTATGGGAAAGCCAAGATGTACAAGTGAGTCGCTTAATTCGAGTGCGTTATGGTGACTTGGAAATGAAGCGTCAATTACCGTTAGGTGGTTGGACTGAACTAAATTTAAAAGACGTTAACTACTACCGTAAATTAGTTGATTTACCGCTTGAAACGCAAAGCAAGGTTAAGGTTGACGAAAAAGCGATGGATAATGCCAAAAGTCGCAGAATTCGTCGTTCAGTGAAAAAACATCAACATCGCAGCCAGCAAGCGACACGACGTCGACCTAACAAAAAGTAAATTTAACAATGACAGATTGTTAGAAATATTTTCATATTTCAGTTAGTCTGTCATTTTACAATGTTAGTGTCCGTGTATAGTGATACAGTTTTTAAAGCCGGATAAACAGCTTAAATAGGATATTAAGTGCAAGCAGTTCTTGAAAAAATTTATGTCGAAGATGCTCAACAATTACACCTAATTTGCCAATCATATACGCAAGCCGAACTTCTCGCGATTGATACTGAATTCGTTCGTACGCGCACGTTATACCCTAAGTTGGGCCTTATCCAGATAAATGACGGCAAAACACTGGCATTAGTTGACCCTGTGGCAATAGCAGATTTAACACCGTTTTGGCAGTTAATGGAAAATGCCAATATTGTCAAAGTGCTGCATGCATGTTCAGAAGACTTGGAAGTATTTCTAACGGCGGGTAATTGTCGACCCGTTAATTTAATTGATAGTCAAATTATCATGGCATTTTTGGGCCATGGTTTATCTTTGGGCTATGCAGCGATGATCGCCCACTATACCGGCATTGAATTAGATAAGTCCGAGTCTCGCACTGACTGGATGAAAAGGCCGCTGACCGAAAAGCAGCTTAAATATGCGGAAGCTGATGTTGAACACTTATTTAACATTTTGCCTAAGTTAATGGCGGATATAGAGGCTTCTGGTTGGTTACCTGCCGCGAAGCAAGAAAGTGAATTGATGATTGAGCGTAAGTTTAGCGCTGTTGATGAATCGCAACTCTATAAAAATATCAAAATGGCATGGCGTTTAAACCCCGTGCAACTTTACCGATTGCAGCAATTAGCGATTTGGCGTTATCAGCAAGCGAAACAAAAAGATCGTCCTATTGGCTTTATCGCCAAAGATCACACGCTATTAGCTTTGGCGCAAATTAACCCAAGCAGTGTTGGTGCCATGGCAAGTATTGAAGGGGTTGAACTACTGGATGTTAGACATAAAGGTAAAGCCATGCTGATGGTTTTAAAACGTGCAAATGATAACGTTGATGCCAAGTTACCTGAGCAAATTGTTCGCCTTGATGAATATCCAGGTTACAAACAAAACTTCAAAAAAGTTAAAAGTTTTATTAGTTTAGTCGGCACCGAAGCTAATTTGTTAGTTGAAAACTTGGCCTCGAAAAAACAAATTAATCAATTTCTTTCTTGGCACTTTAAGCTTAACGGTACTGAAAATAATGTCCATTTAGTCGACATTATGCAAGGTTGGCGCAAGCCGCTATTAGGTGATAAGTTATTAGCTTTTGCGGAAAATGATTTCAAATAGCGTTCGTTTCGAATAAATTTTTACATAACAGTTCATCTGTTTTTATATTGTTGTGATAGCTTAATAATTTAAAGTTAAGCAAAATATTTTAACAAAATTCCATAAACCATTTTTATCATAGGTCTCCATTATGCTGTGTAGTGTTTATAAAAGTTCAAAAAAAGCACAAACTTATCTTTTTATTAATAAACGAGATGATTTCTCTGACGTTCCTGAAGCGCTAATGAAAATGTTTGGTACGCCTGTGATGGTGACCGTACTTAATCTCGCCACCAAAACAAAATTGGGTTTTGCAGATCTTGATAAAGTGAAAGAGAACTTATCCTCCCAAGGTTACTACCTGCAGCTAACGCCACCAGAAGAAGATATGTTAAAAGAACATAAAGAAAAAATGAAAAGTGATAATAAGAGCAAAGCTGCAAGTGAGGGTGAGTAATGCCTTATATCAAATCAGTAAGAACACTTACGCTTTCGCTTTGTTTGGCGTTTTTCTCTCAATCGAGCTTAGCGGCTGACGAAAAAGTTGCTGCAGCAAAGGGCAAAGCAAGTTTTGAACAATATATTCAAAGTCTAAAGCAAGAAGCGATTGCGAAAGGCTTTGAACAGGCATTAATTGATGAGTCTTTTGCTAATGTGACTTTTCACAAGCGCGCAGTGAAAGCGGACCGCAATCAACCTGAAAAAGTTGAAACACTGGATACTTATTTACCGAAACGTTTACCTAAGTGGAAGGTAAAGCGTGCTCGTGATATGTACAAAAAACATCAAGTATTGTTAGAAAAAGTAGCGACCGAATACGGCGTACAAGCACGTTTTATTGTGGCTCTTTGGGGCTTAGAAACCAACTTTGGTAAAATTATGGGTAACTACAATGTTATCTCTGCTTTATCAACTTTGGCTTATGAAGGACGTAGAGAAGTATTCTTTAAAAAGCAATTATGGGCGGCGTTAAAAATTCTAAAAGAAGGCCATATTAATATAGCCAATATGAAAGGCTCTTGGGCTGGCGCAATGGGACAAAATCAGTTTATGCCAACATCATTTGTAGCTTATGCTGTTGACGGTGACGGCGATGGTAAAAAAGACATTTGGGCTAACCAAGCAGATATATTTTCCTCAATGGCTAACTATTTAAAGAAAGAAGGCTGGAACGATGAATTGACCTGGGGCCGTCAGGTTAAATTACCAAGTGATTTTGATACGGCATTAGCGATACCTAAAAATACAGGTGGCCGTAAAAATTGGCTTAAAGCTTGGGCGAAAACTGAAAAAACTTTGGCGCAATGGCAAGCGTTAGGTATACGTCGCACAGATGGCACTAATTTACCTAATGTTGATATAAAGGCGGCATTGGTATTTCCTGATGATGCTAATGGCCGTGCATATCTTGCTTATAATAACTACAAAAGTTTAATGCATTGGAACTTATCCTATTATTTTGTCAGCTCGGTTGGACATTTATCCGATCATATTAAATTTCCACCTATTCAGTAAACGGCATTCAGTAAATGGGAATGAGCTAACACTATGAGCAAGAAAAATAATCGTTCAGCGGCCAAGGTGAAAAAAGTTGTTATTGAGCGCTTTTGGGAAACGAAATCATTAGATGAAATGACCCGACCAGAATGGGAGTCGCTTTGTGATGGTTGCGCTAAGTGCTGTCTGCATAAGTTCATTGATGATGAAAATACTACCGATGAAACGGAGTTTATGCCAACGACGCACATCGGCGAAAATGAGCAGATGAATTACTCCAATATTGCTTGTTATTTATTGAATGACAAAAGTTGCCAGTGCTCTAAGTACGAGCAGCGCACGGAATTAGTGCCTGATTGTGTGCAGTTAACGCAAGAAAATCTTGATGATGTATTTTTTATGCCGCCAAGCTGTACCTATCGTCGATTAAAAGAAGGTCGAGGTATGCCGTCGTGGCACCCGTTGTTAAACAAAGGTAAAAAATCAGCCATGCACAAAGCCGGCATGTCAGTGCGTGGCAAAATTGTCAAAGATGACGATGTTGAGTTAGAAGACTTTCCTGATCATATTGTTATTTGGCCGCTACACGATATAGATTAAATAAGATTAATCGGCATTATTTCTTTATTGTCTTTAGCGACTTACTCAAGTGGGGTTAGTTCAGCCAAATAACGTTGACCATTTTCAACGTAATGCATGGCTGATTTGGTAAACATTGCTTGAGTAGAATCATCTAGGGCTTTGACCACTTTTGCCGGTGAGCCAAGTGCTAAATGTCCGTCTGGAACTTCCATGTTTTCCGTGATCAGGCTATTGGCGCCAATTAAGCAGTTTTTACCAATTTTAGCGCCGTTTAGTATCACCGCATTCATACCTATTAACGTATTCTCGCCTATGGTACAGCCATGTAACATCACTTTATGCCCGACGGTAACATTGCTGCCGATTGACATCGGGAACTTAGCATCAACATGTAAAATTGAACCGTCTTGAATATTGGTGTTTTCGCCAATATTGATGCTAGCAAGGTCGGCTCGAATAACAACATTAAACCAAATGCTCGCTTGCGCGCCGAGTGTTACATCACCAATTAGTGTAGCATTTGGCGCAATAAAATTACTGTCGGTTAAGTTAGGTGCTACGTCAGCGAGTCGGTAGATCATTTTTTCGTCCTTATCATTATTAACCTCTTCATCTTAATCTATAAATACATCACAGCAAACTAGACCTTTGGTTGAGATCAAACAACAATCATTTTCGCTAAGTTATATTGAAAATAACTAAGCTTAATGTATGAAAAGTAGACGGATAATGGTAAAACATTAAGCGAATAAAAATAAATATATCTGTTTTAGGATCTGTTGATTGAATTACCTAGCCACAAATCGTGTTGATTTAACTAAGTGCTTTTTGCGAAAGGGTTGTGATAAAAAGGGTGAATTATGATTATTGGTATACCGAAAGAGACCGTTAGCGGTGAAAATCGAGTCGCAAGCTCGCCAACCGCCGTAACCGCGCTAGTTAAACTTGGCTTTGAAGTGCAAGTGCAAAAAGGCTCAGGCACAAAAGCAAGTTTTACCGATCAAGAGTTTGTTGATGCAGGTGCAAGTCTAGCAACTAAAAAGAATGTCTGGCAGTCCGATATCATCTATAAAGTTAACTGCCCTAACATTGAAGAAATAGCGGCAATGAAAGACGGTGCTCATCTGGTTAGTTTTATCGCCCCTGCACAAAATACCGCTATTTTAGAAGCGTTAAAAGATAAAGGAATTACCACTTTGGCAATGGAAATGGTGCCGCGCATGACACGAAGTCAGTCAATGGATGCGCTGAGTTCTATGGCAAACATTGCTGGTTACCGTGCAGTTATTGAAGCCACCCATCATTTTGGACGCTTTTTAACCGGTCAAATTACCGCCGCAGGTAAAATGGCACCGGCGAAAGTGATGATTATTGGTGCTGGTGTTGCCGGGCTGGCGGCAATAGGCACTGCGGGTAGTTTAGGCGCGATAGTGAGAGCATTTGATACCCGCCCGGAAGTAAAAGAACAAATTGAAAGTATGGGGGCAGAATTTTTAGAGCTTGATTATGAAGAGCCTGAAGACACTGGCTCAGGTGATGGTTACGCAAAAGAAATGAGCCAAGCTTTTATTGATGCAGAAATGGCATTATTCGCTGAGCAAGCAAAAGATGTTGATATTATTATCACCACGGCGATGATCCCTGGCAAACCAGCACCTAAGCTGATCACTGCTGAGATGGTTGAATCAATGAAAACAGGCAGTATTGTTGTTGATTTAGCCGCAGCGGGTGGCGGCAACTGTGAATTAACCCAAGCAGGTAAAGTGGTTAATGCTAATGGCGTTAAAATCATAGGTTACACCGACCTTGTTTCTCGCTTACCGAATCAATCTTCACAGCTCTATGCAAATAACTTAGTGAGTTTGACAAAACTTTTGTGTAAAGAAAAAGACGGTAGTTTGAATATTGATTTTGATGATGTTGTTATTCGCAATATGACGGTCGTTAAACAAAATGAAATTACTTACCCACCACCGCCGATCCAAGTGAGTGCGGCACCCTCAGCACCAAAAGTAGAAGCAAAGCAACCAGTTGCAACTAAAGTTGAAGAGCCGGTAAGCCAAAGTAAAAAGCATGCTTTTATGGCGGTTGGGGCATTATTGTTTGCTTGGGTAGCAAGTGTTGCTCCTGCTGACTTTTTATCACATTTCACGGTTTTTGTGCTTGCATGTGTTATCGGTTACAACGTCGTGTGGAATGTTAGCCATTCACTGCATACACCGTTAATGAGTGTCACTAATGCAATATCCGGCATTATTGTCGTCGGGGCTGTATTACAGGTCGGCAATAGCAACCCTTTAATACAATTGCTTGCCGGTATCGCAATACTTATTGCCACTATCAATATTGTTGGTGGCTTTGTAGTCACTAAACGCATGTTAAAAATGTTTAGAAAATAAGGGCGCTGCAATGGAATTTTCTCAAGGTTTAATTAGCGCAGCGTATATTATTGCTGCGTTACTGTTTATTTTTAGTTTATCGGGCTTAAGCAAACAGCAAACAGCTGAAACGGGCAATTGGTACGGTATTGTCGGTATGGCAATTGCGCTTATCGCAACGATTGCCGATCCTCGTGTTGATAATGTTTGGATCATTTTGGTCACTATGGTGATAGGTGCCAGTATCGGTTTACAACTTGCTAAAAAAGTTGAGATGACGCAAATGCCGGAATTGGTGGCAATATTGCACAGTTTTGTTGGTTTAGCAGCGGTACTTGTAGGGTTCAACAGTTATTTCGAAATGGACCATTCGGTGATGGCAAGCTTTACAGCTAGCCAGCAAATGGCAACCAATATTCATTTAGTGGAAGTATTTCTTGGCGTTTTTATTGGCGCAGTAACTTTTACGGGTTCTATTGTTGCTTTTGGTAAGTTACGAGGCATTATTAATTCTGCCGCGTTAATGTTGCCTCATCGTCATAAACTCAATTTAGCTGCCGGTGTGGTGTCATTTATTTTGATGGTGATGTTTGTACAACAAGGGGGCGGTAATGGCGCATTATTTTTAATGACCTTTATTGCCTTTGCTTTTGGCTGGCACCTAGTGGCATCTATTGGTGGCGCAGATATGCCGGTAGTTGTTTCTATGCTCAATTCCTATTCTGGTTGGGCAGCAGCCGCAGCTGGCTTTATGTTAAATAATGATTTGTTAATTGTGACTGGGGCGCTAGTTGGCTCATCAGGGGCTATTCTCTCTTATATCATGTGTAAGGCAATGAACCGCTCGTTTATTAGTGTTATCGCGGGTGGTTTTGGTACCGATGTGGTTGTTGATACCGATGTTGATTACGGTGAGCATATCGAAGTTAATGCCGATGCGGTTGCCGATATGTTGCGTGGTGCAAAATCAGTGATCATTACCCCAGGTTACGGAATGGCCGTTGCTCAAGCGCAATATCCGGTTTATGAAATGACGCAAGCATTAAAAGATAAAGGCATAGATGTGCGTTTTGCTATTCATCCGGTCGCTGGGCGATTACCAGGACATATGAATGTACTCTTGGCGGAAGCAAAAGTGCCTTACGATATTGTGTTAGGAATGGATGAGATCAATGATGATTTTCCGGATACCGATGTGGTGTTAGTGATAGGTGCAAATGATACGGTCAACCCTGCGGCAGCTGAAGATCCAACCAGCCCGATAGCCGGCATGCCGGTGTTAGAAGTATGGCAGGCCAAAAATGTTGTGGTATTTAAACGTTCTATGAACACAGGTTATGCTGGTGTGCAAAATCCATTGTTCTTTAAAGAAAATACGCAAATGCTGTTTGGTGATGCCAAGGACTCAGTAGAGCAAATATTTAAAGCGCTTTAATAATCGTCAACAAAACAATAAAGTGCCATTTTTTAGCGGCACTTTTTTATTGCTACTATTTTAAGTACTTTAGGGTGTTACACTAAAGCGGCCAAACATTCGCTTGCCACTTCCTGTGCAAGTAATATAGCTTCTTGATATAGCTCTTCCTCATTGAGCTTAAAGTGTTCTACCCGTTTAATCGCTTGTGGCAGACCCAAATTTGCTGCATTTATTAACCAGGCTAAACCCAATACGGGCGCTTCTTCAACACCTTCAGCCAAAAAATATGCTCGACCTAAGGCGCCCATTGCTTGAACATGCCCGAGCGTGGCTGCTTTTTTAAAAACTAGAAATGCTTGTGCTTTATCATTATGCTCTCGCATAGCAAGTGCTTGTTGATAGAGTTGCTCAATTTCACCGTCGTAAGAAGAACTTACTGATGCTGTGTCATCAATTTGCATATCTAATGTAACATCATCACTTTTTGCGTTTTTATCGGCAATATCGTTGATGTTACTATCTATATTGATAACATCCTCATTAAATATTTCTTTATAATTTCCCGAGTTTTTCGACAATGTAACAAGTTCAAATATCACGTTATCGTACTTATTTGTTAGTTGAGCTATGGTTTGTTGTTGTGCGGCTATTTGTTGCTTGAAATAAGCTATTTCTTGCTCTTTTTTCTCTAATTGCTTATTCAGTTGGGAGGTTTGGTTTGCATGATTGTCTTGCAACAGATTGATGTGATTATTATGTGCATCATCTAAGCGGCTTTGTTGTTGGCTATTACTTTGTTCAAACCTATGCATAATAGCTAAGACATTTTTATCGTAATTTTCTTTCATTTTCTCGAACCATTTAAATATTTGGCTCGGCGCTTTCTCGTTGCTGCCTGACATAAAACATTCCTTGTTTATTAACTCTAACAACACTATTTTATCTGCGTTTTATTTATCTAATACAACTGCGTTTCTAGCTTATATTAGCTAACGAAATATTACAAAACAAAATAACTAACCTCATAATAGTAAAAGGTAACAAGTTGTAAATTATAAAAAATAAATATATTTTTCAATTTATTACTTGCAAAAATATTTTCATGGCATATCTTTAATTAGTACATAAGTTCAGTGAAGAACAATAACAATCGCTAAGGATATGCATGTTTGAATTTCCCTCTCAGTTAACAATTGTGCAAGTAGAAGCCTGCCGTATTGCTCTTCTCGAAGAAATAGACAATACCGACATTATTGAATTTGATGATAGTGCTATTGAGCGAATTGATACATTAGGCGCACAGCTTATCTTAGCTAGTGTTATCTACATTGCTGCACAAAATAAACAGCTTGTTTGGCAATCTACCTCGAAAATTATTAAACAAAGTTTTGAACAATTAGGTTTTAAAGACGCAATATTGCAGCAATATTTTGCAGCATAGTTTTTATTATTTTTAACATTTGTAAAGGAATTGAAATGTCGAAGATTTTAGTTGTGGATGATTCTAACTCTATACGCGACATGGTTAGTTTTACCTTGAAAAATTCAGGTTATCAAACCGTTGAAGCACATGATGGCCAAGACGGCCTATCAAAGGCACAAACAGATGCATTTGATCTTGTTATCACTGACGTCAATATGCCAAATATGGATGGCATTACGCTTTGCCAAGAATTACGAAAGTTAGCAAGTTTTCAATATACGCCAATCTTAATGTTAACCACTGAAAGCTCAACTGACATGAAGCAAAGAGGTAAAGCTGCCGGCGCAACGGGTTGGTTAGTAAAACCTTTTAATCCCGATAAGCTAATTGCAACAATTAAACGTGTTGTGCGGTAATTACTATGAGTATTGACCTGTCACAATTTATTCCAACGTTTCTAGAGGAGAGTTTTGAAGGCATCGAGTTAATGGAGTCGAGCCTACTTAACTTAGCGCAAGGAGACAATGAAACTATTAATGCTATTTTTCGTGCTGCGCATTCTATTAAAGGAGGTGCTGGAACGTTTGGATTTAATCATGTTACTGAATTTACTCATCTAGTTGAAACACTACTTGATGAAATGCGTGATGGTCGCCGAGAAGTTGCGCAAAAAGATGTTGAAATTCTTCTTGATTCTGTCGATTGCATGCGATTGTTAATAGAGTCAATTCGAGATAATAGTGATTATGATGATAGTAAAATCATCGCAACGTCGGCCTTGTTAACTGAAACATTAAATAGTGAACAAACATCTACAATAAATTCTCAGGAAGATACAACTGGTGATGTCACCGAAGGTGCTGCCAATAAGCTAGAGGAAAGTTCAGTAGTCGTTGTAGCAAGTGATACGGATAGTAATAAATGTCATTGGGCCATTAGTTTTGTACCTGAACATCATTTAGTACAAACGGGTAATGACCCCTTATTACTGCTAAATGCATTAAAAGAGCTAGGCGATATAACGATTAGTGCTAATTGTAATGCCATACCTAGTTTAACGGAGTTTGATGCCACTGAACTACATATTTCATGGCAAGTTGAATTAATTACTGATGCAAATTATGAAGATATTGCGGAAATATTTGAATGGGTTGAAGATGAATGTCAATTGACCATTAAGGAAGTACAGCCAGCTAGCAAGATTGAAACTATAGATGAGAATATCAACCTTGATGATAGCAACATTACTGCAGATAGGTCATCAACAATGCCTGAACAAGAGGTTGCTGCTGAACCTGCTAGCAATGCTAGTAAGAAAAACAGCAATGCGGTAAGTAAATCAAGAGTAGAGTCAGGCTCTATTCGTGTTGGTGTTGATAAAGTGGATAGCTTGATCAATTTAGTCGGTGAACTGGTCATCACGCAATCAATGTTGTCTGAATTAGGTAATGATTTTGAACCATCTAAAATTTCACGATTAAATTCTGGTTTAGAGCAACTATTACAAAACACTAAAGAGCTACAAGAAAGCGTCATGCGTATTCGCATGTTACCGATTAGCTTTGCCTTTAATCGTTTCCCTCGACTTATTCATGATCTTTCTAAGAAAATGGCTAAAGAGATTGAATTGGTGATCAGCGGTGAACAAACCGAGTTAGATAAAACGGTTATGGAGCAAATTGGTGATCCACTTGTTCACCTCGTACGAAACGCTGTTGACCATGGTATTGAAGCGACTGATATTAGATTGACTAACGGTAAACCTGAAAAAGGCACGATAACGTTAGATGCTTACCATCAAGGGGGCAGTATAGTTATTGAGATTAAAGATGACGGCGGTGGTATTGACCGAGATACAGTCCTAACTAAAGCTATTGAAAAAGGGTTAGTTGACGACTCTAGCTCGTTAACGGATAACCAAGTTTATGATTTATTGTTTGAACCTGGTTTTTCTACAGCAAAAGCGCTTAGCGATATATCAGGACGCGGTGTTGGTATGGATGTTGTTAAACGTAATATTCAATCTTTGGGAGGCAGAATACAAGTTGAGTCAACATTAGGCCAAGGCAGTAATTTTAAAGTTTTCCTGCCATTAACATTAGCTATTCTTGATGGACAGCTTATTAAAGTTGGAAGTGAAGTTTACATTATTCCACTCATTACCATTGTTGAATCATTACAAGTTCAAGACGCTCAAATTAACAGGATATCAGGCGATATGGTGTTATATCGACTTCGCGAAGATAACGTGCCGGTAATTCCTATTTATAAGCTTTTCAATATTCCTGCGCAAAATAAAGAAATTAGTAATGCTTTACTCGTTGTTGTGGAGGCTGAAGGACAAAAAGTTGGCCTAATGGTTGATGACTTGCTTGCTCAACAACAAGTGGTGGTAAAGAGCTTAAATGATAATTACCAACAAGTTGAAGGCGTTTCCGGCGCTACAATATTAGGTGATGGCTCTGTCGCCATGATTTTGGATGTACCTAGCATGATCACCATGGCACTGAAGTTAGCAAAAACACAACAGAAAAATCATCTGGCAGCAGAAGAGGTTGTACATTAGTGAACATTCAAGCATTAGTTGATGAAATTCCAGTAGAAGGCGAATACGCACTGGAAGGTTTAGATTTTATTGCCAGCGGTGAGCAATACCTGACTTTTTCGTTAGGTATTGAACAATATGCGGTGGATATTTTATCTGTTGAAGAAATTAGAAGTTGGGAGCAACCAACACATATTCCAAATGCGCCTAGCTTTGTCAAAGGCGTTATCAATATGCGTGGCGTCATCGTTCCTATTATTGATTTGCGTATTAGATTTGACATTGGTGAAGCAAAATATTGCAAAACGACTGTGGTCATTGTCCTCAAAGCCCAGCATGAGAATCAGTATCGTACGATGGGATTTGTTGTAGATGCTGTTTCAGACGTATTAAACGCTGAAGAAGATGATATTAAAACTACGCCAGCATTTGGCGGTAGTTTAGCACCTCACTATATAACAGGTTTAGTAAATGTTGGCGAAAATATTGTCACGTTACTTGATGTTACAACATTACAAACTATACAAAGCCATCAAACAAAACAGTAAAGGTGTAGCAATGGAGCGAGAAAAGGAATATCTGACTTTTATTCTAAATGGCGAAGAGTTTGGCGTTGATATTTTATGTGTGCAAGAACTCAGGGTTTGGAGTTCTGTGACTGAATTGCCAAATAAACCTGATTATATTAAAGGGGTAATTAATTTAAGAGGGGTTATTATTCCTATTATTGACCTTCGCCAACGCTTTGGTTTAACACCGCTGCCGTATAACGAGCAAACCGTAACCATTATTTTACGTAACCCTGACAGTTCAGTGCCTATGGTTGTCGGTGTTGTGGTTGATGCAGTATCTGAAGTTTATAAACTTTCAATGAATGCCATTCGAAAACCTCCGGCCTTTGGCCAGCAAATTGATGTTTGCTTTTTAGAAGGGTTAGCCTCAGTCGATAACAAGCTTGTTATTTTGCTAAATAGCAGCTCATTACTTGATCAAAATGCGCTTTATCAAATAAGCAAACCACTTGATGAACCTACAGTGGATAACAGTGCTATAGCTGTTTAATTGGCAACGTTTGGAGTTAATGTTAATGACACCGAAACAAATTAGTTTAGTACAAGCGCATTGGCAAAGTTTGCAAAGTTTGCAAAGTGAATTATCGCAACTTAATGCAATATTCTATCAACATTTATTTAAAGCACAGCCGAATTATAAAGACGTTTTAATAAATAAAGCAAAAGCAGAAAAACACTGCGTTATAGAAATGCTAAGTATTGAAATCTCTAATTTGACTGCAGTTAAAAGGAACTCTGCAAAAATAAAAGCAGAACAGGTTTGCCCAGAAATACTTAATTTACAAAACAGTATTGTAGAAGCATTTATTGAAGCGGTAACTGAAGTTCATAAGGAAAACATGCCGTTTGCGCTTAAGCGGGCGTGGACAGCGACAATTCAACATTTAGCTATGCCGCTTATCAAGTCAACACTACCAAAGCAATTATTTGAACATATTCAATCGACAGGGAATTTAACGACAATGAGCCAAAGTAATGATGTTTTAGCAACGGAAAATAATGATTTACAAGATGCAGATATGGCTGCACAGCTAAGTGCAATCAATAAAGTTCAGGCAATTATCGAGTTCAACATGGACGGTACAATAATTACCGCCAATGATAATTTTTTAGCCGCTGTTGGTTATACGTTAGAGGAAATACAAGGCCAACATCACAGTATGTTTGTAGAGCCCGAGTTTAAAGTAAGCGCAGAGTATAAGTTATTTTGGGACAGTTTAAATCGTGGTGAATTTGAGTCGAAAGAATACAAACGTCTTGGCAAAGGCGGTAAAGAAATTTGGATACAAGCTTCCTATAATCCGATTTTTGATGAAAGTGGCAAACCTAAAAAAGTTATTAAATTTGCCACTGATGTAACTAAACAGAAATTAAGAAATGCAAACTATCAAGGGCAAATTGATGCCATAAGTAAATCTCAGGCAGTAATAGAGTTTAATATGGATGGCACTATTATTACCGCCAATGATAACTTTTTAGCAACGGTAGGCTACGCATTAGAAGAAATACAAGGCCAGCATCACAGTATCTTTGTCGAGCCAGAATTTAAAGTAAGTGCAGAATATCGGTTGTTTTGGGAGAGTTTGAACCGCGGAGAGTATGATGCAAAAGAGTACAAACGACTAGGCAAAGGCGGTAAAGAAATTTGGATACGGGCCTCATATAACCCAATTTTAGATTTAAATGGTAAGCCTATGAAGGTGGTTAAATTTGCCTCTGATGTCACAGAACAAAAACTCAGCAATGCTGATTTTTCAGGGCAGATCAATGCTATTGGCAAATCACAAGCGGTAATAGAATTTAATATGGATGGCACCATTATTACCGCCAATGATAATTTTCTAAATGCTGTTGGTTACACCTTGACTGAAATTCAAGGGCAACATCATAGTATTTTTGTTGAAGCGGATGATAAAAATAGCCTTGAATACCAACAGTTTTGGGATAAATTAAACCGAGGCGAATATGATTCTGGTGAATATAAACGTTTGGGGAAAAGAGGTAAAGAAGTTTGGATTCAAGCATCTTACAATCCCATTCTCGACCTCAACGGCAATACATTTAAAGTAGTAAAATACGCTACTGACATTACTGCACGCAAGCAAGCTATCTCTGAAATTAAAGATACGTTAATTACTATGTCACAAGGCGACTTATCATGCGGAATTGAAACCGATTTAGTTGGCGAATTTAGCATTATTGGTGATTCAATAAATGACTTTATTAATGTGTTAAATGAAATGGTCAGTGATATTCGAAATGCGTCTACCAATGTTTTCGACTCATCACGTGAAATAGCCCAAGGTAATAATGAATTAAGTCACAGAACAGAATCACAAGCCTCCTCTTTAGAAGAAACGGCTTCAGCAATGGAGGAGTTAACAAGTACCGTTCAACAAAATGCAGAAAATGCCACAGAAGCCAGCAAATTGTCGACATCTGTTATGGATAAAGCGAGTAATGGTGGTGAAGTTGTACAAAATGCAATATCCGCTATGAGTGATATTAACAAGTCAAGTAAAAAAATTGCCGATATTATTAGTGTTATAGATGAAATTGCATTTCAAACGAATTTATTAGCACTTAATGCTGCAGTTGAAGCAGCAAGAGCTGGTGAGCAAGGTAGAGGTTTTGCTGTCGTTGCTGCAGAAGTGCGCAATTTAGCTCAGCGTTCTGCAGGTGCTGCCAAAGAAATTAAAGGACTAATAAATGATAGTGTCGAAGCTGTAGGTCAAGGCACTAAATTAGTCGATGAAACCGGTAAAACCTTCAGTGAATTAGCCTCGGCGATTGAAGAGGTTGGTAAAATGATTGGTGATATTGATAGTGCCGGGAAAGAGCAATCTGCTGGTATTGGTGAAGTGAGTGCAGCGGTAAGTCAAATGGATGAAATGACACAACAAAATGCCGCTCTGGTTGAGGAAGCTGCAGCCTCAAGTAAATCAATGGAAGAGCAAGCACAAGTGTTACTTGAACAAGTATCGTTTTTCACGCAAGAAGAAGAGCAACATCACGAGCCCGTTAGGCGCCGAGAAAGCACTGCCACGCCAAGTCATAGCCGTCGTCGCGTTAAACCAAGATTGTCGGCCGTTGAAGAGACTATTCGACCGGTATTTAAAGAAAAATCAAATGCGAACCTAGTGAATAGTGACCAAGAATGGGAAGAGTTTTAAGTCGATATGATGGCATTGAAACGGCAGGAAACGCTAAGTTTAACGGCAGATGAATTTAATTATGTTTGTCAGTTTGCTTATGACAATGCTGGCATAGTTTTAAATCAATCGAAGCAGGAAATGGTGTATCGCCGGTTTACGCGCATTGTTCGTGAGCGAAAGTTACCGTCTTTTTCAGCTTACTGCCGATTATTACAAGCTCAGCCAGAGCAAGAAAAAAGTTATTTTATTAATGCTATTACCACAAACTTAACGAGCTTTTTTCGCGAGCAGCATCATTTTGACTTTTTGAGTCAACATGAGTTGCCAAGTCTATTACAGGCAAACAAAGCGAATAAACGCATTCGAATTTGGTCCTCTGCAAGTTCAACTGGCGAAGAAGCATACAGTATTGCCATGATGCTATCTGAAGCGTTAGGCAAAACATTGTCAAATTGGGATGCGAAAATACTAGCAACCGATATTGATAGCAATGTATTACAAACGGCCAAAAGTGGTATTTACTCGCTTGATAGCATTGAAGGTGTACCGAAAAATCTAAAAAACAAATACTTTAGAAAAGGATGTGAACAGCAAACAGGGCAAAGTCGAGTCAGTAATGAGTTGCAAAAATATATAACCTTTAAGCAACTAAATTTATTGGCTTCGTGGCCAATGCGAGGTCCGTTTGACATTATTTTTTGCCGTAACGTGATTATATATTTTGATAAGGATACTCAGTCAAGACTATTTGAACGTTACTACAATATGTTAGCACCAGGTGGCTTACTTATATTAGGCCATAGCGAGAATTTAGGTGCTTACCAACAGTATTTTGAATGTGTCGGAAGAACTATTTTTCGTCGGCCAAATTAGTCTAGTTTCAAGGATGAGTTAAATTTATTATGGCGCTGATAAAAACTAAGAGTGCAGATGTCGAACATTTTAAGGCTCAGTGCTTGGCAGAATTTGCTCATGTAAATCATTATTGGGACAACCAAAGGGGGGCTGTCGTTGCGAAAATTCTTCCAGGCGAGTTTTATGTCTCTAAAGAGTATATTCCAATTGCGACGACATTAGGCTCATGCGTTGCCGCCTGTATTTGGGATGAAAAGAACAAGATAGGTGGCATGAATCACTTTATGTTACCACTCACCGATAAAGAAGCACATGAAGTCGATTGGGGTCAGCGAGGTATGCATTCTGACGCCACACGCTATGGAAATTTTGCCATGGAATACCTTATTAATTTAATTCTAAAAAATGGCGGTAAAAGAAGTCATTTAAAAGCGAAAGCATTTGGTGGCGCTAGAGTTTTAGAGAACATGTCTGATATTGGTGCAAAAAATATTAACTTTGTTCTAGGTTATTTAGAAGATGAAAATATTCCGTTAATAAGTTCGGACTTAGGTTCCATTCACCCAAGAAAAGTGATGTTTGAGCCGCAGACGGGTCGAGCATTAATGAAAACTATAGATAGTTTACATAATGACACGATAAGCAAAAGAGAAAGCGACTATCAAAGTCAACTTCACGCTCTGGCTAATGACGGCGAGATAGAGCTATTTTAAAGGAAGGTAAGTGACATGGAAAAGATCACAGTGCTAATCGTTGATGATTCAACCGTTATTCGAAATATTATAAAAGAATTGCTAATGGATGTTGAAGATATTGAAGTCATTGGTGAAGCTAAAGACCCATTTGTTGCCCGCCAACTGATAAAGAAATTAAATCCAGATGTTTTAACGTTAGATGTTGAAATGCCTAAAATGGATGGCATAACGTTTTTAAATAATTTAATGCGTTTAAGGCCGATGCCAGTTGTTATGTTGTCAACATTGACGACGCAAGGTGCTGATACCACATTAAAAGCACTTGAAATTGGTGCAATTGACTTTATTGCGAAACCTAGCTTCGAAGCCTTAACGGGCAATAAAAGCACGTTTAAAGAAACTATAATTGAGAAAATTCGTTCTGCTGGGTTGGTAAAACCGCAAGACCTCTCCTTTACTAAGCAGATATCAACTACTGATACAGCTAAATCACTTGTTTTCAGTGGTGCACAGAAACAAAACCAAATTATAGCAATTGGTGCCTCTACAGGCGGCACTGATGCGATTAAAAGTTTACTTTCACAAATGCCGAAAAATTCCCCCGCGATGGTTATAACCCTGCATATTCCTAATGTCTTTAGTCTGCGTTTTGCCCAAAGAATGAATAAAAACTCGTTAATGACTGTACAAGAGGCTAAGCATGGCGAGCAAATTAAAAAAGGTCATGTTTATATTGCGCCAGGCGGAAAACATTTAAAAGTCGTGTCAAAATCAGGCGTATTAAGCTGTCAATTAAGCGACTCAATCGCGGTAAATAGGCATAAGCCTTCAGTTGATGTGCTCTTTAACTCTTTGTTACCAATTGCTAAAGACGTTCAGGCAGTGGTCTTGACCGGCATGGGGCAAGATGGGGGCAAGGGATTACTGGCTTTAAAAGAGCAAGGTGCGATGACTATTATTCAAGATAAAAATACTAGCCTTGTTTGGGGAATGCCAGGCTACGCCCATAAAATTGATGCTTATCGAGCAGAGTTACCTCTAACTCATATTGCAAGTGCGCTTCTGAATAATGCAAGTTGTGGTTGGAATTCAGCTAGAGAGAAAGCGTATGAAAATGAATAAAGTACTGATATTTTCAGGAATTGCAATCTCTTGCGCCTTATTGATTGAGTCGTTGGTGCTTAGGCTTAACTATTTTTCTGCTGCACTAACACTAGGACTGCTAAGTATTTTTGTTTGGCAACTACGCCATAGAGAGTGGGAGAACAATAGCCCAGTCCAAAACACTGAGTTTAGCTCGGATCATATTCAACAGCTGCGCGCGAGTTTCAAGAATATGAACCGCCTGCTTGCTAAACAGGTCATCATAGTTGATAACGAAGTAAATCGCGCGAATATGTTTGTCGGATCTGCGGTGGTTGATATTTCGACCAGTTTTAAAAGTTTACAAAGCCTATGTGATGAACAGCAAACGTTAATTAGTCAGGTGGTTGCTAATATAGCGGCAAAGCAAGGAGGTGAAGAGTCGATAATTGAATCATTTATTCAGCAAACTAATAGCACGCTGGAAGATTTTGTTGAAATCATCATTCGCACTAGCAAAAAAAGCTTAGAAACCTTGTCATATACCGATGAGATGATTGCTCAGTTTGACAGCATATTTTCCTTACTTGGCCAAGTTGAAAACCTCGCTAGTCAAACGAATTTATTAGCGCTTAATGCGGCCATAGAGGCGGCCCGTGCAGGAGAAACAGGAAGAGGATTTGCTGTGGTTGCTAATGAAGTCAGACAGCTATCGATTAACTCAACAGAGTTGAATGAAGATATTCGAAATAAAATATCGGGTGCACAAGGTATTATTAGCCAACTACGTACATCAGTTGAGTCGATGGCCTCAGCCGATATGACTCCAACCTTAGAAGCAAAAGAGAAGGTGGGAGAGATGATTGAGTATATGGCGAATACTAACCTTGAATCAGGTGGTGCTATTCAAAAACTATCGCAAATTACCCCTCAAATATCCACTCATGTCACGAGTGCTATTCGGTCATTGCAGTTTGAAGACTTAACCAATCAAACACTAACTTCTATTAAAAGTAATTTGGCCTCGGTGGGGATGCTCAGTCAGATATTAGAAGAGATGCAAGTTAATCCTGATTGTATTGCTGAACAATTAGTTCATTTGCAAACTAAGTGCGATGAAATTATTAATAAAACAGAAGAAAAAGATGATCAGCGTAGTGTTTCTCAACTAACAATGGAAGAAGGCGAAGTTGAGCTATTTTAGTTTTTCACCTGCATAGTTTATTTTAATTTTTAACTATAAATATAAGGAATAATGATGACAGTAGAACGATTTGTAACCAATGACGGTAGCGAACTCTCAATTACAATTGATGGTAAATTTGACTTTTCGTTACATCAAAGCTTCCGAGATGCCTATGCGGATTTTCAAGGAAGTAATGTTGTGATTAATTTGGATCTATCTAAAACTACTTACATGGACAGTTCCGCATTAGGGATGATTCTTTTACTAAAAGATCATGCTGAAAAAAGTGCCAATCAAATCGTTATTCAAAAGCCAAATGAGACAGTAAATAAAATTTTAGAAATTGCCCAATTCCATCGCTTACTGACTATTGAGGCGTAAATTATGGAAGCAGTCGCCATAAACCTTGATGTTAAATTAGCTTTGATTGTAGATGACTCTAGTTTACAACGCAGTGTTTTAAGTAATTTATTAATTGAACAAAATTATAAAGTTATATCTGCATGTAACGGTCAGGAAGGTGTTGAAAAATATATTCAATACCAACCTGATTTAGTGTTGATGGATATTAATATGCCCGTTATGAATGGCTATGACGCGGCGCGAAAGATTAAAATTCATTCAGATAAATATAGTTTATGCCCAATAATTTTTGTTACCAATGAAAGCGCAGACAGTGCATATATTGAAAGTATTGATGCTGGCGGTGACGGAATACTTGTTCGTCCATTTTCTTCTCAAGTTTTCAAAGCCAAAATTAAATCTATCCAACGAATTAGTGACTTGTATGGGCAATTAAAAATATTGCAACAAGTCCAAGATGCTGACGCAGAAATTGCTGAAAAGCTCATGTCTGACGTTATCGAGTCTCGTAATTATGGCTTGGAAAGAATAGGCATAATTAAAAAGCCAGCGGCGTTATTTAGTGGAGATATACAGTTAAGTGCTTTATGTCCTAATGGCGATATCAATGTGCTTTTAGGTGATTTTACCGGCCATGGATTACGGTCATCAATCGGTGCGGTTCCATTAGCTGAAACATTTCGAACCATGACCAGAAAAGGTTTTTCATTGCTCGATATAGTTACGCAAATTAATAGTCAGCTGTATTGCTTATTACCTTCCGATTTATTCCTAGCAGCAACGTTTGTCACAATATCTTCTCATGAAGGCTCCATACACGTTTTAAATGCTGGCTTGCCTGATGCCTATGTATTTTCTGAGTATGGAGAAATAAAATTTAAAATATCGTCAAATCACCCGCCAATAGGGGTAATCGCTAACTTATTGACAGATGTTGCGATGTCTGTGGTATCAGTGCAAGACTCTGATCGGGTAATACTAATAAGTGATGGTATTGTTGAAGCAAGAAACAAACTTGATCAAATGTACGATTATCAACGGTTTGAAAAGGCAGTTAAAACAGGGCTTAGTGAAGGCAATATTGCAAGAACAGTACAAGCTAGTGTTGAGTGCTTTTGTCAAGGTATGGAGCAAGAAGATGATATTTCCTTGGTTGACATTCCTTGTAATGGTTGGCAACAAAGTTATTTAAAAATGTGTCGGGTTGATGACGATCATATTGAAAACAATCAAGCAAATATCCATCCATCTTGGAAGTGGCACTTATCGCTAACTGATGAGCGTTTAGCGACCGTTAACCCTATTCCTATGATTATGAACCACATTCATGAAATTGAAGGAAGTGGTGAACAATGGTTAGGGCTTCAAACTATATTAACAGAACTTTATGCTAATTCTTTAGAGCACGGAGTATTGCGGCTAAGCTCTGATTTGAAAACGTATCCAGATGGTTTTACTCAATATTATCAAGAAAGAGAAGTTCGATTAAAAGCCCTAAAGTCGGGGTTTGTTGATATCACCTTGGAATATTACTCTCTGTCAAATGGCGGACGCTTAAAAATTAATATGCAAGATAGTGGCGATGGTTTCGATATTAGTAATGCATTAAAGCCCAATAAAGGCCAGTCAAGCGTTGATTTACAGCTCTGTGGTAGAGGTATTGAACTGGTAAAACAGTTAGCGGAAAATTTAGCGTATTTTGATGAGGGTAGCCGAGTAGAAGCAAGTTACCTGTGGATTAAATAGCCTAAAATATTGAGGAATTATATTGGAAATTTTAGTCATTGACGATAGCAGTTACCAACGACAAATCATTATTGCCATGATCGAAGACAGTGGTTTTAAAGCCGTATGTGCAAACGGACATAAAGAGGCGTTGGAAATTTTAGAGCGAAACCAAGTTGATTTAATTTTAATGGATATTGAAATGCCGGAGATGAATGGATTCGAGCTGACCAAAATTATTCGCACAACATATTTAGAGTGGATGCCCATTATATTTTTAAGTGCCAATGATAGCGAAAGCTTTTTGGCGAAAGGTATTGATGCTGGAGGTGATGACTACTTAACCAAACCGGTTAAACAGGTAGTATTAGCAGCCAAAGTTAGAGCAATGGCGAGAATATCTCAAATGAAGTTTGCTTTAGAGCGTGCTAATAAACAACTTGAAGTATTGAGTAGTATCGACCCTTTAACACAAATACTTAACCGTAGAGGTTTAGATAATATGCTCAAAATCGCCTGGGATAAGAACGTCTCGGATGAGGCCGAGCTATCTTTGCTTATGATAGATATTGATTGTTTCAAGTTTTACAACGATAACTATGGCCATCAGCAAGGAGATAAATGTTTGGCAAAAGTTGCCGAGATACTTAACTATCAGCTTGACCACTCTACAGACGTTATTGGTCGTTTTGGCGGAGAAGAATTTATCATTGCATTGCCCTATACACCAATCTCAGGTGCTCGTTTTAAGGCACAAGAAATTATCACAGCATTACTCGAAGAGAAAATAGAGCATGAGTACTCCACTGTTTTACCTTATGTTTCAGTTAGCATTGGTGTTTCTTCAACGAGTTTATCAGCAAAAAACATCAGTGAACTTATAGAGCAAGCAGACCTCGCGCTATATAAGGCTAAAGCAAATAACCGTAATCAATGTGCGGTATACAGTGCAGCCTAGTTTTTAAGGCAATTGAAAAGTTTAATCATGAAAATTGATTATGTTATAGGAACGCGTATTTAGAGGGATTTTTATGTCAAAACCAAGAGTTTTAATTATTGACGATGATAGCACTTATTTAGAACTTCTACAGGAAGCATTAGAGCAAGATTTTACTGTACAGTGCGCTGTTGATTTAAATGAAGTTGCAAGCATAATCAACCAAATGAGTAGCGAAAGTTTTGACATCGCTTTAGTTGATGAAAATATTGGCGAAGAGAAAGGCTCTGATTGGATAAAACAACAAGTATATGGTGGCAAAGTTGCCAAGTCGTTTGTTTTGTATTCTGGTTTGGCAACTGAAGATGCTATTTTAAAAGGGCTAGAGTGTGGAGCAGATGACTTTTTAGCAAAACCAATCTCGTTACTAGCGCTGATCAAAAAATTAAAGCGACTGATTGACTACCAAGCAAAAATGCATTCTTTTGAGAGTGAAATTTTATCAAAAGATCGTGTCATTAATATTTCGATGGCGCAAGCCTCTAAATATGGCAGTTGCATGCAATTAACGTCGAAATTAAATCAATGTTTTACATTAGAAAAAATTCGCGATGAAGTTTTCTCATATCTTTACAGTATGAACTTGCAAGGCTGTATAGCTTTTTATCCTATTAATGACAACGATAGCTTTTATAGTTCAAAAAATGGCGTTTGTTCTCCTGTTGAAATTGATGTTATGAAGTTATTAAAAATAAAACCTAGGTTGTATCGCTTTGGCGCCAGAACTATTTTTAATCATCACTTAGTTTCAATTCTTATTCTCAATTTAGAAGATGGCACCATTGATACGGATATTTATATTGATGCCTTAGCATCCGTTATCGAGTGCGTTGGCGCTAGAATTGCTTTTATTAGCTATCAAAACTCCCTGGTAACAGTACAAGACAAAATCCAACAAGCAGTGATTCAAACTAAAAAAATGTTGGCGGTTTCAAAGCACCACCAACAAGAAGTAATGAACGAAATTGTCACTAACATAGGGCAAAGCTTTCATATTTTAGATATGAGTTTTGAACAGGAAGAATACCTAACAGACTTAGTGCATAAGGCTCTAAAAAAGCACACACAAGATGATATTAACTTTTTAGAAGTAGGGCAGTTACTTGATAGTGCTTTACAAAGTGTTGACGAACTTAAGTCTTTAAACGCTGTAAAAGAACAAGAGATTGAAACACTTGAGGAAGAGGATGAGTTATTTTGAATATTACCGAAAGTGTAAGCCTTGCTGATATTCCATTTGCCGTTTTATGCACCGATTTAAACGGTATTATTATTGATTGCAACTCTCAATTTTCTTGTCTATCAGGATACAGCCATGCGCAATTGATTGGAGAGCCTGTTGAATTATTACTACCTGATTCGATGGTAGGTGTTCATGTTGAACATCGACAGTTATACCAAGGTAACGCTAGTGTAATTAGCCATCCTCGACATAGCTTATTACTTAATCAATCTGAGCAAAGTATACCTTGTACAATTCGGGTACAAGAGCAAGAACATGGTTATATTGTTTTTCTAACTGAATATTTAGAAGCGGCAAGTTTTGATCATGATCCATCGACAAAGGATGTAAAGAAAGTACTAGGTAGTATCGAAGAAGCATTTTGGGAATGGAACATAGAGAAAAATATAATGTTTTACTCCGCTCATATGATGGCCATTCTTGATTATGGAGAAGAAGCATACACTGGACCGGCAACGCTAGGGAAAGAAATGGTTACTCGAGATGTGCTAAAAAATATTTATAGTATGTTTGATGAGCACCTAAGCGGTCGTACACCTTGTGTGAATATAACATTTCCGATTAAAACTAAATATGGCATAACCAAATGGCTAAGTATTGTTGGAAAAATATTTTCCTATAAAGATAATAAGCCTCATAAAGTTTTTGGCTCTGTAAAAGACATTACAGAAAATTATCAATTAGTTGATAGATTAAAAGAAAAAAATAATTACCTGGTGTTAGCAGAAGATCTGATTAATTCAGGCCATTGGCGTTATGACTTGTTTACACAAGAATTATTTTGGTCAACTGGTGTTTATCGTATTCACGGTTTAGACCCTAGCAACTATAAGCCTACTATAAACAGTGCGACAGAGCTTTACATTGAAGAACAACAGTCACTTATTAATCAGAAAATGGCAAATGCCGTCAAGCAAAAGCAAGGCTTTTATACTAAAAGTGTGATTAAACATGCTTCTGGACAGCTAGTAAAAGTAGAGGTTTTAGCTGAAGTAGAAATTGACTCAGATGGTGAGGTTGTCGGTGTTTTTGGTGTTTGCCGAGATATAACAAAATCAGAAGAAACCATAGAAAAACTTAAACTATTGGCGCTAGTTAATAATACCATTAAAGTGCCAATATTTTTTATTGATGAACAGGATAATATTGTTTATCAAGATCTGTCTCCACAAAATAATGATGAAAATTCTGTACTATTTAATTATATCAACTTTAGTATTACTGACTACATTGAATATAAACGTAAGGCTAAAGCTCAAGGGCATGTTAAACGGACAAACATTAGCTTTGATAAATACAACTCTGTATTTGACTTATCGATAAGTTATGAACGAGATGAAGGGATATATATTTGGATTGTTGAAGATATTACTGAGAAATTTCGTAAAGATCAGCAACAAATCATTAGCAATAGACTAGCTTTACTGGGCAATACTTTTGGTAATGTTTCACACGATATCAATAATGTACTGGGTGTTGCTCTTGGTGCAACTGAAATGCTTGAGTTGAAATTTAATCAAGGTGAAAGAGAAATTTATCGCTATATAGAACGAGTTAAGAATGCTATAGATAAAGGCAAAAGTGTTACAGAACGGTTATTAGCCTTCACGCGTAAACCAACCGTGAAAGTCATTGAATTTGATCCCATTAAAGAGATTGAAGAAAACCAATATTTATTTAAGCAGTTGCTGCTGCCTACCATTGATTTTAGTTTAGATATTAAAGATGTAATTTGCGCAATTAAATTTCCTCAAGGTGAGTTTATTAATATTCTTTTGAATTTAGTACTTAATTCTCAAGACGCAATTCAAGAGGGGGGCTTAATTGGGAAAATTAAAATATCCGCAAATTTAGTGTCAGAAAATCGTTTAGAGATTCATGTGCAAGATAGCGGTATTGGTATTGATGATGAGAATGTTTCAAAAATATTTGACCCATTCTATAGCAGTAAATCGGTTAATAAAGGTAACGGAATAGGTCTAGCTAATGTCTATAGTACGATTTATAAGCACAATGGCCAGATACAAGTGGAAGGCAAAGGAGACCTTGGTGGTGCTCATTTTACCTTAATATTTAAATGTGATGGCAAGGCACACTTAAGTATTGTTTCTGTTGAAAATAAACCTAAGCTATATATGCCGGGAAAGCGGGCGTTAATTCTTGATGATGAAGAAAGCATTGCTGAATTTATTTCACTTTATTTAGAAAGTGAGGGGGTAGTAGCAAATCACATTACGAATAAAACCAGCTTACTTAGCACATTAGCGGGAAATGAAGTGTTTGATATTTTTATCACTGATATGATCCTACCTGACATGTCAGGTCGTGAGGCGGTAGATTTAGTTAAAGCCAAATTTCCAAGTATCACGATATATTCTATTAGCGGTTATATTGCCGAAGAAGATAAACAGTGGCCATACCCAGTTTTACGCAAACCGTTTAATTCAAAAGAGTTAGGGAGTTTTTTAGTTGAGCAGTATTAAACTAGAATTTGCGATAACTATTTGGCTAACATAAAAAAATAATAAGCTTTGCTAACGGTACTAATATTTTTCAATTAGTCATATAGCGTGTAAGTATCTGTACGCTGATCTTAAAAATTTAAACATGACACCATACTATTAAACCCAATTCAGCCTGCGCTAAGATTATTTTCTCCTCATTTATTTAAGAAAGCTACTTATCTCTAATATTTTTGTTAAGCTGTCGTATCTTTATAAAAATAATAATACCTTTGGAGAACAATGTGGTTGAACCGAGTGTAATAGCACCAAGCTTTATTGAAGTATGGATTGGAACTATTAACGGTTATTTGTGGGGGAGCGTTTTAATTTATCTGCTAAGTGCTTGTGGCATTTGGTTTACAATTCGATTGAAAGGGCTGCAAATTCGCCGTTTTTTTCATATGTTCAGTATCTTAAAGTCTAGTCGTAAAAGTTCAAGCCAAGGTATTTCCTCTTTCCAAGCACTTTGTACATCACTGGCGGCACGCGTCGGCACCGGCAACTTAATGGGGGTGGCGGTGGCTATTTCTTTAGGAGGTGCAGGGGCTGTTTTCTGGATGTGGTTAATTGCCTTAGTGGGCATGGCGACCGCATTTGCAGAAAGTGCCTTAGGCCAGCTTTATAAAGAACGTGATAGCAATGGCAATTTTCGTGGAGGCCCAGCCTACTATATGAGTAAAGGCCTGAATAATAAAAAACTGGCGGTTACTTTTTCATTATGCTTATTTTTTGGTTATGGCTTTGTTTTTAGTGCAGTACAGGCAAACTCTATTACTGATGCTTTTAATGGCTCTTATGGTTTTGAGCCATTATATACCGGTATTGTTATTACCTTAGCGGCCGGTTTTATTGTTTTTGGTGGTTTAAAGAATATCGCCCGCTTTGCCGAATTGACCGTACCTTTTATGGGCCTACTTTACTTACTGGTTTGTATTAGTGTTATTTTACTCAATGTTGAAAAAATTCCTTCGGTTATCAGCAATATATTTGCTTCGGCGTTTGGTTTAAAAGAAGCGGGGAGTGGCTTGGTTGGTGCTGCTATAGTGCAAGGTGTAAAACGTGGACTGTATTCGAATGAAGCGGGCATGGGCAGTTCGCCTAATGCTGCTGCCGCAGCGGAGCCTTTCCCTCCACACCCGGTATCGCAGGGCTATATTCAAATGTTAGCGGTATTTTTTGACACCATTGTTATTTGTTCTTGTACGGCAATTTTGATATTACTGTTTAAAGATACCGGCAGCCAAGCCCAAGGAATTCAATTAACTCAACAAGCATTGGCTTATCAAGTTGGTGCCTGGGGCAGCGATTTTATTACTATCGCGATATTACTATTTGCTTTTACCTCAATAGTGGCCAACTTTGCTTATGCCGACAATAATCTCAAGTACTTGAATATGGATAATTTGTTAGGTCGATGGTTTTTGCGTATTGGCTTTCTATTAATGTTAGTGTTTGGCTCAGTGGCAACCTTACCTGAGGTGATTGCCTTGGCAGATTTATCAACAGGCTTAATGACTATTTTTAATGTGACTGCATTATTTATGCTTTCTAAAGTGGTTATTGCTATTGCTAAAGACTATCATCTGCAACACGATAAAGGCAAATTACCCCATTACCAGCCAGATGATACCGAACAACAGCAGTTTAATTTGACTAAAGGTATCTGGGATAAAAAGTAGTGCTAGATAAATACCAACAAGCGCTAATAAAGCTGCTATAATCCGCGCCTTAATATTTTGGGCGCGTTTTTATAACAGCGCTGTTTACAATGAAAAGATGGTGATGTGATGAGTGTGGATGCAATAGGTTTATCGGCTAATGTATTAAAAGCGGTAAAAGCATGTGGTTATAAAACTTTAACCCCAATTCAGCAACAAGCTATTCCGATGATTCGTACTGGCGTTGATATTTTAGCCAGTGCTCAAACTGGCACCGGAAAAACAGCCGCTTTTTCATTGCCCATATTAGATATATTGGCACGCAAGGTAAAGCCTTCTGCTGATGGTTTTGATACCACCACAACAGTTAAAGCACTGATATTAACGCCGACAAGAGAACTGGCGGCACAAGTTGCAGATAACATCAAAGCGTATAGTGAATTTTTACCTCTGCGCAGTGGTGCTGTTTTTGGTGGTGCGAATATGCCACCGCAAACTAAAATGTTGAAAAATGGCGTTGATGTTTTAGTGGCAACACCAGGGCGCTTAATTGAGCATCTTGAACAAAGAAATTTAGACTTGTCACAAGTGCAATTTTTAGTACTTGATGAAGCCGATCGTATGCTAGATATGGGCTTTTATAACGACATTGAACGTATTTCAGCAATGATCAAAGCTAGTCATCAAACTTTGATGTTTTCCGCAACTTTCTCTAATAAAGTTAAAACGCTGGCAAAAAAGGTTTTAAAAACACCGAAAACTATCGAAGTTGCTCGTCAAAATTCAACGTCAGGTAAAGTGAAGCAGTCAGTTTATTGGGTCTCAGAAACTCGTAAAGCTGAGTTGCTATCAGAACTTATCGGGGTCAATAATTGGCAACAAGTGCTGGTTTTTGCTGGTACTAAAGAAAGTGCGAATATCTTGGCGAAAGAGCTAAAGCTTGATGGTATAAAATCGGCATTATGCCATGGTGACAAAGCACAAGGCGCACGTAATAAGGCACTTGAACAGTTTGTTGATGGTACGGTGCGAGTATTAGTGGCAACCGATGTTGCTGCTCGAGGCTTAGATATACCAAACCTACCTTATGTGGTGAATTTTCATTTACCGTTCTTAGCGGAAGATTATGTACATCGTATTGGTCGTACCGGCCGAGCGGGAAAATCAGGTACTGCTATTTCGCTAGTAAGCCCGAAAGATGAGCAGTTTTTAGATAACATCGAAGCGTTAATTGGTCGTAAGTTTGAGCGCATTATAGTACCAGGTTATGAATTAGATCGAGCACTACCTGGGCAATATGATGCTAAAGAAGACGCGCCACTAAAGAAAAGTCGTTATAAAGCGACGCAAGAAAAAAATCAAATGTTAGCGCGTAAAAAAGAAAATGCAACACCTGCCGCTAAGCGTCGAGCAAAAGCTAAAAAGCAACAAAATAAGAGCCTAGGTAAAAGGCGCTAATTATTTTGCTTTGCATTAAAATCTAAAAATAGTGCGTCATGGACGAATACGATAACCTTATTGAAGTACCATTTAAAAATAGACACCAGTGCTGGTTTTGTGGCGAGCCAGCCGGGCGCTATTTTACCTTTCCCCATCAACATCATCTTGTTTTTGATTGTCAGCATTCAACTTTAACTGTGCCGGGCTGTGGTGAATGCGTTAGTGCAGCACTGAAAGCGAAAGTACGAAATATTTGGCAAGTAAAGCTATACGTTAAAACATTTCTTATGAAAAAGTACAAAAAAGATTTGGCTATTGGTCTGAACTGGACACAAGAAGAGTTAGCAAATTCCGGTTTTGAAGATGGCAATTTTGCTGGTTTTCAAAAAAGTGCTTGGTTTATGTATGAAGTGGCGAAAGAGCGGGTTAATTTTCGTGGCTGGCCGCTAGTACTTGATGGCAATGAAATTGAAAAAGATGACGGTAGTGATAGCTTTAAATTTGATGGTGTTTGTTATCCAAGCATTGAAGCAGCCATTGAGCATTACAGTGACAACTTTGCTTTAGATAGTACATTTCTTCGACGAGTATTGGCAAAAATTGGTCTAGAAAAATTTGCACAAGCGGTAAGAGTTTGCCGCTTGTACGTTGGTGCTACTCCTGATGAAAAGTCACGCGCACTGCATGAACTTTAGATCGAGCACTTAACTAGTTTTTTGAGCGACGACACTTAACTTTCGAGGCATGTTCATTTTTTGTGAATATAATGCCGTATCAGCCCGTTGGAAAAAGCTTGAGGCGGTATCGGCTCTATTCATAAATGCTAGGCCTAAACTGCTGGTAACGTTATATTTTGCCAATAAAGCGTCATTTGACATTGCCAAGTATATTCTATGTTCGATTGCCGCTAATGATTGTTCACAGGCATCTTCGACAATAATGGCAAATTCATCACCACCAAAGCGAAAAATACTGTCGGTGTCTCTGACACTTTGTCTTAAAGCATTGGCAAAATGCTCTAAGACATTGTCACCAACGATATGACCAAATGAATCGTTGATCGCCTTAAACTTATTTAAATCACATAAGATCAGTCCAACTCGTGCATGACGACGGGTAGCTTGTGCCATAGTACGTTTAAGTTGTTCGTCAAAGCTTCGACGGTTGCCAAGTTGTGTTAAGGCATCTTGCATCGCCAATTGCATGGCTCGATGATAGCGTATGGCATTATTTAACGGATGAACTAGTAGTTGATGCAACTCAGTTAAAACTTTGAAATTAGTGATGCTGATAGGTGTGTTAACCGAATAACTCAAAATGCCAAGAAATTTGCCATTAATTTTTAAGTCAAATTGTCGTTCTGCTTTCGCCTGACGACTACCACGAGCCGTTGCACTTATTTCGTCGTGCTTAAAGTAAAGCCCAGTAAAATCAACATATTTGGCTGCTTCAATAGCAAATATATCGATCAATTGTTTGACGTCCAGTGTTGTTTGTAATTGTTCTAATAATGCAAGATTACGCTGACTTTGTTGATCGCTATGTTGGAATAACGTAAAAGCGTTAAACTTAGAATTTGGATGATTAACAATATTTACTGTGCGCATATAGTGTTCCGTTTCGTTTTGGGGGCTGTAACTACATGTTTGTAAAAGCAAAAAGCATACCTGTTTTCATGAAATATACGGATTAAAAATATATTGCCTACTGTTATGCTGTAAGCCTTTGCTTTTATTGAAAAAATAATTAATGTAATTACTTTTAGCCAATTTTTGAAATTTGAAAATCTTGAGGATGTCAAATGATTGGCTTTTATTGCTATTGATAAAATGTAAGTTGAAGTGGACGTTTGCTGCTGAGCAACCTATTGCATATCAGCATTAAGAATAACGATAGAGCGACAGATATTGAGTTTTAATTGAAATAACAGAAAAGCTTAGACAAACAGCCATTTAGGGGGCTAAACTCATTATAGGCGTTTCAGCCATTATCTGATTATTTTTTGTAAGGAACACATGTGACAGGTCACCTAGAATTACTCGCAATACTTTCCAGTGCCGTACTTATTGTTTGGTTATTTCGCCGACTGCAATTGCCAGCTATTCTCGCGTATCTAGTTGCCGGTGTGTTAGTTGGAGAACATGGCTTGGCGCTTGCGCAAGAGCATGTAGACTATGAACACTTTGCCGAACTGGGTATTGTTTTTTTATTATTCACTCTTGGCCTTGAGTTTTCTTTACCTAAATTGATGGCGATGCGACATTTAGTTGTTACTGTTGGTAGCCTACAAGTAAGTATCTCTTTGTTGTTATTTCTTATTGTCGCGATGTTGATGGGACAAAGTTTTGCTGCATCTTTGACCATAGGTGGCATTCTTGCGTTGTCATCAACGGCCATTGTTATTCGTCAGCTCAGTGAAAGTGGCGGCATGAAGAAAAAGTCCGGGCAACTTTCTGTCGCGGTATTATTATTTCAAGATGTTGCTGTCGTACCGTTATTAATCGTTATTCCTTTATTAGCTCAAGGCGGTGATTCATCTTTTATTTTGGCGTTGCTATTTGCCTTAGTAAAAGGTGTCTTTGTGGTTTCAATTTTACTATTTGCAGGTAAGTGGTTATTACCTCGATTATTTAATTTAGTTGCACAAGTTAGAACGGATGAATTGTTCGTTTTAACTACTTTACTAGTTACTTTAGTGGCATCAGCGTTAACCCAGTGGTTTGGACTTTCAATGGCGCTAGGGGCATTTTTAGCCGGTATGATGTTAGGGGAAAGCCAATACAAACATCAGTTAGAAGCGGATATCAGACCTTATCGCGATATATTGCTTGGTTTATTTTTTGTTACTGTCGGCATGAAACTCGATATTAATGTGGTGTTTTCGTCGCCGTTAACTATTATTTTGCTGCTAATTAGTTTTATGGCCGTTAAGGTGGTGGTTATTGCCACCTTGGCCAAACGCGCGGGCGAGTCGCCGAAAGATGCTTGGGCTGCGGGGATCATGCTGGCACAAATGGGCGAATTTGGTTTTGTTTTAATTGCCTTGGCTAGCCAAGTTGAAATATTGCCAGAAACTACGGCTTCTATATTATTAGGCACCGGTGTTTTAAGTATGGCGATAACGCCTTATATGGTGGCGCATGCACGCAGTTGGGCGTTATGGTTCAGTCGAGAAAAGCAAGTAGATACTAAGTCATTAGAGCAGCTGCCTAAAAGTGCTAGTTTGAATGATCATGTCATTATTTGTGGCTTTGGCCGTATCGGGCAAACGGTTAGTCGTTTTTTAAAGCAGGAGTCGATTGATTTTGTTGCCATAGATATTGACCCTCTGCGCGCAACTAAAGCCCGTGAAGCCGGAGAAAACGTTTTATTTGGTTCTTCGCGGCAGGCTGAATTATTGCATGCGGCAAAGCTTTCCAAGGCAAAACTGGTGGTTATTGCCTTTGGTGAAGACAAACAGTCATTGGATGTTATTCAGAGAGTTCGCTCTTTAGCGCCAGATGTCCCTATTTTGGTTAGAACCCGTAATGATGATCAACTAGATGAATTGCATGCTGCTGGTGCCAACGAAGTTGTTCCTGAGAGCTTAGAAGGGAGTTTGATGTTAGTGTCACAAGTATTGTCGCTAACCGGTGTGCCATTTTCTAGAATTGTTCGCCGAGTACAAAAAGAACGTAAGAATCACTACAACCATTTACATGGCTTCTTTCAAGGTGAACATACTGATATGAGCCCAGATGCGATTGATCGTATTGAATTTGCTCATGCTATTTTGTTAGCTGACGATTCTTTTGCCAATGGCCGCAGTATTGCGTCGTTAAAATTAGGCGATCGACGAGTGATTGTTGTGGCATTGAGGCGTAACGATATCGAAACTGAAGAGCCCACTCCGGAAACTATTCTACAACCTCAAGATACCTTAATTGTTCGAGGCAAACCTCGTCGCGTTGAGCGTGCTGAACGCTTTGTGCAAGAAGGACATTAATTAGTTGCTAAAAAATCGTTGTACTTTGGCTACAGCTCATTGTTAAAACGACTGAATACTTGGAAGGAAAGTGAAATTAACTGTAAAATAATTTAGTTATTATTTTACAGTTCTAAGAATGTTCTGATTTTACTTTCTTGTTCAAGAGCATCATTAAAACCAAGATTTATCAGCTCCTTACAATAGTTTTTTTCGAACAATAAGTAACTGACCAAACTCGATTCTGCGTCGTTAGTAATACCGACACTGCGTAACAGTAGCCGGATGCTTAGTGGTAATTTGTTGTAGTACTTGACTGCTATGGCATTAAAGTCATGACTAGGGTTAATGACTAATGAGTCGATGTTCTTTAATCCTGCCGTTTGATTTTTTAAATTTTCAGGTATTAGTGATAAGGTATGATTAACCCGCTCCATACGCTCTATATCACTTTGTAATGTGTCAGAGAAAATGGTATCGAGTAAGTGGCCGGCAATGGTTGCCGTGGTTGGTGGATGAGGATTATTCTCCCGAGCGTGAATCGGCTCTTTTGGCTGTTCGACACCGACCACAAATATTTTTTCCGCGCCTAAATGTATCGCCGGACTTAACGGAGAAAGTTGGTGGATAGAACCGTCGCCAAGGTGGTCATGCCTAACTTTTGCCGAAGGAAAAACTAGTGGAATTGCCGCGGACGCCATCAAATGTTGGCTATTAAGTTGCGTTGGCTCCCCCCGACGTTTTGCTCGAAACCAAGGTGATATTGAGTCTTGTGATTGGAAGAAGCTGATGGAATCACCACTGGTGTAGCTTGATGCAGTAACGGAAACCGCGGACAAATAACCACGTCTAATGTTAGTATCAATACGATTAAAATCTATCACCATATCGAGCAAATCACGAAGTGGTGCGTTGTTCAATAAGCTTCGAGCACTTTTGTTAGCATAATCTGCTTGAAAACTGCCGAGTAAACCCGCTGATAAATGACTTAATACCCGCATCGCATCACTATGATAAATGCGCCCTGGATCTAGGTTTTTCCATACCCATTCTAGTTTTTTAACCCCTAACTGGAAGCAAGATGCATAACAGGCCAATGCTGTTGAATTAATAGCGCCAGCTGACGTACCACAAATTATTGGAAAGGGGATGCCATGGTTTCTTGGTATAAACTTAGCAATAGCCGATAAAACTCCTACTTGGTAAGCGGCTCGGGCGCCACCTCCCGTTAACACTAAAGCGTTATTTCTGTCTATATAACTTCGTTTATGGGGCATTAAGATAACCAGTTAATGAAAATTACTGTGCTAAAATGATTTTAATCAGTTTTACTCATTGTAGCTAGTTGAATTTTATGATTTTTCACCGCTAAAATTTGAGGCAGAAAAAAAGGCCAGCTAATGCTGGCCTTTTTAATGACATAAGAATTATTAACTAGTAAAACATTGAACTTACAATAAGTATTAACGCCTACTGGAAAATAAATTTCTAGCTGCTTACGCGTTTGTTAGCAGCGTCGATTAATGGTTGCGATCCACTTTGAATTAGTGCCAAGTTAGCTGAAACTGTTTTCTTTGGTAATTTACTAATCATCAAAGAGCCGGTTTTCACTGAACCTTTAGTGGCAGCGAATTCTAACAAGTTTTTACCATTACACTGGATACCCGCGAAGATATTACGAATTTTTAATTTGTTCGTCTTTAAGAATGAACGCATACGTTTCTTGTCGTCAGCTGCAACATACTCACATACACTTTGTGCAATGTTCGCGGCTTGCGCTTTCGGCGCAGATACAATAGACGTCATAGTTAAAGCAGTAATGGTAGTAACTAGTAATAATTTTTTCATTTTAATAACCTTTTATAATGCAAATAGAGTTAGTAAAAGAAAAAACCACAGGATGTACCTAATAACACGGTAACTCCGCTGTCATAGATAAATACAGTATTATATTTACCCTTAGACCGGTGGTTTTGCGTAACACGTTTTCGCGTGTCTTGCCTTTTCTTTGTCAATTTCAGTATTACCAAAACGATAGGTAAATGCAACAGATTTGTTAATAATTGTTGCTAAATCAATCAGACTTCTGGTGAAAACTCTTTTATATCAATAAGGTGGTGTGTTTTAGTTTTTTCTGGTTTTAGTCAAATATTGCAGGGGTGTGAGAGGGAATCTGTGCATTTGTGCGATATTGTCGTATAAAAAAGGGGCTAACGCCCCTTAATTCAACCTCTAAATGTCAATAAAATGTTAACTATTTAAAAGCTCATTTCAGGAATTTCGCCATCAACAATGAGTTCACCTTCGGTTAACGAAATAATTTCTTCTACTGATACGCCAGGTGCGCGTTCTAATAAGTGAAACTTACCGTTTTTTATTTCAATAAAGGCAAGATCAGTTAACACTTTCTTAATACAGCCTTTGCCCGTCAGTGGCAGTGTACAATTGCTTAATAACTTTGAAACGCCATGTTTTGATGCGTGAGTCATAGTCACGATAATATTATCAGCACCGGCTACCAGGTCCATTGCGCCACCCATGCCTTTAATTAATTTACCCGGTATCATATATGAGGCAATGTTACCGTTAACATCGACCTCAAAAGCACCTAAAACGGTTAAATCAACATGACCACCGCGGATCATGGCAAAAGATTCTGCTGAGTCAAAAATTGATGCACCGGTAGCCATAGTAACGGTTTGCTTACCGGCATTAATTAAATCAGCATCAATTTCCGCTTCGCTAGGAAATTGCCCCATACCAAGCAAGCCGTTTTCAGATTGTAGCATCACTTCCATACCTTCAGGCACATAGTTTGCCACTAAGGTTGGAATACCTATACCTAAATTAACGTAATAACCGTCTTGTAATTCTTGTGCAACGCGCTGTGCTAGTTGCTCTCTTGATAAAGCCATAAATTACTCCTTACTAACACTTATAATTATGTATCGCTGCGAACAGTACGTTGTTCAATGCGTTTTTCAAATGAGCCTAAAATTAAGCGGTTAACATAGATACCTGGTGTATGAATGTGATCTGGGTCTAACTCGCCAGGTTCAACAATTTCTTCTACTTCTACGACGGTAATTTTGCCTGCTGTTGCTGCCATAGGGTTGAAGTTACGTGCTGTTTTTCTAAACACTAAGTTACCGTAACGATCGGCTTTCCACGCTTTAACAATGGCAAAGTCACCCTTAATCGCTGGCTCCAAAATATAATGTCTACCGTCAAATTCTCGCTCTTCTTTACCTTCAGCAACAGGCGTTCCGTAACCTGTAGCGGTATAAAAAGCAGGAATGCCAGCACCGCCAGCACGCATTTTTTCAGCTAAAGTGCCTTGTGGCGTTAGTTCAACTTCCAATTCACCATTCATCATTTGGCGTTCAAACTCAGCATTTTCACCAACGTAGGAGGCAACAATTTTTTTGATTTGACGGTCAGGAAGCAAAATACCTAAACCAAAATCGTCAACACCACAGTTGTTTGAAACCACGGTTAAGCCTTTGGTGCCTTTACGCTTAATTTCACTAATTAAGTTCTCTGGAATGCCACATAAGCCGAAACCACCGGCAATTACGGTCATATTGTCTTCAAGACCGGCCATCGCTTCTTCATAGCTTGACACTACCTTGTCAAATCCTGCCATCGTTTGTTCCTCATTAAAAATTTTTGTCGTTGTTCTTAGTTTCTGTATCTAAAATATAATTAGCTTACTGAGCTCCGGAATGCTGTTGATACTTTAGATACCGGCGCTTTGCCCAATTTGTCACTAATGTACCAACCTGCCGCTAATAGTTTCTCAAAATCAATACCGGTATCAATATTCAAACCGTTAAGCATGTATAAAACATCTTCGGTTGCGACGTTGCCTGAAGCGCCCTTAGCATATGGACATCCGCCTAAGCCTGCAATAGCACTATCGACTACCATGACACCCGTTTGTAAAGCACTGTAAATGTTAGTTAACGCTTGGCCGTAGGTATCGTGAAAGTGCACAGCAAGTTTTTCTACGGGTACTCGGGCGCTAACGGCCTGTATCATTTTAGTTACGGTAGCAGGGGTACCAACACCTATGGTGTCACCAAGCGAAATTTCGTAACAGCCCATTTGGTATAGTTTTTCAGCAACCATGGCGACTTGCGCTGGTTCGATAAAGCCGTCATAAGGACAACCGACAACACAGGAAACATAACCGCGCACCGGAATATTAGCGGCTTTGGCTGCTTGCATAATAGGCTCAAAGCGCTGCAAGCTTTCTTCAATCGAGCAATTAATGTTCTTTTGACTGAAGGCTTCTGATGCAGCGCCAAATATCGCCACTTCACTGGCATTGACCGCCATCGCTGCTTCAAAACCCTTCATATTTGGGGTTAGGGCAGCGTAGGTAACATTTTCTTTGCGCTTGATACCGTTAAAGACGTCAGTAGACGTTGCCATTTGTGGCACCCATTTAGGTGAAACAAAGCTGCCGCTTTCAATATAGCTAACGCCAGCATCTGCTAACTGCTCAATTAAGGATATTTTATCTTCGGCACTGATCTGCTGCTTTTCATTTTGTAAGCCATCGCGCGGTCCAACTTCAACAATTTTTACCTGTGTTGGTAAGCTTGCTGCATTTGTCATTATGCGTCCTCCGCCGTGAAGGCAATAAGCTCGGCGCCGCCATCAACCATATCACCATCTTTATAGTAAATAGTGTCAACAACACCATTGCTTGGCGCGCGAATAGTGTGTTCCATTTTCATCGCTTCCATGATCATTAACGGCTGCTCTGCTGTTACAGTTTCACCAGCGGCTACCAATACTGACACCATAGTGCCGTTCATTGGTGCAACTAAGCCACCATGGTTGTCGTCACCACTGTTGTCACCACAATCAGGTAAAATGTGGGTGAAATTGAAGACGCCATTTTGATGATAAAGGCTGATTTGTGTGCCATTTTTCGCAATCGTTGCGTGACTGCGGTAGCCATCAATACTGACGTATAAAGTATCGTTTTCAATTCGGCCTTGGCAATCAACCGTTTGACCATCAACCGTGATCAAATAGTAGCTGCCGCTACCTTGGCGTTTTTGCTCAACAACAATTGGGTACTCAGTGTCGTTATGCGCTAGTACCATGTGATGAACATTCGCTTCATTTAAGCGCCAAGCATTAGTCATATTCCAAGGCGAAAATGGGTCATTAGTTTTCGCGGCTTCTGTTTGAGCTTGCAGTTCTTGCGATAATACTAAATAAAGCGCTGCCATTGGCAACTCACCCGCTAAGGCTTGCTCACTTTCATGGAAAATAATTTCTTGGTTTTTCTCGATAAAGCCGGTATCAATATCGGCATTAACGAATGGTGCACAGGTCGCTAAGTTATAGAGAAAGTCAATATTAGTTGTTACGCCATTGATACGGTATTCAGAAAGCGCTTTTGCCATACGCTGTAAGGCTTTTTCACGGTTCTCGTCCCAAACAATAAGTTTGGCAATCATAGGATCATAAAATACGCTCACTTCATCACCTTGACGAACGCCAGTGTCAACACGCACGAACTCACTTTCAACCGGTGGTTGCAAAAAGTCTAAGGTGCCGGTTGCTGGCAAAAAATCGTTGTTTGGGTCTTCAGCATAAATACGGGCTTCAAACGCATGACCATTAATTTTTAGTTCATGTTGAGCTTTAGGTAATACTTCACCTGCAGCAACACGTAATTGCCATTCAACTAAATCTTGGCCAGTAATTAATTCAGTAACTGGGTGCTCAACTTGTAGTCGAGTATTCATTTCCATAAAGTAAAATGAGCCGTCAATATCAAGTAAGAACTCAACTGTGCCAGCGCCTTGATAACCAATTGCTTGTGCTGACTTTATCGCTGACTCACCCATTTTCGCACGTAGTTCTTCACTCATGCTAAAGGCTGGTGCCTCTTCAATCACTTTTTGATGACGACGTTGCACTGAACAGTCACGTTCGAAAAGGTAAACCGCATTTTCATGATTATCACAAAATACTTGAATTTCAACATGACGTGGTTGTGTTAAGTACTTCTCAACCAACATGGTATCGTCGCCGAATGAAGATTTAGCTTCACGTTTTGCTGCTGCGAAACCTTCTGAAAATTCTGCTTCGCTCCATACTTGGCGCATACCTTTACCACCACCACCGGCAGTAGCTTTAAGTAGTACAGGATAACCCATATCATCGGCAGCTTTTTTGATAACAGCTTCTGATTGGTCATCGCCATGATAACCTGGTACTAGTGGTACCTGTGCCGCTTCCATAATATTTTTAGCAGCAGACTTTGAACCCATGGCTTCAATTGCGCCAACAGGTGGGCCAATAAAAGTAATGCCTTGTGCGGCACACATACGGCAAAAATCGGCATTTTCAGATAAGAAACCATAACCTGGGTGAATTGCTTGAGCGCCAGTACGTTTTGCCGCTTCAATAACTTTTTCAGATAACAGGTAACTTTCACGCGATGGAGAACCTCCAATATGAATAGCTTCATCGGCCATATTGACATGTAAGGAATCAGCGTCAGCATCAGAATAAACAGCAACGGTTAGGATACCCATTTTTCGTGCAGTTTTAATAACACGACAGGCGATTTCGCCACGGTTGGCAATTAATATTTTAGTAAACATGGATTTATCCTTCGCCTTTATTTATTGATGTTTCTTGCGGGGCTTCTTGTTGTATTGGAGCTTGCCAAGCAGCTTGGCGTTTTTCAAAAAAGGCACTTAAGCCTTCTTGGCCTTCAGCTGATACACGAATTGATGCAATTCGTTCACTGGTAATTGTAATTAATGCTTCGTCGATATCTTGATAAGCAACATCAAGGGCCAACTGCTTAGCTTGGCGCACTGCTAATGGTCCATTTGCCAGTAACGTTGTTATCATTTTTTCAACGGCTGAATCTAGAGCTTCCAATGGTAGAATTTCATCAACTAAGCCAAGTTGTTGAGCTTTATCAGCAAAAAATCGCTCGGCGGTTTGAAAGTAACGTCGACTGGCTTTTTGACCAATGGCATTAACCACATAAGGGCTAATAGTGGCAGGTATTAAGCCAAGTTTTACTTCACTCAAACAAAAGCTAGCTTTTTCACTTGCTAGCACAATGTCACAACAACTTGCTAGTCCAACAGCGCCGCCAAAAGCTGCACCTTGTACTTTAGCGATAGTCGGTTGAGGTAAAAAGTTAAGGTTTTTAAGCATATGGGCTAGGGCATTAGCATCGGCTAAATTCTCATCATAAGAATATGACGCCATACGTTTCATCCAACCTAAATCAGCGCCGGCTGAAAAGCTTTTACCGGTTGAAGCCAGCACCATGACTTTGATGTCATGACATTTTGCAATTTCATGAAATAGGTGACTTAAGGCAAAAATAATACTGTCATCAAAGGCATTGTGCTTATCAGGATTATTCATGGTAACGGTTGCTACGCCGCGATTGTCAACGTCGAACAAAACTTGCTCGCTCGGACTTTTAATATTTTGATGGCTAAACATAGTCAACTTCTCCCTACATTCTAAACAGACCAAACTTGGTCTCTTCAATAGGTTTATTTAATGAAGCTGAAATCGCTAAACCTAACACTTGGCGAGTATCTGCTGGGTCAATCACGCCATCGTCCCATAATCGAGCAGAGGCGTAATATGGATGACCTTGATGTTCGTAGTTGTCAATAATAGGTTGTTTGAAGTCTGCTTCTTCTTGCTCGCTCCATGTTTCGCCACGTTTGTCTTTTTGGTCACGTTTAACTTGTGCAAGTACGCCTGCGGCTTGTTCGCCGCCCATTACTGAAATACGTGAGTTAGGCCACATAAATAAGAAACGTGGGTCGTAAGCTCGGCCACACATGCCGTAGTTACCAGCACCGAAGCTACCACCAATTAAAATAGTGAATTTTGGCACTTGTGCTGTTGCCACGGCTGTTACCATTTTAGCGCCGTGTTTTGCGATACCACCAGCTTCATACTGTTGGCCAACCATAAAACCGGTGATATTTTGTAAAAACACTAATGGAATTTTTCGTTGTGCACAAAGTTCGATAAAGTGAGCACCTTTTTGCGCTGATTCACCAAATAAGATGCCGTTGTTCGCCACAATCCCGACAGGGTAGCCGTAGATACGCGCAAAACCACACACTAAAGTGGTGCCGTATAAGGCTTTGAATTCATCGAATTCACTGCCATCAACAACACGCGCGATAATTTCACGTACATCGAATGGTTGGCGAGAGTCTTTTGGCACTATGCCGTAAATTTCGTCACTGGCATAAGCGGGCTCAGCAACTTCTTTAATGGCCATTTGTACTGGCTTAACTCGATTTAAATTGCTCACAGCATTGCGCGCTATTTCTAACGCGTGATGATCATTTTGGGCAT
Source organism: Colwellia sp. SU-HH01172 (assembly GCF_057553355.1). Taxonomy (NCBI): domain Bacteria; kingdom Pseudomonadati; phylum Pseudomonadota; class Gammaproteobacteria; order Alteromonadales; family Colwelliaceae; genus Colwellia; species Colwellia sp. SU-HH01172. The sequence goes on along the minus strand of NZ_BAAJMB010000003.1, from coordinate 14,656 downwards.
AATGGTCGGCAACACCCGAAGTACGACAGTGAACATCTGCACCACCTAAGTCTTCAGCGCTCACCACTTCACCTGTTGCTGCTTTCACTAATGGTGGACCTGCTAAGAAAATTGTGCCTTGCTCTTTGACGATAATAGATTCGTCTGCCATGGCAGGTACATAAGCACCACCAGCAGTACATGAACCCATTACAACGGCTATTTGTGGAATGCTTTGCGCTGACATATTGGCTTGATTAAAGAAGATACGACCAAAATGTTCTTTGTCTGGGAAAACATCATCTTGGTTTGGTAGGTTTGCACCACCTGAGTCAACCAAGTAGATACACGGTAAATTGTTTTCTTGTGCGATTGTTTGCGCGCGTAAATGCTTTTTAACAGTAAGCGGGTAATACGTACCACCTTTTACCGTGGCATCGTTGGCTACTATAATACATTCTTGACCACCGACACGGCCAATACCGGTAATAATACCAGCGGCAGGTACGTTATCATCATAAACTTCGTAGGCTGCTAATTGTGATAATTCAAGAAATGCTGAACCTGGATCAAGTAGGGCGTATACGCGGTCTCGTGGTAATAATTTACCGCGAGATAAATGACGTTCACGGCTACGTTCGCCACCACCAAGTTTAATTTCTTCTAACTTTACTTTTAAGTCATCAACCTGCAGTTGCATATGCTCGGCATTTTCGATGAATTCAGGGCTGCGGGGATTGATTTTCGATATTATCTTAGCCACGGTATAACCTTTTATTTGTTGATCGTTTTGTTAATTGTTGGCGTTGTTAATGCCAGTAAGTTAACAATGCACATTGGTATTGTTTGAACGCTTTAACATTAGACTTGTTAAGAGACAAAAGTGTTAAACGTATTCAATAGCAATAGTCACTGAGGTTTATAATTTGTTAGTAATCGAATTATTCATTGATAATTCAATAATTGAATTGGCAAAGCCATTTATTTGAGACTGAGGAAAAATGCGCGGAGCTTACAAGTGTAAGTGAGCACTTTTGACAATAGTATCGAGTAAATGGCTAAGCTCAAATCAGTTATTAAACAGATTCGTTGAATAACTCACGCCCGATTAGCATACGGCGAATTTCTGAAGTACCGGCGCCAATTTCATATAACTTAGCATCACGTAATAAACGACCCGCAGGAAATTCATTGATATAACCGTTACCACCAAGTAGTTGAATAGCATCTAGTGCCATTTTAGTGGCAAGCTCAGCAGAATATAAAATAACACCAGCAGCATCTTTACGGGTAGTTTCGCCGCGATCTGCTGCCATAGCACACATGTAAGCGTATGATTTAGCTGCATTCATTTGCGTGTACATGTCAGCAATTTTACCTTGAATTAATTGGAATTCACCAATTGATTGGCCAAATTGTTTTCTGTCGTGAATGTAAGGCACAACTAAGTCCATACATGCATCCATAATGCCTAATGGACCACCGGTTAATACTAAACGTTCGTAATCTAAGCCAGACATAAGTACGCGCACGCCTTTACCTTCTTCACCTAAAATGTTTTCAGCGGGCACTTCACAATCTTGGAACACTAATTCACAAGTATTTGAGCCACGCATACCTAATTTGTCTAGTTTTTGGTGACGAGAAAAGCCAGGGGAGTCGCGTTCAACAATAAACGCTGTAATGCCTTTTGAACCTGCGCTAGTGTCTGTTTTTGCGTAAATAATATAAACATGTGCGTCTGGACCATTAGTGATCCACATTTTGTTGCCGTTTAGAATGTATTTGTCGCCTTTTTTGTCAGCGCGAAGCTTCATGCTTACCACGTCAGAACCGGCATTTGGCTCAGACATGGCTAATGCGCCAATATGCTCACCAGTACAAAGTTTTGGTAAATACTTAGCTTTTTGTTCATGGCTACCATTTTTGTTTAATTGGTTTAAACATAAGTTAGACATAGCGCCGTAACTTAAACCAACAGAAGCAGAAGCACGTGAAATTTCTTGCATAGCAACCATGTGTTCTAAGTAACCTAAGTTAGAACCACCGTACTGCTCATCTACTGTCATGCCCAATAAGCCTAAGTCACCAAATTTGCGCCATAAGTCCATTGGGAATTCGTTGTCTTGGTCAACTTTTTCTGCGCGCGGAGCAATTTCATCGCGAGCAAATGCATTAACTGTGTCACGGATCATGTCAACAGTTTCGCCTAAGTTAAAGTTCATTGATGAGAAAGTAGAAATCATAGTGTTACCTTAATAATTGTTGGTCTTATTAACGCGATTATTTGCTATAGGCGCTAATGCTTACTTTTATTTGTTATGTCACTGACGAGGATGCTTAAGTGCTATTTTTCACTTCTATTTAGTGATAGCGGCTAACGCGTCTTGACAGTTGTTTTCTAAGCCGGTTAATTCAATCAACACGGCTTGAATATCTTCTAATTGTTGGTTTAAATCATTCTTCTTATTCGCAATTAAATCCATTATGGTATTTAATTGCGTTGCACTTGATTTATCAGCATCGTAAAGTTCAAACAAACGACCGGTTTCTGCTAATGAAAAACCTAGGCGTTTACCGCGTAGAATTAACTTTAGTCGAACTCTGTCTCTTTGGTTGTATATTCTTGTTTGTCCTTTGCGAGTAGGGAGTATTAGCCCTTGGTCTTCATAAAAACGAATACTTCGAGTGGTAATATCAAACTCTCGGGCTAATTCGCCAATGGAGAAGGTGACTATGGTCTTATCGCTCATTCTTGTTGCTCACAGTTAACTCGCTTACTTTATCTATTAGATACCTTACAATAAGTTTACGTTAACGTAAAGTGCAAGTAAGCAAGAATGTAAATAGTGTGTTAGCGATGATGGCTAAATAGCATAATTAACAGTATCAATCCTGATTCTATTAGAGTTTGTCAAAATACCATCAAAGGTTTTCTACTGAGTTGTAAAGAATGATTGTCAATTTGACGAAATTTTTGCCTTATTAGACTAAAGGTCCACTAAGTTTACGTTGGCGTAAAGGTAAATATGGGGTAATCTGTGGCGCAATTCTTATCGATTGCTGTTTATATCGCGTAAATAGATATCGAAAAATATTGAACAACACTTTGTCGGAGAGCTATATGTCTACTCAAGATCCTATCGTTATTGTTGCTGCCAAACGTACCCCTATGGGCGGTTTTATGGGCGGTTTGTCAGCTGTTACAGCTACCAGTTTAGGTGCTACTGCTATTCGTGGCGCTATGGAAGCGGCTAATTTATCAAATGATCAAGTAGATGAAGTGATCATGGGCTGTGTGCTGCCTGCTGGCTTAAAGCAAGCTCCTGCGCGTCAAGCGGCTTTAGAAGCTGACTTAGACCTTGCTACGGCTTGTACCACCATTAATAAAGTATGTGGCTCAGGCATGAAAGCGGCAATGCAAGCACATGATGCTTTATTAGCTGGCTCTATTGATGTTGCTATTGCTGGCGGCATGGAAAGTATGACCAATGCACCGCACTTGATGCCAAAAGGTCGCTCAGGTATTAAAATGGGTCATGGTCAAATTCTTGATCATATGATGACTGACGGTTTAGAAAATGCCTATGACGGTATTGCTATGGGCTGTTTCGCACAAGAAACTGCTGATGAGTCAGCGTTTACTCGTGAAGATATGGATGCCTATGCTATTCGCTCTTTAGCACGCGCTAATGCCGCGATTGCTGACGGTGCTTTTGATAACGAAATTTCACCGGTAACGATTAAATCACGCCGTGGCGATTCAGTATTTGCTATTGATGAACAGCCTGGTAATGCGCGCCCTGATAAAATTCCTAGCTTACGTCCAGCGTTTAAGAAAGACGGTACCATTACCGCGGCTAACTCTAGCTCAATTTCTGACGGTGCTGCAGCACTAGTCATGATGAAATTGTCAGAAGCACAAAAACGTGGCTTAACACCATTATGTAAAATTGTTGCCCATGCCATGCACGCACAAAAGCCAGCTGAATTCACCGTTGCACCCGTTGGCGCAATGAAAAAAGTACTAGCAAAAGCTAACTGGACAACTGCTGATGTTGACTTATTTGAAATCAACGAAGCCTTTGCCATGGTAACTATGTTAGGTATTAAAGAGCTTGATTTAGACGTAGCGAAAGTTAACGTTAATGGTGGCGCTTGTGCTCTAGGTCATCCGTTAGGCGCTAGTGGCGCTCGTATTATGGTTACGCTAATTCACGCATTGAAAAATAAAGGTTTAAGCAAAGGTCTTGCTTCTTTATGTATTGGTGGCGGTGAAGCGACAGCAATTGCAGTTGAAATGATGTAATTACTTTATTTCAATAAAATTTAGATAATTTAAAAAGCCGCATTAGCGGCTTTTTTTATGTCTTAATAATGCCATCGAATAATTACGTTGTACTAGAGGCTATGGCGAGAGTCTCGATATTGCTTAGGTGAAATACCGACTAACTTTTTGAACAGTCGCGAAAAGTAATAGGGATCGCTATAGCCAAGGCCGCTGGCAATGTCTTTAATCGCGATATCGCTATTATCTAGTTGTGAACAGGCGTGTTGAATTTTCATATTAATAAAATGTTGAATAGGGGAGCTATCTGTTAGCTCCTTAAATTTTTTCGCAAAGTGAAACTTCGATAACTGACTGTAGTGAGCTAAGGTGTCTAAGCTCAACTCTTGATGCAAACTATTGCGCATTAAGGCTTCTACAGCTTCAAGGTCGAAACTTGAACTGTTATTAAACATGGTTAAACGCAGTTGCAGCGCTAAAAAACTTAACGCTTGCTGTAAAATATGTACAGCATGTATTACGTTGGTTGCCGTGTAACCCCTAGCACCCAAAGCAAGTAAATGGTCAAAATCGCTGACAATGTTATTCAATACACCAGCATGAGCGACACCTGCGTCCATTTTCATTAACAACCGTTCGGCAAAGTCCTGTGCTAAGCCACCAGTAAAGTTAATCCAATAAAGCGTATTGTCAGCAGTTTTATTGTTAATGGTAAAAGTAAACGGCGTATTCGGGTTGATAATAACAAGATCGCCACGTTCTATATTTCTTGTTCTGCCTTGGTAATCTAATTCTCCAGAGCCAGATACACAGTAAATTAAAGTATGACAATGGCTGTTGTCTTGCTGTAATTTATAGTTATCAGTGGCTTGTGTCATCCCTAAAGAAATAGGATATAAGCCGTCAGTTAAACGATGCTTTGACAGCTTTTTCAACAAGAATACCGGAATGAATAGCCGGATGTCGGGTGATTTCTTCATGGTGCTATTGGACACTTTTCTTTAAAATTATCGTTTAATGTTACTTGCTGGTCTAATCACAATATAGTCCATTAAATTAACAATAAAATCAATGTTCATCACGTTTCTAGTATGGTCTAATTTTATCATTAGGTTTCTATTATCAATTTTTACGACTAAAACTAGTGCATTAGTAACTTGTTTATAGCGTCTATTTGCAATTGTTTTGGTAAGTATTGCTTTATAAAAAAGCGATTTGGACAAATTAAGAGAGTTTAAGATGAATACTGAAAGATATCAGTTAAAGAATAAGATCCGTATCGTAACGGCGGCATCGTTATTTGATGGTCATGATGCAGCTATTAATATTATGCGTCGAATTTTACAATCAAGTGGTGCAGAAGTTATTCATCTTGGCCATGACCGTAGCGTAGAAGAAGTGGTGAATACCGCTATTCAAGAAGACGCTAACGCTATTGCCATGACATCATACCAAGGTGGTCATAACGAATATTTCAAATATATGTACGATCTTTTAAAAGAACGTGGTTGTGAGCATATTCGTATTGTTGGCGGTGGTGGTGGTGTAATTCTACCTGAAGAAATTAAAATGCTGCAAGATTACGGCATTACCCGTATTTACTCACCTGATGATGGCCGTGAACTTGGCTTGTTAGGTATGATTGATGACATGCTAGAGCGTTGTGACTTTAAAACTGGCTTAGATGTTAAAAAAGATGATGTAGCAAATCTGAAAAAAGCAATTCCTTTGCAAGATAAAAAGCAGGCCATCGCTCGTTTAATTTCAGCCGCCGAAAATGCACCTGAAGAAAATAAAGTAGCACTTGAGAAAATTCGTAAAATATCGGCGGTTAGTAAAACGCCTGTGCTCGGTATTACCGGTACCGGTGGTGCTGGTAAATCATCATTAGTTGATGAATTAATTCGCCGCTTTTTGATGGCGACAGATGATAGCAAAATTGCCATTGTTTCTGTTGACCCGTCAAAACGTAAAACGGGTGGTGCACTACTTGGTGACCGTATTCGAATGAACGCGGTAAACAATGACCGTGTTTATATGCGCTCATTAGCAACTCGCCAATCAAACTTAGCGTTATCTGTTTATGTCAACGACACCTTAGATATTCTAAAAGCGACAGACTTTGACTTAATCATTCTAGAAACTTCAGGTATTGGCCAATCAGACACAGAAATTGAAGAACATTCAGATGTTTCTTTATATGTAATGACACCTGAATACGGTGCAGCGACTCAGCTAGAAAAAATCGATATGCTTGATTTTGCTGACATCATTGCACTAAACAAATTTGATAAACGTGGTGCATTAGATGCGTTGCGTGACGTGAAAAAACAATATAAGCGTAACCGTGGCATGTTTGAAGCAGGTGATGATGAAGTACCAGTATACGGTACTATTGCCTCACAATTTAATGACCGTGGCATGACTGAACTATACAATGCCGTGATCACTGAACTAAACAATAAAGCTGGCTTAACCGTTGGCGATTTGTTATCGGTTGACGGCACCTTAGCGAATAAGAGCAGTGTTATTCCTGGTGCTCGTATTCGTTATTTATCTGAAATTTCAGAAAATAACCGTGGCTATGATGTTTGGGTTGAAAAACAAGCTAAGGTGGCACAAAAACTTTATGGTATTCATAAGGCGATTGAAACAGCGAAAGAAACTGACTCAGACGCATCATCAGGCTTAGTTACACAACTAGAAGCCTTATATAGCCAAGTTGAATTAGATTTAGATCCGAAAAATAAACTATTACTTGAAGAATGGGCAACTAAGGTTCAGCGTTATAAGGACTCTGAATTTAAATTTAAAGTACGTAATAAAGAGTTATCAATAGAAACCCATTCAACGTCGTTATCAGGCAGTGAAATTCCAAAAATTAGCATGCCTAAATACCAAGGTTGGGGCGATATTTTAAAATGGAACTTACAAGAAAATGTACCAGGTGAATTCCCGTATACTGCCGGTTTATTCCCGTTCAAACGTGAAGGTGAAGACCCAACACGTATGTTCGCAGGTGAAGGTGGCCCAGAACGTACTAACCGTCGTTTCCATTATGTGTCTAAAGGCATGCCGGCGAAACGTTTATCAACGGCATTCGACTCAGTAACCTTATACGGTAACGATCCGGCCATTCGCCCAGATATTTACGGTAAAATTGGTAATGCCGGTGTGTCTATTTGTTGTTTAGATGATGCCAAGAAACTTTATTCAGGTTTTGATTTAGCACACGCCATGACATCAGTATCAATGACCATCAACGGCCCAGCACCTATGTTGTTAGGCTTTTTCTTAAACGCGGCAATCGACCAACAATGTGAGCGTTTTATCACTGAAAATGGTTTAGAAAAAGAAGTTAACGCAACCATTAAAAAGATTTATAAAGACAAAGGCTGTGAACGGCCAAGTTACCAAGGTGAATTACCAGAAGGTAATGACGGTTTAGGTTTAATGCTTTTAGGTGTTACGGGCGACCAAGTATTGCCACCAGCGGTTTATGAAGAAATTAAAGCCCGCACATTAACGCTAGTGCGTGGTACGGTTCAAGCCGATATTCTTAAAGAAGATCAAGCGCAAAACACCTGTATTTTCTCTACGGAATTTGCCCTTCGCTTAATGGGTGATGTACAAGAATACTTTATTGAGAAAGGCGTACGTAACTTCTACTCAGTGTCTATTTCTGGTTACCATATTGCAGAAGCAGGTGCTAACCCAATTACCCAATTGGCGTTAACCTTAGCGAACGGCTTTACCTTTGTTGAATACTACTTAAGCCGTGGTATGGATATTAATGAATTTGGTCCAAACTTATCGTTCTTCTTCTCAAATGGTATTGACCCAGAGTATGCGGTAATTGGTCGTGTTGCTCGTCGTATTTGGTCGAAAGCGATGAAGAATAAATATGGTGCTAATGCTCGTGCGCAAATGTTGAAGTATCATATCCAAACCTCTGGCCGTTCTCTGCATGCGCAAGAAATTGATTTCAATGATATTCGTACTACGTTACAAGCACTTTACGCGATAAATGATAACTGTAATTCATTACATACTAACGCTTATGATGAAGCGATCACCACGCCAACGGAAGACAGTGTGCGCCGTGCTATGGCGATTCAGTTAATTATTAACCGTGAATTAGGTTTGTCGAAAAATGAAAACCCAATTCAAGGTGCCTTTATTATTGAAGAACTCACGGATTTAGTTGAAGAAGCCGTATTAACAGAGTTTGATCGTATCAACGAACGTGGTGGTGTACTTGGCGCAATGGAAACCATGTATCAACGTGGCAAAATTCAAGAAGAAAGTATGCACTACGAGCATTTGAAGCATTCAGGTGAGTTCCCAATTATTGGTGTCAATACCTTCTTAAGTTCAACAGGCTCACCAACGGTAGTACCTGATGAAGTTATTCGCGCAACAGAAGAAGAAAAAACTTATCAAATAGATATGCTAGCTAGTTTAAATAAAGCTAATGAAGTTGAAGCAAAAGCGTTATTAAAAAGCTTACAAACAGCAGCAATCAATCATGAAAATATTTTCGAGTTGATGATGGACGCTTGTAAAGTTTGTTCATTAGGTCAAATCGTTAATTCACTATTTGACGCCGGTGGTCAATACCGCCGTAACATGTAAGGGGATTAGTACTAACTATGAGTAATTATCAAGCGCCAATGCGCGATATGCAGTTCTTATTACATGAAGTTTTTAATGCTAAGCAATTGTGGGCAACTATGCCTGCCGTTGCAGACATGATTGATAAAGATACCGCTGATGCTATTTTGTCTGAAGGGGCAAAGTTAACCTCTGAAGTTATCGCGCCGTTAAATCGCAATAGTGATGAGCAAGGTGCAACGTGGAACAATGGTGAAGTAACAACGCCTGATGGTTTCTCTAAAGCTTATCAGCTTTATTGTGACGGTGGCTGGGGAGCTTTAAGTGGCGACCCAGAGCATGGCGGCATGGGTATGCCGAAAATGTTGCAATCATTTGTTGAAGAAATGACACAGTCTGCGTCTATTTCATTTGCACTTTATCCAATGTTGACTGCTGGCGCTTGCTTAGCGCTATCAGCTCATGCCTCAGCGGAAATGAAGCAAACCTATTTAGAAAATATGTATTCGGGGCAGTGGGCTGGCACTATGTGTTTAACTGAGCCGCACGCGGGCAGTGATTTAGGCATTATGACGGCTAAAGCCGAAGCGCAAGACGATGGTAGCTTTGCTGTTTCCGGTACTAAAATATTTATTACCGGTGGCGAGCAAGACTTAACCGAGAATATTATTCACTTAGTGCTAGCTAAAATTCCGGGTGCGCCAGAAGGGCCACGTGGTATCTCAATGTTTGTGGTACCTAAGTTTTTATTGAACGAAGATGGCAGTTTAGGCGAAAGAAATACCGTTGGTTGTGGTTCAATTGAACACAAAATGGGCATTAAAGGCTCAGCAACTTGTGTGATGAATTTTGACGGTGCTAAAGGCTATTTAGTTGGCGAAAAAAACAAAGGCTTAAACTACATGTTCACTATGATGAACTATGAACGTTTAGGTATGGGAATTCAGGGCGTTGGCGCTGCTGAAACCTCATACCAACAAGCCGCAGAATATGCTATTGAACGTATTCAAGGTCGCAGCGCTACCGGTAAAAAATCACCTGATAAAAAAGCCGACTCAATTATCGTTCACCCTGATGTTCGTAAAATGCTGTTAACTATGCGTGCCTACAATGAAGGCGGGCGTTGTTTTTCAACCTACGTTGCTAAACAATTAGATATTGTTAAGTTTTCTGAGAACCAAGAAGATAAACAGCAAGCTGAACAGTTGGTGGCACTATTAACACCTGTTGCAAAAGCATTTATGACCGATATGGCTTATGAAAGCTGTAATTTAGGGCAGATGGTTTTTGGTGGTCACGGTTATGTGCGTGAATGGGGCCAAGAACAATTGGTTCGTGATGTCCGTATTGCGCAAATTTATGAAGGTACCAACGGTATTCAAGCACTTGATCTACTTGGACGTAAAGTTGTTGCCAATAAAGGCCAGTTTTTTGAAAGTTACTTCGCTGAAATAAACGCTTTTGTTAATGCAAATATTAGTAATCAAGCACTATTGCCTTACCTTAACCCGTTAAGTGAGTCGTTAGCAAAATTAAAGGCGGCAACTGATTTAATTATTACTGAGCAAAGTAATGATAAAGATATGGTGGGCGCATCAGCAACTGATTATTTAGCCGCGTTTGGCTTAGTTAGTTATGCCTATATGTGGGCGATGATGGCTGAAAAGTCAGTGTCGCAACCGAGTGAAGAATTCTACCAAGCAAAAATGTATGTTGGTGCGTTTTTCATTGAGCGCTTATTACCTAAAATTGATAGCCATATTAAGTCAATTGAAGCAGGTAGCAAAACCTTGATGGCGATGCCGGAAGGGTTGTTTAATTATAACCATTAAGAAGCAGGGTAAGCGGGACTAATGTCTAATTGCGCTAGCCTTCAATTTAGAGAATGCTAATAGCAACATAGTCCATGCCGTTTTATTACGTCTTGTTTAGCTGATAAGACGTTAATGAAGTTGTTTATCGGCAAAAAAAAATTGTCAGAAGCATAAAAATAAAGATAAGTAAGGTGAGCACATGTCAACAGTTCCTGAAGAGTTTACCGCATTTCGAATTCATAAAAATGATAAAACCATTAGCAGTGGCTTTGAACAAATAGGCCTAGATGATTTAACGGCAGGTGAAGTCGTTATTAAAGTGGCTTATTCAGATATTAACTATAAAGATGCCCTTGCTGCGACAGGTAAAGGTCGAATACTGAGAACTTATCCTTTGGTTGGTGGTATTGATTTATCTGGCGTAGTGGTAAGTTCAGAGGATTCTCGCTTTCAATCAGGTGATAAAGTTTTAGTTTGTGGTGCGCAATTATCAGAGCTATATGATGGCGGTTATACAGAATATGCCCGCGTTAAAGCTAATTCTGTGGTGAATTTACCTGATGGCATGAGTTTACGTGATGTTATGGCGTTAGGCACTGCAGGTTATACCGCGGCTATTGCCATCCAACGTATGGAAGATAATGGCCAAATTCCTGAGCGAGGACCTATAGTGGTGACTGGCGCTACAGGTGGTGTCGGTAGCTTTGCCATCAACATGTTATCTAATATCGGCTATGACGTTATTGCCTTTACTGGAAAAACAGAGCAAGAAGCCTATTTGAAAGAGCTTGGCGCTAGCCAGTTACTCAATCGTCATGATATCGATATGGGCTCAAAACCACTTGAAAATGCGCAGTGGGGTGGTGCAATTGATAATGTTGGTGGCGATACACTGGCATGGTTAACTCGTACCACTAATGTTTGGGGCAATATTGCTTCGATTGGCTTAGCTGGTGGCTTTAAATTGGAATCTACCGTGATGCCGTTTATTTTACGTGGTGTTAGCTTATTGGGTATTAACTCAGTTGAAATGCCATTATCCGTGCGAGAGCAAGGTTGGAAGCGCTTAGCCACTGATCTTAAACCTAGCAAGTTGGCATTGATTTCACCAACAACAATTAAGTTCGCCGATTTACCTAATGCTTTCGATGCTTATGTTGATGGCACAGTTACTGGTAGAACCGTTGTTGAAATTGATGCAAGTCTAGATAAGTAACAATTGAATATAGAGTAATTATGTCACTTGTAAATTTTAGTGAACTCGCTGCTGGTAATAATAAAAAAATAGCCATTGCTGAGTTAAATTCACCACAATCACTCAATGCGCTTAGTTTGATTATGATTGAATTATTGCTCAAGCAACTACTCGCTTGGCAAAGTGATGAAGAAATCGCGATGGTGATTTTACAAGGTGCGGGTGGCAAAGCGTTTTGCGCCGGTGGCGATGTCGTAAGTTTGTATCACGCACTAAAGTCTGAAAGAGACGCGAATGAAACCGCTATTAGTGACCAAGTTATTGTTGAAAGTCTTGCCCAAGAGTTCTTTTCAAAAGAGTATCAACTTGATCAACTTATTCATGAATTTACCAAACCCATTCTAGTTTGGGGTGATGGCTATATTATGGGTGGAGGCATAGGTTTATTCGCTGGCGCTAGCCATAGAGTGGTGACCGAGAAATCTTTATTGGCAATGCCTGAAATTACTATCGGTTTATATCCTGATGTAGGGGCAAGTTGGTTTCTCAATAAATTACCTAATAATGTTGGCTTATTTTTAGGAGTGACTGGTGCAATTTTTAACGCTGTAGATGCGCTTGATCTTGGTTTAGCAAATATTGCCATTAATAGCAGCTTGAAAGAGGCTTTCTTACAAAGCTTAAGCGAAGTAGTTTGGCAGAGCGAGCATGAAAACTTTACTTTACTTGACCAAACACTTGAGCATTTTACTAAGCAAAGCTTGGAAGCATTTAAAACAATCCCTTCTAATATTAAACAACATCAAAATACCATTGAACAACTCACTAAATTTGATAGTGGCCTTAAGGTATATAACGCCATTTTAGCTTTAAATACGGATAATGATTGGTTGCAACGAGCACAAGCGAAATTAAAAAAAGGCAGCCCACTTTCAGCTATGATAATCTACCGCCAATTAATGATGAGTAAGCACTTCACCTTAGCAGAGTGTTTTTCTTCAGAGTTAAATCTAAGCCTTCGCTGTTGTCAGTATCAAGAATTTAGTGAGGGCGTGCGGGCATTATTGGTGGATAAAGATAAAAGGCCGCAATGGGCATATGATGATATTAAAGAAATTCCAATAGAATTACTCGATTGGTTTTTTATCCCGATAGCTCGAGAATAAACAAGCGAGCAAAATAAATTAGTTTGAATTGGCCTTACTCAACATAATAGTAAATAACTTCTTATATAAGTTTAGCTAAGGCGGGTTCGACATATAAATAAAATTGAATATAGAGGATTAGAAATGAATTTAAACAATAAAACTATTGTTGTCACCGGTGGTGGTCAAGGTTTAGGTCGCGCAATGGCATTAAGCCTAGCTAAAACAGGCGCAAAATTAGCCTTGATAGATTTAAACGAAGAGCAGCTGCAAGCAACGGTAGCTATGGTTGAAGAAGCTGGCTCACAAGCAAAGTATTATCTAGCTAATGTCACCAATGAAAGCGAAGTAGTAACAACATTTGCAAAAATTAATCAAGACTTCTCAGGCATCGATGGTTTAATCAATAATGCCGGTATCTTACGTGACGGTATGTTCGTTAAAGCCAAAGATGGCGTTGTTAGTAAAAAAATGTCGTTAGATCAATTTCAATCGGTTATTGATGTAAATCTAACGGGTGTTTTCTTATGTGGTCGTGAAGCAGCGGTTCATATGATCGAAGGTAATCGTAAAGGCGTTATCATTAACATGTCATCAATTGCTCGTGGCGGTAATATGGGGCAAACTAATTACGCTGCTTCAAAAGCGGGTGTAGTGGCAATGACAGTAACTTGGGCTAGAGAGCTTGGACGCCATGGTATTCGTGTTGGCGCAATTGCCCCTGGTGTTATTCGCACTGCCATGACTGACGCCATGAAACCTGAAATGCGTGAACGCTTAGAGAAAATGAAACCTGTAGGGCGTTTAGGTGAAGCAGATGAAATTGCTCATACGGTTAACTATATTTTTGAAAACGAATTTTTCACCGGCCGTGTTGTTGAAATTGATGGTGGCCTTTGCATGTAGTTTCGAGTATTACATTCGATACAGCATGTTAATCAAAACAAAAGGCGAGTTATTCTCGTCTTTTATTTATTTTACGTGTTAATTTTGAGTTGAATTAAAATGAGCAAAGCACTTTTTTTAGATAGAGACGGCATTATTAATGTCGACCACGGTTATGTCCACAAAGTAGAAGACTTTGAATTTGTTGATGGTATTTTTGAACTGTGTCAATCTGCAGTCAAGAAAGGTTATCAAATTTTTGTTATTACCAACCAAGCGGGTATTGCTCGAGGCTTTTATGATATTGCGATGTTTGAAAAGCTAACACAGTGGATGGTTGCTGCTTTTGCTGGGCATGGCGTAGCAGTTACTAAAGTGTATTATTGTCCGCATCACCCATCTAAAGGTGTTAATGAATTTGTCATGCCGTGCCAATGCAGAAAGCCAGCGCCTGGGATGATCTTGCAAGCACAGCAAGAGTTTACTATTGATATTAAAGAAAGCATTTTTATTGGTGATAAAATTTCTGATATGCAGGCAGCGAGTAATGCCGGTATAGAATGTAAAATATTAGTTGATAGTCGTTACACGGATGAACATGCCTCAGAGCAACTTGCAGGTGTGATTAGAATAAATAAACTTACCGAAGCTAGTCCATTTATAAATTAAGATTATTTTCTCATCTTATTGTGCGTTTTTTACTCCAATGAACTAGTATCTAGTAACTAATTTCAAA